>JBCLPO010000019.1:0-110999 GCA_041223105.1 Lachnospiraceae bacterium 54-53
TGTGGAGCTGACTGTCACTAATAGGTCGAGGGCTTAACCAGGTTGGTTTAGGTAAGAGGAAAGAACGGATGGAGAGATATATAGCAATGTGTGGTTTTGAGGGTATATGTAAAGCCTTCAAAAAGGTTTGGCCTGGTGGCTCAGCTGGTTAGAGCGCCGCCCTGTCACGGCGGAGGTCGTGGGTTCGAATCCCATCCGGGTCGTTTTACAACTGAATTTTGATTATGGGATCTTAGCTCAGCTGGGAGAGCATCTGCCTTACAAGCAGAGGGTCATAGGTTCGAGCCCTATAGGTCCCATTCAGTGTGCAAAACGAGATATGTTAAGAAGAGACGCGCCGATGTGGCTCAATTGGCAGAGCAGCTGATTTGTAATCAGCAGGTTATCGGTTCGAGTCCGATCATCGGCTTGCAATACTGAAATAAAAGTTACTGAAATAAAAATTATGGATGGGTTCCCGAGTGGCCAAAGGGGGCAGACTGTAAATCTGTTGCGACACGCTTCGATGGTTCGAATCCATCTCCATCCATTGGGTGATTAAAATTATGATCACTGCATATAATATAATTGAATAACGCGGGGTGGAGCAGTCTGGAAGCTCGTCGGGCTCATAACCCGAAGGTCGCAGGTTCAAATCCTGCCCCCGCAATTTTTTGTACGTATTTTTAGCGAATGATGTGCCTTGAGTGCATGAGCCCAGATAGCTCAGTTGGTAGAGCAGAGGACTGAAAATCCTCGTGTCGCTGGTTCGATTCCGGCTTTGGGCATATGGGATACTAGCTCAGGTGGTAGAGCACTTGACTTTTAATCAAGTTGTCCGGGGTTCGAATCCCCGGTGTCTCAGGACAAGCCTTGAAACAGTGATGTTTCAGGGCTTTTTATTATGCTATTCATCAAATTCCACAATGACGTAATATCCCCGGTCATTGCGCTTTACTTCCTTTACAGTGCCATGATCGGATTTGATCCGGTCCCGTCCCATATAACAGCCGGACATGGCTACGGCAGGATCGATGATGTAACTGTAGCTGCTGGTTCCTTCCCGCTCTATGATCTGAACATCATCTCCTGCCTTCACCAGACCGGGACGCTCCATTTTAAATTCAATTAATCTCATGATAAAATTTCTCCTTTTTTATCTCCGGATTATTATTATAACGCTGCCAGAAAAAATTGTAAAGCAGGGATAAGGATGCTATACTGAAAGGACGGGATTTAAGAGAATGAATGCTGGAAGAAAGTCGGTGAATACTATGAGGGAAGCCCCGGATCTGTTAAAAAAATTAATTGAATACGGCAATTCGGATTTTTATCCTTTTCATATGCCGGGGCATAAAAGGCAGTATGGGAATGAATTTGCTTCAGAATTTCCTGATCCTTTTTCCATTGATATTACGGAAATAGACGGCTTTGATAATCTTCACCATCCGGAAGGAATCTTAAAAGAGTCCATGGAATGGGCTTCAAAGATATATGGGAGTTATAAGACCTATTATCTGGTCAACGGGAGCAGCTGCGGTATCCTCAGCGCTATAAGCGGGACTGTTCCAAACGGCAAAACCATCCTGATGAGCAGAAATTGCCATAAATCGGCTTATCACGGAGTTTTCCTCAATCGGTTGAAAGCGGAATACATTTATCCACAAATCATACCTGAATTTGGTCTTCAAGGTGGATTACTTCCGGAAAAAGTGGAAGAAATTTTGAAGAACCATGGGGAAATCCAGGCCGTGCTTGTGGTATCTCCGACCTATGATGGGATCGTTTCAGATATAGAAGCCATTGCGCGGATTGTCCATGGCTTTCATCTGCCCCTCATTGTGGATGAAGCCCATGGGGCTCATTTTCCCTACGGAAAGGAAGCTGGCTTTCCGGTTTCTGCTCTGGAGCTGGGGGCGGATGTGGTAATTCAGAGCCTTCACAAAACTCTTCCGTCTTTCACCCAGACGGCCCTTATGCATGTCAGGGAGGGGTATGCGGACTTAGAAAGGATCGACCGCTATGTGCATATGTACCAGACCAGCAGCCCTTCCTATGTGCTGATGGCCGGAATCGAAAACTGCCTCCGCTATATGTCAGGGAAGGGCTCTGAACAGATGAGGCTGTTCTCTGAAAGGCTGGAAGATATCAGGCACAGGATTACCGGGATGAAGCGTCTCCGCATGCTCACAGAGGATTTAAAAGGAAATTACGGGGTGTATGATATGGATCCGTCCAAGATCCTCATATCCACCAGGGAAGCAGGGATCTCAGGCGCTGAGCTGGACAGCAGGCTGAGAAAGGAATATCATCTGGAAATGGAAATGTGCGGTCCGGATTATGTGACTGCCATTACCTCTCTGGCAGATACACAGGAGGGACTGGAGCGGCTCTGCTCTGCTCTGCTGAAGATAGATTCTGAATTGGGTTATCAGTATCAAAAGGCGGGGAAGGAGTGTTGCATACCGGTTTTGGAAGAAAATCCGGTTTCCCGGATGACCATTGCAGAGGCCATGGATGGACCCAGACATCCGGTCCCCATTGCATGTGGCAATGGACGGATATCGGCGGAATTTGTATATGTATATCCCCCGGGGATCCCCATTGTTTCGCCGGGAGAGGTTTTAAGGAAGGATTCCGTTGATCTGATCATGGGATACAGGGAATTGGGGCTTCCGGTGCAGGGGATGGAAGATGAGAATGTTGAAACCATTTATGTGGTGGATGAAACAAAAACGGAAGAAGACCATGGAGCGGATAAAATGGGAAAGATATTTTATGTAATGGGAAAAAGTGCATCCGGTAAGGATACGATTTATAAAAGGCTTTTGGAACGGATCCCTCAGTTAAAGAAGGTTATTTTATATACAACCAGGCCTGTCCGGGATGGAGAAAAGGATGGGGTGGAATATTATTTCACCACAAAGGAGAGGCTGGAGGAATTTCGGAGAGCAAACAAGCTCATTGAGGAGAGAACCTATGAGACCGTCTATGGGCCATGGAGTTATTTTACCGTAGATGACGGACAGATCGATCTGGCAGGCCGGAATGGATATCTGATGATCGGTACGCTGGAGTCCTATGAAAAGACAAGAGCGTATTTTGGTGAGGACAGACTCTTTCCTGTATATGTTGAGGTTGAGGAGGGAGAACGTCTTTTAAGGGCTGTTGAGAGAGAAAAGACACAGAAAATTCCCAGGTACAAGGAGCTCTGCAGACGGTTTCTGGCAGATGAAGAAGACTTTAAGGAAGAAAATCTCGCCAGATGCGGAATATACCGGAGATTCTGCAATCAGGAGCTGGAAACGTGCCTGGATGAGATCATAGAAGCGGTCAGGGCAGAGCTGTAAATAATTAAAATAAGCATGAAAGAGATATGGGATTCCATAACGTCTTTCATGCTTATTTTAAAGTGAACTTTTATTTGGCTGCAAGCCGTTTGGCTTTTGCTTCCATACGTGTTCTTGTTACGTCGATAAATACGGCGGCAATGATCACCAGGCCGATAACAATATACTGTACGGAACTGGAAGTGTTTAAGAGGGTTAAACCGTTCCGAATGGTAGAAATCATCAGGGCGCCGATCAGGGTTCCCCAGATGGTTCCTTTCCCGCCCATAAAGGAAGCGCCGCCAATGATGCATGCCGCAATGGCATCCGTATCATATGGTGAAATGGCGGCGGAAGGATTGGCTACTGCGGAGCGCCCTACAATAACGAGCCCGGCAATGGCGCACATAAAACCGGATAAGCTGTAAACAAAGATCAGTATATTATCGGAATTGATTCCGGAAAGCCGGGCCGCTTCCGGATTGCCGCCTACGCAGTAAATCATTCTTCCAAGAGCTGTTTTATTTAAAAAGAAATGATATACGATATAGATCAGTATTAAAACTATAAAGCACAGAGGGATCCCTGAGAATCCGCCGGATACTTTAAATAAATTGCTGGAACCTAAAAATGTTACGGCAGCCGGAAAGTCGGAGATCGTTTTTGTTGAGACAACCAGCAGGGCCAGTCCGCAGAGTACGTTTTTCATACCCAGGGTTGAGACGAAGGGATGGGGAAGATGCATTTTTGTGAGCAGTATGCCATTTAAGAAGCCGACAAAAACGCCGGTTATGATGCAGACCAGGATCAATACCAGAGAGTTTGTAATGCCGAAGGTTGTTTTCAGCATACCCATCATGCATGCGCACAAAATGGCGTTTGCGCCGACGGATAAGTCGATGCCTGCCGTGATCAGCACCACCAGCATGGCTGCGGAAATCAGCCCGTTAACAGCCGTCTGCCTTAAAATATTCATCATATTATTGAGTGTAAAAAATTTATCTGTCGCCAATGATAAAACAATGAACAAGAGAACCAGGGCCAGCAAAGGAGCCACCTTTCCTATCATATCTTTTAATTTCTTCGTTTTCATCGAATTTCACCTCCCCAAGCAGCTTTCATGATTATTTCCTGATTCAGTACATCTGTTTTTCTCGAAAGTTCTCCCATGATTTTTCCTTCTCTCATAACGATCACCCGGTCACTCATTCCTATGATCTCCGGCAATTCGGAAGAAATCATAATAACGCATTTTCCGGCACGGACCAGTCGGTTCATGATGTTGTAAACTTCCACCTTGGCGCCTACGTCTATTCCTCTGGTGGGCTCGTCAAATATATAGATATCCGCATTTGTATTGATCCATTTTCCAATGACCACCTTCTGCTGATTGCCCCCTGATAACTGTCCCACCACCTCCTCGGCAGTGGGAGTTTTTATCTTTAAGTCGCTGATATTTTCTTCCGCCATCTGATCGATCTGTTTCTCATCAAAAAACAGGCCTTTCGTACAGTTTTTCATATTACTTAAGATCAGGTTTGTGCGTACCGATTGGGAAAGAACCAGCCCCTGCCCTTTGCGGTCTTCTGTTAAAAATGCCATCCCGCAGCGGATGCCGTCTTTGGGCGATTTTATGGCTACTCTTTTTCCGTTTATATAAATCTCCCCGCTGTCATAGGGATCAGCGCCGAACACCGCCCGGAACGTTTCGGTCCTGCCGGCGCCTACCAGGCCTGCGAAGCCAAGTATTTCCCCGTGATAAGCATGAAAGCTCACATCCCGTAAGACACCTGCGGAGTTTAGATGTTCCACCCGGAGAGCCTCTGTGCCGGTCTCTGTTTCCACCTTCGGGTATTGATTATCCAGTGTTCTGCCTACCATGGCCGAGATCAGGGAATCGTTGTCCATTTCATCAATATTTTTGGTCAGGATATGTTCACCGTCTCTCATGACAGTTACCCGGTCGCATAGTTCAAAGAGCTCCTCCAGCTTATGGGAGACAAACAGAATTGCAATGCCTTTCTCTTTTAAGGAACGGACCGTTTTCATTAACTGCTCCACTTCCTTTTCACCAAGGCTGGATGTAGGTTCATCCATGATGATGAGTTTCGCATCGATCAGAACCGCTTTTGCGATTTCCACCATCTGCTGGATCCCCATGCCATAGGTACCGCATTCCTTCTTAACATCGATGTCCTGACCCAGAGAAAGCATGACCTCATGGGCAATTTCATGCATTTTGGCATATTCCAGAAACGGGGTTCCTTTCTTTTTCAAGGCCTTGTTGATGAAAATATTGTCTGTGACAGAAAGGAGCTTAACGATGTTTAATTCCTGATATACACAGGCAATTCCGGCAGCTGCGGCTTCATTTGGATTCTTAAATGAAACTTTGTTTCCTTCAATGTAAATAGCGCCTTCTTCCGGAACATGCACGCCGGTCAGAACCTTGATCAGAGTGGATTTTCCGGCGCCGTTTTCACCGATCAGCCCGTGGATTTCGCCGGGTCTGATCTGCAGTGACATGTTTCGCATTGCCACTACACCGGGAAAGCGTTTTGTTACACCCTTCAGCTCAACCAAATAATTACTCATAATGTCGCCAAACCTTTCCTAACGTATTCAAGTGGATTATTTTAAGTAGCCTTTCAGTTTTTCCAAGTATTGTTCCGCATTTTCTTCCGTGATGACTTCACAACCTGTATCAACGAAAGTTTCAACGGTTTCTCCCTTTACAGCCTGAAGGGCTGTTTCTACCGACTTGTAGCCCATGTCATAAGCAGCCTGAGCGCAGGTGGCGGTTATATTGCCGTCAATGATATTCTGAACGCCGCTCTGGTTGCCGTCGAAACCAACGATGATGACATCGTTCAGACCAAGCTGTTTTACGGCATTGGATGCGCCGGCAGCCGTATCATCGTTGTGGCATAAGACGATCTGAATGTCCCCGTTCTGAGCGGTTATAATATTTTCCATTACGTTAGCAGCCGTATCCGGATTGGACTGGGCATACTGTACGGCAACAATTTCCACGCCGTTTTCTTCCATAGCCTTGGTATATCCTGCCTGGCGGGCATCGCTGGTGGCATTGCCCTCCACGCCTCCGATGATAACGGCTTTTGCACCTTCTCCGGCTTTTTTAGCCGCAAATAAACCGCCTTCATAAGCAGCATTGTCGTTGCCGGTCCCCACAAAGGAGACTTTTCCTGCAATTTCAGCGTCCGTGTCTACGGTTATAATTGGAATATTCACCTCTCCGATCACGCTTGCCACGGAGTCAGACTGCAGGGGGGAGATGACGAATGCATCTACGCCGCCGGAGAGCATGGTTTCGATCATGTTGTTCTGCTCGTCATAAGCTGTTTCAGAAGCCGGACCCTGGAGATCGACCTTAACCCCCAGATCCTTTGATGCCGCCTGAACGCCGGCTGCAACATATCCCCAGTATTCACTGGACAGTGTCTTTAAAATGACGCCAACGGTAATATCCCCGGAAGCAGCATTTTCTGTTGCACCGGTCTCCGGAGCGGCTTTTTGTTCCCCGCAGCCGGTCATGGAAGCCAGCATGGCGGTGGCTAACAGCATGGATAAGATTTTTCTTTTCATTAATTTTAAATCTCCCTTCTTATTTTCTATCGTTTTGATAGAATCAATGAATGATATGTGTTTGTTATTTTAACAATAAAAAGCGGATGAAACAACGGTATATTTTGTGCTAAATGGGGGTATATTTTTCGAAAATGGACTTTAAATGATTAAAAAAGCCTTATTAAGTGCAAAAATAAGACTTTTTTATGGTTGAAGTATACAAAAAGGTTAGTCGGTGGCAATGGTTCCATTGTGAAAGGTGATATTCGTTCCTTCCATGGTGTAGGCTTCTGCAATCTGGTTCGTGATGATGATCACAGCGATTCCTGATTTCAAAACTTCTTTCAGCAGATTGATGGTGATCTGGCGCATTTGAAAATCAACGGATGAAAATGGTTTTATGCATACCAGAACCTGAGGACGGACAAAAATCCAGCGGTAATACAAAAGTTTTAATTTGCACTCCTCACTGACCGTATAGGTTTTTTTCATCAGTTCCTCTTCGCTGAATATTCCCTCTAACAGGTGACGGGTCATTTTTCTGTATTTTTTTCTCAGAAAGTATTTTTTCTTGTTTCTCTGGATCATGAAGGTCATGTGATCCAGAATGGTCATATCGGAAAACAGCATTTCTTCCATTGGCCTTGCTTCTATGAAGGCGATGCCATCCCGGATGGACTGATGAACGGACTGGAAGGAGTATTCTTTTTCGTTTAATAAGATTCTGCCGGATTCAAATCCGCATTCTCCCTGCAGGATGGGGAGGATATTTCTGCATTCCGTAGAATCCAGGTCCAGTATGTTTAAAACATCCCCTGCATTTAGGGATAAATTCAATTCGGGAAGGTCAGGGAGTTTTACATTTCTGAATTCCAGAACCGTTTTTTTATCAACCTGTTTCTGAGACAGGTCATCTTTTTTCAGGGTGTTTTTTCTGGTCTTTTCAAACAGTTCCATATAGGTCTGAAATTTGGAAAAATCTTCTTTATACATATGGCCGATGGTTCTGCCGTTTTTGATGATGGTTATCTCGTCCGCATATTCATATAATTTGGTGGAACTGTTTACAACATAGAGGAACGTCATCCCCCGTTCCTTCAGCTTTGTCACCAGAATAAAGAAATTTTTGAGCTGTTCTTCTGTCATGATCATTTCAATATCTGTTATAACGGCCAGGTGGCAGCCGGAGACATAAGCGCGCAGTAATTCTGCCTGCTTCTGCCTGCCGGGATCCAGCATGTGCGCTTTATCAGAAATCGGAATGGAGATATCCAGGTCCTTAAGAAGGCCGGGAGCGGGTCTGCAGAGCGGGTTTACCCATTTCCAGAAGGGGACCCGGCCGTTGGCCACGAAAATGTTCTCCGCCACGTTCAGCTGGGAAAAAATACCTTTGTTGCGGCCGATAAATGCGGTCTGCTTCAGCATCTGCTCCTGTATCCGGAAGGAAACTATTTTTTCACCTTTATAATAGGTCCAGCCGTAGCCTGGTTTTAAGTTTCCGCACAAAAGTCTGAGGAAATATTCTTTTTCAATGGTATTGTTGACGATGACACAGCAGACTTCTCCCTCAAACGCCCGGAAGAAAAGGCCGTTGAAACAGGTCTGGCCATCCATGGAACAATGTATGTTTTCATAGCGGATCAGTTCCTTTTTCATCAGCCTCTCCTTTCTGCCTGCTCAAACATATATGGGAGTATGAGGCATACTTCGGTTCCGATTCCGGGAGTGCTGAGGATGTGGATTCCGTACTCCTCTCCCATGAGAAGGCGGATTCTGGTATTCACATTTATGAGGGCGATCCCTCCCT
This sequence comes from Lachnospiraceae bacterium 54-53, assembly GCA_041223105.1. Classification (GTDB taxonomy): domain Bacteria; phylum Bacillota; class Clostridia; order Lachnospirales; family Lachnospiraceae; genus Lacrimispora. The sequence continues at coordinate 8,704 of JBCLPO010000019.1, forward strand.
TTCCTCCTTCGTTGGCGGAACCGTCTCCGGCATCCATACGGGAAAGCTTTTCATTGAGCCGGCCAAGCCTTGCTTCTTCAATGCCGATCCCGTCATCGATCACGGAAAGATAAAGGATGGTATCACTGTGTTCTATGTCAATGACAACGGTTCCCCCTGAAACCTTGGGTTCCAATCCGTGTTTGATGGCATTTTCCACAATTGGCTGCAGGGTGAGTTTGGGGATCCGGGTCTTTAAAATTTTTTCATCATCCCGGGGCAGCTTGATTTTTAATTCCAGCTTATCGTCAAAGCGGTATTTCTGAATCAAAAAATAATTCTCTACATTGGCCAGTTCTTCCTGAAGGGTGGTGAGGCTCTCCATTTTTGAAGTGGTATAACGGAAGAATACGGCAAGAGCTTCTGTGATCTTCCCGATTTCCGGGACTCCTGCCATAATCGCATCGGAACGTATGGATTCCAGCACATTGTAGAGAAAATGAGGATTGATCTGATTTTGAAGGGCTAAATATCTTGCCTGCTGCTTGGCATTTTCCATTATTTTATCCTTATCCAGGATGGAATGTACCTTTATGAGCAGGGCATCCGTGTCCGGTGAAATACCTTCCAGGTTCTTGAATATTTCTGTGAAAAGGATTCCGTCGTTGAAGAGTTCTATTTTTTTTCTCATGGTCCCCAGGGGTTCTGAGATCCTGATCTTACCGATAACCAGCAGCAGGAGAAAGGAAAAAAGCATGCCCCATGCGATCACTGCAAAAAGAATGGATTTTGTCAGTTCCGGCCTAAGAAGAATCAGAAAGAACAGGACCAGGGCAAGACAGCACCATGAAATCATGGCCCTGATCCAGATCAGAATCCGTTTTTTCAACCATTGTTTTTTCAAAGGATCTCCTCCCCGGTTTATCGTTCCAGAAACATTTTACGGTATTCATTGGGTGAAACGCCCAGCGTTTTTTTAAACTGCTTGGTGAAAAATTTAATATCGCTGTAACCAACCAGTTCCGCTATTTCGCTGATACTCCGTTCTTTTTCCATCAGAAGCTTTTTGGCGGTCTCAATTCGTACCAACTGGATATATTCGGTCAGTGTTTTTCCTGTTTCTTTTTTAAACAGATAGGAAAAATAGGTATAGCTGAAGCCGGCGTTTTTTGCAAGCTCTTCCAGCTTTATATGAATGCCCTTATTTTTCTCTATATAATGCTTTGCATAGGCAACCGGCTTTATTTCCCTGCTTTTTAAGTGGTTCAGAACTTCAAAAAGGGTATTTGTAAGGGTTTCTTCAAGCAGTTCAAATGCCTGGTCAAGGCTGATACAGTGTTCGTACATTTCGGAAAAGTAAGCGGATTTTCCGCTTTTGTCCAGTGATGCATCCAGCTGCTCCAGCCAGTCCAAATAGCTGTCGGCCAGCCGGAGCAGCTCGGTTTTAACATCAAGGCCGGAGATATCTTTCGCCGCCTGCATGATCCGTCTGGCTTCATTTAAGCACTTTTTTATTTCTTCCGGTTCAAAGGATTCCGGTCTGTTTTCCAACAGCGCTGAAATCTCTGAAGTCAGGGAATTCTTTACTTCCGGTCCGTCAGCAGGCGTCTTTAATTCCGTAACCGTATCGGTATCCGTAAGAAGCCGGTTATACATGGCGATCCGGCTGCGCTGGATCTGCCGTATGAGCTCGTCATCCGTATCCGCAGGCTCCGTGATGACTGCTGTGAAGTATATCTTCGGAAATAAATCCTGAAGTCCCATGACCCGTTCTTTGACATGGTTTAAGGCTTTGACCAGTTCTTCTCTGTCCGGCGGTTCATGGCAAAGCAATAAGAAGATTCCCTCCTCGGACGCCTCAATGGTCAGCTCCCTTTCCTCGGATGCAAATTCCACCTGCAGGATCTCAATGGTCTTATCAATTAAAAGCTGGTAGGCGTCTTTCGTGAAATCCTTATATTCAATATCCGGCTTCACAACCAGACACCGGCATCCCCGGCCGGCAACCGGAGAGGAATTGATTTTTCGGACTTCTTTTCGTACGGTTTCCGGGTTTTCCTCCGGTTTTTGTTCCAGTACTATTTTTAAAAATACCCGTTTAAACTCACCGGAATAGTTCTTCACGGTTTTCTCCAGATGCAGCCGGGTCTCCTGACTGGTTTTCTGTTCCATGGTTTCTTTGACGAGTTTTTTAAGCGTACGGGTCAGGTCATCCTGATTGATGGGTTTCAGCAGATAATCCCGCACCCCGTACCGGATCCCCTGCTGTGCGTATTGAAAGTCCTTATAGCCGCTTATGATAATGCACTTAAGGGCGGCATTCTGTTTTTTGGCTTCCTCGATCAGCTGCAGGCCATCCATGCCCGGCATTCGGATGTCCGTGAGCAGAACGTCAGGTTTCTTTTCCTGAATCAGCTGAAGGGCGGAAATGCCGTCATAAGCAACGCCCAGAAGCCTGGCCCCTATTTCATCCCAGTTAATCAGATATTCCAGGAGCCTGCATATTTTCTTTTCGTCGTCTGCAATTATTATTCCTAAAATTGATATCATCCCCCATTGTTTTAATTCTGATACGAATCATACCTTCTCTTCTAAGTATACTTCACCGGACCTATAATCTCAACTCAAAAAGTTTTATGCGCTGCAAAATATTGACTGAAAATGCGCAGAATAAAGTAAAATGATAAAGGATTTGCCAATACTTCTTTCTTGTGGAGCCAAACGTTCTATGCTATAATTAGTTTGATTCGTTTTCCCGTATGTTCGGAACGGGATAACGGGTCAGACAACAGCGGTAGGGAGGTGTCTCTATGCCAGGATTTCATGATATTATCGGACATGAGAGAATAAAAGAACATTTACAGAAGGCCGTTTTATCCAATCATGTTTCCCATGCGTATATTCTCACAGGTGAAGCTGGGATGGGAAGAAAATCACTGGCCAATGCCTTTGCCATGACACTTCTCTGTGAAAAGGGAAAGAGTGAGCCCTGCATGCAGTGCCATGCCTGTAAACAGGTAATGAGTGAAAACCATCCGGATCTGATTTATGTGACACATGAGAAGACGGCAAGCATCGGTGTTGACGATATCAGGGAACAGATCCATGATACTATTATGATACGTCCCTATAGCAGTTATTATAAAATATATATCGTGGATGAAGCGGAGAAAATGACGGTACAGGCCCAGAACGCTCTTTTAAAGACCATTGAAGAGCCGCCGTCCTATGCGGTGATCATGCTGCTTACGACCAATCAGGAAACATTTCTGCCCACCATTCTTTCCAGGTGCGTGCAATTAAAGTTAAAGCCACTGCAGGATTCTGTGGTGAAATCTTATCTGGCGGGATCCTTAGGGCTGGGAGAGGCCAGGGCGGAGGTTTATGCGGCTTTTGCCAGAGGTAATTTAGGCAGAGCCATTCATCTGGCATCTTCTGAGGATTTTCAGCGGATGTTTACGGAACTGATCCATATGCTGAAGCATTTAAAGGATATGGATATTATAGAACTTCTTTTTTACATTAAGAAGATGAAGGATGAAAACCTGGATATTTTCGACTGCCTTGATTTTATGCAGTTATGGTACCGGGATGTCTTAATGTATAAGGTGACACAGGATATCAATCTTCTGATTTTCAGGGAAGAATATAATACAATCAGGGAGATGAGTACCGCCAGTGCCTATGAGGGTATTGAGATGATCTTGCAGGCCATTGATAAGGCCAGAATTCGTCTGAATGCCAATGTCAATATGGAACTGGCCATGGAGCTTATGCTGCTGGTAATGAAGGAGAATTAATCGATGACAAAGGTAATTGGCGTGCGGTTCCGAAACGCAGGTAAAATTTATTACTTTGATCCCATGAATCTGGAAGTCCGAACGGGGGATCACGTAATCGTTGAGACTGCGAGAGGAATTGAATATGGTTATGTAGTCTTAGGCTGCCGGGATGTAGAGGATGAAAAGGTGGTCCAGCCCTTAAAACCGGTCATCCGTATGGCAACCAAAGCGGATGATGAAGTGGAAAAACGAAACCACGAGAAGGAGAAGGAAGCCTTTAAGATCTGCAAGGAAAAGATCCGCAAGCACGGTCTTCAGATGAAGCTGATCGATGCGGAATATACATTTGATAACAATAAGGTGCTGTTTTATTTTACGGCGGACGGAAGAATTGATTTCAGGGAACTCGTCAAGGATCTGGCTTCTGTTTTTAAGACCAGAATCGAACTTCGCCAGGTGGGCGTCCGGGATGAGACAAAGATCGTGGGGGGGATCGGCATTTGCGGCAGGACCCTGTGCTGTCATTCCTATTTATCTGAATTCATTCCGGTATCCATTAAGATGGCAAAGGAACAGAACTTATCCTTAAACCCCACCAAAATATCAGGGGTTTGCGGCAGGCTGATGTGCTGCCTTAAAAATGAGGAGGAGACCTACGAGGATCTTAACAGCAAGCTTCCCAATATGGGGGACTTTGTGACAACCGATGACGGGCTGAAGGGAGAGGTTCATTCCGTCAGCGTCCTAAGACAGCTGGTCAAGGTGATTGTCACCATTAAGGATGAAAAGGAAATCCGGGAATACCGGGTGGACCAGCTGAAATTCAAACCGAGACGCCGCAGGGAGAAAAACCAGGTGGCGGATGCGGAGTTAAAGGCGCTGGAAGCCCTTGAAAAAAAAGAAGGAAAGTCCAAGCTAGATGACAATTGATTTAAAAGAAAATGAACGTATTGATGACCTGCAGAGAAACGGATACAGGATCATACAGAACCGGGAAGCCTTCTGTTTCGGAATGGATGCGGTCCTTCTTTCCGGATTTGCAGACGTAAAGCCCGGGGAGAAGGCCGTGGATCTTGGGACAGGCACCGGCATCATCCCCCTCCTTCTGGAGGCAAAGAACCAGGGCCTTCACTATACCGGACTGGAGATCCAGAAGGAGATGGCTGAAATGGCCGCACGGAGCGTGGCTTTAAACCATCTGGAAGATAAAATCACCATCATTAGAGGAGATATAAAGGAAGCCAGCCGTTTATTTGGCGCGGCTTCCTTTGACGTGGTGACCTCCAATCCGCCGTACATGAACCATGCCCATGGGCTTAAGAATCCGGATCTTCCAAAGGCCATAGCCCGCCATGAGGTTTTATGCACGCTGGATGATGTGGTAAGAGAGGCTTCCAGGCTTTTGCGGCCGGGCGGACGGTTCTATCTGGTCCACCGTCCCCACCGTCTCATCGAGATCATAACAGCTCTTAAGAGCTGCCGTCTGGAACCCAAACGGATGAAGATGGTTCACCCATTTGCGGACAAGGAAGCCAATATGGTTCTGATCGAAGCGGTGAGAGGGGGAAGATCCATGATCAAGGTGGAGGCCCCCATAATTGTATACAGGGAACCGGGTGTATATACGGATGAGATCCACACCATTTACGGGTACTGATCCCCCTGGGGGAAGGGAACCTGAAACAGCCAGGAGTAAGAAAATTGGAAGAAAAAAAGGGAAAATTATTTTTATGCGCAACACCCATAGGGAATCTGGATGACATTACCTTAAGGGTCTTGAATACTTTGAAGGAAGCGGATTTAATCGCTGCGGAGGATACCCGACACAGCATCAAGCTTTTGAATCATTTTGAGATCAAAACGCCCATGACAAGCTATCATGAGTACAATAAAGTGGACAAGGCCCGTTATCTGGTGGAGCAGATGAAGGAAGGGGTGCGGATCGCTCTGATTACCGATGCGGGAACTCCCGGCATTTCTGATCCGGGTGAGGAACTGGTGAAGCAGTGCTATGAGGCGGGAATTGAGGTCACATCTCTTCCGGGGCCGGCGGCATGCATCACGGCTCTGATCCTTTCCGGCCTGGGGACCAGGCGTTTCTGCTTTGAAGCGTTTTTACCGTCCGATAAGAAAGAAAAGCAGTGGATCCTGGATGAACTTAAGGGTGAAACAAGAACCATCATCATTTATGAAGCGCCTCACCGCCTGGTCCGGACGCTGAAGGAGCTGTCCGGGGCCCTGGGAAACCGAAGGATCACCATTTGCAGGGAGCTTACGAAAAAATATGAGACAGCCTTTCGGACTACCTTTGAAGATGCTTTACAATTTTATGAGGCAGAAGACCCAAAAGGGGAATGTGTCATTGTCATAGAAGGGAAGAGCATTCAGGAGGTAAAGGAAGAGAAATCCAGGGATTTGCGGGAGATGTCCGTGGAGGAACATATGGAGATTTATGTAAACCAGGGACTGGACCGGAAGGAAGCCATGCGCATGGTGGCGAAGGACAGGGGCATCAGCAAAAGAGAGGTCTATCAGTATCTGATAAACAGCGAATTGTAAAATTTCTCTTGACAATACGGATTTCTTTTTATAAAATTATTTTGACTTTCAAAATATTTGATATATAAAACAATCCAACGAGGCATGCGGACCGCCGTCTGCATGAATGGGGGAATTTATGACAACAAAAATTATTGGAACAGGTTCATCTGTCCCGGAACAGGTGGTGACCAATGATGATCTGGCAAGGTTTGTGGACACCAGTGATGAATGGATACGGTCCAGGACCGGAATCAGGGAAAGGCGGATCGCTTCGGCCGAATCAGGGACCTCAGATCTGGCTGCGGAGGCGGCAAGGGAGGCGCTGAAAAATGCCGGTGTATCAGCGGAAGAGCTGGATATCATTGTTTTGGCCACATCTTCTGCCGACTGCTGTTTCCCGAGCGGGGCCTGCCAGGTCCAGGCAGCCATCGGAGCTCACCAGGCGGTTGCTTTTGATATAAGCGGGGCCTGCTCCGGGTTTATTTATGCCCTGCATACGGTCCATAGTTTTTTTCAGGCAGGAATCTATAAAACAGGGCTGGTGATCGGGGCGGATACGTTAAGCAAGCTGATTGACTGGAGTGACAGAAGTACCTGTGTCCTGTTCGGTGACGGAGCCGGTGCGGCCGTGGTACGGGCGGAAGACAATGGTGTTCTTTATATGACCATGGGGTCCGATGGCACCAGGGGAAGCGTTCTGGAATGCGGCGGAAGGACTACGGGAAATTTCCTGACAGGGGAGAAGCCGGAGCTTGGATACATGACCATGGACGGCCAGGAAGTTTTCAAATTTGCGGTCAAGACGGTACCGGAAGCCATTAAGAAGGTGCTTTCCGAAAGCGGGACCGATATAGATGAAATTAAATATTTTATTCTGCATCAGGCGAATTACCGGATTTTCGAATCCATCGCGAAAAGGTTAAAAATCCCCATGGAAAAATTTCCGGTCAACTTAGACCGGTTTGGAAATACATCGGGAGCCACCATACCGATTCTTTTGGATGAAATGAACCGGGAAGGGAAATTACAGCGGGGAGACAAGATCGTACTTGCCGGCTTTGGTGCAGGGTTAACCTGGGGAGCCACTCTTTTGGAGTGGTAATGATTTCAACTAATACTTTGAAATTCAAAGTAATAGCATAGAGTAAAATGATGAAAATAGAAAGAGGAGATTGGAATTATGTTAGAGAAAATGCAGGAAATTATCGCGGAGCAGTTAAATGTAGAGGCCGGCACCATCACGGCAGAGTCTTCCTTCAAAGAGGACTTGGGAGCGGATTCTCTGGATTTGTTTGAACTGGTTATGGCTCTTGAGGATGAGTATTCTGTTGAGATCCCGTCGGAGGATTTGGAAAAGCTGACGACCGTTCAGCAGGTTATGGACTATTTAAAAGCAAAGGGCGTGGAAGCGTAATGAAAACCAGAATTACCGAACTTTTGGGAGTGAAACACCCGATCATTCAGGGAGGCATGGCCTGGGTGGCCGAGCATCACCTGGCGGCTGCCGTGTCAGAAGCGGGCGGTCTGGGACTGATCGGAGGAGCAAATGCCCCCGGCGAGGTCGTACGAGCGGAAATCCGGAAGGCAAAAGAACTGACCGGCAGGCCGATTGGGGTAAATGTCATGCTGTTAAGCCCTCATGCAGAGGACGTGGCAAAGGTGGTTGTGGAAGAAGGCATCAAGGTGGTTACCACGGGAGCCGGAAATCCGGAACGGTACATGGAAATATGGAAGGCAGCCGGCATCAAGGTGATCCCGGTGGTTGCATCCGTAGCGCTGGCGAAGAGAATGGAACGTTACGGCGCGGATGCGGTGGTAGCGGAAGGCTGTGAATCAGGCGGCCACATCGGAGAACAGACGACCATGACCCTGGTTCCCCAGGTGGTGGATGCCGTTTCCATTCCGGTGATCGCGGCAGGAGGAATCGGAGACGGACGGGGCATCGCGGCGGCATTCATGCTGGGCGCGGAAGCGGTTCAGATCGGAACCCGGTTTGTGGTTGCAAAGGAGTCCATTGTCCATGATAACTACAAACAGCGGATCATTAAGGCAAAGGATATTGATTCCACGGTAACCGGCCGTTCTCACGGTCATCCGGTAAGAGGCTTGAGAAACCAGATGACAAGAGAGTATATGAGGCTGGAGGAGGAAGGCAAATCCTTTGAAGAACTGGAATATATGACTCTTGGCACCCTGAGAAAGGCCGTTCAGGAAGGGGATATCACCAACGGAACAGTTATGGCAGGTCAGATCGCAGGACTGATAGACAAAGAGCAGACCTGCAGGGAAATGATAGAAGAAATGATAGAACAGGCTGAGAAACTGCTTGGCCGTTAAAGAGGAGTTTATGAACATGAGTAAGATTGCATTTATTTTCCCGGGCCAGGGTGCGCAGTACTGCGGGATGGGCCAGGATTTTTATGAGCAGACAGCCATTGGAAAAGAAATATATGATACGTCCTCCGGGCTGCTGGGTTTTTCTGTGCCGGACCTGTGTTTTGAAAAAAATGACCGGCTGGACATCACGGAATACACCCAGGCGGCCATGGTGACCACCGGCATCGCCATGATGCGGGTGCTGGAAGCCGAAAAGGGGATCAGACCGGATGTGGCTGCAGGCTTGAGTCTGGGAGAATATTGTGCACTTGCGGCCGCAGGAGTGATGAGCGATGAGGATGCCATATCAACCGTGCGGCAGAGGGGAATCCTCATGCAGGAGGCGGTTCCCGTGGGTATGGGGGCTATGGCAGCCATACTGGCGCTGGACGCCGTAAAGATTGAAGAAGTATTGAGCGGTATGGAGGGAGTCCAGATCGCCAATTACAACTGCCCGGGGCAGATCGTCATATCGGGAAAAAAAGAGGCGGTGGAAGCGGCTAACGAAAAGCTTCTGGCAGCAGGTGCGAAACGGGCCCTGATGTTAAATGTGAGCGGACCGTTCCATTCCGCCATGCTCACCGGTGCGGGTGAAAAACTGGGAAAGGTATTGGCTGATGTGGAGATCCGGGATCCGCGGATCCCTTATGTGGCCAATGTGACCGCCGGGTATGTGACGGAGCGGGATCCGGTAAAGCCTTTACTGGAAAAGCAGGTGTATTCTTCCGTGCGCTGGCAGCAGAGCGTGGAAACCATGCTGGCAGACGGAGTGGATACTTTTATCGAAATCGGGCCGGGAAAGACCCTGGCAGGGTTTATAAAGAAGATCACCAGAGATGCAAAAGTCTTTAATATAGAGAAACTGGAAGATATGGAGGCAATAGCCGTTCGATGAACCTTAAGTAAATCGGACTTCATTATGGATGCAGGAGGAAATGAGCATGTTAGATGGCAAGATAGCAGTCGTAACCGGAGCGAGCAGAGGAATCGGGCGTGCAATCGCCATAAAGCTGGCCGGACAGGGCGCGACGGTGATCGTAAATTATAATGGTTCTGAGTCAAAAGCGCTGGAAGTGGTTAAGGAAATTGAAGATAACGGCGGCAGGGCAGAGGCCATTCAGTGCAATGTTACGGAATATGAAAGCGCAGGTGTTTTCCTGGATGGAGTGATCAAGAAATACGGCAAGCTGGACATTCTTGTTAACAATGCCGGAATCACACGGGATAATCTCCTGATGAAGATGTCTGAAGAAGATTTCGATGCGGTCATAAGCACCAACTTAAAGGGAGTGTTCAACTGCATGAAGCATGTGTCGCGCCAGATGATCAAACAGAAAAGCGGGAGAATCATAAATATATCCTCCGTGGCCGGTGTATTGGGCAATGCGGGGCAGGCCAACTACTGCGCAGCCAAGGCAGGGGTAATTGGATTAACCAAGTCGTTTGCAAGAGAGACCTCAAGCAGAGGGATTACGGTTAATGCGGTGGCTCCGGGATTTATACGTACGGATATGACCGATGTTTTATCAGAATCCATGAAGGCGGCCAGTCTGGAGCAGATTCCCATGAAGCGCTTTGGGGCAGCGGAAGATGTTGCCGAGGCGGTAGGATTTCTGGCCTCTGAGGGAGCCGGATACATTACGGGGCAGGTGATCAGTGTGGATGGCGGAATGGCTATGTAATCGGAAAGGAGAGATGGTATGAAGAGAAGAGTGGTAGTAACCGGCATGGGAGCCATAACCCCCATAGGAAATGACGTGGAAAGCTTCTGGAATGGTTTAAAGGAAAAAAAGGTCGGAATCGGACCGATTACCCAGTTTGATACGGCGGATTATAAGGCGAAGCTGGCAGCGGAAGTGAAGGACTTCGATCCGAAGGATTACATGGATCCCAAAGCGGCCAAGCGCATGGAACGCTTTGCACAGCTCGCTGTGGCTGCTTCCAAAGAAGCTTTGGAAATGTCCGGGATCGACATGGAAAAAGAGGATCCTTACCGCGCAGGCGTCAGTGTGGGCTCCGGCATCGGAAGCCTGCAGGCCCTGGAGCGTGAAAATAAAAAGCTTCTGGAAAAAGGACCCGGCAGGGTAAACCCCCTTCTGGTTCCCATGATGATTTCCAATATGGCAGCGGGGAATGTGGGCATTCAGTTCGGATTAAAGGGCAAATGCATCAATGTTGTGACTGCCTGTGCCACGGGAACCCACTCCATCGGGGAAGCGTTCCGTTCCATCCAGTATGGTGAGGTGGATGTGATGGTGGCAGGAGGCGCGGAAGCGAGCATTACGCCTATCGGTGTGGCCGGATTTACGGCGCTCACCGCCCTTACCACTTCAGATGATCCTCTTCGTGCATCCATTCCGTTTGATAAGGACAGAAGCGGTTTTGTGATGGGAGAGGGTGCGGGCATAGTGATCCTGGAGGAATTGGAACACGCGTTATCAAGAAATGCGGTCATTTACGGTGAAGTCGCCGGATATGGCTCTACCTGTGATGCATACCACATCACTTCCCCTGCGGAGGATGGAAGCGGCGCGGCCAGAGCCATGACAGACGCCATCAAGGATGCCGGGATCACTCCGGAACAGCTGGATTATGTCAATGCTCACGGCACCAGTACCCATCACAATGACTTATTTGAAACCCTGGCGATCAAGACTGCTCTGGGAGATCATGCGAAGAATGTGAAGATAAATTCCACCAAGTCCATGATCGGCCATCTTTTAGGCGCAGCAGGAGGTGTGGAGTTCATCACCTGCGTAAAGTCCATTCAGGATGGATTTGTTCATGCCACGGCGGGCCTTGAGGAAGAGGGAGAGGGCTGTGATCTAAATTATACCAAAGGCGAAGGGGCTGCCTGTGATGTGAAATATGCCATCAGCAATTCCCTTGGGTTTGGCGGTCATAATGCCAGCATCCTTGTAAAGAAGTTTGAGCAGTAGGAGGCAGTCTATGGAGATCAATGATATTATCAGGCTGATGCAGGCTGTTACGGAAAATGGCCTGACCAGCTTCAAGATGGAAGAGGGAGATTTAAGGCTCACCATTAAGATGGAAAAAGAGATTGTAGCCGTAACGGGCAGCTCTGCTGTGCCCGGGGAGATAGCGGCAGGAGCCTTTCTTCAGTCAAAAGTCCAGGCGGAGCCTGTCCCGGACGGAACGGGCGATGCGGCAAAAGCCAATGGAATCTGTCCGGATAAGGTGGTTTCTTCTCCTCTTGTGGGAACCTTTTATAATGCGGCTTCTCCTGACGGTGAGCCCTTTGTCAAACCCGGAGATATGGTGAAAAAAGGGCAGACCCTGGGAATCATTGAGGCCATGAAGCTGATGAATGAGATTGAGTGCGAATACGACGGTGTGGTGGAAGCCATTCTGGTAGGCAATGAGGACGTTGTGGAATACGGTCAGCCTCTGTTCCGCATTCGTTAAAAACCGCCGTAAAATCTAAGAGAGGCCCATAGGCTGGGCCTCTCTTTTCAGACATAAGGAGGGAATATGATGTTAGGTATTAAGGAAATTCAGGAAATCATTCCTCACAGGCATCCGTTTTTGCTGGTGGACTGCATCGAGGAGCTTGATTCAGGGAACCGGGCCACAGGATATAAATGCGTGACTTATGACGAGCCTTTTTTTCAGGGACATTTTCCCCAGGAACCGGTGATGCCCGGCGTACTGATTTTAGAGGCTCTGGCTCAGGTGGGAGCCGTGGCGATTTTAAGCCTGGAAGAAAACAAGGGAAAGATCGCTTATTTCGGAGGCATTGATAAGGCAAAGTTCAAACACAAGGTCATTCCGGGAGAAAGGCTGAAACTGGAATGTGAGATCATAAAGCGCAAAGGCCCCGTGGGCGTGGGAAAAGCGGTGGCAACTGTGGACGGCAAGCTGGCAGCCAGTGCGGAACTGACATTTATGATTGGATAGGTGCATGTCTATGTTTGATAAGATTTTAATTGCCAACCGCGGTGAAATTGCGGTGCGCATCATCAGGGCCTGCAGGGAAATGGGCATTAAAACGGTGGCCGTTTATTCGGAAGCGGACCGGGACAGTCTCCATACCCTGTTAGCGGATGAAGCGATCTGCATCGGGCCGGCTCCATCGACCCAGAGCTATTTAAACATGGAACGGATCCTTACGGCGACCGTGGCCATGAAGGCGGATGCCATTCATCCGGGATTTGGTTTTCTGTCGGAAAATTCCAGGTTTGCAGAGCTTTGTGAAAAATGCTGCATTACCTTTATCGGTCCTTCCGGGGATATCATTGCAAAGATGGGAAATAAGTCGGAAGCCAGAAAAACCATGATGGAAGCCGGTGTTCCTGTGGTTCCCGGAGGCAAGGAAGCGGTCCGTCATGTAAAAGAAGGGAAGGCCATGGCGGAGAAAATCGGTTTTCCCGTCATGATCAAGGCTTCCTCCGGAGGCGGCGGAAAGGGTATGAGAATATCCAAATGCCCGGAGGATTTTGAAGCTAATTTTAAAAATGCCCAGATGGAATCTGTGAAGGGATTTTCCGATGACACCATGTATATTGAAAAATGCATTGAAAAGCCAAGGCACATCGAGTTTCAGATCATGGCGGATAAGCTTGGCAATGTGGTGCATTTGGGGGAAAGGGACTGTTCCATTCAGAGACGCCATCAGAAGGTTCTGGAAGAATCCCCTTCCGCCGCCATTTCCGAAGCGTTGAGGTGCCGGATGGGAGAGGTGGCTGTCCGGGCGGCAAAGGCTGTGGGATATGAGAATGCGGGAACCATTGAATTTCTTCTGGATAAAAACAAAAATTTTTATTTTATGGAAATGAACACCCGGATCCAGGTAGAGCATCCGGTGACCGAGATGGTCACGGGCCTGGACTTAATCAAGGAGCAGATCCGGGTGGCGGCAGGAGAACCTTTAAGCGTAAAGCAGGAGGATATCCGCATTATGGGGCATGCCATTGAGTGCAGGATCAATGCGGAAAATCCGTCCAAAAACTTTATGCCATGTCCGGGCCTTATAAAAAATGTACATGTACCCGGAGGCAACGGAGTCCGCATCGACACACATATTTACAATGATTATAAGGTTCCGGCCAATTATGATTCCATGCTGATGAAAATGATCGTCCATGGAAAGAACCGGGAGGAAGCCATCTCAAAAATGAGAAGCGCTCTTGGGGAGCTGATCATTGAAGGGATCGAAACCAATGTGGACTTCCAGTTTGATATCCTGAGTCATGAGGCTTACCGTGACGGAGATGTGGATACGGACTTCATTCCGAAATATTTCCCGGATTATGTCCGGTAAGCAGGTAAAGGAGTGTATGTTATGTTAAGAAATATGTTTAAGAAAACCTATACACTGATCGACAGCAAATATAAGACTCCTGATAAAGCAGAGGAACCCAATATCCCCGCAGGACTGTGGAAAAAATGCAACAAATGCAGTCAGCCCATTTATGCGGAGGATGTGAAAAACAATGATTATATCTGCCCCAAATGCAAGGGCTATTTCCGTCTCCACGCATACCAGAGGATTGAGATGACCGCGGATGAGGGAACCTTTGAAGCGTGGGATGAGGAAATGGAATTCACCAATCCCCTTGATTTTCCGGGTTATGATAAAAAGATAGCCGCGGCCAGGGAAAAAACAGGGCTTTCCGAAGCCATTGTGACAGGAACCTGTGAAATCAGCGGCAGGAAGGTGGTCCTGGGGGTTTGCGATGCCCGTTTTATCATGAGCAGTATGGGCCGCGTGGTGGGAGAGAAGATCGCAAGAGCCGTGGAACGGGCCACGAAAGAAAAGCTTCCCGTCATCCTTTTCGCCTGTTCCGGAGGCGCCAGAATGCAGGAGGGAATCGTATCCCTGATGCAGATGGCGAAGACCTCCGCGGCTTTAAAACGGCATCACGAGGCGGGCCAGCTGTATATCAGTGTGCTCACGGACCCCACTACCGGAGGGGTAACGGCCAGCTTCGCCATGCTTGGAGACATCATTCTGGCAGAACCGGGAGCGCTCATTGGATTTGCGGGTCCCCGCGTTATTGAACAGACCATTGGACAGAAGCTTCCGGAAGGGTTCCAGCGGGCGGAATTCCTGCTTGAACATGGTTTTGTTGACAGGATCGTCCACAGAGAGGAAATGAAGGAAACCTTATCCTCTATTTTAAGACTCCACAATCCACACAGCAGGAACGGACTTTTTGTGGATAAACCGGCAATAAAAGAACCGGAAAGTGGAAAAAAGAAAACGTTCCGTTTAAGGAAGAATAAAAGAAGCGCCTGGGATACGGTTTTACTGTCCAGAAGCGCGGACCGGCCGGTTGCATCGGATTATATTGAGGCGGTTTTTGATGATTTTATGGAGTTTTCCGGAGACCGTTATTTTAAAGATGACGGAGCAATCATAGGGGGCATTGCTTCCTTCCGCGGGCTGCCTGTTACGGTGATCGGGCAGGAAAAGGGCAAGAACACAAAGGATAATATCAGGCGGAACTTCGGCATGCCCTCGCCGGAAGGCTACCGGAAGGCTCTGCGGCTGATGAAACAGGCGGAGACCTTTGGCCGGCCGGTGGTGTGCTTTGTGGATACGCCGGGAGCTTTCTGCGGCCTGGAGGCGGAGGAAAGAGGCCAGGGAGAGGCCATTGCCAGAAATTTATTTGAGATGTCGGATTTAACCGTGCCCGTGCTTTCCATTGTGATCGGAGAGGGAGGAAGCGGCGGAGCCCTTGCCATGGCGGTGGGGAATGAGGTCTGGATGATGGAAAACGCCATTTATTCCATACTTTCTCCGGAAGGCTTTGCCTCCATTCTTTATAAGGACAGCAAAAAGGCAAATGACGCGGCCCGGGTCATGAAGATTACGGCTAAGGACTTGATGGAGTTAGGACTCATAGAGCGGGTGATTCCGGAAGAAGAACCGGCCTGTGCAGAAAATCTGACCGCGATAGCGGAAGAAATGGATAAGGCCATGGCAGAATTTTTTACTTCCTGCTTATCCATGACAAAGGAAGAGCTTGCCAATCAAAGATATGAAAGATTTAGGAGAATGTAATGGGAACATTAAAACCGTTGGTAATAGGAGATCTGGTGGCAAAGAATCCGGTCATTCAGGGCGGAATGGGAGTTGGGATCAGCCTCTCGTCCCTGGCCGGAGCAGTGGCAAAGGCCGGAGGGATCGGGATCATTTCCACGGCCCAGATCGGTTTTCGGGAACCTGATTTCATAAAAAATCCTCTGGAAGCGAATCTGCGCGCCATTGGGGAAGAAATGAAGAAAGCCAGGGAAATCGCGCCGGAAGGGATCATAGGCTTCAACATTATGGTCGCCACCAAAAATTATGCCAGTTATGTAAAAAAAGCAGTAAAAGCCGGGGCGGATTTAATCATTTCCGGAGCCGGGCTTCCCGTAAGCCTTCCGGAATATGTGGCGGAGGCCGCGGAAGAAGCGGGAACCCTGCTGAGAACCAAAATTGCTCCCATTGTCTCAACCGTAAAGTCTGCCATGGTCATCTGCAAGATGTGGGACCGCAAATACCACCGTGCACCGGATCTGGTCGTGATCGAAGGGCCTCTGGCAGGGGGGCATCTGGGATTTTCCAGAGAGGATCTAAATCAGCTTGGAGTGGATACGGAGGATGTGGAGCATACCTTTAAACAGGCGGATTATGATGAAGAAGTGAGAGGAATCATACGTCTGGTAAAGGAATATGCGGACAAATACAGTAAGGAGATTCCGGTGGTTACCGCAGGCGGCATTTACAGCCATGAGGATGTGATGCACCAGCTTTCCCTGGGAGCCGACGGCGTTCAGGTGGCGACACGTTTTGTGACTACCGTGGAATGCGATGCGCCGGATGAATTCAAGCAGGCCTATATCCAGGCGGAAAAAGAGGATATCGTCATTACCAAAAGCCCTGTGGGAATGCCGGGAAGAGCCATCATGAATCCATTCTTAAAGGGCGTGGGAAAGAATCCGTTTCAGCTGGAGCATTGCTATCAGTGCCTGGAGAAATGCGACAGGACGACAATTCCTTACTGCATCACCAAGGCGCTGGTAAACTCCGCAGAAGGGCGGACGGACGAGGGACTGGTGTTCTGCGGAAGCAATGCTTACCGTGCAAAACGGATGGAAACCGTGGAAGAGGTCATGAAGGATCTGGTAGGAGAGAATTGAATTCAGAAGAAAGTGATGCAAAATTTAAAGCATTGTTTCTTTTTTTCAGGGTGTGTCTGAAAACTGCTTGTGCAATGGTGCAATGAGTTTTCAGACACGCCCTAAAAGCGACAGCAATTCGCCCGGAGCAATCGTCTTTATTCTTGAATTTTTAAAATCGGAAGGGTTTCTGGTTACGATATAATCGGACATTACTTCTGCTGCACATTCTACCTGAAGACAATCTTCAAAGTCCGAAAAGGTTTCATTTTCCGCGGCTGCCAATATTTTCTTACCGTTCAGATCTGAAATGCGAAAGATGGCACATAAGTTTTTTATAAATGTCCTTCGCTCCTCTACGCTGTAATCTTTCCGTAGAATATAAAATAAGTTCGGGATGCTATGTGCAGCAAGAAAGCCGGTAATATCTCCGGTTGCACATTTAACCAGTATTTCCTGCGCCTCTTTTGCGTACGGTTCCCTTTTCATCAGGACATCAATAACAACATTTGTATCAATCAAGACCACCATATCTTTCTTCCCTCGCTTCGCGTAATTCTTTATCCGCATCGAAATTATCCGGCAATCTCTTTTCAAAGTTAAGTATATTCCGGAGCGCTTCCATTGCCAGCTCTTTTTTTACATCACGGTTTACGGACATAGCTTGCAGATTTTCAAGGATATTAATTACATAAAGCATATTATCATCCGGCATTCGCTGTATCATTTCGACTGCTTTTTCTTTTAATTGAGTCATAAAATCACTCCTTTCATACTCTTATCATATCGTAAGTTTGCCCGTTTTTCAATAAAAGTTTTTTACTTTTTCTCTAGGGTGTTCAGGTGAGGAGGCTGCTGTACGGTTATGAAAGCCTGAAGACCGACGTTTCAGTTCCGGTCAACGAACTGAAACGCCTGCAGGTGCCGGAGGATAAGATCCGGCTTGCTGTGCAATATAAGCCAAGGGTCATATATGATGCGGCATTTCAAACGGCAAACAGGATAACGGAAGAAGTGAACAGCTGTGCCCGGACAATGGAAAAGAATTTAGAAAAGCTGGTTGAAGCTAAGCTGTACGAAAAGACGGATACTTAAAAAATTTATAAAGGATGGTGATGTAGTGGGAAAATGGTATGATACAGGCATATCTGAAACTCTGAGGCACTTCAACACAAACAAAGATACTGGCTTGTCCCCGCAGGAGGTTGGGAAACAGCAGAGTGAATATGGGAAAAATGAGTTTGCGAAACAGGAAAAAATCAGCCTGGGAAAAGAAATACTTCGTCAGCTTGGAGATATCTCCACCATTATTTTGCTGCTTGCGGCAATGCTTTCCTTTGGCATGGCCCTGCGAAACGGGGAGGGTTTCATAGAACCTGTTGTCATTTTATCGATTGTGGCATTGAACATGGTATTGGCCATTACCCAGGAGCGAAGCGCGGAAAAGGCGCTGGAAGCCCTGACCAGCTTAAATGCACCTGACTGTGTTGTGCTGAGAGAGGGCGTTTTGCAGGAGATCGATACCGCTTTGCTGGTTCCGGGAGATATCATATCCCTGCAGCTGGGCAATATCGTTCCGGCTGATGCGCGTTTGCTTGAGAGCACGAATCTGCAGATCGATGAGTCGGCCCTGACCGGAGAAAGCGAACCTTCCGAAAAGGAAGCGGAACTTTTGCTTCAGGGGGAAGTTGCGATCGGTGATCAGCGCAATATGGTGTTCTCCGGATGTCATGTGATTTCAGGACACGGCATGGCCGTAGTTACCGCAACCGGTATGAACAGCCAGATGGGGAAGATCGCAGGATATTTAAATAACTCCCAAAAGATCAGGACTCCGCTGCAGAGAAGACTGGACCAGGTTTCCAAAACCATCAGTATGATAGCGGTCATAGCCGCCATATTCCTTCTGGTCATAGGGATTTTGCAGGGAGAATCCTTCTGGACCATGATCACTCTGGCGGCCACCCTGGCTGTTGCCGCTGTTCCGGAAACCCTGAATCTGATCGTAACCCTGTCTCTTTCCCATGGCGTTAAAAATATGGTGGAAAAGAACGCCCTGATCCGCAAGCTGTCGGCAGTGGAAACGCTGGGAAACACGTCGGTGATCTGTTCGGATAAGACGGGAACGCTGACCCAGAACCAGATGACCGTGGAGAGGCTTTGGATTCCGGGAGCGCAGCCCTTTGAGGCTTCGGATGAATTTACGCAGGAACAGAAGGAACTGCTCATACGTTTCTCCCTGGCCAGCAATGCTGCGGTACGGACAGAGGAGGATGGCACCCGGGTAATCATGGGAAATCCCACGGAAAAGGCGATTATGCGTCTGCTGGGGGAAAAGGGCTTATCAAAGGAAAGCTTCGCAGGACAGTACCCCGCAGCCGGGGAAATACCGTTTTCATCCGAGCGCAAAATGATGACCATGGTGGTAAAAGAACCGTCAGGCGGATATCTGGTCCTTACAAAAGGGGCTCTGGACCGTTTGCCCTTTGCGCCCTTTGACCGGGAAACAGAAAAAGAGGTTTTAAGCGTCCACCAATCCTTTGCCGGAGATGCGCTCCGGGTCCTGGCGCTGGGAATCAGGCATCTTGATGTGCTTCCTCCCCTGGAAAATCCGGAAGAAATAGAAAAAGACCTGTCTCTTTGCGGCCTGATCGGCCTGATCGACCCCGCCCGTCCGGAAGCGGCCCTGGCGGTGGAAAAGGCAAAAATGGCAGGAATCCGTACCGTAATGATTACGGGAGATCATGCCGTGACCGCCAGTGCAATAGCGAAAAAAATCGGTATTCTGGGAGAAAATGAAAAGGTGATCACGGGACAGCAGCTTCAGAATATGACAGATGAAGAGCTGTGCCGGAATGTACACCACTATTCCGTCTACGCCCGTGTTTCTCCTGAGGATAAGATCCGGATCGTGGAAGCCTGGCAGGAGAATGGAGAAGTGGTATCCATGACAGGAGACGGTGTCAATGATACTCCGGCTTTAAAAGCGGCGGATGTGGGCGTTTCCATGGGACGCAGCGGTACCGAGGTCGCCAAAAGCGCTTCTGATATGGTGCTCACCGATGATAATTTTGCAACCATCATTGATGCGGTCTCGGAAGGCAGAAATGTTTATTCCAATATAAGAAAAACCATTTATTTTCTTCTGGTATGCAATATCTCGGAGATCGTCATTATGCTTGTAGCCCAGATGAGGGGCTGGGGAATTCCGGTCACACCGGTTATGCTGCTGCTTGTGAATGTGCTCGGTGACGGCATTCCCGGCTTATACTTGTCAAGAGAAAAGTCGGATCCCAGGCTGATGGACAGGGAGCCCATCCGGAGGGATGAAAGCTTTCTGGGAGGAGGGCTTCTGTATGTGATCATTCAGCAGACCATAGCGTGTTCGGTCGTGGTACTGATCGGCTATTATATCGGAAAATTCATAGCTCTGCCCGGAATGCCGGAACCTTCCCAGGAGATCGGGCAGACGGTGGCTTTCCTGGTTCTGGGCTGGACGTCCATCCTTCATTTGTTTACCGTCCGGAGCAGGCAGTCCATCTTTAAAAGGACTCTGAGAGATAATCCGCCGGTGGTATTCAGCACAATGGCCATGATCGCCGTATTCAGTCTTATGGCTGCTTTTCCATCCGTCGGCAGAATTTTTGACCTCACTTCCATCGGCAGCTATCACTGGCTGATCGCTGCGGGGCTGTCTGCCATACCTACAATTGTAGCTGAAATAGGAAAAATCGTGGATAATCACACCAACATTCGTGAAATGCGGGAATACAGGAACCGTCTGATCCGCCACCGTCTGAGAAGAAACGATCATTTCTGATTGCGCCTGCCATAATTTTCCCAACCTTTCATCACGGGGTTTTGCTCAAGAACCAACAGGGCAAAACCCTGGTTTGTGCTTATTTAAATACATAACGGCCTTTGAGCGGGAATAAGATAAATCAAAGAAAATTAGAAGATGGAAAGAACGATGTTAAATTATCTATGGGCCTTTATGATGCTGGCAGGAGTCATTTGGGGGGCATTTCATGGAAATTTAAATGCCGTGACCGAAGGGGCGATCACCTCCGCAAAGGAGGCGGTTATGCTGTGCATCACCATGCTGGGAATTATGTCATTCTGGACCGGGATCATGGAGATCGGGCAGAAATCCGGACTGATAGAACGGCTGTCACAGAAAATGAATCCCATTCTTCGTTTCCTTTTTCCCAGGATTCCCAAAGATCACCCGGCACTGGAATTTATCTCCACCAATATTATCGCCAATGTCCTGGGGCTGGGCTGGGCGGCCACTCCGGCCGGGCTTAAAGCGATGGAAGCGATGAAAGATCTGGAGGAAAAACGCAGAAAAGGGGAAGTGTCCGGAAAATATCTTGCGAGGCCTATGCCTGAGGGCACCGCAAGCAATGAGATGTGCACGTTTCTCATCATTAATATTTCCTCTCTGCAGCTGATCCCCGTCAATATGATCGCCTACAGAAGCCAGTACGGAAGCTTAAACCCCACGGCTGTGGTAGGTCCGGCGCTGGCGGCTACTTTGATTTCAACGATCGTGGGGATTGCTGTGTGCAAATTGCTGGACCGGTAAATTTATGGGCGTGTTTTTCTGCACGCCCAAGCAATTCTCTGTTTTTCAAATTATGATCCCTTTCTTATGCATCCGGATTCCCGGCCTGTTATCAGACCGGGCTTTTCAGATGCCCTTTACGGGATAATTCCATCTCATTTTCAATATTTTTCAGCTTTCTTATATGGCTTACGGTTTTTAAATATCAAGTATCATGCGGTTTATCCGTGGTGTGAAAAACAATTTTTGATTTGCAGAATTGTATAAATTGAGTGTACAAAATCAAAAACAACATACCAATTGGTATGATGAACATATAAAAGGTATGATGAATTATTTTTAAAATTTGTTTATTATGTACATATTAATGTGGTTATAATTGTAATTTTATAATAAAAAATCAAATAAATATAAAAAGTATATTTACATACATCTGATGTTATGATAATGTTAGGACAGATGAAAAACAAAAACGACTAAATAAAAATAAAAAAATCATTTGTTTATATACAAAATGTACATATGGTTTTATGAGGAGGATGAGGTATGAGGAGAAGTGGGGATAAGATGCAGAGTATGGACGTGCTTCCCATGGCTACCGCTCAAAAGGTAAAGACCATGATCATCCAGAGAGAGATGAAGCCGGGAGAACGGCTGCCTACGGAGAAAGAACTGACAGAGCTGTTTGGAGTCAGCCGGTCTACACTAAGAGAGGCCATGAAATTCTTGAGAGCAGAGAATGTGGTGGTCATCCGTCAGGGGAGCGGAACCTTTGTCAGTGCTGGAACAGGGATTGGGGAAGATCCTCTGGGACTGCATTTTACGGACCAGAAGTATCTGATTCAGAATCTGTTTGAAACCCGTATGCTGATCGAACCTCAGATTGCAGGGCTGGCGGTGCAAAGGGCCACGTCTCAGGATGTAAAGAATCTGGAGAGACTGGTAGCGGAGATGGACCGGATTCAGATCAACAGCACAGCTACGGCAGAGATGGATGTGCAGTTCCATACTGCGGTTGCGGAATGCACCCATAATGAAGTGCTCATACGGGTGGTTCCCATAATCAATGAATCCATCCGGCGCAGCCACGTAGAGACCCATAATGACCTGGAGAGTTTCAAACGGGCAAAACGAAGCCACAGGGGTATTTATAAAGCAATTGCCGACGGTAATTATATGGAAGCCAAATTCCTGGCCGAGCGGCATGTGTGGGAAACTTTAAATGATGTAAGGGAAAGGGAGGAACAAAAATGATGAAACGGTTACCTGGAAAGAAAACAATGGCAGTTCTCATGTCAGCTTTTATGGCAGCAGGAGCAATGGCAGGCTGTTCTTCGGGCGGCAAAGAGACTGGGGCGGCAGGGACGGAAACAGCAGCAGGCGCGGAAACCACAACATCGGGTACGGGAACTGCAACGGCAAAGGAAGGGGCTCCTTCAGGGGAAATAGAGCCATGTACCATAAAATTCCGTTACTGGGCCGATAATACGGATTATTCTCAGCTCATGCAGGATATTATCAAAAAGTTTAACGATGAAAACGGAAAGGGAATCACTGTTGTCGGGGAAGAGACTCCCTGGGATGGAGGAGCATATTCGGAAACCCTTTTTAATGCCAAAATGGGAGGCGGAGATATAGACTGCGCCACATGGAAGCTGACATCCACCCCTTTATTTGTTAACAACGACCTGCTGGCTGACTTAACACCGATGATTGATTCCTGGGATAAAAAATCTGATATTGATGATAACATTTATGACATTATGAAAAAGGCCGGGGACATGGAACGGATCTATGTAATGCCGTGGAATATCCAGGTTCTGTATGTGTATTACAGGCCCTCCGTGTTTGAGAAAGCGGGGATAGAGGTGCCGGAGACCTATGAAGAATTCTTACAGGCAATTAAGAAGTGCACCATGGATACGGATGGGGATGGAAAGACCGATGTATACGGCTTTGGCATGAGAGGCGCAAAAGGCGGCCAGGAGCCCTGGGGCAGCTTTATCTATGGAAGGGGCGGAAGCTTTGAGGACTTAACCACACCTGAGGCGGTGCAGGGAATGCAGGATTTCATTGATATTTATAAAAAAGGCTATGTGCCTCCGACAGCAGCCAGTGACGGATTCAATGAGATCATTGCCAATTTCCAGTCAGGGCTGACAGCAATGACCATACATCATACAGGTTCCAGCAAGGATATGGAAAAGTTGTTCGGAGATGATGTATCTGCTTTTGCATTCCCCGCGGGCAAGGGACAGTGGACGTCAATGGGAGATACGGAAACCGTTATATTCGAATCCTGTGAGAATAAAGAGGCGGCCTTTGAGTGGGTATCTTATCTGGCGGCAGGGGAAGGACAGAAAATGTGGTGCGAGGGAACCGGAAATGTTCCGGTCAGCAAGAGCGTTCAGGGGTCCGATTTCTTCCAGAATAACCGCTTTATGAAAGCCTCCATTGACGGACAGAAGTTTGCAGGTATCGTTCCGATTCTTGATACGACGACGGAGTGGATTTCCACCCTGTGGCCCAATACTGTTTCTCAGGCACTGACCGGCGGCATAACTGCCGAAGAGTGCATGAAAAACCTGCAGGCCGGTTTGTACCAGTAAGGAACAGAAGGGCAGGGGCTGCGAAGGGAAGCAGCCCCTTCCATTTGGGAGGAGGAAATACCAATGGTTAAAAAACGGACCATATGGCCGTATGTACTGGTTGCTCCGGCAGTTCTTATCATATTGTGTGTGGTGTTCATACCGGTTGTGAATGCCATCCTCATGAGTTTTCAGAACTATGATCTTCGAAGGCCTAAGGAAATCGCCTTTCATGGGCTGTCAAATTATATTTCCGCATGTGAGGATCCGCTGTTCTGGGGCGCCCTGATACGAACAATTCTCTGGGTGGTGTGCGGAGTTGGCTTTCAGTTTCTGCTTGGATTCATTCTGGCCCTCCTTTTAAATCAGGAGTTTGCCGGCAGGGGAATGGTGAGGGCGGTCAGTATGATACCCTGGGTAACGCCGGGGGTTCTGATCGGATTGATGTGGAGGTGGATCTACGACGGAAACTTTGGTGTTTTGAATGACCTGCTGTTAAAGCTCCGCTTGATCCGGGATAAAATCCCTTTTCTGTCACAGGTGACGACCGCATTTCCAAGCGTTATCGTGACCATCATCTGGCAGGGAATTCCGTTTTTTGCTCTCATGCTGCTGGCGGCTCTGCAGAGCGTATCTACGGAAATATATGAAGCTGCTGACATAGACGGAGCGGCGGCCTGGCAGAAGCTTTTTTACATAACCATTCCTTCCATTAAGAACACCATCTTTGTCACAATGCTGCTCCGTGTCATCTGGGTTGCCAATTCCGTGGATGTAATTTTTAACATGACAGAAGGCGGGCCGGCCTATTCGACTCAGACGCTCAGCGTTTATATATTCAATAAAGGAAATGCGCTGAATCTGGGGTATGCATCTGCTATGGCCATATTGCTGGCAGTACTTCTTTTGTTCGCGGCAATCCCGTACTTAAAAATGAACTTTAAGGGAGAGGAGTAAAGGATGAAAAAACAAACTGACATAAAACGGTTTCTGTGCCTGTATCCGCCTCTGATAGCAATACTTATCTTTATTTTGTTCCCGTTCTACTGGACGCTTGTCACATCCTTGAAGCCGCAGGATGAATTGTACGGCATGACCGTAACCTACTGGCCCGGATCCGTTACCTTAGAATCCTACCAAAAGCTTTTTACCACTACGGTTAATTTTCTTGCGGCCATAAAAAACAGCTTTGCGGCAGCGGCAGTGACCACGCTGGTATCTTTGACCGCATCGACCCTCGCCGCTTATGCCTTTTCCAGATACCGGTTTGCCGGCAGAAAGCTTCTCATGTGTACGTTCCTTTGCAACAATATGTTTCCTACGGTATTGCTGCTGATTCCGCTGTATTCCATAATGCGTAAGATGGGACTTTTGTATACGCCTGCGTCCCTCGTGTTGTCTTATACCACATTTACCATTCCGTTCTCTGTCTGGCTGCTGCTTGGGTTTTTGAATGACCTTCCCATGTCGCTTGAGGAAGCGGCGCTGGTGGATGGATGCAACAGGGGCATCGCCTTTGTGAAGATCGTTCTTCCCATTCTTGGCCCCTGTCTGGTGGCCACGGGAGTTTATATTTTTATGACATCATGGAATGAATACACATTTGCTGTGATGTTTACCAATACAGAAACACGTACCATTCCGGTTGCGTTAAAAAGCCTGATCGGACAATTGGGAGTCCAGTGGGATTTGCTGACAGCCGGCGGCATCATAACCATTATCCCGGTATGCATCATGTTCTTTTTCGCTCAGAAGCGGCTGGTGGAAGGGTTGACCGCAGGGGCGGTAAAAGGATGAGCTATGAATAAGGAGGAAACAAGTATGCAGTACGATAAGAAGGCAAAAGAACTGCGGGCGGAAATTCTTAAAATGTTATTCGCCTGTCAGTCCGGGCATCCGGGAGGATCTTTATCCTGCGTTGAGATGCTTATGGCACTCTATTATGAAGTGATGGATGTGGATCCCGGGAATCCGGAGAAACCGGACAGGGACCGTCTGGTATTGAGCAAAGGCCATGCATGCCCGGCATTGTATGCGGTCCTGGCGGACATGGGGTATTTTCCCAAAGAAGACCTGGCGGGTTTAAGGAAGCTTGACAGCCATCTTCAGGGACATCCGGATTGTACAAAGACCCCGGGGGTGGATATGAACACCGGCTCCCTGGGACAGGGGGCTTCCCTGGCAGTGGGCCTGGCTCTGGCCGCCAGGCATGGAGGGCAGTCCTATAAAGTGTATGCAGTCCTGGGGGATGGGGAGTGTCAGGAAGGGCTTATATGGGAAGCGGCAATGGCGGCGGCCCATTATAAGCTGGATAATCTCACGTTTCTGCTGGATTATAACAGGCTGCAGATCGACGGATGCAATGAAGAAGTCATGAGCCTGGGAGATATTGTGAGGAAATTTGAAGCATTCGGATTTGATTGCTTAGAAACAAACGGGCACGATGTCCCTGCCATAACAGCAGCCTTAAAGGCAACCGTATCAGGCAGGCCGAAGTTTATCTGCTGTAATACCATAAAGGGAAAAGGGGTTTCCTTTATGGAAAACCAGTATGGCTGGCACGGAAAACCGATGAATGCGGATGAATTTGCCCGGGCAATGAAAGAGCAGGAGGTAGTGTAAATGGGAAAGTCACTGAGAGTTGCTTATGGAGAATCTCTTGTAAAATTAGGTGGAGAGAATGAAAAGGTAGTGGTGTTAGATGCGGATTTGGCCCATGCCACCCAGACCTGCATGTTTCAGGAAAAAT
The DNA here is from genome assembly GCA_041223105.1 of Lachnospiraceae bacterium 54-53. GTDB lineage: Bacteria > Bacillota > Clostridia > Lachnospirales > Lachnospiraceae > Lacrimispora. The sequence continues at coordinate 35,413 of JBCLPO010000019.1, forward strand.
ATCCGGAACGTTTTTTTAACATGGGAATTGCGGAAGCGAATATGATGTGTACGGCAGCAGGCTTTGCAAACTCCGGATACATACCCTTTGCCAGTACCTTCGCATTATTCGGGGCGGGGAGGGCCTATGAGCAGATCCGTAATTCCATCTGCTACACCAACGCGAACGTGAAGTTCGGTTTTTCCCATTCCGGCCTTTCCGTAGGAGAGGATGGGGGAAGCCACCAGTCGTTTGAAGACATTGCGCTCATGAGGGAAATGCCCCATATGACCATCTTTGTTCCCTGCGATCCGACGGAAACGGAGAAAGCCGTGATGGCTGCAGCAAAAATAAACGGACCGGTATACATCCGGGTGGCAAGACCCGTCTGTGAGGATATTACAGCTTCTGACACGCCGTTTATACCCGGCAGAGCCAATGTGATGAAAGAAGGCAGGGATGTCTGCATCATATCCTGCGGCCTGATGATCCCCCAGGCATTGATGGCTTCCGAAGCGCTTGAAAAGGAAGGCATTCATGCGGCAGTCGTGAATATGCATACGATCAAACCCATTGATAAAGATATCATACTTGAAATGAATGAAACCTGTAAAGGCATTGTGACGCTGGAAGAACACTCTGTGATCGGCGGGCTGGGATCAGCGGTGGCAGAGGTTCTGGCCGGGCATACAGGCGCCCGATTTGCGGCGCTGGGAATACAGGATAAATTCGGCAGGTCAGGAAAACCGGAAGAGCTTTTCGAAGCCTACGGGCTTACAGCCGGACATGTAGCGGAAACCTGCAGAAATATACTGGTCTGATGGAGGACAAAAATATGAACATCGCTGCTTATGAGTTTACGGGAGAAGGTATGCAGAGAGTATATGAGAACGGGAAATGGACCGTGGGAATCAAAAACTGGAAACCGGCCAATGACGTCACTGGAATTGACTGCCTGGAGAGACATAACAAAACAGATGAACTCTTTGTGCTTGCGGAAGGAACGTGCACCCTTGTTTATGCCAATGAAACCGAAAAAGGGCTGAAGTTCGGCGCGGTTAAAATGGAACCGGATAAGGTATATAACATACCCGCGGCCCTGTGGCATAATACCATAACCGGGAAGGACACGAAAATGATTTTAATAGAAGATTCCAATACTTCTATGGAAAACAGTGATATATTAGAGCTTGACAAAGAACAGACCGCCAGAATAAGGAGTCTGGTTTAGAGGGAAGAGATTTTAACGGTTCATAGTAATCCTTCTTTATATTTTTTCAGTGCTTCAGCAAGCTGGTCCGGACAGGAGGTAGGCCTGTAACCGCACTGGATTCCCTCCAGCCGGCGAATGGCCTCATCGACCTCCATGCCTTCCACCAGCCGTGCCACACCCTGGGTGTTGCCGGAGCAGCCGCCTGTAAACTGAACCTGGGCCAGTTTGTTGTCTTCCACTTCAAAATTGATTTCCCGCGAACAAACGCCATGTGTTTTATATTTCATCATTGATTCCTCCGATTTACAGCCCCTCTTTGTTGTGAACCATAAAATTATAGCCAAATCCAGGGGAGGTTGTCAATAGTTCTTTGCAAACCGGCCATGAAACGTTATAATAGAAAGCAATACCATGAAAAGGAGGAAAGCTATGTTAGGAATAATCGGAGCCATGGATGTGGAAGTGGCGGAAATAAAAAAGTCCATGCAGGATGTGAAGGTGGAAACCATAGCGGCCATGGATTTTTATAGAGGCATTTTAAAAGGAAGGGAAGCGGTGGTGGTCCGTTCTGGGATCGGCAAGGTGAACGCGGCGATCTGCACTCAGATACTGGCAGATCATTACCATATAACCGCTGTCATCAATACCGGGATCGCCGGTTCTTTGAAGAATGAAATAAACATCGGAGATGTGGTCCTCTCCACCGACGCGGTCCACCATGATATGGATGCCACCGGCTTTGGATACCCTGTCGGCCAGATACCGCAGATGAAGGAATTTTCCTTCCGGGCCGATGAGGAGCTTCGGAAACTGGCTGAAGAATGCTGCCGGAAGGTAAATCCTGAGATTGGAGTTTTTACCGGAAGGATCGTTTCAGGGGACCAGTTTATTTCTGATAAGGTTAAAAAACAGTGGATATCCGAAAATTTCGGCGGGGCCTGTACGGAAATGGAGGGAGCCGCCATCGCTCAGGCAGCCAGCTTAAACCACATCCCCTTTCTTATCATAAGAGCCATCTCAGATAAGGCGGATGACAGCGCAAATATGGACTATGGCGAGTTTGAAGAGAAGGCGGTGAGGCACTCCGTAAATCTTATTTTAGCCATGGCCAAACGGTATTCATGTTAAGTTGAGAATCGAATCCTGACAGGATTTGACGAACGATTCTAGGCTCTCTCATCTTCCCAAAGACAGTCCGGGTGATTATAATAAACCTATCACCCGGAGATGCCGGGAAGAAAGGGGAGCTATTATTATGCTGGAATTTTTACAGACAGGCAAAGCATTGTACGTGCTGGCAGTTTTATGCGGCATCGGTGTTATCACCAGATGGCTGACACGTAACCTCTACAAAAGATTGATCAAAGAATCGGATAACATGTCACTGACAAAGAATAAAAGTCTTCGGGCTTTTAAGCAGAAAACGGAAACTACATATCAGATAAACCAGGGGATCCCAAAGGTCAAGCCGTATCTGGAACGGCAGATGTATGATTTTAAATATATGGGGGCAACGCTCCATGGCTGGAACATGCTTTCCAATCAGATGACCCTCTGGTGCTTCCTGGCGGGAGGCGGGGCGGCGTTTGCCTCTTACTGGTACCGGACGGATCCTTACTATATCGTATTGTATGGTTCCGTGGGAATCATGGCCGGGCTGTTTACCATTCTGGTGGATCACGGGGCGGGGATAACGGAAAAGCGCCAGCAGCTGTTTGCGGCTCTGGACAATTATCTGGAAAACACGCTGATTTACCGGCTGGACCAGGAGAGAGCGGAAATGCGGGAGATATCGGGACCTCATTTAGAGCCCCGTGAAAATATAAGGACGATTTATCCGTCAACGGCAAGAAACGGAACCGTGAGCGAGCCTGAGCCGGACAAGAAGGCGGACCGGAGAAATGCGAGGCAGAGAATGAGGACCGAGCATCTGGAAAAGCCGCTGAAGAACCGACAGCAAAAGCAGCCGGCGGAGGAATTCTCCGATGAAATGGAAAATGAACCCGGAGCACAGGCTCCGGCTGAAATGAAGGGATCCAGGCGTGACGTGGATTATTTGAAGCGCAGCCTGGAACAGATTGCAGCCAGCCGGGAAAAGGAAAGGGGCGCCAGACAGGGAGAGGACTGGCTTAAGGATTTAAACCCGGACGAGCTGAAGCTGATCGGAGAGATTCTCCAGGAGTATCTGACTTGAACTTTGGGGGGCAGAAGAAAATCATATCGCAATTAAAATAATTCTATGTTATAATTTTCCTTAACAGGCAGTCAGAAACCTGAAACAATAAGAAAAGGAGAATAATAGCAATGGGAAACGTAGTTTTTGATTATTCCAGGGCAGCAGGTTTTGTATCAGCAGAAGAATTGGAGAATATGAAAGCCACAGTGGTGTGTGCAAGGGATGTGCTGATGAACAAATCCGGTGCAGGCAATGATTTCCTGGGTTGGATCGATCTTCCTGTAAATTATGACAAGGAAGAATTCCGGGAAATAAAGAAGGCAGCAGAGAAGATTCAAAATGATTCTGACGTACTGCTTGTAGTAGGGATCGGCGGCTCTTATCTTGGTGCCAGGGCAGCCATAGAATTTTTATCCCACAGCTTTTATAATGTATTGCCAAAGGGAAAGCGTAAAACTCCGGAGATCTATTTCGTTGGAAACAGCATAAGCAGCAAGTACATCCGGGACTTGAAGGACGTGCTGGAAGGAAAAGATTTCTCCGTTAATATTATATCCAAATCCGGTACGACCACAGAGCCGGCAATCGCATTCCGCGTATTTAAGGACATGCTGATTGAAAAATATGGCCGGGAAGAGGCAAATAAAAGGATCTATGCCACCACCGATCAGGCAAGGGGCGCCTTGAAAAATCTGGCTGACGAGGAAGGATACCGATCCTTTGTGGTTCCGGATGATGTGGGAGGACGTTTCTCGGTGCTTACGGCAGTCGGCCTTCTTCCGATTGCGGTGTCCGGCGCTGATATTGATAAATTGATGGAAGGTGCCGCGGCGGCCAGGAAGGAAGCCCTGGAAGCGCCTTTTGAGACCAACGGCGCCCTCCGGTATGCGGCTGTGCGCAATATTCTGCTTCGAAAAGGAAAAACGGTGGAGATTGTGGCCAATTATGAGCCAAGCCTTCATTATGTTTCCGAGTGGTGGAAGCAGTTATTTGGAGAGAGCGAAGGCAAGGATGGAAGGGGAATCTTTCCTGCAGCCGTGGATTTGACCACAGATCTCCATTCTATGGGACAGTTTATTCAGGATGGGGCCAGAATTATGTTTGAAACCGTGCTGAATGTGGAAGAATCTCCTGCAGAGATTCTTCTTAAGGAAGAAGAGGTTGATACCGACGGCATGAACTACCTGGCGGGCAGAAGTGTTGACTTCGTCAATAAGAGTGCCATGAACGGAACCATTCTGGCTCATACAGACGGGAATGTCCCCAATCTCATGGTCGGGATCCCCAGGCAGGATGAATTTGGCTTGGGGCAGCTGTTCTACTTCTTTGAATACGCGTGCGGTGTCAGCGGATATGTTCTGGGCGTGAATCCGTTTAACCAGCCGGGCGTGGAAAGCTATAAGAAAAACATGTTCGCCCTGCTCGGAAAACCGGGATATGAAAAGGAAAGAGAGGAATTGTTAAAGAGATTATAAGATGTCGGAATGAAGTGCCGGTGTTCTGGTTCAGACCTTTTGCAGGGAGAACCGGGGCATCGGCGTTTTTGTGTTTCCGGAAGGGGTCCGGTCCTGAAAAATTGCCGGAATAGTCTGGCGGAAAGAGAAAATCAGCACAAAACATAGAAACATTCCAGGGAAAAAGGGGAATAATTCTTTTAGAATAAAACCGTAGAAAAAATAACAGCAGTATGTTATAATAATATCAAAGTTGCGCTTTTTGAGCTTCTATCACACGAGGAGGGAAAACCTTGAAAAAGATTGTAGTATTAGGTGCCGGCTATGCCGGTATTTTAACCGCAAAAAAACTGGAAAAGAAATTTCGTAAAATGAAATTGGATAAAGAGGTAAGCATCTCTGTCATTGACAGGCATCCGTTCCATACCATGCTCACTGAGCTTCATGAGGTGGCGGCAGGAAGGGTGGAAGAGGACAGCATCCGCATCAGTCTTCATAAAGTGTTTGCAGGAAGGAACGTTAATATTATCACAGACACCATCCGTGATATATCCGTTGAGGAGAAGAAGCTGACGGGAAACCAGGGCGGGTATGAGTATGACTATCTGGTTCTGGCTGCCGGTTCCAAGCCAACATATTTCGGCGTGAACGGAGCGGAGGAATATTCCTATAAGCTTTGGTCCTATGAAGACGCGGTGCTGTTAAAGGAAAGAATTCATGATGTGTTCCGTAAAGCCGCATGCGAGCCGAATGAGGCGGAAAAACGCCGTCTTTTGACGTTCTACGTGGTAGGAGCCGGCTTTACCGGTGTGGAAATGGCGGGTGAACTGGCAGAATATGTACCTTTCTTGTGTGAGGAGTATGAAATAGATCCGTCTCTGGTTTCCATGCATAACGTGGATGTTCTGGAGCGTTCGGTGCCCATTCTTCCGGAGAAGCTGTCCGGCAAGGTGGAAAGACGTTTGGAAAAGATGGGTGTCAGGATGATGCTGGGAACCGGTGTATGCGGCATCGGCGAAGATTATATAGAGCTGAATCACAACGGTAAGAAGAACCGGTATCCGGCCGGTACGGTAATCTGGACAGCAGGAATTGAAAGCGCGGATATCACCGGAGAAGCGGCGAAGACCATGGAGTCCGAGGGGCGGGGAAGAATCCAGGTGGATTCTTTCCTGAGGGCAAAAGATCATGAAGAGGTTTATGTAGTAGGAGACAACATGATGTATGTGCCTCAGGGAGACAGCGAACCTGTACCTCAGATGGTGGAAAACTGTGAGCAGAGCGCGGATACGGCAGCCCATAATCTGGTGTGCGCCGTTTCCGGAACCGGTGCGATGGAAGAGTATAAACCATCCTTCCACGGCGTTATGGTCAGCGTCGGCGGGCGCTATGGAGTGGCAAGAGTGGGGCTCCCCAATCATATGTTTAATCTGTGCTCGTTCTTTGCCATGTTTGCCAAGCACTTTATCAATGTTGTTTATTTTGTCCAGGTATTGGGCTGGAATAAGGTCTGGAGCTATGTATACCATGAGTTTTTTACCGTGCGTCACTGCAGAAGCTTCCTGGGAGGCCATTTCTCCAACCGGACCCCGAGCTTTCTTCTGGCCCCTCTGCGGGTGTGGCTGGGAGCTGTATGGGTGTTTGAGGGCGTTATGAAGATTGTCGAAGGCTGGATGAAACAGCCTATGCTGAGCGGTTTCTTTGGAGGCGCCAATCAGTTCTTCAACAATATTCTGGCTCCTTATGGGATCACGGGAATCGGAGGAGCGGCTCCGTCGGCGGATGCCGTGTCCAGTGCGACTGCAGCGGCCGCTTCAGGGGCAGATGGGGTAGCCAGCGCCACCGGTGCTGCGGCAGGCGCGGTTTCCAGCGGTGTTGCGGTATTCTCTTACAATATTCTGGGTCTGATCGATGCGACTCTTGTCAGCTCCGTTGGCCTGTCCCATGCGACGCTGTCTGATTATGCCTTTAAGCTGGACTTCGCGCCCATGAACTGGTTTGTGAACCAGGTGATTCTGCCTAACGGCGGGCTGCAGCTGTTCATGCAGCGCGGCATTGTGATTGCGGAGATACTGATTGGTCTTGCCCTGATGGCGGGCTTATTCAACTTCCTGTCCTCCGGGGCATCCCTGGTGCTTCAGGTGATGTTCGTCTGCACCACAGGACTTTATCTGAACACGTTCTGGATGATTTTTGCCGGAGTGGCAGTTCTGATCGGCGGCGGAAGAACCTTTGGACTTGACTATTATGCCATGCCCTGGCTTAAGAAAAAATGGAGAAAACTTCCTTTCATAAGGAAGTGGTATTTATACAATGACTAATAGAGAATTGTTGGAGGATGCCGGCGGGCAGCGGTATGGTTTCGAAGAGGCCTTTGCTTTGATGGCCGGGTTGGTGGAAAAGCATTTATCTTCTGCTCCCCCAGTCATCAGGAATTATACGGCCCATCTGGCAAAATCCACAGGCAAATTCATCCGCGCCTATGCGCTGATGGCGTGTTCCGCCGATGAGGAAGATAAAATCCCGGCGGAAGCTGTCACTCTGGCATCTGCGGTAGAACTGCTGCATCTGGCGACCCTGGTTCATGATGATGTGATCGATGAAGCCGATACAAGACGGGGAATCGAGACGCTTCAAAAGAAATTCGGAAAAAAAACGGCAGTCATTTGCGGAGATTATCTGCTGTCACTGGCACTTAAACTGGCGGCTTCCATTCCTAACAGGAAAGAGTTTGAAGCTCTGGATATGTCAAATTACTTATGCCGGATCTGTATGGGCGAACTTCGTCAGGAAATTAACAATAGGAACTTAAATTTATCGGTTTACCGATATCTGAGCATTATAAAAGGAAAGACAGCTGCGCTTTTTGAAGCATCTTTTTACGGCGGCGCATTGCTGTCCACAAAGGATGAGAAAAAGCTTCACATGTACCGGAATGCCGGCAACGATGTGGGGATGATTTTTCAGCTCATGGATGACTGCATCGATTATGAGCTGGATGAGACGAAAGCGAAGAAAAATGTCCGGTCCGATTATGAAGAAGGAGTTGTCACGCTCCCTCTCATCCATGCAATGGAGCAGGATAAGGCTTTTTCTGAGAAAGTCAGAAAAGGGCTGATTTCCGCAAAGGAAATTTATACCAGAGTTCTGGAAGCCGGCGGAACCGCTTATACAAAAGCCGTGGCCGGCAGATACTATGCAAAAGCTGTAAACACCATTGGGAATCTGGAATTATCCGAAGCCAAGAAGGCCAGGATCATGACCGTGGTGGACAAATCTTACTTCGGTATTAAAAATACAAAAAAATAGATCAATATAAGGAGGAGTAATTTTTATGAAAAAACATGTATTGGCTTTAGGCTGCAGCCTTGCGGCAGCGGCAATCCTGGCAGGATGTTCATCCAATTTAAAGCAGGCGGAAACGACCGCTGCACCTACGGAGGCAACAACTGCGGCACCGGCGGAAACGACCGCTGCGGCAACTACGGAAGAGGCGAAGAGCGAATCGGCAGGCGGCGCACTGTCTACCGGATATGCAGCAATTTCTTCCATCGGAAAATCCACGGATGCCGGTGAGGCGGATGGCCTTGCGGAAGTGGATACCATGTTCGCAGCCGTGCTGGTAGACGGCAGCGGAAAGATTGTAGACTGTAAAATCGATTCCGTTCAGACGAAGGTGAATTTTTCCAAGGAAGGAAAAGTTCTTACAGATCTTGCTACGGAAGTGAAATCCAAAAATGAGCTGGGTGAAGCATACGGCATGAAAAAGGCTTCCGCCATCAGCAAGGAGTGGAATGAGCAGGCTGCCGGTTTTGCAGAGTATGTAATCGGCAAGACTGCTGATGAAGTGAAAGGTATTGCAGTTTCTGCGGATGGCGTTGCAGCTGACGCGGATCTGACAGCAACAATTACGGTTCATATCGGTGACTTTATCGCGGTTGTGGATCAGGCAGTGGCGAATGCTCAGGAAGCAGGAGCGCAGGATGGCGACAAGCTGGGTTATGGTATCGTTACAGGCATCAGCAAATCCAAGGATGCAGCTGCAGATGCCGAAGGCGTGGCTCAGGCATACTCCACCTATACAGTGGCCAGCTTTGACGCAGACGGCAAGATCACGAGCTGTGTGATTGATGCTTCCCAGGTAAATGTGAACTTTGACACAACCGGTAAGATTACCAGCGATCTGGCTTCCACTGACTTCAAGACCAAGAATCAGCTTGGTGAGGCCTATGGCATGAAGAAAGCTTCCGCTATCGGTAAAGAGTGGAACGAGCAGGCTGCAAGCTTTGCCTCCTATACGGTTGGCAAGACTGTCAGTGAGATCACCGGACTGGCGGTTGACTCAGAAGGAGTGCCTGAGGATGCCGATTTAAAAGCCGGCGTTACTGTTGGAGTCGGTGATTTCCAGAAGGGCCTTGCTAAGGCGGAAACAAATGCGAAGTAATAAAGCGGCAAAAGGAATCATAATTGCCGGAGTTCTGGCAGTGCTTACTATGGCAGCGGTGTTAACCGCTGCCATAGGAGCGAAAAGGGAACAGAGATTTCATGCCGAGTTTTTGAATCTCTTTGATACGGTCACTGAGATCGTGGGCTATACAAATGATAAAGAGGAATTTACCCAAATTGCCACGGACATTCACGATGAACTGGAAGTATACCATCAGCTGTATGATATTTATAATGATTATGATGGCATAGCCAATATTAAGACCATCAATGACAATGCGGGAAAAAGCCCGGTAAAGGTGGATCAGAAAATCATTGATCTCATGAAGCTTTCCCGGGAGGCTTATGAAAAATCAGACGGCCGGGTCAATACAGCCATGGGAAGCGTTCTGACCATCTGGCATGACTATCGGACGAGGGGGCTGGAAGACCCGGAAACCGCTGAGCTTCCTCCGATGGATGAACTGAAAGCGGCGGCTCTTCATACGGATTTTTCAAAGCTTCAAATAGACGAAGCGGCCTCCACCGTGTACTTAGAGGATCCGGATATGCGGCTGGATGTGGGAGCGGTAGCAAAGGGCTACGCCACAGAGCGGGTTGCCCAATACCTGGAGGCAAAGGGGATCGATCACATACTTCTGAGTGTGGGAGGAAATATCCGAGCCATCGGAAGGCGGGCGGACGGAAAACCATGGAAACTGGATATCCAGAATCCGGACATGGAAAGCGAAAAAAAAGCCATTGATACATTGGATTTAGACGGGCTTTCTCTCGTCAGCAGCGGCGATTATGAGAGATATTACACGGTGGATGGAGCGAGGTATCATCATATTATCGACCGGGACACCCTGATGCCGGCAGCATATTTCCGGGCGGTTTCCGTTGTGTGTAAGGATTCCGGCTGGGCAGATGCCCTTTCCACTGCTGTATTTAACATGCCCTATGAGAAAGGACTGGCGTTTGTTGAGGGGATGGAAGGCGTAGAAGTCATGTGGGTCATGCCGGATGAAAGCATACGGACAAGCAGCGGCTATGAGGCCTACCGCAATCATGACAAATAGATCCGCAAAAGGAGGCCATATGTCATACAGAGGACTGCAGGATTTTATTCATACATTGGAAGAGAGGGGGGAGCTGATCCGGGTAAAGTCGGAAGTCTCCCCTCTTTTGGAAATAACGGAGATTACGGACAGAGTCTGCAAGGCGGGAAATTCCGGCAACAAAGCGCTTCTGTTTGAACATGTGGAAGGTTCTCCTTATCCGGTTCTGATTAACGCCTTTGGCACGGACCGGAGAATGGCCCTTTCCCTTGGAGCCGAAAGCCTGGACGGCATCGGGGCGGAGATCGGTGCTTATCTGGATTTTGGAAACTATACGTCGATTCTGAAATTGATTTCATTTGCGCCGAAGCTTCTGCGCCTGCTGTGCTGTTTTCCTTTCAGGAGCCGGTTTCACGGAAAGCGGCCCCTCTGCCAGCAGGTAATAGAGAGAGCGCCGGATCTGGGGCAGCTGCCGGTGCTGCAGTGCTGGCCTCTTGACGGAGGGCGCTTTTTTACATTGCCTCTTGTATTTACAAAATATCCTGATACAAAACTGCAGAACGTGGGTATGTACCGGATGCAGGTACTCGATTCCAGGACCACAGCCATGCACTGGCAGAAACACAAGGACGGAGCCGGCATTTATGAAGCCTGCCGGAAAAAGGGCTGTCCCATGCCCGTATCCGTTGTCCTGGGAGGAGATCCTGCCGTCACGTACGCTTCCACCGCACCGCTGCCTCCCAGGCTGGATGAGATGATGCTGGCCGGATTTCTCAGAAAAAGGCCGGTAAAGATGGTGAAATGCATCACCAACGACCTCTATGTGCCGGAGGATGCGGAGTTTGTTTTGGAGGGATATGTGGATCCCATGGAAGAACTGGTCTGGGAAGGACCTTTCGGAGATCACACCGGATATTATTCCCTGGCGGACTGGTATCCGAAATTTCATGTCACAACAATTACCCATAGAAAGCATCCGGTCTATCCGGCCACGGTGGTTGGAAAGCCGCCAATGGAAGACTGCTATATGGCAAAAGCCACGGAACGCATATTCCTGCCCGTATTAAAGACGGCGATTCCGGAACTGTGCGATATTCATCTGCCCTTTGAGGGAGTTTTTCATAACTGTGCCGTGGTATCGGTTAAGCAGGCTTATCCGGGGGCGGCAAGAACTGTTATGAATGCCATATGGGGGATGGGACAGATGCGGACAGCCAAGATGATCGTGGCTGTGGATGAAACCATAGACCCCTGCAATACCGCTGCGGTCTGGCGGGAAATCCTGCGCTATGCGGATCCGGAAGAAGATTTTGTGATCAGCAAAGGCCCGGTGGATGCCCTGGACCACTCATCGGATTATCCCTTGTATGGAGGACGGTTTGGGATTGACGCCACCAGAAGCGGGAAAGAGCCGTTTGCCCATGGCGCGCTGGTGGTTGTACCCGTACGAAAGGAACAGCCCTGGGATGGCAGGCACAAGGCCCTGGCCATGCTGGAGGAAAAAAAGGCTTCTCTTATTCTGGTCGTGGACGAGGATGTGGATCCGTCAGACCATTCCACCGTCATGTGGAGAGTATTCAACAATATTGATGTCACCAGAGATATGTTTACCGAAGGGCGGCGGGCCGCTTTTGACGCTACCAGAAAACGGCTGGAAGAAGGGCTCACCCGCCCCTGGCCCGAGGATATTGTGATGACGGATGAAATCAAAAAAAAGGTATCGGCGAAATGGAGTGCTTATGGGATCAATGATTCGAAAATTAGCAAATAAATTGAATGAATACGGAAAGCTGGTCATGTTCAGCCATACGATTTTTTCCCTGGCCTTTGCAGCCGTAGCCCTGCTCGCGGTATCCGGCGGCCGGCCGGATCCGGAAATCGTATTCTGGGCCGCACTTGCCTTTTTAAGCGCAAGAACGGGAGCCAATGCCTTAAACCGGGTGGTGGATGCCAGGATCGATGCAAAGAACCCCAGGACAGCCGGACGCCAGATTCCCCGGGGACAGGTGGGGAAAAAGGAAACTCTGGCGCTGGTGATCGTCTGCTTCCTGCTGATGGTGATCAGCGCCTCCCGTTTAAACCTGTTATGCCTTTTTTTGTCGCCCCTGGCCCTGCTTTTGATGACCGTCTATTCCTATACGAAACGGTTCACCTGGATGTGCCATCTGGTCCTGGGCATAACATGTGCCTGCGCGCCCGTAGGAGCCTGGCTGGCGGTAACGGGAAAGTTTTCCCTGATCCCGCTTTTCTTCGGAGCGGCCAATTGTCTCTGGACAGCCGGATTCGACATTATTTATGGCTCACAGGATTATGAATTTGATAAGGCGAACGGCCTTCATTCGATTCCGGTGCGGTTTGGCGTGAAAGGCGGCCTGTTGATCAGCAGCCTGTTTCATGCGGCCGCTCTGCTTTGCCTTTGCGCTGCCGGAGCACTGCTCTATCCGCAGTTCGGCGTGCTTTACGGAACGGGTCTGGGGATCATTGCGGTCCTGATGGTGGTTCAGCACCGGATCGTATCACCGGATCATCTGGAAAATGTCAACATCGCGTCATACAGCATCAGCCAGATCACCAGCATTGTGCTTCTGGTAATCGGAATTCTGGATGTATACTTATGACTCATGAAAAGAGGCGGACAATGAAACGATATGTGGTTGGAATTACCGGAGCGAGCGGCAGCATCTACGGCCTTCGTACGGTGGAGGCACTGCTGGAGACAGGGGCTGTGGTGCAGCTCATCATAACAGAAACAGGGGAAAAGGTCCTGGCCTATGAGACCGGCCGGGCTGCGGGAGAATGGGCTGCTGATTTTAAGAACCGTTTCAGGGATCAGCTCATCCTGGAAGATAATAAGGATCTGTTTTCCTCCGCTGCCAGCGGCTCCCATTTAACGGATGGAATGGTCATTGCTCCATGTTCCATGTCAAAGCTGGCCCACATTGCGGCAGGCATAACGCCGGATCTGATGACCCGGGCAGCGGATGTGGCGCTGAAGCAGAAGCGTCCGCTGGTGGTGATGCCCAGAGAAACGCCCCTGTCCCGGATCCATTTGAAAAATATGCTGGAGCTGGCAGAGTGCGGTGCATTTATCGTTCCTGCCATGCCGGCTTTTTACCATAAGCCGAAATGTCTTGACGATATGGCGGATTTTATGACCGGCCGGGTGCTGGACTGCCTGGGCCTGGAAAATCACCGGTACGCCAGATGGAAAGAAGAAACAGAACGTATATAAAACCATAGGAGAGCTTATGAATACTCTGAATAATAATAACAGAAAACATCATCTGCCGGTTCGCGCAGGAATTCTTACGGGATTGCTGTGCGGTGCGGCGGCGCTTATGCTCGGAGGCTGCGCCGGCAAGTCAAAGACGGAAGCGGATACGACCGTTCATTTGGGAGTCATGTATTCTTCCGATATTGTGCCTCTTACTATAATCACGGAACAGGGACTTGACAAAAAGTACGGATTTCAGCTGGATATGCAGGTCTTTTCTTCTGCAAAAGACCGGGATGCGGCGCTTCAGACCGGGAAACTGGATGGGGTATTTACGGACTTTATCGGCCTGTGCATGTATCAGAATGCCGGACTCGACGTAAAGGCCGCCGGATGCACGGACGGGGATTATGTGCTGCTTGCAGGAAAGGATACGGGAATCACCTCACTGGACAATGCCCGGGGAAGAAGCATTGCGATTTCGGAAAACACGCTGATTGACTATTCTCTGGATTATATTTTAAATAATGCAGGGTTTGATGATACATATCTGGACAAGCAGGTGGTCCCCAGGATACCCGACAGGCTGGAAATGCTGCGAAACGGCAAGATCGATCTGGTTCTTCTGCCGGAACCGTTTTCCACCCTGGCGGTCAAGGATGGTGCTGTCGTTTTAGGAAGTGCCAATACCGACGGGCTTTATCCGGCCGTATCCGCCTTTACAAAGGAGGCGATTGACGAAAAATCCGCCACCCTGCGGAAGATGTATCAGGCATATGATGAGGCCGTTGACTATATAAACAGCACGCCTCTGGAAGAATATGAAGCCACGGTCATTCAGGCGGCCGGTTATCCGGAGGAGCTCACCGGAAGTATTGAGCTTCCCGTATATCGGAAAAACGAGCTGCCAAAGACGGATGATCTGCAGGCGGCAGTGGAATGGTCGGCTGAGAAAGGGCTGTGCAGCCCGGAGTTAACGCCCGGCCAGCTGATCGGAGAACTGAAATAGAAGGTTTTAAACCATGGAGGATGCCAGATGCTGAACGTGAAAGATATTTCTGTCACATATGGGAAACATACGGTGATTGAACGGATGTCCTGGAAGCTGGAAACCGGAACGGTCCTGGCGGTGGCAGGTCCCTCCGGCTGCGGAAAATCCACGATGATCCATGCCCTGGCCGGCATCCTGCCTTATGAAGGCACCATCACCTTAAGCGGAACCAGACTTGATCCCAGGACATGCTCCATCGGGCTGATCCCTCAGAATTATGGGCTTCTGCCATGGAAAACCATACGGGAAAACTGCCTTTTTACAGCTAAAATCCGGGGAAACAGGAAGGACATGGAGATTCCGCTTTCCGATCTGTGCAGGGAGCTGGGCATTGACGGGCTTTTGGACCGCTATCCAGGCACGTTAAGCGGCGGCCAGGCCCAGCGTGTGGCTTTGGCAAGAGCATTTCTTATGAATCCGGAGCTGCTTTTGATGGATGAACCATTCGCGGCCCTGGATATTGCAGCGGCTTTGGCGGCGAGAGAGCTGTTTCTGCGCATCTGGAAGGAAAAGAAGCCTACAGCCGTTATCGTCACCCATCGGGTGGAAGATGCGCTTTATCTGGCCAATACCGTTGCGGTCATGAAACAAGGCGGGGGTTTCAGCCATTTCAGCGCAAATCCATGGCAGGGGGTAAATTGTCCGCCAGAAAAAGCGTACAGGTCGCTGGAACAGCAGATCACGGAGAAAATAATAAAGGCGGATGAGATATGAAGAAAAAAATGTGGGTCTTTTTAAAGGGATTCCTGCTGGTAAATCTGTTCTGGCTCATTCTTGCGGCCGTACTCTCGACCTCGGTGCTGCCGGGGCCCTTCACGGTCTACGGCAGGTTCGGCCAGGTGATAAACGGAAGGATTTGGCTTCATATAGTCGCCAGCCTGGGCCGGGTGGCGGCAGGAATGTTCATTGCCCTTCTGATCGGCATTCCTCTGGGAATAGCCATGGCATCCTCCTCCGCAGTCAACCGCATCCTTCATCCGCTGGTGTACTTTTCCTATCCGGTTCCCAAAACAGCGCTCCTTCCGGTCTGTATGCTGCTTTTAGGATTGGGCAACGGATCAAAAATTCTCATTATTGTCCTTACTACGGTATTCCAGGTCATCGTCGCAGTCCGCGATGCGGCGGAGCATGTGGACCAGGGCATTTATTATGTGGCAAAGAGTGCCGGAGCCGATAAAAAAAGTATTTTAAAGGATATTACCCTGCCTGCCGTGCTGCCGGAGCTGTTCACAAGCATCCGGATCGGAACGGGGACATCCCTGGCGATCCTTTTAATTGTGGAAGCCTATGGAACGCGTTGGGGAATGGGCTATTATATTCTGGATGCCTGGTCCAGGATCAACTATATTCAGATGTACGGCGGCATTGTTGTCATGTCCGTGGTGGGAGCGGTCCTGTTCTGGATCTTGGATGGAATCCAATGGGCTTTGTGCAGGGGCGCCGGGTAATGGACAGAGGGTGCTGCCAAATCAGACAAATCACTTATTCTTCCCCCTCGATGGATACCACCACCCGGTTTGGCAGGCAGACAATCAGTTCACCGCTCTTATGGATCTTTCCGGTTCGCACACATACCTTATCAGGGCAGGAAGCTTGTGTAATGCTGGCATATCCGTCTTTGATGATCAGGTGATCCGTGCTGCCCCCATACCCGTCAATGATCATGTCCGTGTCCTTATAGAGATCCAGTGTCGCAACAGTCTGTCCATCCACAGTGACCAGAACCTGCTTCGCCGTTTTTCTGTTTCCGACATAAAATATTGCTGAGAGCAGTCCCGCAGCTACCAGAATGGTGGTAATCAGGATCAGCTCTCTTTTTTGTATTGTAATAAATTTTTTTGAATGAATCAAATCAGTGACCTCATGTTTCTTTGGAATGTTTTGAACTTTTATTATAACATACCTGTTTCGTTAATAAAATTACTTTTTATATTCCGGGCATCCGAATTTTGGAGAAGGGGCCCATGAACAAAAATTTGGTGCTAAAAAAGATTTTGTGTAGTATACTTATAGATGTGTGATTAAAAGAACGATTCGTTAAGGAGGAAGTTATGAAAAAGTTTTTTACAGGGCTGCTTGCCGCGGCCATGATATTCTCTCTGACAGCCTGCACAGGGGCGAAGGATCCGAAGGCCATTTATGATGAGGCTTCAAAGAAAACGTCAGAACTGGAATCCGTGGATGTGGATTCTGTTGTCAATATGCAGATGGCCCAGGGGGAGGACAGCACGGAGATCAAAATGGATCTCAATATGAAAATGGCCGGTGTCAACACGGAAAGCATGAAATACCTGGCTCAGGGAACCACTTCGGTTATGGGACAGGATATTGATATATCCATGTACTATGAAAACGGTTATTATTACATGGATTCCATGGGACAGAAAATCAAATATGCCATGGATTTGGATGCCATGATGGAGCAGATCAGGCAGAGCACAGAAGGAGCCAGTGTGGATTCCTCTTATATGAAGGAGATCACCGCAGAGAAGGAAGGGGAGAACCGGATCCTTGCTTTTACGGTGGATGCGGAAAAGATGGATACTTACGTACAGGATTTAATGGCTCAGATGGGGACCAATTTGGAAGGCGTGACCTATACCGTAAAGGAAGCAAACGGAGAAGCGGTTGTCAATAAGGCCGGCTATTTTACCAATTCCAGGATCAGGATGTCTCTTGAAATGGATTTGCAGGGGGAAACCATATCCATGGTCATGGATACGGATTCCACGTATAACAATCCCGGTCAGACGGTGGAGGTCACCGCTCCGGACCTGGAGGGGTATACGGAAATTGATGCAGGCGAAATGCAGAATCAGTAATATCCGGAAATGAAATAAAACATTCAGGGGGTGTTGCATTATGGATACTGTGAATAGAAATCCGTTGTTTCCCATAACGTTGAATGCGGTTGTGCTGGAATGCAGCGATGTCATTGCTCTTTCTGATTTTTATATCCGCCTTCTTGGCTGGAAAAAGAACTATGGGGAAGATGATGAGTGGATAGATATTATTTCCCCGTCAGGAGGCACGAAGATCGCATTTCAGAAGAATGAGGATTATGTGCCGCCCGTTTGGCCTGATGAACCGGGGGCGCAGCAGCAGATGGGCCATCTGGATTTTACCGTGGAAACCGGAGAGCAAATGATGCAATGCGTACGGCATGCCTTAGACTGCGGAGCATCCATGGCAGGCAGACAATATGACCCTGATCAATGGATCACCATGCTTGATCCTGCGGGTCATCCCTTTTGTTTTGTGATCTGGTACTGAAAACAGAAGCAGGCCCTTCAATCACCCGGCTGTGGTTGAAGGGCCTGCTCATTCTTCGATAACCTGAATTTCAAGAAAATCGAACTCAATGTGTTCAATAAAATTATCCTGGGTAAACCGGGCTTTGGAATGCTTCTGAAAATCGTGGATGGTGGCTTCCAGCCACAAGGGCTTTCCCAGATCAAACTGGTAGCACATATCGTCCAGCGCCTGAAAGACCATGGAAGTTCTGGAAAGACTGTAGTCGGAGATGGAAATGACCGTGTCTTTTATGATTTTTGTGTCTTTTATTATTTTTCCCCACATGCGGAACATAAACGGATTTTCCCTTCTGAATTAAGCGGATGTATAAAACTGTTTTTATGATGCCACGATTATAGCATTAATATGTGGAAAATGGCAAGTGGGAAAATGACGGACATTGTAAATCCGTGAAAAATATGATAGAATCGTCGTAGGAAAAACCGAAGGAGGGAAACTTAAGATGGCACAACCTATAACGGATCAGGTTGGTTTTCTTGGTGAGGCCTGCAGAGCTGTACAGGAATTATCTGCAAGCAGGAGTTTATTGGAAAAGTTTCGCATTGAGGAAAAGCGTCTGGAAAAGGAACTGGAAGCGGAGAGAAAGGCTGTGACAGATGCCATAAGCCTTACGGTGAAGAAGCGGATCGAAGAAATTAACAGCACTTATGACAGGGAGATCGCCAGGGAGCAGGAACGCTTAAAGCGGATGAGAAACAAGCGGGAAAAGGCAAAGACCCAGGGGATTAAGGGGCGGATCGAAGAAGAGACCGCGGAGCTTAAGAGTGATATCCGGGAATTGAAGCTGCAGATGAAGGCCGTGTTCCAGCAGGACCGGGTTCCCGGCTTTTGTAAAAGCGGTTTGTATTATGCGTTGTATTATCCCAGGGGGGGATCTGAGTTCTTTACACTTTTCGTGACCATACTCCTTTGCTTTCTTGCCATACCATCCGGGGTTTATATGCTGATTCCGGAGAAATCCCCCATCCATCTGACCGGAATTTATTTTGTGACCATCCTTTTCTTTGGGGGCCTTTATATCCTCATCAACAACCGGACCAAGGTGAGGCATCAGAATGCGTTAAAAAAGGGACGTTCCCTCAGAGATCTTATGAAGGCTGATAACAGAAAGATCCGGACAGTCATTCGTTCCATAAAGCGGGACCGTGACGAGGCTGTTTATAACCTGGAGAAATATGATGATGAGATCGCCCAGATCGAACAGGACCTTGCCGACATCGCGGAGAAGAAGACAGAGGCCCTGAATACGTTTGACAAGGTGACGAGGACCATTATCTCCGATGAGATCGCAAGCAGCAGCAGAGAACGGATTGAGCAGCTTGAGGAAGCCTATGAAGCGGCGGCGGTTAACGGGAAAGAGGCTGAAATTAGGGTAAAGGAGCAAACCCTGTTTATTAATGATAATTATGCGTCTTATGTGGGGAAGGAATTCATGAATCCTGAAACACTGGATGCGCTGGCAGACTTAATACGTCTGGGCAAGGCTTCCACCATCAGTGAGGCGGAAGCGGTTTATAAGAGTATTAAGGAGTAAAATCAGGGCGGAGGAAGAAGGCATAAATGTGCTTTCATCCCCCGCCTGTTTTTTTCGTAATTTTCCCGGACCATGAGGTGAATAATTCCATAAATCACGGCTTATAATAGAACAGAGAAAATAAGGACAGCAAGGCAGGATATTATGAAATTATGGGAAAGAATCGCGATCCGCGGAAACCGGGATGTTTTTTATTATGATACAAAGCAGGCCTTTGAAGCAGAGGACTTCGCTACCAGGCTTTTCGACATGATTTGTACAGAACAGGAGAACGGGAAAGCGGCGGGTATATTGTTTTTGTGCATCGGCACCGACCGATCGACCGGAGACAGCCTTGGGCCCTTAATCGGTTACAAGCTAAAAGAAAAATGTCTGGAACACATAGAAATTCTGGGGACCCTGGAACGGCCGGTCCATGCCATGAATTTAGAGACGTACCAGACGATTTTAAAACTGAGGTATCCCAATCACGTGGTGGTGGCGGTGGATGCTTCCGTGGGAAATATGGAGCACATCGGCTATATAACTCTGGGAAAGGGAGCGTTAAAGCCGGGCCTGGGAGTCAGTAAGGAGCTGCGTGCCGTGGGTGATATTTTTATCACCGGAATCGTAGGCAGCTGCGGCAATTACGATCCCCTGATGCTGCAGAGCATAAGGCTTTCCGTTGTCATGCGGATGGCAGACTGCATCAGCCGCAGCATTTATCTTGTCGAAAAGTTATGGGAAAACACTTCCCTGCTTTGACACGATTTTCAACCATTGTATGCTATGATTCATTGGATTAAAAAGAATAGCGGGGTGAGCCAATGGTTGAATTATACAATCCGTCTCCGAAGCTGCCCAAAAATATCAGGCAGATCGGAGAGCGGGATCAGATTGTGAAATTGTATGTGGAAGATTATGTGAATACTTATCTGAAACGTCTGTATCCTGCAGGTGGACAGGAACTGCGGGTCGGTCTTCTCTTAGGCAGTCTGGAAATGAATGACGGAATGCCGTATCTCTTCATTGACGGAGCTTTGGAAATGGAGGATGTGACGGAGCCGGGCAGGAAGGTGGTATTTTCGGAGCTTTCCTGGAAACAAGCTTATCGGGGCATGGAGCAGCTCTTTCCCAAGCGGTCTGTTCTGGGCTGGTTTATATGCGGCAGGCCGGGAGATGACTTAAGTCCCTTAAACTACTGGAAACAGCATATCCAGTATTTCCAGGGGCCCAACATGCTGATGTATTTAAGCAATGGGGCAGATGGAGATGAAAATGTTTACATAACATCTGAGGACGGTTTTTACCGGCTGAAGGGTTACAACATTTATTATGAACGAAACCAGATGATGCAGGACTACATGGTGCTGCGAAAGGATGTAAAACGTATCGAAACCGATACAAATGATAAGGTTATTGAAGAATTCCGCAAGCGGATGGACGAGCATAAGGAAGAAGTAACGGACAGGCATCAAACGGTCGGGCTTCTCCGGGGCATGTGTATGGCCATGTCAATCGTCATATTAGCTGGCGGAATTGTTATGTTTAACAACTTTGAACGGATGCAGGAGATGGAAAGCGTGATCGCCTCTGCGATTCCGGCCAAGGCGGAACAGATCCTGATCGGCAGTAAGAATCAGGAAAAGGAGGCCCAGAACGAATCCAAAGTAGTTGTGGAAGAAGCGGAAGGAGGGGTTTATCCCACCACTGCCGTGAGCAGGGAAACCATGTCAGAGACAATGCCGGAGACAAAGGAAACGGTCATCTCTTCCCAGGAGGCAACAGAACCGGCACAGGAATCCGGGGAAACGGCGGCGGAAACAAAGACGGCCAGTGAAGAGACAAAAGCTTCTCAGGAGACCCAGGCCGCCGTTCAGGAAACAGAGGCCGCCGAAGCAGGAAGTCCCCGCGTCCATGTGGTGCAGGAGGGAGAGACTCTGTACGGTATCTTAATCGCGGAATACAACAATATGAGCAAATTAAAGGAAATCTGTGAGCTTAACGGGTTAGAGGATGAGAATAAGATCGTTTCAGGCCAGAAATTGCTTCTTCCGTAGAAAAATATAATGCGTTTCTCCGTAAAATGATGTATACTACAACTATATATGGGCATTTTTAGGAGAAAACTGCATGAGTGATATGAACTCTATGAACAGAGAGATTAAAAAAAACCAGCTGCGGCGGCAGATCGTCTCATCCTCTCCGCAGAGGGAAGAAAACAGCGAAGAAATCATTAAAAAGGCCCGTTTTATGGTTCGGAAAAAACGGATCAGAATATTTCTGGTGCTGTTTCTGGTTCTTGCGGCAGGAGCCATAGGCGCATTTCAGTATTTCCGGCTCTACCAGTATACGGGCTATGGTGTGGTCTGGCAAAAGGACATGAACCAGGGCAGTTACGTTGGGTATCTGGATTTTGGCACCAATGTGCTCAAGTACAGCAAGGACGGAGCTTCCTACCTGGATTCCCAGGGAAAGGAAGTATGGATACAAAGCTATGAAATGAAGTCCCCCACAGCAAGCGTCAACGGAGGTTATGCGGCAATTGCGGACCAGCAGGGGAATTCCATCTATATTTTTGACAAATCAGGGAATACGGGGGTTGCGACCACGGTGCTTCCGATCGTGAAGGCCACGGTATCCGCACACGGCGTTGTGGCTGCGATCCTGGAGGATTCCACGTCGAATTATGTCTACTTTTTCCAACGGGATGGCAGCGTTCTGGATGTGAAGATCAAAGCGCTTCTGGGAGGAGATTCCGGTTATCCTGTGGATATCAGCCTGTCTCCGGATGGGACCCAGCTGATCGGCGCTTACGCATATCTGAAAAACGGCGCCTTAAACGGCAGGGTGGCGTTTCACAATTTTGCGGAAATCGGCAAGAGCATACCGGACAGGCTGGTAGGCGGGTTTGATGAGCCCTACGAGTCCTCCCTTGTGGCTCAGGTTGCCTTTCTCGACGATACATATTCCTGCGCCTTTGCCGATAACAGCGTGTCGTTCTATTCCACAAAGAATGCGCTCTCTCCAGAGCTGCTCAAACAGGTGGTCATAGAAGAGGAAATAAAGAGTGTGTTTTATTCCGACAAATACGTGGGACTTGTTTCGGACAACCCGGAAGGGGAGAATCCGTACCGTCTTAACATCTACAAGCCGGATGGAAGTCTGGTGTTTTCCAGGGAATTCCAATACCAGTACACCCATGCCGATATTGACGGCGACCGTGTATTTCTGTATAATGAAGATTCGTGCAGAGTTTATAATATGTCCGGAAGGCTGAAGTTTTCCGGAACATTTGATTTTTCCATATCCAAGATCCGCAACGGCAGTTTTCCCAATACCCTGATCGTTACGGGCCCTCAAAACATGAAAGAAATAAGATTACAAATAGGAGGACAATACCAATGAGCAATGTCGAAACCATGTCAATCAATGCAATCCGCATCCTTTCCGCCGATGCCGTCCAGAAGGCAAATTCCGGGCATCCGGGACTTCCCTTAGGCTGTGCGTCAGCCGCCTATGAATTATGGGCAAACCATATGAACCACAATCCGGCGGATCCGGACTGGGCAAACCGGGACCGTTTTGTTTTATCCGGAGGCCATGGTTCCATGCTTCTTTATTCCCTGCTCCATTTATTTGGATACGGGGATCTGTCAAAAGAGGATGTGATGAATTTCCGGCAGAAGGGTTCCAAAACCCCCGGCCATCCGGAATACGGTCATACCGTAGGCGTTGAGGCCACCACGGGTCCTCTGGGAGCCGGTATGGGCATGGCTGTGGGCATGGCCATTGCGGAAAGCCACCTGGCTGCCGTATTCAACAAGGAGAATTATCCGGTTGTTGACCATTACACCTATGTTCTGGGCGGAGACGGCTGCATGATGGAAGGGATTTCTTCCGAGGTATTTTCCCTGGCAGGCACCTTAGGGCTTGGGAAATTGATTGTTTTGTATGACTCCAATCAGATCTCCATTGAGGGAAGCACGGACATTGCATTTACGGAAAATGTTCAGAAACGTATGGAAGCGTTCCATTTCCAGACCATTACCGTTGAGGATGGGAATGATCTGGAAGCCATCGGAAGAGCCATTGAGGAAGCAAAGGCCGACACAGAGCATCCTTCCTTCATCACCATCAAGACCCAGATCGGCTATGGCTGTCCCGCCAAGCAGGGAAAGGCCAGCGCCCACGGAGAGCCCTTGGGAGCCGACAATATAACCGCATTAAAGGAAAACCTGGGCTGGCCGTCCATGGAGCCGTTCTATGTTCCGGAAGAGGTTTACAGCCATTACAGGGAGATCGCCGCGGAGAAGGCGGAAACAGAGGCGGCATGGAACGTCATGTTTGCCGCATACTGCCAGGAATATCCGGAGATGGAAGAACTCTGGAACGCATATTATGATCCGGAGGCAGGAGAAAAGGCTGTTTTAAAATGTGCTGATTTCTGGAAGAGGTCCGAAAAGGCTGAGGCTACCAGAAATTTATCCGGACAGGTCTTAAACCGCATAAAAACCTTTATGCCCAATCTGATCGGCGGCTCTGCAGACCTGGCTCCTTCCAATAAGACCAATATGTCCGACATGGGTGACTATTCCAGGAACGACCGCAGCGGACGCAACATGCATTTCGGCGTCCGGGAACTGGGTATGACTGCCGTGGGCAACGGAATGACGCTTCACGGGGGCCTGCGCACCTATGTGGCAACCTTTTTCGTGTTCAGCGATTATACAAAGCCAATGGCCCGTCTGTCCGCGCTCATGGGAGTTCCGCTGACCTATGTGTTCACCCATGACAGCATCGGCGTCGGTGAGGATGGACCGACCCATGAGCCCGTTGAGCAGATGGCCATGCTGAGAGCCATGCCGAATTTCCATGTATTCCGTCCCTGCGACGAGACAGAGACAGAAGCAGCCTGGTATTCCGCACTGACCTCCAGGAAAACGCCTACGGCTCTTGTTCTCACAAGGCAGAATTTGACTCCCATGCCGGGAAGCAGCAAAGAGGCATTAAAGGGCGGCTATGTGATCGACGACTGTGAGGGAACTCCGGACCTGATCCTCATTGCCAGCGGTTCTGAGGTGGAACTGGCGGTAAAAGCGAAAAAACTTCTTTCCGGCAAAAAGGTACGGGTCGTTTCCATGCCCTGTATGGATCTGTTTGAAGAGCAGTCTGAAGAATATAAGGAAGCGGTGCTTCCAAAGGCAGTCCGCAGACGGGTGGCTGTGGAAGCCTTAAGTGATTTCGGATGGGGAAAATATGTTGGCCTGGATGGAGCGTATGTGACCATGACCGGTTTCGGAGCCAGCGGCCCTGCGGGTCAGCTGTTTGAGCATTTCGGATTCACCCCGGAGCATGTTGCGGAAGTAGCAGAGGCCTTGTGATCCGCGCCTGACATCATGATACAAAAGGAAAAAGGAGTGTATGTATAATGGGAATGAAGTGTATTGGTGTTGATGTGGGCGGAACATCCGTAAAGATCGGCCTGTTTGAAGTGACGGGAGAGCTTCTTCGTAAATGGGAGGTTTCCACCAGAAAGGAAGAGGGCGGGAAATATATCATTGGCGATGTGGCGGCATCCATATTAAAAACTTTAAAGGAGCTGGACATTCCCTTAAGCGAGGTAGAAGGAGTGGGGCTGGGGGTTCCCGGCCCGGTTATGCCCAATGGATATGTGGAAGTCTGTGTGAACCTGGGGTGGCGCGATGTATATCCGGAGAGGGAGCTGAGCGAAAGGCTTCACGGCCTGCCGGTAAAGAGCGGCAATGACGCCAATGTGGCGGCTCTGGGCGAAATGTGGCAGGGAGGCGGAAAGGGTTATGATGACATCGTCATGGTCACCCTGGGCACAGGCGTCGGGGGAGGCGTCATCATTGACCAGAAGATCGTTTCCGGAAAGCATGGCCTGGCCGGAGAGATCGGACACATCCATATCCGGGATGATGAGACGGAACGCTGCAATTGCGGCGGTGTGGGCTGTGTGGAGCAGATCGCCAGCGCCACCGGGATCGCGCGGGAAGCCAGGAGGAAGATGGCTTCGATGGATATTCCCTCCGCATTGAGAGCCTTTGGAGACAAAGTGACTGCAAAGGATGTTCTGGATGCAGCGAAGGAAGGGGATGAGCTGGCCGGTAAGGTGATGGAGGTTGTGGGCCATTATCTGGGGCTGGTCCTGTCCCAGATTTCCATGACCACTGATCCGGAGGTATTTGTTATCGGAGGAGGAGTCTCAAAAGCCGGTGAGTTTTTGATCGATGCAATTTATAAACATTATGACAAATTCACTCCTATTTCAAAGAATAAGAGTGGAATTGTTCTGGCAACCTTAGGAAATGATGCGGGAATTTATGGTGCTGCCAGACTGATATTGGATTAGCTTCGGGCCGCGGGCCTGCAGCAGAGGAAGTGCCGGGGGAAAGTTGAACTTTCTTCCCGGCACTTCCTGACTTATTTACAATTTATTAAATTATGATATAATAGGAATACTTCACAGAAAGTATGCCTCATGGAATCGTGAAATGAGGAGACCCCGGCTGATGGACAACCGGGGCAATTATGAAAAATCTATGTGCAATTTGACGATTAAACCAATTTGGCTCATTGATTTTCTATACATTTAGTATAAAAAATACATGTGAACAGAATATGAACGACCTGTAAACATATTATGAAAAAAAGGAGGAAAGAATGGAAGAGAACCGTAAAAATAGAAAAACCATAGTAATAGGACACAAAAATCCGGATACGGATTCCATCTGCTCAGCCATCTGTTATGCGAACTTAAAGAGGATCCTGACCGGTGAAGACTATCAGCCCGGACGGGCCGGACATGCCAACGAGGAAACACAGTTTGTGCTCAATTATTTCGGTGTGGAAGCTCCGGAGCTTGTGGAGAACGTGAAGACCCAGGTGCTGGATATTGAGATCCGGGAGACAAGGGGGGTGAAGAAGAACCTGTCCTTAAAGAAGGCATGGAATCTCATGCAGGAAGCAAATGTTGTGACCATTCCGGCGGTAACCGAGGATGGGATGCTGGAAGGCCTGATCACGGTAGGCGATATAGCGAAGTCCTATATGAACGTATATGACAGCAGCATTTTGTCCAAGGCCAATACCCCCTATGCCAATATTGTGGAAACCCTGGAAGGGGCCATGGTGGTAGGAGAGAAGGACGAATATTTTAATGACGGCAAGGTTCTCATAGCGGCCGCAAATCCGGATATGATGGAGTACTATATTTCCAGCGGGGATCTGGTCATTTTAGGTAACCGCTATGAATCCCAGCTGTGCGCCATTGAGATGGAGGCGGCCTGTATCATTGTCTGCGAGGGAGCCGCGGTATCCATGACTATCAAGAAACTGGCCCAGGAGAGAGGCTGTGCGGTGATGACCACCCCTTATGACACCTATACGGCCGCCCGTCTGGTGAATCAGAGCATGCCCATCAGCTATTTCATGAAGACAGAAGGGCTTATCACCTTTGAAATGGAAGATTACATTGATGATATAAAAGAGGTCATGGCCAGCAAACGCCACCGGGATTTCCCCATACTGGATAAGAACGGGAAATACAAGGGAATGATCTCCCGCCGTAATTTGCTGGGAGCTAAGGGAAAACGGCTGATCCTGGTGGATCATAATGAAAGGACCCAGGCGGTGGAAGGAATGGAGAGCGCCGAGATCCTGGAAATCATCGATCATCACAGGCTTGGGACCGTGGAAACCATAGCGCCGGTATTTTTCCGCAACCAGCCGGTGGGCTGTACCGCAACCATCGTATACCAGATGTATCAGGAAAATAGCGTTAAGATAGAGCCTCAGATCGCCGGATTGTTATGCAGTGCCATTATTTCCGACACGCTCTTATTCCGGTCCCCCACCTGTACGGCCATGGACAGGCAGGCGGCTCTCACCCTTGCCGATATTGCCGGTATCCAGGCGGAAAAGTATGCGTCCTCCATGTTTGCGGCCGCAAGCAATTTAAAGGGAAAATCAGACGAAGAGATCTTTTATCAGGATTTCAAGAAGTTTACCGTTGGAAAGGCTGCCTTTGGCGTGGGGCAGATCAGTTCCCTTAACTCCGATGAGCTGGAAGAATTAAAGGAGCGTATGCTTCCTTACATGAAGAAAGCCAGGGAAGAGCATGATGTGGACATGATGTTCTTTATGCTGACAAACATTCTTACGGAATCCACCGAGCTGCTGTGTGAGGGACAGGGGTCCAGGCAGCTGATCACAGGCGCTTTCCGTGCAGAGGATGATTCCGATGCAAAGGATCATATCGTGAGCCTTCCGGGCGTGGTATCCAGAAAGAAGCAGCTGATCCCGGGGATCATGCTTGCAGTACAGGAATAGAGGAGGCCGATAAAGATGAAGAAGCAAAAGAATGGGGAAAATAAAAAACCCGCTTCAGCAGAAAAGGTTACATGGAAACCCGGAAATATGCTCTATCCCGTTCCTGCAGTTATGGTGAGCTGCGGCCGGGAAGGGGAAAAACCCAATATCATAACCGTTGCATGGGCCGGAACCGTCTGTTCCTCTCCTGCCATGCTATCCATATCTATTCGGCGGGAACGATATTCCTATGATATCATCAAGGATACCCGGGAATTTGCGGTGAATCTGGTGACAAGGGAGCTGATACGGGCCACGGATTACTGCGGTGTAAAGTCCGGCAGGGACGTGGACAAATTTGCGGAGATGAAGCTGACGCCCTTTGAGCTGGAGCACATCAAAGCGCCGGGAATAAGAGAAAGTCCTGTGAACCTGGCCTGCAGGGTGGTTGAAATAAAGCACCTGGGCAGCCATGACCTGTTTTTGGCCGAAGTGATGGGAGTGACGGTGGACAGCCGTTATATGGATGAGAAAGGAAAATTCCATTTAAATCAGGCCGGTCTGGTCTCTTATTCCCACGGGGAATACTTTGAACTGGGAAAAAAGCTTGGCAGCTTCGGATATTCTGTGAAAAGAGCAGGGAAGAAGCCGGCGGGCAGGAGGAAAAGAAATGAAAAATAAACCGGATAACATCACGCTGATCGGAATGCCGGCTTCCGGAAAAAGCACGGTGGGCGTTCTGCTGGCAAAGCGCCTGGGCTATTCCTTTGTGGATGTGGACATTGTGATTCAGGAGCAGGAAGGCCGTCTCTTAAAGGAAATCATAGCGGAGAAGGGGCAGGAGGGCTTTCTGGAGGTGGAAAACCGGATCAATGCCGGTCTTCGCGTGCAACACAGCGTCATTGCGCCGGGAGGAAGCGTGATCTATGGAAAAGAGGCCATGGAGCATTTAAAGGAGATCAGCACCGTGGTTTATTTAAAGCTTGAATATCAGGAAGTGGAGGAGCGGCTGGGCAATCTGGTGGACCGGGGAGTCGTGCTGAAGGATGGTATGACCTTAAGGGACTTATATGAGGAACGGACTCCTTATTATGAAAAGTATGCGGACATAACCATTGATGAAGCAGGGCTTGATGCCGGGAAGACCGTAGACCGGCTCAGGGCCCTCATGGAGAAGAGGCTTGGTCTGACAACATAGGTTTTTGAAAAGCACCCGTACATGTCATGGAAGAAGGCAGGAGAACCGTAAGGTTTCCTGCCTCAGTTTTTATAATTTTATTTTGAACTGTTCCATCAGCTGTTTCAGCATTTGGGCCTGTCCGGCCATTTCCTGGCTTGCCGCGGCGCTTTCCTCCGAGGTGGCGGAGTTGGTCTGGACCACGCTTGATATCTGGTCGATCCCCTGGGTCACCTGGGCCACGGCATAAGCCTGGTCCTCAGAGGCGGAGGAGATCTGATACACCAGATCCGCCACCGTTTTGGAGGACTGGACAATGCGGTCCATGGATTGTGCGGTTTCCTGGGCAATGCGGTTTCCGGACTCAATGGAGGTCAGGGCCCGTTCGATCAGAGAGGCGGTATTTTTGGAAGCTTCCTGGCTCTTATTGGCAAGATTTCTGACTTCATCCGCCACAACGGCAAAGCCCTTGCCCGCTTCCCCCGCCCTTGCGGCTTCAACCGCTGCATTAAGGGCCAGGATGTTGGTCTGAAAGGCGATGTCTTCGATGGTCTTTATAACTTTTACGATTTCTGCGGAGGCATCACTGATGTCGTTCATGGCCTGGGTCAAATTGTGCATCCGTGATTTACCGGATTCAAGCTCCGCGGAGGTATTGCTCACCTGATTGCTCGTTTCTTTTGCATTTTCCGCGTTCTGGTTGATATTATTGGAGATATCAGTGATGGTGGCGGCCAGCTCCTCAATGGAAGAAGCCTGCTCCGTCGCTCCCTGGCTTAAGGCCTGGGCGCTGCCTGCCACCTGCTCCGCGCCGGAGGCCACCTGGTCCGAAGACTGGGTGATTCTGGCCATAACGCTGTTTAAGGATTCGGTCAATTCCTGTATGGAAATCTGCACGTTGCGGAATTCCCCTTTAAACTCTGTGGAATCATGAGGAATATCAAAGTCCCCGTGGGCCATCCTGTTTGTGGTGGCGGAAATGTAATCCATATAATAGGAGATCCGTTTCATCATGGTCCTCATGCTGTCCGCAAGATGTCCCAGCTCATCCTCTGCGGTAAATTCCAGACTGCATTTCAAGTCGCCCTGAGCCATGCGGTCGGCCACTTCTTTCAGTTCGTCGATGGGCCGGGTGATCCCTTTTGTTATGAAAATTGCGATGATAACGGAAACGGCAATGGAAACAAGGATGATGACTCCCATAACAGCCGTGAATATGGAGGCCTGGGAGGATAATTCTGCGGATTTGATATTTCCGGCATTTGATTTGTCATTCAGCATGGTATTGATGTCCTCCGCTATTTCAGCGGCCAGAGGGGCCGCATAGCTGCGGAAAAATGTCATTGCTTCATCCGGTGACTGATCCACCAGCTGGATCGTCTGGCTTCGTATATCTTCATAGTTCTTCATCTTCTCTGTCAGCTGGCTGAAGAATTCCTTCTCGGCCGCCGTCTTCATCCGGGCCTGTACCTGCTGCATTTTCTGGTTTATGGTATTGATCTGACCGTCAAGAGTTTCTTTCTGTTTTTGGGTTTCTTCCTGGTTTTCGGAATAAATTATGTATAAAACTGTGGTTCGGTGAGCCTGAAAAGCCTGTCCCAGGCTTCCGATATCTCCCTGGGCAAATCCATAATCCTCCAACTCGGTTTTGTATTCATGATTTACGGTTCGAATCAGCAGAATTCCTATCGTCCCTGCCAAACCTGAAAATAATACGACGATAAGGAATGTTAAAATCAATCTTTTTCCGACGCTTAATTTTTTCAGCATATAATTTTCCTCTCTGGTTTTTAAATTTGTCATTTGAATCATCAATTTCAGCGAATGTCTGTTTTTCAGGCTCCTCCTTTTGACGTGATACGGTTTTATAATACTTTTGGACAAGTGTCAGAAATGGTATTTTATTACATTATTATATAATAACAGTCACCGCTTATGAGATTCCAAAATATGGTATTATTGTCTTATTATAGTTATTTTACCGCCTGTAGTCAAGAATTTGAATTTAATCTGTACTATTTTTGTAAACATTGGAGGCCCCGGGGGCAGAAAGTAACCGGTTTGGAATAACCCGGGCGTGTACAATTGCATGAAATTTATCAAGCCCGGCAAAAAGTGGATTTTGCCGGGCTTGATTTTTATATATAAAGTTTTTGGTTTTTGCTGCCGTCCGGAATATTCCCGCGGCTAGTGATAATCCTTCATATATTCTCCGTGGGCTTCGATCAGCTCATCACACATGGCAATGATCTGGTCAGGGGACAATTCTGCGGCTGTATGAGGATCCAGGAGAGCTGCACGGTAAATATCTTCCTTTCGCCGGGTACGGGCGGCTTCTATGGTCAGGAGCTGGACGTTCACATTGGTCATGTTCATGGCTGCGAGCGGTACCGGAAGGGGGCCCACATAGCAGGGATGGATCCCTATGCCGTCAATCAGGCAGGGCACCTCCACGCATGCCTGTGCAGGGAGGTTGGGGATCATGCCGTTGTTGATCACGTTGCCTCCGATTTCATAGGGCTGACCCGTAACAATGGCTTCCATGATATAGGAGGCATATTCGATGGAGCGGACATGGCTGACCTTTCCATTGTTCAGGATGGCTTCCCGCTCCTGTTCCCATTCGGCGATCTGCCGGATGCAGCGTCTCGGGTATTCGTCCAGGGGGATGTTGTATTTTTCAATCAATTCCGGGTGGCTGGCTTTGATAAAAAGAGGATTATACTCTGCATTATGTTCGCTGGATTCTGTACAGTAGTAGCCAAAGAGGCGGAGATATTCAAAGCGGACCATGTCATTGTGAAGCCCGGAATTGTTTTTCTCCAGGGCACGTCTGCGGATTTCCGGATACAGGTCCGTTCCGTTTCTGTCATAGATCTCCAGAAGCCAGGCCATGTGATTGATGCCGGCGATCAGCTCTCTGTGTCCCGGAAGCCTGTCGGCCATATCCAGCTCCTCAAACAGCTTCAGGGCACATTTCTGTACGCTGTGGCAAAGTCCAATGGTTTTTATGGATGTGCAGCGCTGCATGTAGCCGGTAATAATTGCCATGGGGTTTACATAATTAAGAAACAAGGCATTGGGGCAAACCTCTTCCATATCCCGGGCGATCTCTTCCATGACCGGAATGGTCCGCAGGCCTCTCATAATGCCCCCGATCCCCAGGGTATCCGCAATGGTCTGGCGCAGGCCGTATTTCTTTGGTATTTCAAAATCGATTATGGTACATGGATCGTAAAAGCCCACCTGTATGGCGTTGACCACGAAATCAGAATCCTTTAACGCCGCTTTTCTCTGGCCGGCGCCTAAATAAGTGGAAATGGATGCGCGGGAGCTGTTGGTATTTTTGTTTATTGCCTCCAGAATTATCCGGGAATCTTCCAGCCGTTTGGGATCAATGTCGTAAAGGGAAATCTCGGCATCATTAAGAGATTCCGTGCACATGCAGTCTCCCAGCACATTTCTTGCAAATATGGTGCTTCCGGCACCGACAAATGTTATTTTGACCATAAGCCTACCTCCTGGTTTTCGTATTGTAATTTGTTATTTTCTGATTGGATTATAGTGGAAAACAAGAGAGATTTAATAGTATCATTGTTTCGAAATCTGGTATCAATGTTGAATATGGGGAGATAGTGTGATAAATTGGTCCCAGGAGGGGAAGACAGTGAAGAGAAATAATAATTATGAGTACGGGCACGGAATCGAGATCCAGTATACGGGGCACGAGACCTGCAGGCCGGGACATGCATTCGGGCCCTTTATCAGAAAACAGTATCTGATCCACTGTATCATGAGCGGAACGGGCTGTTTTGAGGTGGAGGGGAGAAAATACAGCCTGAGGGAAGGACAGGGATTTTTGATCATTCCGGGACAGATCACATATTACTATGCGGATCACCATAATCCATGGGAATACTGCTGGGTGGGGTTCAGCGGACATGAAGCGCCTTTTGTCCTGAAGGAGTGCGGGATCGGAAAAGAAAATCCTATTTTTACTTTTGGCGGACAGAGGGGGGCGGAAGCATTGCTTGAATTGAATGTTCAGTGGAGGGGGGAGCAGAATAACCGGTTTAAGGAGACGGCCCTGTTCTATCAATTTCTGTCATACCTCTATCAGAAGGATTTGAATCACCTGCAGCCCGAAGAGGAGTATATTAAGAAAGCCATACAATATATGCAGAACCGTTTTTCTGCAAATATAAGGATAGAGGAAGCCGCCGCATTTGCAGGTGTGGACAGAACATACTTATATAAGCTATTTATGAAATGGCTGAATATCTCTCCCCAGCAGTATCTGATCCGTTACAGGATCCATATGGCGCAGGAGCTGCTGGCGAAATCGGGCTATAACATTACCCAGATTGCCTTGGGGTGCGGATTCTTTGATTCCTCCTCTTTCGGAAAGCTGTTTAAAAAGCATACGGGCATGTCTCCCGTCGAATACAGAAGGAACCACCGGCCCCACGCTTAAACAACGCCTGTTTCCTGGCAGAACCGGTTTTCACCGCCGCCTAACGGCTCTTTTTCCTGTATTCGGTGGGAGACATTCCAATGATCCTGTGAAAGGTCCTTGAGAAGTAAAGGGCATCATTGAATCCAACGGAATAAGCGATGACGCTGACCGGGAGGGAAGGCGTCTCGATCAGCATATTACAAGCCCGGCGTATTCTCAGCTGGGTTAAATATTTTATTGGAGGAATGGTGTATTCCTTCAGGAACAGCCTGTTTAAATGGCTGCTGGAGATGCCGGCAAAGGAGGCGATTTCCTGGACGGTAAGAGGACTCTGATATTCGGTTTCCATAAACGAAAGGGCCTGGTCCAGGTAATCGCTGCTTTTTGAATGAAAAGGATTCCTGTGGGAGTTTTCCGTAAGGATGGAGAACAAAAGAGTCAGTTTCGCAAGCATATACAGATAATGGTTCGTCTGTGTCCCGTAGTTTTCGTATAGGTCGATCATAAGATCTGCAATGCTGCTGTGGGGAATATGCATGGTATGCTGTTTTTTGGAAAAGCCTGTAAGCTTTATGATATATGGAATATCAAGACCCATAAACCCCACCCAGCAGTATTTCCAGGGATTTTTTAAATCAGCGCCGTATTTGATGATTTCATTCGGAAAGGCCAGAAACAAATCCCCTTCTGATAACTGGTGTTTTTCTTTTCCGACGTTGTACCAGCCTTTTCCGGATATGACATAATGAAGCAGGTAATACGTGCGGATACCGGGGCCCCAGATATGTCCTGCTTCTGTTTGTGAATATCCGGCGGTTCGGATGACAATGCCGCTGATTTCCGTCCGGTGGGCAGAAAATACTTTTTTAAATGGGAGATCCTTCATTTGAGATACCTTCTTTCCTTTTCCGGTTCCAGTGTAACATCATCGAAACGGATATGCAAGAATAATCCATATGATGGGATTTTTGTATATTGTACAGATGCAATCCAAAATGTAAGATAAAGATATGCAAAATATATATAAAAATTTATAAATAAAGGATTAATAAGTATAAAATGCCCAAAAAATATTGCTGGATGTCCCAAAACACGTAATGGGATCAAGCCGTGCCTGAAATAAAAAATGGAGGAATATTACATGAAAAAACAGCCTTTCTGGAGAAACATCAAGGTCGTGCCCTATCTTTATATTTTGCCGAATATGCTTCTGTTTATGATGTTTATGATTGTACCGATTTTCATGACCGTTTATTACAGCTTAATGAACTGGAAAGGGATCGGCCTTCCCCGGTTCATAGGTGCGGAAAATTATTTATGGCTGCTGACCAATGAAGTTTTTTGGAAAACCATGTGGAATACCGTGTTTTACACAATTACCACGGTACCGTTAATTATGGCATTTGCCCTGCTTTTGGGGATGCTGCTGAATACGAATCTTCCTTTGAAAGGATTTTTCCGGTCCTCAATTTATCTTCCGGCTGTGGTATCCACGGTTGTGGTGGGGATGGTTTTTATCTGGCTGTTTCAGGATCAGGTGGGACTGGTCAATCATCTTCTGAATCTGTTTGGCTTGGAATCCGTCAAATGGGCCAATGACCCCAAATTTGCGATGCTGATGCTTATTGCGGGAACGATCTGGCAGCGCACTGGCTACAATATGGTTATTTATCTTGCCGGACTTCAGGGAATATCTGCGGATTATTATGAAGCGGCAGTGATGGACGGGGCAAATGCATGGCAGAAGTTCAGACATATAACATTTCCGCTGTTAAGAACCACCCATGTATTCGTTCTGATCACCTGCATTATTCACAGCTTCCGTTCTTTTGACCTTGTCTATACCATGACAAAGGGGGGGCCCTTAAATTCTACAAAGACATTGGTCATGTACATCTATGAAATGGGATTTGTCAAGAACCAGTATGGCCGGGCCGCGGCGGCAGGAGTGATCCTGTTTATTGCAATGGCCGGACTGACGGCAGCAAGATCCATGAACAAGGGAGGAGAACTATGAAATTAAAGAAGCGGGTGTCCGGTATTCTAATCTTTTTGCTGATTCTTTCCGTGGCGTTGATTACGCTGTTTCCCTTTTACTGGATGTTTATAACAGCGGTGAAACCGGTAGGAGAAATATTTGCATTTCCACCGAAATTGTGGCCTTCAAAGTTTATTTTCGGTAATTTTTTGGAATCTCTGAAAATGGCTGATTTTGGTACTTATTATAAAAACAGTCTGATCGTGACGGCCGTTGCCACATCAATTACCATTTCGATCAATCTTTTGGCTGGATTTGCCTTTGCCAAATACAATTTTAAGGGAAAAACGGTCTGTTTCATGATCGTGCTCAGCACGCTGATGATCCCTCTCCAGGTAACAATGATTCCGAATTTCATCATTGCTTCCAAATTAGGAATCCGCAATTCTTATCTGGGACTTTTCCTGCCGCCCTGTGCGGAGGCGTTCGGGTTGTTTATGTCAAGACAGTTTATTGAAGAGATCCCAAATGAGCTCCTGGAAGCGGGGAGGATTGACGGGGCAACGGAATTCGGTATTTTTACAAGGATCATTCTCCCCAATGTAAAGCCTTTGATCAGTGTGCTGGCGATCTTTACGGTGATGTGGAGATGGAACGATCTTCAGTGGCCTTTGATTATGGTTTCGAAGGGAGAATATTATACGGTCCAGTTAGGGCTTTCCATGTTAAACGGAGCCCAGTATATCAATTGGAACCATTTAATGAGCGCATCCCTGATTTCAACAATTCCGGTGATCATCGTATTCCTGATTTTTCAGAGGCAATTTGTACAGGGAATTGCCTCCAGCGGAATCAAGGGATAAGAAAAAATAAATAGAGGAGGATGTCAATGAAAAAAACAGTAAAGAGGTTTGGGGCGTTAGGACTGGTGCTTATGTTATCCGGAGGTATGCTGGGCGGCTGCGGTTCGCCGGGCGGGGAGAACACGATGAAAGCGGAGACGACAGAGGGCATACAGGCGTCGTCGGAAAGCGGAGGAGAAGGAGAAGAGCTCAAAGCCGAAGATGGAGCGGAAATCGAGATAACGTACTGGGAAGGCTCTCAGTCAGACAAAGCCGCGTGGGACTGGGCAATCGAAAATCTGAAAAAGGATCATCCCGAAATTACCGTTAAGCCCCAGGTCTATCCTTCCAATACCTATCGCGACCAGCTGGATACAAGAATTGCCGGAGATGACTGGCCGGATGTGATACGGTATACATACCAGAGGCTTGGTAAATTTAAAGAGACTGATACCATGCTGGATCTCACCCCCTGCATCTCCGAAGAAAATTTAAATGATCTGGTGCCGGCATTCCGGGAAGCCTGTACCTATAACGGCAAGCTGGTGGCAATGCCCCACCACACGGATGTGATTGCGTTATTCTATAATAAGCAAATGCTGGAGGATGCGGGAATCGAGGTTCCCAAATCCCTGGATGAAGCCTGGAGCTGGGATGAGTTTACGGAGATCGCCCGCAGGCTGAAGAAGGACAATGATCTGGACTATGCGATGGGCGGGATCTGGGAAAATTCTTCGGGTTATCGTTATCTGCCGTTTCTCTATATGAACGGCGGGGCTTTAATGAATGAGGATCAGACAGAAATCACCATGAACACGCAGCAAGTGCTGGAAGCGATACAGTTATATGAGTCCTGGAGAAAAGAGGACCTGATCAATAATGTTGCTTTTACTGCCACACCTGCTTCCAATATGATGTTTGTGGCAAACCAACTGGCCTTTGATTTTGCAGGAAGCTGGCATTGCTCTTATATGGAAGAAAATATGCCGGACGGATGGGGAGTGACTTATATGCCCCAGAAGGATGGAAAAACAGGGTCCGACATGGGCGGAAACGGAATTTTTGCCTATGCGGGAACAAAATACCCGAAGGCCGCGGCCATTGTGGCGGAATATCTTACGTCTGCGGAACAAATGAAGGGCTTCTGCGAGACAGGGAACTTTATACCGGTCAGGCAGAGCCTGCTGGAAGGAGATATGAAATTCACGGCATTCCAGGAGGAAATGAAATTATTTATGGAAATTGCCGGTACAATTGATGAAAAAATGGCTTCAGATGAGACTTCCGTACCGTTCCAGAATCTGAACGTGGCGTTTAATGAAGCAATGGACCCCATGATCGTGGATGGTTCCCGTACGGCGGAGGAGGTTGCGGCCATTTGCCAGGAAACCATGACAGAGATCCTGCAGGAATATGAATAAACGGCAGCCGGTCCGGCCGGCTGGAGAGGGGAAGGGAGATCGGTTGAAATGAAGATCCATAAAATAGCGGTCATAGCCGGAGACGGCATCGGGCCGGAGGTGGTGAGAGAAGGGGTCAAGATCCTGAACCGGGTCGCTGCGCTTGATGGAGGTGTAAGGTTTGATTTTACCTATTTTCCCTGGGGGTGCGAATATTATCTGAAAAACGGGCGCATGATGGAGGAACATGGGATCCGGCAGCTGAGACAATTTGATGCGATCTATCTGGGCGCGGTAGGCCATCCGTCGGTTCCGGATCACATTTCCCTGCGTGAGCTGCTTTTGAATATACGAAGAAGCTTTGAGCAGTACGTCAACCTAAGACCGGTTAAGCTGCTGTCCGGAGCGCCCTGCCCTCTGAAGATTGCGGACAGAAAAGAGATCGATATGATCTTTGTCCGTGAAAACAGTGAGGGAGAATATGCAGGCAGCGGATCCTGGCTTTATCCCGGGACGCCCCGGGAAGTGGTGATACAGAACGGCGTATTTTCCAGGCATGGCTGTGAACGGGTCATTAAATACGCATATGATCTGGCCAGAGAGCAGGGAAAGTCTCTCACCAGTGTCAGTAAGGCTAATGCGCTGAACTATTCCATGGTGTTCTGGGATCAGATTTTCAGTGAAACAGGGCGGGATTATCCGGATGTAAAAACGTCCTCCTGCCTGGTGGATGCCGCAAGCATGTTTATGGTAAAAGACCCCAAACGCTTTCAGATTGTGGTAACGAGCAACTTATTCGGTGATATATTAACGGATCTGGGAGCAGCCATCTCAGGAGGAATGGGATTGGCAGCAGGAGCGAATTTGAATCCTGAGAGGAAATTTCCCTCCATGTTCGAACCCATCCATGGTTCCGCACCGGACATTGCAGGAAAAGGTATTGCCGATCCGCTGGCGGCCATATGGTCGGTCAGCCAGATGCTGGATTTTTTAGGGTATCCGGCCTGGGCTATGAGAATACTTGACAAGATAGAAGAAGTTCTGGAAGAAAAACGCGTTCTGACCCCGGATCTGGGAGGAAACGCAG
The DNA here is from genome assembly GCA_041223105.1 of Lachnospiraceae bacterium 54-53. GTDB lineage: Bacteria > Bacillota > Clostridia > Lachnospirales > Lachnospiraceae > Lacrimispora. The sequence goes on from JBCLPO010000019.1 coordinate 74,088, forward strand.
CCACAGAACAGGTAGGCGACGAAATTGCGGGTAAATTATTCCGCGCATAAATAAACTGGTATTGTCAATTCAGGTGGGACTTCTGCTTTTGCCCTGGCCGCTCATGAGGAAAAGCACATGGAAGGTGTTACATTCGAAGGCATTGAGCTCACTGCAACGGAGTTCGGGCGCATGGAATTTGTGAAGAACATCCTCTGGAAGTGTAAAATTGGAAGTGACGGAAAAAAACACAACTAATAAATAAAACAAAGGCTGATAAAGCGGGGATATATAGCTTTATCAGCCTTTGCCTGATCACAGCACGGTTTTTACAATTACTGCTTGCTTTCTGAGAGAGGATTGGTGGAGGTTGCCCAGCCTTCTATTACCCTGACGCCGATCGGTTCCGGGTTGTCTTTGAAATGTACGAATTCAAAGGACTGCTGTTCGAATTCTTTGCCGGAACTTTTTTCTATGATATAAGTTTTATACCGGATGGCACACCAGTCATCCCGGATGATCATATTATAGAATTCTCCCATTTTTATATCATAATTTTCAAAGAAATCACCCATCATCTCTTTGTATTCCTGAAGGGTCAGTCTCTTCCCGTAAACATTATAATGGGAATCAGGTTCATATAATGTGTTGCACCATTCTAACCAGCAGTCATAACCACCGTTCCAGTTCTTAAATCCGGTCTCAAGCCTGTCCTTGATAGCAAGCTCTAATTTATTATTACTCATTTTAATCCATCCTTTCTTTGCTTTCCCTTTTGGGAATCCTTTTTGTTTGCTGACATGGCCATTCTACCGGTAAAACATTTAAAAGCTGTTAAATAAATGTTTAAATCGTATTAAATTGATTTGGTTTGGCTGCGTATGTGTGGAGCGGTATACAGCACTGAGAAAGAGGGAGGGAATTCCGCCGTTTTTAGCTAAAAAAACAGGAACCCCCATCCATTGCCGTAAACCGGCCGTTACACGGTGTTCCTGTTTTTTTATAAAATGGATCTCTTTACCCGCAAAGTTCCTTTGCGATCTCCGCGGTCTTATTAAAATCTTCTTCTTACGGATTCCACAGGCATATGGCTTCCTCTTCGACCACTGAAAAGCCCGCATTGGTGGGCCTTTCACGAAGGACCTTTGTTCCCTCTCCGCTCCAGCCATAGCAGCCGAATACGGCGGCCTTTTTTCCCTTGAAACGCAGTTCCTTTAAGAAGTCAAGCCATCCCCCCACGGATGAAAGCACGCTTCCTCCAACGGTTGGAGAGCCCACCACGTTTAATATTTTAATTCCTAATTTCAGGTCTCTTTAAAATCAGGCTCTGTATGTCTCCCGGGGAGATCAGGCAGACACCGCTTTCCCCCAGGGCAATGGCATTTGCCTCAAATACCTTTCCTTCAAATATATTCTGCTCTCCATATATATCCCCCTCCCCCGGTATGTCGAGAACATATTCCTTTCCTTCCGGGGAATAATGGTTGAACTTGATTTTTCCGTAGCGGATCACCAATATTTTATCCGCCCTGTCATATTCGTGAAAAACTGTCTCTCCCTTTTGGTAATTTAAATGCCGGGCGTTTAATATTAAGTCCCTCTGTTCTTCGGAAGACAGGGGCTGAAAAAGGGAGATCCTGGAAGTACATAGATTGCTGCAGCAATCGCATTGATGCTCCATACCGTTCTCCTTTCGGACGTTCCACGGACTGATTTGTATTTTGATTTCTGTCTGTATTATATCAGACCGGAAGGGAAAAGGAATCCTTTGACGCATAAAGATCTGTTTATTTGATTTCACATATTCCATCAAAACAAATGTGTTAATTTTTTGGAATTTAATCCGTGAAATGTAGCAAAAAAACAAACGAAAAAATGAAATCAAGCTGATATAATGTACACAACAGATAATGGAACACACAAAAAGAAGGGGAGCGTGCGGCGATATGACCAACCGGCAAATGGATATTCTGTGTTATCTGCGGGAACAGAAAGATTATGTAACAGCCTTGGAAATTTCCAATGTGATTCAAATGTCGGTCCAGACAATTCGGAATGAATTGAACATAATTCAGGATTCCATGAACCAGGCAGGTCTCGGCATGATTTATAAAAAACCTCGCAGGGGAATCAAACTCGAAATAGACGAGGATGCCTGGAAACAGCTGCTGTGTCAGTCAGATGAAATTCAGCAAAGCGGTCATATCCCTGACATCAAATACCAGATCATTTATCTATTGATGGTCAGGGGCAGTTTGAGCCTGACTTACATTCAGAATCAGCTTTATGCAGGCCGCTCTTCCGTAGAAAGGCTGGTCCCGGATATTATGAAGTGGTTTCAGAGCCATGGAATGAACCTTGAGAAAAGAAAGGGCAGGGGGTATGAAATCCGGTATGAGGAATTTCAATGGCGGCTGGCCATGTGGGATATCTTTTTCATCATGAAACGAAAGGACAGAAGCCATTTATTTTCAAAGGAGCGGCTGGAATATCAGCCAAATGAATATTCTTTGATTGAAGATTTTTTAAAGGGCTTTGATACGGCCGGTGTCAACCGGGCTATTTATGCTCTGGAGGAATCCTGCGGTTTTTCCTATGGATATGAAGCCCATATTCAGATGTTTTTCCTGCTATCACTCTGCATTATCCGTTCCAGACAGAAGCATACCGTAAGGCTTCCCACATTATCCCCCTGCAAAATATCCGGATCTTACCCGCAGTTCATCAGAGGGAACCTCATAGAGGCGCTGGAATCCTATTATCATATGAAGCTGGAATCCGATGAACAGGATTTTGCAGAATTTGTTATTGAAATCTCAGACATTCAAAACTTTCGAAGCACAGAAAAGATGCTCGTGTGCCAGGCCAGGAATCAGGAAGTCTGTTATTTTACGTATCGGATGGTTTCATTAATGAGCGATATTGTAAACGTAAACCTCCGGAAGGATCTCTTTTTTCTGGAAAGCCTGTTTTTACAGCTGCAGTCCATGATACCAAGATTGAGATATCATATCAGGACTGAAAATCCGCTGTTAAGACAGGTAAAACAGAGATATCCGAATATTTTTGCGGCCATTTCCGCTGTCGGTGTATATTTTCAAAAAGAGCTGGGGCTGGACTTAAATGAACATGAGATGTGTACCCTGGCGCTTCTCCTTGGAGGTGCAATTGAGAGAAGCATGTCAACGGTTACCGCATGTATTATATGCGACTACGGGGTCGGTATATCACAGTTATTAAAGGAGCAGATGGAGCGCGCCGTCAGCGATATAAAAATCGCAGAAGTGCTGTCGGTCAGGGACTTAAAAAAGCTTGTTCATATTCCCTGCGATCTGGTGGTCACCACCATCCAGCTGAAAAACCCCTGTTATGGAAAAGAGGTAGTTACGGTAGGGCATCTTATGACTCCCCTTGATATAAAAAATATCGAGAATGCCATGAAGCAGGTACGGAGAAGGAACTTAAAAAAAAGGCAGCCCTGCAAAAAACTGCATATCTGTAAAAACCTGTTTTATGATGAATTTGTTTTTCTTCAAGTGAATGCCGCGGATAAGCAGAGCATTCTCCGCCTTCTGTGCAAAAAGCTGAGCGAAGCCGGCTATGTGACAGAAGATTTTCTCCAGTCCGTTATGGATCACGAAACAACGGCTCCCACTGCCCTTGGAAAAGGGCTCGCATTGCCCCATGGATTCGCCAGTTATGTGATACGCCCGGCCGTAGCCGTAGCCACCCTGACAGCTCCGGTCCTGTGGCAGGAAAAGGAAAAGGCGGATGTTGTCTTCCTGCTGGCTTTTAATCTGGATGAGGCAGCCGGAATGAAGGAAGAGACAATAAAATTCTACAGCGTTTTTCTGGATTTGTTTGACGATCCTGAAAAAGTAAATGAAATCAGGCGGTCTGACAGCCCTGTATTGCTGGCGGAACAGCTGAACCAAAAGGTCAGGGATGCGGTTGTATTGGAAGAATAAAAACACAGGAGGAGCCGAAATATGGCAACACATATGACGATTGAAAATGTTATCCAGCGTTCCTGCATTAACCTGCATTTGGCTGGCAGTACAAAAGAGGAAATAATCCTGGAGATGACGGACATGTTTCTCACGGCCGGAGTGATCTCCTCCCGGGAGCTTTTTTTACAGGATGTCTACCGGCGTGAAAAGGAAGGCCCTACCGGAATCGGTAATCAGGTGGCCATTCCTCACGGAAAATCGGACGCTGTTCTCCGCACCTCCATGGCGGTGGGGCGGTCGGATCAAGGGGTGGAGTGGGAAACACTGGGAGAAGGAAAGAGCAGGGCTTTTGTCATGTTTGCGGTAAATACCGCGGATAAATCAGAACTGGTTTCACTGTTATCGCAGGTGGCCGTGGCCTTATGCGATGATAAAGTAATAGAAACACTGCTGTTAACGGAGGATGAGGAGGAAATCTTCACATTATTTAATCAAAAGGAGGGGAGCTAGATGAAAATTGTAGGTGTCGCCGCGTGCACGGCGGGAATTGCACATACCTATATGGCCCGGGAAAAGCTGATCAAGGGGGCAAAGGCCAGGGGGCATGAAGCGAAAATAGAAACCCAGGGTACGATAGGCGTGGAGCATAAGCTTACGGACAGGGAGATCGCAGAAGCTGATGTGGTGATCCTTGCGGTAGACGTTAAGATCTCGGGAGAAGAACGGTTTAAGGGGAAGCCGGTAATTCGCGTGGGTACTGCCGCAGTGATTAAAAATGCCATCGGTTTTATTGAAAAGGTGGAAAACGCATTGTCAAATCAAAGGTAAAGGAGAAGATAACAAATGAAAGAGCATGGAGTGTTGGCATTGATAAAAAAACACATATTGACAGCTATTGGTTACATGATCCCGCTGGTAGTCGCTGCCGGACTATGCATGGCGCTGGGACAGTTCATTGACGGCGACGTCCGCAATTCCACTTCAGGAATCGGATATTTCTTATATAAGGCAGGCGGATTCGGTATGTCAGCCGTTGTGCCTGTGATCACCGCAGGTGTGGCTTACTCTGTCGCTGACCGGCCGGGAATTGCTCCCGGGCTTATATTAGGCTTTATCTGTACGGAGATCAAAGCCGGCTTTATCGGAGGGATCGTAGCCGGTTTCCTGGTAGGCTATCTGGTGCTGGCCATTAAGAAATATGTAAAGCTTCCTCAGGCAATGCAGGGACTGATGCCGGTCATGGTCATACCCGTATTGACCACCGCTGTTGCGGGGATATTGATGTTCACGGTTGTGGGCCAGCCCTTTGCCTGGCTTCAGGTGACCCTGACCTCGGCAATCTCCAGCCTTCAGAGCGGTTCCAAGTTTGTTTTTGGTGCCGTATTGGGAGGAATGGCCTGTTTTGACTTCGGAGGTCCCGTAAATAAGACCATGTCCACCTTTGTTAATGCGCTTATGATAGACGGTGTGATAGAGCCGGAAGCAGTAAAGTTTGCCGGTTCCATGATTCCGCCCTTTGGAATTGCCATTTCCTGTCTTTTGACCAGAAATAAATATACCAGAGCAGAAAAAGAGGCCTTGAAGGCGGCTGTCCCCATGGGATTCTGTATGATAACCGAAGGCGTCATTCCCATTGCTGCAAGGGATCTGATCCGTGTGGTGTTCGCCTGCGTCTGCGGGTCTGCAGTCGCAGGAGGCCTGTCCATGACCTGGGGCTGCGGCTCACCCGTTCCCCACGGCGGAATGCTTTCCGTCCCTCTCTTCACCAATCCCATCAAGTTCTGCCTGGCCCTGGCTATCGGCAGTGTGATCACCGGCGTTATCCTTTCTGTTATCAAGAAAAAGGTGACGGAAGAGGATGAGGGCTTTGAGGATCTTGGGACCTCATCGGACATGGCTGCTGCGAACACCGGTGACATTAAAATCGAGACCATTTAACACAGGAGGAAAAAGATGCTGATCAATATGAAAGAAATGCTGAAAACAGCAGATGAAAACCAATTTGCGGTAGGCGCCTTCAATGCAACGGAAAGTTCCCTGTTCCGTTCGGTTGTCGAGGAGGCGGAAGCCAGCGGTTCCCCGGCCATCATTCAGGTGGCGCCCGGTGAATTCGATTTTGCAACCAGGGAATTTTATGCCTATGTGAGAGAACGGCTGGCGGGTAGCAAAATTCCATTCGTCCTTCATCTGGACCATGGAAAAACCATCGGACAGTGTCTGAGAGCCATCCAGGCAGGCTTTACCTCTGTCATGATTGATGGCTCCGAGCTTTCCTATGAGGAGAACACAAGGCTTACAAAGGAAGCGGCGGAACTTGCCCATATGGTGAATGTCTCGGTGGAGGGAGAAATAGGGACCATTGGGGTCATGGATAACTCCGAGGAGGGCGGAGTCAAAAACGTGACTTATACCGATCCGGAAGATGTGATCCGGTTTGTGTCAGAAACAGGTGTGGACTGTCTGGCTATTGCCATAGGCACTGCCCACGGCATTTACCCGAAGGGCTTCAAGCCGGAGCTTCAGCTGGAACTGCTGAAAAAAATCAAAGAAGTATCCGCAGTGCCTCTGGTCCTTCACGGCGGCAGCAACAATCCGGATGATGAAATACGGGAAGCCTGTAAAATCGGAATACGCAAAGTGAACATATCCAGTGATTTTAAATATGCTTTTTTCAAAAAGGTAAATCAGGTCATCGAAGAAACCGGCGGTTTTATTCCTGCCAAAGTATTTACTCCGGGGATCCTTGAAGCGCGGGAGGTAATTCGCCGGAAAATGCAGCTGTTCGGTTCGCTGGGCAAAGCTGAATGCTACAGATAGGGGAGAAATGATATGATAAATTTTGAATTTTCCAATACGACTGAGATTGTATTCGGAAGAGATACACAGAGCCGGACAGGGGAGAAAATCAGGAAATACAGCAATTGCGAAAAGATCCTGATTGTGTATGGTTCTGACCGGATAAAAAAGAACGGACTTTTTGATACAGTTGCCGCCTCTTTAAATAAACAGGGGATCCGGTATCTGGAATTAGGCGGAGTGCAGCCAAACCCCAGGCTTGGTCTGGTAAAAGAGGGAATCGAACTGTGCCGCCGGGAAAATATAGGATTTATCCTCGCCATTGGAGGCGGAAGTTCCATTGACACCGCAAAGGCTATCGGTGTGGGCGTTCCCTATGAGGGAGATGTATGGGACTTTTATCTGGGCAAAGAAATTCCGGAGTCAACCCTGCCGACAGCCGCTCTTTTAACCATTCCCGCTGCAGGAAGCGAATCGAGTCTGAGCTCCGTCATCACAAACGAAGACGGCTGGTATAAAAAAAGCATAAACCTGGATCTGATCCGCCCGGTATTTTCCATTATTAATCCGGAATTGACCTTCACGCTCCCGCCATATCAGATCGGCTGCGGTGTTGTGGATATGATGACTCATATCATGGAACGGTATTTCACCAATACGGATAACGTGGACTTGACGGACCGTCTGTGCGAAGCCGCCTTAAAAAGCATTATCACTAATGGCTTAAAGACGCTTAAGGAGCCTGAGAATTACGATGCCAGGGCGGAGATCGTATGGGCGGGCACTCTGGCACACAATGGACTTCTGAATACCGGACGGGTCCAGGACTGGGCTTCCCACAGGATCGCCCTGGAAATGAGCGGAAAATATGATATCACTCATGGGGCCAGTTTATCCATCGTCTATCCTGCCTGGATGGAGTATGTATACAGCCATGATAAAAACAGGTTCGTACAATTTGCGGTTAGGGTATGGGGCGTAGATCTTCCTTATGGGAAAACCGATGAGATCTGTTTGGAGGGAATCCGGAGAATGCGGGAGTATTTTAAAGCATTGGGCATGCCTCTGACCTTCTCCGATGCCGGACTTCCTGCCGATGCTTTTGAGGAGATGGCGGATAAAGCCACTTATGGAGACACCGTTCCTGTGGGTAATTTTGTGAAAATAGGAAAAAAGGAAATGATTGATATCTATAAGCTCTGCGCGGCAGAAAACGGAATGTAACAAAAAGCGGCTCCTGTATAAGATCAGGAACCGCTTTTTCCGCCTGTAAATCACAGGTCAGGTTTCTTTTTATTTCATTCTTTTGGTAACAATCTTTGCAATCTCTCCGCCCAGAGTAGGAATGACGGCGAATCCGATGGCTTCACTCAGCTGTGTAAGGTTTAAAGGCACTGTTTCGAAAATTGTGTTTAAGAACGGTACATAAACCACAACTACCAGGAACACAAAGGAAGCTATGACGCATTTATTCAGGAAGGAGTTTGATAAAAGCTTCATTCCGAATATGGATCTTGTCTCGCTTCTGTTTGAGTATGCACGGAAAAGTTCGCCTAAAATAAGAGCTACAAAACACATGGTGCGGCTGATGGTCTCTCCGGCTTCCGTGCTGCCGTAATTGATATGACCGATATAAAATGCGGCAAGAGCACCGAATCCGAGGAAAACGCTCTGCATACCGACTGCGACTCTCATCTTCTTGTCGATGATGGATTCGTTGGGGTCTCTTGGCTTCTGGTTCATAATGCCGGGTTCTTTTTCTTCCATACCCAGAGCAAAGGCCGGGAATGCATCCGTAATCAGATTAATGGAAAGCAGGTGAATGGGCATCAGGGGTACCGGAAGGTTAAACAGCATGGCTAAAAATATGAGAAGGATCTCACCGATGTTACAGGAAAGAAGGTATCCGACCACCTTGCGGATGTTGTTATAAATGGTTCTTCCTTCTTCCACGGCCTTTACAATGCTTACAAAGTTGTCGTCTGTAAGTATCATGTCAGCCGCTTCCTTGGAAACGTCGGTTCCTGTGATGCCCATGGCAACACCGATGTCCGCTCTCTTAAGGCTGGGAGCATCGTTTACACCGTCTCCTGTCATGGCCACTATTTCGCCGTTGGCCTTGCAGGCGGATACCAGTCTGACCTTATGTTCCGGTGAAACACGGGCAAATACATTGACGGTTTTTACCTTTTCCCTGAGTTCCTCATCGGAAAGCAGCTGTATTTCCGCTCCCTCAAGGGCCTCCTCTCCGGGTGACATAATTCCTAAATCAGTGGCAATGGCACTGGCTGTGATCTTATGATCCCCGGTAATCATTTTAACCCGGATACCGGCTCTCTTACATTCATTGACGGCGGGCTTCACTTCTTCTCTCGGCGGATCGATCATGCACATGAGTCCGAGATAGGTGAGTCCATTTTCCTGCTTATCAAAGCCCTCCAGATTCTCCACTGGTTTACACGCAACGCCTAACACACGCAGGGCATTTTTTGCAAAGCCGGAGTTGGCATCAAGAATTTTTTTGCGGTCAGCTTCCGTAATCTCGGAAACCTCTCCGTCTTTGTAAATATTTGTACATCTTTTTAAAATCTCATCGGGCGCACCCTTTGTATAAACGGTGATGGTTCCGTCCTTTTCGTTAAAGGTGGACATGAGTTTTCTGTCAGAATCAAAGGGGATCTCCTGAACCCTTTTGTATTCTTCATTGAGCTTATCCTTGTTAAAGCCTATTTTTTCTCCTAAAACAAGCATTGCGCCTTCGGTGGGATCTCCGATGATCTGGCTTTTTTCTATATCATAGATGGAATCGTTACACAGTACGGCGCCTCTTATGAGCTCGTTGATATTTGAAGTGAGCCTTCCGCCTTCTTCCACGGTAATGGAACCTTCCTTGTTATAACCGGTTCCTGTTACGTCATAGGCCTTTTCATAATCGAACACCTTTACCACAGTCATTTTATTCTGTGTAAGGGTACCTGTCTTATCCGAACAGATGACGGTTGTGCTTCCCAGGGTTTCCACTGCGGAAAGCTTCTTTGTGATGGCATGGGATTTGACCATCCGCTGCATGCCCATTGCAAGAATTACGGTAACAACCACCGTAAGTCCTTCCGGTATGGCGGCTACAGCCAGAGATACGGATACCATGAAGATTTCCATCAGTTCATCCCCCTGGATGATGCCGAGGACAAAAATTGCCGCACAAACGGCAATACAGACGATGCCAAGGATCTTGCCCAGACTGTCCAGTTTCTTCTGGAGAGGTGTGGTTTCTTCTTCTGACTCATTGAGCATGGCGGCAATATTGCCCATCTGCGTGTCCATTCCGGTTGCGCAAACCACACCCTTGCCTCTTCCGTAAGTAACCACGGTTCCCATGTATGCGGAATTGACCCGGTCTCCTAATGGGGAATCTTCCTGCAATATCTTATCACAGTCCTTTTCAACAGGAACCGATTCTCCGGTAAGGGCCGATTCATCGATCTTCAGATTAAAGCTTTCAATCAGCCTTACGTCAGCGGGGATATAGTCTCCGGCATCAAGAATGACCACATCACCGGTCACAAGCTCGTCGGAAGGCGTCTTTACGATGTTACCGTTCCTTATAACCTTTGCCTGAGGGCTGGACATTTCCTTCAGCGCTTTCAGTGCGTTGCTGGCCTTGGTTTCCTGGCTGACGCCGATAATGGCGTTGATAATAACGATGGCGATAATGACAATACTGTCAAAAATCCCTTCGTTTTCCATAATTCCCACGACCATGGAAACAATGGCAGCAATGATCAGGATGATTACAAGAAAATCCTTAAACTGTTCCGCAAACAGCTGGAGCATTGTTTTTTCCTTTGCTCCCTGAAGCTTGTTATGGCCGTTTGTTTCAAGACGTTTTTTTGCTTCCTGCTCAGATAAACCCTGGTGGATGTCGGTATTCAGTTCCTTGACTGATTCCAGAATATCCTTGCTGAAAAAATTCTTCATACAATTTCCTCCATTTAATAGTGTTATGTAGAACTTAATTGTTCGCTAAGAAAATAAATAGTAATTTAATGTTAAAGTATTTTATCCTATCTGTCAATCAAATTACTGTTTGAGTTGTGTTAAATATGTTTTATTATTCCATTATTAAGCGGGATTTATTCTCACCGCCCCATTCCCGGTTTTTCCCCAGCCGGATTTCAGCATATTGTTAGGATTGCTGTTTTATCCACTCTGATTTCTATAATAATATTAGAATAAATGAATTAAGATTAATATAGCATAGAAATACGAAAGCAACAGTTTTTGGGATTATAGGGTGAATTTACTAAAATAATTGGAATTACAAAAAAATATTTGGGGTATTTGTTGTGATGAAACACAGCCAGAGGATGACCTTTACATTAAAATTACTATCCTATATTATAATACCAACTAGTGGTTATTGAAAGAATGGAGTTTAGCTATGTTTCAAATCGGAAAGCGCGAAATCGAACTTCTTTATTTGGTAAATTCATCGAAGGATGGGTTTATTTATAGAGAATTAATAGAGAGATTTGGATATACGGAACGTTCATTTAAATATACTGTCGACTTAATCAATAGTTTTCTGAAGGAAAACTCTCAACAGGCCTGCTTCGTACTTGATAATAAAAGATGTTATTTAAAAAATACCCCTCTTTCCATGAAGTTTACACTGGATCACATTACAAAAGAACTGTATTACCTTTCAAAGGAAGACCGTAGTGAAACAATCTTCTTTCGGTATCTGGCTGACTTACACTACACAATCGATGATATTACAGACTATCTGGCTGTGAGTAAGTCTACGGTAAAGAAATCCCTTGCAGTTGTCAGGGAAAAATGCGGGGAATATGGTCTGAAACTTGTAAACCATAAGAGAATGGGGATTGAACTGAAGGGAAGTGAAACGGTAATCCGTTCAGCGCTTATGGACGTGCTTTATAAATACTGCGCTCTTTCAAACCAGGGCAGTAAACACAGGAAGCTCGCTCTTCGCAACTGCAATCCTTATTTAAGAGAATGGATAGGAGCGGTTTTTAACCAGTTTCAATCAGAACAGAAAGCAGAGGCTTTATTTACCTCCATATGGGAATATCTTCCGGTTATTCAGAATGATGAAATCTATATCCTGGCTATGCTGAATCTGATCCTGATATTTTACAGAACAGGAAAGGGGTATTCCGTTTCAGCAGATGCGGAAGAATATGTCGGATTGGAAGGGAGGAAGCTGGCAGAAGCCATCAGCAGATCCTGTGAAAAAAATTTAAAGATCAAACTGCCCTGTGAAGAATTTTTTAAATTTGTCATTGTTCTGAACAAAGGTTATTCCATAGAAAGCAATGAAAAAGATCAGTATCTGTTAATTGGAAGTATGATCTGGATCCATCGCCTTGTTTCTGCTTTACTGCAGAAATACACCAACCAGTCCTTTCGGTCATTAACAGATGAATACAGCCTTAACGAGGCATTGGACATGCTTTACAATCATTTCTACGCAGCGGTGGAGAGAGTAAGGCGAAATATTTACATTCAGAATCCAATTCTCCAGGACATAAAAGAAGAATACAGAGAGGCGTTCCATGACGTTGAAAGCAGTTTAGAAGGACTTGAAAATTATCTGGAAAAGAAGTTTTCACAGGATGATATCGGCTATTTTACTTTACTGATTGAAAATATCATTTCCCAGGTACGCAAACAGAAGAAAAGAGTCCGCAGGATTGTTCTGATCTGTGGTCTGGGCTATGGAACCGCTCAGATGGTGAAAAATAAAATTATGCAGAAGTTTGATGTGGTAATCGAGGATGTGATTCCTTATTATAAGCTGGATGCTTACGCAGATAACCAGAATATAGATTTATTCGTATCAACAGTCCCTGTAAAAATAAATACAATCAGCAATGTGGTTGAGGTGAATCCACTGCTGACAGAGCAGAATGCAGAAGCTTTGATAAAAGCAGGAATGGTCCGCGCAAGCAATGATTTATCCGCTCTGATGCAGTTAATAGAACAGAATGCAGTGATAACCAACCGTTCACGTTTGGAAAAAAAATTAAAGGAATTATATGGAATCAGAGATCTGGAACATTCTAAATATGAGATTTTACTGAAGTATCTGCCTGAAACCAGGATCCTTGTCAATCAGACTTATCATGACTGGCAGGAAGCTGTCTATGCTGCGGGCAATCTTCTGGTAGAGACGGATTGTGTTTTGCAGTCCTATGTGGATGATATGATCAATAATATTAAAGAGTTCGGCTCTTATATCACCATTGGCAACGGGATTGCCCTGCCTCACGCCAGAAATAAAAATAATGTGAAAAAGACCGCATTCAGCCTGCTTGCATTAAAAGAGCCGGTAGTATTTGAAAATGGGAAAAGGATTGATACGATTATCAGCTTCTGTAATGTTGCAGGCAATGAGTACACAACAGCACTGACAGCTCTCATGGAATTAAGTGAAAACCAGTCCTTCCTGGACTATAAAAAAGAGGTGAAAACGCCGAAACAGCTATTGGATTATATAAAAAAATTAAAGTAGGTGAATTGTATGAGTATTATCAATGAAAAATGTATTGCATTAAGGCTTGATGCCTCTGATGCGCAGGAAGGGATTGAAAAAGCCGGTCGGGTGCTCTTTCATGAGGGGTATATCAGGCAGGGGTATATTGATGCAATGCTGAAAAACTTCGAAAAGAACGGTCCATATTTTGCCATTGCACCCGGTTTCGCCATGCCTCATGCAAGACCGGAGGACGGGGTCATTCAATCTGGAATATCCTTAATTACCCTTAAAAATCCGGTCTCTTTTGGAAGCAGCAACGATCCTGTGAAATTGATTATGGCACTTGCAACCAGCAATGATAATGAGCATCTTGAGTTTATGACAAAAATAGCCGGACTTTTAGGCAAAGAACGTGTAATAGATAAACTGTATCAGTGCATGACAACTGATGAGGTGATGTCAGTGTTAAAAAATAATTAAAAAAAGGAGATGAAAGTGATGAAAGTATTAGCAGTTTGTGGATTGGGAATGGGATCCTCCCTCATACTTCGGATGAATATTGAGGAGGTTTTTCAAGCAGAGGGAGTAAAAGCGGAAGTGGAACACAGCGATGCTTCTGCAGCAAGCGCTGAAGCATGTGACTTCATTGTTACAACAAAAGAGATTGCACAGTCCCTTCAGAATCCCCGGGGAAAAGTAATTATTCTGGATAATTTTATAGACAAAGAAGAAATTAAAAGAGTTTTAAAGGAAAATGATGTTTTCTAACTACCTACGGAGGAGGTTTCGCTATGGCAGCTGTGAATTGGATTGCAACTAATATTTTTGGGAATGCCGGCTTTTTATTAGGAATTATCGTTATGTTGGGGTTAATTCTCCAGAAGAAGTCATTCAGCCAGACGGTTCAGGGAACGATTAAAGCGATTATCGGTTTCCAGATTATCGGAATTGGTTCCGGAATTGTGGTTTCTTCATTGAATGTTTTTCAGCCCATGTGGGCTGAGGTTTTTGGGCTGGAAGCCCAGAGTCTTGGTACTTATATGGGACAAAATGACTTTGTCAAAAAATTCGGTACCGTTGTTACCCTTTCTATGACATTCGGATTTTTGATTAATGTGTTACTGGCACGTTTCACAAAATTTAAGTATATCTATTTAACCGGTCATATGATGTTCTGGACTTCTCTTATATTTGCGGGAATCATTTTTGATCAGAATATCAATGCCAATACATTTGCAGTGACTGTATTTTTATCAATCGTATTGGGCGTTTACTGGACATTACAGCCTGCGTTGACACAGCCTTTCTTAAGAAAGATCACGGGAAATAACAGTATGGCGCTGGGACATACATCAGCTTCTGTTGCATTTTTAGGTGCAGTGGCCGGAAAATTTGTGGGAAATAAGGACAAGAGCACAGAAGATCTGGTTATCTCTGATAAATGGGGATTTTTAAGGGATTCCAATATTGTTACCGGAGTTACCATGGCTGTTTTGTTCATCATTGGTACTATTCTTCTTATGATTAAACAGACAGAGGGTGCCGGCGATATTCTTGCAACCTCAGGAGATACAAGCTTTATCATATACTCTATATTAACAAGTTTACAATTTGCAGGCGGTATTGCTGTAGTGCTTTTCGGAGTCCGCATGTTTATTGGTGAAATGGTACCTGCTTTTAAGGGGATTGCTACGAAAGTAGTTCCAGGTGCAGTACCTGCCCTTGATTGCCCCATTTTTTATCCCTATGCGCCCAATGCAGTTATTATTGGATTCCTTGGAGCGTTTGTGGCAAGCTTAATCTGGCTTGTGGTTTTAGGAAATACCGTAGGCTATGTGTTTGTTCCCACTATGATTGCTATTTTCTTCCATGCAGGAACAGCAGGTGTCTTTGGCAATAAAACAGGAGGTATCAGAGGTGCACTGTTTGCGGGTGTGATTACTGCAACTGTCATTGCAGTTGGTCAGTATGTCATGGTTACGTTCCTGGCTCCAACCACTGTTCCTGACGTGGTAATGTGGGCTGCTGATTCCGATATGTTTATCATTGGGCCGATTATCCGGTTCATTGCCGGCTTTTTATTCTAAAAGAATATGATTTTAATGGTATAGCCGGAGTTTTTTTAACTTACGGCTATGCTTTCCCGTAGAAAAATTCAAGGACAGACAGGAGGAATTACCATGAGTTTTGTCAGAACGATTTTCGGTGATATTTCACCGGAAGAAATGGGAGTTACCTATTCTCATGAACATTTGTTGTGCATACCGCCTCATTGGAAGGAGAAAAATGCAGATGACCTACTTCTTGATGATCCTGAAAAAACAAAAGGGGATATGCAGGATTTTAAAGATTTAGGCGGACGTACCATTGTGGATGCCACTGCTATTGATTATGGAAGAAATATTTCCGGAGTTGCAGAACTTGCAAAAGAACTGGATATTCAGATCATTGCAACAGCAGGGTTTAACAAGTCCTTTTTATGGGATGCAAAACTGCCGGAGCATTTAATTCCCCTTGTAGGAAATTATCATACCTACCAGGAGTGGATGGAACAGGCGACCGTTGACCGGCTGACGGATCATGTAATCCGTGAAGTTGAAGTTGGTCTGGAAGGAACACCTTACAAAGCAGGGCAGGTAAAAACCGGTACAGGCTATAACAGCATAAATCCCTTAGAGGTCAAGACCATTGTTGCTATAGCAGCAGCCCATCATGAGACAAAGGCACCTGTTCATCTACATACAGAGGCAGGAACCATGGCGTTGGAGCAGATTGAGATTCTGGAAAGGGAAAAGGTGGACATCAGCCGCGTTTCCTTTGGGCATATGGACCGGAACCTGGATTTATATTATTATGAGAAAATTTTGTCCCACGGAGGATTTTTAAGCTTTGATGGACTTGGGAAAATAAAATATGCACCGGAGTCTGCAAGGATTCACGTAATTTTGGAGCTGTGTAAAAGAGGGTATGAAGATCACCTTTTAATCAGCCATGATCTTGCCAGAAAATCCTATTACAGAAATTACAACTATGGAATTGGCTTAAAGTTCATATTAGACAAGTGGGTTCCCAGATTCATAGAGGAAGCAGACGCATTAGGCTTAGATGGAAGGACTCTGGCAGATAAATTCCTGACAGGCAACCCCAAACGATGCTTTACCTTTCAATAGGAGGGGAGAAAATGAGCAATAAAATGAATGAAATGGATGGGATGTCGGTCAGAGACTTGATTCCGACCCATGATATTGCGCTGTTCCCATTAGGCGCTGTGGAAGTTCATGGACCCCACCTGCCAATAGGCACGGATTCCTTTCTCGCTGAAAAGCTGTGTGAAAAGCTTTCTGAGCGAGTTCCTTCCCTGATCCTTCCTGCGATTCATTACACACAGGTCTGGAGTCTGGGAGAGATGAAAGGATCCATCAGTATCAGTAATGATCTGTTGACACAATTGCTCTGTGAAATCCTTTTGGAAACAGAGCGAAACGGATTCCGTATGGCTGTTATGATCAATACACATCTGGGAAATAACAGTGCCATAAAGGAAGCAGCCAGAAAGGTATTAAAAGAAAAACCAAACTTTAAGATCCTGTATTTCACCTATCCGGGTGCAGGCGAAATTCTGGGGGAAGTAATGGGAGCAGGGAACTTTCACGGCGGATTTTTTCATGCAGATGAAATTGAAACCTCTTATATGCTGTATTTATGCAAGGAACATGTGGACATGTCAAAAGCGGTCAATGAAACCCCGCTGGTGCCAGAACTCATAGACGTGACGCCCATCCGTTGGAGTGAATTTACTCAGACCGCTGTTATGGGGAATGCAAAAAATGCAACAGAGGAGAAAGGCCGCAAAGTGATTGAATATGTATTGGACCGAATGGTTTCTCTCATGGATAAAGCAAAGGAGAGGTGATACATGAACGGTATTAAGACTTATTTTAAAAATATTGAACAGATTCTGAATTCCGTACTGGAAAGCCAGTGGGAAGCCATGGAAGCTGCTGCAAAGTGCTTTGCGGATGCAATCGGGCAAAAGCGTTCCATCTATGTGTTCGGTTGCTCCCATGGAGCTATTTTATCTGAAGAAATGTTTTACCGTGCCGGCGGCCTGGCAGTGGTCAATCCTCTGTTTAATCCATCTCTTATGCTCAATATCCGCCCGGTTACTCTGACAAGCAGATTTGAAAGGCTGGAAGGCCAGTCAAAGGCTCTTCTTGAAGTATCCAGTGCAAAAGATGGGGATGTGATTCTCATTCATTCTGTTTCCGGAAGGAACGGGGGAATTGTGGAAATGGCTCTGGAAGCCAAAGCCATGAATATGACTGTGATCGGAATTACCAATATGGCATATTCTGAAAAGAACACTTCCCGTCACAGCAGCGGAAAAAGGCTTTTTGAGCTGTGCGACATCTGCATTGACAATGGGGGAGAGTTTGGAGACGGATGTGTTACAATCAAAGGAATTCACGAAAAGGCAGGCGCAACCTCCACTGTGGTCGGAGCCTCCATTGCCAATGGAATTTCCGTCAGGGTTGCCGAAATTCTAGCCGAAAGAGGAATTCAGCCGCCTGTCCTTCACAGCGCAAATGCGGATGGAGGAGATGAGATCAATAAGAGGATTTTTGAAGAATACAAAGGCTGTATTCACTATTTATAAAGGGAGTAATTTCTGATAGAGAAAACTGCTGTGGGTGGACAGACACAAAGTTAAATGGATTTCTATAACTTTGTGTCTGCTTTATTCTATCATATTCGTTTTTTTATCAGACCTGGCCTATTCAATGCTTTTCATATACTGAATTGCCAGTTTGGCCGCTTCTTCTCCTGTAGGCCGGGGAAGGCATTCCACTGACAGATAGCCCCCATAGTTCACCGACCGAAGGAGTTTAAGAATCTCTTTAAAGTCTATCATTCCGCTGCCCGGATAAAATCTGGTGTTGTCGGCAAGATGGAAATATCCCAGATGATGCTTTGCTGAGAGGATCGCTTCTTTGAAGCTGCATTCATCAAGGTTCATATGGAAGGAATCCAAATGAATGCAGATATTATCCAGATGATAATCCTGGATAAAACCGATCAGGGATTTTGCAGTAGTAAACGTATTGACTTCATATCGGTTGATGACTTCAATATTCACGCGGACGTTTTTGTCCTTTGCATAGACAGACAAAAGCTTTAAATTGGCGGCCAGACGGTCTAAGTACTTCCGGCGGCACAAAGCCGCCTGGGGTATGTTCCCTGTCAGCCAGCCGATCACGATATCAGCGCCAAGTGAGGCGGCGAGATCGATATATTGTCTGGTTCCCTCGATGGCTGCCTGCATTGTGCAGGGACTGTCATCCAGTAGAGAGCAATGGCCCTCCGTAAATAATCTGCCTGTCATGATCATGGATATCCGGACTCCGGTTTGCTGCATTGTGCGTTGTATGGATAAAAGGTCAATGGGGTCATTTTCACGAAGGTGTATTTCGATGGCATCATATCCAAGCTCTTCTGCTTTTTTTAAATTGCTGCAGATATCACCTTTCAGCAAAATCGGCGCTGTTTCCGGAGCGTAAGGGGCAGAAGACAGGGCATATCGGAAATGTTTCATGGCAGCTCCTTTCCTGGAATCATTTAATATCCCAATGTGTAGAGATGCCGGCCCCCGTTTTCGGGCCCTTTGATGACCGCTTCAATGTCTTCCTTCCTCCGCTGGGTAACTTTATCCATCGGAGGCAGCTGACCGGCAGGATAAGCTGAAAGAATATCATCCACCAGTTTTGCCAGGTAGTCCAGTGTTTTTTCGATCCCCTCACGGGCCTTTTCCGGGTCCGCTTTACGGGGATCGCCGATAATTCCCTCCGGTGTGCAGATACACTCCATTCCCACCGAGCCGTAAGCGTTATACCATTTAATTGGTCCGGTTCCCCGTTCGGCAGAGTTGTTAATGTGGCCTGCCGGAATCATGGGCGCGGGTTTCGTGGCTACCGCATATTCCTGTTTACAAAGTTCTGGGAACAGAGCCAGTGACCAGGACTGTTCCACTTCATCCGCGTGAATGAACGGTGTTTCATAAGGTCCTCCGTTTTCAACCGTATCCAGCTGCTCTTTCGCACAGTTCCAGAAATGGGTGTACAGGATAATTCCCGGTACCTGCCATTTTTTTCCGAACTTATGTATTGCCAGCGGAATCACATAATCCTGTCCATGTCCGTTGACGACGATCATTTTCCGGAACCCTGCATTCCAGAATCCGGCGAATACATAGCACAGGTATTCCGCAAGGGTTTCCTCCGGAATAATTACAGTACCCGGCATTCCCAGGTGGTGATATGGATGGGAGCCGTACCAGATCGGCTGGGCAACGGTGCACCCGGTGGCCCTGGCGACCTGCTCGCAAAGGCGGGTATCCAGATAGGTATCTTCCCCATAGGGCGCACAAGGCCCGTGATTTTCCGTAGAACCCACCGGAATCAGTATCACATCGTTTACTTTCAGCCGTTCGGCAACCTCTCTGTTTGTCATGTTCTGATAATAGATTCCATTGTCGGCTTCCATATTTCCGCTCGTGGCAGGAATCTGCCATTCATATTTTCTTCCCATAAGTTCCTCCTTTGGGTTTCTTTAATCAGTGATTCAAGCTTGAATATTCAGCCAATTGGTTATGTAAAAAGTATATTGAAATTTACATGCAAAATCTATGAACATCTTGCTTCTGTTAAGAGAAGATTTGAAAGGTTTTGCCATGGATGTGATTTAACCTATTAAGATATTGTTATTCCCTCCGGATCAGGATTCCTTTGAGCCTGCCGTATTTCCTTTTTTAATCGGAAATCGATTTGGCATAGATCGTACGATAGGCACTGGGCGTCATGCCTACATACTTTTTAAACTGAATGGCAAAATAATTCGGATCTCCGAATCCGACGCTGCCGGCAATCCTGGTAATTGGCTCTCTTGTGGCGATTAAAAGGGACTGGGCTTCTCCAATCCGCCTCCGGTACAGATACTGCATCGGAGGTATTTGAAATGTTGACTTAAAGATATGAGACAGATAATAAGGGCTTAAGTAGAAGGTCTTTCCAAGGCTTTCCAGTGACAGATCATCGTGGTAGTTCTGGTCAATATACTGTTTGATCTGATAAATCTGCCTGGTTTCATTTGGTTTGCTTCTGTTCTTCTCATCTTTGCGTTTTATTTCTTCCCCATAAACCAGGGAAATGGACAGATTCATGATGGCCATCATAATGTGCTCGCAGAACTCCTCCATATGATGTTCTGCATCCCCGTATTGGAAGAGTATTTCAAATAAATCCTTGATCATATCATACCGCACTCCGCTGCAGACGATGGGATGTATCTCTTCGGGGATCAAATGGTTGTCCGGAAGATTGTGAAATGTAAATCCGGAAAGCCGTAATCCGTAAAATGATATGCCGTTGTTTTTTTCAGGAAGTTCATCGTGAAGAACACCGCTGTTGCAGAATATCAGATCTCCGCATTTTATCTTATAATATGCGGAATCCAGATAGTAATAGCCTTCGCCGCTTATGATAAAGAGCATTTCAAACGCATCTGTATGCTGGTGGAGAATTCTCGGGTGTTTTTTGTTGAAATTTGAAGGGACAAAACTCACCGACTGCAGCTTGGGCTTATGACCGCTGCTGAAATTGGGTTGATAATACTGGTGGATAAATTTTTGGATCATATGCGGCTCATCCTTTCTCTTTTTGAACATTTTTCATCAATGATGTTCAGGTAACGATAAGAGTAAAAAACAATATCTTAATACTCCTGCTGATTGGGAAATAGAAAAACATTTAAAACCCTCTGTAACAGAGGCAAGATGTTCATAGATTTTATTCACCTGTTTTTATATACTATTTGTATAATGAATCCCATGAATGATTAATTATATTGAACATTATACACAATTAAGGGGTCTGGAAAAACAATGCAAAGGAAATGTGACATTTATAATTATATATGAAGTAAAAAAATTGTGCAATAGCACAAAAACAGGCTTTTGCATTGTTCTTAAGGAGGTTGAAAAGGGCATTTCCCCTGATGTATCGTGTAATCATCAATGAAGGCATTTAAATGAAAATGATTAAGTTTAAGAAAGGAGTTATGGCTGTTATGTATGACAAATTTTTAACTACGGATTACCCCAATATCTTTTTTGAAGATACGGCGGTAGGGCAAATGAAGAAGAGGATCTGGGATGCAAGTGAGGACGAGGTAGAAGAGATTTTGAAAAAATACGGAATACCCAGTGAATCTGAGTTAGGCAAGGCCGGCTGCTACATCCAGAACACACCGAGAAATAAGTGCATTGAGAAACGCAGAAAGAATGATGTGGTTCTTGTGCCCATCGGCTGTACGGAGAATCACGGCATTCACAATAATACCGGCCTGGATACCTTCATGTGTACTTCCATTTGCGAAGCGGTGAGAAGGTATACCGCCGGGCTGGACTGCGGGGAAGTATCGCTTGCGTTTCCGCCGCTGAATTATGGCGGACATCCGTATCATCATGTTGCTATGCCGGGAACGGTCATGGTCAGTGAGGAGGTGGTAAAGGAGACTGTCATCTATACCTTATTGGGGCTTTGGGATGATGGATACCGCAAGATAATTCTGGTCAACAATCATGGGATGGACTGGATGCTGGAAGACGGCATTCAGGAGTTCTTCAAACGGTATCAGCTGCCCGCATTTGTTACGGTCGTAGAATGGCACAGGGCGGTAAGGGAATTTTTCTACCCGCTGGGAGATCAAAGACCGGACTTTGTTTCCACTCCGTTTATCCATGCGGATGAGGCGGAAACATCCGTTGCCCTGCTCATGTTTAAGGATATGGTTGACATGGATGTTGTGGTGGATGCGGATCCTGAAAGTATGGGAATGCTGGACGACGGCTATTACGACGGATCTGTGGACAGTTTTCACCGGCCCAATAAATGGTCGGAAGCGGAAGGCCACCGGGTCATCGAACGTTTTGCCACACCCGAGGGAGTTGTGGGTAAACCTTCCAGAGCAGAAGCGGGAAAAGCAAAGAGAGCCATCGCCTGCATCTGCGAATATCTGACCATGATGGTACAGGATATCATTGAAAAGTATCCGGCAGGAACGGTTCCGGATCCGAAAAAGTTTACCATCCGCCCTTACGAGGAGGTGGAGCCGTGCTTAAGAGAGCCTTTGAGCGAAGGCTGGAAGAGTGTTCATGAGCTGCCCCGGCGCGGTATTTTTTAAAAACAGGGGACCAGGATGAAGGAAACCAAATCATTAGGGAGGAAAGAAAAATGGCCCTGGTAAGAATGAGTGAGCTGCTGAACCGCGCGAGAGAAAAGGGCATTGGCTGCGGCGCATTCAGTGTATATAGCATGGAAGCGGTCATGGGGGCGACAATGGCGGCAAGAGATAAAAATACCCCCATTATTCTGCAGCTGGCAGAATCAAGATTTAAAATGGCTCCCCTTGAATTGGTCGGCCCCATGATGATAAATGCGGCAAAGACGGCTGAAGTTGATATCGCGGTCCATCTGGATCACGGCTCCGGTATGGAACCCATAAAAAAGGCTCTGGAAATGGGGTTTACATCTGTCATGTATGACGGATCCGCATTGCCAATGGAAGAGAACATTGAGAATACCAAGATTGTAAAAGGAATGGCATTTCCGTTTGATGCGGATGTGGAAGCGGAGCTTGGACTGGTCATAACAGAATACCAAATGAACATCTGGTCCTGCATGGAGGCAGCGGAATCACAGATGAAGATTTCCGGGAGTGCATCAGGAACGGGATCACAAAAATAAATATTGCAACTGCAATATTAAATGGCATCACCGCAGAGGCAGCGGAATATCTCCGGGACCACCCTAACGGGAATTACGGGGAACTCAACCGGAGAATGGTCAGAGGCGCCTATGAAGTGGTATGCTATCACATTGATGTGTTTAACATGAATCGAAGGGGAGGCTTATGAAGTACATAGAATTTGATTCAGATAAGAAATTGGATCTGATACTTCTTGGCAGGGTCGCAATTGATTTTAATCCGGTGGATTATTATAAAACTCTGGCGGAAAGTTCGGTATTTAAAAAGTATGTGGGCGGTTCTCCGGCCAATATTGCAGTAGGCTTATCCAGGCTGAATAAAAAATGCGGATTTATTTCCCGTGTATCCGATGACCGGTTCGGTGATTATGTTTTGGAGTATTTCCGGAAAGGGGGCATAGATACCTCTCACATTGGACGGTGTGAGCATGGGGAAAAGACCGGCCTGACGGTTACGGAAGCAGTTTCATCAATGGGCTGCTCGAGGGCTGGGATATCATGGATTGCCTGGAACGGGGCTCCGCTTCAGCAGCCATGCTGGTATCCAGCCATGGATGCTCGGATGACATGCCGGCACTTCACGCAATTGATGCGTTTATAAAGAAAGAGAAGGAGCTGTACGGAGAAATGATCGCCAGGGGCTGAGCGGAAGCTTCAGAAACAAGGATTCATTGAAGAGGAAGGTTGAACGGACGTATATGAATGAAAACGTGATTTTAAAAATGCAGCATATAACCAAACGTTTTCCGGGAACATTGGCTCTTGATGACGCAGAGATTACCTGTGAAAGAGGGAGGGTGCACGTCCTCCTGGGGGAGAACGGTGCGGGGAAATCCACTCTGGTCAAAATTATTTCCGGTGTCTATTCTCTGGATGAGGGAGAAATGTGGTATGACGGTAAAACGGTTCATTATTCCGGGGTGCGGGAAGCAATTGATAACGGGATCAGCATGATACATCAGGAGCTGAATCTTCTGCCGGAGAGGACCATAGCCCAGAATATATTTATCGGTCATGAGCCTACGGTGAAAGGGATCCCCTGGCTCATTGACTACAGAAAGATGGTAAAACAAAGCCAGGAGCTTCTGGACGATCTGGGAGTGGATTTAAATCCCAACATGCTTGTCAAGGATTTAAGCATCGCCCAGCAGCAGATGGTGGAGGTGGTGAAGGCTTTGTCCAATTCCATCAAACTGCTGATCATGGATGAGCCCACCTCATCCCTCACTTCAAAAGAGATCGATAAGCTTTTTGAGATAGTGGAAACACTGAAAAAGAACAGGATTGCAATCATTTATATTTCCCATCGGATGGATGAGATCAAACGGATCGGAGATCAGGTCACCGTTATGCGGGATGGAAAATACATTGGCACCCTGGATGCCAGGACCATGGAAATGGATGAGGCAGTTTCCATGATGGTTGGGCGGAAGATATCCAATATGTATGTGAGAAATTACACAAAGCCGGGAAAGCTCATCCTGGAAACGAAGAATCTGACCGGACTCCGCTTCCGAAATGTAAATATTACTGTGAGAGAGGGAGAGATCGTATCAATTTCCGGCCTGATCGGTGCGGGGCGTACGGAAATTGCAAAGTCTTTGTTTGGATATGAGACGATTCGTGAAGGCTCTTACACCCTGTATGGGCAGGAAATGAATACTCCTTCTCCCAAGAAATGTATCAGGTCCGGAATGGCCTATCTTTCGGAAGACCGGAAAACAGAGGGGCTGATTCTGCAGATGCCCATAAAGTCCAATATAGTAGCGGCATCTTTAAGCCTTGCATTTCCGAACGGCATTTTAAATGATGCCAGAGAGTCAATAGCGGGGAATAAGTATAAGGATATCCTGCGGATTGCAGCTCCTGATGTGGATAAACTGGTGGGAGAGCTTTCCGGAGGGAATCAGCAGAAGGTTGCCATCGGAAAATGGCTGAATACGGGATGCCGTTTCCTCATATTTGATGAGCCCACCAGAGGAATCGATATCGGCGCCAAAGCGGAGATCTATCAGCTGATGGACAGCCTGGTCAATGAAGGATACGGCATTTTGATGATTTCATCGGAATTGAATGAGGTGATCGGAATGAGTGACCGGGTGTATGTGATGCGGGAAGGGGAAATTGTGGGAGAACTTGAACGGTCTGAGCTGAGCCAGCATGTCATCATGCAGAAGGCAATAGGGGGGAAGGAGAAATCATGATGTTAACTTCACTTCGTAAAAAATGGCATTTGAATATTCCGGGAATATTCTGGGGGATTGTGGTACTGGTCATATTCTTTGGTGTGAAGGAAAAGAATTTTTTAACACCGTACAACTTAATCCTGATTGCCAGGAATGCATGCATCCTTCTGCTTGCATCGGTGGGAATGACTCTGGCAGTCCTGGTTTCCCAGATCGATTTATCCATCGGATCAGTGATATCCTTGACCGCAGTTGTTTTGGGAGTTACTGTCAGCAAGGGGCTTCCGGCGGGCCTTTGCATCATCCTCGCGTTCCTGGTTGGGGCAGTGACCGGTTCTGTCAATGGGATCATGATTGCCAAATATAAGTTTGATTACTGGATCACTACATTTGCCACAATGAGCATTGGCGCCGGACTGTCTCTGGTGGCAGCCAGGGGGAACACCATTCCCATAAAAAACAGCCTGATCGATTGGTTTGGGAACGGAAAAATCCTTGGATTATACGCCATGATCTGGATCACGGCCGTTCTGATACTGGTCATGTTTTTTGTCTTAAAAAGAACAAGGCTGGGCTACAATATATATTCCATCGGCGGCGCGGAACATGTTGCCGGTGTCAGTGGAATCGATGTCGTCAAAAACCGGTTTACGGTCTACGTGATCAGCGGAATTTTCGCATCGGTGGCAGGAATTCTGATCGCAGGCATGACTACCTCCGCAAGTCCGATTGTAGGGACAGAGTACTCTTTTAATGCAATTGCCGCGGTGGTGATCGGCGGAACCTCCTTTGACGGCGGAAAGGGAGGTCTTATAGGCACCTTACTGGGAACACTGCTCCTCCGTGTGCTTGCAAGCGGCTTAAGCATGATGGGGGTGAGCTCTGTCGTCCAGAAGGTTATTATCGGCCTGGTCATCGTGGGATTGATTGTTGCAGATCAGATCGGAGAAAAGATAAAGAAAAAAGACGGACTGAGGAGGGTGTACGCGGATGCTGAATAAATTAAAGAACAGCCTGGACATGTTATCCCGCATTTTATTGCTGATCATCCTTTTTGCTGCGTTATCAATCATCAGGCCAGGCTCATTTTTGACGCTCAGCAACCTGACTACCGTGATTTTTCAGCAGGCGCCATTTACAATACTGATGAGTTTTGGTATGGGAATGGCCATTATCACGAAAGGCATTGATAAATCAATGGCATCGGTCATGATATTTTCAACGGTTATGAGTTCAAATTATTTTAAAAATGAACAATATCTCACGGGATTTTTAATTGCTATGGCAATTGGAGTGGGATGCGGATTTTTAAACGGCTTTATCATCACCCATGTGGGGGTGGCTCCTTTCATCGCTACCTTTGGTATTGACTTTGTTGCAAGCGGGCTGGCTTACGTTGTTTACACCGGAACCTACGTCTATGCATTTCCGGACAGCTTCCGTTTTTTAACAAACGGATATCTTATTCCCGGTATTCCCAATGTCGCTCTTATAACCATAATCACCTATTTTATTTTGTGGTTTGTAACAAAAAAATGTATTTTTGGAAGAGGAATGTATTCGGCCGGATTTAACTTTGAGGCCACCAGACTGTCCGGCAGCAGTGCAAAAAGCATTGTCACGATGGTTTACTGCATAAACGGCGCCCTTGCTGCTCTGACCGGGATTCTCTACATGGCAAGGCTCAATGCGGCAGATCCGGGGAGCAGCGGTTCCCTTACCCTTGATTCCATGGCGGCTGCCTTGATCGGAGGAATATCCTTTGGCGGCGGAAAGGGGTCAGTGACCAACGCCGTAATCGGCGCATTGATCATTGTGTTTATCAGAAACGGCATGAATCTGATGAACATCTCCATCAACTGGCAGCAGGTGGTAATCGGGGCGGTAATCATTATCTCCATATTCCATGAGTCATTCATTAATAAAATCAAAATACATATGGTCAATCTGGAAATGAAGAAGCTGAAAGCTTAACAGGAATTTTTATAAATAAAAGTTTGCAAGGAGGGTATTTTTGTGAAAAAAAATTGGTGGAGTATTATAATTTGCGGGGCAGTGCTCAGCAGCATGATCGGCGGATGCAGTTCCGCCTCACAGGTGGCGGAAGAGGCACCGGCGGCGGGTACGGAAAACACCCGGGGAACTTCTGAAGCTTCCGGCGGTGATCTTTCCGGCAAGGAAGTGGTTTTTATCATTAAAAATCTGACGACTCCCTTTTTCCTTTCCATGAAAGAAGGGGCAGAAGATGCAGGCAGGGATTTTGGGATCAAGGTTACGGTCCAGGCGCCGACCTCTACGGAGGAGGGTGCAGGCAACGAAGAGCAGACACAATTGATTGAACAGGCGATTGCCAATAAAGCGGCGGCCGTATGCATTGCACCGACGGATTCCAACGGCATTATTCCGGCCGTGAAAAAACTGATCGAAGCAGGTATACCGGTAGTTGCCAGCAACACCAAGATCGCGGAGGAGGGGCTGTCCAACTGTTTTGTGGGACTTGAAAATTATACGCAGGGATACAATGTGGCAAAGGAGCTGTGCGAAGGACTGGGAGGAAAGGGCAGGATGTTTATAATTGAGGGGACCGCAGGCGCCCAGACTTCCATTGACCGTGTGGCAGGCGCAACCGCAGCCATAGCGGAATATCCGGATATTGAAATCGCGGCACAGCAGTCGGCATCCTACAAAAGGGCCTCGGCAATGGATGTGGTGCAGAACCTGCTGCAGACAAATCCGGATGTAAATGCAATCTATTGCTGCAACGATGAAATGGCTCTGGGAGCTGTGGAGGCGGTTGACGCCGCAGGAAAGACCGGGCAGATTCTTATCGGCGGAGCCGATGGAAATGCAGATGCGCTTCAGGCGATTATCGATGGAAAAATGTATACCACAGCAGAAGCGAACGCCCATGATCAGGCTTATTATTCCGTGGAAGCCGCAGTAATGATTCTAAAGGGAGAGACAGGGCAGGACAAACTGATCCAGTCTCCGGTGATCACAAAGGATAATGCAGAGGAATTTAAGAAGTAAACAATTTGCGGGAGGCTGGTGGAGGATGCCGGCCTCTTCTTTCGAATGGAGGAGAAATTTATGGAAAGAAAAATGAAGGCTGTTGTGATTCACGGTCCGGGAGAATTTGCGGTGGAGCATGTGGATATTCCAAAGCCCCAAAGGGGAGAAGTACTGGTTGCCGTGAGATCAATTGCCATCTGCGGAAGCGACCCCGGCATCATTCAGGGGAAAGTGCGTATGAATGGCTGGCCTCCTTACTATCCGTTTATCGCCGGACATGAATTTTCCGGAGAAGTCGTTTCAGCAGGAGAAGATTGTGTCGGCTGGAAGGCGGGAGACCGGGTTTCCGGAGAAGCGCATTGCGGCTGCGGGATTTGTGAAAACTGCAGGAAGGGAGCTTACAACCTGTGCCTTAACTATGGCAGAAAAGATATGGGGCACCGTCATTACGGTCATAATACGGAAGGCTGCTATGCCCAGTATCAGGTCTACGACCAGAAAGCCCTGACCAGGATGCCGGGAAACGTGAGCTTTGATGAAGGGACCCTGGTGGATACTGCCGGAACCGCATACAATGCGCTGCGGCTTTGCGGAGTCGTTCCGGGGGGATACACGGCTGTGATCGGACCGGGCCCCATGGGAATTTCCGCAATGATGATTGCAAAAGCGATGGGCTCGGCCACGATCATGATCGGAAGAAGGGAGCGGCTGGCTTTTGCCGGCAGGCTGGGAGCGGACATCCTGATCGACTATGAGCAGGTGAAGGATCCGGTTGAAGAAGTGAGGCGGGTGACCGGCGGACAGGGAGCGGATCAGGTGATCGAGGCCGCAGGGAATTCTACGGCATTTATGGAAGCCGTACAGATGGCAAGAAAAGGCGGCCATGCCGCATTTATCAGCATACCCCCGGAAGACGGCCAGATGATTGCGGGAAAATATCTGGTTATGAACCAGATCACCCTTCACGGAACACGTGCTAACCCTAATTGCTCTAAAGTGATTTTAAACATGATTTCCAATGGTGCGCTGGGGGGACTGAAAAATATGATTAGCAATGTGTTCCCCATCGATCAGACGAAAGAAGCTTTTGATACGTTTATAAACAGAAAAAACGGCGCAGTAAAAGTTCTGATTCATCCATTTGATTAAAGGAGAGGCGGCTATGAAAGAATATGTTTTGAGGGAACCGGGAAAAATAGAACCTGCGGAAAGAGAACTTCCCAGGCTGCAGGAAGGGGAGGTTTTGGTCAAGGTGAACTATGTGGGTATCTGCGGATCGGATATTCACTTGTTTCATGGAACTTATCAGGGACCGCACAGCTACCCCATGCTGTTTGGGCACGAATGGTCCGGGACGGTGGCGGCAGTTGGCAGTCATGTCACAACCGTCGAAATCGGAGATCCGGTCACCGGGGATTGTTCAAAATACTGCGGGACATGTAAAAACTGCGGCACTGATAAAAACCTCTGCAGTCACATCGACAAGTTCGGCATCACCATTGACGGTGCGTCAGCGGAATACATAATCAGAGATCAGAAGTATCTTTATAAGGGAAAACCCGGAATTCCTGAAAAGCTGCTCTGCCTCAGTGAACCTGTTGCCGTGGCAGCCCATCTGATAGAGAAGGTCAGACATGTCTGTCAAGATGAGTTAACGGATAAAAACATCCTTGTTTTGGGCGGTGGCGTTATCGGAATGAGCGCCATGATGCTTTTAAAGAATCTCTTTGGATGCGGGAACGTATCACTGTATGATCTGTCTGATCACAGAACAGAAATTGCAAAAAGTGCGGGGGCAGTCATACCTGAAGGCGGGTCACTGAATGTTAAAGCAGAGGAGGGGAATTACTCAGCCCTTTATGAGGCTGCCAGGTATGACATTGTTCTGGAGACCACAGGGGTTCCGGCTGTCTTTTCCAATGCTTTTCATTTGCTGCGGCCGGCGGGGATCCTGGGGTGCGTGGGAATGGCAGCCAATGTTAATATTCCTCAGAAACAGATTGTAACAAAATCCCTGACTGTGACAGGTTCCATCGGAGGCACCGGAGATTTTCCCGCAGCAATGGAGTTTCTTGCCGGTTATCCACGGGAAGCGGAAAAGCTGATCAGCCATTATTGTAAAATGGAAGAGGCAGAACAGGCTTTTGCCGTGGCAGGTAATCCGGATATCAGCATGAAGGTTGTGCTGGTTCTCTGAAAGCAGTCCGGGGCTGTTGCTCCGGCAGATATTGCAGCATGCTTTCTGCATCATTTCCCAGCCATAAGATCAATCAACAAAGGAATAAAACGAAGAGGAGCGGTCTGATGCCGCTCCTCTTTTCCGTCTAACACTGCAAAAGGCTTAGAAAGCCTTCCACAGAAAAAGGATAATCCTGCTGTACAGGTACTTCCATAATCTTAAATTGAGGAAAGAATTTTTCCACAAGCGCAGAAAAAATTTCATACTGCATGCGGGGACCTGCTATGGCGAGGGTTCCGGGAGAATTCCCCATGATCTGGGCTACTGCATCCATAACGCCTCCGTTTAACACCCCTTCCATATAAGACATTCTCTGGGCAAGGGTTGACTCTGCAAATAAGTCCATACTGCGGACAATGTAAAGTCCGCGGTTAAATCCGTATTGATGGATGATCTCATATCCCATGCATACCAGCTCCGGTATGATCTCTGTATTGATTTCTCCGGCCAGACTGGAACCTAAGATGGTTTCGCTGACAATGGCATGGTACAGCTCCCCTGTTACAGTGGAAGATATATTTTCGATTTTTCCGTCATGAAGAAATGCTGCCTGTGTATGGGAGCCTGGAAGCACGATGCTGCTGCGGCCTTTTCCCAGCTCCGGGAAGCGGTGAAGAATGCCGAAAACTTCAATTTCCTCCCCCCTCATATTGTTTGCCAGGGCAACCGTGTCCATGGATGCAGTCACACCCCGGGGAAGGGTCTTAAGGCCCGGAACAATATGGATGGTACGGTTGAAACACTCCGAATCTTCATAAGGGACTATGCTGTTTTTTAAGGTCTTAAAATCCACCGGCAAAGATAAGTGTTCAATTTCAACAATGCCCGATGGGGAAGAAACCATTCCTGACATATATATGGCCTGAACATCCTTGTCTGTTAGACCTTCTGCCAGAAGGATTTTGTGGTACAGCTTTTTTAATGCCAGCATAAGAACTGTCTTGTCATGTTTTAATGCGGAATCCCGTGATCCAACCGGAATGTTTCCGCTGCGTATGATCTGTTCATTATGTATTAGATAAGCACGCGTATTAGTGGTACCGGAATCAAAGTAAAAGTAATACAAGAAAAGCACCAACTTTCTTATGATGTTTTTGCTGCATAAGTGGCTGCCAGTAAGCGGATGGCATCAAAGTCATGCTGTGCCACTGCCTGTTTATCCACAATGTTAGCGCCGATGCCAACACAGCATACGCCTGCCTGGAAAAAAGCAGCAATATTATCCAGATTGACCCCGCCTACGGCGGAAATGGGAATATGAGGCAAAGGCCCTCGGATGGCTTTGATATAATCGGGCCCAACGGAATCGGAAGGGAATATTTTTACGATATCAGCTCCTGCCTCGTAACACCGTGCAATTTCAGTTGCCGTAAAGGCGCCCGGCATGGAAAGCATACCAAGACGTTTGGTCTCCCGGATGATGGAGAGGTCCGCATTCGGTGAAATAATATAAGCAGCTCCTGCCTCATAAGCGGCATATAGCTGTTTCATAGTCATAACAGTGCCAGCCCCGATTAATACCCGGTTTTTAAATTCCTGGTTAAGGTTTTTGATGATGTTTGCGGTAACGCTTGGGTCAGCCGTCTGGTTGAAGGTGATTTCAGCGAGGTCCAGACCTCCGGCATAAATGGCGTTTACGGTCTCGCCTGCATCTTCCGGTCCAAGTTCCCGGATGATGGTGATAATGCGGCCTGACCAAATCTGTTCAAGTGTTGTCATGGTTATAGCCTCCTGTCAGTGGATCACCTGGTTTCTAGGTGAAAAAAGTTCCTATATAAGTACCGAGTTTGTAATTCTTGTTTTATTATAGAGCTTTTCATGGGAATGTGTCAATATATTTTTAAAATAATGTAATTTTTATGAAGAAAAATACCTGTATTTTCCATAATAAAATACATTAAATAGTAAAAACATACAAAATAAATTATAAAAATTACTTTTTTGCAGTTGACATCTACAAATCCATGCGTTATGATAAAAATACAAATCATATAAGGAACTGAGTTCTGTATTACGAACAAAAACATAACAAAGCAGGGAAAGGAATGGATGGATTTAACATGAAAATCACAGACATGAAACTCTATTTTATGCCCCACCGCTTCCTTCTGTTAAAAGTGGAAACCGATGCCGGAATCAGTGGCTGGGGAGAACCGCTTGTTGAAGGAAGAGCAGCCACTTTAGAGGCTTCTGTAAAGGAATGGCGTGACTACTTTATTGGAAAAGATCCATTAAAGATTGAAGAGCACTGGCAGATCATGTACCGATGTGCGTTTTACCGGGGAGGTCCGGTGATGATGAGCACTATCGCCGGCATTGACCAGGCGCTGTGGGATATCAAAGGAAAATATTACAATACACCTGTTTATGAGCTGTTGGGAGGCAATGTAAAGGATAAAGTTAAGGTATACAGAAGCATTCATGGAGACACTCCGGAAGAAGTGGCGGCAGATGCAAAGAAGGCGGTGGAAGAAGGCTATACGGTAATCAAAACTTCACCTACTGATGCGACCCATTATGTGGATACATGGAAGGGAGTCACTAAGTTAATGGAAAAGGTGGGGGCTATCCGTGATGCCATTGGCTATGAAGTGGATATGGCCATTGATTTCCATGGCCGCATCCATAAACCTATGGCAAAAGTACTGACCCATGAGCTGGACCAGTTTCATCCTTTATTTATAGAAGAACCGGTATTGCCCACCAACAAGGAGGCACTGAGAGAAATTGCCAAATACACCTCTGCACCCATTGCCATTGGCGAGAGGATGTACAGCCGCTGGGATTATAAAGAACTGTTTGAGCAGGGATATGCGGATATTATCCAGCCCGATTTATCCCATGCAGGAGGGATCAGCGAGGTAAGGCGGATTTCCGCCATGGCAGAGGCTTATGATGTGGCAGTTGCACCTCATTGCCCTCTGGATGCCATTGCATTTTCATCCTGTATCCAGATGGATGCAGCCACTCCCAATGTTGTGCTGCAGGAACAGAGCATAGAAATTCATGATGCAAGCGATACAAACCCAAGAATTAATTTCTTGAAAAATAAGGAGGTTTTTGATTTTAAAGATGGATTTGTTCAAATTCCGTCAGGCCCCGGATTGGGAGTAGAGGTGAATGAAGAAATTGTAATAGAACAGGATAAGAACCGTCATAATTGGAAAAATCCCATGTGGAGGACCTATGACGGAACACCCATTGAATGGTAATGAACAGGAGGAGAAAAAAATGAGAAAGAAACGTTTGGCATTGGGATTATGTGCAGCTTTGGCGGCAGGCTTGCTGGCCGGGTGCGGCGGCGGCACGGCTCCGGCTCCGGAATCCACTCAGGCGGCATCACAGGGAACGGAAGGGACAAAGGAAGATGTGACAATTACCTATATCTCTTCTACAATTCTGGAGTCCCCGGAAGGCGACTTTGAAAAGAAGTGCATTGAAGAATTTAATGCACTGGATAATGGCATTACGGTTGAAGTGGAAGGCATCGGTGCCAACGATCTGATGAAAAAGTATATTACGCTGGCAACTTCCAATGCCATGCCTGATTTTTTCCTGGCAAACCTTTTGGACACAGGGACAATCGTGGATATGGGGCTTGCAGCAGAAGCTACTCCGATTTTTGGAGAGGACTACATAAAAGGTTTTGAAGGCGCCAGCCTGGCAAGCGCCAGTGCAGATGGCACTGCATACGGAATTCCCTGGTTTGGAGGGGCCTCCGGCGTTCTTTACCGCAAGGATATTTTCGATGAAAAGGGTGTGAAGGTTCCTGAAACATGGGAAGATCTGGTTGAAGCTTCCAAGGCCCTGACCGGTGACGGAAATTACGGCATAACCCTGGTGGGTACTAACAATGCTTCCGGTGCAGGGAGGTTCCAATATGTGCTTCGCAATTTCGGCGTTGATGAATTTGTTCAGGATGCACAGGGAAAATGGACCACTGACATAGGCTCTCAGAAATACATTGATGCCTTAAGAGCCTATACGGATCTGGAGGTAACCTATAAGGCCGTTCCCCCGGGAGTGATTGAAACCGATTATCCCACGGCAGTAAACCTGTTTTCTTCCGGCAAGGCCGCCATGCTGATTACCGGTTCTAACGCAATCGGTGCGATCACCTCCCAGGTACCGGAGTTAAAAGGAAAGCTTGGTTCCTTCCCTGTGCCTGCAGTGGAACGGTCCGTCAGTACTCCGGGAGGTTTCGGATATTTTATTTCCCCAGGGAAGCATGAGAAAGAGTCAGCGGAATTTATTAAGTTTATGCTGGAAAAAGACAGGGAAATTGAATTTTCCGTTATGACAGGACGCCTTCCAACCCGTATTGAAGCCCTTGAAGACCCTGCAATCAAGACTATGCCCGAATTAGAGGGATTTTTAAAGGCCCGTCAGACTGTTTATGAGACACCGGCGGTTTCCGGCTACAGTGAGATCAATGATGTACATGGAGAAGCCTATCAGTCCGTATTTACCGGTGAGTCCACCGTAGAGGAAGCGGCAGAAAGAGCCCGGGAAAGGGCGGAAAAGATTTGCGAATCTGCAAACGAAGGTTAAGAGAAAGGAGCCGGCCTGTCTTTCGGCAGGCCGGTTTTTCTTACGATAGCAGGAGGTCGATGGTTTGAACCAGGGATTGAACAGAACAATGAACCGGTTAAAGGCCCGTGTTACTGCCTATGGGTTTGCTGCACCGGCGGTCATTACATTAGCGTTACTACTTTTATACCCGTTTTGCTATGGAATTTATATCAGCTTTTTTAAAACAAACCTTGTAAATAAGTGGAATTTTGTTGGTATTAGAAATTATATTTCCGTTTTATCAGAATCGAATTTTTATGCCAGCATGAAAATCACATTAATTTTTACCGCAGGCGTGGTGACGGGACATTTTATATTTGGTTTTTTGTTTGCATTGATGCTGAACCGTGAAATTAAGGGGAGAACGGTCTTCCGTGCTATTTTATTGCTTCCGTGGCTGTTTCCGGAAGTGGTTATTGCGAACTTATGGAGATGGATATTTAATCCCACTATGGGGTTTTTAAACGCCGCTCTCATATCCCTTGGTATTTTACAGGAACCCATGTCATGGCTGGGATCACCTAAGCTGGCTTTGGGAGTCTTGATTTTTATTTGTATCTGGAAGGGGTATCCGCTGGTTATGATCCAGCTTCTTGCCGGATTGCAGACAGTTTCCGGAGAGATCATTGAGGCGGCAAGAATTGATGGGGCGACTAATTTCCAGACATTCTGGTATGTGACTGTTCCCAGCCTGAAATCTACGTTGGCCGTGACTCTGGTCCTGGATGTGGTGTGGTGGTTTAAGCATGTGACCATGATCTGGCTGCTGACCCAGGGAGGCCCCAACGGAGCCACTAATACCATTGCAGTGGATATTTATAAGAGAGCATTTGAATTCTTCGATTTCGGACCGTCTTCTGCCCTGGCAGTGGTGGTATTTTTAATTTGCGTTGCGATCAGTATTCTGCAAAGGAGGTTGTTAAAGGATGAATAAACAGAACAGACGCATAAACGGCCTTTGCTACACAGGACTGACTCTGGGCAGCCTCCTTGTTTTAATACCCATTATTTATATGCTGTCTACTTCCTTGAAATCAATCAATGAGATCATGACCAGTTCTGCGGTCACCTTATTTCCCCGGCAGTTTTCCATGGAAGCATATAAGAATATTATGACCGAATATCCCTTTTTTACCTATTTGAAAAACAGCGTTGTTATCTCTGCAGCATCAACTTTGGCAGCAGTGTTTTTTTCTACCCTGGCAGGATATGGATTTTCAAGGTTTAAGTTTAAGGGAAAAGGGGTTGTCATGATGTTCATTCTGGTGACCCAGATGTTTCCGGCAGTTATGCTGTTTGTGCCATATTATAAGCTGCTGACCATTTATGGCCTGGCGAATACCAGAAGCGGCATTGCGCTGGTGCACATCGCAAGTGTAATACCATTTTGTACCTGGATGATGTATGGATTCTTTAACAGTATTTCCAGGGAACTGGATGAAGCGGCGAGGATCGATGGCTGCGGCCACTTTAAGATATTCTGGAAGGTAATAGCTCCGCTTACATTGCCGGGATTGGTTTCCACCACAATTTACGCCTTTATTCAAAGCTGGAATGAGTACATGTTCAGCATGCTGAGTATTACGGCTGAAAAGATGAAGACTCTGCCGGTGGCAATCGGGCAGATGGCAGGCTATGATAAAATCGCGTGGAATGACCTTATGGCGGCCTCCCTGCTTTCCAGCCTGCCCATTGTGGTCCTGTTTATTTTCCTGCAGCGTTATTTTATCAGCAGCATGACCCAGGGAGCGGTAAAAGGTTAAGCGCGTCCAGAAAAAGACGATTGGTTTAGTGGGTGGAAATCCCACACGGCAAGGCGTAGCGAGCCACCGTTAGCGAGTCTTGGGTGTTGTCT
>JBCLPO010000020.1:0-102110 GCA_041223105.1 Lachnospiraceae bacterium 54-53
CTCATCCACGAATTGTGAATGGCTTGTTTGCTATACTCTTCTTTACTGGCCAACTGCCACATTTAAGTTTCAAACTTATCACCTCGCCATTAGTTTGCTCGAATTGCCCCGAAAGTATACTTTTGAAGGAAAAATCAGATATTATTTGCATAATTATGCACACATATTGTGCAAAACGATTAAAAACACAAATATAATGCATAAAATATAATAAAAGAAATGCGAAGAAAACAGTTGAAAAATGCCGCGGGATAATGTATAATCTATTCAATTTGGGCAGATATCAGCGGGCTCATAAACCATAGCATTAAGAAAGGATTGGGACTTTGCGTATGAAAGCTTTTTTAATACTGGAAGACGGCACTGTGTTTACGGGAACCAGCATCGGTTCAACGCGGGAAGTAATCAGCGAGATCGTGTTCAATACTTCCATGACGGGTTATCTGGAAGTCCTCACCGACCCCTCTTACGCGGGGCAGGCGGTCGTGATGACCTATCCCCTCATTGGTAATTACGGTATTTGTCATGAAGATATGGAATCATTAAAACCGTGGCCGGATGGCTATATTGTCAGAGAATTATCTAGAATCCCCAGCAACTTTAGAAGCGGGGATACCATTCAGCATTTCTTAGAGATAAACGACATTCCAGGTATCAGCGGTATCGATACGAGAACCCTAACAAAAATCTTAAGAGAAAAAGGAACCATGAACGGCATGATCACGACCGATGAAGGCTATGATCCTGAGGAAGCCGCTGCGCGCATGAAAGCATATTCGGTGACCGGAGTGGTGAAAGTGTCCACCTGTAAGGAAAAGTACGTCCTGCCCGGCGGGGGAAAAAGGGTGGCGCTGGTGGACCTGGGCGCCAAAAAGAACATCGCCCGTTCCTTAAATGAGCGAGGCTGTGAGGTGACCGTTTATCCTGCGTTCACGAAGGCCGAAGAAATTCTTTCCTCTGATCCCGACGGCATCATGCTCTCCAACGGTCCGGGGGATCCCAAGGAATGCGTTCAGGTGATCGCTGAGATCAAAAAATTATATGAATCGGACGTTCCGATTTTTGCGATCTGCCTGGGACACCAGCTGATGGCACTGGCCACCGGAGGGGATACCCACAGGCTGAAATACGGCCACCGGGGAGGCAACCATCCGGTAAAGGACTTAGAGACCGGACGGGTGTATATTTCCTCCCAGAATCATGGTTATGTGGTGGATATGGAAACCATTGATCCGGCTGTGGCCGTTCCCGCCTTCATCAACGTCAATGACGGGACCAACGAAGGGCTGAAATATACCGGCAAAAACATATTTACGGTGCAGTACCACCCGGAAGCCTGCCCGGGACCGCAGGACTCCGGCTACTTATTTGACCGGTTTTTAAACATGATGGAGGAGGGAAAATAATGCCGAAGAATCAGGATATCAAAAAAGTGCTCGTTCTTGGCTCCGGCCCGATCATCATTGGCCAGGCAGCAGAATTTGACTATGCCGGAACACAGGCCTGCCGTTCCCTGAAAGAAGAGGGAGTGGAAGTGGTTCTGTTAAACTCCAACCCGGCGACCATTATGACAGATAAGGACATCGCGGACAAGGTCTACATCGAGCCTCTGACCGTGGAAGTGGTGGAGCAGCTCATTTTAAAGGAAAGGCCGGACAGCGTTCTTCCCACCCTCGGGGGACAGGCCGGCTTAAATCTTGCCATGGAGCTGGAAGACGCAGGCTTTTTAAAGGAACACAATGTACATCTGATCGGAACCACGGCCCTTACCATTAAGAAGGCCGAGGACCGGGAGATGTTTAAGGAGACCATGGAAAAGATCGGCGAACCGGTGGCTCCCTCCGATATCGTGGAAAATGTGGAAGACGGCCTTAAGATCGCGGAGGAAATCGGCTATCCCATCGTTCTCCGCCCCGCCTACACCCTGGGAGGATCGGGAGGCGGAATTGCTGAGAATCCAGGCCAGTGCCGCGAAATTCTCGAAAACGGACTTCGCCTTTCCCGTGTGGGCCAGGTCCTGGTGGAGCGCTGCATCGCCGGCTGGAAGGAAGTCGAATACGAAGTGATGCGTGACGGCGCAGGCAATGTGATCACCGTATGTAATATGGAAAACATCGATCCCGTAGGGGTTCATACCGGCGACAGCATTGTTGTGGCGCCTTCCCAGACCTTAGGGGATAAGGAATACCAGATGTTAAGGACCTCTGCCTTAAAGATCATCAGTGAACTGGGAATCACCGGAGGCTGCAACGTGCAGTACGCCCTTCATCCGGAAAGCTTTGAATACTGTGTGATCGAAGTGAATCCCCGTGTCAGCCGTTCTTCCGCCCTGGCCTCCAAGGCCACCGGCTACCCCATCGCCAAGGTTGCGGCCAAGATCGCGCTGGGCTACACCCTGGACGAAATAAAAAATGCCGTAACAAAGAAAACATACGCCAGCTTCGAGCCCATGCTGGATTACTGTGTGGTCAAGATGCCCCGCCTTCCTTTTGACAAATTCATAAGCGCCAAGAGAACTCTCGGGACCCAGATGAAAGCCACCGGAGAGGTCATGAGCATCTGCACCAATTTTGAAGGAGGCCTGATGAAGGCCATCCGTTCCCTGGAGCAGCATGTGGACAGCCTGATGTCCTATGACTTTACAGGGCTTACGGATGAGGAGCTGACCGAAACTTTAAAGCTGATCGACGACAGAAGGATCTGGGTCATAGCGGAAGCGCTGAGAAGAGGATTTTCCTATGAAATCATTCATGACATCACGAAGATCGATGTCTGGTTCATTGACAAGCTGGCCATCCTGGTGGAAATGGAAGAAGCCCTTAAAAAAGGCCCTCTGACCGTTTGGCTGCTGGCGGAAGCAAAGCGGCTGGAATTCCCTGACACGGTCATTTCCGGCCTGACGGGAGCGTCTGTGGAGGAGATCCGGCAGATGAGAAAGAACAACGGCATTACAGCGGCGTTTAAGATGGTGGATACCTGCGCCGCCGAGTTTGCAGCCGAAACGCCTTACTATTACTCCTGTTTTGGAAGCGAAAATGAAGCTTTCAATACCGCCGGAAGAAAAAAGGTGCTGGTTCTTGGCTCCGGTCCTATCCGCATCGGGCAGGGCATTGAATTCGATTTCTGTTCGGTCCACAGCACCTGGAGCTTTTCCCGGGAAGGGTATGAGACCATCATTGTCAACAACAATCCGGAAACGGTCAGCACGGACTTTGACATTGCTGACAAGCTGTACTTCGAACCCCTGACTCCCGAGGATGTGGAGAACATCGTGGAGATCGAGAAGCCTGACGGCGCGGTCGTGCAGTTCGGCGGGCAGACGGCCATCAAGCTGACGGAAGCCCTGATGAAGATGGGAGTGCCCATACTGGGGACCGCTGCGGAGGATGTGGACGCGGCAGAAGACCGGGAACTGTTCGACAAGATCCTGGAGGAATGCCAAATCCCAAGACCTGCCGGACAGACGGTGTTTACTGCGGAGGAAGCGAAACAGGCGGCGAACCAGCTGGGATATCCGGTACTGGTAAGGCCTTCCTATGTGCTGGGCGGCCAGGGGATGCAGATCGCCATTTCCGATCAGGATGTGGATGAATTTATCGGGATCATCAACCAGATCGCCCAGGAGCACCCCATTCTGGTAGACAAATACATTGTGGGCAAGGAAATCGAGGTGGATGCGGTTTGTGACGGAAAGGACATTCTTATCCCGGGAATCATGGAGCACATCGAGCGTGCCGGCGTTCATTCCGGCGACAGCATTTCCGTCTACCCGGCTCAGAGCTTAAGTGAAAAGGTGAAGGAGACACTGGTGGAGTACACCAGGCGGCTGGCAAGAGCTCTCCACGTGAAGGGAATGATCAATATCCAGTTCATTGTCACCGGGGAAGATGTATACGTGATCGAGGTAAATCCCCGCTCCTCCCGTACCGTGCCCTATATCAGCAAGGTGACGGGGATCCCCATCGTTCCCCTTGCCACCCGGGTCATCTGCGGCCACTCCATAAAGGATCTGGGATATGAGCCGGGACTTCAGCCGGAGGCGGATTACATTGCCGTGAAAATGCCGGTGTTCTCCTTTGAAAAGATCCGCGGCGCCGACGTGAACTTAGGCCCGGAGATGAAATCCACGGGAGAGTGTCTGGGAATTGCAAAAACCTTCAATGAAGCTCTGTACAAGGCCTTTGCGGGCGCGGGCATCAAGCTGCCGAAGCATAAAAACATGATCATAACCGTCAGGGATTCCGACAAAGAGGAAATCATTGACATCGCCAGAAGGTTCCGGGCCCAGGGCTATAAGATATTTTCCACATCAGGAACGGCCAGGGCGCTGAACGACAACGGAATAAAAGCGCTCCAGGTGCGGAAGCTGGAACAGGAATCTCCCAATCTTCTGGACCTGATCCTGGGCCATGAGATCGATCTCATTATCGACACTCCGCCTCAGGGAGCGGAAAGAAGCAGAGATGGGTTCGTGATCCGGAGAAATGCCATAGAGACCGGGGTGACGGTGCTGACCTCGCTGGATACGGCCACGGCCCTTGTGACCAGCATGGAGAACCGGGCGAAGGAGCTGACCCTCATTGATATTGCCCAGGTTTAGGATGAAAGAAAAAGGATGAGATCGTATGGTATTTTATATCAACAAACAGGCGGTGGAAATCAAAACCAAATTTGAAAACGCACCCCTTACCTCTCTTAATGAGGCTTGTGCCTCCATTGGAATGCTGAGCAGGCTGTACGGTCTCGGAATCCCTCAAAAAAGGGAGATGGTCAGTGAAATGAAAGAGGATTTCCGGGGGAGTATCGGCAATCTTCCCGTGCCCTCGGAATTTGCGGCCAAGATCATATCCCTTCTTGACGCGTATTATAAGGATGATCCGGTGACGGATGAGATTTATGAGCTTTTGAAATACAGCTATGAGGAACAGAAATAATATATTTATACAGGGAGAAAGGCGGTCGCGCGAAGGAAAATCCACGTGACAGCCTTTCTTTTTTATCCCGTTACATCGGGTTCTTTACAAACTGCTTGTCAAATTCCGGGTTATAATAGTAATAGTTTTTAGGATTTAAGTTGGATTTGATTTTTTCCAGCGCTTCTCCAAATCTCTGAAAATGCACGACTTCCCTGGCTCGGAGGAATTTCAGCGGCTCCCTTACGTCAGGATCCGTTATGATCCGGATCAGATTATCGTAAGTGGTCCTGGCCTTCTGTTCTGCGGCCAGGTCCTCCACCAGATCCGTAATGGCGTCGCCCTTGGACTGGAATTCACAGGCGTTAAAGGGAACTCCGGCCGCAGCCGTGGGCCAGAGAGCTGTGGTGTGGTCGATATAGTAGGCGTCAAATCCGGCTGTTTTCGCCTGTTCCACGGAAAGATTTTTTGTGAGCTGGTAAATAATGGAGCAGATCATCTCCAGATGTCCCAGCTCCTCCGTTCCGATGTCCGTCAACAATCCTCCGACTTCCTTGCATGGCATGGAATATCTTTGGGAAAGATAACGCATGGAAGCTGCCAGCTCGCCGTCCGGTCCGCCGAACTGACTGATGATCAGGGAAGCGGTTTTGGGACAGGTTTCTTTGATATTTACAGGAAACTGCAGTCTTTTTTCATAATTCCACATTATAAAGTACCTCCTTCCCATGGCAGCGGGCCGTCAGACCAGGTAAAATGCTTCTGACCGGCGTATTTTGTATGGGATTCTGTTTTGTTGTTGGTATCCGGACACACACAGTCCATGGTCAGCGGTTCAAAGTTTTCCGCATAGGTTTTTAAAAGCTGCTTTCTTTGTTCCATGGCCTGCTGAAAGGCTGTCAATGCGTTTCCATCCAATGGATGGGTATCCAGATACAGGTTTAAGTCGTTTACAGTAAAGCTTATTTCCGTTATCTGCTTTAAAAGTTTATTTTGATCTGCCATTACTGTTCACCTCCTGTTACATAGAAAGGGAGATTAAGGCATGGAAAGATCGTGCCGTGTTTTAATGCTGTCTGGGGATCATAAGGCTGTTCCCAGGGCTGCATGGGCACGGTGGCAATGGCGACCGCAACCGTTTCTGTCGGTGTTGCAAGACTTCCTTTCGATTTTTCACTACCGCCTGAAGTACTAGAATTCATAATAACACTCCTTTCAATCATTAATAGAACCTTTCTTCTTTAGTATGGTTGAAAAGCGTTAATTTACATTGTTGAAATTCTCCCATTTTATCCACTGTGATGATATTGTAATATATGGAAAAATGAAATATAATAAATGGACAGGCATTCGCATTGACAGAAACTGGAAAACAAATAAAGACGGGAGAGCAGAGGATTGAGTGATAAGAAATTTGCAGTATTAATTGATTCGGATAATATTTCCGCAAAGTATATTACGAGCATTCTGGATGAAATGACCCGCTACGGCGTCATAACCTACAAAAGAATTTACGGGGACTGGACCAGCACCCAGATGGGGAAGTGGAAAATGGAGCTTTTGGAAAATTCTATCACCCCCATCCAGCAGTTTTCCAATACCGTAGGAAAGAATGCAACCGATTCCGCATTGATTATCGATGCCATGGACTTGCTTTATACGGATCATGTGGACGGATTCTGCATCGTGTCCAGTGACAGTGATTTTACACGGCTGGCCAGCAGGCTCCGGGAATCCGGAAAAGAAGTCATTGGAATGGGGGAGGAAAAGACACCCAAATCCTTCCGCGCAGCCTGTACAGTTTTCACGAACCTGGAGGTCCTTCTTGACCAGGAAGAAGATGGAACGGGAACAGGAGCCATTGGCAGAGAGGTGATCGAACAGGATATCACTTCCATCATACTGGAGAATGAAGACAAAAACAAGGCAACCGGCCTTGGAGAGATCGGCAACCGTCTTGTAAAAAAATATTCCGATTTCGATGTGAGAAGTTATGGTTACAGCTCTCTGTCCAAATTCCTGGAGGAAATGGACAGTTTTGAACTGAAAAAATCCAATAATGTGGTGACTGTGCGGATGAAGGATAACCGGACCAGAAAGCAGGAACTGGATGATTATGCCGTGAAGCTGGTGCAGGGCTCCGGGAAAAGCGGTATGGAGCTGGCGGCTCTGGGCAATGGCATGCACCGGAAGTTCTCGGATTTTAAAGTAAAGGACTACGGATACTCCACCTTTGCCAAGTTTGTCAACAGCATCGTACAGCTGGAGGTCCGGGAGAACAAGAATAATAATAAGACCGTATATCTGAAGAAAGAATAGGAAAGGAAGCGGATTCAAAGGAGAAGATATTTATGCTGGATTTTCGCATTGACACATTTCTTGCGGTGTGCAGGTATATGAGTTTTACAAAGGCAGCGGGAGAACTTCACATCACCCAGCCTGCGGTATCCCAGCACATCCATCACCTGGAAAAACAATATGGGGCCAGGCTGCTGGAATACAGCGGGAAGAAGGTGAGCCTGACGGAGGCCGGGAGAGCATTTTTATCCGCGGCCATAACCATGAAGGATGACGAACTGCACTTAAAGAGGATCGTGGAGCAGAAATCAGGAAAAGGGCGGAAGCTGGTTTTCGGAGCTACCATGACCATCGGAGAGTATGTGATGCCCATGGCCCTGTTGCGCTTTCTTGATGCTTATCCGGAGGCAGAGGTCCGGATGGCGGTTGCGGACACCAGGGAACTTCTGGAAAAACTCAATGAGGGAGAAATCGAATTTGCCCTGGTGGAGGGATTTTTCCAGAAAAAGGAGTATGACTTTTTGGTGTATGATTCCCAGCCTTTTGCAGCGGTCTGCGGGCCGGACCATGTATTTTGCGGAGAGAGAAAACGGCTGGAGGACCTTCTTTCAGAGCGGCTCATCATCCGGGAACCGGGTTCCGGGACCCGGTTTGTTCTGGAACGGTATCTGGAAGGGAA
The DNA here is from genome assembly GCA_041223105.1 of Lachnospiraceae bacterium 54-53. Classification (GTDB taxonomy): domain Bacteria; phylum Bacillota; class Clostridia; order Lachnospirales; family Lachnospiraceae; genus Lacrimispora. Next base: position 7,891 of record JBCLPO010000020.1, read on the forward strand.
AAATCTGCTGGTCCATGATTTTTCCGGCCTGATGGAAATCAGCAATATCGGCGTGATCAAACAAATGGTGGCAAAAGGGAAAGGGATCACCTTCCTGTATGAGGCGGCGGTGAAAAAAGAGCTGGAGGCCGGCATTCTTAAAAGGATCGAGCTGGAAGATTTTCAGCTGACCCACGATTTTACCTTCATATGGAGAAAGGGAAGCATGTACGGGTCTTATTACAGAGAGCTGTTCGGTCTCCTTCATGGAGAAGCAGAATCAGGGGAAAAAGAGGGGAAAGGAAGGTTGAAAGAAAAGCATCTTTCAACCTTTAATTTGTGAATCAACTGGATATGCAAGAATATCCGCTTGATTCATTAGGATGCAAAAATGAAAATAATTGACAAAAAAATGTTGACAATTAACACAATTCATATTATACTAATGGAGCAGTCGGGAGCGGTAAGAAAAATATGCTTTTGGACAAGCAAAAACCGGGATCTTAGCTCAGCTGGGAGAGCATCTGCCTTACAAGCAGAGGGTCACAGGTTCGAGCCCTGTAGGTCCCATTGATGAATAAGATGTTTATTAGATCAACTAAATATGGCGGAATAGCTCAGTTGGCCAGAGCACACGGTTCATACCCGTGGTGTCGAGAGTTCGAATCTCCCTTCCGCTACTTCAAGACCCTGTAATCGGCTGATTACGGGGTCTTTTCCGTTTCGACAGGACCGGAAGTCTTTTTCCATTTTTTTTATATTCATTTTCTCTGTTTTATGATATACTTACAAATAGTAAAAAGTGGAGGGATTCCATGTACTATTTTATTGTAAACCCGAACTCACGCTGCGGACGGGGGAAAAACATTTGGAAAAAGTTGGAAGCCGCGCTGAAAACCAGCGGTACGGAGTATCAGGCATTTTTAACGGAGAAGCCCGGAGATGCCCGGAGATTTGCCAGGGAGCTGACGGAAGGCTGCAGGGATTCGACCATTATCATCGCCGTAGGCGGAGACGGAACTATGAATGAAATCCTGGATGGCCTGTCCTTCTGCGGTACGGTTACGCTGGGGTATATTCCTGCCGGATCCGGCAATGATCTTGCCAGAAGCTTAAAGCTTCCTAAAAATCCCGTCAGGTGTTTAAAGAAAGTTCTGCATCCCAAATATTACAAGCTTATGGATTACGGTGTGCTGTCCTATGGAGAGGGTGAGATATTTCACCGCCGCTTTATGGTCAGTGCCGGGATCGGAATGGATGCGGCTGTTTGCCACAACCTTCTCTATTCCAAATCCAAAGGCCTGCTTCATAAGCTTCACATTGGAAAGATTGCCTATCTCCTGGTGGGTATGAAGCAGCTGGTTCTTGCAAAGCCATCCAGGGGATATATTCTCCTTAACGGAGTCCAGAAGGTGGAGTTTAACCACGCTTATTTTATTTCTGTCCACATCCATCCCTACGAGGGCGGAGGCTTTAAATTCGCTCCGGATGCGAACTTTGAAGACGGGAAGCTATCCATCTGCATCATGAATAACAGAAAGAAACGGAAGCTGGTGCCCGTGCTTTTCAGTTCCCTGATCGGCAGAAGATCATTGAATACAGGAACCAGATTTTATACATGCGAGGAAGCGTTCATTCATATGGAACGCCCCATGGCGGTCCATGTGGACGGAGAAAGCTGTTTTTGCCAGAATGAAGTGCAGATCCGGTGCATTGGCAAAAAACTGCGAATGATTGTGTAGAAATGTATATATTATAGAAGAAACACCTTGCGGGTATACCATTATGCCCAAAAAGCATGGGCAGTAAAGAGGAAGCACCCTGCGGGTATACCATTATGCCCAAAGAGCATGGGCAGTAAAGAGGAAAGGAAGAATTATGAGAATCGGACAGGGATATGATGTGCATAGATTAACAGAAGGAAAGGAACTCATTCTGGGAGGAGTGAAGATTCCTTATGAAAAGGGGCTTTTGGGCCATTCGGATGCCGATGTGCTGACCCACGCGGTGATGGATGCGCTTTTAGGCGCAGCAGCGCTGGGGGACATCGGAGAGCATTTTCCGGATACGGATCCTCAGTATAAAGGAATATCAAGCATTGAGCTTTTAAAGCAGGTGGGCGGACTTTTAGAGGAAAAGGGATATGTGATCGAGAACATAGATGCCACAGTCATAGCACAAAAGCCAAAGCTGTTGACCTACCGGCCTCAGATGGCGGAAAATATTGCTACCGCCTTGAATCTGCCGTTGAGCAAGGTCAACGTAAAGGCAACGACAGAAGAGGGGCTTGGATTTACCGGCAGCGGAGAGGGGATTTCCTCCCAGGCGGTTACTCTTTTAACCAACGTGGAGGATTTCTGCTTTGACGACAGAATCATGTCCCCCGACTGCGGGGGATGCGGCGGATGCTGCAGGAGATAAGAACGGGACAGACGGAAGGGAGATATTATGAAGATTTTTAATACATTATCCAGACAGAAAGAAGAATTTGTGCCCCTGGAGCCTGGAAAGGTAAAAATGTACGTCTGCGGGCCTACGGTTTATAATTTTATTCACATAGGAAATGCGAGACCCATGATCGTGTTTGACACGGTCAGAAGGTATTTTGAATATAGAGGCTATGAGGTGAATTTTGTCTCCAATTTTACCGACGTGGATGATAAGATCATTAAGAAAGCCATTGAAGAGGGAGTGGAAGCGGAGGTCATTTCCAGGCGTTACATCGAAGAGTGCAAAAAAGACATGGAAGCCCTGAACGTGAAGCCGGCCACGAAGAACCCCCTGGCAACGGAAGAGATCTGCGGCATGCTGGATATGATCCAGGAACTGATCGCCTCCGGCCATGCCTATGCGGCGGAGGATGGGACTGTTTATTTCCGGACCAAATCCTTCCGGGAATACGGAAAGCTGTCCCATAAGAATCTGGAGGATTTACAGTCCGGTTTCCGTGAGATCAAGGTGACGGGAGACGCGGGGAAGGAAGACCCTTCGGATTTTGTGCTCTGGAAGCCGAAAAAGGAAGGGGAGCCTTACTGGGAATCCCCATGGTCGGAAGGACGTCCGGGCTGGCATATCGAATGCTCCGTGATGTCAAAGAAGTATCTCGGAGACCAGATCGATATCCACGCGGGCGGGGAGGACTTAATCTTCCCTCACCACGAGAATGAAATCGCCCAGAGTGAGGCCGCCAACGGAAAAGAATTCGCGGGATACTGGATGCATAACGCATTTCTCAACATTGACAACAGAAAGATGTCCAAATCCCTGGGCAATTTCTTCACCGTAAGGGAGATCAGTGAGAAATACGATCTTCAGGTCCTGCGCTTTTTCATGCTCAGCGCCCATTACAGAAGTCCTCTCAATTTCAGTGCGGATTTAATGGAATCCTCGAAAAACGGTCTGGACAGGATCCTGACGGCGGTGGATAAGCTAAAGAGTCTGGAAGCCTCTGCAAAATCAGGGGATTTAAAGGGCGAAGAAGACACGAAGGCCGCGGAGGAGCTGGTTGCCAAATTCGAGGCGGCCATGGATGATGATTTTAATACGGCGGATGCTATTTCCGCGATCTTTGAGCTGGTAAAACTGAGCAATTCCACTGCGGATGAAAACAGCTCCGGGGAATATGTGACTTACTTAAAGAAAGCCATTGAAAGACTTTGCGATGTTCTCGGGATCATTACGGAAAAGGAAGAGGAGATCCTGGATGGAGAGATCGAAGCCATGATCGAAGCCAGACAGCAGGCCAGAAAGGATAAAAACTTTGCTTTGGCCGATGAGATCCGCGGAAAGCTTCTGGAAAAAGGCATTGTTCTGGAAGACACCAGGGAAGGCGTGAAATGGAAGAGAGCGTAACATCGGCGGAGTTATTTCCCGCATTTTTTAAAGAAACCTTACAGCTTAAGGACGTGGATGTGAACAGCTATTCTCCTCTGGCTCTGGCATATATGGGAGACGCGGTCTTTGAAGTGATCGTGAGGACCAGGGTCATGAACCACGGAAGCACCCAGGTGAACAACATGCATAAAAAGAGCGCCAAACTGGTGAATGCAGGGGCGCAGGCAGAGATCATCCGCAGGCTTCTTGAGGCTGAGGAGCTGACGGAGGAGGAAGTGGCTGTTTATAAGAGAGGGCGCAACGCCAAATCAGCCACCACGGCAAAGCACGCCACCGTTGCCGACTACAGGACCGCCACCGGATTTGAAGCCCTGTGCGGATATCTGTATTTAAAAGGCAGATTAAACCGCCTGATCGCTCTGGTGGGCAAAGGACTTGAAAGAATAGGAGAACTGGAATGACAGAGGAATTCACAATAGAAGGAAGGAACGCGGTACTGGAGGCGTTCCGTTCCGGAAAGACCATTGATAAGCTGTTCGTGCTGAAGGGCGTACCGGATGGGCCCATCCAGTCCATTGTCCGGGAGGCGAAGAAGAAGGATACCATCATCACCTTTGTGGAAAGGGAGCGGCTGGACCAGATGTCGGAAGAAGGGCATCATCAGGGAGTTATCGCCCATGCGGCCGCCTATGAGTACGGGGAGGTGGAGGATATGCTGAAGGCTGCAGAGGAAAAGGGAGAGCCTCCTTTTCTCTTCCTGCTGGATGGAATTGAGGATCCCCATAATCTGGGAGCCATCATCCGTACCGCCAACTTGGCGGGAGCCCACGGCGTCATCATTCCGAAGCGGCGGGCGGTGGGGCTGACTGCCACGGTGGCGAAGACCTCTGCCGGGGCGCTCAACTATACGCCGGTGGCAAAGGTCACCAATCTTGCCGCCACCATGGAGGAACTGAAGGAAAAAGGCATGTGGTTTGTCTGTGCCGACATGACCGGGGAAGTGATGTACCGCCTGGATTTAAAAGGACCCATGGGCCTTGTGATCGGCGGAGAGGGAAACGGCGTGGGCAGACTGCTGCGGGAAAAATGCGATATGGTGGCTTCCATACCCATGAAGGGGGATATTGACTCTCTCAATGCTTCCGTAGCGGCAGGCGTACTGGCCTATGAAATCGTAAGACAGCGTTTGGGATAACAGACGAGGAGATGATCATTATGAAAAGGAATGGAGCGGTCATGGGAGCTGCCTGCGCAGCCATACTGATCTCCCTGGGCGGATGGGCCGCGGATCACCGCATTGCGGATGCCGGCAGTTCCCGGGAGAGCATAGAATGGAAAACCGTGGTGAGCATTGAGGATGAAGGGGTGCCCCTGTATTCCAGGCCGGAGGGAAGCAATGTGAAAACTCCCCAGGCGCCCGGAACCGTCACGTTTAACAGCAATTCCGTAATCGTGGATGCTTCCAATACCGGTCATGGTTATGTGATGATCCAGTATACCGGGAGCGCTTCCAAAATAAAGGTACAGGTATTAAAGAGCGGAGGCGAGACCTACACCTATGACTTAAATGCAAGATCCGCCTATGAGGTGTTCCCATTGACAGAGGGAAACGGCGGGTATACGGTCCGGGTTCTGGAACATGTACAGGGAAACCAGTATGCGGTAAAATCCAGCAGCGATATCAATGTAACTCTCGCAAACGAATTTGAGCCCTTCCTTTATCCGAACCAGTACGTGAATTTTTCTGCAGGAAGCGCGGTTGTAAAAAAGGGTGCGGAGCTTGCGTCTCCTGCGGCCGATGCCCTTGGGGTTGTGACCAATGTTTATAACTTTGTTGTGAAGAATTTTACCTATGATACGGCTCTGGCCAATTCGGTGCAGTCCGGTTATCTGCCCGATGTGGATCTTGCGCTGGCCCGGAAAAAGGGGATCTGCTTTGATTATGCCGCGGTGATGACAGCCATGCTGCGGTCCCAGAACATTCCCACAAAGCTTGTGGTGGGCTACACGGGAAGCCTTTACCATGCCTGGGTGAACGTATATATTGACGGCCAGGGCTGGGTGGACAATATCATTTACTTTGACGGATACCAATGGAAGCTCATGGACCCGACCTTTGCTTCTTCGGGAGGCAGTGATCCTTCCATTCAGGAATACATAAAAAACAGTTCCAACTATAAAGCAAAATATACATACTGATGAACCTTATATGATAAAGGAGCAACGACAGATGGCAAAGGAAGCGAAAAAACAATATTCCGCCCGGGAACTTTCCGCTTTCTGTCTCCAGATATCCATTCTTCTCCACGCGGCAATCCCTCTTGATGAGGGATTGTCTGTTATGGCGGAGGATGCGGTATGGGAGGAAGAGAAAAAAATCCTTCTTCAGATGGCGGAGGAAGCAGAGCTTGGCAGCCCTTTCTCAAAGGTGCTGGAGAACGGGGGAATTTATCCTTCTTATGTGATACGGATGGCAAAGCTGGGAGAAGAAACCGGAACCCTGGACCGGATCATGAAATCATTGGCCGAATATTATGAAAAAGAGCATGTTCTCATGAAGAACATAAAACATGCGGTCACCTATCCGGTCATCATGATCTTCATGCTGCTGACGGTCCTGTTTGTCCTGTTTACAAGGGTTATGCCCATATTTGAAAATGTATATGAACAGCTGGGGGCAGAGATGTCCCCGGCTTCTGTTGCTGCAACAAGGCTTGGTGGAGTGTTCTGTGGGCTGGCCCTGGCCCTGGGGCTGGGACTTGGGATCGCAGCGGCGTTTGTGTGGCTGGCCGGCAGAAGGGGAAAGCAGTTTCTTTTCATGGATGCTCTGCTCCGACGCATAAAAAGCAGGAGCCGGATCGCCCTTGCCGTTGCAAACCGCCGGTTTACCTCCGTGCTTTCGCTGACGCTTCACTCCGGACTGGATCTTTCCAAGGGGATGGAACTGGCGGAAGAGCTGGTGGAGAACCGGGCCGTAGAGGAAAAAATACGATCCTGTTCTCTTGAACTGCAGGCTGGGACGGATTATTACACCGCTATGAAGCACACCGGTCTGTTTAAGGGATTTTATGTCCAGATGATCAAGGTGGGGGCCAGAAGCGGGCGGCTGGACAGCGTAATGGATGAAATTTCCAAAGGCTATGAGGAAGAGGCGGATACGGCCATAGAGCACGTGGTCAGCCGGTTCGAGCCAACGGTGGTTGCGGTGCTGGCCGTTGCGGTGGGGCTGATTCTTCTGTCAGTCATGCTTCCACTGATCGGTGTTTTATCGGCAATCGGATAGGAGGGACCGGAATGAAGAAAGGGAGGGAGTCCCTTAAGGAATTTTGGGGAAATTTGATTTCCCTGGGGGCATTTATCTGCGTCATCGTTCTTTTTCTATCGGGAACAATGAGCTTTTCGGAAAAAACGGAAGCAAAAGGCGCGGAGGCTCTGCGGGATGCCATACGCAGGGCATCGGTCCAGTGCTATGCCATTGAAGGGAGATATCCTCCCGATGTGGAATATCTGGAAGAAAACTACGGAATACAGATTGACAGGAAACGGTATGATGTGTTTTACAGCGGCTTTGCCTCCAACTTCATGCCGGATATTACGGTCAATCGGAAGGAAGAATAGCCGGGAGGTGGAACATGAGCGGAAAAGAGATCCGAAGAGGCGGCACAGCCGGTGCTCTGTTTACCACGTTTCTGTTCCTCGTATTTGTGCTCTGCGCCCTGTTTACCGTTCTGATCGGGGGCAGGGTCTATGAGAACATCAATGCCAGAACGGAAAACACTTACCGGAAGGACGTGGCCTTAAGCTATATTGCCAATAAGGTGAGGCAGGGGGATGAGACCGGAAGTGTGTCCCTGACGGAGGTGGATGGCATCACGGTCCTGAAGCTGGAACAAAAGATTCAGGATTCGGTTTATGTAACGGAGATCTATTACCGGGATGGCCGGCTGTGGGAATTGTTTACGGATGCCGGCAGCGGACTGGGAGTGGGAGACGGAAATGAGATCCTGGAGTGCAGCCCGGTTTCCATGGAAATGTCAGGCAGGCTTCTTTACATAAAAACAGAAGGCGAAGGAGGAGGAAGCCTATGGCTTTCCCTCAGAGGCGGAGGTCCGGAAGATGAATAAAAAACGGCATTCAGGCGTGTTCCTGATGGAGATGGCTGCTGTCATCCTGTTCTTTATCCTGTGTGCGGCCGTCTGCATCCAGACTTTTGTGAAGGCAGATTCCATAAGCCGGAAGGCGGCGGATTTAAACCAGGGAGTTTTGATCGCCCAGAGTGTGGCGGAGGTATGGAAGGCGGAAGGCGCGGAAGGATTTGAGAAACGGTTTCAGGCCGGATCCCCGGGGGCCGGGGGAGAATATGAAATGGGCTTTGGCATGGACGGCCGTCCCACCGGGATGGAACAGGCCGTATATGACGTAAAGGCGGAGATTTCCCTTCCGGGGAAGCTTCAAGTGACCGTAAGCCGGGGAGAGGAAGAGGTATTTTCCCTTGAGGCGGACAGACAGGAAGGATCAGACTGACGGAGGTGGATCATGGCAAAGCAGGAAACAGGATACAGAGCGGGCATAGGCAGCTCTTCCCTCATTTTGATTTTTATTGTCATGTGCCTTGTGACCTTTGGGATGCTTTCCTTAAGCACGGCGAAAAGCGAGTGGAATCTGGCGGTTCGCAATGCAGAGGCGGTGACGGAGTACTACCGCGCGGACAGCGCGGGAGTGGATTTTTTGCGGCTGGTTTCGGAAAAAGAGGAAGAGGTCCGGAAGCAGAGCGGGGATCCGGAAGAATACGGACGTCTTCTGAACCGGGAGCTGGGAGAATACTATCAGCCGGAGGAGGGAACCGTGGTCACCGGAATTCCAATGGAACGGTCCCAGGCGCTGCTGATCGAACTGGTTCCCGGGTTCGAAAAAACCGGGGGACCGGTGATATCCCGGTGGAAAGTGATTCAGACGGAGGATTTTGAAATTGATGATTCCATGCCAGTATGGACCGGCGGAAAAACGGAGGAGTAGGAGACTGGAAGATGAAGGTAGTTGAATTGTTAAGCGCTGCCGTGGCTAAGAATGCATCTGATATTTTTCTTGTGCCAGGCATGCCCTTTTCCTATAAAATAGGAAGCAGGATCGTTTATCAGAATGAGGAGAAGCTGTTTCCGGCCCAGATGGAGGCATTGATCGAACAGCTTTATGAACTGGCCGGAAACCGGAGCATGGAGAAGGTGCGGGAGCACGGGGATGATGATTTTTCTTTTGCCCTTCCCGGAGTCTCCAGGTTTCGCTCCAGCGTGTTCCGCCAGAGAGGATCTCTGGCAGCCGTGATACGGGTGGTGACCTTTGAACTGCCTGATTACAAAGCGCTGCATATCCCGGAAACGGTCATGGATGTGGCCAGGATGACAAAAGGCTTTGTGCTGGTGACCGGGCCGGCAGGCAGCGGGAAGACCACCACTCTGGCCTGTATCATCGATAAGATAAACAACACCCGGAACGCCCATGTCATTACCCTGGAAGACCCGCTGGAGTATCTTCACCGGCACAAGCAGAGCGTGGTGACCCAGAGGGAGGTGACCACAGACACGGACAGCTATGTGACCGGTTTAAGAGCTGCCCTGCGCCAGGCGCCGGATGTGATCCTGGTGGGGGAAATGCGGGATTACGAGACCATACGGATCGCCATGACGGCTGCCGAAACCGGCCATCTGGTCATATCCACGCTCCATACGGTGGGAGCGGCCAATACCATTGACCGCATCATCGACAACTTTCCTTCCAATCAGCAGCAGCAGATCCGGATGCAGCTTTCCATGGTGGTTCAGGCGGTGATTTCCCAGCAGCTCATTCCCACGGTGGAAGGACGCGTTCATCCGGCGTTTGAAATCATGTTTTTCAATAACGCGATCCGGAATATGATCCGGGAATCCAAGACCCATCAGATCGATTCAGTGATCGCAACCGGGCAGTCGGAGGGAATGGTTTCCATGGATGCCAGTCTGCTGAATCTGTATAAGGAGGGGCGGATTTCCAGGGAAAGTGCCGTTATTTACAGCAGCAACAGCGAATTAATGGCAAAAAAGATCGACAGAGGGGTTTAGGAGCGCATAGTTTATATTCAGTCAGATACACTATCTATAATAATGACAGGAGAGTGATTGGATTATGAGAGCAGATAAAAGAAAAGTTGCGTTGGTCGGTACAGGAATGGTGGGGATGAGCTATGCTTATTCCATGCTGAATCAGGGTGTTTGTGATGAGCTGGTTTTAATTGATATTAATCGGAAGAGGGCGGAAGGAGAGGCCATGGATTTAAACCACGGACTGGCCTTTTCCGGATCTCACATGAAAATTTATGCAGGGGAATACCGGGACTGCTCGGATGCGGACATTGTGGTGATCTGCGCGGGAGTGGCGCAGAAGCCCGGGGAGACAAGGCTTGATTTATTAAAGCGCAATGCTTCCGTCTTTCAGTCCATTGTGCACCCCGTAACGGAATCGGGATTTAACGGGATCTTCCTGGTTGCCACCAATCCTGTGGACATTATGACCAGGATCACCTATTCCCTTTCCGGCTTCAATCCCAAACGGGTCCTGGGAAGCGGGACTGCTCTGGATACGGCCAGACTCCGGTATCTGCTGGGAGAATCCTTGCGGGTGGACCCCAGAAATGTCCATGCCTATGTGATGGGAGAGCACGGGGACAGTGAGTTTGTGCCCTGGAGCCAGGCCATGATAGCCACCAAGCCCATACTTTCCCTCTGCGGAAACGGAGGAGAGGAGGATATGGTGTGCAGGGAGGAACTGAAACGGATCGAGGAAGAGGTGCGGGGAGCCGCCTACCGGATCATTGAGGCCAAGCAGGCCACCTATTACGGGATCGGCATGGCCCTCACCAGGATCACACGGGCTATTCTGGGAGATGAAAACAGCGTCCTGACCGTATCCTCCATGCTCAGGGGAGAATACGGCCAGTCCGAGGTATACGCGGGAGTTCCCTGCATCATCAATAAAAACGGGATCCAGAGAGTCCTGCCCCTGTCCCTGACGGAAGAAGAGATGAAGCAGTTCCATAAGTCCTGCGACACCTTAAGGGAAAGCTTTGAAGGCATTTTATAGAAGGAATAAGGCCGGAAAGGGAATGGGAAACAGGAAGGCGTTTCCGTTCTTTTTCCGGCTGACTGCAGGGTGGAAAAAGGGGCGAAAACAGGCAGATTTATGAAGTTTTTGCTATTTTATGCATATTAGTAAAAAATATAAAAATAAGTTGACAAATAGATTTTCCCATGCTATGATATACGAGGTTCAGGGGTAGAACCATAAAAATGCTGATGTGGCACAGGTGGTAGCGCACCTCATTGGTAGTGAGGAGGTCACGGGTCCGAGTCCCGTCATCAGCTCTGAAAACAAACGGGAAGTCTTAAATGAAGAGACTTCCCGTTTTTGTCATATAGAAAAAGATGATAAAAAGGAGGCACATGGATATGAGAAAACGTAAAAAGAAGCACAGAAGCGCATGGTCTATATTTTTCCGTCCGATCAAAGTCATTCTTTTCGTATTTCTGGCGGTTATGGTTTTAGGGTGCCTGGCCGGCGGTGCCGTATTTTTAAAATATCAGGATGAAATCGTGGCCTGTAAGGAAAAGGCTGATTCCATTATCAGTAATACGTCCAGGACGGATTTTTCCCAGCCCACGGATACGAGAGTTTATGATTCCGGCAAAACGCTGATCGGAACCATTAATTCCGGACATTACGAATATGTCCCCATTGCGGAAATCAGTGAGAATCTTCAGAATGCTTATATTGCCCAGGAAGACCGAAGGTTTTATAAGCATCACGGCATCGATTACATCGGTCTTTTACGGGCCGGGGTCGTTTTTGTTAAGAATAAGGGGACGATCACCCAGGGCGGAAGCACCATCACCCAGCAGGTGATCAAGAACACCTACTTAACCCAGGAGCGGACCTTCCAGAGAAAGCTGACGGAATTTTTTACCGCACCCCGCATTGAGGACAAGTATTCCAAGGCGGACATTCTGGAATTTTACTGCAACACCAATTTCTATGCCAACCGCTGTTATGGCGTGTCGGAGGCGAGCCGCTATTATTTTGACAAGGAAGCAAAGGATCTGACCGTCTGGGAGGCGGCCACCCTTGCGGGAATCAGCAATAATCCGTCAAAATATGACCCGGTTTCCCATCCGGAAACCTCCAGGAAGAAGAGAGATCAGGTCATAGACAATATGGCCTTATGCGAGCTCATTACGGAAGAAGAAAAGGATTACGCCAAAAGCCAGCCCCTGACCGTGGCCCAGGTCTATGAGGCCGGGACAAAGGAAAATTACCAGACAAGCTATGCCATACATTGTGCGGCTGTGGAGCTCATGAAGAATGACGGCTTCTCCTTCCAGTATATTTTCAGCAGCCAGGCCGACTACGATTCCTATAAGGAACAGTACCAGGAGCTGTATCAGTCCAAAAGCGATTTGATCCGGAACGGTGGGTTTGAGATACATACCAGCCTGGAGACGCCGGTCCAGACCGCTCTGCAGGATACCATCGACAAGCGGCTGGAAGGCTTTAAGGATGTGCAGGAAAACGGCAAGTTTGCCCTTCAGGGCGCCGCGGTCTGCATAGACAACCGGACCGGATATGTGGTGGCCATTGTGGGCGGCCGGGGCACGGATGATGAGTATAACAGGGGATTCTTAAGCAGACGCCAGCCGGGCTCTACCATAAAGCCCCTGATCGATTATGCCCCCGCCTTTGAGACCGGATATTATTATCCCTCCAGACTGGTAAATGACCATCTGTTTGATAAAGGCCCTAAAAACAGCGGAGGAAAATACTATGGCAATGTTTCGGTCCGGGAGGCCTTAAACAGGAGCTTGAATACGGTGGCCTGGCAGGTGCTGGCTGATATCGGCGTTGACACGGGCATGGGCTATCTGGGTAAGATGCATTTTAACGGTCTGAGCTATCTGGATAACGGAAACAGCAGCATGAGCATCGGAGGTTTTACGGAAGGCGCCAGGGTCGTGGATATGGCGAAAGGGTATTCTGTTCTGGCCAATAAGGGAATGTACAGCAACAATACCTGCATTACCAGCATCATAAGCCAGTATGACGGAGAGGTATACAATGGAAACCAGGCGGATGAGAGGATATTCACGGAAGATACGGCTTATATGATCACCGACGTGTTAAAGGGGACTCTGGATAAATCCTATGGCACAGGCTATGGTCTGGGGCTTGATGTCCCCGCCGCCGGAAAGACCGGAACGACCAACAGCAATAAGGATACCTGGTTCTGCGGATACACAAAGTATTACACCACTGCGATCTGGGTGGGATATGACACGCCCAAGGCGATGCCCGGCGTTTACGGAAAGACCTATTCCGGGAGGATCTGGCATGATTTCATGGCAGGAATAAACAGCGGCCTTCCCGCCCAGGACTGGGATATGCCTGCAACGGTTTCTCTCTGGAACGTGGATTCCACAGGGGAGAAGGCATCCGTGGAAACGGGAGTCAAGGACTTGTTTTCTTCCGTTGCCGAAGCCGCGGCCAGGTCCAATGCCGGCAAATGGAAGGAAGAGGAAGAACGGAAAAAGTCAGAATCCCTGGCTCAGAAGAATCTGGAATCCGTGCAGGCATCCCAGCAGGCATTGGAACAGGCGGTGGCCCAGCTCCAGGCCCTGATCGGAGAGCTGAATGCCCTGGGACACCGGGACAGCACCACGGATGAGAAAATCAGTACCGCCCGTACGCTGTTGGAGCAGCTGGGCACCACGGAATATTATGAAGGCCTGAAGCAGCAGCTTGATGAGGCGGTGAGCTATGCCCTGTCTCTGCCAATACAGGAGGAGTCCTCAGGAAAGGCGCAGGAGATCGGTCCGGGAGTCGTAGGCCCCAGAGAGAGCACCGAGGCAGTTTCTCCCGGTGATTTATATCCCGATGAGGATGACGGCCTGTTTTCCCCTCCCGGGGATTCGGGACCCGGAGCGGAAGCGGTGGGCCCGGGAATGGGATAGGTTAAATGCCGGAGAAATTTAGGGTAAATCATTGTTTTTTCCACCGGTTCGTTATATAATGGACTACGCGGCTTTCCAACCGGGGAAGCCGCAAGAATGAAGATACAGGAGTGTGTTCAAATGAATAAAATCAGAACGAGATACGCGCCGAGTCCTACTGGACGCATGCACGTTGGAAATTTGAGGACTGCGTTATACGCTTACTTAATCGCAAAGCATGAAGGAGGCGATTTCCTTCTCCGGATTGAAGATACGGATCAGGAGCGTTTCGTGGAAGGCGCTGTCGAGATCATTTATAGAACCCTGGAGGAGACAGGGCTGGTTCATGATGAGGGACCGGACAAGGATGGCGGCGTGGGGCCCTATGTGCAGAGTGAACGCCAGGCCTCGGGAATATATATGGATTATGCGAAAAAGCTGGTGGAAAAAGGGGAGGCCTACTACTGCTTCTGTACCCAGGAAAGGCTGGATTCCCTTAAAAAAACCGTGGATGGACAGGAGATCATGACCTATGACAAGCACTGTCTCCATCTTTCCGGCGAGGAAGTGAAAGCCAGTCTGGAAGCCGGGATCCCATATGTCATCCGCCAGAACAATCCTTCGGAAGGCACCACCACTTTTCATGACGAGATTTACGGCGACATCACCGTGGACAATTCAGAACTGGATGACATGGTACTGATCAAATCCGACGGATATCCCACCTATAATTTTGCCAACGTGGTGGATGACCATCTCATGGGAATCACACATGTGGTGAGGGGCAACGAATATCTGTCCTCCTCCCCCAAGTATAACCGCCTTTACGATGCGTTCGGGTGGGAGGTCCCTGTTTACGTCCACTGCCCTCTGATCACCAACGAGGAGCATAAAAAGCTGAGCAAGAGGAGCGGACACGCTTCCTATGAGGATCTGATCGAACAGGGCTTCATTTCTCAGGCTGTGGTGAATTATGTGGCTCTTTTGGGCTGGTCCCCTGAGGGAAACCAGGAGATCTTCTCCCTGGAGGATTTGATCCGGGAATTCGATTACCGGAACATCAGCAAATCCCCGGCTGTTTTTGATATGACCAAATTAAAATGGATGAACAGCGAATATATGAAGGCTATGGATCCGGAGCGGTTTTATGAACTGGCTGAGCCCTATCTGAAGGCTGTTATAAAAAAGGACCTGGATTTGAAAAAGATTGCCGGCATGGTAAAAACCAGAATTGAGATCTTTCCGGATATTGCGGAACACATCGATTTCTTTGAGACTCTGCCGGAATATGATCCTTCCATGTATGTCAGCAAGAAGATGAAGACCAGCGGCGAAACCTCCCTTTCCGTGCTTGGGGACCTCCTTCCCATTCTGGAAGCCCAGGAGGATTACAGCAATGACGCTCTGTATGAAGCGCTTTCAGGATATGTTTCTGAAAAAGGGTGCAAGACCGGCTATGTCATGTGGCCTGTCCGCACTGCGGTATCCGGAAAGCAGATGACTCCGGCAGGCGCCACGGAGATCATGGAGGTTCTGGGCAAAGAGGAGTCCCTGGCAAGAATCAGAAAGGGGATCCGTCTTTTAAGCGGCGGGGCCCGATAAGGTATGACACTGAAAGCAGAGGCACCGGCTGTGGCCGGCCCCCTGCTTTTCCTGACTCATGGGACGGTTTCATGGACGTTTACAGATGCAGTACGGAGGAAATCATGAAGGAGCAGATTACATATGAGGGGGCCCAGAAGGAGGCGGTCCTCCACAACAAAGGGCCCATGCTGGTCCTGGCCGGTCCGGGCTCGGGGAAAACCTTTACCATCACCCACAGAATATGCCATCTGACCGGAGAATACGGCGTGGACCCTTCCAACATTCTGGTTATCACGTTCACCAAGGCGGCGGCCAGGGAGATGAAGGAACGTTTTGAAGCCCTGGCAGGAGGAAGTTCTTCCCTGGTCAGCTTCGGAACCTTTCATGCCATTTTTTTCCGGATTCTGAAGTTTGCCTACCGGTACGATGCCCGCAGCATTGTGAGGGAGGAACAAAGGATCCGGTTCATTAAGGAAGAGATGGACAAGTGCCGGATGGAGGTGGAAGATGAAGCGGAATTTGTCACTTCCATCCTGTCGGAAATCAGCTCGGTGAAAGGGGAAATGATCGGGCTGGACCACTATTATTCCAAAAACTGCTCGCAGGAAGTGTTCAAACAGCTTTACTCAGGGTATGAGGACCGGCTGCGCAGGTCCAATCTCATTGATTTTGACGATATGCTGGTCATGTGCCATGAGCTGTTTACCCAGAGAAAAGATATCCTTACGGCCTGGCAGAAAAAATACCGGTATATTCTGGTGGACGAATTCCAGGATATCAACCGGGTACAGTATGAGATCGTCCGGATGCTTGCGGAGCCTGAGAACAATCTGTTCATTGTGGGAGATGACGACCAGTCCATTTACCGGTTCCGGGGAGCCAGGCCTGAAATCATGCTGGGTTTTGAAAAGGATTATCCGGGGGCGAAAAAAGTCCTGTTAAACATTAATTTCCGAAGTACCATGGAGATTGTGGAGGCAGCAGGCAGGCTGATCGCTCATAATGAAATGCGTTTTCCCAAAGCCATCGTCACAAAAAAGGGGCAGGGAAAGCCGGTGGTGACCCGGTTGTGGCAGGATCCCCAGGAAGAGACCATGGAAATTGTCCGGGAAATCACGGACTATGCCAGGGCCGGTTTTTCATGGGAGGAAATAGCCGTTTTATACCGTACCAATTTAGGGCCCGGACTGCTGATCGAGAAGTTCATGGAATATAATATCCCCTTCTGCATGAAGGATTCCGTGCCCAATCTGTACGATCACTGGATCGCCAAAAACATAATTTCCTACATACGCACCGCCGCAGGCGATGATTCCAGGGCCAATGTTCTTTCCATCTTAAACCGGCCCAACCGCTACATCAGCCGGGATGCCCTGGAATCCAATCCCGTAAACTGGGAATCGGTCAAATCCTTTTACCAGGACAAGGGCTGGATGGTGGAGCGTATTGAACAGCTGGAATATGATTTGAAAATGATAAGGAATATGTCCCCTGTTGCTGCGGTAAACTATATCAGGAAGGCCGTGGGATATGACGACTACATTCGGGAATATGCCCAGTTCCGCCGGATGAAGCCGGAGGAGCTTCTTGAGGTATTGGACCAGCTCCAGGAGAGCGCGGCCGGTTATACCGATTTTGACCGGTGGCTCCGGCATATGAAGGAATACGGGGATGAGCTGAAGGCCCAGGCCCTGTCCGGGGAGCGGAATCCGGAAGGCGTCGCTCTCATGACCATGCACGGCTCCAAGGGCCTTGAATACCGGATCGTATATATACTGGATGCAAATGAAGGGGTGACGCCTCACCATAAAGCGGTGCTTCCGGCTGATATGGAGGAGGAAAGGCGCATGTTCTATGTGGCCATGACAAGAGCCGGGGAAAGGCTTCATGTCAATTATGTCCGGGAGCGGTACGGAAAGAAGCAGGAGGTATCCCGTTTTGTACGGGAATATTTAGACCGTGAATGACCGGAGGATCAGGAAGGAGAGGGAAATGAAATCCTGTATACACATTTACTGCGGGGACGGAAAGGGAAAAACCACCGCTGCCGTGGGTTTGGCCGTTCGGGCTGCCGGCTGCCGGAAAAAGGTGCTGATCACCCGGTTTTTAAAAACCGACCATTCCGGTGAGGTAAGGGCTCTGGGAAAGCTGCCGGAAATAAAGGTGACCCCCTGTGAGCAGAGCTTCGGTTTTTTTTCCGGAATGTCGGACGAGATAAAGAGGGAAGCGAAAGCCTATTATTCGGAATTGCTGGAAACCACGTTAAAACAGGCGGCAGACGGGGATTACGATCTGCTGGTGCTGGATGAGATCATGGCCGTGTGCAATTACGGACTGGTTGAGGAAAAGCGGGTGCTTGAATTCCTGGCGGCGCGCCCGGAGGGGCTGGAAGTGGTCCTTACAGGAAGGGATCCTTCGGCTGAACTGGTGGAAACGGCGGATTATGTGTCGGAAATTAAAAAGGTGAAGCATCCCTTTGACAGAGGGATGAAGGCAAGGCAGGGAATTGAATTTTAAAGGCGAAATCCCTTGATTTTTGACGGATTGTCTGTTAGAGTGAAAATAGGTGCTGACATGCGCCGCGACAATAAGACTAAGAAAAAGAGAGGTATCGGGATGGCACAGGATCCTAATTTAGAGCGCGATGATTTGGAGCCACAGGAGGAGATGACAGTTACGCTGACCTTAGACGACGGGACGGAACTGGAATGTGTAGTGCTCACCATTTTCACTGCTGGAGAAAGAGATTATATCGCACTGCTGCCCATGGACGGCCCTGAGGCAGAAGAGGGAGAGGTTTATCTGTACCGTTATTTTGAGAAAGAGGACGGACAACCGGATCTTCAGAATATCGAGGATGACGAGGAATATGAGATCGTTGCGGATGCCTTTGATGAACTGCTGGATGAAGCGGAGTACGATGAAGTGGTAGGCGAAGACGAGGAATAAACAGATAAAAGCCGGGACAGGTCCTGTAACAGGGAACAGGTCCCGGTTTTGGATTCATGCGGAATGTATGCCGCAAGCCTTACGGATCATAGGATAAACGAAAAATCACAGTATATAAAGCAAGTATTGAAATCTATCAAAACTTTATTCTATATACTACTATATTTGTATCTATGGGAAGTGAGGAATATCCGTATGGACAACGAGGCGGTACTGAAAAAAATAGAAGAAATCTGCAAAAGCAAAGAGTGGTCGATGTACAGGCTGTCAAAGGAGAGCGGGATCGCTCAGTCCACGTTATCCAGCCTGTTCGGCAGAAGGGCCAATATAAGCCTTCCGAAGCTGGGCAGGATCTGTCAGGCGTTGGGGCTAAAGCTGTCGGATTTCTTCTCCCTGCTGGAAGCGGAGGCCAGGTCCGGGGAGCCGGAACAGAAGAATTATGAGACGATTGAGATGATACAGAAAGCGGAAACCCTGTCAAAGAATAACAGGCGCCTTCTCCGGTCCATGATCATGGTAATGGAAGAACTGGAAAGGGAAATGAAATAAAAGGAGGTATATGAAATGGAAAAAACTGTGGATGCCAGAGGCTTAGCCTGCCCCCAGCCGGTGATAAAGGCTAAGGAAGCCCTAAAGGACATGAACGGGGGAATACTGAAGGTCCTGGCGGACAATGAGATCGCGGTTCAGAATGTGATGAAGCTGGGAACCTATGAAGGGCTCTCCCCTGTTTCCGAGAAAAAGTCGGAAGGTGAGTTTGAGATCTGTTTCCATGTTGACGGGAAGCCTAAGATGACGGAAGAGACGGCGGCGGAAGAGGCGTGTCTTCCGGATGCCAGAAGGAAGGGGCTTGTGGCAGTGCTTTCCTCGGACCGGATGGGAAACGGCAACGATGAACTGGGCGGGATCCTGATGAAGGGCTTTGTCTATGCGCTGACCAAGCTGGAAGAGCTGCCTGAGACGGTTTTGCTGTACAACGGAGGAGCCAGGCTGTCTGTGGAGGGCTCTCAGTCCCTGGAGGATTTAAAGAGCCTGGAAGCTCAGGGTGTGGAAATCCTGACCTGCGGGACCTGTTTAAACTACTATGAGCTGACCGATAAGCTGAACGTAGGAGGGGTTACCAATATGTATGAGATCACAGAGAAGATGGCTGGGGCCCGTCTGGTCATTAGGCCTTAGGGCCGTCCCCGCCATCCCCATCTCCTCTCTGCTGAAGTGACTTTTTGATACAGCTTCTGGAGAAGGGCCGTGCTGGACAGCACGAAAAACACCTCCAGGGCCGTGCTCACGATCCCGGCAAGGGTAAACAGCGTGACGGAAAGAACCGTTATGACATTCAAAAAAGTCAGAAAGGGCCGGTAATCGGCCTGATTCATGCAATACAGCTTCCAGACGACCATGTAAAGACAGATGATCAGAAAGATGGAGGCCAGGAAGGAAAAGATCACATGAAGGACGGCGGGGAATGGCTGGGAGTCCGGAAGATAAGGCGTAGTGACCGCCAGTCCAAGGAGCAGAAGGGCGACGGCACTGACCGCCTTTTCTTTTTTGTTCCGCGGCAGGCCCCGTATGATCCGTTTTAAGACATAATAAAAATAGGTGCCGACAATAATGCCCCATAAAAGAAACAGGTATTTTCTGGGAGTGAGATTTCCCAGTACGGAAAAATTCATGGAGAACCAGTCGGTTTTCCATGCGAAAAGAACGGTATATATGGGAATGATAACATAAGCGGTAACGGATATTAAGAGCATAGGGCACCTCCCGGTTGTGGTCTCTTTATATTTTGGCATTTAATTTGAAAAATAATGATGAAATTTTGTAATTTTTATAAAAATTAAAAATTCAGAGGAAAAACAATGATTCAATTACCAGATACATTCAGGGAAAAAATGAATGGACTTTTAGGAGAAGAATACCATGCATTCATGGAAAGCTATGAAAAGGAGCGGGTCCAGGGGCTCAGGGCGAACCCCTTAAAGGTCTCCCCTGAGAAATTTACGGACGTCTGCGCCTTTCCGCTTCAGAAAATTCCCTGGACGGCGGAAGGCTATTACTACCGGCCCGGGGACAGGCCAGGGAAACACCCTTATCATGAGGCGGGACTTTATTACATCCAGGAACCCAGCGCCATGGCGGTTGTGGAGCTCCTGGATCCCCGTCCGGGTGAAAGGATCCTGGATCTGTGTGCGGCTCCGGGGGGAAAGACGACCCATATCGCCGGGAGGATGGGGGGGAAAGGCTTTCTTTTGAGCAATGAGATCCATCCGTCCAGAGCCAGGATTCTTTCCCAGAATGTGGAACGGATGGGGATCGGGAACGGAGTGGTGTCAAATGAGGAGCCGGGAAGCCTGGCCGTCCGTTTTCCGGCTTTTTTTGACCGGATTGTGGTGGACGCACCCTGTTCCGGAGAAGGCATGTTCCGCAAGGATGAGGCGGCCCGGCAGGAATGGAGCCCGGACCATGTAAAAGCCTGTGCGGCCCGGCAGGGAGAAATCCTCATCCATGCCGCAGCCATGTTAAAGCCCGGCGGAAGAATGGTCTATTCCACCTGTACGTTTTCTCCGGAAGAAAACGAGCAGGTCATAGAAAAATTCCTGGACGCCCATCCGGAGTTTTCCATAGAGGGTGGGGGAAAAAGGCCAGGGCTCAGCCCCGGAAGGCCCCAGTGGAGCCGGACCGGCCTTGGCTGTCTGAGCCGGACCTTCCGGATCTGGCCTCATAAAGCAGAGGGGGAAGGGCATTATCTTGCCGTTTTGAAGAAAGACGGA
The DNA here is from genome assembly GCA_041223105.1 of Lachnospiraceae bacterium 54-53. Lineage (GTDB taxonomy): Bacteria > Bacillota > Clostridia > Lachnospirales > Lachnospiraceae > Lacrimispora. The sequence goes on from JBCLPO010000020.1 coordinate 29,018, forward strand.
ATTGAAATTCCGGAAAAAAAGCGGACTCTGCCCCAGTATGTGAAGGAGAGATCCGTTCGGAAGGAATTGGAAGGCTTTTTAAAAGATCTGCTGTCTGAACCGGACCGGCTGATCCTGCGGGAAGAATATATCCTCTTTGGTGACCAGCTCTATCTGGTGCCGCCGGAAATGACGGATTTAAAAGGCATGAAGATTATCCGCCCGGGTCTTCACATCGGAACCATGAAGAAGAACCGGTTTGAACCCTCCCATGCCCTGGCCCTTTTCCTTAAGAAGGAAGAGGTGAACCGGTGGGTGGATTTAGACCCGTCGGGAGAGGAAATAATAAGATATCTTAAGGGAGAAACTCTCCCGGAAGGAGTGCTTTTAAACGCATGCCTGGACAATAAAGGCTGGGTCCTGGTCAATGCCGGCGGATTTTCCACAGGATTTGGAAAGCTGGCGGGAGGCGTTCTTAAAAATCATTATCCCAAAGGCCTTCGGTGGATGTGATCCCCAGGAACCTCATATCCTCCGGAAGAGGGGCCTCAAAAGAAAGGGGCTCCTTTTTGATTGGATGAGGGAATTCCAGCCGGAAGGAGTGGAGCGCCTGCCGCCTGATGTAACGGTAGTCCGGATGATATAAAAAATCCCCGGGCAGCGGATGTCCGATGGATTTTAAATGGACCCGGATCTGCCGCTTTTTTACCATATCCGAGAGGATGCAGGCACTCAGCGGATTTTTCGCCAGGACGAGAAGGCCGGTTGTATTGCGGTCCAGCCGGCTGATGGCCCGGTAAGTGAATGTTTCTCCTTTTTCTTTGAAATAAAAGGCGATGCCATTGGCCAGAGTATTTTCATGATTGCCCTGGGATGGGTGAATGGGAACCCCGGCATCCTTATTCACCACCAGAATATGTTCGTCTTCATATTGGATGTGAAGAGGCATGGGAACGGGAACAATATGACCGGTACCCTCATCTTCCCGTATATTTATGGAAAGAACCTCTCCCGGTTCTAACATGCGGGTGGTGTGAACCGCTCTTCCTCCCACCGTGATCCCGTTTTCCGTGTTCCGCAGCTGCCGGATCAGGCTTTGGGAATATCCCTGTTCCAGGAGAAAACGGAGGATGGATCTCTCTTTTATGGTATGCTTCATCGTATATTCCATGTTTACATTCATAAATGGATTCTACCACGGGGCGGAATGATTGACAAGGGGATTCTATGGGTTATAATTAGGGTGTGTCTGAACGCTTTTATGAATTTTCAGACACATTTCAGCCTGAATAAAACGAAAGAAGGTTTTGATCATGTTTAATAAGGATACTTATGAAGCCATGGAAGCGGAGTTTGAAAAGAACCATGTGGAGGAGGATGTGGAAGAGGTTCTTCTGGATCTGGCGGAAGCGCTTGCAGACAGGAGAATTATGGATAAAGAAATCAATTTGACGGAATCCTATGGAAAGACACAGGTTTTTGTTTCCGGCATCTGTTCTGAAGAGGACGGAGAAGTGAATGTTTTCATTAAACGGGTGCGGATGGGAAAAAAGGAGTTTGAAATCGAAGATTATTTCCTGTAAAAAGGAGATCAGGAAAGGGAAACGGAGGTGCCATGGGCATGAAGGCTATGAAAGAAGAATACTCGCCGAGGGAGCTGGGGACGGATCTGCTGTGTGATCTGGCCGGAGCGTTTTTATTCAACATCGGAATTTATAACTTTGCGGTAAACGCGGAATTCGCGCCTGTGGGCGTATCCGGTATCGCGCTGATCCTGCGTTATCTGTTTGGGCTTCCCATGGGAATCACCAGCATCGTCTTAAACATTCCCATTGTCCTTGTCAGCTACAAGCTTCTGGGGAGAAACTTTTTGCTCCGCTCCATGAAGAGCATGGTCATCTTTGCCCTCGTTCTCGACTATGTCGTCCCCTTGCTGCCGGTCTACAGCGGCAATCCGCTGTACGCTTCCGCCTGCACCGGGATCTTCTCCGGTCTGGGACTGACCATCGTCTATCTGAGGAACTGCTCCACCGGAGGAACGGATTTCCTGGTCATGGCCATCCGAAAAATGTTCCCCCATCTGACCATAGGACAGATATCCCTTGTGGTGGATGCCATCGTGATCATTGCCGGAGGTTTCGTATTCCGCAATCTGGATGCGGTCATCCTGGGCATGCTTTCATCCATCGTAACCACCATGGTCATTGACAAGATCATCTATGGCCTGGGTGCCGGAAAGCTTGTTTTTGTGGTCACATCCAGGGCGGAAGACGTGGCTCTGAGAATTGAGGAGACCACCGGGCGGGGCTGCACCTTTCTCCAGGGACAGGGTTCCTATTCCCTGGATGAGAAAAAGGTGGTCATGTGTGCATGCAACAACAGCCAGGTGGTGACCATCCGCCGTGCCATTCATGAGACGGACAGGGATGCATTCCTGATCATCACCGATTCCAACGAGGTCTACGGAGAGGGCTTCAAGGCCATCGGAGGGCCGCTTTAAATGAAGGCCCCCAAAGCCGGAGCTGAAAAATCCCGGTCAGCCATGAAGGTGCTTTTTTTTGCTGGCCGCATGATCCACAAGGGTATCCTTCTTTAAAAAGCTGGCTCTTTTGACGCTGTCGGTCCCGAATTTGTTCCGGATATGGTCCACGGCCTTTTCCATTTCTTTCATCTTGCGGGATTTCTCTGACTCAAAAAGGCTCAGCTGGCAGAACCCCTCATCCGTGATCTTGGTGGTGCGGACACCGATCAGGCGCAGGGGAGTGCGGTCCCAGAATTCTCTCAGCAGCCGGCAGGCGTTTTCGTAAATGACGGTGGTGGAATCCGTGGGGTTGTTCAATGTCATCTGATGGGACTGGGAATGAAAATCCCAGTCTTTTATTTCCACGCAGACGCAGTCACACATCACATGGTCGAAACGGAGCCTGGCGCCTACGGTCTCGCACAGGGAAAGAAGGACCTGGCAGGCGGCGTCCAAATCATCCACGTCCCGGGACAGGGTGATGCTGTTCCCGTAACCCTTGTTCACCGGTTCCCGTACTCCCACCGGAGAGGGGTCAATGCCGCAGGCATAGCCATGGATCAGGATCGCATACTTATCCCCCAGAAGGTGCTTTAGGTGGCTGACATCGCAGGCTGCCAGATCCCCAATGGTGTGTATGCCGATGCTCTCCAGCTTTTTCCGGGCGGAGTGGCCCACAAAAAACAGCTCTCCAATGGGAAGGGGCCACATTTTCCCGGGAATTTCATTGGGAAACAGGGTGTGGCATAAGTTGGGCTTTTTAAAGTCCGAAGCCATCTTTGCCAGAAGCTTGTTGGGAGCAAGTCCGATGTTGACCGTAAATCCCAGCTCCTTCCACACTCTTTCCCGTATCCGGTTGGCAACGTCCCAGGGGGATCCGAAGAGGTGGATGGTGGAGGTCATGTCCAGAAAAGCCTCGTCAATGCTGAATTTTTCGATATCCGGCGTATAATCGGATAACAGCTCCATCAGCCTGCGGGAGCTTTCGATATATACATCGAAGCGGGCGGGAACCAGGGTCAGGGAAGGACATTTGCGAAGAGCCTGGACAATGGGTTCGCCGGTGATGATCCCGTATTTTTTTGCGGGCGTGGATTTTGCGAGAACGATCCCATGCCTGGAAGCGGAATCGCCGCCTACCGCCGACGGAATGGAGCGCAAATCCAGCGCATCAGGATCAGCCTTTAAGCGGTCCACGGATTCCCAGCTTAAGTAAGCCGAATTCACGTCAATGTGAAAAACCAAGGGTTCCGGTATCATGGGACGCCTCCTTTCATGATCTTATTATAGCGAAAATACGTTCGAAAAGTAAAGGGAATAATTAAAAAAACTTTGGAATAGGATAAATTAAAGTCACGGGGGAGGCTCTTTCATGAGGCATGCCATAGGAATATTGCTGGCAGCGGCCGGAATTGTCCTGTTATTGATGACAGAAACGGCGCCTGCCAGGCCGGCAGTAAAAGAGACCGTGTATGAGGAAACGGAAGCAACGGAAGAGAAGAAAGAAAAAAGCGCAGCGGTTCAGACAAAGGATGAATTAAATCTCTATGCTCAGTCGGCAGTTCTGATGGACGCCTCTACCGGCCGCATTCTGTACGGAAAAAATGAGGACCTGGCCCGTCCCATGGCCAGCACCACAAAGATCATGACCTGCATCATCGCCCTGGAGCACGGAAACCTCTCCGACACGGTGACTGCCAGCCAGAATGCCGCTTCCCAGCCCAAGGTCCATTTGGGGGTCCGTCAGGGAGAGACCTTTCTGCTTAAGGATCTCCTCTACAGCCTGATGCTGGAATCCCATAATGATGCCGCCATGATGATCGCGGAGCACATAGGAGGCAGCATGGAAGGGTTTGCGGAGCTCATGAACCAGAAAGCCAGGGATTTAGGCTGTACCGATACATATTTTATCACGCCCAACGGATTGGATGCCAGGGAAGAAAAAGACGGAGAGGTAAAGGTGCATTCCACCACGGCAGCGGATCTGGCCCGGATCATGAACTACTGCATCGGCCAGTCGCCGAAGAAGAAGGAATTCCTGGAAATCACGGGGACCCAGAGTTATTCTTTCTCCGACTTAGAGAGAAAAAGATCCTTTGGCTGCACCAACCACAATGCGCTTCTGACAATGATGAACGGGGCGTTTACAGGGAAAACAGGTTTTACGGGAGGCGCAGGCTATTCTTATGTGGGCGCGGCCCAGAATGACGGAAGGATCTATACCATCGCGCTTTTAGGCTGCGGCTGGCCGCCCCATAAATCCTATAAATGGTCGGATGCAAGGAAGCTGTACCAGTACGGGATGGACCGTTTCCATTACCGGGATGTCTATGAAGAAGCGGCGCTGCCGGAAATTCCCGTAAAGGAAGGAATTCCTTCCTCCGGACGGCTGGATGAGCCGGTGACCGTATCCTGCTCCATCGGTGAGAAGGAAGAGAAGAGCTTAAATCTCCTTCTGGCAGATGATGAAGAGGTCACGGTCCAGACAGAGCTTCCGGAGGAACTGACCGCTCCGGTCCATAAGGGCCAGGCAGTGGGAACGGTTATTTACCGCCTGAACGGAGAAGCCGTAAAAACGTATCCGGTCTATTTGACCGAAGGCGTCAGACGCCTGACGGCCGTCTGGTGTATAAAGGGGATCCTGTTAAAATATTTCTCAATGCCCGGGTTCACGGGAATCCTCTCTTCCGCTTAGCCGTTTCCTGTGTTATACTTATGTAAAACGGTTTATGGGCTTCGGAGCTGTTCCGTGGACATAAGCCCTGTGGGAGGAATTGATGAATTTCATGAAGGAAAACAGCTGCATCGGGCGGATTGAACTGGAAGGCCTGCACAATACCAGGGATTTAGGCGGATTTACAACCATGGACGGGAGGCGGATTCTCCCGAAAAGGCTCATACGGAGCGGAACCTTATACGAAGCCACCCCAAAAGATATCCGGATCCTGGTGGAACATTGCCGCCTGGGGACCGTCATTGACTTCCGGACGGCTACGGAACGAAGGCAGAAGCCTGATCCGGAGATACCCGGAACAAAGAATATATTCAATCCCATTCTTGATGAAAAGACCGTAGGAATCACTTTCGAAGATGAGGAAGAGCAGGCGGAGGAAGGGAGGCAGGAGGATGCCGTACAGGGAATTCTCCTCCACGCTTCTTCCCTTGGCGGAAAGCCGGAAAATTATGTGGACAAACTTTACGAGGATCTGGTGCTGAATGATCATGCGGCAGAATCTTACGGGCGGTTTTTTGATCTTCTGCTGGATGCGGATGAACGTGCCGTCCTGTGGCATTGCTCGGCGGGAAAGGACCGGGTCGGGATCGGATCGGCACTTCTGCTGGCGGCTCTTGGCGTGGATCATGACACCATTCTCCGTGATTTTGTAAAGACCAATGAATATGTAAGGGCTCAGGCGGATAAGCTCGCCATGCTCATAAAAAAGGAGACCGGGGATGCCGGTCTCGCAGAATGCGTGCGGGTGCTTCTGACGGTTTCTGAGAGCTGCCTCATCCGTGCATTTCAGGCCATTGAAAGATCCTTTGGAACTGTTGAGGCTTATTTATCTGATCAAATCCGCCTGTCGGAAGACAAAAAACAGCTGCTGAGGCAGAAATTCTTAACGGAACGTCCGGATTGATCAGGGATTCCGGCAGAGCGCTTACGTGCAGGAGGGAAAGTAAAAGCTTTCCCTGCTGTTGTATTTGGAGATAATATGAAGGAAGTCTTCATAGTTCTGCGTCATCTGTATGTCATGGATCATGCTCCGGTTTAAAAGGGAAACGGACAGGGATTCAAATATGGTATTAAAGATCTGCCGGTCCCCTGCGCTAAAGCAGAGCATGATGACCAGGTGAACGGAATTGTCATCCCATTCCATGGGCTCATCAATGATCAGGATATACATGCATGACCTGTTTTCCTGCATTTTCATGGTGTGGGGAATGGCAAAATTAATGAACCCGGTGGAAGAGAGCCGTTCCCTCTCCAAAATCGCGTCTTCAAACTTTTCATTGGAAAAACCGGCTTCATACAGCCTTGCGCACATGTGGTGTATGGTTTCCCCTTTTGACATGGGTTTGGCCAGGTGCTCATAAAATTCCGGCAGTATGATTTTGCGCATTTCTTTAAAAAAGAACTGCTGCTTCTTTTCCGCCCTGATCTGGGAAATGGCCCGTTCGATGATGGCCGCGTCCGCCGCTGTCATAAAGGGATTGATTATGATGCTGGGCGTTTTTTGTGTGCAGTTTAAGGGCACGGTGGAAAGTATTAAGTCAGCGGCAGGGTAATGATCAAGCTGCATCTCCGTGGTCGTGACATCGGAGATGATGATCTCATTATGAAACCGCTCCATGAGCTTCTGGTGAAGCTCTAAGTTGATGTTATAATAAGTGGGACAGTTTAAAACCACGGTGATTCTCGACTCATAGGCATGCTGGGTCTCCAGGGCGTTTCCAATGTGCAGGGCGATGTAGGCGATCTCGTCGTCGATCATGGTGACCCCTGCTTTTTCTGTTAAAATGCTGCTTAAATTAACGGCGGCATCGTAAATTAACGGGCAGGAGGTCTTGATGGAATCGGTGAGGGGATTTCTGTTGTAATTTTTCGTTCTGGTTCTTAATAAAAGGCTTTTGATATGAAGGGCAAATCTGACCATGGATTCCGAATTGGTCAGCTCGATGCCGTAATCATTCTGGAGCATATGGTTGATGTCTTTTACAAGACACATGCATTCCCTGCCGATATATTCCTCCAGATTCCCTTCATTGATCGCATCCACGGCAATGGAGGCGGCCCTGGTGTAAAACAGGAGGGAAAATTCAGAAATCTCATCCTGGCGGAAGGTGATTTTAAAATAATCTTCTAATTTTTCCGCCAGACTTTTGGCCATATCATATACGTGGGCCGGGATGAACGGCGGAAGCTCAGTCCTTATGCAATCCGCGGTCTGATTTAAGTTTCGGTCTATGGCAATGATAATATGAAGCAGGATGTTGAAAGCGGAAAAATCATTTACGTAATACTGCCCTTCCAGCAGGGTTTCATTCATGGCATCCAGTACAAAATCGGCGTCTATGTTATCGAAGGCATCCTGGATCACATCCATATTGAAAAAAGCGGAATTGGATTCCTCAAATATAATGGAGCTCAGCATTCTGCGCCGGTTTCTTTCATTGCCCAGTATTTCAATGGAATCTCCGGACATGCTGAGCTCTAAGTCGTACTGGTCAAGCTGGCGCCTGGTGCGTTTTAACACCGTGCGCAGGGTGGAGGTGCTGATGAACAGCGTATCGCACAGATCCAGAAAGGAGAGCGGTTTTTGGGACCGGAGCAGATGGATCGCCACATAGGTGGACCGCTCTTTATTGGACTGGGGGATGGAAGGCATATTATCGTTCATCGCGCTGGCGGCGGCATCCGTATTGATCCTGTATCCGTTGGAGGAGGAAGTGATGAGATTGGCGTAAATGGTGTTTAACTGGGAAACATAGTTTTTAACCGTCCGCACGGAAACAGTGAGTTCAGCGGCCAGTTCCGATGATGTGACCCATTTTTTTGTCTCTAATAAAAATTTTATCAGCTGCATACATTTTTCGTTCATGATTTCATTATATTACCCCATGTGCCGGCAGTCAATGCTTCCTTCGCCCGGTAGAGACAAGCTTTTGCACAGGGTGGGTGAAAAAGTAAATTTGACTGCGGCGGAACGGGCCTGCATAATTTTACTAATTAAAATCCGATACGGCGTATGGAAAGGAAGACGGGTATGAGAGAATTCACATATACAATCAAAAACGCATATGGAATCCATGCGAGGCCTGCTGGAGCGCTGGTCAAGACGGCCTGTGAATTTCACAGCAGCATCCAACTGAAATGCGGCGAAAGAACGGCTGATTTAAAAAAAATAATGGCGGTCATGGGCATGGAAATAAAGCGGGGACAGACGGTAACGGTTGTCTGCGAAGGCCCTGACCAGGATCGGGCCATATCCGCGCTCATGAAATTCTTTCGTGAAAAACTTTAAAAAACTGAGGGGAAAAGTCCGGGATTCTACCGGGCTTTTTTATTTCACAGGAAATTACGTCCTGTGAGATAAAAAGCCCTCCGGGCAGGATGCGCATGCCGCTTAAGTGGAAGATGTCACTAAAGTGACAGCGCGTCAGCGCCAGAGTCCGCAAGCGGACTCTTTATTGCGGACACAAACTTATCCCGGGTGCAGACAGTTTCACCCATGAGGGGAAAAAGGCGGTTTGACCCCTCATATATGCGGGGCTATAATGAACCTGAAGAAACAGAAGCTTTCTTAAAAACAAAAGGAGATGGGTTTATGAATGGTTATCATGTTTTGCTCGTCTGCGGTTCCGGCGCGAGCAGCGGCTTTATGGCTGCAAATATAAGAAAAGCGGCATCTGCCAGAGGAATTCCCATGAAGGTGAACGCGAGAAGTGAATCCGAAATCTTGAATTACGTGGAGGACATCAATTGTCTGCTGGTCGGTCCTCATCTTGCATCGAATCTGGATTCCATAATGGAGGATATCGAGGGATATGATATCCGGTGCGCGCTGATTTCCCAGGAATGCTATTCCAGATTAAACGGAGATATGGCGGTGGATCAGATACTGGAATTATTTGGAGACAAGTAATTCTGAAATAAAATAAAAAAGGAGAAAAGGTATGAAAAAATTTATTGGCTGGCTGGAAAATAGTTTTGCCCCCAAGCTGAACAAAATCAACAACCTGATCTGGGTGGTTACGATTAAGGATTCCATTATGCAGATCCTTCCGTTCATTTTCCTGGGGTCCGTATTCTGCTGTCTGGCAATTATTGAGGATTATGTGACGCTTCCGTTTTCATTCTGGACGCCCTTTGGATGGACAATGGGGAAGTTATCCCTGCTGATATCCTTCCTGATTCCCTTCAATTATTGTGAAAAGAAGCGTTACCGCAAGCAGAGGCTGATTGCAGGACTTTCGGGGCTGCTGCTCTTCATGATGGTTGTGGTGCCTGAAATTGAGGCGGATGCGGAGATCGGTTTCGGCCATGCTTCCCTTGGGGCGGGCGGCATGTTCTGTGCCATCATTACAGGAATATTTGCCGGACTGGTTATGGGGGCGTTCGCTAAATTCACATTCTTTAAAGAGGATTCAGCCATTCCGGATTTCGTACGCCAGTGGTTTGATGCCCTGCTTCCCATCGGCGTGATTATCGGCGCCGGCTGGGTGATTGTGCTGATATTAAGGGTTGACTTATACCGGATCATACTTTCCGTATTTATGCCCCTGCAGAATTTCCTGCAGACATGGTATGGCTTCACATTCTTCATGTTCCTCACCTGCTTTATCTATTCCATGGGCATATCAAGCTGGGTCCTGACGCCGGTGAACGAGCCGGTGAAGCTGGCGGCCATCACGGCAAACCTGGGAATGGTGGCGGCCGGCACGGCGACGGCAGCCAATATGTACATCTTTACGGAAGGTCTGGTTTACTGTACCTATATGTGGGTGGGAGGCATTGCCTGTACCCTGCCCCTTGTATTCATGCTGATGAGGTCCAGATCAAGGGAGCTGAAGGCCCTGGGCAAGGCCTGTCTGATTCCCGGGGTTTTTAACATCAACGAGCCTGTCATATTCGGATGCATCGCATGGAATCCCTATCTGATGATTCCCATGTGGCTCCAGGGCATCGTTATTCCTCTGATCACATGGTTTGCCTGCAAGGTAATTGCATTTGCTCCCATTCCCCGGGTACAGTTTGATTTATGGTATTGTCCGTATCCGATTTCCACCTGGATTTCCACCAGATCCTTCCGTGCGGTCATTTTCCTGATCATATCACTGGCGGTATCTTCTCTGATCTGGTATCCGTTCTATAAGGCTTATGAAGCCAGCATCCTCAAGAAGGAAGCGGCTGAGGCTGCAAAGAAGGAAACGGCAAATGCTTAAACAGAGGGATTAAAAGAATCAGTACCCCGGCAGATGGGGCCGGGAGAAAGGAAAAGTAATCGGCTGCCCTTTTTGGGCAGCTGGATTATACGGATAAATTTGGACGAGAAAATAGTAGAAAGTGCGATGCAGATCATCATGCATGCGGGAGATGCACGTCTTAGCTGCAGGAAAGCGGTGGATTGCATGGCGGCAGGTAATCCGGACGAGGCAAAAGAGCACATGAGAAAGGCGGATTATGAAATAACCGAAGCGCACCGGATCCAGACGGACTGCATCCAGAGCGCCGTCAGGGGGGACAAATTTGAATACAACATTCTTCTTACCCATGCCCAGGACACATTGATGACCATATACAGTGAAATAAATCTGGCAAAGCAGATGTCAAATCTTTATGAAAAGCTGGATGAACGGATAAAGGCGCTGGAAAAGGGCGGGAAGACGGGGATTGAATAGAACCTATATGTGGCGAAAGGAGAGGATATCATGAAAAAGGCACCAAAAACATTCCCAAAAGATTTTTTATGGGGAGGAGCATTTGCGGCAAACCAGATGGAAGGGGCATGGCAGGAAGGCAGCAAAGGACTGTGTGTGGCTGACATCAATGAGTATGTGGACGACATACCGGTCGATCAGAAATATAATGAGGAAGTCACGGTCCAATATATCAAAGAGGCCCTGGAAAGTGAAGACCGGGTGTTCCCAAAGCGGTGGGGGATCGATTTTTACCACACCTACAGGGAAGATCTGGCTCTGTTAAAAGAGCTTGGCTTAAATACCTACAGGACCTCCATAAACTGGGCCCGCATTTACCCCAATGGCGATGACGCCCAGCCCAATGAAGAGGGGCTTGAATTCTACGACCGGCTGATCGACGAGATCATAAAAAACGGCATGGTGCCCATGATCACCATTTCCCATTACGAGATGCCTCTGAACCTGACTCTTCGATACAAGGGCTGGTACTCCAGAGAAGTGATCGGTTATTTTGAAAGGTACTGCAGGACCTTATTTGACCGGTACGGAGACAGGGTGAAGCTGTGGATCGTGGTGAATCAGATCAACTTGATTGTCCATGAATCCTTCAACCACCTTGGCGTGGCGGAGGATGTGGTGGACAATGTCTTAGAGGCAAAATATCAGGCGGTCCACAATGAAATGGTGGCATGCGCCCGCGCCGCGGCATATGGGCACAGCCTGAAAAAGGACTTACAGATCGGTATGATGCTTTGCGGAGGCCCCAGCTATCCGGCTTCAGGCAAATCAGAGGATGTGCTTGCGGCAATGAGGCACAATCAGATGGAATACTTCTTTTCGGACGTGCTTCTGCGGGGGAAGTATCCGGGCTATGCCTGGCATTTCTTTGAGGAACGGGGGATTGACATCGAATTCGGCCCGGAGGATGAAGAGGATTTAAAAAATACGGCTGATTTCCTTTCATTTTCCTATTACTACACCCGGATGGTTGATAAAGAAAGCTTTGAGAAGGATAACAGCGCCTTCAGGGATCCCTCCCTTCCTGCAAATCCCTGGGGCTGGACCATCGATCCCGCAGGCCTGCGGTTTATGCTGAATGAATTTTATGACAGATATCAATGTCCCATCTACATTACGGAAAACGGATGCGGCTATTATGACAAACCGGAGCCCGATGGCACCATTCATGACCCGTACCGCATGGAGTATTATAAGGCCCACATAGAACAGATGAAGCTGGCTGTGGCGGATGGAGTTGATTTAAGAGGATATTATGCCTGGGGACCTCTGGATATCGTCAGCTGCTCATCTTCGGAAATGAGCAAGCGCTACGGTTTTATCTATGTGGATCAGGATGACAGGGGAAAAGGTTCTAAGAAGAGAGTAAAAAAAGACAGTTTTGCATGGTTCCAGAAAGTGATCGCATGCAACGGGGAAGAACTGTAAGAAAGCGGCAGCGGAAAGGCTGCCGCTTTCCCGTGCCCCAGCCTATGCGTTCAGTATGAGGGAATCTCCGTCCCGGACATAGGTCTGGCCGTCAGGGATCAGGGAGTTTCCCGCCCTCCGGACAAGGAAAATGAGCGTGTCCTTCGGGAGGGTGAGGTCGCTGATTTTTTTGTTCACCCACGGATGATACCGGCCGATCTGCACCTCCCGCAGCTTTATGCCGGCGTTATCCGTATAGGCCGTGCTGTTCAGGATTATGGTATCATCCGCAAGCACCATGGTATCCCCTTTGGGAATCAGGGTGCTCCCGTCCCTCAGGATCATGACGGCCATCATGCCGTCGGCGACGACAATATCTCTTAACCTGTGGTTTATCCAGGGGTGGCCTTCCGGCAGACGGATCTCTGTCAAATGGACCGCCGGGTCTTCCCGGTAATCGTTAAAGGTTTTAAAGATGTTGTCTGTGGATCCGATCACATCCAGCTTCCTGGCCATCCATGGCAGCAGGGTACCCTGGACTGCCACGGAAAGCAGGCAGACACAGAATACGATGTGGAAGACGTCAAGCTTTAAGGCGGCGGGACTTAAGACCGCCATAATGGCGAAGACGATGGAGGCCGCTCCCCGCAGCCCCGCCCAGGAAATGAGCATTTGCTGCCGAAGAGGGACCCGGAAGGGGCGGAGGACCAGATATACTGCCAGAGGACGTGCGAGAACCAGCATAAATGCCATGATGCAGACGGAGGGAAGGATCACAGGGATGATCCTGGAAGGGAAGGAGAGAAGCCCTAACAGGAAAAACAGCACGATCTGCATCATTCCGGTGATCCCGTCGAAGAAGTGGACCAGCTCCACCTTGTGGTGGATCCTGCTGTTTCCGATGATCATCCCTGCCATATATACGCTTAAAAAACCATTGCCGCCCAGGTTGGCTGAAAGGCCGTAAGTCAGGATCGCCATGGACAGGCCCAGAATGGGAAGCATTTCCCGGGAGCGGAAATGCTTCATGCGGAAGATGAAGCGCCCCGCGCAGCCGGCGGCCGCGCCGAAAAGCAGCCCGAACAGAATTTCAGCCCCAAAGATGGCGGCTACGGAAGCAGGGGAGGTCCTGCCGGTCATCATGCCCAGGACGATGATGGTCAGCATATAGGAGACCGGGTCATTGCTTCCGCTTTCCACCTCCAGGATAGAAGCCATGCCGTTCACCAGATTCAGCTTTTTGACCCTGAGTATGGAAAAGACGCTTGCCGCGTCCGTGGAGCTTAAGATAGAACCGATCAAAAGGCCTTCGAGCAGGGAGGTTTTTAAAAAGAAGCGGCAGAATAAGCCGGTCAGGGCTGCGGTTAATACCACGCCCGCGCTGGAGAGTATCATGGATTTGACGGCGACCGGTTTTGCCTCGTTCCAGTTCGTGCAGAAACCGCCGTAGAACATGATGAAGATCAATGCGGTGGAGCAGATGAATTCCGAAAGTCCGTAATCCGAGAAATTTATGCGGAATATCCCGTCCGTTCCGAACATCATTCCAAGCAGAATAAAAAGCAGGAGTGACGGTACGCCTATTTTATATGACAGATTGCTGGCCAGAATACAGATGATGCAGATGACTGCTGACACAATCAGATAAAGTTCCATGGATTTCCTCCTTAAGTACTCCTTAAGTATAAGCAAAATCAGTATAACACAGTTTTGCGTCATAAGAAAAGCAGAAAATAAATTGTACAAAATAATATCCCATGATATAGTAAAGGTGCTTGATCCACGCATGAAAGGAAGTTACAGAACATATGAATGTGAAAAAAATTGCAACGGTGCTGGCGGGCAATACGGTTTACGCCCTGGCCGTATCCCTGTTTATTCTGCCGGGAGGCCTGATCACAGGGGGAACCACGGGACTTGCCCTGGTGGCCTGGCATCAGCTGGGCATTCCGGTAGCTGTTTTTGTGGGAGCCTTCAATATCCTGATGTTCGGGGCGGGAGCCCTGGTCCTGGGCAGGGCGTTTGCTTTTACGACCCTGATAAGCACATTTTATTATCCGTTTATCCTGGGGGTGTTTGAAAACCTGTTCGGGCACACGGTAATGACCGGAGACCGGATGCTGGCCACGGTGTTTTCCGGGCTCCTCATCGGCGCGGGGATCGGCATGGTGATACGGGCCGGGGCCTCCACCGGAGGAATGGATATCCCTCCCCTGATCGTCAATAAAAAATGGAATCTGTCCGTGTCCATGACCATGTCTGTGTTCGACTGCCTGATCCTGCTGTCCCAGATGGTATTCTCCGATAAGGAGCAGATCCTTTACGGGATCCTTCTGGTGATTTTGTATACCATGGTGCTGGATAAGGTGCTTCTCATCGGCAGAAACCAGATGCAGGTGAAGATCGTAAGTGACAGATATGAGGAGATCAGCCGGGCCATCCAGTCCCGGATGGACAGAGGCACCACGCTGCTGGCCAGCGAGGGGGGCCATTTGAGAAAGGCATCCTATACCGTTCTCACCGTGGTCTCAGGGAGACAGCTTTCCAAATTGAATGAGCTGGTCATGGGAATAGACCCCAGCGCGTTCATGATCGTCAACCGGGTGAATGAAGTGAGGGGGAGAGGCTTTACCCTTCTTAAGGAATATAAATAATCCATAAAGAAAATACCGGATTCTTACGGAAACATGACTAAGGTTTACGGTTTTTGAAACCCTATTGACTTACAAACTTAACCGGTGCTATACTGTGGCCGAAGCAGTAAGTGGACGCAGGGAGGAACCAGGAAGAATGTTCAGGAAAAAAATCAGTACCGTTTGTTTTGCCGTTTTCATGGCTGTGCTTTTCATGGCCGGCTGCGGCGGAAAGGAAGCTGCGGACGCGGGCAGCGCCCCTTCGGAGGCGACGGAATCGGAGACTGCGGCCATAAAGATGGAGAGAGCGGCGGCAGAGGAAAAACAGGAAGAACAGAAAGAACAGGAAGAAGAGGACATGGCCGGAGAGGAAGCGGATGCAGGGCTGCCGGGGCCGGGATCGGATGTTCCGGAGACCGGGGAAAGCGACAGTCCGGGTAAAAAAGCAGAAGCATTTGCGGAAAAGATCCAGGAGGCGGTGGCGGACCGGAATCAGGAGGCGCTTGCGGAGCTGCTGTTTTATCCATGTGTTTTTGTGACGGGAGACCAGGAAACCATAATCCTTGAAAAGAAGGAAGACTTACTGAAGCAGAACCCGGATCTGGTATTTGGAGATGATCTGATGGTGGCTGTGGCCAATGTGGATACGGCTTCCTTAAACGTAACGGATCGTGGAATTGTCCTCGGAGAGGGATCATCGAATATCACATTCAGGGAAAAAACAGATGGGAGCATTGGCATAACGGAAATCAGGGAATAGTTTGTATAAATTTCATAAAATAAGCTTCCGGAAATATACAATACGCTGGAAGTATGGTTGGGTTGTGATAAAATGCTAACATATAATTCGAACGGGAAACAATGGATTGTGAGAAATTCATAGTTTCCTGTTCTTTTTTTGCCAAAAAGAGCTTGAAATTTGTCAAAATTAATTATACAATTATAATCGGCAGAAATTGGTGTTATTCCATAGTCCCCTTATGAATCGCATAACCGGACTATACAAATATTACAAAATGGAGGATTGCAAAATGAGTAATTCAGCACAGACATCAGCAGGCAGTCGGATTCATGCATTGCTTGATGAGAACAGTTTTGTTGAAGTTGGCGGTTATATTACCGCAAGGAGCACAGACTTCAACATTACCGCAAGGGAAACTCCTGCCGACGGTGTTGTTACCGGTTACGGTACCATCGAAGGCTGCCTTGTTTATGTGTACAGTCAGGACGCCTCAGTTCTGGGAGGTTCTGTAGGTGAAATGCACGCGAAAAAGATCACAAAGCTTTACAGCATGGCGATGAAAACAGGAGCGCCGGTTATCGGACTAGTGGACTGTGCCGGTTTAAGGCTTCAGGAGGCGACCGATGCCTTAAATGGTTTCGGAGAGATTTATATGAGCCAGACCCTGGCTTCCGGCGTCATTCCTCAGATTACAGCAATATTCGGTATCTGCGGCGGCGGTATGGCCGTATCAGCAGCCCTGTCAGACTTCACCCTCATGGAAAGCGGGAAGGGTAAGCTGTTCGTTAATTCCCCCAATGCCATCAAAGAAAATCATATTGAAAAATGCAATACCGCTTCTGCGGATTTCCAGAGCAGGGAAACCGGCATGGTGGATTTTACGGGAGAAGAAGAGGAAATTTTAGGCACGGTCAGAACGCTTGTATCCATTCTTCCCGCCAACAATGAAGATGACTTATCTTACAGTGAATGCAATGATGATTTAAACCGCACCTGTCCCGACCTTCCGAACTATACCGGTGACACAGCCATCGCATTGACACGGATTTCTGATAACCAGTTCTTCCTGGAAGCCAGGAAGGAATACGCGCCTTCCATGGTCACAGGTTTTATCCGTTTAAACGGAGCGACTGTGGGCTGTGTGGCCAACAGGACCGAATCCTATGATGAGAGCGGTGTTAAAACAGGCGGATACGATGCGCTCCTGACGGAAGAGGGCTGCCAAAAGGCTGCCGAATTCGTCAGCTTCTGCGACGGATTCAATATTCCGGTGCTGACGCTGGTGAATGTAAAAGGATATGAGGCCACCGCAGGTTCGGAGAAGGGGATCGCCAGGGCAGCGGCAAAGCTCACCTATGCATTTGCCAACGCAACGGTTCCAAAGGTCACCATAGTCACCGGACAGGCTTTAGGGACCGCATATTTAACCATGAACAGCAAGTCCATCGGTGCGGATGTGGTTTACGCATGGCCGGAGGCTTCCATTGGCATGATGGAGCCGGAAGAGGCCGCAAAGATCATGTATGCGGATGAGATAAAGAAAGCGGAAGACGGAAAGGCCCTGATCAGCGAGAAGACGGAAAGCTACAGACTCCTTCAGTCCAGCGCCCTTTCCGCGGCAAAGAGAGGATATGTTGACGATATCATTGACGCGGCTGAGACGAGAGCAAGGGTCATTGCCGCATTTGAGATGTTGTTCACAAAAAAAGAGGATCGTCCGGTAAAAAAACATGGCACGATTTAGAATGAGGTGACAGGTATATGAAACTGAATATGAAACGAGTAGCATTGGGACTTACCATGGCGGTCTGCCTCTTTTCATTATCGGCATGCAGCACGGCCGGAGACACCACGGCAAGTGAGACCGATGAGATCGATGCCAGTGTCCAGTCGCAGCTGAAGCAGCTTCCGGATCCTTTCTTAAATCTCTATGTGGAACTTCAGGACAGCGATGTCTCAGAGTTCAAGAAGAACATGGAAGGCAGAGAGGAATATGCGGGTATTGTAGACGGCGTGGATACCTGGGCGGGCATAAAGAATGATTTAGGCGCCCTGGTCTCTGTGGAGGAAAATGTTCTGGTCGAGAATACGGCTGACGGCTATGTGGTAACGCTTCACACGGTGTTCGAAAAGAGAAATATGGATTTTTCCATAACAACGGACCCGGAAATCAGCAAGATAATCAGCGTGAGTTTTGCACCGGAATATACCACAGGCGAAAAACTGCAAAAGGGAGATTACAACGGCCCCATCGGATTGGGCATCATAGCCCTTTTGCTGGTTCTCCTGGGATTATTTAAATATATCGCTGTATCGAAAAATGGAAACGGGGAGAGCAAAAAGGCGGTGGAGCCGGTTTTCGTTCCGGGAACCCCGGACATAGTCCCCATTCAGGAAGAGGAAGAGGAGCTCGCGGATGATCTGGAGCTGGCCGCCGTTATCACCGCCGCCATCGCAGCATCCACAGGAAGCTCACCAAATGGTCTGGTTGTCCGCTCCATCAGGCGCGCACCGGCAGGAAAATGGAAAAACGCATAATCAATCAGGAGGATTGTCATCATGAAAAATTATAGAATTACAGTGAATGGTAATGTTTATGACGTAACCGTAGAAGAAGGCGCGGGTATCGGCGCTCCCGCGGCAGCGCCCGCACCGAAGGCAGCGGCACCTGCACCGGCGGCACCCGCTCCGGCAGCACCGGCAGCACCTGCACCGAAGGCGGCAGCGCCTGCACCAAAAGCAGCTCCTTCAGGAAGTGAGGGTTCCGTAACAGTAGCGGCGCCCATGCCGGGCAAGATCCTGGGCGTCAAGTCCAGCGTGGGCCAGGCCGTGAAAAAGGGCGATGTGCTGGTCATACTCGAGGCCATGAAGATGGAAAACGAGATCGTAGCGCCTTCTGACGGAACCGTTGCGAGCATTCATGTGGCCTCCGGTGATTCTGTGGAATCAGGCGCTGTACTGGCTACCTTAAACTAGTGAAATAACAATGACCAGGAGGTAAGACAATGGCAGATATAGAGAAAAAGCCGGTTAAGATTGTGGAGACAGTCCTTCGTGATGCTCATCAGTCTTTACTCGCTACAAGAATGACAACCGAACAGATGCTTCCCGTTGTGGAAATGATGGATAAGGTTGGCTATTACTCGGTAGAATGCTGGGGCGGCGCCACATTTGACGCATGCCTCCGTTTCTTAAAGGAAGATCCCTGGATGAGACTGAGGAAGTTAAGGGATGGCTTTAAAAATACAAAGCTTCAGATGCTGTTCCGTGGACAGAACATTTTAGGCTACAATCATTATGCGGACGATGTGGTGGAATACTTCGTTCAAAAGTCACTGGCAAACGGCATTGATATCATCCGTATCTTTGACTGCTTCAATGATATCCGTAATTTACAGACAGCCGTGACCGCGTGCAACAAGGAAAAGGGTCACGCACAGGTGGCCTTGAGCTACACTCTGGGTGATGCCTATACCCTGGATTACTGGAAGGACATTGCCAGGAGGATCGAGGACATGGGCGCCGATTCCATCTGCATCAAGGACATGGCAGGTCTTTTAACTCCTTACAAGGCGGATGAGCTGGTGCGCGCCTTAAAGGAATCCACAAAGCTTCCCATTGACTTACACACCCATTATACTTCCGGCGTTGCTTCCATGACCTATTTAAAGGCCGTTGAGGCAGGCTGCGATATCATCGATACCGCAATGTCACCGCTGGCCCTGGGAACCAGCCAGCCGGCCACCGAGGTCATGGTTGAGACTTTCCGGGGAACTCCCTATGATACGGGATATGACCAGAACCTTCTGGCGGAAATCTGCGCATACTTCCAGCCCGTCAGGGAGGAAGCCTTAAAGAGCGGACGTTTAAATCCAAAGGTGCTGGGCGTGGACATCAAGACGCTTCAGTATCAGGTGCCGGGCGGCATGCTTTCCAACCTGGTCAGCCAGTTAAAGGAAGCCGGACAGGAAGACAAATATATGGAAGTGCTTCAGGAGATCCCGAAGGTGAGAAAAGACTTCGGCGAGCCGCCTCTTGTTACGCCATCCTCACAGATCGTCGGAACACAGGCTGTTTTGAATGTCATCAGCGGTGAGCGTTATAAGATGGTAACAAAAGAAACCAAGAAGATTTTTATGGGCGAATTCGGACAGACGGTAAAGCCGTTTAACGCGGAAGTCCAGAAAAAAATCATCGGAGATGAGAAACCGATCACCTGCCGTCCGGCAGATTTGATTCCTCCCCAGCTGGCCCAGTTCGAAAAGGATTGTGCCCAGTGGAAGCAGCAGGATGAAGATGTGTTATCCTACGCCCTGTTCCCCACGGTTGCAAAGGAATTTTTCGAATACCGGGCCGCACAGCAGACCGGCGTGGATTCTGCACTGGCAGATAAAGAAAATAAGGCATATCCGGTATAACCGGACAGACCAAGGGCCTCCCTTTTGGAGAGGCCCTTTTTTGATGTCAGGATAAAAAACGGAGCAAAATTTTAAAGATTTTCTTACAAATATTTCCATTTGTCTGAACTTTAACTGATTCAGTTGACACATGGTATCATTTGTCATTATAATAAATAAATGTATGATTTACATATAATTGGAAATTAAAAAATACAAGAGGGCATATTTGGGAGAGACAGATGAAAAAGTATAATAAAGCTCGTAAGATGGCCGTTATTCTGGCCAGTGTCCTGGCAATGGACTCTTATATGGGAGCCGTTTCACCATACATAAATGCGTATGCTTATACGGAAAGGTCGGCCACAGTCAATGCCAGTTCGCTGAATGTGAGAAGCGGGCCGGGGACTACCTACTCTATCGTTACAAAATTGACAAACGGTGCATCCGTTACGGTGGTCGACGAAAAGAATGCATCGGACGGAGCGCTGTGGTATCAGATCCGGTTTGCCGGCTCCGGCGGACAGACCGTGACCGGTTATGTTTCCAAAAGCTACTTAAAGTTTCCCGCGTCCTATACCAATGATGCGGATTTTGAGAGCCAGCTCCAGGCGGAGGGATTTCCGGAAAGCTATAAGATCCGGCTCCGGGAGCTCCATGCCCAGTATCCCAAATGGGTGTTCCGGGCGCAGAATACGAATCTGGACTGGAATACGGCCGTGAAAGAAGAAAGCCAGGTGGGAAAGACCCTGGTACATACCAACAGTATGTCCTCCTGGAAATCCGTCGCAGCAGGAGCCTATAACTGGGATTCCAGCACCTGGGTCGGATTTGACGGAAGTTCCTGGGTAACTGCTTCGGAAGACATTGTCAAATACTATATGGATCCGAGAAACTTTCTGGATGAGACCAATGTGTTCCAGTTCCTGACCCATACATATGACAGCGGCAAGCATACGATGGAAGGGCTTCAGACCATGGTAAACGGAACCTTCCTGTCCGGCCAGTCCACCTCCGGAGGGGATACCTCCCAGGAAAGCGGCGGCAGCCAGGATGGAGGTGCCTCCGTCACTGGGCCGGGAGCTGCCATCGGGCCCGGCGCCACCGTAAGCCCTTCCACAGAGGAATCCTCAGAGAGCACACAGGAATCCGGTTCCGGAAATGTGAGCCTGGAAGCGCCTCATGCCTCCATTACGCCCAGGAATCCCCAGGTACTGATGGAATACGGGCCGGGAGCCAGCCTTACGGGACCGTCCTCTTCCAACACCACGGGGACCACAACAGGCAGCAGCTCTTATGTGAACATGATCATGAACGCCGCCACCCAGTCCGGAGTGAATCCCTATGTGCTGGCAGCCATGATCATTCAGGAACAGGGCTTCTCAGGAACCGGTAAAAGCGTATCGGGAACCGAAGCCGGTTACGAAGGATATTACAATTTTTTCAATATTGAAGCATACCAGTCCGGCAGCATGACTGCCGTACAGAGAGGCTTATGGTGGGCTTCCCAGTCGGGCAGCTATGAGAGGCCATGGAATTCTCCTGAAAAATCAATTTTAGGCGGAGCTTTATATTACGGTAATAACTACGTAAAAGTTGGGCAGGATACATTTTATCTGAAAAAATTTAACGTACAGGGTTCCAATTTATATAAACACCAGTATATGACCAATGTACAGGGAGCGGCTTCAGAAGGAGCCGTATACGCAAAGGCTTACAACAGCGATATGAAGCAGACGGCCCTTGAGTTTAAGATCCCGGTTTATAACAATATGCCGGATAATGCCTGCAGCCAGCCTACCGGTGACGGCAGTCCCAACAACAAACTGTCCGGCTTAAGTGTGGAAGGCTTTGTCATGACGCCTACCTTCAGCCGGGATACTCTGGAATACAATCTGATCGTAGATCCCTCGGTTTCCACGATCAATGTGAATGCTTCCCTCTTAAATTCCGCGGCTTCCGTCAGCGGAACAGGGACTATAACGCTTCAAAACGGCAATAATGATATAAAGGTGACAGTTACCGCCCAGAACGGGAATGTGAGGGAATATATCCTCCATGTGGTGCGCCAGAATGACGGACCCACTTATTCCACTTCCACAAACACGGAGAGCAGTGCCGTTCCTTCCGAAAGCGGAAGCAGCGGCGGCGGGCCGGGCGTGGCCGTTCCTTCTGAAGGAGAGAGCTCAGCAACTCCGGGCGGAAGCAGTGTGACCATCGCGCCGGATGGTTCCACCGGCATGTCCGTGCAGACCTCCACAGGAGTCCTTCTGCAGGGACCCGGAACCGATATTCAGACAGAAGGGCCTGCTGCGGAGTCCGCGCATCAGGTGCAGAATGTGACACAGACAGCCGGCAGCACCGCAGCCCAGTCCTCCTCCGCCTTAAGCGGTGATATCAACGGGGACGGAAAAGTGAACAGCCTGGATGTTCTGAAACTGCAGCGTTTTATTCTCGGACTGGAAACCCTGTCAGCACAGAGTCAGCAGGAAGCTGACCGAAACGGAGACGGAAAGGTGAATGCACAGGATCTTCTGCTTTTGCAGAAGAAAATCCTCGGACTTTAATGTTCTACAAAAATAGGAGACAATATGAATAGGAAACTGAAAAAACTGATAACCGGTCTGGTACTGGTCTGCATGATCGTGGCCGCCGGTCCCTTTGGACAGATGATATCCTGGGCCGCAGACGCCAAGATAGCTTTTTCCGACCCATCGGTCATGGTGGGAAATGATGTGACTGTAACGATGAAAGTGACCAGCGGCAGCGCTCTGGGCACCGCGGAGATCATGCTGGCTTATGATCCGAATATTCTGGAATTCGTCAGCGGTACTAATGCAAACGGAGGCGCAGGCGCCATTAAGGTCCTGGGGACCATGGAATCTGCCGACCAGAAGACCTTTAGTTTTTCCCTGAAATTTAAGGCCCTGCAGGCGGGAAATACCAATATCACCGTGACTTCCCAGGAAATTTATGATATGGATTCCCAGGCTCTTACCGTGAGCAAGCAGGGAAATTCAACCGTGAAGGTCACTTCGCCTGCCACCTACTCGAAAGATGCCACTTTAAAATCACTGAAGATCTCTCCCGGAACCCTGACTCCGGAATTTTCTCCATCCGTTGACACCTATACGGCCCAGGTCGACAAGGATACGGCCGATCTGGTGGTCAACGCGGTAGCGGCCAATGCAGGAGCCCATGTGAGCCTGGAGGGAGACAAAGGGCTGAAGGCCGGTGAAAACCAGGTGGTGGTCAAGGTGACTGCGGAAGACGGGCAGACCGTGAAGAATTACACCATTCAGGTCACGAAGGCGGAGGGCGGAGAATCTGTTCCCGCAACCGGAGGATCGGGAGAAACAGGAGAAGCGGAATTCGGAGACGCAGCCGTGACCATTGACGGCACGGAGTACAGCATTGCCACGTCCTTTGACGAGTCATTGCTTCCGGAGGGCTTTGAATCTCAAACCTACCAGTACAAGGGAACGGAAGTCATGGCAGGAAAAGGCCTGGAAAAGGACCTCCTTCTGCTCTATTTAAAGGATACGGGCGGAAACGGCGGATTCTTTGTATATAATGAGGGGGCGGATACCTGGTCCCGGTTTGTACAGGTGGAAACCAGCACCAAGGCCATCGTTATCATCCCCCTGGACGGGGAGGTGTCCGTTCCGGAAGGGTTCAGCGAGCGGCAGGTGGATATCGATGGCATAAGGGTGACCGGCTGGGTGGCAGACTCAGAGGAGGATCCTCAGTACTGTCTCTTTTATGCCATGAACTGGAACGGTGAAAAGAACTTTTACCGCTATGATCTTTCCGAAAAGACCATTCAGAGATATTTTGTTTCCGGAGTTTCCAATGACAAGTATGGGGAGATGACTGCCGCCTACGATAAACTGACCAAAGATTACCGCATACAATTTTATATTTTGATCGCAGTGAGCGTTCTGGCCCTGGCCCTGCTTGTTGTTGTGATCCTCCTCATAAGAAAAGGAAACAGAACGGATCCCGGACGCAGAGATAAAGGCGGCTTTAAAACCGGGAAAAAGAAGGACGAGCCGGATGACGGATTTTATGATGAGCCGGGGGAAGAGATTCCTGACAGCAGAATTAAAAGGTACAGCAGAGAAGAATATGACAGAGAATCTTCAAACATTCAGATAAGCCCGGAATATGAGGAGGAAGGAACGGACGAGCCCGGATATTTCGGGAGCGGAGCCACGGAAGACGAGGATGATTTTATCATAGAGGCCAGTCTGGAGGATGTGGAGCGCGATTTGGTATCCCACATGGAAAAAAGCCCTGCGAAACCGGAAGGAAGAGGGAAAGCAGAGCCGAAACGTGAGAATGGAAACAGATCTGAACGAAAAACGGAGTCCCTGGATGGGGAAGATGATTTTGAGTACATGGATCTGGATGACTGATAGATTCCAAATGATTGCAAGATTGATGATGAGAGCACCTGGATCCCAGGTGCTCTTATCATGCTTTCCATATAAGCCCTCAAGCCCCTGACCCGAGGCCCCTTTCTGTTAATTGAGGAACGGCTATTGAAAACAGGTTTCCTATTTGTTATAATTATTGCCACGGCAGTTCCTGCAGAGCATGGAATTTTCATGGGAAAATGCGCCAATCCATAATACATATTGAAAAAAGCATTCTTGTGTGCTATTATGTGTATAACAGATATAACGAAAGATGGTGAAAATATGTTTTTGCAAATTGATTTTAACAGTGATGAAGCGATCTACATTCAGCTTCGGAACCAGATAATCATAGGAATCGCCACGGAAAGTATCAGAGAAGGGGACCCCCTGCCTTCCGTACGCCAGATGGCCGACAACATAGGGATAAATATGCATACGGTAAATAAGGCGTACTCTGTGCTGAAACAGGAAGGGTTTGTCAAGCTGGACCGCCGCAAAGGAGCCGTAGTGTCCCTTGATGTGGATAAAATCCGGGTGCTCGATGAAATGCGCAGGGATTTAAGCGTTGTATTGGCCAGAGGAGTCTGTAAAAATGTGACATGTGAAGAGGTCCACCAGCTGGTGGATGAGATATTTCAGACATTTTTAAGAAGCCAGCGGGATGAGTGATCACTGAATGGAGGTTCATTATGTTGTGCGAGAGATGTAAGATTCGCGAAGCAAATATTCAATATACGGAAGTGGTGAATGGTGTGAAGAAAGAACACCATTTTTGCGCACAGTGCGCAAAAGAAATGGATTTCGGAGTGTATGCGGCTATTTTTGACGGGGAATTCCCGTTAGGAAAGCTGCTGTCCGGCCTTTTGGGCATTGAGGATAACAGCCAGGGGCCGGATAAGCTCCATCAGATCGTGTGTCCCTCCTGCGGGACCAGCTACGAAGAGTTTGTAAGGGACAGCAGGTTCGGCTGTATGGATTGTTACAGCGTGTTCGGACCGCTTATGGAGGACAGCTTGAAGCAGCTCCAGGGAAGTCTCGTCCATACGGGGAAAACCCCGGTATTCCAGAGAGCGGATCACGGACAGGGCCGCGTAAGCGTCAGCCCGGAGGGCGGTGAAGCCGGGTCAGATGCCCCATCCAGTCCGGAAAAAGAGCTTTTTCAATGGGATGCCAGGTTAAAGGAAGCCCTGCGTTTTGAAGATTATGAAACGGCGGCTGTCTGCCGTGACAGGATACGAGAACTGAAGAAAGGAAATGAGACCGATGCTTAGATGGTTTGAACAGACGGACAGTGGCCGTCCGGGAGTGATAAGCAGCAGGATCCGTCTGGCGAGGAACTGGCAGGATTACGAATTTCCGGCAAAGCTTGGCGAAAAGGAAAGCGGAGACGTGGTCCGCAGGCTGGAGTTTGGATTAAAGGATTTAGGTGAGGCGGAAGGCAGACATTATGAATTTTCCATATTAAATGAGATGGAAGAGCTGGACCGGCTGGCACTGAAGGAGAGGCGGATACTGAATTCCGCAGCCGTTGCCGGAAAAAAGCCTTCAGGCATTCTGATCTCCGATAATGAGGACACCGGAATTGTCCTTAACTGCGATGACCATATCCGGATCCAGCTTTTCGGAGTGGGACTCCGCCTGGAGGAGCTTTGGGAGAAGGCCGACCGGATCGATGATTACATCAACGAACGGTTTGCCTATGCGTTTGATGACCGGTATGGCTATCTGACCTCATTCCCCACCAATGTGGGAACCGGGCTCAGGGCTTCGGTGGTGGTGCATCTGCCCATGCTTTCCCAGGGAAGGAAATTTTCCAGCCTGATCGGTGACATGAGCCGGTTCGGCGCCGCCATCCGGGGAATTTACGGGGAAGGCGAAGAAAACTTCGGCTCCCTGTATGAAATATCCAACCAGAAGACCCTGGGGCAGACGGAAAGGGAGATCATAGACACGGTATCAAAAGCAGCCATCCAGCTGACCAACCAGGAAATGCAGGTGAGGAAGCTCTCCGTCCAGAGACGCCGGATGGAGCGGGAGGATGAAGTTTATAAATCCTACGGGGTGCTGAAATATGCGAGAAGGCTGACCGCCAGGGATGCCATGATATTTTTGTCCCAGATCATGGCCGGACTCACGGATGGCCTGATTCACACAGAGGAAGACTTTTCCGTCTACCGCCTGATGCTTGGAATCCAGCCGGCCAATTTACAGAAGGTATCGGACCGGCCCTTAAGCAAGGAAGAACTGGATGGAGCCAGGGCGGAATTTATCCGGAAGGAACTGCCGGAATTAAAATGACAGGAGGATTCATATATGATAGACAGATTTACGACAAAGGCCAGGACGGCCATTAATCTGGCCGTACAGGCAGCGGAACGTCTGGGCCACAGCTATGTGGGAACGGAACACCTTTTGATCGGTCTTTTGGAAGAGGGCAGCGGAGTGGCGGCCAGGGTTCTGGAAGAGAACGGCGTAAAGGAAGAAAAGGTTTTAAGTTTGATCAGCCAGCTCATCGCCCCTGACCAGGCGGTGCGGCTTCAGGAAGACAGCGGGTATACGCCCGGCGCCAGAAGGGTTCTGGAGAACAGCTACCGGGAGGCGGTGCGTTTTAAGGCAAACTTAATCGGTACGGAGCATCTGCTGATTTCCATCATCCGTGACAACGACTGCGTCGCTTCCAGGCTTTTAAATACCATCGGGATCAGCATACAGAAGCTTTACATCGATGTGCTGTCGGCCATGGGAGAGGATGCGCCCGCCAATAAGGAAGAGCTCATGAAATCAGCCAAAGGAAAGGGAAGCACGCCCACACTGGACAGCTACAGCAGGGATTTGACGGAGCTGGCGGTCCAGGGAAAGCTGGATCCGGTCATCGGAAGGGAGACGGAAATCAAACGTCTGATCCAGATCCTCAGCCGGAGGACCAAGAATAACCCGTGCCTGATCGGGGAGCCGGGAGTCGGTAAGACCGCGGTGGTGGAAGGGCTGGCCCAGATGATCTCCGGCGGTGACGTACCGGAAACCATTGCCGGCAAGCGTCTGCTGACCCTGGATTTATCCGGAATGGTGGCCGGTTCCAAGTACCGGGGAGAATTTGAGGAGAGGATCAAGAAGGTGATCGCCGAGGTGATCGATGACGGAGAAGTCCTTCTGTTCATAGATGAGATCCATACCATTATCGGAGCCGGAGGGGCGGAAGGAGCCATTGATGCCTCCAATATTTTAAAGCCTTCTCTTGCGAGGGGAGAACTGCAGCTGATCGGCGCCACGACCATTGAAGAATACCGCAAATACATTGAAAAGGATTCCGCCCTGGAGCGGCGTTTCCAGCCGGTCACAGTGGAGGAGCCTTCCGAGGAGGCTGCCATTGAGATATTAAGAGGCCTGAAAGGCCGGTATGAAGAGCACCACAAGGTGATCATCACCGATGATGCGCTGAAGGCTGCGGTAAAGCTGTCCTCCCGTTACATCAACGACCGTTTCCTTCCGGATAAAGCCATTGACGTCATTGACGAGGCTTCCTCCAAGGTCCGGCTGACCACCTTTGTGGAGCCGGGAGAGATCAAGGACTTAGAAGCCGAGATCGAGCAGCTGGAGGATCAGAAGGAGGCCGCCATCAAGGCGGAAGCCTATGAAAAAGCGGGCGTCATCAAAAAGAAACAGGAGAAAAAGCGGGAAAAAATAGAAAAGATCCGTGAAAAGTGGCAGAAGGAAAAGACTGCAAAAAGTCTTACCGTGGATGAGGGAGAGATCGCCGATGTGGTCTCAAGCTGGACCAAGATACCGGTAAGGAAGCTGGAAGAAGGGGAGAGCGAACGGCTCCGCAATCTGGAGACCATCCTTCACCAACGGGTGATCGGCCAGGAGGAAGCGGTTTCAGCCGTTGCAAAGGCCATACGGCGGGGAAGAGTGGGGCTTAAGGACCCCAAGCGCCCCATTGGCTCCTTCCTGTTCCTGGGACCTACCGGTGTGGGAAAAACCGAGCTCTCCAAGGCACTTTCCGAGTCCATGTTCGGTACGGAGAACGCCCTGATCCGGGTCGACATGTCCGAGTACATGGAAAAGCACAGCGTTTCCAAGATCATCGGTTCTCCGCCCGGATACGTAGGCTATGACGAAGGAGGACAGCTGAGCGAAAAGGTCCGCAGGAATCCTTATTCCGTGATCCTGTTTGACGAGATCGAAAAGGCCCATCCGGATGTGTTCAATATCCTGCTTCAGGTGCTGGATGACGGACATATCACCGATGCCCAGGGAAGAAAGATCAATTTCAAGAATACCATCATCATCATGACATCCAATGCCGGAGCCGCAAACATCATATCCCCCAAACGCCTGGGATTCGGTGCGGCTGCAGATGAGAAGGGGGATTATAAAATCATGAAGGACCGGGTAATGGAAGAGGTGAAGCGCCTGTTCAAGCCGGAGTTCATTAACAGGATCGATGAGATCATCGTGTTCCACCCCTTAAATAAAGATCATATGAAGGATATTGTGACGATTATGATGAAGGATATCATGAAGAGGACTTCAGAACAGATGAACATCACGCTGGCAGTGGAGGAAGAGGCCAGGGAATATCTTATTAACAAAGGCTATGATGATAAATACGGCGCCAGGCCCTTAAGGCGTACCATTCAGAACTGCCTGGAGGATAAGCTGGCGGAAGAAATCCTTAACGGAGCCGTGAAATCAGGGGACGAAGTCGTGGTGACGGCAGGAACTGACGGGTTAAAATTTTCTGTCAGGGAGCTGGTAAAATAGCTGGTCATTTTCTTTCAAGTCGTGTATAATAGCTACAAGCGAACGTATCATTATTTCGCATAAAAAAAAGGATGAGTAAACAAAATACTAGGAGGGCAAACCGATGCCGGTAATTGAAGAGTTAATCCGCACAGAACAGGACGGAACGATCAGTTTTGGTAATTACAAATTAGGAACAAAGTCAAAATTACAGGATTTTGAGCACGATGGTGATTTATATAAAGTAAAGACTTTTTATGAGATAACAAAGCTGGAACGTAACGGCATGTTCGTATACGAATCCGTACCGGGAACAGCGGTCACCAATTTCGCAGTTTCCAATGACGGTGTGGAATTTAAAGTGGATGGCGATAAGGATGCCCAGCTGACCATACAGCTGGCAGAAGATACGGAGTATGAGGTATACGTGGACGGCGCAGCCGCCGGAAGCATGAGAACCAACATGAGCGGAAAGCTGTCCGCCAGTGTGGAACTGAATGAGGGTACGCCTGTAACCGTAAAGATCGGCAGAAAATAACAGAATGATACATTGGGTCCGGCTCTTTTTTAAAGGGCCGGACCCTGAATTTTTCAGGAGGAAACCGCATGGCAAAGGCTAAGACGACCGCATTCTTCTGCAAGGAATGCGGTTATGAATCCGCCAAATGGCTGGGGCAGTGTCCGGCCTGCAGAGAATGGAATACGTTTGTGGAAGAACCGGTGGGAAAGGCCGAACCTGCCGCTAAACGGGGAATAGGAAGCGGAAACCAGGGGTCAGGAGGAAAATCTCCTAGGGTGAAGCCTTCCCGGCTTTCCGAGATCCACTTGGATGAGCAGGACCGCATGAAGACCGGCTATGAGGAACTGGACCGGGTCCTTGGCGGCGGAGTGGTAAAAGGATCGCTGGTACTGGTGGGCGGTGATCCTGGCATTGGAAAGTCCACGCTGCTGCTGCAGGTATGCCGCAACCTGGCTGCTTCCGGCCAAAAAGTGCTTTACATATCGGGAGAGGAGTCCTTAAAGCAGATCAAACTGCGGGCGAACCGGATCGGAGAGATAAAGGGAGACTTGCTGTTTCTCTGCGAAACGAATCTGGATGCCATTGAAGGCGCCATTCATGAGGAAAAGCCTCATGTGGTGATCATAGATTCCATACAGACCATGTTCCGGGAAGAGATTTCTTCCGCGCCGGGAAGCGTGAGCCAGGTGAGAGAGTCTACCAATATCCTGCTCCAGATCGCCAAAGGATGGGGGATCGCCGTTTTTCTCGTGGGACACGTGACCAAAGAAGGGGTGGTGGCCGGTCCCAGGGTTCTGGAACACATGGTGGACACGGTATTGTATTTTGAAGGGGAGAGGAGCGCTTCCTACCGGATCATCCGGGGAGTGAAGAACCGGTTCGGTTCCACCAATGAAATCGGCGTTTTTGAGATGGTCGAGAGCGGCCTTTCCGAGGTGAAAAACCCTTCCGAGTACATGCTGAGCGGAAGGCCGGAGGATGCCTCCGGCGCTGTGGTGGCCTGTTCCATGGAAGGAACCAGGCCCATGCTTTTGGAGGTCCAGGCGCTGATCACGCCCACCGCTTTTGGAATGCCCAGGCGTACCGCAGCCGGTACGGATTACAACCGTGTGAACTTGCTGATGGCGGTTCTGGAAAAACGGTGTCATTATGATTTGTCCCATTTTGACGCTTATGTGAATATTACAGGCGGCCTGCGCATGAACGAGCCTGCTCTGGATCTGGCCATTCTCATGGCCATCGTATCCAGCATGAAGGACCGGGCGGTGGATCCGAAAACCATTATTTTCGGTGAGGTAGGATTATCCGGTGAGGTGCGGGCGGTATCCATGGCCCAGCAGAGAGTGAATGAAGCGAAGAAGCTGGGATTTGAAACCTGCGTGCTGCCCGGGATTTCTCTGGAGAAAATGAATAAGGTGGAAGGAATCCGCCTGATCGGCGTGGGAAACGTGAGAGAAGCCATTCAGGGGCTTTCGGGGTAAACGGATGAAGAGATTGCAGCAGGGCCCGGGTGGTGAACCCGGGCTTTTTTTGGTTTGCCCGCCGTGGGCGGGCTCTTTTATATAGGAAATGAGGATAGCAGTTTAATTAATTAAACCGGAAGGCGGTAATAAGGGATTCTTTTGCATTCCGTAAAGCCTAATCTTTTTGCAAGCCCTCTCGAGCCCATATTCCCGGAATTGCAGGACCAGACAGGCTCCAATCCATTTTTGAGACAATGATCGATCAACTGGATACAGACCCTTGCCGCGAAACCGGACCCTCGATGCGCCGTTGACGTTTCGATACCGATTTCTAATTTATGATCGGTTAAAACGGAGGAAAAAGCAGTGGAGACTGCAACTCCATTCTGTAACAGGGTAAATCCTATTCCATTCTTACTAAAATCCCGGTAGTTGTTCCAAAAGTATTTTGGTATCACAGTCCCGTTCATCTGATTGAATAAATCTTCTGTTGTGGCTATGATTTTGTCATTTTCATGGGAAAGCTGTTTTTTCAATGCTAAATATTGATCTTCCTGAAAGTTAAAGTTGATTCTATCGTATTGAAGGACTTTATCCGCCTCCGCAGCCGATGTATTGCTATACGGCTCATCTGGACCTTTTTTTATTAAACGCTCCCCTAAAAGAGAATCGATTTTCGGATACAGGGCAGAAGGATATACCTGCAGCCAGACCGTTCCGGTTCTGGTTTTGCCAAGATTAAGAAGATGGGATTTCACCTCTTCATAAAAAGCTTCTTTGCCGTTTTCCCCGTATAATAAAGCCATCCCATAGGGATGCTCAAGATAAAAAGAAGCGGGATTGACCTCATCGTCAACAAAAACCTTACCGTCTACATATCCTTCCATTACAGACAGGGCAAACAAGGTATTGATTGTTGCTGCCTTAAGCGATTGTATCAACTTCGGATCCTTTTTTTTTCTCAATTCTATCATCAGTGAACCTCCTTGCATTTGATAGGTTTTACTATATAATAGAATCAACAGTAGTGCAAATGCTTGATATTTGATCTGTACTAATTCAGAAGATAGAATATCCGGAAAGGAGTGTGAATCCATGTCAAAAGTAGAATTGGTGAAAGCGTATATTCTGGAAGAAATTATGCAAAAAAGGATCGTGGAAGGCCAAAGGGTACCAGGATGCAGAGAAATTGCCAAACAGCTTTCGGTCAATAAAATCACAGTAAATAAAGCTTACAAAATTTTGGAGGAGGAGCATTATCTCTATTGCGTTCCCAGGGGTGGATATTATGTAATCAAGTCTGAAATGGAAGACACACCGTCGCATAAATTCATTGATTTTCAGACCGTGGAGCCGGATACCACCTTAATCCCATATCAGGAATTCACCCATGCGATCAACCGCACCATCGAAGAGCATAAAAAGAAATTATTTACTTATGAATCGCCAATGGGATTTTGGGAGCTGAGAGAGACACTGTGTAAAAGATATGAACAGGATGGGATTTATACCTCAAGGGAACAGATCATGATTGTAAACGGCGCACAGCAAGGGATATTTCTTGCACTGAAATCTGTTTTCATGACGCCCGGGGAAGGGAAACTTTTAGTGGAAGCGCCAACCTATCATGCTGTTTTTGCCATGGCTAAGGCGCTGGATATTGATTGTGCAGCAATCAGGCGGGACTCCGTTGGGATCGATTTAAATGAACTGGAATCCTTGTTTCAGACAGAGCGGATCAAAGCATTTTATATTATACCCAGATATCATAACCCAACGGGATATTCTCTGTCAGAAAAGGATAAGAAAAAAATTGCGGATCTTTGCGGACGTTACCGGGTCTATATGATAGAGGATGATTATCTCTCTGATTTGGGAATGAACAAAAGATCTCTGCCGCTGCATTATTACGATACCGCTGAACGTACGATTTACATCCGCAGCTTTTCAAAGACATTTCTGCCGGGAATACGCTTGGGTGCGGTGGTATTCCCGGGATCATTGTGTGAGACGGCGATTCAGCATAAATATCTATCGGATATCTGTACGTCCGGCATTACACAGGGAGCACTGAATTTCTATATGAGATCGGGAATGTATGATCAGCATATTCATAAAATAAACACCTGTTACCGGCGTAAACTGGTTAAAGCGAACGCCATCGTATCACATGTTGATTTGCCTGGAGTCACATTCCATGTACCAAAGCAGGGACTGTTTCTGTGGATTACTCTGCCTCAAGGAATCTCAGCTGATAAAATCACGCAAAAGCTGGCCCGGATTCATATCTTGGTTTCCCCTTATCATAATGCTGACGATGGGCGCCAGGGTCTGCGGCTCTGCATTGCAGGTGTACCTGAAAAAGACATGGAATCATTGAGCGTTGTGATAATGGTAATGAAGGAAGAAATAAAAGACTGTATGGCATAAAATAGAAGGTTCATTTTTCATTATTGGCATAATATTACACTGTCAGTAAAACTTAAAGATGACAGCCGGTTGTCATATTAGACATGATATAATTAACTGAAAGGTGGTGCTGAAAATGAAGTATGAATGGAAAAAGAGCGAAAAAGACTTATATCTGCCAAAAGACAACCCCCGGATTGTGACCGTTCCAAAACAAAAATTTTTTGCCGTCAAGGGAAAGGGAAATCCAAATGCCGAAGACTTTGCCGAAAGAGTAGGCGTTCTCTACTCATTGGCCTATGCGGTTCGCATGATGCCAAAGTCGGGTTATACACCCGAAGGATATTTTGAGTATTCGGTTTATCCATTGGAGGGCGTCTGGGAAAACACAAATGTCAAAGACAAAAATTCGTATCTTTACACGATCATGATACGGCAGCCGGATTTTGTGACGGATGCGGTCGCAGACATGGCAGCTGAAATCACACATAAGAAAAAGCCTCATCCGATTCTTGATGAAGTGGTCTTTTGTGAGATGGAAGACGGACGATCGGTTCAAATGCTGCATAACGGCGATTATGACAATGAACCGCAGAGCTTTGCCCTGATGCAGCGATTTTTAGAAGAGAATGGCCTCCTTCGCAATGGCAGTACACACAGGGAAATCTATTTGTCCGATGCGAAAAGGACGCGGCGTGACAAATTAAAAACTGTTTTAAGATATAAGGTTGCTCCAAAACTGTAACACTCAAAGGGAAACAGCTATGAGCGAGAATTTAAAAGAAAAGCTCGGCGGCGGTGATCTGCGTTCGATCGGGGAAGCAAATCTGGTGGCCGGTGAGATAAAAAACCAAAATGAATTTGACGCTCTTTTTCAATATTTATATGATAAGGATCGTTTGGTTGTGATGCGGGCGGCAGATGCAGTTGAAAAAATCACTTTAGTTCATTCTGAGTTTTTAAATCCGCATAAATCTGATATTATAAAGTTTTGTTCATCGGAAGCCAACATTGAGTTTAAGTAACATTTGGCTTTATTGCTGTCAAGACTTTCTTTATCGGTGCAGGAACAAAAGACGGTATTTGAAATATTAAACGAGTGGGCAGTCGATCCCAAGGAATGCAAAATTGTCCGGGTGAATGCAATTCAGTCACTGTATGAGCTGACGAAACAGAATGACTCATTCAGGGCAGATTTTTTGTCAATTACAGATACTGTCCAGGAAGAGAATATTGCGTCTGTAAATGCGAGGATTCGCAGGCTGAAGAAGCAAGTGTAGCAGGAGATTATTTTATGAAAACAGGAACACGAACAAACAAAGTGGTTTGGGCGATAGGAGCGGTTGGTGCCTTTCTCATGGGTTTTCTGCTATGCAGATATGTATTCCCGGATCTGCATGGAATGAAAGAATGGCCTTTTCTTCTGTTTATGGCAGGGCTGATTACCATAATTATTGCTGCAATTTTCAGTGCCCGAAAAGTGATGGTGCTGACAATCATTGGCTATATTGGAGGTTTTGTGCTGGGTATGCTGTTTGACGTGGATGGAACAGACCCGGGCGGCGGAAGAACCAATAACGCATGGATTGGAAACACCCTTGCCCTTCCCGGCGGCAGCGCCGGCAGAACATATCATTCGTCCCCCTGCCCGGCCCGTTGCCAATCCGGGCATCTTTTCATATAAATAAAGTAGAAGTGGAAGAGCTGTATGGCTGAAACGCAGATTCCGGTTCACGGAAGGATCGGGAAAATGTTCAAAAAGTCAAACGGGAGGAATTGAGGATGAACAGTGAAAAAGTATTGAAATGGGCAAAGGCCGCAGGAGTAAGAGCGGTCAAGACAATGGCTCAGGCTGCTGTGGCCACAATCGGCACAACGGCGGCAATGGCGGAGATCAACTGGGTCATGGTGGGCTCTACGGCCGTTCTTGCCGGAATCATGTCTCTGCTTACATCAGCGGCAGGTCTGCCGGAACTGAAAGAATAAGGCCCGGTGAAACGTAATGGTCTTATGAGCATCAATGGAAAAAAGCCGGCATACCGAAAGCGCCGGTTCTAAGAAAAATCAGAAAAGAGTAATGCAGATGCAGCTAAGAGGCATGTCAGATGTCCCCATATCCGGGACATTTCTGACATGCCTCTATTTATTTCGTTCAGCCGGACGGAGGTCTCCTGTGCACGGATATATGAGAATATTCAGCATAAAAATAATGAAATCGGTTGCAATATCAATAAAAGGGAAATATTCCTTATTTGTATGAAATGCATAAAATAATAAAAAAAATTTAGGCAAAATGGAATTGACTTATGGAAAAATATTTGATATTCTTTAAAAGAAGATTGCAACCGGTTGCAAAAAGAAGATGAAAATTCCTCAAAACAGGTGCAGAATAGCTCTGGCACCGGAAGGAGTATAAAGAAATGAGAGTTAAATATGAAGATATGGTGAAAGAGTTTAAACGGGTCCTTTTCAAATACGGTTTCAGTGAAACGGATGCGGAAGACGCGGCGGAGATCTTTGCACAGAATTCCATGGCAGGCGTGTTTTCCCACGGATTAAACCGGTTTCCCAGAGTGATTGAATATTTGCAGAAGGGTGAGATCGATCCCTCCGTTACGGCGGAATGTGAGATGAAAGCCGGAGCTTTCGAGCGTTGGAACGGACACCGGGGGTTTGGCCCTCTGAATGCGAAAAAGGCTATGGACAGAGCGGTGGAACTGGCAAAGGAATTTGGTATCGGTCTGGTCGCCCTGGGAAACAATAATCACTGGATGCGGGGCGGCAGCTATGGCTGGCAGGCAGCCGATCAGGGTTGTATCGGCATCTGCTGGTCCAACACCTGCCCCAATATGCCGGCCTGGGGCGGTGTTGACCGGAAGATCGGCAATAACCCGATCATTATGGCCATCCCACGAAGCAGCGGAGAGCATGTTGTGATTGACTGTGCGGTGTCACAGTTTTCCTATGGGAAACTGGAGGATTGCCGCTTAAAGGGATTAAAGCTTCCGGTTCCGGGAGGGTACGATACAGAGGGGAATTTGACCACGGATCCGGCGGAAATCGAGAAGACCTGGCGGGTGCTCCCCATGGGCTACTGGAAGGGAAGCGGAATTTCCATTGCCCTGGATTTAATCGGGACGGTCCTCACAGACGGAAATTCCGTACAGACCATCGGTACTTTCGGCGACGAGGTGGGGCTGACCCAGATCATGATTGCGATCGATCCGGGAAAAATGAATACCACAGAGCTTACGGACCGTATCGTGTCTGATATCGTTGCGGATGTGAAATCATCGGTCCCGGTTCAGGAGGGAGCTTTGGTTTACTATCCCGGAGAACCGGAATTGCGCAGCAGAATGGATTATGAGAAAAACGGAATTCCTGTGGTGGAGGAAAAATGGAAACAGGTAACAGAGATGTAAAAGGGCCTGTTAAAGGAAAAACGAAGGAGATATAAAATGAAGGCAATCAAGTATGAAGAGCCGTGGAAAGCAGAGTGCGTAGACATTCCCATGCCTGGGCGCAGGGAACATGAAGCCCTGGTCAGGGTTAAATCTGCCGGTATCTGCGGAAGCGATATAGGGGCCTTTCGGGGTACAAATCCGCTGGTCACCTATCCGCGGATCATTGGACACGAGGTGGCGGGAGAGATCGTGGAAATCTCACCGGATAACAAAAGAGGGCTTAAGAAGGGAGACCGGGTGATGCTGGATCCTTATCTTTACTGCGGGCACTGCTATCCCTGTTCCATCGGACGGACGAACTGCTGCACGGACTTAAAGGTGCTGGGAGTCCACGTGGAAGGAGGAATGGCCGAATATGCCGTACATCCCGATGATATGCTGTGGAAGCTGCCGGATGATATGGACTGGAGTCTGGCGCCCATTTCCGAACCTCTGACCATTGCCCTACACGGACTTCACCGGGGCGGGCTGAAGGCCGGGGAGCATGTTGCAGTCATCGGCGCCGGGCCCATCGGCATGCTGGCCGCCATGTCCGCCATTGCTTACGGAGCCATCCCCATCGTGATCGATCCTGTGGATGAGCGTCTTGAAATGGCGAAGGAGGCAAAGGTACCCTATGTGATCAACCCTTCCGTGGAAAATGCGGAGGAAAAGATTCTGGAGTATACCAATGGAAGAAAGGCGGAACTGGTGATGGAATGCTCGGGAGCTAATGCCGCCATAAAATCGACGCTTGACTATGTATCAAATGCGGGAAGGATCACCCTGACCGGATGGCCAAAGAAGGAAACGCCCATTCCAACTGATCTGATTACAAAAAAGGAAGTGGACATCAGGGGGGCCAGGACAAGCGCCAATGAGTTTGAAGAAGCCATCCGGCTGATCCATTCCGGCACCGTGGATGTACGGAAGATCCTCACCTGTGTGACGACCATGGAAGAGGCGCCGGAGATGATCCGGTCCATTGAGAAGGAACCGGGAAAATACATGAAAGTCAATGTTTGCTTATAAGGGAATAAACCCATATAACCGTCAGCTTTAAACCATGGCCGGATTGTTTTTCGTTGTTGCGGGTGATATAATAAAAGTCATTGAGAATAAATAACAAGTAAGGAAAAGCATATGACGATTTATGATATTGCAAAGGCAGCAGGAGTGTCTCCAAGCACCGTTTCAAGGGTTATCAACAATAAGAAGGGGATCAATGAAGAAACGCGCAGGCGTGTTCAGAAGCTTCTTGAGGAAAATAACTATATATGCAATGAAACGGCCCGGGGCTTGTCCATGCAGTCAACAAAAATAATCGGAATTCTTTTGGAGGATATCAGGGTATCCCATCACACGGAGTCCGTTTATGTAATCGAACAGGAGATGACGCGGAAGGGATACACCTGCATCATTTTCAGCACCGGGCGCACGGAGGAACAGAGGGCGCGGTGCATTAAAATACTGGAACAGCGCCGTGTGGACGGCGCCATCCTTATGGGCTCCATGTTTGAGACCAGGGAAATGGCTGCGCTTTTAAAGGATCATTTATCAAACATACCGGTGGTGATCGCAAACGGATATCTGGATCTGCCCAATGTTTACGGCGTTCTGGTGGACGAGCGGAAGGGCGTGGAGGACTGTGTGGAGTACCTGGCCCGCCTGGGATATAAGAGGCCGGCCTTTGTGAAATCAGAGGAAACTCCTTCCATTCAGAACAAACTGAACGGATTTTTGGCAGGGATGGAAACCCTTGGCTTCTCAAAAAAGGAGGCTCTGATTTACGATGCCCAATGCCTGGAAGCCGATCCGGCCCTGACCATGGAACAGGGAAGATGGGTCACCGAAAAGCTTGTAAGGGAGCATCCGGAGATCGATTCCATTGTTTATTCCGTGGATATTCTGGCTGTCGGAGGGCTGATGAAGCTGGAGGAGCTGGGAATTTCGGTTCCGGGGGAGATGGGGGTCATTGGAATCAATAATACATTATACGGCCGGATCTGCAAGCCTTCCCTGACAACGCTAAACAACAAGCTGGTGGAAACGAGCAAGAATGCATCAAGGATCCTTCTGGATGCCTTAAATAAACATGAAACCTCCCATAAGATCATGCTGTTTACGGATATTGTGGAGAGGGACAGCACCGGAAAATTCATACCCTCCGTTCCTTCAGGAAACATATCCCCATGAGGTCCCTCTGCATTCCCGGATCATGGTCCAGTGGATGTCCGCCGATTGGAGCAGCGATCACGCACTCCAGCTCAACAAGACGGTAGAGGATGAGGACAAGAGAAAGCTGTTTCAGGATTTGAGATTCAGGGAGGCGCTTTCCATAAGCGTTGACCGCAATTTATTGAATGCCACTCTTATGAACGGGCAGAGCCAGCCCTCCCAATCCTCCGTTTCCTACGGGGCGAACGGTTACGATGAGCAATGGGCCGGTAAGTGGACAAAGTTTGATACGGATAAAGCAAATAAGCTTTTGGGTGAAATAACGGAACTGTTATTTGGTATGATATTACAGATCACGGCATATATATAATAGAATGAATAAGATCATTTGGAGGAACCATGGTCGTACATGCTGTACAGCCCGGCGAAACAATCGATTCAATATCAGAGTATTACAATATCCCCGTCAACAGATTAGTATTGGAAAATGGGATTACAAACCCTGGTAATTTAGCAATAGGCCAGACCATTGTGATTGTTCAGCCGGAAATACTCTATACCGTCCAGGACGGCGATACTTTGGAGAGTATCGCAGAGAGGTACGGTGTTTCATCAATGGAATTATTAAGGAATAATCCTTATCTTTCCGACAGAGAAATCTTATACTCCGGTGAAACCATTGTCATACAATATCAAACGAATAAATCAAGAACGATTGCTACCAGCGGTTATATTTTTTCCTATATAGATATCCCTGTTTTAATAAAAACCCTTCCATTTTTATCATATCTGACTATATTCAATTACAGGGCCACAAGTGAAGGAGAAATAATCCCTATCGATGATGACACTGAAATTATTCAGCTGTCGAAAACTTATGGCGTTGCGCCCATGATGTTTGTTTCTGCAATTACGGAAGAAGGAACAATTCTTCGTGAAGTAACCTACAGTATTTTAAACAGCCCTTCCGTGCAGGACCGGCTCATTGAAAATGCTCTTCAAGTGTTAAGAACAAAGGGTTATTATGGAATAAATGTGTATATTGATAATATTACATTGGACAATATAAACAATATTGTAGAATACATTAGAAGAGCTTCTGTGATACTCCATTCAGAAGGTTACAGAGTATTAGTCACCATAACTCCGGAATGGATTATTGATGGGGCCAGCGTCAGTCTTGAAAAGCTGGACTATTCTCTGTTTTCTGAATACGTGGATGGAATTGTATTTGCTTCTTATAATTGGGCCAGATTTTACAGCTACCCAAGCTCAATTTTTCCGGTTAATGTATTAAGAGAATTATTAGACTACGCAGTCAGTATTGTTCCGCCTGAAGTTTTTTTTCTGGGGCTCACCACACTGGGGTATGATTGGACACTCCCCTATGTTCCGGGTGCTACAGGAGCTACTGCGATAGCAAATAATCATGCCATACAAATTGCGGCGGACAACGATATACCAATACAGTTTGATGAAGCAGCACAGTCGCCTTTTTTCTATTATATGGATATTGAGGGGATTCTTCACTTGGTGTGGTTTAATGACGCGAGAAGCTTTGACGCACGGGCCAGGCTGGTGGGGGAATATGGCCTCCAGGGGCTGTCTTTCTGGACGGTCATGAGATTTGATGCTCAAATGTGGTTTATTATTAACACTCTATATTACATAGAGAAAGTTTTAATGGGTAACATTGAATCATAACAGTCCTGCAGATAAAGAAGAACGCCCCTCAGGGCGTCCTTCTTTATCATCAAATATATTACTTAAAAGCACGGTCCGGCTTTTAAATTTCAACAGGGGAAGAGGGGCTCGAACCCCCATTTACGGTTTTGGAGACCGTTGCTCTACCATTGAACTATTCCCCTTTGACAGGCTGAATTATGCCCGTTCCCGAGCACCTAGAAAGTATAGCATAGAAGTTTTTAAATTGCAACTGTTTTTTCTAAAAAATAAATAATTAAATCATCTGTTAATGAATGTCTATTTGTGGTAAAATATGAATCAAATAGTGACAGAAAAGAAGCCATTCCATGGAGCAATTTCCCGGCGAAAGGATGGTTTTGACGTTTTCTATGAAAATAACAGGGTAAAACCGTAAATTTGAATTAGAATAAAAAGCTTAATTGAGAACGATTCCCAAAACAAAACTTGTCTCGGCAAAAACATGACCATATCTTCCGCGATAATACGGACACAATTATATGTTTTGCATAAAAAGAAGCGATGTAATCCGGCAGAAAGCATAATTTGACAAATCATGTCAAACATGATATAAGTACTTAGAAACTTTTTCTTCAATAAAAAAGGAGTCTTGATTATGAAACAATTTAGGATTATGCTGCCGACTGTTGCTGAGGCTAAAGAGTTTGTTGCTGCTGCTGCCAGATGTGATTTCGACGTAGACGTATATTACAATAGAGTGATCATTGACGCGAAGTCTATATTAGGAGTGTTAAGTATGGATTTAACACAGGTTTTGACCGTTGAGTTCAATGGGAAAAACGAAGAATTCGAAGCATTTTTGACAGCAAAAGCTCCAGGCAAGTGTTCCGCAGCATAAAGAAACACAGCATGGAAAGGGAATTGTACGCCGGAAGGCCTGCAGTTTCCTTTTTTATTTTAGGGAAATCACAGGATTCAAAAACCCGCGGAAGGAGAAAAGGCCGGAATGGAGACTGGGGAGAAAAAGATCCTGAAAATATCCGTCAGGAATCTGGTTGAGTTTGTGCTGCGTTCCGGTGATTTGGATAACCGGCGTACGGCCGGAGCTGAGAAAGCGGCCATGCAGGAAGGAAGCCGGATACACAGAAAGCTTCAGCGCCGGATGGGAGCGGATTACCGGGCGGAAGTGGTTTTAAAGCATATGGTGGAAGAGGATCAGTTTCAGATCCTGGTGGAAGGCCGTGCGGATGGCATCATTGATAAACCGGAAGGGGTCACCATTGATGAGATCAAGGGAATCTATATGGATCTTTCCTATTTGACGGAGCCTGTTCCCGTGCATCTGGCCCAGGCCATGTGCTATGGGTATTTTTACTGTTTTGACCATCAGTTAAACGGAGCCGTCATGCAGATGACCTACTGCAATATTGAGACTGAGGAGATCCGGCGGTTTCAGGTGGAAAAATCCTTTGAGGAACTGGAAAGCTGGTTTCAGGGCCTGATCCATGAGTACATCAAATGGGCCAGATATTTATACAGCCACGGTATCAGGAGAGATGAATCCATTGGAGAGCTTTCCTTTCCATTTCCTTACCGGAAGGGGCAGCGGGAGCTGGTGGTTTCCGTGTACCGGAGCATTGTCAGAAAACGCAACCTTTTTATCCAGGCGCCGACGGGGATCGGAAAAACGCTTTCCACCGTTTATCCGGCTTTAAAGGCAATGGGAGAGGGGC
This sequence comes from Lachnospiraceae bacterium 54-53, assembly GCA_041223105.1. Classification (GTDB taxonomy): domain Bacteria; phylum Bacillota; class Clostridia; order Lachnospirales; family Lachnospiraceae; genus Lacrimispora. The sequence continues at coordinate 71,711 of JBCLPO010000020.1, forward strand.
TTGGTGACAAGCTGTTTTATCTGACGGCAAAAACCATGACAAGAGGGGTGGCGGAGGAAGCTTTTGATATTTTAAGAGAAAACGGACTGTATCTCAACACAGTGACCATAACAGCCAAGGAAAAGCTGTGCTTTCTTGAAACGCCGGAATGCAATCCCGATGCCTGTCCCTATGCCAAGGGGCATTTTGACCGGGTGGGAGAGGCGGTCTATGATATCATCCATATGGAAACCGGAATCACCAGAGAGGTGGTGCTCCGTTATGCGGAAAAGTACCGGGTATGCCCCTTTGAATTCTGCCTGGACATCAGCAACTGGGTGGATTCCATCATCTGCGATTACAATTATGTGTTTGATCCGAACATCCGGCTGAAACGGTATTTTTCCGAAGGAATATCCGGAGATTACTTATTTTTGGTGGATGAGGCCCATAATCTGGTGCCCAGAGCCCGGGAAATGTACAGTGCGGTGATTGTTAAGGAGGACTTTCTTCTTATTAAAAAGTTGATCAAGCCCATGGATCAGAAACTGACCCGGATGCTGGACCGGTGCAACAAGGAGCTCCTGGAAATGAAGCGGGAATGCGAGGGCTTTTGCATCCTGACGGATATCCGTTTTTTTATGAATGAGATCATGTCCCTTTTCGGGGAGATGGAAAAATTTATGGAAGCCAACCAGGAGTTCGGAGACCGGGATCTGGTCCTGGATTTTTATTTCAGTCTCCGTGACCTCATAAATATTTATGACCGTGTGGATGAGAATTACCGCATCTATACGGAGCTCTTATCCGACGGGCGTTTCATGCTGAAGCTGTTCTGCATAAATCCGGCAAAAAATTTGAAGGAGTGCCTGGACAAGGGAAACAGTACCGTTTTCTTTTCCGCCACACTGCTTCCTGTCCGGTATTATAAGGAGCTTTTAAGCGGAGACCAGGAAGAATATGCGGTTTATGCCCGGTCACCCTTTGACCAGGAAAAGAGACTTCTCATGATTGCCTCCGATGTCAGCAGCCGCTACACCAGGAGAAACCGCCGGGAATACCAGAAGGTGGCGGAATACCTGCGCAGGATCGTATCCGCCCATAAGGGAAATTACATGGTGTTTCTTCCCTCCTATCAGTATTTAAAGGCGGTGGAGTCCATTCTGGGGGAAACGGCCGGTCCCGGTGAGGACTTTTCCTATATGTCCCAGGCTTCCCATATGAGCGAGCAGGACCGGGAGGAATTCTTAAAGGAGTTTTCAGAGGAAAGAGAAGATTCCTTTGTGGCCCTGTGCGTCATGGGAGGCGTGTTTTCAGAGGGCATCGATTTAAAGGAAGGCCGTCTGATCGGGGCGGTCATCGTGGGAACCGGACTTCCCATGGTCTGCACGGAGCAGGAAATACTGAAAGGGTATTTTGATGAGAAGGAACAAAAAGGGTTTGACTACGCCTACCAGTATCCCGGAATGAACAAGGTCATGCAGGCGGCCGGAAGGGTGATCCGGACGGTCCGTGATGAAGGGATCATCGCCCTGCTGGACCAGCGGTTTTTAAATCCGGATTACCAGGCCCTGTTTCCCCGGGAATGGGAAGGGTATTATGAAGTGCGGTTAAAAAATGTGGAAGAAGTGGTCTTAAGCTTCTGGTCCGGGCGAGATGGGAAAGGAGAAGAATCAGAATGACAGGAAGATTGAGACTGCGCCCCTGGAAAAAGGGGGATGGAAGATTTCTGATGAACTGGCTGGTACAGGAACGCCAGATGCGCATGTGGTGCAGGGATCATTTCGCTTATCCCCTCACCTGGGAGCAGCTGATCCGGTATGGTGAGGAAATGGAGAAGGATGAGGAGGCCTTTGGCTTTACGGCGCTTGATGAGTCGGGGACCCCGGTGGGAAGCTTTCGGATTTCCCGGGTGGATTACCGTGCAAAGAGCATTCATCTGGGCTTTATCGTCATAGATCCGGACCGGCGGGGGCAGGGGCTTGGCAATGAAATGGTCACCCTGGCCGTTAAATACGGGGTGGATTTTCTGGGAATGAAACGGATCACTTTAAACGTATTCGACAGCAATCCCTGTGCCAGGCGATGCTATGAAAAGACAGGATTTAAAGAGGAGAGCTTTAGGGAAAAGGACTATGCTTTCCGGGAGGAGATATGGGGGAATTCCCTGATGGCCTATACTTCCAAGGGGTGAAAAAAAGCTGCCGTCCGCGAGGGGAACGGCAGCGGATCGAACTCATCCGGCGCAGAGCATTTCCATGAACTGTCTGGAAGCCTGAGAAGCGGGAATGCTCTCATTGTAAGCCACGATCATCTGGCGGGAAGGAAGCTTTTCCGACAGCCTGACCTGGAATAAGTCCCGGTCATTTTCCGGGATGCAGAAATCCGGAACAAATGCGATCCCCAGGCCGATGCGGGCTAGGTCGATCAAAAGGTCATTGCTGCTGATCTCGATCTCGGGAACCAGATCCAGCTGCTCCTTCTGGAACATGTGATGGAGAAATTCACTTGTGGTGCTTTTCCGGTCCAGCATCAGAATGGGATAGGTCTGAAGCTTCTGAAGAGTCACAGTCTGGTCTTTTAAGGGGAAGTATTCCTGGTTTGCAACGAATACATCGGAAAATTCATTGATGACCCGGACGTTCTGGGAGCTGGAAAGGCCGGAGTTGGGGTAGTTGGTGATGATAAAATCCACCTGACCGTTTTCCAGCAGATGGGCGCATTCAATGGAGGTCTGATTGGTGACCTTGATGTGCACATTGGGATAGGACTTGTGAAATTTATTTAAATATGGGATCAGGTAATAGCGGCAGATGGTATCGCTGGCGCCGATGCGGAGCTGTCCCCCGTTTAAGGTATTGGCCTCCAGCAGCTGGTTTTCTCCCTTCTGGATCAGGTTTATGGCCGGTTCTATATGCTTCAGCAGTATTTCGCCTTCCGGAGTGAGCTGGACTTTTTTTGTGCTTCGGATAAAAAGGGTCTGATTTAATTTTTTCTCCAGCACCTTGATGGACTGGCTGACTGCTGACTGGGAGATAAAGAGCTGCTTGGAGGCTTCGGAGAAACTTAAGGTGGCAGCTACATGATAAAAGACTTTGTACAGTTCGTAATTGATATCCATTATTAGTCCTCCTTATAAATATAAGAATATTCTATCATGAAATTGATTGGTTTGTAAAGGGATTTGACAAAATTACCGGTGTAAGGTATAGTAACGGGCAAAAGCGGCGGTTCATAATAAGAAAAGGAGTGAATGAGAAATGCATGATGATTTTTACCAGATGTATCTGGAAGAGATGGATAGCATTGCCCCCTGCACAAAACAGGAGCGGGATGAGCTTTTAAAAGAAGCCGCGGGAGGCAGGGAGGAGGCGAAGAAGAGGCTTGTGGAAGGAAACCTGCGGACCGCTCTGGAATATGCGAAGGAATATGACGGCAGAGGCGTTCTCTTAACGGATCTGGTCCAGGAGGCCAACATGGCTCTGGTCCTGGCGGTGGAAGAGCATTCCGGGATCGCGGATGGCACGGAATTCGACAGCTTTGTGGGCGGCCGGATCAGGGAAGCCCTTCAGCTGGCCGTGGAGGAAGAGGAATCCGCGGACCGGACCGGAGAAGAACTGGCGGCCCGTGCCAATGTGCTGCAGCAGGTGGCCCAGACGCTGGCCGGAGAACTGGGACGGGAGGCCACGGTGGAGGAACTGGCGGAAAAGATGAAGATGACCGTGGATGAGATCAAGGGAATCATGAAAATGGCCATGGATGCCATCGGCTTAAATGCCGAAAATATGGATCTGGAGGGACTGGCCGAAGCGGAGAGCCTTGAGATCACGGAAGACGGAGAAGACGAATAGGAAGTTTACAGACGGGAGAGAAAAGATGAAGATATATCTGATACGCCATGGGCAGACGGACTGGAACATCCAGGGAAGGATTCAGGGAAGCCACGACATCCCGTTAAACGAAGCGGGGCGCATGCAGGCAAAGCTGATGGCGGAGGGCATGGACTCCCGGCCGGTGAAAAAAATATTTTCAAGCACCTTAAACCGTGCCATGGAAACCGCTGAAATGATCGGCCGGAGACAGAAGGTGGAGATCTGTCCCCTGCCTCAGCTCATTGAGGTGGAGTTCGGGAAATGGGAAGGCCTGACGTGGGATGAGATCAGGGAATCATACCCCAGGGAGTATCTGCACTGGTGCATGAACCCCGGGGAAGCTTATCCTCCGGGAGGGGAGAGCCGGAAGGAAGTGACGGACCGCTGCATGGATGCGGTAAAAGAAATTTTGAAAGCTACCGGAGGAAGAGACGATGCAGCGGTGATCTCCCACGGCGCCACCATCGCTCATCTGATCTCCTGCATCATAGAGGACACTCAGGAGGAAGAGGGAATCATTGTGGAAAACGCCAGCATAACCACGATCAATTACAATCCGCTTACGGAAGATTTTATGCTTTTGGAAATCAATGATACCTCTCATCTGCTCCTTCCGTAAAAAATCCGGATCAGTCGAACAGTGATTCCACCAGGATCTTCAGCATGGAAGATGTGGTGCGGATATAGAGCCGGTCGCTTCCGGCGCAGCGCAGGGAGGTCTGCATCAGGATGTCCTTTGAGGCGGAATGATCGAAAATGCTGACCATATTGGCGCAGGATTCCACGATGGAATTAAGCTGCCCGGCCTTTTGAATGAACTTTTGGATCTGCTCCTCTTTCAGCTGCAGGCATATCTCCAGACCGGGGACTTGCCCGTCTGTTTTGTAACGGGTGTTTTCAAATAAATATTTCTGGGATAAATCTTTTAATTGTTGATCAAGATCCATAGAATCAGTACTCCTTTGTAAAAAATCCTTTACTACTATATGGTAAAACCGGTGAATTTTCAAGTACTATTTGAAAAATTATCAGAAAGCGCCGAACAACATCGACGGAGAAGAAAATGGGGCCGTTAACTGTCCGGTCAGGTGATTTATGATTGTGAATTAATTATCGTAAGTTGATTTTCGGTTTTCTCTATATTATGATAGCGTTAACTCAAATTGTAAGTACTTACAAAAGACCATAGCGTTCAGGGAGGAAAGAGAAGCATGAAAGAAATCAAAGGCAATGTAATCGTAGGACAGTCAGGAGGGCCAACGGCAGTTATCAATTCCAGCCTGGCGGGAGTTTATAAAACAGCCAGGGACAGGGGAGCGAAAGCAGTATACGGAATGCTCCATGGCATCCAGGGATTCTTAGAGAGAAAGACGGTGGATTTATCAGAGCATATAAAAAATGATCTGGATATCGAGCTGTTAAAACGCACACCCTCTTCTTATCTGGGGTCCTGCCGCTATAAGCTTCCTGAGATCCATGAGGATCAGGAAATATACAAAAGAATATTCGCCGTTTTAGATGAAATGGAAATTGAGTATTTCTTTTATATCGGTGGAAATGATTCCATGGATACCATTAAAAAGCTTTCGGATTATTCCATACTCAGCGGCAGCAGGATCCGTTTTATCGGGGTGCCAAAGACCATTGACAACGATTTGGCGGCAACGGATCACACACCGGGCTACGGAAGTGCGGCAAAATACATCGGCTCCGTTACAAAGGAAGTCATCCGGGATGGTCTGGTCTATGACCAGCAGAATGTGACCCTGCTTGAGATCATGGGACGCAATGCAGGCTGGCTTACAGGGGCGGCGGCGCTGGCAAGAGGCGAGGACTGTGAAGGACCTGATATGATCTTTTTACCTGAGATCCCGTTTGATGTGGAGAGCTTTATGAAAAAGGTAGCGGATCTGCATAAGCGGAAAAAGACTGTTGTGGCAGTGGTTTCCGAGGGGATCAAGCTGGCGGATGGACGGTATGTCTGTCAGCTGACGGATAATGTTGATTACGTGGATGCGTTTGGGCACCGGCAGCTGACGGGAGCGGCCAGATTCCTTGCGGAAAATATTTCAAAGGAGGTGGGCTGCAAAACCCGGGCGATTGAGTTTAACACCCTGCAGCGGTGTGCTTCCCACATGGTATCCCGGGTGGATATTACGGAGGCCTTTCAGGTGGGCGGAGCAGCCGTGAAAGCAGCCTTTGAGGGAGAGACGGGGAAAATGGTCATTTTAAAGCGCGTATGTGACGACCCGTATATCAGCGTGACGGATTTGTATGATGTACATAAGGTTGCCAATATTGAAAAGAAGGTTCCGAGAGAGTGGATCAATGACAACGGTGACTATATAACGGAAGAATTCATAAATTATATGCGTCCACTGATCCAGGCGGAACTGACGCCTGTTATGGTAGACGGGCTTCCCAGGCATTTGTCTGATTTAAATAAACGATAACCGGTAGAAAACGGAGCAGTCGGCAGTAACTGGACACACATATTATTGTATCTAATTAATAACATAAGATATATTAATTTTTCTAATTGATGTGTTATATGGTATGATAATTATACGAGAATAGCAGGGAGATCCAGCCCTGATTGACCATAAGGATTCTTTACAAGGAGGAAATTATGAGTGTTAGAAGAGTGTACGTCGAGAAGAAAACCGCCTATGCCGTAAAAGCCAGGGAGCTGAAAGAAGAAATCGCCAGTTATCTTGGAATCAGCACAGTGACCGGAGTGCGGGTGCTGATCCGTTATGATATTGAAAATCTGTCCGATGAGATCTACGGGACGGCTCTTACCGCCGTATTTTCCGAACCCCCGGTGGATGAGGTTTATGAGGAGTCCTTTCCCAGAAATGAGGGAGATGCGGTTTTTTCCGTGGAATATCTTCCGGGACAGTTTGACCAGCGGGCCGATTCCGCCGAGCAGTGCGTCAAGCTGCTGAAGGAAGAGGAAGAGCCTGTGATTAAATCCGCGATGACCTATGTGATTTCCGGCACTCTTACGGATACCCAGATATCTGACATCAAATCCTTCTGCATCAATCCGGTTGATTCCAGGGAAACGGATGAGACAAAGCCAAAGACTCTTGTCACGGCGTTTGAAACCCCGGCAGATGTAATTATTTTCAATGGATTTAAGGATTTTCCCGAAGAAACCTTAAAGGAATTATACGATTCCCTGAATCTGGCCATGACCTTTAAAGATTTTCTTCATATTAGGGACTATTATAAACAGGAAGAGCAAAGGGATCCCTCCATGACGGAGATCCGGGTGCTGGATACCTATTGGTCAGACCACTGCCGCCACACCACCTTCCAGACGGAATTAAAGGATGTGACATTTACCGACGGCGACTACCGCAGGCCCATTGAAGATACCTATAACCGGTATCTTTCTGACCGGGAAGAGGTATTAAAGGGCAAAAGCGGCAGGTATGTCTGTCTTATGGATCTGGCTCTCATGGCGATGAAGAAGCTGCGCATGGAGGGGAAACTGGAGGATCTGGAGGTTTCTGATGAAATCAATGCCTGCAGCATCGTTGTTCCGGTTGACAATGACGGCGTGGAAGAAGAGTGGCTGGTAAATTTCAAAAATGAGACTCATAACCATCCCACGGAAATCGAGCCCTTCGGCGGCGCAGCCACCTGCCTTGGAGGCGCCATCCGGGATCCGCTTTCCGGCCGCACATATGTTTATCAGGCGATGCGCATCACCGGTGCCGCTGACCCTTCAAAACCGTTAAATGAAACCTTAAAAGGCAAGCTGCCCCAGAGAAAGATCGTGACAGGGGCGGCGCATGGCTACAGCTCCTACGGCAATCAGATCGGTCTGGCAACGGGATATGTGAAGGAGATCTATCATCCCAACTACGTTGCAAAGAGAATGGAGATCGGTGCTGTCATCGGGGCGGCGCCGAGAAAGAATGTCATCCGTGAAACCTCTGATCCGGGAGACATCATCATTTTACTGGGAGGCCGCACCGGGCGTGACGGCTGCGGCGGAGCGACCGGCTCGTCCAAGGTCCATACCGAAGCCTCCATCGAAACCTGCGGAGCCGAGGTCCAGAAGGGCAATGCGCCCACGGAGCGCAAGATCCAGCGGCTGTTCCGGAGAGAAGAAGTGAGCAGGATCATTAAGAAGTGCAATGACTTCGGCGCGGGCGGTGTGTCGGTTGCCATCGGCGAGCTGGCGGCAGGACTGCGGATCGACCTGGATAAGGTCCCGAAGAAATATGCCGGTCTGGATGGGACGGAAATAGCCATTTCCGAGTCGCAGGAACGCATGGCTGTTGTGGTTGACCCAAAAGACAGGGAGCGGTTCCTGGCCTATGCGGCGGAAGAGAATCTGGAGGCCACGGAAGTGGCGGTGGTAACGGATGAGCCCCGTCTGGTGATGAACTGGAGAGGAGAGACCATCGTAGATATCAGCCGTGCGTTTCTGGATACCAACGGGGCCCATCAGGAAGCTTCCGTGGTGGTGGAGATACCGTCCAGGGAAAACAATGCTTTTGCAAAGCCGGAAATATCCGGCGTGAGAGAGGCATGGATGGACCTGCTTTCTGACTTAAACGTATGCTCGCAAAAGGGCCTTGTGGAAATGTTTGACGGTTCCATCGGCGCAGGCAGCGTTTTCATGCCCTATGGAGGCAGATACCAGCTGACGGAGACCCAGGCCATGGTGGCCAAGCTGCCCATGCTGACGGGGAAATCCGACACGGTCACCATGATGAGCTATGGCTTTGATCCGTACCTGTCCAGCTGGAGTCCGTATCATGGGGCGGTTTATGCAGTTTTGTCCTCTGTCGCAAAGATCGTGGCGGCAGGAGGCGAATATAAGAAGATCCGGTTCACCTTCCAGGAATATTTCCGGAGGATGACGGAGGATCCGGCAAGATGGAGCCAGCCCTTTGCGGCCCTTCTCGGCGCCTACAATGCCCAGATCGGCTTCGGTCTTCCTTCCATCGGCGGAAAGGACAGCATGTCCGGTACCTTTCAGGATATTGACGTTCCCCCTACCCTGGTTTCCTTTGCGGTCGATGTTGCGGACAGGAAGCATATCATTACGCCGGAATTTAAGAATGCAGGAAGCCGGATCGTTGTGTTCCGGATCCGGAAGGATGAATATGATCTGCCGGTATACGGCCAGATCATGAAAGAATATGCCAGATTATTTGAAGATATTTCCGCCGGCCGCATTATCTCCGCCTACGCGGTGGAAGGCCGCGGCCTTTGCGAAGCCGTCAGCAAGATGGCTTTCGGCAATAAAATGGGCGTGAAGATCGATTCCCGTGTGGAGGCCGGTGATTTCTTTGCAGCCGGCTGGGGAGATATTGTGTGTGAAGTCCCGGAAGAAAAAGTTGGTGAACTGAAGGCGGATGGTATTGTTGTGGGTGAAGTTACCGGCAAAGGGACCTTTGAATACAGGGATGCGGTCATTTCCATGGAAGAGGCGCTGCATTGCTGGGCGGAACCCCTGGAAAAGGTATTCCCCACGGATTCGGGTGCCCGGAAGGACCCTGTGGATGAAGTGATCTGCTCTGGGGTGGATATATATGTCTGCAGGAACAGAGTGGCGAAGCCCAACGTATTTATTCCTGTTTTCCCGGGCACCAATTGTGAGTATGACAGCGCCAGGGCCTTTGAAAGGGCCGGAGCCCATGTGGTGACCAGGGTGTTTAAAAACTTAAGCGCACAGGATATCAGGGAATCTGTTGAAATTTACCGGGATGAAATAGCCAAAGCCCAGATCGTCATGTTCCCCGGCGGATTTTCCGCAGGTGACGAGCCGGATGGGTCAGCCAAATTCTTTGCCGCCGTTTTCCGCAATCCCGTGATAAAGGAAGAGATCGGGAAGCTGTTAAACCGCAGGGATGGCCTGATGCTTGGAATCTGCAACGGCTTCCAGGCCCTGATCAAACTGGGGCTGGTTCCGGAAGGCGCCATTGTGGAACAGAGGGAAGATTCTCCTACCCTGGCCATGAACACCATTGGCCGCCATGTTTCCAAAATGGTTTATTTAAAAGTAGTTTCCAATAAGTCTCCGTGGCTTGCCGGTGCGGAATTGGGAGGAGTATACTGCAATCCGGTTTCTCATGGGGAAGGACGGTTTGTGGCAAATGAAGAATGGCTTAAGAAATTATTTGCGGGCGGTCAGGTGGCCACCCAATACGTGGATGACCAGGGCCGTCCCACGATGGATGAATGCTGGAATCCAAACGGGTCTTATATGGCTGTGGAGGGAATCACAAGCCCCGACGGGCGCATTTTCGGCAAGATGGCCCATTCTGAGCGCCGCGGCGAGGCGGTTGCCATGAATATTTACGGGGAACAGGATATGAAAATTTTTGAAGCCGGTGTGAAATATTTTAAATAAGCGGCAATTTATAAAAATTACACAATAAAAAGTGATATACCTGCAAATTTTGAACTGCAGGTATATTGCTTTTTTGTCATATTTCGAGTAGAATTGTAGCATAATTTTAACGGAAAGACATGGAATCTTTACTTGACAATCCATGAAATTAAGCCTATGATTCATCAGTGATATTTTAATTAATTATTTATTGGACCAATTGGCAATACTAACGTTAAGTACAAAAAAATGCCAGAGAGGATATCAGGTATGCATTCGAAGAGAAAATTGAAAAATATATTGCTGGGAAATGCGCTGAAAAGCAATGATCTGGAAGGAGAGAAGCTGGGCCCCTTATGGGGAGTTCCCATTATGGCAAGCGATGCGGTTTCTTCGGTGGCCTATGCCATCGAGGAGATGCTGCTGGTTCTGGTACCGATTCTGGGGTTATCAGCCGTCAATTATCTGGGATTTGTGACGTCGCCGATCATACTGCTGTTTTTGGTTTTGGCATTTTCCTATTCACAGATTATTGCAAACTACCCAAACGGCGGAGGTGCTTATATCGTATCCGCAGAGAATATCGGCAGGGGCGCGTCAATGGTAGCGGCGGCTGCCCTGATCATCGGTTACGTCATGACGGTAGCAGTCAGCCTTTCCGCGGCGACGGCTGCTCTTGTATCCGCGTTCCCGGATTTCGCCGATTACCGCCTGTTGTTTGCACTGCTTTTTCTGTGCGTCATAACGATCCTGAACCTCAGGGGTATGAGAGAGTCATCCAAGCTTTTCGGGGTTCCTACTTATGCGTTTATCCTTATCATGCTGGCTCTCATCGTGACCGGTTTTTTAAAACTTGTAACGGGTAATTTATCTCCGGTGCAGTATACTGAAACTATACCATCCCCTTCGGGAGGAGTCGGAGCTGTTTCCCTGTTTCTTCTTCTCAGGGCCTTTTCCTCCGGCTGTTCGGCTTTGACGGGAGTGGAGGTTGTCAGCAATGCGGTCCCCAGTTTCCGTGAACCGTCCCAGCGCAATGCAATAAAAGTGCTGTTCATTCTCGTGGGGATCATTATTGTTATTTTCGGAGGCTCGGTGCTGCTGGTAACATCCCTGAATATTATTCCTCTGGAAGGGAAGACGGTAATTTCCCAGCTTGGCATGGCTGTGTTTGGCAAGGGGACGATGTTTTATATCCTGCAGTTTGCCACATCCCTTATTTTGCTTCTGGCGGCCAATACCGCGTATAACGGCCTGCCCACGCTGCTGGCGATTCTGGCTGACGACGGGTATGTTCCCCGCCAGTTCATGCATCGGGGAACCAGACTAAGTTTTTCCAACGGAATTTTGTTTATCTTCTTCCTGGCGGCGATTCTGCTGATCATTTTTAACGCGGAGACCCATTATCTGATTCCTCTCTACGCGATCGGAGTATTTCTGTCCTTTACACTGTCACAGAGCGGAATGGTAGCCAGATGGATCCGGGTGAAAGGAAAAGGGTACTGGTATAAAATGCTGATCAACGGCCTCGGTGCGGTTATGACCGGAACCGGAACCGTGATTGTATTTGTGACGAGATTTGCCCAGGGCTCCTGGGTGCTTGCAATCATCATTCCTATTATTGTTTATATCATGCACCGCATCGAGAAACACTATCAGTTTGTGGGCAGGCAGCTGAAAGTTAATGATTTCATGTCCCATTATCACAGGAGTGTCAGCCAGGATACGAATCTTTGCGTCGTTCTGGTGGGAGGGATCAACCGTTCCGTGCTGAAAGCGCTGAATTATGCGAATCTGATCACCTCCAATGTTGTTGCTCTTCATATAGCCACAGATGAAAAGCAGAGCGAAATGCTGCAGAAAAAGTGGAAGGAAACCGGCATAGACGTCCCGCTGGAGGTTATTATGTCACCCTACCGTGAGCTGATCGAACCGGTGGAGGAATACATCAGCAAGAAAGAAGAAAACCTCGTGCCCGGCGATATGATTACCATTGTCATGTCCCGTTTTATGGAAGAAAGCTGGTTTGCAAACATTCTTCACAACCAGACCACTTATTTCATCATGCAGAAGCTCAGGAAGCACAGAAATGTTTCTACGGTTCTGGTGCCTTATATTTACAGCAACGCGTATATGCCCGCTGATGAGAATGACAGTGAAAACGTAAAAAGAGATAAGATGAATTAGAGTTATATAATCTTTTAATTTTCATTCTGTGAATCATAAGGAATTTGTACAGGCAGAGAGGAAACCTTTCCAGCAGGCCCAGTAGGTCCAGTGGGCCCGGCTTCAGAAATATCATCTTCAACAACGACCAGTGTAGCTTTTAAGGGCACGACCGTTGAGTAGAAGATTGTAGAAGTACTGGCATTCACTAAGAACAGTGTTACTGGTGCTGCACTGACCTCTACAATTCCAATGCCAACAACTTCTCCTGTTTTTATGGGTGAGTTACCTTCCAGGAAGTCTCCCTGCGAGGAAGACAATGCAAATACCGCACCGTTTGTTGATGCGGAGGATTGGGTAGCGACCCACCAATCAATGACATATCTCCCTGGTTCATTAAATGTAATTACGCCGGTTGCGGAATTATAACTGATGTTACCGGTTAAAAATACCGTCGTATCAAAAATAACATTGGAGCCATTTGCTACAGAACCATCAATAATGCGTTCTATTTGAAGTGCAATATTACTCATATTTTATGTTACTCCCTTTCTTTGTATTAATAGATTGATGATTTGTAAGTTACTAAACCTATTAATTAAATAAGATTTAAAGTAAAGGTTTACTATATAAATATGCAGAAAAAAATGCTTGTTTCATGACAGGGGATTGTCTGCCCGATGTGAAAAGCTAAAAGATAAATATTCTGACAGGCGTAAGGGAAGTCCACAGAGTTCTTTAAAAAGCAATCTGCAAAGGGAAGAGCTATGGCTCTTTCGGAAAAAAGGAAACAAAAAAAGCACAGCAGCGGCTGTGCCTTTCAAACAAATTGAAATCTGATAAATTTCTGACGCAGTTGTGTTCCTGGCAATGAAAGAATAATCAGTAAAATAAAACTTTTCTTCCTTACGACAGGCATTCTATGAATTCACCGGATCATTCGAATTCTTCTGCGGAATGTGGACTCTGATTAAAAACGTCCTGCTTTCTTTGTCGGCATCATAGATGATAAATCCCCCCATATTTTCAATAATCTCTTTTATAATTGCAAATCCAAGGCCGTGATACTCTTTGTCTTCTTTGGTGGTAAGAAATTTTCCGTTCTGTATCTTCAGTTCGCCATTAAATGAATTTACGACCTGTAAAGTTGCCCAGCCCTGTTCGTTGCTGCTTGTAATTTCCATGAAACGCTCTGCAACAGGAGTTTTAAAACAGGCTTCAACTGCATTACTGGTCAGATTTGAGAAAATGCGCACCGCATTTATGAGTGTCAGATCAGTGTTGCGGGGAACAGAAGCCCGGAAAGAAAAGCGGATCTGATTATCCTCACAGATATTTGCCAGATCCTGAAGCATGGCATCCAGGACAATATTATCGGAATATTTTTTGTGCATCCGTACTTTTTCCTGCATGGTATTGTACATGCTGTCCAGAAATTTAAAAGCTTTATCATTATCGCCTTCCCGGATCAACGTTTTTAACGTTATCATCATAGATCTGAAATCGTGGCGGAAAGTGCGAAAACTCTCTGTGTATCTTTCGTAGGAAATATAATGCCTTAACTGCAGCGCATATTGTTCCTCCATCATTTTTGCACGCCACTGATATTCAAAAAACTCCGTATCCCTGATGGAGTAATAAATAAGGGCCATAAGCATGCCAATGGTGAGCAGGCAGGCGCCCATCGCCACTCCGCTGTACCAAAGAACATGAGGGGAGAGAAATCGGCCTTCATTAATTATGAATAAATTAACAATAGCAGTCAATTCATAAATAATCACAATTTTCAGCTGTCTTTGGTTATTTAAAAAGTTTTTCAGCTTACAGTCAGGCAATATGGCCTTGCGCATGATTTGAAGGAAGATCAGAGCAGTCGGAAATGCAATTAATATTATAGTATAATAACCGTTCGTTGCATTCAGCAGGTCCGTCTCTCTTTTGGTAATAATGAGTGAGCTGGCGGCTGCAAATATACCCCGGAAACAATATGCGCTGATCAGGCTTGTACTGCCTCCGTAAAGTGCCTGCAGAAAAGTCATCCCTGTCGTTAATTTAAGACCTGCGGTCATGATCAGTAAAATAACAGGAAGATTTAACCACCGCATGTGAGCGGCTCCGAGATAGGCATAAGCAAGGATGATAAACAGCAAGGTTAATAATGTCAGAATCAAACGATTTTCTTTCGCTGGAAACAAACGCTGATAATATGTAAGAAATATAAAATAGTAAAGTATTGTGGTTGCTATTATAGCAAATATCATAGCTTATTCTCCCTGGATCCATATTCTCCCTTTAAATGATGAATATGGCGGCATGAGATGTATTCCGAAAATTTCCGTTTTAAACCGTTAGTGTAGGTACCGCCCACAGGGATGACCGCTCCTGTTTTTAAAATTAGTTTTTGGTGATCAAATCTGGATATGTAGGAAAGATGGACCATATAGGAACGGTGCACACGGACAAATCCTTTTTCAGAGAACTGTTTTTCCAACTGATCCATACTGGCATAAAATTTTGCGATTTGTCCTTCTCCATAATATACCGCCACAATCCTTTTCCAGATTTCAAAGTAAGAGATCTGATGTATGGGTACGATGATTTTTTCACCGTCAAACTCACAGATGAACATTTCTTTTTTCTTTTGGGAGGCAAGCTCCACGGCTTTCAGAAAAACCCGCTCAAATTTATCATCGGTTGTTTCAGCCTTCAGCATGTACTGAACCGCCTCAACATCAAACGCTTCATAAACGTAATCTTCGCAGCTTGTTAAAAAAACTATCTGTGCATTGCAGTTAGAATCCCGAAGTTTCCTTGCGGTTTCCATGCCGTCCGTTTTATCCATCAGAATATCCAGATAGATGATATCAACTTGATCCGGGTCCCCAGTGAGGTAAAACAGCAATGATTCTCCGCTGTAAAAACAGGATAATTCGATTTCCAGATTATTTCTCTCAGCACATCCGGCAATTAATTCCGCATATTTTTCAACGATTTCCCGCGAGTCATCGCATAATGCAATCTTCACCATATTGGGATCGAACCTCCTTGTTTTCTGCCGTTCATTGTTTTCAACCTTTAAAACACCGTATTAGCATGCATAATTATACCGTACAATCTAAACTGTTTCAACCAAAAGAAAAAGATGCCGAAAGGTAAAATTTTCCAGATGCCCTGCTGCCATAAAAAAAGAAGGAGTTTTTTCTCCTTCTGATCAAAGCGGACGTTCAGAGTTATAGATCCACTTTGTTCTGCCTGACCGGCAGGTAAAGTTCAATATAATGTGTCGGTGTGTATAAATTCTGCCCGTGTTCCTCTTTCGCCAATTCATTCCATGCACAGCTGAGCAGATATGCGCTGTAAGCCATACCAAGAAGGCAGTGGCCATGGTTTTCCGCCCAGTCAGCGGCATCCCGGATGACCTGTGGATCCGGAACAGGGCTTTCTGATGCGATAACGGTATAGACACAGCGCTCGTGCTGGATGATGGGACAGTTTATAAATGCCTGCTCCAGCTTCCTGATGGCAGCCGTATCCTCAGAGAGCGTAAAGTATTCATCGGACTGATATGCAAAATGTTCAAAAATCTGATATTCCTGATAGATATAGCATAGATCGGTGACCCCCATTTTGTTGATAAGTTCATTGTCTGCCATTTTATAATACCGTTGATGAGGGCGGATATCATAACCGCCCAGGCACTGTTCCGCATTTTTGTAGAGCCGCTGCAAATGCGTCAGGTGAATGAGGGATTGCCGGTGCTTTTCTACCAGGAGCTTTTCCTCAGTTATTTTTTCCTGGATCATGGAGCGGTGAGAATGAAAAGAGCTCTTATACAAAAGCTGGTTAATATTTTCAATGCTGAAGTTAAGCCGGCGGTAAAACATGACGTTTAAGAGCTTGCGGATATCATCATAGGTGTAGCTCCGGTAACCGTTATCCTGTTTTTCCGGCTGTATAATGCCCTTTTTCTCATAAAACCGGAGGGTGTCGCGGCTTAAGCCCAAACGGCTGGAGACTTCTCCAATGCTGTATTTTTTCATAATACTTCCTCGTTTCCGTCTGATATTGCAGATACTATTTTATCATAAACGAGTGATTTTCAGCCTTACGGTTTTCTTTCTAAGCTTACGAATTATTAACAGAAAGAATCTTGAAATAGTAAAAAACTATGTTATGATAGCATCAGGAATGGAGTCTGTTATCACAAAAGATGTATGGAAAGGGGATATTTCATGGAGGGAAAAAAACAGAAAATGGTGAAGTGCCTGGTATGCGGCGCCGTATTTGAAGAGGGTGCTTCCGTGTGTCCGGTATGCGGCGTGGGATCGGAAAATTTTGTTCCTTATGAGGAAGAGGAGCGTGGCTATCGCAGGGATACGGAGGAACTGTATCTTATTCTGGGCAACGGTGCGGCAGGCGTGAGCGCGGCAGAGGCGATCCGGGAGAGGAATTCCACCTGCGCCATTGTGATGGTGACAAAAGAAGAGTGCCTTCCCTACTCAAGACCCATGCTGACCAAGGCCGTTATGGGAAAAAATGACAGGGAGGAGCTGCTGCTTCATGATCCTTCATGGTATGAGAAAATGGGTATCTTAAATCTGACGGGAAGGAAAGCGGAAAGAATAGATACGGAAGAAAGAGAGGTGGTTTTTGAAGGCGGGGTCCGGCTGAAATATGACAAATGCATCTATGCCTTAGGGTCCGAATGCTTTATACCTCCTATTCCCGGGCATGAAAAAGACGAGGTGATTGCCATACGCCGCCTTTCCGATACGGAGAAAATCAACTCCCTTCTTCCCAAAACGAGAAATGCCGTGGTGATCGGCGGCGGTGTATTGGGACTGGAGGCCGCCTGGGAGCTTAAAAAGGCGGGACTTTCTGTGACCATTCTGGAACAGGGACCCGGGCTTATGGCGAGGCAGCTGGATGAGGAAGCCGGAAAGTTTTTAGAGTCCATGATTCTGAAAAAAGGGATTGATGTGAGGTTCAGCGTGAGAATCCGGGAGATAGAAGGAAGGGACAGGGTAACAGGCGTCCGCCTGGAGGAGGGCACGGTAATTCCTGCCGATCTGGTAATCGTTTCTGCCGGAGTCCGGGCCAATGCGGCTATGGCAGAAGAAGCAGGAGCGCGGACCGGACGGGCAGTGATCGTAAATGAGCACATGGAGACCACCATTCCGGGCCTTTACGCCTGCGGTGACTGTGCGGAATATGAAGGGATCAATTATGCGATCTGGCCCCAGGCGGTGGAGATGGGAAAGGCTGCGGGAGCCAATGCGGCCGGTGAAAGTATTTCCTACAGGACCGTGACCGCGGCGATCACCTTTCATGGAATGGATACCTCCCTGTTTGCGGTGGGGGATACTGGAAAAGATCCTGAAAAAGACTATGAAGTGCGGCGGGAAGAAGACGCGGCCGGGAAAATATACTCCTCCCGTTATTACCTGGACGGCAAGCTGGCCGGGGCCATACTCATCGGTGATATATCGGATATGGGTGCGGTATTGGCGGAAATCGAATAAAGGAAACGCAAAATGCGGAGGCTTCCGGAAAGCCCCCGCATTTTGCTGTTACCTCCGGATCGTAATTTGATAAGCCTTCATCCAGTAATTGATCTGCAGGATATAAGCAAGCATCTGAGGGCCGGCCATGAGCTGGCCGTACCATGGTTTCCCGTAGTCTGAGGGGCTTGTGAGGAATTTCTCCAGCTTCCTTTTCTCCAGAAATTCCATGGCCGGTGAAGAACTGTCAGCCATCATTTCCCTCACCCGTGTGACCAGTAGCGACTGGTAATTGGTATCATAGGTTTTTGGGTAGGGAGATTTCCTGCGGAACAGGATCTCATCGGGCAGCAGCCCCTTCCCGGCCTGACGCAGAAGGCTTTTAACAACTCCATCCCTTGTCTTCATGTCCCAGGGCACGTTCCACACATATTCGATGATCCGGTGGTCTGCAAACGGAACTCTGGCTTCCAGGCCGGAATACATGCTGTCACGGTCCATGCGGTTTAATAATGTCTGCATGAACCAGCGCAGGTTTAAGTAGGAGATTTCCCTTCTCCTCGCTTCCTTTGGATTGTCTTCGGAGAGAACGGGAGTCTCGGCCACGGATTTTTCATAAGCTTCCCGCACATATTCCTCCATCCCCAGATAATCAAGAAAGTCATCTTTCAGTACGACCTTCCGGGCCTCCAAATCCATGGTCCATGGGAATGTATTGGCTTTAAAGCATTCCTCCTTATGGAACCAGGGATATCCCCCGAATATTTCATCGGCGCATTCTCCGGTCAGGGCCACCTTGTTATGCTTTTTTACCTGGGAGCAGAAGTGAAGCAGGGAGGAATCAATATCCCCCATGGCGGGCAGGTCATGGGCCAGGACGGAATCATAGAGCCGGTCGGCCTGAGTCAAATTGTCGCATTCCAGATAATGATGGTCGGAGTCCAGGAATTTTACCATCTGATCCACATAGGGGCGGTCCATAGAGGGCTGAAAGGCGCTGGCCTTAAAGTATTTGTCATTGTTGACAAAGTCAAAGGAAAAGGTGGTAAGGCGTTTTCCCTGTTTCTTAAGCTCTGCGGCGCAGACTGCCGATACCAGACTGGAATCCACTCCGCCGGATAAAAAGGTGCAGATGGGAACATCGGAAACCATCTGGCGTCTTATGGAATCCTGAACAAGAAAAGAGGTCTTTTCAACAGTTTCCTCGTAGCTGTCTTCATGGGGCCTGCTTTCCAGTTTCCAGTAACATTTTAAGTGAAAGCCGTTTTTGGAGCAGAGAAGCATGTGCCCCGGGAGCAGTTCGTCTATGCCTTTGAAAATGCCGCATCCGCTGGTCCGGGCCGGTCCAATGGAAAACACCTCATTGAATCCTTTCCGGTCTAAAACCGGCCGGATTTCGGGACAGGCAAAAATACCCTTTAATTCCGAGGCAAAGATGATTTCTTCATCCCGGACGGTGTAAAAGAGTGGCTTAACCCCCTGGCGGTCACGGAACAGGCAAAGGCAATCCCGGACAGGATCTGAAATGGCAAATGCGAAGATGCCGTTCAGCTGTTTTACAAAATCAGGTCCGTATTCCATATAGCCTGTCAGGATCACTTCCGTATCGCAGGTGGTGGAAAAAGAATGCCCCCGTTTCACTAAGTCCCGGCGAAGCTCTTCGGTATTGTAGATCTCTCCGTTGTATACGATTCCGAAGATTTTTCCCGCATCCGGTTTTTTCATGGGCTGCCGTCCGTTTTCCGGATCGATGACAGACAGGCGCGCATGAGATAAGCCTCCGTGCTCAAAGAGCCAGATGCCGGAATCATCGGGTCCCCGGTGTCTCTGAATGGCCGACATTCGTTCCAGGATATCCTCATATCGGAATTTATCCTTCTGGTAATCTTTATTCGGACTGTAAAAACCAGCAATTCCACACATGGCAATTCCTCCTTATAGCTGGATCATTTATAAAAGAAAACAGGATGCAACAAAAGCTGTCAAAAACCAATCATGACAGGAGGAAGATTTTTATTGCAGAGGAAAGAGATATCTTTCCTTTTTAACAGATATGCGGAAAAGGCCGATGAAATGACGCCGGTGTGATAATTATGGCGCAAAGGCGTCTGATCCGGATAAAACATGGGACCCCCCCCCCCGTGAGAAGAATATAATCTATATTATGACAGAGCAAAGCGGCCAGTGTGATTTTTTTAAATCAGAACTTGAAATTTTGCTGTCAGCCTTTTATACTGTTTTTTATAAAGGAGACGGCCTATGCAGATAACATCGGTACATATTAAAAATTTCAAATCAATACGTGATATGGAGATTGAAGGCATTGAAAACGCCCTGATTCTGGTAGGTAAAAATAATACCGGCAAAACGGGGATCCTGGATGCCATACGGGCGGCGGCAGGGGCCTATGAGATCATGGCGGAGGATTTTAATGAGAAAAAACAGAATATTGAGATAACCATGACCTTAAAAATTACGGCGGATGACTTGACCTCCTTTCACGGGAGCGGCATTGTAAGCCAGTATAAACGGTATGATGCCTGGTTTCACGATTTTCAGGTGAAGCTTCCGTCTTATGAGGAGGGGAGCCTGACCTTCACCTATCAGCTCAACTGGACCGGTGATGTCCGCTTCAATGACGGTTACCGGAAGAACAACCGGTATATCAGAGAGATATTTCCCAGGCTTTACTATATCGATTCGGAACGGAATTTAAATCAGTTTCAGAATGATCTCCTGCTGTTTCAGGAAGATGACCAGCTGGTCAAGCTGAGGACCCATGTATGCATGTTTGACAATGCCAGAGAATGCAATCAGTGTTTCAAGTGTATCGGACTGATCAACCAGAAAAAGCCGGAGGAGCTGCAGATCTATGAAACTGCAAAGCTGCTGGAATATAAGATGTATCAGCTGAACTTAAATGATTTTTCAGTAAGAGTCAATGAAAACTACAGGAAGAGCGGCGGATATGAAGAGATCCGTTTTTCCATAAACTGCAATCCCAATGAAATGTTTAAGGTGACGGCGGAAACCTATCATGCGGAAAGAGGAAAATTAAACCCCATCAGCAATTTAAGCAATGGAATGAAAAGCCTTTACATGCTGTCACTTCTGGAAACCTATACGGATGATGAGAAACGGATC
Organism: Lachnospiraceae bacterium 54-53; assembly: GCA_041223105.1. Lineage (GTDB taxonomy): Bacteria > Bacillota > Clostridia > Lachnospirales > Lachnospiraceae > Lacrimispora. The sequence goes on from JBCLPO010000020.1 coordinate 92,728, forward strand.
CCGAGCATCGTCATAGTGGAGGATCCGGAGATATTTCTCCATCCCCAGCTTCAGAAGGCCTCCAGTGAGATCCTTTACCGTTTGTCCAAAAAAAATCAGGTGATTTTCACCACCCATTCCCCGGGCATGCTGTTTAATTTCACCAGGCGCCAGATCAGGCAGGTGGTTCTGGACCGGGATGGTTATTCGGTGGTGAAGGGCAGGACCGACATAGACGCCATCCTCGATGACCTTGGCTATGGGGCCAATGATCTGCTGGGAGTCAGTTTCGTGTTTATCGTGGAAGGAAAGCAGGATAAGAGCCGGCTGCCTCTGCTGCTGGAGAAGTATTATTCTGAAATTCATGACAGGGATGGGAACCTTTCCCGGATCTCCATTATCACCACCAACAGCTGCACCAACATAAAGACCTATGCCAATCTGAAGTACATGAATCAGGTATACTTACGGGATCAGTTTCTGATGATCCGGGATGGGGATGGCAAAAATCCGGAGGAGCTGGCAGGACAGCTTTGCCGGTATTATGATGAACGCAGTCTGGAAGAAATCGATAAACTGCCGAAGGTGACCAGAAAGAATGTTCTGATTTTAAAATATTATTCTTTTGAAAATTATTTCCTGAATCCAAAGGTCATGGCACAGCTTGGGGTTGTGGAAAGCGAAGAAGTGTTCTACCGGATCCTGTTTGATAAATGGCAGGAGTATCTCCACCGTTTGAAAAGCGGAAAGCAGTTTCTGGAAGTGGTGGGAAAGGAGATCGGGAGCGCCGGGGAGCTGAAGGCCCATATGGAGGAATTTAAGATCTATATGAGGGGGCATAACCTGTATGATATTTTCTACGGGCCTTATAAAAAGCAGGAAGGAGAACTGCTGAAACAGTACATTGATCTGGCCCCCCGTGAGGATTTTAAGGATATTCTGGATGCCATTGATAAGTTTGTTTATTTTGAGAGCAGGAAAACGTAAGCAATTTACAATCATAAAGCGGTTCATGTCCTGCGCCCGGTTTTTCCCACGGTCCTGCAGGACTGCCGGAATCGGGCCGGCTGCTTAACAGATAAGCAGGCTGCTTGAAAAGAACAGCAAAAGCTTTCCGCCGGCTTAATAACCGGATGAGCGCAAAGCGCCGTCCATAAATATCTAATCACATACAGCGATCTTATTGTACAGTCCAATCCCTTTCTCCGTGAGGTTAAAGTACAGAATGCTCCAGACAATTTTTAACAGTTCATCATTTTTTTCCATATCTTCCTGGGAATTTTGCTGTGCCCATGACATCATCAATGATACAATTCCCTTTGCCAGGAATCCATATAGTTCTTTATCGGAGACCTCCCTGAATATCCCTTCCTTTTCAAAATTCTCAATGATCTGAATAAAATATGCAGTGAGTATTTTTTGTACCTTCAGCTGAAACTCCAGTATTTCATAATAGCTGTTCCGCAATTGAATGATATTACTGAAATAGAAATAATATTTTTTTTGGAATTGGAGCATAGTTTTCAATTGCTGATTAAAATCCATAATATCTGCATCTGATTTTAATTTTAAAGATTTAAAATCTTCATATTGGAGTTCCACAATAGCCAAAATCAAATCGGACTTTTTTTTGTAGTGATAGGTGACATTTCCTACGCTTTTATTGGCAGCGTCGGCAATATCACGCATTGAGACTGCAGCATATCCTTTTTTATTAAACAATTCGATTGCTTTTTGCAGGATCACTTCTTTCGTGGTCATGATAGCCCTCCCAAAACATCTTTATGAATAGGATATCACACTTGACAAAATAGCACAACCGTACTAATATGGAAAATGATAAATAGTACGTTTGTACTAAAAAATGGTTTATGATGTCTGGACTGAAGTGAGGAGGAAGTTTTGTGGTGAATCTGACTGTGAAGGAGAAATTTGCTTTTAAGTTTATTTTTAATGAAAAAAAATTTATTACCGGTGGTATGGAAGGTTTTTATCTTTTGGAATAGACTACGGAAGATTAAAAAGAGTAATTGCAAGAATACCAGACTGGCTGCAATGGTGTGATCAATGGACCAGAGAGGGGGACGAACTTTTTCAAAAAGCTGAAGAAGCGCTGAATGAAGGAAATAAATTAAAAGCCAGAACATTATTCCATGAAGCCGTAGGCTGCTATCATGCCGGGCAGCATATATTCTTTATCGACTGTGATCAGAAGGAAAAAACTCAGGAAAAAGCAAGAGTAAGCTACCGAAGAGCAATCAGTCTCTACGATGAAAAGGATAGGCCCATACATATTGAAATCCCGTTTCAAGATGTGAAAATACCAGGTTATCTGAGGCTTTCCGAGGTACCGGACAGTCCCCTGATTATATTTGTAAACGGTATGGATAACATAAAAGAGGCGGAAGGCAATTCGCAGGGAAAACTATTTCAGCAGAATGGGTTTAATTTCTTTACCTTTGACGGACCGGGACAGGGCGAAATGTGGCAGTACATGAAATTTGTCGTAAAAGTATATCCGAAGGCAGTATCGGCAATTATTGACTGGTTTGAACAGCATCAGTCATTCGGAATCGATATGGAGCGGATCGCTCTTTCCGGGTTTAGCCTGGGGGGATATCTGGCGCCGATGTGTGCGGCACAGGACGACAGGGTAAAATGTGTGGTTGGAAATAGCGGGCTTACATTTATCGGCGGGCAGGAGGGGTTAAAAAAACTTAACCCCATATGGCAGAGAGGCGTTACCTATATGACCGGCTGTGACACACTTGAACAGGCAATCAGTCAATTTGACTGGGATATTGAACGCGATCCAGCCTTGAAAGCGCCCCTGCTGTTCTACCATGCAGGAAGAGATGAAGTTATGCCCGAACCTAAATTACAGGCTGATAAAATCATGAGATGGGCCAGGGGGGATAAAACATTAAAGTTCTATGAGGAAGCGGAACACTGCACCCAGGATTATCTGGATGAGGTTTTTCCGGAGATAATTGACTGGTTTCACAAAATTCTTATGTAGTACTGCAGTACCAAAATCAAAGTCCGGAGTCGGATCAAAAATGCAATATACTTCTGCTGTGGGGAAGCCCCAAAGTTAAACTGGAGATTCTGCTGTTATGTTTCGGGCATGACATCGGCAAGCTGCATGTATAAAAACGGTTCATGAAATAAAAGTGCAAGAAAGTGCTATTACTTGGACAAATAAAAGCACGCTTTTTTGCGGCATGTATATTATAATCAGAATAAGAGATTTTACGAGGAGGTATAACGATGAATTATTTGATTGGGATCGATGTCGGGACTTCGGCCACAAAGACCGTTCTCTTTGATGAGGGCGGACATGTGGTCGCTTCCGCATCCGGTGAATATCCCCTGTATCAGCCCCAGAACGGCTGGGCGGAGCAGAGGCCGGAGGACTGGAGAGAAGCGGTTCTTACGACCCTTTCCCGGGTCGTAAGGGAATCAGGGGTTTTAAAAGAGGATATTAAGGGGATCGGGATTTCAGGCCAGATGCACGGACTGGTAATGCTCGATGAAAACAATGAGGTGATAAGACCTTCCATCATCTGGTGTGATCAGAGGACCGGAGCCGAAGTGGAGGATATGCTGAACCTTATGCCGAGGGAGCGCTGGATCGAAATCACCGCCAACCCGCCTCTGACAGGCTGGACTGCGGCTAAGATCCTGTGGGTGAGAAAGAATGAGCCGGAAAATTATCAGAGGTGCAGGCACATTCTTCTTCCAAAGGATTACATACGTTTCGTTCTGACAGGGGTTTATGCAACTGAGGTTTCCGATGCCAGCGGAATGCAGCTTCTGGATGTACCCGGCAGATGCTGGTCCGGGGAGGTTCTGCAAAAGCTGGATATTGATGAAGCGCTTCTGGGCAGGGTATATGAATCCTGTGAGGTCACAGGAACTCTTCTGCCTGAGATTGCGGACAAAACAGGCCTTTCGGCGGATACGAAGGTGGTGGGGGGCGCAGGAGACAACGCCGCTGCCGCGGTTGGAACAGGAGTGGTGAGGGATGGAACGGCCTTTACGACCATTGGGACTTCAGGCGTAGTATTTGCTCACAGCAGCCAGGTCACCATAGATCCCAAAGGCAGAGTGCATACCTGCTGCTGCTCGGTGCCGGGGGCATGGCACGTAATGGGAGTGACTCAGGCGGCCGGCCTGTCCCTGAAATGGTTTAAAGACAACTTCTGCCAGGATTATGTGGAAGAAGCGGAGAAAAAGGGCGTTGATGTTTACGATCTCATCAATGAGGATGTCGGCCGTGTGGAAGCGGGAAGCGATAAATTGATTTATCTGCCGTATCTGATGGGAGAGCGGACCCCTCATCTGGATCCGGACTGCCGTGGGGTATTCTTTGGACTTTCTGCCATACATACCAAAGCCCACATGCTTCGGGCCGTCATGGAAGGCGTTTCCTATTCCCTCAGTGACTGCAATGACATTTTAAAAGAAATGGGAATTGAAGTCGGACAGATGATGGCATGCGGCGGCGGGGGTAAGAGCCCGGTGTGGCGTCAGATGCTCGCGGATATGTATGACTGCGGCGTAAAAACCGTGGTTCAGACAGAAGGACCTGCTCTGGGCGTTGCCATCCTTGCAGGCGTTGGCTGCGGGATCTATGAAAGTGTGGAGGCTGCCTGTGATGCCCTGATTTCCGAAGACAAGTCAACCGGCCCTGAGGCCGGACAGGCGGAGACATACAGGAAAGCCCACCAGCTGTACAAGAAGCTTTATGGAGATTTAAAGGACAGCTACAAAAAGCTTGCTGCCTTATAGGTAACATTTTAACCGGAAGATGAAAGAGAAACAGGAGGAAAAGAAAATGCGTTTTTTTATTGATACGGCAAATGTAGATGAGATCAGAAAAGCGGATGAGATGGGGATAATCTGCGGAGTCACGACCAATCCTTCCCTGATTGCAAAGGAAGGCCGCGATTTTAAGCAGGTGATCGGGGAGATCGCTTCCATTGTCGACGGCCCGATCAGCGGAGAGGTGAAAGCCACCACGGAAGATGCGGAAGGCATGGTAACGGAAGGCCGGGAGATCGCGGCGATCCACCCCAACATGGTGGTTAAGATCCCGATGACCACGGAAGGGCTGAAGGCTGTTAAGATATTGAGCGGGGAAGGGATAAAAACGAATGTTACTCTCGTGTTTTCCGCCGCACAGGCGCTTCTGGCGGCAAGAGCCGGAGCAGCTTACGTATCCCCGTTTCTGGGACGACTGGATGACATATCCATGCCTGGAATTGACCTGATCGAGGATATTATGGAGATATTCCAGATACACGGCATTGAAACCGAGATCATTGCGGCCAGCGTGCGCAATCCGATCCATGTGATCGACTGTGCAAAGGCGGGGGCCGATATAGCCACGGTTCCTTATAAGGTATTGGTACAGATGACACAGCACCCGTTAACAGACCAGGGGATCGAAAAATTCAGAAAAGATTATCTGGCCGTATTCGGAGAATAGAAGAGAGGGAGACAAAGAACCATGGGACTGGCAGTAAAATCAGTGACTGACCCGGCCTTTCGCGCTTACGGAAAAGTGATTACAGGCTATCCGGTGGGGGAACTGTTGGAGAGGATGGGAAATACGCCTCTTCCGGAGGATGTGGTTTATGTTCCGTCAGTGAGGGAATTAGAGTCTCTTGCGGTTTCAAAAGAAATGGAAAACCGGCTGTTCGGCCAGATGCCGATTCAGGTGGGATATTGCAACGGCTATAATAAGAAGCTGAATGCGGTGGAATACCACAGGAACTCCGAGATCAATATCGCTGTTACGGATCTGGTGCTGATTTTGGGGAAGCAGCAGGATATTACTCCCGAATATACGTATGATTCAGGTAAAATGGAAGCGTTTCTCGTACCCGCAGGAACGGTGATTGAGGTTTATGCCACCACGCTCCATTATGCACCCTGCCATGTGGAGGAAGGCGGTTTCCGCTGCGTGGTGATCCTGCCAAAGGATACGAATACGGATCTGGAGCCCGGAATGGAAATGGCAGCCGGAGAGGACAGACTGTTGTTTGCAAAGAATAAATGGCTCATCGGCCATGAAGAGGGAGGTCTTCCAAGACAGGCTTATATTGGAATTACAGGTGAAAATTTATTGATCTGAGAACGGCATGATAACGCAGCCGGAGAAGGATGTTCCAACAAAAACAGGAGGAGTCATAGAATGAACAATATACCGGATTTAAAAGTGGGAATCGTTGCTGTCAGCAGGGATTGTTTCCCCGAATCCCTGTCAGTGGACAGAAGAAAGGCCCTGGTCAAGGCCTACGAAAAAAAGTATGATGGAAAAAATATTTACGAAAGCCCGGTCTGCATTGTGGAAAGTGAGATCCATATGGTCCAGGCTCTGGAGGACGTAAAGAAGGCCGGCTGCAATGCGCTGGTGGTTTATCTTGGAAACTTCGGACCGGAAATCTCGGAAACGCTTCTTGCAAAGCATTTTGACGGACCGGTCATGTTCATCGCGGCGGCAGAAGAGAGCAGTGATAGTTTGACTCAGGGAAGAGGAGATGCGTACTGCGGTATGCTGAATGCCAGCTATAACTTAAGACTGAGAAATATCAAGGCTTACATACCGGAATATCCGGTCGGCACGGCTGAGGAATGCGCGGACATGATTGAAGAATTCCTTCCGTTAGCCAGAACTCTGGTTGGACTTTCCAGCCTGAAAATCATAAGCTTCGGTCCCCGCCCGTTGAATTTCCTTGCATGCAATGCACCGATCAAACAGCTTTATAATCTGGGAGTGGAGATTGAAGAAAATTCCGAGCTGGATTTGTTTGAGGCCTTTAATAAGCACGCCGATGATCCGAGAATTCCTGACGTAGTAAAAGATATGGAAGCAGAGCTGGGAGAAGGCAATAAAAAGCCGGAGATCCTGTCTAAGCTTGCCCAGTATGAACTGACTCTGCTGGATTGGGTGGAGGCACATCGGGGATATCGGAAATATGTTGCCATTGCCGGAAAATGCTGGCCCGCATTCCAGACCCAGTTTGGCTTTGTTCCCTGTTATGTGAACAGCCGCTTAACCGGAATGGGAATTCCGGTGTCCTGTGAAGTGGATATTTACGGAGCTCTCAGTGAGTTTATCGGAACCTGTGTAAGCCTGGATGCCGTGACCCTGCTGGATATCAACAATACGGTTCCGGATGATATGTTCGACGGAGATATCAAGGGGAAATATGACTATACCCATCAGGATACATTTATGGGCTTCCACTGCGGCAACACCTGTTCCAAAAAACTGTCTGCCTGCACCATGAAATATCAGATGATCATGGCCAGAGCTCTTCCGGAAGAGGTTACCCAGGGAACTCTTGAGGGCGATATCATCCCTGGAGACATTACATTCTTCCGCTTACAGAGCACTTCGGATAATATACTCCGCGCTTATGTAGCCCAGGGAGAAGTGCTTCCGGTGGCCACCCGTTCTTTTGGTTCGATCGGTGTATTCGCCATTCCGGAAATGGGAAGATTTTACCGCCATGTGCTCATAGAAAAGAATTTCCCGCACCACGGCGCAGTCGCTTTCGGCCACTACGGCAAGGCCATATTTGAGGTGTTTAAATATCTTGGGGTGGAAGAAATCGGATTTAACCAGCCAAAAGGAATGCTTTACAAGACAGAAAATCCATTTGCATGAGAATAAAGACGTTTGTTTTTTGGATGGTTTGTGAAGGAGAAGGGATCCCCGGCTATGGGGATCCTTTCTCCTTATTTTGGTTCTGCACTTTTTGCATTCGGACTGCAATACAGGCAATGGTTTCAAAGTGTTTGCTTTATCTGTTTTGAATATAATAAAATGAGATGGACAATCAGCTGCCAGGAAATGATATAATTACAATGAAATCATCAGGTTAAGCCGGATAATAAAACACTCATCGTTGAAACGTTTCTGTATCACGGGAATTTTTCACCAGTGGTTATCTGTAACAAAAATATCAGGAATGCATCTTATTACTCAGGAATGATTGTTCTAAAAGGAGGGACCAGGCAATGAGTATGTTAGCTTAATTTAATGAAGTTATGGCATACATGAAAAGAAAATTGATGAGCGATATTGATTTTAATCAAGTTTCACGCATAGCAGGTTGTTCAGATTATCATTTTCGCAGAATGTTTTCTTTTCTTACAGGAATGATGCAGGGGGATATATCCGCCTCAGACGGTTTCCTGCACCGGGATATGAATTAACAGGAGGGCCTGAACTGTTATGGAATGAAACTCCTGTTATGGAAATCCGGCATCATAAAAGTGAGCTATTGATTCCTGTTTGCAGGGTTGGCGGATAGGCTGGTGTCATTGGTTTTGTGTAAACCGGATTTTTCGGAAACATTTATTAAAATCCCCCTACGTCACCCCTTGCTTGTGACGCTGCGTAATGTTGTAAAATATGATCAAGGAGGTGAATTCTATGCCGCGATACACAACCGGAGAAATGGCTAAACTTTGTAATGTCTCTGTTCGAACGGTCCAGTTTTATGACGCTAAGGAATTGCTTAAACCATCAGAGCTATCAGAAGGCGGCAGACGTCTGTACTCCGAAGATGACTTAAATAAATTACATTTGATTTGTCTGTTAAAATCGTTGGGTCTGACCCTTGGGTCGATTAAAGGCATAATAGACAGCGATTGTCCCGGAAAGGTACTGCTTCTATTACTTGACGAACAGAGAAAGCAAATAGAATCTGAAATCAAAGACAGGAAGCAGCAGCTGGTTTCGATTCAGCTGATCAGAGAAAGCATTCATAATGAAGACAGGATTCCGGTTACTTCAATGAGCGATATAGAGTACATGATGAATAATAAGCAGAAACTGAATAAAACGTATACCATTATGTTTGTCCTTGGTCTTTTCATGACAGTCATTGAAATAGGAACTCTGGCTGTTTGGATTACAAAAGGCATATGGCTGCCTTTTGCAGCAGGAATGACGATCGTTGTCCTGGCAGGAATTTTGTTGACCAGAATGTATTATCAAAGTGTGGAATATATCTGCCCCCAATGCAGTACAAGGTTTAAGCCGGCAATAGGGAAATTTCTGATTTCCAATCATACGCCTAAAACACGAAAACTAAAATGTCCTCAGTGCGGACATATGGGTTATTGTGTTGAGGCTGCTTCTGAAAACATTTGCGGCCAAGTCCCAGCCCAAGGATTTGTTTGAACTTGTCCGTAAAGAAAACATCGATGATTTGATGTCTGTATTTCCCATATCCCGACTGCACTACGTTGCATCAGACGGTTGTGCCTTATTTATGCGCGAAGCGGTGGATGCTATGGACGATGTGTAAGTGCTTCAAAAGATGGCGTACTATTCAGTTTACATTATTTATGCTAAGCTGAAGGCATCATTTTTTGAAGCA
>JBCLPO010000021.1:0-82839 GCA_041223105.1 Lachnospiraceae bacterium 54-53
TTATTAGCCACCGTAAGATGGCTTGTTTCTTATGCCCTTATACGAATGGATACTTTTTACTATTCTTTTTCAACCTTAACCTCCCCGGTTTTAATGATTCCATAAAATAAGGTTTCCGTTTGCATCAAATGGCAGCGGCCGGCAGCCGCTTTCCATGGTAAGGCCGCTGATGTCCTTCATGTGCTCCAGATACGCTCTGGAAAGATAGATTTCCTCCATGCTCAGGCTGTTTTTGATCAGCACGGTCCTGGTATTGGACGGATCGGTTTCATTGCAGGTCTTTACGGCTGCTTTTATGGCCATTTCGTCATTTTTCAGGACCATGGCCAGCTTGACAGGAAGAGAGACCGTGGATGTCAGGGCATTGGGATAAGTTTCCGTAAAATCCATTTTGTTAAAAAAGCGCAGAGTGGTGGTGTCCGCCTGCCCGATCCCCAGACCGTTGCCATGGGATTCATCGGACAGATCAAGAACAACGGTACGCTGTTTTTTTATGCCTCCGGACCCGTAAGGGGTGGACCAGGTTCCGGTTATGTTGGGATCCATACCGCTGCCGGAAAAATTTTTGCCGATTTCATTTACAATCAGAACGTCTGTTTCGTCCACGAGGATTCTTGGCATCAGTGAAAACGCATACTTTAAAAGCTCCGGTTCCTTTACGGGTATCTCTTCGTTTCTTAATACCGCGATCTTACTGGTTTCATCATAGGCATTTTCAATGGAAGCCACGGCGAAATGAACATTGGTATGGGTGCGGACATAATTGCCGAAAAGGGGAATTCTGGTTTTAAAATATTTAAAACCGTCGTTGTGCATACAATCCGCCCCTTTCTGTTTTCCGAGACCGATGCAGACCGTATCCATGGATGAAACAATGGGACAGCCGCAAAATTCTTCCGTGATCCCGTATCCGGCCAGGACCGCCTTTTGCCCCTCGGCAGTCGCCCCTCCATGGCTTCCCATGGCCGGAATGATGAAGGGCAGGGCACCGGCTTCTTTCAGAAACCGGACGGTCTCCCGGAGAATGATGTTCATATTGGCGATCCCACGGCTGCTGCCCGTAACCGCTATGGTCATACCCGGCTGGATCGGTTCTTCCAGGCCGCCGGATGTTAACTGCCTTCTCGTTTCTTCCGCCACATCCTCAATACGTTCCCTGGAAAAGGTCTGGCGGACCTTAAACATATCAGGTATGACAGTGTCCTTTAACAGCCCCTCAATAACACTGTAATCTTTAAAAATTGCCTGCTCCATAAAAATATTCCTCCTTGCAGAATAAGTGTATAACAAGGAGGAATAAAAGTATTTGGCCTTATATTAGGCATATTGGCCTAAATTTCAGGAAGATGCTTCAAGGGGATCTCAAAGGGGGATTCTATGGCATAGGGACTTTTTTTTGAAACATTGATCCCGATGTCGGAATTGGCCCGGTTATAGTATTGCAGGGGTGAGATTCCGACGGAATTTTTGAACATGCGGCTGAAAGTATGGAGCTGCAGGCCGAGAAGACCGGAAATCTGGGTGATGGAATAGTCCGTGGTCAGAAGAAGATCCTTTGCTTTGCCGATTTTTTGTGAGTTAACATAATTCCTGGGGGAAAGACCGTATGTGCGCTTAAATACAGTGGAAAAATAGGAAACATTATATCCGCACAGGGATGCTAAGGAGGCCACGGAAAAATCCTCATCCAGATGAGCGTCTATGTACCGGATCGCGGGACTTAGATGGAAAAAGCTGGCCTTATCATCAGCGACTGCGGCAGAGGACGGGATTTCACCGCCTGCCTGCAGGCCGCTGCGTTCCTTTCTTAAAAGACGGTAAACCAGGCCGGTCATCTGGGAATTAATGATTTCTTCCGCAAAGCACTCTCCCCTTATGGCTTCATGGAATATATCTTTTAAAATAACGTCCTCAAACCGGTTCAACACAGTACACGCCGGCAGGGTTCCCAGCATGCGGGACAAGCCGTCGGAACAGGAAAATTTAATGTCAAAGCTCTGGAAATCATCTATGCCGAAAATCGCGTGGGGAGTGCCGGGACACAGGCACACAAACATGCCTTTTCCGGCCCGGATGGAATCTTCGTGAATCTGTATCATGGCCTCTCCGCTCAGCCCGTAAATGCAGTGAAAATATTTATGGCTGTGCAGAGGAATGTATTCATTTCTGCCTTTTTTCTGTTTTACGATCCGGTGAAGGGTGAGCATGATTTTTCTGACCTCCTGTAAGTCAACATTTACTTAACGTCAGTATAGCATTGGTACGCAATTCCTGTAAAGCACGGCTGATTGCTTTGGTCCTCCCTTTTTAAGACCTTCAGGCTGTCCGCGGTTCTTCACGGGACAAGCTGTTGAATGCATATATTGAATTTAGCAGAATAAGATTAGTAAGTCCCAAAAGGAGTTGAAAGGTTTGAATCAATATAAGATTTACGTATATGCGATCAGCAAAAATGAAGAACAATTCGTGGACCGGTGGATGGATGCCGTATCCGAGGCGGATGGGGTCATTGTAACGGATACCGGTTCAACCGACGGCACGGTGGAAAAGCTTAAGAAACGGGGAGCCGTGGTCTATGAAGAAAGTATAACCCCATGGCGGTTCGACACCGCCCGCAATGTGGCCCTCAGCCATGTTCCGGAAGATGCGGACATCTGTGTTTCAAATGATCTGGATGAGGTCTTTGAACCGGGCTGGAGAGAGAAGCTGGAATCCGCATGGAAACCGGAACATACGCGTGCAAGATACTTATTTACGTTCACTTCCAACCCCGACGGAACGCCCAGGAAGCAGTATCCCATGGAAAAGATCCACATAAGGCACGGGTACCGCTGGGTGCACCCGGTTCATGAAGTCCTGGAATACGATGGGGATCTCCCGCAGAAAGTAATATGGGTAAATGGGCTTGTGCTCAACCATTATCCGGATTTGTCAAAGCCAAGGAGCCAGTATCTGCCCCTGCTGGAATTGTCCGCAGCGGAGAATCCCCTGGATGACCGGGGGATGTTCTGGCTTGGAAGAGAGTATGTGTATCACGGAGACTTTGATAAGGGGCTGGAGACGCTGAAAAAGCATTTATCCCTTCCCACCGCCATATGGAGTGAGGAGCGCAGCGCTTCCATGCGTTTTATTTCACGATGTTATGAGGAAAAAGGAAACAAAAAAGAGGCAAGGTCATGGCTTTTCCGCGCCCTTGGGGAATGTCCAGACGTGCGGGAACCCTATCTGGCCCTCGTGAAGGCAGGCTATATGGAGAAAAACTGGCCTCTCGTCTATGCGCTGGCGGAAAAGGGGCTGGAAATCAGGGAGAGCACCGGAAGCTATCTGGTGGAGCCTGAATGCTGGGGAAGTGCCTTTTATGATTTCGGGGCGATCAGCGCCTATCAATTGGGAATGTATGAGAAAGCGCTGGATTATGCCGGAAAAGCATTAACCATGGATCCGCAAAACCCCAGACTGCAAAATAACTTAAAGCTGATTGAAAACAGGATGAAACAGACGGCGGGAGAGGAGGTATCCTCATGAAAAAATTGAAAATATGTGTTTATACCATTTGTAAAAATGAGGTCCAATTCGTGGATCAGTGGATGGATTCCATGAGCGAAGCGGATCTGATCGTAGTTACGGATACGGGCTCCGAAGACGGTACGGTGGAAAAACTGAAGGAGCGGGGCGCGGTTGTATATGTAGACATAGTGAAGCCGTGGAGATTTGATGTGGCAAGGAACATTTCCCTGGAACATGTCCCTGAGGATGTGGATATCTGTGTGTGCACGGATTTGGATGAGCTCTTTGATCCGGGCTGGCGCAGCAGTCTGGAGAAGGCGTGGCTGAATCATAAGCCCAGGCATAAGGGGAAGACCGCGAGATCGGGAAGATATCTTTACAACTGGAGTCTTAAAGCGGACGGCACTCCGGATATCCAGTTCAATTACTTCAAGGTCCACGAACGCCATAATTTCCGATGGAAATGTCCGGTCCATGAGTTTGTCCAATATACGGGCAGTCTGCCGCTTGAAACCATATATATCGACGGCATGGTTTTAAGCCATCATCCGGACCCGTTAAAATCCCGGGGATCCTATCTTCCCCTTCTGGAGCTGGCCGTAAAGGAGACGCCGGAGGATGAGCGGATGCGGTATTACCTGGGCAGGGAGTATATGTATAAAGGGCAATGGCAGAAGAGCATTGACACGCTGAAGGAATACCTCACTCTGCCGGCGGCGGGCTGGCGGGATGAGCGGTGCGCCGCAATGCGCTGGATCGCCAAATCCTATTTTAAATCAGGCCGGAGGAAAGAGGCTTACAGCTGGTATTACAGGGCCATTGCCGAAGTGCCGGAAATGCGGGATCCATATGTGGAATTCGCTCAGGTGTGCTACGAGCTCAAAGACTGGCCCATGGTGTATTTTCTGACGGAGGAGGCTTTAAAGATCAGGGAAAAATCAAAGACCTATGTCAATATGGGATATTCATGGGATTATACTCCTGATGATTTGTGCGCCATATCCTCTTACCGGCTGAATATGCCTGAAAGGTCACTGGAGCATGCAAAGCGCGCCCTCGAATACGCTCCGGATCATGAAAGGCTGAAAAATAATTTAAGCTTAATAGCCGCGGCTCAGAAAAAGTGACGTTTGATGCCTATACCCCTATCCCGGGATTTTCCCGAGTTCTGTTTTTAGCAGGCTCCGGTAAAATCTCCGGGATATTTTTTTACACACTTTTTACAGAAACATCTTCGGTCAAAAGTGTATTTTTAAGGAACGCCGGCAGGAAAGAAACAGGTTATATCAAGGATAAAGCTTCATTTAATTGACAAAATTTTATTTATTTTTCTCATTGTTTTTACAAAAAGAGATAAAATTATGAATAGTTCTACACAATTTTACACAGAGTTGCGTTGCACTATTTTAACAAACGATGTATGATATGAATAAAGATCCAAAACGCGGAAGTGAAGCGTTATTTATGCAGCCAGGAGGGAGGCACAGAATGGAAAGACAAAAAAGACACGGATTGCAGGTAAAGGGCAAACTCATATTATTTGTAAGTGTTTTGGTGCTTGGCACCATTTTTATATTGACGGCAATTTCTTATGTAAGCTTAAACCGTGCGTACCAGAAGTGGATTGATTCAAGTTATCAGAATTTTGACCAGAATATTAAAACAGTGACGGAAAATCTTGTAAGTGTGCTGAATGACAATTATGAACGCTATGAAAACGGCGAGATCAGTGAGCAGGAGGCACGGAAAAATGCGGAAAGCATTGTCCGGGATGCCCGTTATAACGACGGCAGCGGTTATTTTTGGGCGGATACGTCAGCCGGCTTATGCGCCGTGCACATGAACCCTGAGTACGAGGGGAAAGAACGGTACGATGAACAGGATTTAAAGGGGGATTTCTATATCCGCAGCCTGATCGGGAATGGTTCCTCCCCTGAGGGCGGCTATACGGATTTTTATTTCACCAAGCCGGGCCAGGATGGCGTCTTCCCAAAGCGCGCCTATACCTTGAAATTTGAACCTTATGACTGGTATATCAGCACAGGCAATTACATAGACGACATTGACCGCACGGTGGAAGCTTACCAAAGGCAGAAGGTGTTTGAGATCCTGCTGCTGCTTGGCGTATCTCTGGCTGTCTGCATAGCCGGCCTTCTGGTGCTCGGCACCATGGTGCACCGCATAACCGAGCCTCTGCGCCCCATAGCCGGCCGTCTCAAGCTTTTGGCTGCGGGAGATGTCCATACGCCTCCGGCGCCCGTAAGTGAAACCAACGATGAGATGGAGGTGCTGTCGCGGGCCACGGAAGAGCTGATCACCCAGATGAGGGATGTGGTCAGTGATATAACCGTGCATCTGGAAAGCATGGCCCAGGGTGATTTGACCATGCCGGTGGAAAAGGAATACAATGGTGATTTTGCCCCCATCCACGATTCCCTCCTTCTGATTTACCGGCAGCTGGGCCATACGCTCCGTACCATTCACCAGTCCGCGGAGCAGGTGAACGCCGGTTCTTCCCAGGTGGCGGATGCCGCACAGGCCCTGGCGGCGGGAGCAACGGAGCAGGCAGGAACCATTGAACAGCTTTCGGCCTCCATAACAGAGGTTTCCGGGCAGATAGAGAAGAACTCCGCCCATATCGATGAGGCAACGGGCTGTGTGGAGCAGACTGTCCTGCGGATCGAAGAAAGCAATGCCAAAATGCAGCAGATGCTGAGCGCCATGGATGAGATCAAAATGACTTCCGGTGAAATCGGTAAGCTGACCCAGGATGTGGATGGAATCGCCGCCCAGACAAACCTTCTGGCACTGAATGCGGCGGTGGAAGCGGCGCGTGCAGGTGAAGCAGGCAAGGGCTTTGCCATTGTGGCCGATGAAGTGAGAAGTCTTGCCGCGAAAGCCGCCCAGGCAGCCAAGCGGACGGCCATGCTGGTGGAGAACGCATCGCGGGCCGTGGAAGATGGGCTGAGCACAGCCCGGGAAAATGCGGTCCTGCTCACAGAGGTATCCGGTCAGGCACGGCATGTGCGGGAGCTCATGGAAACGGTGGAAGAAGCTTCCCGGAGACAGACCGCCTCCATCAATCAGGTGACCAGCGGAATCACCCAGATTTCCGCGGTGGTTCAGAGCAATGCGGCAACCGCCGAGCAGAGCTCTGCCTCCAGCGAAGAACTGTCCGCCCAGGCCGGACTGCTGCGTGAAGAAATTGGCAGGTTCCGTACCGAATGAATATTTTATGTTCTTTTTGATAATATATGGAATAAGATGTTGAATAAAAAACTGCCTTGTGATACGATGAGGTTGGTCAGTTATTTTTAAATTCAACAAGGAGGGTTTTTATAAATGGATATCCGTTATTCAGCAAATCAGAAAGATTTCAAGCGTTATACAACTGAAGAAACCAGAAATGAATTTTTAATTGAAAATTTATACGCTGCCAATGAAGTAGTTGCTGTTTACTCCCATGTGGACCGTATGGTAACACTGGGCTGCATGCCGACAACAGAGACTGTTTCCATTGATAAGGGTATTGACATTTGGAAAAATTTTGGGACAAGCTATTTTCTTGAGAGACGTGAGGTCGGCATCTTCAACATCGGCGGATCCGGCAGGATCAAGGCTGACGGGGAAGATTTCAAGATGGGAAATAAGGATTGCTTATATATTACCAAGGGAACAAAGGAAGTCACTTTCACAAGCGACGACGCCTCCAACCCGGCGAAATTCTATATGGTGAGCGCTCCGGCCCATAAGGCCTGCAAAACCACCTTCATTCCCATCGGGAAGGCGGCCAAGAAGCCTTTGGGAGCTATGGAGACCTCCAACAAACGTGTCATCAACCAGTTCATCCATCCGGACGTGCTGGAAACCTGTCAGTTATCCATGGGCATGACCGTACTGGATCCGGGCAGCGTGTGGAATACCATGCCGGCCCATACGCACGAGAGACGTATGGAGATTTATATGTACTTCGAGATTCCGGAGAACAACGTAGTGTTCCATATGATGGGTGAAGGAAATGAGACCAGACACATCGTCATGCAGAATGAGCAGGCGGTGATCAGCCCCTCCTGGAGCATCCACTCCGGTGCAGGTACCAGCAATTACACCTTCATTTGGGCAATGGGCGGAGAAAATCAGGCATTCGATGATATGGATAATATTCCAACAACTGAATTGAGATAGTTTTCTGAATGGAGAAGCAGATGCGTTCCTTTGGGCGCATCTGTTTTTGTGTTTGTCCGCCATGGGCTGAAATTGCAAATGACAAACAGACTGCGTGAACTGGCAGAAGTATCGTCATCGCATAACGTGCCGGCTGACGGAAGGAAGAAAGCCGTCAGTCCTGAAAAAGGCGGCGGCTTTCCTTAAAATAATGGGATATCAGACTACATGATACTCTTTCAGGAGCTTTTCAATATCGGTGCCGGCGGTCTTTTTGAGAATCGCTTTAAGCGCCAGTTTCTCAAGCAAATTCTGATCCATGTCCGTAACTTTTCTGCCGTCGCGCAGCTGTACGGTTGCTTTCAGCAAGTCGGCGGACATCATAGACGCTTCCCCAGACCTCCGGCACGCCGCGGTCGATATCCAGCAGGGTATAGACAGCTTCCATGCCCGTGCGGATGGAGTATTCCGTTGTAAAAATGGTATCTCTCGCCGTTTCGGCGAACTGCCCGAGAAACGCGAAATTCGCGCTGCCCTGTGGCACGACGGCGGGACGGTCGCCCGCACTGCGGGGCATGAAAAAGGCGGTGATGTAGGGCATCATGCAGGGCACAGTATTGGCGCTGTGTTCCGCCAGCTCCTCGATTTCGCTTTCCGGCACGCCCATGTGATACAGCCATTCCATGCAAATTTCTTTGCCGGTGCACTCCCGCATGGTCTTTTTCACATAATTGCCGGGCTTGTCGCTGAACAGCCCGTAAATCCATCCCACAAGCTGATCCCCGGGCTGGCTGTGAAACTGCGGCTGCCGATTGAATGTCCAGCTCAGGAGCCAGTTGGAATCCCTGACGGTCACGATACCGCCGGTGACCACCTTCCCGCTGAAGGGATCCCGTTTGCAGATTTTTTGAATATACGGAGGAATACGGTCGTCCAGTGTCGTAACGGTCGCAGACATCCAATTGCTCTGCTCCGGGGCGCAGCAGAATTTGTCCGGATGGCCGAAGGCTGGATCCTGAGAAGCGATTTTGCGCCACATATCCCAGCCGCCGCCTTCTTTGATTTCATGCTGGAAAGGCGCAGGTTCGTTCTGGCTGCCGAGCGTCGAGTTTTCAACGCAGCCGCCATTGGTGATAAAGAGCAGATCATTTTCAGTCAGGTCAATGCTTTCGTCACTGTTATCCCGGACCACCGTAATGCGTTTTGCCACCTTTTTATCGCTGCTGACATCAAACTCCACGTTCACGACCTTGGTGCCGTAATGAAACTGGACGTCACAGGACTCCAGATATTTTATCATCGGCAGGATCATGGACTCGTACTGATTGTACTTTGTGAACCGGAGCGCCTTAAAATCCGGCAAACCGCCCAAATGATGGATAAACCTCTTGATGTAAAGCTTCATTTCCAGTGCGCTGTGCCAGTTTTCAAAAGCGAACATGGTACGCCAATACATCCAGAAGTTTGAATTCAGAACATCATCATCAAAAAACTCGGTGATTTTCTTGTCGTACAATTCTTCATCAGGCGTAAAAAAGAGCTTCATGATTTCCATTGCGCCCTTGTCAGAAAGGCCAAATTTGCCGTCGGTGTGGGCATCTTCCCCGCGATTGACCGTCGCACGCATCAGAGAATAGTTCGGGTCATGTTTGTTGAGCCAGTAGTATTCGTCAAGTACACTGACCCCCTCGGTTTCAATGGACGGGATGGAACGAAACAAATCCCACATGCACTCAAAGTGATTGTCCATTTCACGGCCGCCGCGCATGACATATCCGAGACTGTCGTACTGGCAGCCGTCGCAGGCGCCGCCGGGGATGGGATCTTTTTCAAGGATATGCACCCTTTTTCCGTTCATCTGCCCATCGCGGACAAGGAAGCATGCAGCCGCGAGAGCGGCCAGACCGGAGCCGATGATATACGCAGATTTGCGGTCAACTCCTTCGGGTTTTTCGGGGCGTGCAAAAGCTTCATAGTTTCCGTTAGAATAATACATGATCTTACCTCCATTTGAGCTGTGGTTCAGCATTTGATGTTTCTAAGTTTAATCTTTATCACAAAAATTACTATAAACAATAAAAACATCATGATAAAAATTTTATCATGATGTTCAGAGTGTAAAGAATTTTATCATATCAGGGTGTTTGATGGGGTTTATCAATACGGTATTTGTTCAGTCCCCTGGTAATATCCCCCTCAATCAAAATACTGAGACGATCTATGATCTGCTGCGGATCTTTTTTCATCCCGTTTTTTATCCAGTCCAGCATCAGGCCGACAAATGCAAATTTGTAAAAATCAGCAATGAATTCCTTATCTGTTTCCCGGACCTCCATTTCCACGGCTTTTTCTTCAATTACCCCGATCAACAAATGATGAGTAAGCGTATACAGATAGGTTTCGATTTTCTCTCTGCTGACCGACTGATATACATTTTGTATGAATGGTTTATTATCCAGAACCGCTTGAAAAATCTGAAGGAATCCCTCCTGCCATGTATCGTATGTTTTCTTCCCATCAAGTGCTTTTGCGGCATCCTCCATACATGACCACTCTATCAAATCATAAATATCTTTGAAATGATAATAAAAAGTCATGCGATTAATCCCGCAATCTTCCGTAATATCGGAAATTGTGATTTTGTTGACCGGTTTTTTGAGCAGCATCCTCTTCAGCGATTCTTCCAATGCCCGTTTGGTTACTAACGACATACGACACCTTCCTCAATGGTGAAAATCCAATCTGACCTTACGTTCTGAAAGTCTCAACAATTGTAATCAGCATTTGGTTTCCCTTTTTATTTGCATTCCGCGATTGCGGCCTCTATCAAAACCTTTATTTAATTATATCATTTGTAATTATTTCATTCAATCACCATTATGCAAGTGAACAGTTACGTATCCGGTCGTTGGACCAAAATGAAAAATATGGAGATAACCGGAGTATGGGGACTTTATGTCCGGGGGAATATTGGCATCCGGCCGGGGGAATAATTCAATGGATAAAACAGGAACGGACCGGCATCCGCCATTTCTCATGGAATCCTGTGAAATCTCTGTGAAAGTGTGGAAATCCGGCCTGCAATTTGTTACAATATGACTCAGAATTACTTTATAATGCAAAGGATCTGATTTCAGGAGGTTATTATGGAACAGTTAAAGATATTGGTCGTGGATGATGAAGCCAGGATGAGAAAGCTGGTAAAGGACTTTTTAAGCGTAAAAGGGTTTTCTGTGATTGAGGCCTCCAACGGAGAGGAGGCAGTGGACATTTTTTTTGAGCAGAAGGACATCGTACTGATCATTCTGGATGTCATGATGCCCAAAATGGATGGCTGGGAAACCTGCAAGACGATCCGCAAGTATTCCCAGGTCCCCATTATCATGCTGACGGCCAGAGGAGAAGAGCGGGATGAGCTTCAGGGCTTTGATCTGGGAGTGGACGAATATATTTCCAAGCCCTTCAGCCCGAAGATCCTGGTGGCACGTGTGGAAGCCATATTAAGGCGCAGCAATGCCGTCACAGCGGATGCTGTGGAGATCGGCGGAATCTGCATCGATAAGGCGGCCCATCAGGTGACCATTGACGGGAAAAACATTGATTTAAGCTATAAGGAATTTGAGCTTCTGGCCTATTTTCTGGAAAATCAGGGAATTGCCCTGTCACGGGAGAAAATACTTAATAATGTATGGAATTACGATTATTTTGGCGATGCCCGGACCATTGACACCCATGTTAAGAAGCTGAGGAGCAAGATGGGAGATAAGGGGGATTATATCAAGACGATCTGGGGAATGGGATATAAATTCGAGGTGAGTGAATGAAGCATTCCATAAAGGCGCGCTTTGCCATCATTTTTGTATGCCTGATGGCTTCTGTCCTTGTTTCCACCTGGTGTGTGAACAACTGGTTTCTGGAAAGCTTTTATACCAGCGATAAGATAAAGATCCTGGAAAAAGCTTATACGGAGATAGATTCGGTGGTGGCACAGGCAAATGAAAGCGGAAAGGGAATCATAGAGTACTATCAGGATACCTATGATCCTGATTTTAAAAACGAAGGCCCTGCCCAGAGGATGTTCCGGGTCATGGGCGAAAAATACAACTTAATGATGGTGCTCCTTGACAGCACCACCGATGAGGCACTGATGTCCACCAACGGGGACCGCCAGTTTTTGAGAAACCGGGTGGAAGCGTATATTTTCGGAAAGAACATGCCCGAGGCCAGCATTTTGAAAAAGCATGACAATTATATCGTGCAGAAGACCTATGACAAACGTTCCGATTCCTATTATCTGGAGAGCTGGGGGTATTTTTCTGACAATAAAACCATATTCCTGATCTCCATCCCGCTGGCCAGCATCCGGGAAAGTGTGGCCCTGGCAAACCGTTTCCTTGCCTATGTGGGAGTGGTGGCCCTGTTTGTGGGCAGCTGTTTTATTTATCTCACCACGAAGAGGATCACCTCACCCATCCTGCAGCTCGCTAATTTATCGGAAAAGATGTCAGCCCTGGATTTTGACGCCAAATATACCGGCATGGAGGCGGATGAGATCGGGGTTCTGGGAAACAGCATGAATAAGCTGTCTGACACCTTAAGGGATACCATCGGGCAGCTTCGGGAAGCCAACGCGGAGCTGCAGAAGGATATTGAGGAAAAGGTCAAGGTCGATGAGATGCGGAAGGACTTTATCGCCAACGTATCCCATGAATTGAAGACTCCCATTGCCCTCATACAGGGATATGCGGAAGGCCTGACAGAAGGAATGGCGGAAGATCCCGACAGCCGGGATTACTATTGCGAGGTGATCATGGATGAGGCCAATAAGATGAACCAGATGGTCCGCCAGCTGCTGAATCTTACGGCTATTGAATTCGGCAATGATGCCCTGCATGGGGAACGTTTTGATTTAACCGAACTGGTCCGCGGTGTCATCAATTCGGCGGGTATTCTGATCCAGCAGAAGGAAGCAGAGGTAAAGCTGGAGGATTGCGGCCCGGTCTATGTGTATGCGGATGAATTTAAAATTGAGGAGGTCATCACAAACTACTTAAACAATGCCTTGAACCATTTATCCGGGGAGCGCAAGATCGTCATCACCACAGAGGATAACGGGGAAGAGGCCCTTGTCACCGTATTCAACACCGGTCAAAACATTCCGGAGGAAGATCTGCCCAATCTCTGGACGAAGTTCTTTAAGGTTGACAAGGCCCATACCAGGGAATATGGGGGAAGCGGCATCGGCCTTTCCATCGTAAAGGCCATTATGGATTCCCATCAAAAAGCCTGCGGTGTCCGCAATGTAAAAGGCGGCGTGGAATTCTGGTTTACGTTGGATTGCCATAAGGAAGTTATATAAAGCATTATAATAAGGTAGGAAACCGTCGATATAAAAGACAGGAATGTATGAAAAATCATCAAAAAGTGCGTTCCGGGAAGGAGAAACAAAGGATGGATATTGCAGCCATGAGCATGGGCTTAAGTTCTGCAAGATTACAGCAGAGTGTTGGAATCAGTGTTGCAAAAAAAGCGATGAATTCGCAGGAGGCGGAAGCCGCGGGACTGATAGAGATGATGGACGCGGCAGTGCCGGGCCAGGTGCCTGCGGATGGAGTCGGACAGCTTGTGGATACGAGAGCATAGGAATGAAGCGGAGCGCCTGTTTGTAAAAATACACTGCAGGAAGGACGCAGAAGTGCGGCAGAAGCAGGAATAAATACGGACCCGTTAAGGAAATGGCGAAGAAGCGCATTTTCTTAACGGGTTCTTCTTTTATGGTTTTGCTTTGGAGCACAGGACAAAATATCTGTCCAGGTGTTCCGACATATTTATTTTTAATTCAGCAGGGAGATTTGTTCCAAATATTCCGCGGATCTGTGTTTGCAGGCCCAGCTGGGTCAGCATGGATGCAAGCTCTGTAATGGGGATCAGGGTCATGGAGCGCCTGCCGTTTAACATCCTTTCTTCCAGCATTTCATTTTTTAATCGGAAAGAATAGGGATTGCTGACGTAAAAAAACAGGTATCCTCCCTTTTCCAGATGCCCTGCACATTCTGCCAGCAATTCCGCAAAATCAGGGTAAGTGGAAAGCTCCTGTCCGATGCTGATATAATGGTAATTTTCTTCCGGTATATGCCTGTGCAGCTCCAGGGGAGAAGGGGACAGGGCTGTTTGGCTGCAGCAGGAGCTTAAGTCAGATTTGAAAGCGGGGTCCCGGCTGAGCAGGAAAACAGAAGCCGTTTTTCCATGCTTTTTAAGGCCGGTCCTCAGCTGCAGGATATCGGCGCCGAACCCCGGGTCAATGCCCAGTATGGATATTTCTGAAGGCGGGCTGGAAAATGTGGGCTCCAGCCGGTCCATCAGATAGGGATCATAACAGAAGTTATTTCCCCACGCGTCAACTCCGTGCTTCCTGATAAAAAGCGCTCTGCCCGCCTGAAGCGTCCGGTGTTTTATCTGGTCCTCCCGCCCGGAAACGCTTCCGAAATGCCAGCACCAGGTATCCCGGCACAGAATCTGCTTATAACCGGCCCTTCTCGCCCGCAGACTGAAGTCATCATCCCAGAATTCCAAGGTATAAAAATACCGGTCTGCAAAGCCAATGGTATTTACCTTATCGATATCATAAAGCGCGATAACAGGCATAAGCCTGCACCGTTCCTCCCACAGGCCGGGGTCTGACCGATTATGCTGTTCCGCTGTTTTTTCCGCATTTTCCGGGGTGAATACTTCGGACATGCTCTGACGGTTGCTGGTATTGGGGGTGCTGGGAACCGCGGATATGATCTGCGGATCGGATTGTATGCAGGTGAGCAGGTTATCCAGCCAGTGTTCCGTAAGAATGGTATCATTGTTGATGAAAGCAGCATATTTCCCCTCACATACCTGGTACATGAGGGTGAAAATCATGGCTTTCACGTTTTCCTTCAGCGTGATGACTTTACGCACCCCAAGGCTGCTGAAATATTCCTCGGTGCCGTCTGAGGAGCCGTCGTTTAAGAGGATCAGCTCGCATGGGTATTTTTCAAAGTCCGTATGGCGGTACAGGCTTTCCAGGCATTTCTTGGTATATTCCAGCTTGTTATAGACCGGAATGAATATGGAAACCAGAAATTTTTCTCCCCGGTTCTGGTAAGTATTTTTATGGTTATCTATAAAATCGGATTCATAGTATTTCTTCATTTTTTCTCTGTCAGGGTAGATCAAAAGCCAGAAATAAGTATCTTCCTTCCATTCCTGTAAGAATGGGATGAGCTGGAACTCGGTTAAGTCTTCTGCTTTTTCCTGCTGCCCCGTTTGTATGAAGTCCGTGATTTTATCGAGCGTCCAGGATATGTTGCGGTACATGGCGGGGTAGGAGATGGGAAGGGTTTTCACAGTTTCATCATCGCAAAGCGGTTGAAGGGCGGGTAGGGCGGCGGCAATGAGATTTAAATGCTTTCTGCTGTGCTGGAGACCCTGGGTGCGCATGGTTAAAAGCAACGTGGAGGAGATGGTTATCAGGAGCTCCTGAAGCTGGATCGCTTTTAAATATTTCCCTGTATTTGCATCTTTTAATGGCAGTAAGGTTGTGGTCTTGGATTCGTTTTCCATAATTTATATAACTTCCTTTCGGGTTTACGGAGTAATGGGATTTCATGGTGGGATACATGAAATGAGCCGGATTTTGAACGACCGCTGTATGGCATTAAGTGGCGGGCAGGTTTTATTGGTGTGGGGATTTATGACATTCGGCAGGCCCTGTAACAGTATATGTTTTGGGGAGATTTTATGTTTTGAGGGCAGTGCTTTTATTGGATTAATTGTTTTTCAGAGGAGAAAGAAAAGCAACATGTATTAAGAAAACTTGTAAAGAATAAAAATATCGCAGTTTTTTACAAACTTTTTTGATATATGACTTATTTTTCCTTTTTATCGGACGATATAACAGATGAAAGGAAGATACAAAAATTAACTGATCGACAATGCAGATATGCGTTCAGACAGAGCTTTCTTTTTTGTACACTTCTTGCAGACACAAGTGTCAGTATATTTGAAGCTGTAAACGCGGATGGTACCCCGCATAGGCTTCGCAGATTATTTCTTTATTTTATTTTCCGGTGTTCTATCGGAGAGTAACACATCCTGCAGGGAAAAGGATTTCCCTGTAACACATTCAAGGAGGAAAAACATATGAGAATTCAACACAACATCGCAGCTTTAAACTCTTACAGACAGTTAGGAAGCAATAATGGTGCTGTTTCCAAAAACCTGGAGAAATTGTCTTCCGGTTACAGAATTAACCGCGCAGGTGATGACGCTGCAGGTCTTGCTATTTCTGAGAAGATGAGAGCACAGATCACAGGTCTTGAGACAGCTTCGAAGAATGCTAATGATGGTATTTCTTTAGTACAGACCGCTGAAGGTGCATTAACTGAAGTGCATTCCATGTTAAACCGTATGGTTGAGCTGGCTGATCAGTCTGCAAATGGTACATATCAGGATGATGTTGACCGAGAAAATCTTCAGAAGGAAGTTAATTCCTTAAAAGATGAAATCGATCGTATTGCAGACAGCACAAACTTCAATGGTATCAAGTTACTTGATGGTACTATGGGATCTGGCAAGTATGAACTTACACCAACCTCTCTTGCAGTAGGAAGTACTGTTGCCAGTAGCTTTGTTGTTACTGATATTAAAGGAACCAATATTAGCGAGAACACCAAGTTTACATTTGATGTTGGTGGCTTAGATGCAGATGGTGCATTTTCAACCGCTAATTCAAGTGATGTATTAAATGTAACAATGGAAGACAGCGAGGGTAACAGGACAGTTGTAAATCTTAAGTTAACCGATATCCTCAAGAAGGCAGACGGAACTTCATTTACAAGTTCTGCATCTACTGTTGATGCAGGAGATAATCTTATTCTTGATTTGGGAGCAATCGGTATTGGTAAAATCAATATGACAACTACAACTGGAGCTGCCATTGAAGTCGTTGATTTGTTTGAAGGCTTGGATGATCTTACACCATCTGCAACTAATTTAAAAGGTGATGGTACGGTAGGAAGCGAATTACAGTTGCAGATTGGTGATACTGCTGAATCATTTAACCAGATTAAGGTATCTGTAGGTGATATGCATGCAAGTGCATTGGATATTGGAGATATCGATATTAGTACACAGGCTGGTGCTAAATCAGCTGTTCAGAAGCTGAAAGATGCAATCAATTCCGTATCCTCTACAAGAGGTGATTTGGGTGCGGTACAGAACCGTCTTGAGCATACAATTAACAATTTAAGTGTAACGACAGAAAATATGACTGCCGCAGAGAGCCGTATTCGTGACGTAGACATGGCTGAAGAGATGATGAATTATACAAAGAATAATATCCTTGTACAGGCTTCTCAGGCTATGCTTGCACAGGCAAATCAGGTTCCGCAGGGTGTTTTACAGTTACTTCAGTAATTTGTCCGAAAAA
This sequence comes from Lachnospiraceae bacterium 54-53, assembly GCA_041223105.1. Lineage (GTDB taxonomy): Bacteria > Bacillota > Clostridia > Lachnospirales > Lachnospiraceae > Lacrimispora. Next base: position 17,132 of record JBCLPO010000021.1, read on the forward strand.
GTTGTCTGAATATGTAGATAAACAATTAATAACAGATGCCCCTTCCAATTGTAAGAACAGGGGCATCTGTTCTTCTTAATATACAATTTAAGCTGGAGAAAATATATGGAAAAAAAAATACGTTTGTCTCAATGCATGATAGTAAAAAATGAAGAAAAAAATATTTCTCGGGCCTTGACATGGGGAAAAAATATTGTATGCGAACAGATAGTGGTTGATACAGGTTCGACTGATCGTACAGTCGAAATTGCTAAAGAAATGGGAGCAAAAGTTTTTGATTTTTTGTGGATTGATGATTTTTCCGCTGCAAAAAATTATGCAATAGATAAAGCAACTGGTGATTGGATTGCTTTTTTGGATGCAGATGAATATTTATTGGAAAAAGATGCACAAAAAATTAGTAATATTTTAATGCAGCTAGAAGATGCTGACCCCAAATTAAAACCTCATATTTTAAGAACCTCGCTTGTTGATTTAAAAGAAGACGGACAGACAAATGGTGTAACTGTTCAAGATCGTTTTTTTCAAAATATTCCCAGATTAAGATATCAGAATCGCATCCATGAGATGATAACTACCACTTCGGGAAGGCTTATTGTTTGTGATCTTACAAAAGAAATATCAATCTTTCATACCGGTTATACTGATAAAGTTTATAAGGAAACACAAAAAATAGATAGAAATATCCGCATGTTACGAAAAGAAGTGGAGGAAAATCCTAAAAATTATGATGCTGTTGCATACTTGGCAGAATCTTTAAAGCTGACAAATGATTCTGATGAAGCTGAGATGCTTTACCGGGATATTTTGAAAAATGGGCGGGATTTAGTAAATCATGCCAGACTCATTAATACATATTACGGTTTGATGCACGTTTTGGTGGTCCGTAATCAATCAGCAGAAGAAAAAGAATTTTTTCAACTCTATGATGAAGCGGTTAAGTGTGATCCGTTTTTTCCAGACTATGATTATTTCATGGGTGTCTGGTACTTCCGCAATGCATGCTTTGAAGAAACAATCATTTTTTTGGAGAGATGTTTAAAAAAACTGAATGAATATGCAGGAGTAAATGCCACACACGTTCCAGATGTATTGGCAGATATATATACGGCTTTGGTAAGAGCCTACATTGAGACTTCACAGCAACAGCAAGCTGTCAGATATTGTGTACTTGTCTTACGCCTTGATCGCTATCAGGAGGTTATCATTAATACACTCATTGATTTGTTGAAGCAGGATAACCAGTCTGTTGACGCGGCAACCGCAATTGTTGGGTTTTTAAAAAAGATTTATGATCATAATTCTTTAAAAGACCGACTTTTTTTAATCAGGGCTGCCAGAAAAACTGGTTTTAAATCTCTCGAAGACGTATTAATTGATGGTATGACTGCTGATGAAAAAAAGTGGTTTTTTAATAAATAGAATATAATATAAATCATATGGTTACTCTAACTAAATGTTTATAGATGATTTGATTTTTTTAGGCGGAGATTTCGCCTTGATTTAGGAATATTAAATACGTTAACGTTTTTACGAGGAATAATAAATGGAGAATAAATATCAAGCAGCCGTAAAGCTTCAAGATTTACTGATATCAAATTCGCATGCATTTCATGAGGCGCTTCAGCTTCAGAAAATGAAGACATGCCAGGAATTAATCAATGATATTACAGCGGCACTTTCTGCTCTGGCTCATGTGGTGGAAAATCAGGATATACAGCCGTGTTTTGATTCTTTTCATGCGATGCTACACAACATAACTTGGACTGTTGATAAGATCATAGATCAGATTAATGATAACCAGGACGAAAAAGCCCTGGATTTAATAGAATTTCAGTTGATTCCATTTATGACAGAATGGCGTGAAGACACTTATTTTTGGTTTTTGATCTATCCTGACAGGGAAAAAATGAATATTTATTATGAAACGGAGTTTGCTCGAAATCATAAAAATAATTATGAAAATAGAGGAGAAAAATATCTTGTTTCCATATTTATTCCAGTTTACAATAAGTTGGAATATACGAAGAAATGTTTGGATAGTCTTTACCGGTATACGGACTTTGAAAAATATCAATGTGAATTAATTCTATTAAATGATGGTTCTACAGATGAAACAGATATTTATTTTGAAAGTCTGGGGATCCGTAAAGTTCTTACTTTGAAAGAAAATGTGAAAACCATGATTTTCTCTCTTATGTATCGTGTATGCCAGGGAAAATATGCTGTTTTTGTCAACAATGATACTATTCTTACTTCGCATTGGCTGGATAATCTCCTTGCTTGTATTAAATCCGATGAGACAATTATTTCCGTGGTTCCCAGTACACCCAATACCAGCAATCTTCAATCGATGACAGTCCGGCTTACTCCTGAGAATGTGCAGGAAGAAGCAAAAAATCATAATAAAACCAATCCTCTCCTTTGGGAAGAACGTTCCAGACTTATGCCTGTTATAGCCCTTTATGATATAAATAAGGTAAATACCATCGGTTTTGCAGACCGGTATTTTTATACAATGGAGTTCTGGGATGACGATTTCAGCTTCCGTGCAAGAAGAGCCGGATATAAACAAATTTTGTGTAGAGATACCTGGTGCTATCATTTTGGGAGTGTTTCAGGAGGCGAAGACCAGGTAAAACATAGAACCCTTGAAAATGGAAGAGAATTATTTTTAAGAAAACATGGTGTAGATGCATGGGGAGAAGGTTTCTGTTATGATCCTTATTTAGGAGGACATCTGGAATCCACTATGGTTTACCAGCCTGCCGAGGGTAAAATATTGGGAATTGACACCGGCTTTGGAGGCGATGTGCGTCATATTAAAAATATGCTTAAGCGGCATGAAAAGTATGCTGAAATTTCATTATTGCTCAGTGACTCGAGTTTTGAGAATGATTTTGGCCCTTGTAAGAAAAGTGTTTTCGTTTCTCCCTCTATCTTTAAAATACATAACTATGTGCCTCAGGAAAACTTTAATTATATTTATATCGGTAAAGATTTATCGGTTTATCCCTGCTATGAAGATCTTCTTACGTCCTGCGTTAATCATTTAAGGGAAAATGGAATTTTAGCTTTTTATATCAGAAATCCTTATTCTATTACGATAAAAAATGAAATTTTAGAAGAAAAGTTGTTAAATGATAAAGATCTTATTACTTTAATCAATATGAATAAAGTGATTACTTTTTTGCAAAGAATGGATTTACAGCTTCAATTAGGGGCTTTAGGTACTACAGAACCCCCACATGTTTTACGAAGAGATTACACAGAGCATATTGAAAGATATTTAATACTTTGCACTAAAAAAACTGCGATTAATGAGGACAGTCATGGATAAACAAAATCAAATTATATCAGCTGTTGAAATAAAAATGGAAATGAGTGATTATGAGGCTGCATATTTACTTCTTCAGGAGTTGGAAGATGGTAATATTAATGATGTCTTATACCTTTTAAAAGCGGAGGTTTGCAGACAGCTTGGCTATCGGGAGGAAATTTTGCCTAATCTTATTCGTGGAGCAGCCTATAACAGCAACAATTATGAAATTTATTTCATGATGGGAGATTTTTATAAAGAATCCGGAGATTTACAGAGAGCTTACTTTTGCTATGTTCATAGTGCTTGTATTTGTGACCAGGAAGGGGATAAGGTTCTTTTGGACAATTTGGTAGAAAAATTCAAAGAGGAATCAGAAATAAAGAGTTCCCGTGCTGCCATAATTATTCCTTCAGTACCTTCTTTGAAACAAATGGAATCTATACTCCGCGTGTGCTTGAGATTTTGTGAAGACTGTCGAAAAATTATTGTTATTGACTGGAATGAGTCTCAAATGGTATCGGACTGGTTAAAAAGACAAAAAGAAATAATGGTTGTTTCAGGGAACAGCACCATGCCTTCGGTATCTTACCAAGAGGCCGCAGACTTGCTGCAAAAAGATGAAGATATTTTACTGCTTGGAAAAGGTTCCATTTTGCTGCAACATACCCTTTATCAGTTGCGCATGTCGCTTTATGGGGATCCCAACATTGGTGTTGTTAACAGCGTTACCAATTCCCCAGTAAAGGGACAGTCTGATTTGGACTCCCAGATAAAGCAGGCGTGTATGTATGCGGATAGCCATAATTTACCCGGAAAAGATAATGCGGTTCAAATTTTGCTTCCTTCAGGCAATACTATTTTTATAAAACGCGAATGTTGGACAATAACAAATGGTTTTGACTGTCATTATTCTACATTGGAAGGAATGGAGAAAGATCTTTGTTTTCAATTGCTGCGTAATAAAAGGTCTCTGTATTTATGTTATAATGCTTTTAGTTATACAATTACACAGCAGGAAAACAATCAGGACAGCCGCTTAAGTGATTACAATTATTTTTATCAAAAGTGGAACGTGCATTTAAATTATTCTTTTTTTGGAAGAACGGATATTCTGGCGTTGCTTACAGACCCTAAAGATGCAGCATTGAAGGTGCTTGAAGTAGGATGTGCCTGCGGGGCAACCTTGTTGGCTTTGAAAAACCGTTATCCCCATTCTGAGCTTCACGGTATTGAGCTGGATCCAGGACCTTGTGAAATTGCTTCCTTTCTTTTCCCGGTTACTCAGGGAAATATTGAAGAAACTTTGGATTATCCAGAAGGTTTTTTTGATTATATCATTTTTGGGGATGTTTTAGAACATCTTTATCAGCCTCAAAAAGTATTAGAGAACATGAAGCGTTATTTGAATCAAAGCGGAATAATATTGGCGAGCATTCCTAATGTGATGCATATTTCAGTGGTTAATGATCTCCTAAATGGATATTGGACTTATCAGGACAGTGGTATCCTTGACCGGACACATTTGCGTTTCTTTACAAAAACAGAAATTATTCGTATGTTTTTGCAAGCGGGGTATCAGATAGAAGAAATGCGCACGACTCAGATTCCAATCAGTGAAGAAAATAAGAAAATGATTGATCAGCTCAGATTGATGTCAAAGGTACAACCGGAAGAATTTATGGTTTATCAATATCTCATAAAAGCTCAAAGATAAATAAGTATAGTTTTATAATGTGCAAAAATTACATATAATGTTTCAAGAAAGCAAATGGTAAAAAATGAGTAAAAAGATTAGTTTTGCTCCCCATATGATTAAAGGTATTTCTACGGCAAGAACAAGTATCTCCCAGGAAGGGGAATTATTCCCGCTTGTTACTTTAGACAAAGATACATATATTGTAGAATTAGAGATTCAAAGTAATATAGACTTTAATGTATCAGCTGGAGCGCATTGTATTCATCTGGGTAAATTTTGTGCATTAGCAGAGAAAATAACATTTTTAGTGGATCTTAATCATGATTATCGCTCTGTATATCAAGGGAGCATATCTTTTCTTGAGTCTTCTGAAGCTGATCGCAAATTGGAACGTAAGGCTTCAATTTTTATTGAAAATGATGTTTGGATCGGCCATGGGGTTACTGTACTTAGCGGAGTTACCATTCATAGTGGCGCTGTTATTGCTGCGGAAACATTGGTTACCAAGGATGTTCCTGCTTATGCTATTGTGGGAGGAAATCCTGGAAGAATCATAGGATATCGATTTGATGAAGTCCAAAGGAAAAAGATGTTGGAAATAGCTTGGTGGAACTGGAAAAAAGAAGAATTTGATCAATTTAAAGCGGATTTCAAGTTATCTATTGAAGAATTTACTAAAAAGCATATTATCATTCCTGTTGTTTTGTTTATTCCGGATATGATGAATGAATTTCCCTTATGGAAAAAAATACTAGATGAGTATTTTTCTGTTTCAAGGCCAACAGTAGAGCTGATTTTATATATATCGGTGGATTGTTTAAACTCAGGAAAAATAGAGGAGTTGCTGGAGTATTTATCGGGATACGAAGACCTGGATTCTTGCGTTACGATTCAAGAAGGTACGCCTGAAGATGATGAGAGAAGTTTTTTTGCCAGTGCAGATTACTTTGTGACAACAAGAGATGAAAAAAAGGTGCGTTGGATTGGATATGCGAACCATTACAATGTTAAAATTTTATATGGGACAGACACACCTCTTTTTAAACTGTTTGTATAATGAATTGCTCTAACAGCATGATAAGTATTGTAGGAAGAGTAATTCATTGGTAAAAATTTTGTGAGTTTTTTATGCACGAAAAATTAATAGGAAGCATGATTCCTATTGAGATGGGCCTCTGAGTGGTTTGTTAGACTGACCCTTGGAGGTTTTTTTGAACAGATGATACAATATAAAAGTGCTTTTTTAATAATTCTAACACATAACAAGGAATGCTAATTATGATTTTCACATATACATTCTTCACCTTTCCGCCCCCATTGACAACAACATTGTTATGCATTACAATAAATCATAACAAGGAGTGAAACACAGATGTCCATTGTATATCAAAAGGATAAACGTTCCGGAATCACCTACGCTTACGAATCCCAGGCGTGGTGGGACAAGGAAAAGAAGCAGTCCAGATCCAGGCGCACATTGATCGGCCGTCTGGATGAAGAGAGCGGGAAAGTTGTTCCCACAGACGGCCGGGGAAGAAAAAAGTCAAAGCCGCCGGCTTCGGATTCCGGGGAAAAAGCGAAGCCGGAGCTGATTCCTTTCGTCATAACCGCCCACAGCTATTACGGTGCGACCTATTTTCTGGATGCCATCGGTAATAAGCTGGGAATCACCCAAAATTTAAAGCACTGTTTTCCGGAAACATGGGATCAGATACTTTCCGTAGCTTATTATCTGATCATGGAAGAGAATAATCCCCTTTCCAGATTTGAAAAATGGGGGAGAATTCATAAACATCCCTATGGAAAAAATATTTCCCCCCAGGATGGCAATGAACTTTTTGCTTCCATCACCAATGAGAGCAGGAGGTGTTTCTTCCGTTTGCAGGGAGAACGGTTCAAGGAAAAGGACTGCTGGGCCTATAACATCGCCACTGTTTCCAGCTATTCGGAGATGCTTGAGCAGGCATACCCCGGGAATGACGGTGAAAGGGATTGTTTTCCCAGGCTGAACCTGGCGCTGATCTTCGGGGAGAAAACAGGATTGCCGTTTTGTTATCGGAGACTGTCCGAAATTTTTCCTGATGTCAGTACGGTCAAACATCTGCTTGCGGATTCGGATTTATCCGGCGTTTCAAAAATTAAGCTGGTCACGGAAGCTTCTGAGGAAGAGACTATACGCAATCTGTATCATGAGCACCTTAAATTTCTTATCGGAACGGAAACTTCCTTTCCTTTTGTCAAAAAGGAACTGGAACGGGTTTTTGACAATATTCGTATTTTCACAAACTATAAATCTAACCTCGGCGTATATGCGTATACGGTGAAAACCGAATGGTGCGGCTCGGATACGAATAAAAAGCGTATTTTCGTTCATTTGTATTACAGCATCAATAAAGAAGCCGAGGATGAAAAAAAACTCAGGGCATTGCTGGAGACCCTTCAGGCCGAACTCACATCCGGCAACAGGCAGGAGGCCCATGAAAGGCAGTATCGGAAGTATTTTGATATCATAGAAACTCCAGGGCAGGTTATTCAGATTTCTGCCAGGGAAGAAGCGGTCAGGGAAGAACGCCGTTATTGCGGTTATTTTTCTCTTGTCACCAATGAATTTGGAGATGCGCAGACCGCATTGAGGGTTTACCGGAACAAGGCGTTGCTGGAAAGCGTGTTCGGCAATCTGAAGGATCGTTTCAATATGCGCCGGATTCGGGGCGGTCTGGAGCAGAATCTTGAAGGTAAGATATTTGTTGAGTTCATTGCCCTGATCTATTTGTCCTATATCACCGGGAGAATGCAGGAACAGGAACTGGATAAGGAGTTCACCGTGCAGCAGGTTCTGGACAAACTGGATGTCATTGAAAGCTTTGAATATCCCGGACATGAGCTGCGCATTGGGGAAATGAATGAAAAGCAGAAGGAACTTTACACAAAACTTGGTGTGGAACCACCGGTTTCTATGTAATTAAATCCAGTGTCTGTTTTCGGAAAATGAAAGGGCTTTACGAAAAAAAAGATGAAATACCAAATATCGTAAGAAAATACGTATTATATACAGTATTTGGTATAAATTTTCTTTTTTGTAACAGCTCTTTTTCTTGAATTTTTATCAATTTCTATGGACTTGCCTGCCTTTTTATTATGACATATCTCTAATTTATGAAAACATTACAACCAACTCTTATTAAAATCTTTGAATTTCTTCTTAAATGGTTTCAGAATCAAAAATTTTCAGATAATCATGCGATGAATTGTAATCCAAACGGGTGCGATTTCCTTTACAAACTTATTTACTAATTGTATAATGGAAAAAGACACCAATCGACATAATCCCCTTATATTTTTGTAAGAAAGTTTCGATATTAGTAATGATTTGGTAAAAATTTCGAGAAATGTAACCCAAACATTGCTGAAAAGTAACTGAAATGAAACGTAAAGAAAACTGAAAATCAGGAGGAGGCAGATGAACCGGGTATATCAGGAAATGGCAGAGGAAGCCATCGGGAAAAAACTGGCTTCGGTGCGGAAGAATGATAAAAGAGCAGAGTACTCCGCAGGACTTCCATTTGATCAGGCGCCTGCCAGACGGCCCGGTACGATTATTCTGGAATATGATATCGGAGAAGATGTGCTTTATCGCTATTACACAGTGCGGTATCCGGGTGGGAAAAAATATAAGAAGCTTGGAATTTATAAATTCCGGGAATGCAATAAGGGGACTTTATTTATTCAGCTGCAGGATTGGAATGCGTTTGAGAAAAGTTTCTGTGAGGGAGCCTGCGCTTCCATGGAGGTTAGGCTCAGGGAAGGCTGGGCAAGGGAATACCGGTGGTATCGGGCTGTATTTTCATCCTTTTACAATAAGAAGAAACTGGAAAAGGTGATATGTTATCTGGAAAATATAGAAGATAAGTCCTTTCGGATATTTATGGGCGGCCTGGTCCGGCAGATTCGAAATACCACCAATGCGGTCATCGGTACCTGTGATGACCTGCTGGCTGATGAAATTTCCGGAGATACTGCCTGTAAGCTTAAACTGATCCGCGATGCCGGAATTGGTTTAAACCGGACCGCAGAGGATATTTTTAAATGTGCGGATGACCCGTCAGGGGAACCGCAGAGTATTTCCCGTGAATATCAGCTGTCTTCTTTTTTAACGGATGTAATTCATTTGATGACAGTCCAATTAAAAAAAAGGAATATAAAGCTGTTTTTGGCCTTGAAAGAGAATGTGCCAGAATATCTTTACGGCGATGATTTCAGAATATCCCAGATTCTCATAAATATGATCAGCAATGCCGCCCGGCTGGCTTCCGGCGGAGTTATGGTTCTGGAAGCGGGAGGACACGGGGCGGGGGAAGAAAGATACTGCCTGGAACTGTCTGTCCGGGTTTCCGGTATTTGTGCGGGAGAGGAAGCCTTTGCGGAAGCTATGGGGGATTCCGGCGTATTCTTAAGCAGAAGACTGGCTCGTCTCATGGGAGGAAATCTGACGGCAGAAAGAGAACGCGGAAAAGATGTATCATTTCATATTACATTGGTGCAGACCATGAGAAGCAGAGCATCAGCCGTGCAGAAAGTGGACAGGCGGGTCAATGTGCTGGTGCTGGAGCGTGATTTTCCGGTATCGGAACAGATTGCCGGGATCCTGTCCCGGCTGCAGGTGAGATATGCTGTAAGCTCCGGACTGGAAGCCGGGAGGCACGCGGAAGAGTACACCCATGTTTTGATGAGAACGGAACATTTACCGGAGGTAAGGGAAGAACTGGAGACCTGCTTTGAAGGGGAACAGCTCATACTTCTTTCGGAAAGCGATGAGACCAAGGCTGTCTGCCCGGCGGGCTGCCGCCGGATCCCGGCTTCACTCATGTGCCTTTATCTGCCTCATATATTAAACAGCTGCATAATTCCGGCACCCTCGGAGGTTTCGGAAGTCCGTTGTATCCCGGATACTTATATGAAACAAAGGCATATGGAAGATAAGAAGAAAGTCAGACAGGGGAAAGGAAAAACGGAATATCCCGGTCTTGCCTTACTGGAAAGGCTTCAGGAAGCCTGCTTTTCCATGGAATATGATTATGCGGAGGAAATAATTGTAAAAATGCTCCGTTTTGCTTATCCGGAGGAAATAAAGGAACGCTTAAATGCCATGCGGGAATGCTGTGAGAAATTTGACTATGATTTACTGGACCGGCTGGTGAGTGAGCTGGCGGACAATGATTAAAAGCGGTGAGGGGGGAAGCGCTTGTATTCAATATTGGCAATTGACGGCAGCTCTTATCATTTAAGAGTGATTAAAGATATGCTTTCGGGTTGTTATCATGTGTTTCCGGCTATTTCGGGAGATATTGCTTTTCGCTATCTGAAACGGAGAAGGCCGGATTTAATATTGCTCGACACAGCGATGCCGGGTATGGATGGCTGGGAAATTATGAGAAAGCTGAAGTCAGACCCCCGGTATTCTTCCATCACGGTTATATTCCTCACCGCCAGGAGCGATAAGGAAACCGAAACAGAATGTCTGCGGCTGGGAGCCTGCGACTTTATAACAAAGCCGGTTGCCCGGGAGGTCCTTATAAGCCGTGTGGGAAAGGCGCTGGAGGCGGAGATCTGCAGCAGAAAGCTGCAGCTGAAGCTGGAAGAGAAGACGAAGGAGCTGGAAGCCATATCTCTTGCCTCGATCAATGCCATGGCTGCACTGATTGATGCCAGGGATACCTATACCAAAGGGCATTCCGTAAGGGTTGCCGATTATTCGGTGAAAATAGCAGGAAATATGGGATGGAACGAGAAGGATACCAGGAGTCTTTATGAAATTGCCCTGCTTCATGATGTGGGAAAGATAGGGGTTCCGGATGAGATCCTTTTAAAGCCCACAGCCCTGACAGAGGAAGAAATGGAGATCATGAAAAACCATACCGTTATCGGCGCGGATATTCTGAAGGAAATCACTGCCATCAAGGATCTGGAGCTGGGGGCCAGGTATCATCATGAGCGCTTTGACGGAAAGGGGTATCCGGAAGGTTTAAAGGGGACGGAAATCCCTGTATTGGCCAGGATCATCTGCGTGGCGGATTCCTTTGATGCCATGTGCAGCAACCGCTGCTACAGATCCAGGCTCAGCAACGACAGGATACGGCAGGAAATGCTCAGGGGAAGCGGCAAACAGTTTGATCCGGAGGTCGTGTTTGCGTTTTTAAAATCCTGGGATGAGATATTTACAATAGAAAGCGGGAGGAAGAAAAATGGATAAAGATGATTTGTGGGTAATTTTTAAGGTGGCTGACAACATGTATGCGGTGAACAGCGGCTGCATTGAAGGAATCGGAATGGTGCCGGAACAGGTGACTGCTGTCCCGGAGGCGGAACCCTGGATCCGTGGAATCGTAAAACAGAGAGGAAAGATCGTTACCCTGATCGATCTCTGGAAGGTTTTCGGTTTAAAGGAAATTGAGCGGGAGGCAATCCCCGGAGAGGACAGCCATACGATGATGATCATGATGCGTTTAAAGGATGATCAGAGCCTGGCGCTCATTGTGGATGAAATTGTGGGAGTCGAGCAGATCGGAGAGATTTACCATAATACAGCGGTGGATAAAATCAGCCGTTCGGAGTTGGTGGGAGGCGTGGCGTCTACCCTGGATGGGAATAATTTACTGCTGCTGATCGACGAAAAGCAGATAAATCTAATGCTTGTTTCCACAAATGTTCTGGATGAACCTAAATTTGACATTGGTTTGACAGAACTTTCTTGACAATAATTGTAATAATATGTAAAATAAAGTAAGAAAAATTACAAAAAAATTAAATTTTTGCAAAAGGATGTCGAAATTTAACTATTTATTAGTGATAATAAACAGCTAAATATGTTTCACAGGCATCTTGCCGGAGGAAATGAAAGCGAGGAACGATTCGATGAATGCAATATTTGGAAACAACATTTCTATGGCTGAGAAATCTCTGGATTATCTGTGGTCAAAGCAGCAGGTGACGATGAACAACATCGCAAATGTGGATACACCGGGATATAAAGCCCGTTATGTTACATTTGAAGATGAATTCCGCAGGCGTCTGCTTGCCGGAAGGGAAGGCACATCCGGAGATATCAGCAACATTATAGGAGGTTCCAGACATTTTATCCGCGAGACCAATGATGAGTCCGCCAGAATGGATGGGAACAACGTGAACGCAGATGTGGAAAATGTGGAACTGGCGAGGACTACTCTACAGTACCAATATGAACTGAATGCCTTAAACAGCGAAATAAGCAGACTTCGTACGATTATTAAAGGTTAAAACAGGAGGTACATAAGATGGAGCAGATGTTTATAACACCTATCAGTCCAATGAATTCCATTGCGGATATAGGAAGTGAAAAGAAAGTTACGTCCGGAGAATCCGGAAATTCCATGTTTCAGGATATATTCAGGGAAGCCGTACAGAATGTTAAGACCACGGACCGGGATTTGACGGTTCAGGAATATCTTTTGTCCACAGGACAGATTGATGACGCGCATACCGTACCGACAGCGGCAGCCAAAGCCCAGCTATCGGCAGAGCTTTTAACGGTTCTTAGAAATAAAGCGCTGGAAGCTTATAATGAAATGATAAGAATTAGCATTTAAGATAGATAAACGGGGCGGACAGGCGCGATGGAAAAAATTAAGGAATTATTAAGCAAACTGAATGATAAGACGAAAAAGCTTATAATAGCAGGCGCAGTAGGCGTGGCTGTTGTGGCCGGCGCAGTGATTCTGGCGCTGTCAATGAGGCAGAAGCCATACGCGGTCATGTTTACCGGCGTTGGCAGCGAGGAATCAAAACAGATTATAGGAAAGTTACAGGAAGACGGGATCAGCTATCAATATGAGAATGGCGATATACTGGTGCCGGAAGAACAGGTGGATACCACGAAAGCCATGCTGGTTTCGGAAGGATACCCCAAAAGCGGATTTACATATGACGTATTTCGGAATAATGTCAACCTCATGACTACGGATTCGGATCGCCAGACCTTTAAGCTTTATGATCTGGAGACCAGAATCGGGTCTACGATTCAGATTTTTGATGGGGTTAAGGAAGCATATGTTACGATAGCCCTGGGAGAGACTTCCAAATATGCGCTGTCTGATGATGGTGAGCAGGAAGCAAGTGCCCAGGCTGTTGTCGTTATGAAGGATGGCGGTTCTCCCACGGAAGAACAGGCCAAGTCCATTCAGCTTCTTATATCAAAGAGCATACCCGGAATGATCATTGACAACGTTTCCGTATTTGACGGCAACGGACGGGAGGTCACAACCGGTTCTGACGATGAGGATATCAATTCGGGAAAGGCCGGAGAAGAGATCGCGAAGATCATTGAGGATCAGATCTCCGCAAAGGTCATAAATGTTCTGGGGCCTGTGTACGGGAACGGCAATGTGCGCGTATCCGTAAAGGGAACCGTCAATATGGAAAAGCTCATCCGGGAGAGCATTGTTTACAATACACCGGAAAAGATTGATGAGAATGATAAAACGGGCCTGACTTCCGATGAATCCATATTCCGGGAGTATTCCGGAAACGGACAGACTGCTTCCGGAGTGGCGGGATCCGAGGCCAATGCGGACATTCCCCAGTACAATGCCGGAGGCGAGGGCGAGGACAGCGCCTATGGATCCAGCAGCCTGACCAGAAAATACCTTTTAAACCAGATCAAGGAACAGGGGCAGGTAAATCCGGGCAGTCTGGAGAATTTAACCGTTTCCGTGGTGGTGAACGGAAACGGATTCGGCAGCCTGACGGCGGATGATATCCGGAACCTGGCCGGCAATGCGGCAGGAATCGCCCAGGCGGACCGGGCGGAGAAGATCACGGTTGTTGCCGCACCATTCTATACCATCGACGTTCCCCGGGAGGAGACCCCTGTAGAAGCTGGAACAGGCGGGATACTTGTCAATCAGTGGATTCTGCTTGCCGCACTGGCCGGGATCGTGCTGCTTCTCCTGATCATTGTTTTGATCGTAAGGAACAGGAGAAAGAAAAGGGCTCTGAGAGAAGGGACTGAGATCAGCCAGGAAGATGTGCCGGTTCTGCCGGAGGTTCCGGAAATTTCGGAAACGGATGAAGAAGGGTCAGATGAGGAAGAAGTGGAAGTGGTAGTTCCGACTATAGAGGAAGATGAAGTCGCGGAGTTGCGTGAGAATGTCCGTAACTTTGCAGAGCAGAATCCTGAGATATCAGCCCAGTTGCTGAAATTATGGTTGAATGGAGGCGGTAATGATGACAATTAATCTAACGCCGGAACAAAAAGCGGCAACAGTGATTGTCTCACTCGGTGTGGATAAGGCTTCCAAGGTTTATAAATATCTGAGTGAGGAAGAGATTGAAAAATTAACCGTTGAAGTGGCCAAGCTGGGGCGTGTGGAATCAGAAACCACGCATGCTGTCCTGGATGAATTTTATAAGACCTGTCTGACTCAGAAAGTGGTTACCGACGGAGGGCTTGAGTATGCCAGAACTGTTCTGGAAAAGGCGTTTGGCGAAAGCACGGCCAACAGTCTGCTGCAAAAAGTGACCCAATCCTTAAAGTCCAGATCCTTCAGCTTTATACGAAAGAGCGACATAAAAAATCTCATTTCCATTCTGCAGCATGAAAGGGCCCAGACAATCGCATTGGTTCTTTCTTATACAAATGAGGAAATGACCGCCAAGCTGATTGCGGAACTCCCGCCGGAAAAACGGCTGCGGGTGGTGGAGTCCATCGCGAGGATGGAAAGCGCTTCGCCTGAGGCCATCAAGATCGTGGAAGAGGAGATCAAAAAGAAGTTCTCCGGAATCATCACCACCGATTACACCGTTGTGGGCGGTATCGATTACATAGCCAACGTTATGAACCGCATGGACAGGGGAAACGAAAAGCTTATCTTCGACGAGCTGGGTAAAAAGGATGCAGAGCTGGCAGATACCATCCGCAAGAAAATGTTTGTATTTGAGGATATCGTTACCATGGATAACCGTTCGATCCAGCGTTTTATCCGCGAATGCGATATGAAAGACATGGTGTATGCGCTTAAGAACGCCAATGACCAGATCAAGGAAGTTATTTTCACCAACATGTCAACCCGTATGAAGGACAGCATTGAGTCCGATATGGATGTTACAGTGAATGTCCGCTTAAGAGATGTTGAAGAAGCACAGCAGAGAATTGTTGGCATCATCAGGCGCCTGGAAGAAGAAGGCGAGCTGATCATCAGCAAAGGCGGAAAGGATGATATCATTGTCTAAAATTATTAGAGGCGATCAGCAGACAGAAGCTATTCTGAGATATAACTTTGACAGGACATTTGAGGATATCATAGAGAAAGAGGAAAAAAAGAAGAAGGAGCACGGCTGGGATCCTATTCTGGAAAATATTCAGCAGACCGCCGACATATTCGAGGCTGCAAGCAAGAAAGCGGCGGAAATTGAGAACCGGGCCGGAGAAGAGGCGGGAGAGATCCTGACCTCTGCGGAAGAGGAAGCAAAGAGGCTGATTTCCGAAGCAAAGGAGGAGGCGGAGAAAATCCGCAAAGAAGCCAGGGAAGACGGATATAAAGACGGTTATGACACCGGCTTCGAGGAAGGTTACCGGAAGGTCCATGAAGAGCATAAGGCGGATATGGACCGCATCGCCGAGGAATTTCATGCCGACATGAAAGCGGCCATTGAGGAAGTGACAAAAGAGAAAGACAGGGCGCTGGACAAGTACATGGATGACTTGAAGAAGATCACCCTGACGATTGCGGAAAAGGTGATCCAGACCAGCTTGAAATCAAGCGGAGAGATCGTCAAACGCATGATCGTGGCCGCGGCGGGAAAGCTTAAGAAAACCCAGTGGGTGAAAATCTATGTATCCCAGAATGATGCCGGTATGATGATACATGGGGATGTGGGGCTGTTGAACGAACTGTCGCACATTTCCGGGAACATCAAGATCATTGCCATGGATCATGCGGAGGATGGAACCTGTATCATCGAACTGCCGGAAGAAATCATTGATGTCAGCGTGAATACCCAGATGGAAAATATAAAGGGAATACTCAATAACGCAAGACTGTAGCAGGAGGAGCCCGCATGTTTAAAGAGTTATCCGATCTCATAATGAAGACAGAAACCATCGACCATATCGGGAAGATTGAAAATATTGTGGGGATGTCCATGGAAGCATCCGGCGGAAAGGCGAGCATCGGAGATATTGCCTATATTTACAGCGAAGACAGGCAGGAGCAGATTCCCGTGGAGGTGGTGGGCTTTAAGGAAGATAAGATCCAGCTCATGGCTTATGAAAACATGAACGGCATAGCGGCAGGAAGCTTTGTGAGAAATACAAAGCGCCGCTTAAAGATACCGGTAGGTGAGTTTTTGAGAGGCCGGATCATTGATGCCAAGGGTCAACCCATGGATGGCAAGGGCCCCTTTGATTCTTCCCGTTATTATTATGTGGAGAATCCTTACATAAACCCTCTGACCCGCCCGCCCATTACGGATAAGCTGGAATTCGGGGTCAAGGCAATTGATGGGATGAATACCATCGGAAAAGGACAGCGTATCGGGATCTTTGCAGGCAGCGGCGTTGGGAAAAGCACCCTGCTGGGAATGATCGCCAGAAATGTCAAGGCGGATATCAACGTGGTGGCACTGGTGGGAGAGCGTGGGCGTGAGGTGCGGGAATTCGTGGAAAAGGACTTGGGCCCGGAAGGGATGGAACGCTCCGTGCTGGTGGTGGCAACCTCAGACCAGCCGGCCATGCTCCGAATGAAATGCCCTCTGGTGGCGACCACCATAGCGGAATACTTTAAAAATCAGGGAAAAGATGTACTGCTGATGATGGATTCCCTGACCCGGTTCGCCATGGCCCAGAGAGAGATCGGGCTTGCCATCGGGGAGCCGCCGGTAGCGAGAGGCTACACCCCATCCATTTATGCGGAATTTCCAAAGCTTCTGGAACGAAGCGGTAATTTTGGAGAAGGCTCCATTACCGGAATTTATACGGTTCTGGTGGAAGGCGATGATACCAATGAGCCCATCGCCGATACGGTGAGAGGTATTGTGGATGGCCACATTGTACTTAGCAGAAAGCTGGCTAATGCCAATCATTTTCCGGCGATCGATATCAGCGCCAGCATTTCCCGTCTGATGAACAATATCGTGTCGGAGGAACACCGTAAAATGGCTTCGGAGATCAGGGATATCTTAAGCCTTTATGAAAAGAATGAGGATCTGATTTCCATCGGCGCTTATAAAAGCGGCACCAACCCGAGACTGGATGTGGCGATTGCAAAGATCGACAAGATAAACCGATTTTTATGCCAGGGCATTGAAGAAAGCGACAGCTACGAAAAAATCTTAGAAAAGATGCATGCGATTTTGACGTAAGAACTGAGAAGGAAGGCAAAAGATGAAGAAATTTAATTTCCCTCTTGATACGGTTTTGAATTATAAGGATCAGATTCTGGACAATTTGAAAAATGAACATGCCCTGATACTGGCGAAGGTCGCTCAGCAGGAGAAGATGATCAACAGTCTGATCGAGCAGAGGAGAACCGCCTGCGTACGGTTTCAGGAGGAAACCCAGAACGGCATCGGAATAAATGTGATGCGTGAGTATGAAAGCTATATCACTTATATGCAGCAGAGGATCCTTGCGGAGCAGGGAATCCTGCAGAAGCTGAAGAAAAAAGAGGAACAGAAACGTGCCGAAGTGGTGGAAGCCAGAAAAGAAAAGGTATCCATTGAAAAGCTGAAGGAGAAAAAACAGGCGCTATATAATAAGGAAGTGCTGCGCAGCGAAGAACTCTTCATCGAGGAATTTGTTTCCAACACAACATCGGTCCGAAGCAACAGGTAACCCTGTCGGGATCCACATTCTGACAGTTACCATAGATATCAAATGCCGGAAGGCATGAAAGGAAAGGAGGGAAAAGAATGACGGAGGTTAAAAACAGCAGTCTGGATCTGCTTACCCGGCAGATGTCAGGCAGCAGAAAAAGAGATGAGAAAACCGTTGACGATTTTTCTGGTTTTAAGAACATGCTGAAAAGCAGAAACCAGAAGGAAGACAGCAGGGCTTCAGAGTATTCGGAAGCAGGTGAGGAAACGAAAACCGGGGCGGAAGAAACTGCGGCAGCCATCATGGCAGCGGGAATGCAGGAAGTCCGGAATGGGGATGATACGCCCTTGTTAAAGGAACAGACGGCAGTACAGGGACTGGAGGAAACAGGTGTCCAAAGGCTGGAGATCCTTGCAGTTTTATCGGAAGACAGCGGGGAAGTTCAAACCGTGAATCCATTTCAGTCGCTGGATCAGTTCCGCTTTCAGAAATTAGCTGAGAACGCCGCTGGAATGAATTCTGCCGAAGAAGGAAAGACGGCCGTTATAACAGAAGGCGCAGAAGAGATGCTTGAGATGGGGCCTGCAGGAGAACCGGAAGTGCAGGGGACCGGAAAGAAAAAGGAAGCTTTGGAACCTGGCGTTTTGGGACAGAGCGGAGCTGTCGCTTCGGAAGAAGAGAAAACTCCCCTGGCTGACCGGTTGATGCAAAGGATATCCGAACCGGTATCTGACAGCACCGGGGAAAAAACGGAAGTGACCGTACAGAGTGGAAAGACAAAAGAAAAACAGAACTCTGCAGGAGAAGAGAAGACGGATCAGGAAAATATCCTGGGAGCTTTCCGGGAGAAGTCTTATGAGCCTGACCGGACTTTGAATATCCGGACGGACAAGGACGGGGTCACCTATACAACGGTGAACTTAGAAAATTTGAAAGACCTGGAAGCAAAGCTTTCGGAACAGATGTTAAAGCAGGTACAAACAGGTAAAAATGACCTGGAAGTACAGCTGGAGCCCTATAATCTTGGCAAGATCCGGATCAAGTTCTCCTATGAGGACAATCAGGTCAGCGTGTCCGTATTATGTACGGAAAGCAATACCTTAAAGCTGTTATCCCAGTCTGCCGGAGAATTGGGTACCATTCTGGAATCCAATCTTGAACGCCCGGTCCAGATTTTTGTGGATAAGCAGGAAACGGATTATTTAAATAATCAGCAGGAACAGCAGGGCGGCAGACAGGACCGGCAGGAACAGCAGGGAAACCGGCAGGAAGACAGCCGGGAAGATTTCATCCAGAAGCTGAGACTCGGAATTTATGAGACAGACAGAGCGGACGGCATGGATACAGACTACAGATAAGGAGAAAGAAAATGTCAAGCGTAAATGCAGCAAATTCATATAGTTCTCTTATTAATTCCTTGACAAGCAGTTCAACCTCAACTTCGAGCAATGACTTGACAACAGAAGGATTTTTCAAGCTTCTGGCCGCGCAGCTTCAGAACCAGGATATGTCAAACCCCATGGATAACTCGGAGATGATGACCCAGATGACCCAGATCGCCATGATGCAGGCCATGAACAATTTCTCTACGGCCATGGAAGATTTCTCCCAGATCAATACGATCAATTATGGCACATCCATGATGGGCAAGGAAGTGCTTCTGGCAACGACGGACAGCAATGGCAATCTCAAGAAGATCACCGGGACCGTGACCAGGGTGGATATTTACAGCGGGATTCCCACGCTTTATATTAATGATGATGAGAAAACCGGTTATCCGATTTCCAGTGTCATGTCTGTTTATGAAGAGGGGCACACGCCGCCTGAGGATCTTGGAGAAGAAACGGATACGAATAAAACTGAAACTGACACAGAAACAAAAACAGATACCAATACCGAAACAGATGCCGGTGATGAATAAGAAAACGGCAATGGAGATGCGGGTGATTAAAAAATGATAGGGAAAATAAACCAATATGAGGACGTCCGGCAGCTAAAGCTGCGGAGTGCGGCGGCGGCATCAGAGTGCGGCAGCAGCTTCAGTGATGTACTTCATAGCCGGATCGGGGATAAGGAAGGACTCCAGTTTTCCCGGCATGCGGCAGAACGGGTGAGCCAGCGGGGGATCGAGATGTCGGATACGTTTTTAAACGACTTACAGTCCGCGGTGGAAAAGGCCCGTTTAAAAGGCGCAAAGGATGTGGTCATCATCAGTGAGAGAGGAGCGTTTATCGTCAATGTTCCCAATAATACGGTTGTCACGACCATGTCAGGAAATGAAATGAAAGAGAATATTTTTACGAATATTGACAGTGCCGTTTTACTATAGCCGGACCATTTATGGAGGCTTTTCCCGCATGTCCGATTGACGGCGGGAGAACGGCTGCAAAAAAAGAAAGGAAAATATATTGTATGGTCAAATCAATGTTCGCTGGTGTGGCAGGTCTCAGAACCCACCAGTCAAAAATGGATGTAATCGGAAACAATATAGCAAATGTTAACACATGGGGATATAAGGCGGGAAGCATGTCATTTAAGGATACCATGTATCAGAGTACTTCTTCCGGTTCCGCAGGGAGTACGGATACGGGCGGATACGGCGGTACCAATGCAAACCAGATCGGATACGGCGTAACCACAGGCTCGATTTCCTATGATTTTTCCACAGGCGGTATGTCTCCGTCGGCCAGAGGCCTGGATTGTATGATTGATGGAACCGGATTTTTCATCGTAGGTCCCATGATCAGCGGTGATTCCCTTTCCCTGGATGATGAAAATGCCATTCGGTCCAGCGGCCTGTATCTTTCCAGAGTAGGAAAGTTCGATGTGGACAGCAATGGGTATCTGGTTGATGATTCCGGTAATTATGTTTATGGCTTTGTAAACAATGGAGATTTAACCAGTAATTCGGACTTTGACACCACGGTTCTGGCGCCTCTCAAGATTCCGACCAGTGAGGATCTGGCAGGAGTGGGCGATAAAAATGCCACTGATAAGGTAGCCGCCGCGAAAAAAGCCCTTGAAGAAGCGAGAGCGAACTTAAACTCGCTGAATGTGTCTCTGGGTACGGCCAGAGAGGAATACATAGCAGCCAATTCCGTTTATGAAAAAGCTTATGCGGATGCGGGTATCGATACCCTGACTGAGGATTTAAAGACCTTAAAGGACACGATGGAAACGGCTTACGCCGACTGGCTGGACAATAAGGATGACGCAACCTTAAAGACAGCTTATTACGACGCCAAGCTGGCTTATGACAAAAAGAATTATGAATTGATCCGGGCTCAGGCGGAGGTCCGGGCTCCGGAAGCTTTAAAAACCTATACAACTGCCGATTTGGATGCGGCAATGACGCAATATGAGACAGATTTTAATGCTTATGCGGCTTCCGATCCCTCCACTGACCTTGATTATGAGACAAAGAAAACTGCTTATGAAACAGCGAAGAAGGCTTTGGAGACGATTCAGACGGCACTGACAAAAATTGAAGACAAGTCTCCGGAAGGGCTGCGGGATTCCGCTAATCAGGCAGTGGAAAAGGCAAAGGCAATGGTGACTGCGGCCGAGACCACGGTGTCAAACGCCGAGAAGAATCTGGCAGCCGCTCAGAAATCTGCAACCGACACTTCCACCAACAACGCAGGCGCGGATGATACGGTGGCAGAGCTGACCAATTATAAAGTTCAGGAAGACGGAACTCTGGTCGGAACTACCAGCGGCGGTTCTACCATTTTTATCGGCAAGATCGCGCTGGCAGGCGTACAGAATACCAGCGGTCTGGAAAAAGATACGGGCTACTACTATTCCATCGGCGTCAACGCCGGAAATGTGGGTGTCTATGAGGCAGGAGGCACACAGGGAAGAATTCTGGGAAATTACCTGGAGATGGCAAAGGTCGACCTGGCTACGGAAATGACGGATATGATCACGACACAGAGAGGATTTCAGGCCAACTCAAAGATCATTACGGTGACAGACCAGATGCTGGAAGAACTCGTTAACATGAAGCGCTAATATGCAATGATTTGGAGAGGCGGATAACGCCTCTCCGGACCTAAGGAGTGAAAAAATATGATTCGTCTCACAAGATTGAACGGCGAGGAATTCGTAATTAACTGCAGGCAGATTGAGAGGGTTGAATCCATACCGGAATCGAATATAACTCTGGTCAGCGGCAAGCATTATGTCGTTAAGGAAGATATCGATGAGATCATAAAACGAATGATTGAATACAATGCCCGAATCTATGCGTGTGCGCTGAAGATGAACGTTTAATACAGGCATTGCCTGGAATAAGGGAGGTTTTCATGGACATATCATTGATTGTAGGTTGGATACTTGGAATTGTTTTGATTATTTACGGAATTGGGATGGATAAAATCGGTAATTTCATAGATATGCCGAGTGTTATCATCGTTGTGGGGGGAACCGCAGCAGCTCTGGTAGCCAGTTATCCCTTTCAGGTGCTGTCTCAGGTTCCGAAGCATATTGCAATCATGCTCAACCCTCAGAGATACAATTCTGAAAAAGTGATTGATACTCTGGTGGAAATGGCTAAGACTGCAAGAAAAAAAGGGCTTTTGGTGCTGGAGGAGCAAGCCAACGGAATAAAAGATCCATTTTTAAAACAAAGCATCATGCTGATCGTAGATGCGATGGATGCTGAAAAAATCAGGGACATGCTGGAAAGTGAAATATCTGCAATGGTTGACCGCCATGACCAGGATGTCAGTATGTATGAAAAGGGTACTTCCGTGGCTCCCGCTTTTGGTATGATCGGCACGCTGGTAGGACTGGTCAACATGCTGAAAAGCATGAACATGGATGGAGGAGGGGCAAACAGCCTTGGCGCCGATATGTCGGTCGCATTGATTACAACATTCTATGGCTGTGTCCTGGCTCATTTGCTGTTTGCTCCCATGGCGAAAAAACTTCGAATCCGAAATGAAGAGGAACTCCTGTATAAGCAGATTATAATAGAAGGCGTATTGTCAATCCAGGCCGGAGATAATCCGAAATATCTGGAAGAAAAACTTTTGTCCTATCTGTCCCATGTACAGCAAGGGAAAATCATGAAAAAGAAATCCACTGGTGTCGAAAGCAGTGATGCTCCGGCATAAGGGATCCGTCCGGATTACGGTGGTCATTAATAAGGGAACAGGTGGTTATATGATTAAGAAAGATAAGAAGCCGGAAGAGCTGGGAAGCTGGATGGATACATATGGAGACATGGTTACATTGCTGTTATGCTTTTTTGTCCTTCTTTATTCCATGTCCTCTGTTGACCAGACCAAGTGGAGGCTTCTGGTACAAAGCTTCAATCCCAGCGCCCTGGAAGGAACAGCGGACCAGGTAGTGCTGGATGCCAAAGTCAGTGAAGACGGGGGGGAATTAACAGGAAGTGCGGCCTCTGACGGAGGCGAAATTACTGATTTTAACGACCTGTATCTGGTTTTGAAAAAGGTGGTTGAAGAACGGAATATGGAGGATACCGTAGAAGTCACCCGGGGGGACGGTTTCACATTCATTTCGTTTCGTGATAAAGTTTTTTTTGACGGGGACAGCTCGGTTCTGCGGCAGGAAGGCAAAGATGTTCTGGATCAGTTTGCAGCTGCCATGTTTCAGGCTGACAGTACCATAAAGGAAGTGCAGGTATTAGGACACACATCCCAGGGAAACCCTGAAAGGCCTAATAATATCCGCAATGACAGGATGCTGTCTGCGCAGCGTTCCGCGGAAGTTATTATCTATCTCCAAAGTAAAAATGCCGTTTCACCGGAAAAGCTGGTAGGTATGAGCTTTGGCCAGTTCCGTCCCATCGCACCATTCAATACGGAAGATGGGCGGGCCAAAAACCGCCGTGTGGAGATTCTTATAACCAAGAGCGACACGGTGGAGAAATCCCTGGAAGAGTATTATAATCAGGTATATCATAACAATCTGGAAGAAACGGACAATTAAAGAAAAAGCGGGAGTGAAACAGATGGCTGAAGTATTATCCCAAAGTCAGATTGATGCATTGCTCAATACCCTTCAGGTATCGGATGAGCCCATCAATGAGATTGAAAAAAAAGAAAATGAAACAAAGTACAGAAAGTATGATTTTTACAGTCCAAAGAAATTTACAAAAGACAAGCTTAAGATTTTAAAAAGCATATTTGATAATTACTGCAGAATTGCAGGCTCCCAGATTAACAGTTTATTCCGTACATCCAGTGAGCTTTCGGTGGTCACTGTAGAGGAGCAGAGGTATTATGAGTTCGGCAACGCCCTGGGAGACAATGATGTTCTCACCCTTGTCAATGTGACGGTGCCGGATAAATCCAAGAATCCGCCGCTTTTGATCAATTCCAGCATGACGCTGATGCTGAGCCTGATGGACCGTATGCTTGGCGGAGTGGGGGATGATATGACGGTTGACGAATCCTACACTTATACCGAAATTGAGATGGCCCTGTACCGAAAGGTCATTCAATATATTATCGGAGCGTTAAAGGATTCCTGGTCCAGCTATATCAGCCTGAATTTTGAACTGGACAGGGTGGAGGAAAACCCCAGCATGTTTCAGGAGATCGGCGTGGACGAAACCATTGTGATCATTGTCATTGATGTGGATATGAAGGAGTGCTCAGGCAGGCTCAACATCTGCATTCCGGGCAATTTGCTCATGAATGTTTTCGATATCATGGACAAGAGAAAACACAGCGCAATGGGAGACGAGGCCAACAGTCAGGATAACAGGCAGGAGATCATGAACAGCATCAAGGCCTCCGATTTACTGGTTCAGGCCAAGGTCGGGGAGGCTGTGATCACTCTTGACGATGTATACAATCTTCATGTCGGTGATGTGATCAATTTAAATGCACCGAAGGATTCGGACATACAGCTGTATGTGGAAAGCCAGCCCTGGTTTAAGGGACAGCTGGGCGTCCATAAGCGGAATGTGGCGGTCCAGATTGAGGATCTTGTTGAAAAAGGAAATTACCAGGCCAGTGAAAACTGAGTCAGGGATTATATAAAGAATTAAGGATAATAAAAGGAGATGTAGAGAAATGGCAAAAATATTATTAGTAGATGATGCTGCATTTATGAGAATGATGATTAAGGACACGCTCACTAAGAACGGTTATACCGATTTATACGAGGCTTCCGATGGCGCTCAGGCGGTGCAGATGTATTCCGAAATCTCTCCCGATCTGGTTATCATGGATATTACCATGCCCAATATGGATGGACTGGAGGCGCTGAAAACCATAAGGGCGAAGGAACCGAATGCAGTGGTTGTTATGTGTTCTGCAATGGGACAGGAGAGCATGGTAATAGAAGCGATCAAATCCGGTGCAAAGGATTTTATCGTAAAGCCGTTTAAACCGGACAGAATTCTTAAGACAGTCGCAGGGATCATTGGTTAAGGGTGACACTACAGGAGGGTACATATGTCTTTTTTAAGTTCTATGAACATCAGTGCGTCAGCAATGACCGCACAGCGCCTTCGGTTGGATATTGCATCGGAAAACATTGCGAATATCGATACGACAAGGACGGAAGCCGGTGGTCCCTATCGGAGAAAAATGGTTGTTCTTGAGGCCAGAAACGGGGATAATTTCCGGAAGACCCTGATGAATGCCGCAGGAGTCAGCAGGCAGCAGAGTACTGGCGGTGTCAGTGTTTCTCAGATTGTGGAAGATACCAGTCCCTTTAAATCCGTTTACAGCCCCGAGCATCCCGATGCGGATGAGGATGGATATGTTCAGATGCCCAATGTGGATCTGATTAAGGAAACGGTAGACAGCATGTCTGCCACCAGGTCTTATGAGGCGAACATAACGGCATTTAATGCCATAAAGATGATGGCTTCCAAGGCCTTGGAGATCGGGAAATAACGCACAATATGGCATAGAGGGCTAAATGAGTATAAAGGGAGAAAAGTTGTATGGATTCGAAGAATTTTAGCGCATTTGAGATTGATGCCATAGGTGAAATACTAAATATAAGCCTGGGTGCCTCGGCCACTGCAGTATCTACCATGCTCAATGCCAGAGTTGATATTACCACACCGGTGGTAAGGGTATTATCAAAAGAAGAATTTGAGATTTCCAATCTGGAGCCGGCTGTTGGGGTGGAAATTACATATATTGCAGGACTTAGCGGAAGTAATCTCATGCTTCTCAAGAAGCATGATGTAAAAGTGATCGTGGATATGCTGATGGGGATGGAAACTCCTGAGGAAGAATTTGAGCTGAACGAGCTGAATATCAGCGCGATCTGCGAGGTCATGAATCAGATGATGGGGGCGTCTGCCACCGCACTGTCTGAATTCTTAAGCAAAACCGTCAATATTTCAACACCGAGTTCTTTTGAAATCGGTGATATCAATGACTTTAAAGAAAAATATTATCACGATGATGAACATATGGTGGTAGTCGGATTTACATTAAAGATTGCCGATCAGCTGGAAAGTGAATTTATTAATGTGATGCCTCCGTGCCTGGCAAAGGAGCTGGTATCGGGATTTCTGCCGCAGGAATACAAGGAAGACGAACCCCGGGAAAAAGAACAGCCCCAGGCCCCGGTACAGACGCAGGCTCCGGCAGCCACGGAGGCTCCTGCCCCGTCAAAAGGAGGAGTGCTCTCCCAGGAAGAGATCGAAAAGCTTCTGGCGGGCAGCGCTGCCATGGAAGCGGCCGCAGGGAATATGGCCGCACCGGATCCGGAACCGGAGGTAAAGCAGGAATCAGAACCGGCACCGTCGTCATCCGGCGGCAAGCTTTCTCAGGAAGAGATCGAGAAGCTTTTGGCCGGAATGGAAAGTTCAGAACCACTTAAGCAGGAACAGCCGGCAGATCCAGCACCGGCTATGGGGGGACAGATGTCTGAAAAAGATCATATGGCAGTGCAGCAGATGATGAATCAGATGCAGATGCAGCAGGAGATGATAAAACAGATGCAGCAGATGATTTTGCAGTTACAGAGCGGACAGCAGAATCCGCAGAAAGAAGTTCAGGAGCCGAAGACGATAAACGTCAAGCCCATTCCACAGAACAGTCTGAAGGAAGCGGTGATAAGCTTTGAGGAGCAGGAGGAAAACCGGGAGCTGATCATGGGCGTGCCTCTTGAGGTATCGGTTGAAATAGGAAGAACCAGGAAGCTGGTGAAGGAAATTCTGGAATTTACCAAGGGCTCCCTTGTCATTCTGGACAAGCTGGCCGGTGAACAGGTTGATTTATATGTAAACGGACAGTGTATAGCAAAAGGCGATGTCGTCGTTGTTGATGACAATTTCGGCATTCGGATTACGGAAATCATTAAAAGAAATATTTATTAGAGGGGAAGTGGCTGTGTTTGGACAGTATTTTCAATCTGGCATCGG
The DNA here is from genome assembly GCA_041223105.1 of Lachnospiraceae bacterium 54-53. Taxonomy (GTDB): domain Bacteria; phylum Bacillota; class Clostridia; order Lachnospirales; family Lachnospiraceae; genus Lacrimispora. The sequence continues at coordinate 44,367 of JBCLPO010000021.1, forward strand.
TGCTGATTCTTACCGTTCTGATTCTTTATTTAAGTTACATATTTACAAAGAATCTTGGAAAAGGGATCGGAATGAAGCAGAGGGGAACAAATATGCAGATGCTGGACAGGCTTCCGCTTGGACAGGATAAGACGGTTGCGATCATCCGCGCCGGCAGCCGTTATTACCTCGTCGGCATTGCTTCTTCTCAGATCACTCTTCTTGCGGAACTATCGGAAGAGGATATACAGAAAGAAATATCTGATTCCCCTCCACGCACAGGTGCGGGAGACGGGTATGAAAGCTTTAAGAATATATTGAAAAAATATAGGGACAGACACACCAAAGATGTGTGAGGAGGAATGAAATGAACACAGATGCCTTGATTAATATTAATGGCGGCCGGATACCAACTCTGGAGCTTTTCCTCATTCTGACCATCATTTCATTGATGCCTTCCATTTTAGTGATGATGACATCCTTTACCAGGATCGTCATTATCTTGTCTTTTACAAGAAACGCCCTGGGAGTCCAGCAGACGCCTCCCAACATGGTACTGGTGGGAATTGCGCTGTTTTTAACATTATTCATCATGGATCCGGTTTTAAAGGATGTGAACACCAATGCTTACCAGCCTTACATAAAAGAGGAGATCAGCCAGGAAGAAGCCTTAAAGAGAGCCCAGGTTCCCATGAAACGGTTTATGCTCAAACAGACGGAGACGGAAACCCTTCATTTATTCGTGGAGATGTCAGACACCGATATGCCGGAGAATATTGAGGACCTTCCCATGACGGTGGTGATCCCGTCATTCATGACCTCGGAGTTAAAACGGGCATTTACGGCCGGCTTTATGATTTTCCTGCCATTTATGCTGGTGGACATTATTGTATCGAGCACTCTGATGTCCATGGGCATGGTCATGCTTCCGCCTGCCATGATTTCTCTGCCGTTCAAGCTTTTGCTGTTTGTGACGGTCAATGGCTGGGAGCTTTTATTTACGAATCTGGTTAACAGTTTTCATTACTGACGGGAGGATTAGAAAATGACGGAAGTTGCACTTAGCAGCCTGATGTATGAGATGTTCGGCACAGCCGTGAAGCTGGCCGGTCCGGTTCTTGTGGTGAGCATGGTGATCGGTATCATCATATCCATTTTACAGGCGGCGACCCAGATCCATGAGCAGACCATAACCTTTGTGCCCAAGCTGGTGGTAATCGGGCTGATTCTTTTGATCATGGGAAGCAATATGATGGATACCCTCAGTGATTTTACGGTACATATTTTTAATACCATGCTGGGATAAAAGGAACGCCAGGGAGAGGAAGATTTAGATGCCAGATACGGGACAGATGATGCTGTTTTCCCTGATTTTTATGAGGATGTCAGGTTTTATCCTGCTGAATCCTATTCTGGGCAGAAGAAATATTCCGGCATATGTAAAGGGCGGAATGATCATGGTATTCACTCTGCTCATATATTCGTTACCTTCGGACCAGGTACCGGAACCGGTTAATTCCATCGAGTTCGCAGTGATTCTGATCAAGGAGTTTGCCATGGGGTATGCCATCGGTTTTGTCATGGAGCTGTTTGTGATGGTGATCACTTTTGCGGGGTCTGTTATGGATTTCCAGATGGGATTGTCCATGGCCACCATTTATGACCCCCAGAGCAATGCGCAGATAGCCCTCACCGGAAGTCTCTTTCACGCTTATTTCATGCTGCTGTTCTTTGCGGTGGATGGTCATCTGGCCCTGATCAAGCTGCTGATAAAGTCGGCGGAGACCGTTCCTTACGGCCAGGTGGTTTTCGGAACAAAAGTGGCGTGGTCGATGGTGGAAGTTTTCAGCCAATGCATTGTCATGGCCGTTAAATTCGCATTTCCCATCATTGCCATAGAATTTCTGACGGAAATTGCGGTGGGGATCCTGATGAAAATGATACCTCAGATCAATGTGTTTGTAGTGAACATACAGGCCAAGATCGTGATCGGTTTTATGATGCTGATTTTTCTGTTTTCACCTATGTCGGATTATCTGGGTGACATTGTAAGCCAGATGCTTTTGACGGTCCAGAATATAATTAAACTCTTATGAATGCAAAGGATGTGATGAACGGCAATGGCAGGTGACTCAAAAACCGAGAAGGCCACACCCAAAAAGCGGCGGGATGAACGAAAAAAAGGCCATGTTGCCGTCAGTAAGGATGTGGTAATGGTCGCTTCCCTGCTGGGAACATTCGTCATGTTAAAGATGCTGTTCCCCCTGATGTACCGGACCATGCGGGATTATATGATCAAATACGTAAGTCTTGCGCCGGCGGCGGAAACGCTGTCTGATCATACCACGAGAGTTTATTGGGACACGGTCTGGGCTGTTTTAAACTCAGCATTCCCCATACTTCTTGTTTCCGTGGCTCTGGCCGTTCTGGGAACGGGAGTGCAGACACGGTTTATTTTCACAAAAAGCAATCTGGCTCCCAAGTTCAACCGGCTTAACCCCCTTCAGGGGATCAAGAACATCCTGTCCTTGAAAAGCCTGGTGGAGCTGATAAAAAATATTGTGAAAATCATCATCCTGGCTCTGATCCTTTACCAGATCATAAAAGGTGAATTAAGGGCGGTTGCAAGGATCATAGATATGAATCTTCTGGATTCCACCGTATATGTGCTGAATGCCATTATGGATATGATCATCAAGGTATCCATTGTGTTTCTCGCCATTGCGGGATTTGACTATTTCTACCAGTGGTGGGATTTTGAGCGCCAGATCAAGATGTCAAAGCAGGAATTAAAGGAAGAGTACAAGCAGACGGAAGGAAATCCCGAAATCAAAGGGAGGATCCGCAACATACAGAGGGAGAGGGCCCGTTCCAGAATGATGCAGTCCGTTCCGACTGCCGATGTGATCGTGCGTAACCCCACTCACTATGCGGTGGCTCTGCGTTATGACATTGAGAAAGACAATGCTCCGGTTCTGGTGGCAAAAGGCCAGGATGAGCTGGCTTTAAGGATTGTAGCCCTGGGCGAGGAGAATGGAGTTTATGTGCTTGAAAATAAGCCTCTGGCCAGAGGGATTTTTGCGAGTACCCGGGTGGGCGCCGAGATTCCTTCGGAATATTACGGTATGGTTGCCGAGATCCTGGTGTACGTATACCGCATGAATAACAAGATCATTGAATAGATAAAAAACGGCAGAGAGACTTGAAAGAAATGGTGTAGAAGAATGAAGAATTTACTGAAAAATTCCGTGGTGGTATTTGTTATTACGATTGTACTTCTTTTGATCATCCCATTGCCTCCATTTTTTCTGGATGTAATGATTATCATAAATATTTCCCTCTCCATGATTATCCTGCTGATAACCATGAATATAAAAGAGCCACTGGAATTCTCGATCTTTCCAGCCCTGCTCCTGATCACCACCCTGCTGCGTCTGGGACTGAATGTGTCCTCCACGCGGAATATTTTATCCAATCAGGGATCCTCTGGTCAGGTGATCAAGGCGTTCGGTGACTTTGTATTGCAGGGAAATGTTGTTGTCGGTTTTATCATATTCCTCATTATTGTTCTGGTAAACTTTCTTGTCATCACAAAGGGAACGGAGCGTGTATCGGAAGTTGCCGCCAGATTCACCCTGGACGCCATGCCCGGCAAGCAGATGGCCATTGATGCGGATTTGAGCTCCGGCCTGATCAATGAACAGGAAGCAAAGCTCAGACGGTATAAGGTCCAGAAGGAAGCGGACTTCTACGGAGCCATGGATGGTGCCACCAAGTTCGTAAAGGGAGACGCGATCATGTCCCTCATTACCACCGCCATCAACTTTATCGGCGGCGCTATTATCGGTATGGTGCAGTCAAACCTGCCTTTTAATGAGGTCATGAACATATATTCCATTGCAACGGTAGGTGACGGGCTGGTTTCCCAGATCCCCTCCCTTCTGATTGCGACGGCAACCGGTATGGTGGTTACCAGGGCCGTGTCGGAAGGCAGCTTAAACGAAGATGTATCTTCCCAGTTCCTGGCTCAGCCAAAGGCAATCATGATCACAGGCTTTGTCATGATCGTTCTCATGCTGGTGCCCGGCATGCCCAGGTTTCAGCTGGCTGTCATGGCAGTGCTGCTGGTCGTTTGCGGACACAGGCTGGGACAGAGAGTGAAACTGGCAGCGGTCAAAACCCAGGAAGTGGCTGCAACCGCCATGATGGAGGAAGCGGAGAGACCTGCTTCCGATGAGGAAGCTTATTACCGGGATGTGAATAATGTTTATTCCCTCATCAATGTGGAGCCTGTGGAAATGGAATTCGGCTACAGCCTTATCCCGCTGATCGATGAAAACAGCGGCGGCAAGATGATCAACCGGATCGTCATTTTCAGAAGGCAATATGCCCAGGATATGGGATTTGTCATTCCCTCGGTCAGACTCAGGGACAGTTCCAGCTTGAATACCAACCAGTACATCATTAAGATCAGGGGCGAAGAGGTGGCCAGAGGAGAGATCCTGGTGGATTACTATCTGGCCCTGGAGCCGCCAACCCTGACCGGGGAGGTTGATGGAATTGAAACGGTGGAACCGGCCTATGGAATACCGAGCAAATGGATCCGTCCGGAGAATAAGGAAATGGCGGAAATCTACGGTTATACCGTGATCGATCCCCTTTCCGTCATGCTGACCCATTTATCCGAAACCATAAGGCAGCACGCCTTTGAGCTGTTAGGCCGTCAGGAGGTCATGCAGCTGCTTGATAACGTGAAGAAACATTCGCCGGAGCTGGTGGACGAGCTGTTTCCGGGCCAGTTTACTTACGGCAACTTCCAGAAGATCCTCAATAATCTTTTAAAGGAAGGTGTTCCTATCAAGGATATGGAGACCATTCTGGGAACCATTGCAGATTCGATTCCTGCGACCAGGGATATTGATATTATAACTGAAAACATCAGAATCGCCTTAAAGAGAACCATAACCAGAATGTTCTGTGAAGGCGGACAGATGAAGGTTCTGACCCTGGATGCGGAACTGGAGAAAAATATTATCAGCAGCATGGCAAAGGGAGAACAGGGCGTATATCTGGCTCTCAGTCCGGATGTGATGCAGTCTGTGATCGGGCAGATGGGGGAACAGATCAAGAAGTTCAGCGATCTGGAGCAGAAACCGGTGATTCTTACAAGCCAGGTGGTCAGACTTTATTTTTACCGTCTGGTCGAGCAGTTTTACCCCAATATATATGTCCTTTCATTTAATGAGATTGCAAATAATATTCAGATTCAGGCAGTCGGAAATATTACCGTTTGACAGGAGTGCATGTCAGAAAGGCAGTGTTAGTCGGAATGGAACAGGATTTAAGCCAATATACCAATGAAGAATTACTAGTGAAATATAAGCGGACAAAGGACATCAGGATAAAGCATGAACTCGTGATGCGCTATATGTATATGGTCAAGAGTATTTCAATCCAGATGCGTGATGTGTATTTGAGCTTCGCACAGGTGGAAGATATTGTGAACGAGGGCGTGCTGACGATCATGAGCGGGATCGAAAAATTCGATCCGGAACTGAACGTAAAGTTTGAGACATATATCTCCAAACGGATCCGTGGTATGATCATTGATATGGCACGAAAGCAGGACTGGATTCCAAGAAGTGTCAGAAAAAATGCAAAAGAGCTGGACAATGCTGTCATGGAGCTGTGCAACCGTCTGGGCCGTTTCCCTTCCCCAAAGGAGACCGCCGAATATATGAACGTCAGTCTGGAAAAGTACCAGGAGGCCCTGGGAAAAACCAATGTTTACAGCGTCCTTTCCCTGGACATGGTCCTGGAAGCGGGCAATGACAATAAAAAAGCGGTGCAGCTGCCGGCAGTGAATGAAAACGACCAGCCGGAGGACCATTATCTGCAGGAAGAATTCAGGCAGTTTCTGGTATCCGCCATAAATAATTTAAAAGAAAACGAGCAAAAGGTTATTTCACTGTACTATATGGACGAATTAAATATGAAAGAGATTGCACAGGTCATGAACGTCAGCGAGCCCAGAATTTCGCAGATTCATTCCAATGCGATTCAGAAGCTAAAGCTGTATCTGACTAATTTTATAAATGGGAAGTAGGGAAAGGAGCAGGAAGATATGTTTCATGGATTTTACAATCTGGCTTCAGGGATGGTGTACCAGAACCGGAATTTAAATGTAATCAGCAATAATATGGTGAATGTGAGCACGCCGGGATATAAGTCCGACCGTCTGGTCAGCACCACGTTCCGGGAAGAGATGCTCTACAGGAATGGGAACTTAAACAAAAACAATCCGACCCAGATCGGGTCCGTATCGATGATCCGCACGGCCAGAGCCACGGATATCAGCTATGACCAGGGGACTCTTGATGAAACGGGAGGAAATCTGGATTTTGCTCTGACCAAACCGGGATTCTTCACGGTCCAGGATGGGGAAGGAAACAACATTTATACCAGAAACGGCTCCTTTGACATCGATGATGAGGGATATCTTTGCCTGTCTTCTTTCGGCAGAGTGCTGGATCAGGATGGAGAACCCATTGAACTGACCTCGGATCATATCAGGGTGGATGAAGCAGGAAATATTTATGAAGAGCCGTTGAAAGGCCTTGGAACCGATGAAGACGGCGGAGATACGGAAGATGAGGAACCGGTCCTCCTCGGGAAGATAGGGGTAGTGGACTTTGAAGATTATACCCAGCTGGTAAAGGGAAACAACGGAACATTCACCACTGCCGCAGAAGGGACCGCGGCAGACGGAGGGATCCAGTGGAAGGCGGTGGAGCGGTCCAATATTGATCCCATCGAAGAGATGACATCCATGATCAGCAGCCAGAGGGCATCCCAAAGCGCTGCTCAGGTGCTTAAGATGTATGACCAGCTCATGAGTAAAATTGTAAGCGACATAGGCAGAGTATAAGGGAGGAATCAGAAATGAACCAGTCATTTTATATAGGAGCCCTGGGTGCGGGCAGCCAGCAGACAAAGCTTAATGTGGTATCCAATAATATAGCGAACGTAAACACGGTGGGCTTTAAGGCGCAGTACGGGGTGTTTGCCGATCTGATTTATGCGGAAACGAGAAATTCCCAGGGCGGCGAAGCGGTCAAGTCCGGAAGCGGAGCTGTGCTGGATACGGTGAAAACCGATATGACCTCCATGCCATACCGGGATACTGGTCTGGAAAACGATTATGCAATATCCGGAGACGGTTTTTTCATGCTGAAGGATCCGGTCACCGGGGATATTACCTATTCCCGTGACGGGCGTTTTCAGCTTTCCCAGCTGGAGGATAAATTTTATCTGGTGAATGTGGACGGGAAAAGAGTTCTCAATATGGATCAGGAAGAGATCACCTACGACGTAAAGCCGGCGGTTTATCCGGGAGATGAGGAGGAAGAGGAAGAAGAGGAGGATGAGCTGGAAGAAGGAGAGCATGATCCCCGTGCGATCGGTGTGTATACGTTTGCGGTAAAGGATGGCATCCAGAGCAAGGGTGATAATGAATACGTTGTGACTGCCAAGAATGGGGATCCCATCCTGCTGGAAAATGCGAAGGTGATAAAAGGCGCTCTGGAGGAATCCGGCACCGACTTTGCCCAAGAGATGACCAGAATGATGGAAGCGCAGAGAGCTTACTCCTACGCACTTAAGATGGTTCAGACTTCAGATGAAATTGAATCAACGATAAATGCACTGCGGTAAATGACCGTGGGTGTTGATGAGAGAGGGCGATATCATGAAAATAACACGTTACGATGAAATGAATGGATTAGGTCTGGATCTTATTCGTGAGATCGGCAGCATCGGCACAGGCAACGCTGCCACCGCACTGTCCTCCATGCTGGGAAAAACAGTGCGGATGACACTTCCGGATGTACAGATCCTGGGCTATAATGAAGCGATTAAATTTCTTGGAGATCCGGAGGAAATTGTAGCCGCGATCCTTGTAAAGATGACAGGTGAAATCAACGGGCTGATGCTGTTCATCCTGAAGCTGGATTTTATCAATGAGGTCCTCACCAGCGTGATGCAGGAGAATATTGAGGATTATTACCAGCTGAATGTTCTGGAGACATCCGCACTGGAGGAAATCGGTAATATCATTATTTCTTCTTATGTAAATGCCATGTCCACCCTCACGGACGTCACGATTAACTTGTCCGTTCCCGACATAGCGGTGAATATGCTGGGCGGCATTTTAAGCGTGCCCATGGTGGAATTCGGCTACCAGACAGATAAGATGATGATGATCAGCGGCCAATTTGTAATAGGAGGAAAAGTGCTCCATAGCGATCTGCTCATGATGCCTGATATCCAGTCATTAAACTTTCTGATGGAAAAGCTGGGGATTGCAAATGGATAAACAGTTAACGGTTGGAATTGCGGATATGAAGTTCGCCAGGCAGGAGGGGATTCTGATCACTTATGCGCTTGGTTCCTGTATCGGTATCAGCTTATATGATCCCATGATCAAGCTGGGAGCCCTGGTACATATCATGCTTCCGGAAGTGTACGGGTCAGGGGATGGAAATATATTTAAGTATGCGGATACCGGACTGGCGGAGACATTTCGCAAAATAGAGATCATGGGCGCCAGAAAGCCCAGACTGATTGCCAAAATAGCCGGGGGGGCCAAGATGTTCGAACTGCAGGGGAACAGCACTCTTGGTAATATAGGAGCCCGAAATATTACCAGTGTCAAACAGATTCTACACTCAGAGGGAGTCCGACTTACAGCTGCGGATGTGGGTGAGAATTATGCGCGCACCATGACCTTTGATGTAAGCACGGGAATGGTGAAAATTCGGACTTACGGCAGAGCGGAAATTGTTTTGTAAACATTATGAACTGGCAGAAATATGCCGATATTTTATTAAGCAGATGTTTTTGCTGGATTATATTGGGATAAAGGAGAGGAATTATGGCAGAAACAGAGATTTTATTAGAATCAGGAACCAACGAGATTGAGATAATGGAATTTACCATTTATGGTGAATTGTATGGTATTAATGTGGCAAAGGTACGTGAAATCATGATGTCAGATAAGGTAAAGCCGATCCCTCACGCCCATCCTTCCGTGGAAGGCATTTTCAAGCCCAGAGATCTTCTTCTTACGGTCATTGATCTTCCCCAATATCTGACCGGAAGCACAACGGAAAAGCAGAGCAAGGATTTGTTCATTATCACAAATTTCAACAAGCTCCACATTGCCTTCCGGGTGCACAGCGTGGTTGGAATCAGCCGTATCTCATGGAAGAACATACAGAAACCGGATGACACCATCAGCCGCGGGGAAGAAGGGGTGGCAACCGGTATTGCCCAATGCGGAGACGATCTGGTAACCATTCTGGATTTTGAAAAGATCGTGGCGGATATCGCACCGGAAACGGGAATTCAGCTGGATGAGATCAGCAGGCTCGGACACAGGGAAAAGGTGAACAGTCCCATCGTCATTGCGGAAGATTCCATTCTTCTGGCCAAGATGATAGAAGCTTCGCTTAGGAAAGCCGGCTATGAAAACCTGACATTTATGAATAACGGCCAGGAAGCATGGAATTATTTAAGCCATATACGGGATGATTCCGATCTGGATAAGAAGGTAAGCCTGATTATCACTGATATTGAGATGCCGGAAATGGATGGACACCGGCTGACAAAGCTGGTAAAAGATGATAAAAGGTTAAAAGACATTCCGCTCATTATTTTCTCTTCGATGATCAATCAGGAGTTAATGATCAAGGGAAAACAGCTTGGGGCCGATGAGCAGTTAAGCAAGCCCGAGATCGGACACCTGGTCGAAGTCATTGATCATCTGCTTCAGAGGAGGGTGAAGAATGGATAAATATGTCACCCGGCAGCCGATCAAGTCATTGAAAGAGGACAGGATCATCGGCTATGAGGTATTGTTCCAGAAGGATTATGACGCGCTTTACAGCAGTTCCGATGTAGCGGCGGCCGATACCATTGCCGGTTTTCTGATGCAGAATACGGAAAGCATTTTCCATGACAAGCTCACGTTTGTCACGTTTACTCCTTCCCTGCTGTTCCGTAATACTCCGAAGATTTTTGATAAGCAGAAGATGGTGATCCAGATCGAGGATCACGTGATGATTCATCCCCTGTCTCCTGCCATCATAAGAAGGTATTGTGCGGAAGGCTATGTGTTTGCCATCAATGATTTTCAGTTTTCTCCCAAATATTTTTCCATGCTGGATTATGTCACTTACATAAAGGTGGACATCAGCAACAAGCACGAGGGAAGAGAGCGGATTTCGCTGAACAATCTCATCAATACCATGAAGGGCTTTGAGAAAAAGTGCATTGTAACGGGAGTCAATACCAAAAAGGATTATGAGCTGGCTCTGGAAATAGGAGCTGACTTTGCGGAAGGAAGCTATGTTGCGGAAGCCATGGCCAAGCGGGTGAACCGCATGGAATTCCTGGAAGGAAACTTCTTCCAGCTGGTTGTCGAAGTATCCAAGGATGAGCCGGATATTGAGCGCATTGAGGAGATCATAAGCCGTGACGCGGCCTTAAGCTATGCGCTGTTAAAGATCGTGAACTCCGCATACTTCGCGCTTCGCCGCAGAGTGTCCTCCATACGCCAGGCGCTGGTCACCATGGGAATCAGCCAGCTGAAGCAGTGGGTATATCTGCTCAGCTTCAACAATGATTTCGAAAGCAATGAATCCCTGGAAGCCATGATGAAAATGTCCTTTCTGCGGGCGAACTTCGCCATGGTTCTCTGTGACCACGTGCAGAACCTTCCGATTATCCGTTCAGAGATATATATGATGGGAATGTTCTCCACCCTGCAGTATATGATCGATGCACCATTGGAGGAGATCCTGGAAGAAATACCTGTGGCTCAGGAGATCAGGGACGCGCTGATCAGCCAGAAGGGGATCTGCGGAACTCTCTACAAGCTTATTTTAAGCTATGAAAATGCGGAATGGAAGAAAGTGAAGGCTCTTTCGGAAGAGCTGGGGATTCCTTCCGGTCTGCTGGCACAGACTTATATGGATTGTGTGGAAGCCGTAAATGAGATCTGGAACGGCCTGACAAACCGTGCGGAACAGGAACCGGAGATCACGGCAGATGAAAAAACCCACGCCTAATGGTGTGGGTTTTCTTTTACCGTGGAACAGGCTTTTGTCAGTTCAACGATCACCTGCTGGGAAAAACGGTTTGTATAAAAATTCAGTAAGGGGGAAGCGGAAGGCGCCTCCACCACAATGTATTTTGGAGGAAGATGGGTCAGAGCCAGGGCCGTGACATCAGCAATGCAGCGTCCGCAGGTGCATACGTCGAATTTCTGCATATATTCCTCCACCTTGCTCTTCACCACATGCTCCATGATGTTTAAGTACCGGTAGGTGGGCGCCTGGGGGACGGGGATCTCCGGTTCCGGATCAGGTGCGGTGTCATTCCCACCGGCTGTTTCCCGGGTGGTGTTCTCCCGTTCATTGGTTACAGGGGTGATAACTTCCGGGATGAGGTTTTCCTCACTGCTTTCTTCCGGCAGCGGTTCTTCCCCGGCGGAGGATAACGTATTGTCTTCGATTCCTTCCTCCTTTTCCAGCTGCTGTTTGATCATTTCTGCAACCGGATCAGGTGCGGAAGAGGACATGTCGATAATGGATATGGGGGAAGGTGTCAGGGGCCCTTCCTTTGTCTGAATGGATGCCTGCTGAGCCAAAACCGTAAGTTCCTTGATCGTTTCCGTGGAATCGGAGGTTTGTCTGGCGGCAAGATTTTCCCTGGCAGCTTCGGATTTTGGAGACTCGGAATCCTCACCGGCCAACAGGTTCATGACGTGAGCTGTTTTACTGCTTTTTCTGGCCATGGTATTATACTCCTCTCAAGGTGATTAGTCAGGACGCTGCTTCATCAATTCCATGACCTCCGAAACCAGGTCCTTGTAGTCCAGGGCCGGATTGGAACGGGGAGCGTAGTCTAAAAGGCTTTCTCCCTGGGCAGGCGCCTCCGCCACACAGACGCTGGACCGGATCTGGGTATTGAACACTCTCGTGCCGATCTGGGCGGCGATGTCCTGGGCCATATCCTTCACTTCTCTGGAAAGAAGTGTTCTGGGATTGAACTTGTTGAGAAGTATGCCTAAAACCACCAGGTCCGGATTCACGGATGCGCGGACGGTGTTGATGGTGTCCTTGATCTGTGATACTCCCAAAAGGCTTAAAATCTCCGGTACCATGGGTATGATCAGATAATTTGCCGCAGCATAGGCGTTGACGGTGAGGATGTTCAGGGCAGGAGGAGTATCAATAATAATATAGTCATAATAACCGGCTACGGTAGACAGGATATTTTTTAACATGCATTCCCGCTGTTTTCCCGTAAATTCCAGTTCCGCGCCGCTTAAAAGGATGTTGGACGAGATCACATCACAGTATTTTGCCGGCCGGATTGCTTCCTGCAATGTGGCGGTTCCTTTAAAGACTTCATAAATGGTGGCGCTTGATTCAATTTCCAGTCCAAGGCTGAAGCCCAGATTACCCTGCGGATCCAAATCAACTGCTAAAACTCTTTTATGATGCATGGCCAGACCACAGGCAAGGGAGCAGGAAGTGGTAGTTTTGCCTACGCCGCCCTTCTGATTTGTAATAGCAATTACAGTTGACAACTTCTATTCCTCCATTCGTAAATTAAGATAATGCTATTATCTTTAGTATACAATATGTCGATAAATAAGTATAGCGAAAACACGAAAAAATCCGATATTTGGCGAAAATTAGGATGTTTGGATCATAAGAAAGGAGTTACCATATGGCATCAATTTCAAGCAGCACCAATATAAACGCTTCATCCATAAGGGGTTACGGCGGCCTTGCCAGCGGCCTGGACAGAGACAGCCTGATCGAGAGCATGACTTCCGCCACCAGGGCGAAGATCGCAAAGCAGCAGCAGAAAAAACAGACGAACCTCTGGCAGCAGGAAGCATACCGTTCCATAAGCTCCAAGCTTGTTGAATTTTCAAAAAAATATACCTCTTATACCAGTTCATCAAACCTTTCAAGCGCCGCTTTCTGGGCGGCCAGCAACATTACGGCATTGGGAACCAACAGCAAATATATCAGTGTATCCGGAAGCTCCTCCCTCACCAGTTCCATGTCGGTCGTGGGAGTGAAGCAGCTTGCCAAAGAGGCCAGCATGAATTCTGTCAATACGGTATCCGATGGAATTTTAAGCACAGGGGATATAAATCTGGTGAATTCGGATGGAACTCTTACCGAAGAGGCCGTAAGCAATCTGGAGGGACAGAGTCTTTATATTAAATACGGAAGCAAATCTCTGGGAGTTTCCCTTGGAAGCGGAACCACTTCCGATGGTTTTACCTATGATTATTCAAATGGCAAAAGTGCGGTGGAATCCTTTACCAAAGCCCTGAAGAATGTATCCATCGGAGACGGTAAGACCCTGGCCGACGTGATCTCCGTAACCGCCAGCTCAGAAGGCAGTGATTATAAGCTGAATATGACGTCTAAGGATACGGCCGGTAATACCATTATGCTGACCGGAGGCAGCCAGGCAGCACTGGAGGCTCTCGGTGTGGTGACGAGCGGGCAGAGCATCGATAATGTGTCAGATACGGATAAAACCATTTCTGCGGGCGGTTTTTCCTCCACGATCATGGACAGGCAGGACTTTTTTACGGATAAGACCTTTGCGGAACGTGTAGGAGGAAAGAGCATAAGCTTTACCTATAATGGGACGACCAAGTCCATCTCGTTTATGGATCAGGATAAACTGGAGGCTGCATTAAGTGGGATAACGGACAACGAGGATGCTCTGGAAGTGATCAAGAATGATCTGCAGACCAAGCTCAATAAAGAATTTGGTACCGATAGAATTACGGTAGGAGTCGACGGAAACAAGCTGACCTTCAATACAACGGTTCCGGGTACGGGAGCGGACGATACTTCCTCCGTTTTATCCATTTCCTCCGGTGATACGGGAGTGATAGGAAAAAGCGGGGCATTGAAGGTAGCATACGGGGAATCCAACCGTTTGAATCTCACTTCAGCGTTGGTGGATTCCGGCTTAGATGGAATTGAGACGGCTCTGGCAGGAAAAACTTTGGATACCAATTATTTCTCAGGAGCCAATAAAGCGCTGGAGGCAATAGAAGCTCTTGGAAGCAAAGTAACGGAATCCACCACCATTGATCAATTGAAATCCCTGATTGCAAGCAATAATCCCAATATGTCGGATAAGGATTTAAGCAGCATCAATGAAGCGATCGATCATTTTAAAACGGAGGGGGCGGACACTGTTGATGATCTGAAGTCGGACATGTCCTCCTACGTAGATGAAAGAGAACTGAAGCTGACAATCAATGGGGAAAAGATCAAAGGACTCTCCTATAACAGTACATTGAATGAAATTATAAATACCATCAATTCCTCAGATGCAGATGTGACCATCAGCTATATGAAAAATGCCGATAAGTTTTCCATTGTTTCAACGGCGGGAGGCGCTGCGGGAAGTGTTGATATAACCGGCGACGATGCCTCCATGCTGTTCGGCACGAAAGATGCGGATTATACGGTCACTGATGGCCAGGATGCCATTGTCGGAGTGAAATATTCCGGTTCTGATGAAGTGGTTGAACTGAGACGGGGAAATAACGCATTTTCCCTGGATGGGCTGAATATAACGGTAAACGGCAAGTTCGGATATAACGAGGATGGAAGTATCATTGAGGATACGGAAGCCATCACTTTCAGTGCCAAAACCGATGCTGACAAAATCGTCACAGCTGTTTCGGATATGATCAAGGATTTCAATGAAATCATAGAGCTGGTAAACAGTGAAGTTTCTACCAAACCAAACCGGGAGTATGAACCTCTGACCGATGAGCAGAAGGAAGAAATGACCGATGAGCAGATCGAAAAGTGGGAAGAAAAGGCCAAAACAGGGCTGCTTTTCGGCGATTCTGACTTAAGGAGCCTTTCCGACAGTCTTCGGTTCATTTTTGACAGCGGCTCTGAGGAGAAAGCGATGCTTGAATCCTTTGGAATTTCAACGAGCACCAGTTACGGAGACAATGGAAAGCTGGTGTTTGATGAGACAAAATTCCGGGCGGCCTTAGAGTCCAATCCGGATGATTTAAAAGAACTGTTTACTGAGACCAAAAATGATTCCACAGGAGACAAAGGCGGAGTCATGGCGCGTCTCACCACGATTACAGATAAATACGCAGCCACTACAGGTGCAACGAAAGGAATTTTGATTGAAAAGGCGGGTTCCACCTATGCGCCGACCAGCATCCTTTCAAACTACCTTCAGAAGTCCATAGACAGCATAGATGATTATATCGAGCGTCTTCAGGACAAGCTGGAAACGGAAACAGACCGGTATATAAAGCAGTTTTCCAATCTGGAAACGCTGATTTCGCAAATGAACTCCCAGAGCAGCTGGCTAAGTTCATCATTTAGTTCGTAAGGGATGGTGGTGTAAATGGGTTCATATGGATACCGGCATTATAAGGAGCAGACGGTCAATACCATGACTCCGGGAGAGATGCTGAATCTTTTATACGATGAGCTGCTGAAACGGCTGACCAGGGCTGAGCTGTCCCTGGAGAAAAAGGATTATGAGCTGTTTGAACAGTCTATGCAGCGCTCCACAGAGATCGTAACTTATTTAAAGGATACTTTGGATCATAAGTATGAGATCAGTGCCGAATTGAAGAGAATGTATGATTTTTTTCTGTATGAATTCAGCCGGATCAGGGCCGGAAGGAATCCTGATGTGATAGCGGAAGTCAGACCTTTGGTCATGGAACTGAGAGATGCATTTAAAGAGGCACAGCGATTGAGCAGCTAGAAAAAAGGCTGGAGGGCAGGATTTATTCTCTCCAGCCGTTTTTAAATGATTGACGAAAGTATTTCGGGAGGATAATAATGGAAGATTCAATGCTGATTGAGATTCTAAAAGAGATGCAGAAGAAATATCAATGTATTGTGGAAATTGAACGCATCACCCGGGAAATGGGGGATTCTTTATCCCGCAATGACCGGACTTCGGTCCAGATACTTCTGGGCATGCGTCAGGAAGAGATGGATAACTCGGATATCTGTGACAGGAACATCAACTGTCTCATATCAGCCCTTCTGCCCCGGGAAAGGGCTTTTGTGCAGGCATGGATAAAAGGAAATGAAGACCCCAAGGCTGACAGTCCCGCAGCCGTCAGGCTTGTGGAAAAAGGAAACAGCATCAGGATTGCATTGAAGAGGACTCTGGAGGTGGACCGGCATATCAGTACCCGTCTGGCCGGAAAGGATTCCTTTTATCAATGATCACTGCGGGAGATACGGAGGTCCGATCATCCACAGCGGTCCGCCGTTTGATGAACGATGGTTCAGCTCCTGGAAAATGATGGACGGATCCCAGTCATACTTTGTATTTTCGTAGTTGTTGGAGTCCGCTATCCGAAGCTTGCCTTCCTCCGTAACACGGGTAATGATAATGAAATGCCCCTGCTGGGTAAAGTGGCCCTTATTCATGAGCGCGACAACCAGGTATCCGGAATCCAGAGAATTTTTAAGTCCCTGAAGGGTGTAATCCTTAAGCGGTACGGCCTTCAGCCCGTAAGCGGAGGCACTGTCCATGATTAACCGGTGATAGGAGCCCTGGCCCGGGCACCAGCTCTTGTTGGCGGCAGCCCATTGCGCAACATCGGTGGGGAGGACCTGATTTCCGGTAAGGCTGGTGATCAGCATGGCCATGACCGTGGGGCCGCAGCCGTATGTGGAGAGGGGATCTTTTCCGCCGTAAAGAAAACCGGCCCATCTGACATCGGACTGATTATAATACGTAAGAGGGCCTAAGACGCTGTCCAGCATGACATCGTATCTGCCGTCCTGAGGGATTTCCGCCGATGCAGAGTCTGCATCCGTCTTTCCGGAAGCATAAGAAACAGCCGCGCTTCCTCCCGCCGGATCATGAAAAGAAGTTGCCGTGGTAAAAGGAACAGCGGCTAAGAACAGGACATTAAAAATAATTATATAAATACTGTTCACTCAACTCACCTTTTCTATGATAAAAATTATTATTTTATGTCTACAATATTTATCGTACATCTTCCTGCTAAAGTTAAGATTTTTATAAAAAAACCGATATATAAAATATAAGATGCTGCTTTTGACCCTGTCAGGAAAGGAGGGAAAGGCTATGGCAATAGGAGGAATCGGCTCATTTGAAACCAGTTCATATTATGGTTATCAGGCTGCTGTCAGCCGGGTTAAGACGAAGAACGTACAGTCGGTGTATACCGGGGACCGTCAGGCTGTGGAATCCGTACATCCGGTAAACCGGGCGAGCATGACAGAGGGAAGCTCAAGTATGGATTTTATAAAAAGCTATGGTTCCGCCATGGCTGGTCTGATGCAGTCTTCCAATACTTTAAGGCAGAGCAACCGTTCAGGTGTTTTGAATGATCTGGAAGTGACAAGCTCAGATATCTCCGTTGCGGAGGCTTCAAAGCGCTACGAAGTCCGGAACAGCAGAAAAATTGAAGTGGAAGTGGCGCAGATGGCATCTGCCCAGGTCAATAAAAGTGCGGAGGTTTTGAGCGCTGCTCCTGGGGAGAGCGACATGAAGCTTGTTCTGTCCGACAGCCAGGGGAGAACCGTCAGGATCGAGGCTGACCGGACTTATGAGGATGGAAGTTTTAAGACCAACCTTCAGATGATGGAGGAAGCAAAAGCCCGGATCAACAGCCAGTCTGATGTGGGTGTGAAAGCATATATCGAGGAAAAAGACGGTGTGAGCGCTTTAAGGATAGAGGGAAATAAGACCGGCAGGGACAATGGCTTTCTGGTAACAGGGGATCCCGGACCTGCGGCAGGCTTGGAAAAGGCGCTGGAATCCGCAAAAAATGCTGTCTATTCCGTTACGGATAAAGGAAACACGGTGAAAAGAGAAGCATCGGAAAATGAGGCAGCCATTGATAATGGAAGGATCGGACTGAAGTTTCTTGATACGGGGAAAGTTACCATATCAGCCCGTGTCAATGAAGAAAAGGTTGCCGCGGCCGCGGAAGATCTGACAGAAAGCTATAACAATGCCTTAAAGCTTCTTAAGGATCATGTGAACCGGGGCAGCGCCGTTGCAGAGCAGCTGGAAAGCCTGACAGGACAACTGGCCTTCCGGCAGCCGCTGGAACAGCTGGGCATGAGGGAAAAAGAAGACGGTTCTCTGGAACTGGATAAGGATGTTTTAAGGAAGAATTTAAGAGAATCTCCGGAGCTGACTGCGGACCTCCTGGGAGGCGGAGACAGTGTCGCCCAGTCAGGTTATCAGGCAGCATCAAAAGCGATGGGTACCAGTGCCCTGGGCCTGATCGGCAATGATTTAAAGGATGAACCAAATGAGCTGCAGAGTGATCCCTATAATTTTATGAACGTATATTCCCGGACCGGAGCTTATAATATGAACAATTATAATGCCCTGGGACTTATGATTAATTATCTCGTATAATGGTCATTAGGATATGATTTGCCGGCGGTATTGCTACCGCCGGCTGCTTAAGGATGGAAGAATGAATGAGTAAAGGTTATGAAGAACGGTATTTGATGACATTATTAACAGCGGTAATGAATCAGAAGGCTTCGCCCGAACCAATGCGCCAGTTAAGCTGGGAAAAGATGTTCCGCCTGGCCGATTATCATCATGTAGCCCATGTAATCTATTATGGAATCATGGGATTGACTGAAAACATTCCGCAAAACATACGACAGCGATTTTTTGACAAATACCTGGAAGCCGTTTACCGGTCCGAGCGGCTGCGCGCAGGCGAGAGGCAGGTGCGTGCCCTTATGGAAAGAAAGGGAATTAACTGCTTTGTTCTGAATTATTACGAAATTGTCAAATGCTATCCGATCCATGAGATGTGCTGTCAGGAATCCATAGAGATCGGAACGGAAAAAAAATATGAACGTCTGATCAGGGAAACACTGGAGAAAGCGGATTTTGAAGAGCGTCAGACACAGGAAAGCGGACATTTATACTACCGTATACCGGGAATCAGGGTCTTATATTACAGTCAGGGCGTGTTTTTCAGCAAGCTTATGCGAAAATATTACAGAAGCCTGCTGACGGCACTGCCGCTCCGAAAAGGATTTCGGTACGTTCGGGAGATGTCTCCGGATGACAAATACCTGTTTTTTATGTGCAGGCTGACGGACTGCTATGCCAGGGGAGAGATCAGCCTGAATCAGATCGTGGATTTCTGGGTGTTTTACAAGAAAAATGCCCAGTCCTTTTCCTGGCCCTACATTTATGAAAAGCTGAAAAAGTTAAAAATCGATGAATTTGCGGAACGCCTGGAATACCTCATCCTTCGATGGTTTGGTACCGGTGCGGGGATCGAAAACGTAGAGATTTATGATGCCATGGAGTCTTATATCCTTACCAAGGGGGCGGAAGGACGGGAGATCAGTTCCCAGTTTCTTCCGCTGATCAAGACGGTTGCGGACTGCTACGCAAGAGACAGGAAAGCGGAGAAATTCAGAAAGACGATTATGTGGCTGTTTCCTGACAAGGAATACATGGAAACCATATATCCAGCTCTGGAAAAGAAAGGCTTTCTCCTTCCGTTTTACTGGCTCATGCGCCTGGGACGGTATCTGGTAAGGCTTATCTGGAACGAAATAGAAAGTAAAATGATCCTGAAGATATCCGGCGGATTTAAGAAAATGGCAGAAAAGCTGCCTTCCTTCAGAAAGCCTGGAATCAGGAAAAAGGCTCTCAGGCGAGGCGGGTTTGAGGCGTATGCGGAAGAAGCGATCCGGAGCCAGGAAGAACACCGGGATATGCGTGAGGGAGAAGAAACGGAAGAGTTAGAAGAATTAAAAAAACTAGAAGAACTGGAAGAACTAGAAGAAATAGAAGAGATAGAAGAGATAGAAGAGATAGAAGAGATAAAAGATAAGGAAGAAATAGGATATACGGAAAAAATAGAAGATAAGGAAGAAACAACGGAAATACTTAATTAAAATTAAGTATTTCCGTTGTTTTTCTGTTCATTGATCAGATCTTTGATTTTAGAGAGGGAGCCTGCATTCAGAGAAAGGGAAACGGCTTCCTGGTTCGCTGAGGCTGCTTCTATTAATTCGGTGCGCAGGATCGAAACATCTCTTGGCGCATCAATGGCCAATTTTACCCAGTCACTTCCGATCTCAAGAACCGTAATGGAGATATCATCGCCGATCGTAAGAGACTGCTCTTTTTTTCGCTGAAGAATAAGCATGCTAATCCCCCTTTTTCATGAAATCTTTGACAGGGTGACGAAACTTATAAAGAGGATTATCCAGGATCACCTGTCTGGCTTTCCTGTTTTCGGTATTCACGGCAATGGGACATTTCAAATTAACGGTGCTGTCATCCATGGAATCGTGGATGACGCAGATGACATAGTATGAGATCTCCTCTTCTCCATGGGAAGCGTCCAAGAGCTTTTTATCTTCTTCCGACAACACCGGCGAATAATCCACATAGAGAAGAAAAGGATTCATTACAATAAATGACACTCCCCAATCCTCAACGGATTGAAGACAAATCAAAGCATCACTGTTATCCTGAAATGCCAGAGGAACATAATTTTTTAAACCGCTGAACCCAAACAACCCATCAGAAAAGTGTATAAATTCCTCTTCCGAGCAGGAAATCGTGCCAAAGTATTGCGTATTGATCTCCATAGATACCTCCAGAATATAAAATTACGCGAGCACATTAACCGGAGAGTGGTTAAACATGTTGGACGCGCTGGGCGGAACATAAATGGGATTACCGATATATTCGATTTTTACATCAGGCATCTGCGTGATGGAGAGTTCAACATCACCTGGTATAAATTCAAAGTCTCCTTTGGCAACCCTTAATTCAAAGCTTAATTTATCCATTTTGTATTGCATCGTTAAATCTGGATCAGACCATTGGATATCAGGACCAGTGGTAGGAAGAAACTGTAAACCGAAGTCTCCTACCGGCATTTGAGCGCGCTGGCTGATGATCTGATCAAGGGGATTCGAAACTTTAGGATCCAACAAAAGTGCACCCTCCTTTGCCAGTGTTGCGGTAGCTTCATACACGGCGGTTCTGCCTTTTTCGGCGGACTGCCGTATGCTTTCCATTGTAGTGGGACAAATTGAGTTACGTGCGTCATAAGTATCAATATACAGTTTAATGGGGTGGCTCTCCATAGTCATGCCGCCTTTTTCCCTATTGGTTTCCAAGCCGGATTTAGAACTTGTATATTCCAGTTTCGCTCTATGAACCTTCAGCTCATACTCCATAGGTACGGTGGTTATTTTTAGCAATGATTCCATATAAATCACCTCCATTCAAGCCTATTTCATGAAATCAATAAACGATGGTGATAAGATACTTGTTCCTACTTTTAAGGCTGCATTGTACGCATACTGATTCCACATGTAGTCCGTGATCGCTTCTGCCATATCTATGCCTTCCACGTTTGACATCTGTTCCTGCAGGGAAATATCAGTATTTTCGAGCCGGTCCTTTGTTGTGGTGAGAAAATTCGTCTTAACTCCTAATTCGGTTATCTCATTTAAGACACCCGAACTTACGGTTTTAAACTTATCCATGAGCTTTCCGTAGGACTCAGAATCGAATGTTTCACTTTCCAGCAAATCGGCCAGCTGGCCGGCCAGAACGATGGCATTATTGCTCATTCCTTCGCTGTCTTTCCCGTAGCCCACCGCTTTTATGCCCGGAAGGGAAAGGTCGAATGCGCTGGAGGGCACCACCCGGTCCGCTTCGTCAAGGGAAAGTCCCATACCCAGATCAACATAGAGATTTTCGTTGGATAAAGCTGTGAGATTGGCATAATCAACGGTTCCCTGGCTGGCATCTACATCAATGCCGCGATAGGTAAGAGTACCGCCGTCGGATAACTCAAAGGGAGGATTCTTGCCGTCGGTGCCTGCAAATAAAAAGGTGTCCTCATAGGTGGCGTTCAGGCTCAGAACCATGGACTCCTGAAACTGCCGGATTGCGGAAGCAAAGCTTTTGCGTGTTTCCAAAGTCTGATTGGTACCGCTCATTGCCTGCACATTATAATTTTCAGCAATGGTTTTTATCACGTTGCTGATCTGATAGAGTGCGTCTTCCTGTCCATCCTGGCGGGCCTGTGCGTCTGACAGCATATCCAGATTGTCCTGATTCTTATAATACCTGCGGTGCAGCTGGGAGGCGCGGGCCGCAGAAGCGGGATCTTCCGAAACGCTGTTAAAGCTGCGCTGGGTCATAACATGTGTCCTTGATGTATTCAAGTTGGAGATTGTCTTAGAAAGATTGCTCTTATAGTTCCGCAGGATCGCATTTGTCGTAATTCTCATTTCATTCCCTCCTATCTGCCTACTACACCTGTGTTATTGATCAGCACATCCAATGCTTCGTCAAGAGTTGTCATGAGGCGGGCGGCAGCTGTATAAGACCGCTGGTACTGCATGAGGCTGATGCCTTCCTCGTCTAAGGAAACCCCGGATATGGAATCCCTGCTGTTGGCGGTTTCCTGAAGTACCGAAACATGGTTATTGAGGATCGCACTGTTGGCAGCGCTGTCAATACCCTGTGTGTTTTCCAGGTTGGAGTAACACTGGGAAAAGCTTCCGGTATAATATGTGATATATCCGGTCTGGGAAACACCGGCGCTGTCCAGGTAAGTATACTCATATTTAAAGTCCCGTTCATCTGTCAGGGCCTTGATCATTTTTAAAATGTTGTCATTGGCTGTTGTTCCGGCATTCTCTTCCGTGGAAGAGATGATGTTTATGCTTTTGTTCATCCAGTCATCCGAAATTTTTATGTTGCTGGCCGTAAAGGTCTTGCTGCCGTCGGTAGTCTTGAATAAATCGTAATTCTTTATATTGGAAGGATTCGCCTTATAAGCAAGGGAAATGTCCTTTTTATCCAGTGTCTTAATGCTTCCGCCGGTGATCGCGGCGCTGGAAGGCAGCGGATCTGTGCTGGTCCATGTCAGTTTTCCGTCTGCATAAGCCCAGGTACCTGCGGTATCCGTATCGTTTACACTGAGGGTTCCGGCATCAACGGTCATTTGTGCGGCTAAATTCGCCAGACTTTCTTCCATTGTCGAACCAAGGGCAACGGTATTGTTTGTGCCGTCACCAAAGGTAAAGGTCGCTCCGTTAATTGTAATTTTTTCATTTTTTAAGAAGTTCCCGGAAGTATCTGCAAAATTCAGGCTGTACTGTGCTTTCTCAGAACCGGTGCTTACCAATTCCTTCGGTGCTCCGATGGAAGGAACTCCGGAAGCCCCTGTATAGGGAACCGTATTTGTATTCAGCTGGTTGAATGTATTTGCAAAGGTCTTAACAAAGGTATCAAATGATTTTTCATAGTATCCGATCCCTCTGTAATCCGTTGCGGGACTGTCCAGTTCCCCGGATTTGTTCAGCATGTCCACCACACCCTTTAAGGTACCTTCCTTGAGCGTGTCGGTAATATCTGTCTTTAGCTGGGAAACATCCGAGTAGGACGGAAAATCGCTGGCCGGAATGAGTGAAATGGATACTGTGCCGTCTTCTTCACCGTCAGCCCCTTTGTTGCGTTCCACGGAGAGAGAAGCAAAGTTTTCGCCGTGTTCTCCGGCTGTGAGATTGTAAGATATTCCGTCGGAGCCCATAAACTTCACGACCGGATAATCATACTTGACACCGCTGGAAATGGCAACCTCCTTATAGGATACACTGATAGGGAGATAGCTGGCCAGTTCGTCCAGCTTGCTGTTTCTCTGGTCCTTCAGTTCAAGCGCCGGGTTGCCCTGTACCTGGCTTTTCCAGATGGCATCATTCAACTCTCCAATATCGGAAAGAAGGCTGTTCACCATGGGAATATCCGTGCTTTCCAGCCCGCTTATGGTTTCTTCGCGGACATTGCTCAAATCATCGGCTTTTTGATGGATATAGTTCAAGAGTACCTGGCATGTGGATCGCACGATGCTGTCAAATTCGCTGTTATTGGCATTGGCTGACAGCTGGTCCAGGCTGCTGCTTAAATTGCTGAGAGCCGTCTTTAAGGCTTCCTTATCCGTCTCGTCAAAAATATCAGCCAGCTGGTCCAGCGTTCCCTGATGGGCATCTGCCGTTCCTACCTTGGCGATCTGGTTCCTGTATTGGACATCAAGAAACGGGTCACGTATCTGGGATATGCCGGTGACTTCAACACCGTAACCGATCTTTGTGCTTGGGCCTGTGCTGACAGCGTCAGCTCCCTGCAGATTCAGGCTGACAAGATCAACCTGCTGCTTGGTATAGCCTATGGTGTTAATATTTGCAATATTCTGTCCGGTCACATCCAGAGCTCTCTGGCTGGCATTCATGGCCAGGTGGGCTATGGTGAAGCCGGAGAAGGTAGAACGCGTCATAATAATCCCTCCCATTTTGATTTGCCTGCAGCCACTTCATTCGGGGAATCGTTCATGGCCTTGTTTATCATGTGAAGATTTATTTCGATCATTGACCTGGCGCTCTCGTTGGTATCCTGGAACTGCCGGACCAGATGTGAGAGCGTGTTGAAGAGTTTGTTCAGCTGGTTATGGTCTGTGCCTGACGTTTCCGAAAGAATCTGTTGAAAGGTATAGCCCTTGTAACCAAGCTGGTCCTGACAGGCCTCCCGCCTTTTTTCAAGCCCTCTCAGCTTTAAGATGGCGGCCTGTTCCTTGTTCATGCAATCTTCCACATAAGTAATGCGGTTTTTTCTGGCGGCTTCCAGCTTCATCTGCTCAACCTGAATGAGTTCCTGGAACAGCCGGATCAGATCTTCAATTACGGCAATAAAATCATTCATAGAATTCTGCTCCTTTGTATAAAAGAATCCGCTCAGCGATCTTATTGGCATCCACCTGATAGGTTCCATCCTCGATTCGCTGTTTTAAGGTGTCAAGCTTTTCTTCCGATGCCGGTTGTTTGACCTCTTTCATAAGTATATTTTTAAGAGTGGATACAAACTTAGAATCCATTTCTTCCTGGGAAACGGAACGGATAGTGACTTCATCATAACTGGTTTTCACGGATTCGTTGAGTCCGGTTCCTGCCGGATCCTGATTTTGTCGTATCATGGATGTATTATACAGCGTACTGAAATAATTCGAAGAAATACGCATGAAATTACTCCTTTCTGAGAGTCTTGGAAATGACACAGATTTTACATTACATCTATAATATCGTCAGTTCGATCAAAATAATAACTTAAGAAAATGTAAATTCTGAAATTTAAAGTGAGTACAAATGCTTTAGCAGCACGCCGGAAATATTGGGGCAGGAGACCTGTGTGGTAACGGCTCCGATGTTATAGGCTACCATGGGCATCCCATATACCACGCAGCTTTCCGCATCCTGACCGATGGTAAAGGCCCCTTTTTTCTTCATGCTGAGCAGCCCGTCGGCGCCGTCCCGCCCCATGCCGGTCATGATGATCCCGACGGAGGAGGCTCCGGCTGTGTCGGCTATGGACTGGAACAGCACATCCACAGAGGGGCGGTGGCCGCTGACCTTTTCACCGGAGTAGCAGCTTACGGTATAACGGTTCCCCATACGGACCACCTTCATCTGCAGGTCCCCGGGTGCAATGAGGACCTGTCCCCTTTCAATGGGGTCCCCGCTTTGCGCTTCCTTTACACGCATCTGACACAGGCGGTTCAAACGGTCCGCATACATCTTCGTAAAGCCTTCCGGCATGTGCTGGGTGACCACAATCCCCGGAGTGTCCGCAGGTAAGTCCTTTAAGACCTGGAGGGTGGCTTCCGTCCCCCCGGTGGAAGCGCCGATGGCTATGACCGTATGACAGGCGCTGTCGCTGAAAGGTTTCCGGCCGATCAGGGGATTCTGCGGAGGCACCGGGGCGTTGGCTGCGGGAGGAACCTTGATCTTTGCGCGGGAAGCGATAAAGATTTTGCTGTTCAGTGTTTTTAAAAATATGTTGGCCGTATTGCTTACGGACATGTCCGGCTTCCTGACAAAGTCCACGGCACCTGCGGATAAGGCCTCAAATACGTTTAAATTGAGGGAGGATACCAAAATGACCGGAACCGGATATTTCGGCAGAAGCTTTTTCACGAATTCTATGCCGTTGACCCGCGGCATTTCCACATCCACGGTCACCACATCCGGCTTAAGAAGGGGAATTTTACGCTCTGCATCAAAGGCATCAATGGCATAGCCGATAACTTCTATATTTTGATTCTGAGAGAGATAATCGATCAGTACCTTGCGGAACAGCAAGGAATCGTCTACTATGAAAACTCGGATTTTTTCGTTCATAATTTACTCCATTCTGTGCGGACAGTAAAAGCACATACGGGCGATGGGAAATCCCCTGCATTTTTATATTGTTTGTTCATAAATCTGTGTAATATAAAATCCATTTACTGAGTTGGCAGAACAGTAAATAGATTTTATATTAAGCAGATTATTCTTTTCGGTATGTTGCCGGCATCAAATACTTATAAGGAGTTTTTTCCTTATTAATGGTTTCCGAATGGCCGATCAGCAGGTAACCGCCGGGGGCGGTTGCATCGTAGAAACGCTGGATCAAGGCATCCTTGGTGTTCTGGTCAAAATAGATCATCACATTCCTGCAGAAAATAACGTCAAATTTTAATCGGAACCGAATGGGATCCATGAGATTAAATGTCTGGAAAATCACATTTGATTTAATTGACGGCGCTATGGAGTACACTCCCGGCTGGGCTGTTTTCACAAAATATCTGGATTTCCAGACTGTGGATAAGTTCTTTAAGGATTCTTCATCGTAGACGGCTTCCTTTGCGGCTCTTAAGGCATTCTGGGAAATGTCGGTGGCCAGGACCCTGGTATCCCAGAGGGCGGCCTGCGCCCCCAGGGCTTCCTTTATGATCATGGAAATCGTATAAGGCTCTTCACCGGAAGAGCAGCCGGCACTCCATATGCTTAAAACTTTATTTTTCTTTGTACTCAACAGATAAGGGAGAATGGTTTCACGAAAAAAATTAAAGTGTGCCTCTTCTCTCATAAAATAAGTATAGTTTGTCGTAAGCTTGTTCAGCATTACTTCTAAATCAGCCGGGTTCTTTGCGGAGATAATATGGTCTATGTAGTCTGTAAAGGAGGTATAACCCAGGGAAATGATGGTGTTTGACAATCTTCCCATAATTAACTGCATCTTTTTTGACAGGTCGATTCCGTAATTTTTTTTAACGAACTGGACCAGCCGTGTGAAGTCTTGCTGTGAAAGTGTTAACATAGAGAAGCCGTCCTTTATGAGTTATTGACCAGGGTTTCACAATCCATAAGCAGTACAACATTGTTGTCCGGCATGGATATCATACCGCTTACCAGTTCCTCCCGGTTATTGGCCGGAACCGGCGAAATTCTGGTGTAATCAATATCCAGAACCTGTTCCACGGCATCAACAATAATTCCAATGAAGACGGAATCCACATTTAAAACGATGACACAGGTCGTATTGGTGTATTCAATGGCCGGCTTGCCAAGTCTTAACCGGATATCTATGATCGGTACGATCTGTCCTCTTAAATTAATGATTCCCTTTACATAGCCCGGCAGCATGGGCATGGGTGTAATGACATGGTTGGTGATGATCTCTATGATATAATTGGTGCTTACACCAAAAATCAGGTTATCGGTGTGAAAGGTCAAATAACGCTCCATGGTCTCCGTTTTTCCGGAAACAAGATCTTCGGGTGTGATATGATCTGCACCAGTCATAGCTGTTTGCGTATTCTCTGCTGACATGTGTATTCCTCCAATTCCTATTAGTATTGATTATGTGCTGCAGCATACAGATTTAAAACGTCCAATATGATGCTGATGTTGCCGTCACCAAGAATGGTACAGCCGCTGATGCCGGAATCCTTGATGTTGAAGCTGTTTAAGTATACCGGAAGCGGTTTGACGACCACCTGCTGCTCTCCCAGAAGATCATCTACGAACAGGCAGTAGGATTTGTCGCCGGATTCCACCCAGATCAGAATTCCGTCTTCAATGCTGGTGATTTCCGTTTCAATGTTGTAAAGCCTGTGAATGCGCAGGATCGGGTAGAACTGGTTCATGCACTTAATGATCTCGTTGCCATCCGTATCGTAGATCACTTCCTCGTTCTTTACCTTAAAGGACTGGCGGATGTTGGCAATGGGAATGGTAAAGACGGATTTGCCCACTGCGATTTCCATACCGTCCACAATGGCCATGGTGAGCGGGATCTTTAAGGTGGTGCACATTCCTTTTCCGAGTTCACTGGTAATGGTCACCGTGCCTCCGATGGCCTCCACGTTTTTCTTCACCACATCCATGCCGACTCCGCGGCCGGAAAATTCGGTGACCACTTCGTTGGTGGAAAAGCCCGGAGCCAGAAGCAGGGCCAGGATTTCCTTCTGGGTGTATTCGCTTTCCGGTTTTGTGAGGATTCCGTTTTTCTTTGCCTTGGCAAGAATTCCGGTGAGATTGACGCCCTGTCCGTCGTCACTGATGGAAATGATCACCTCATTGGTGGTGTGGCTGGCGGAAAGAGTGATCTCTCCCTGAGGATCCTTCCCTACTGCGATACGCGCTTCGGCCGTCTCTTCAATCCCGTGATCCATGGAATTGCGGACAATGTGCATGATGGGATCGCCGATGCTGTCCACGATGGACTTGTCCACTTCCGTGTTTTCTCCGATGATCGTCAGGCGAACATCCTTTTTCAGCTTCTGCTTCATGTCGCGGACGATCCGGTTCATTTTCTGGAACACACCGGAAACCGGCACCATGCGCAGGGACATCACGATATCCTGAAGGTCATCGGTCAGCTTGCGAAGCTGTCTGGTGGCTTTTAAAAAGCTGTCAAGATTCTTTAAGTTCTGAATTTCCGGTGAAGAAGTGACCATGGACTCCGTGATGACGATCTCGCCTACGATGGCGACCAGATTGTCAAGCTTTGCCAGATTGACGCTGATTAAATTCTGTTTGCTCGGCATCTGATGGCCGGAGCCCTGAGCCGGAGCAGCCGGACCTACGGCGCTTTTCTGTGCAGAAGGAAGGGAAGCGGCGGACACCTGCTCCAATTTTGCCGCAGGAGTGGATTTCCGGCGTACATTTTCAATGAGTTCATAGGAACGGATATTGTTTAAATTATTGATCTGGGCAATTGCCGAATCCGCTTCCTTACGGGAATTGAAAGTCAGGAAAAAGCCCTTTTCTATAATGATATTGCAGCTTTGGCTGTTGGTCTCCACGTCGGAAGGATAGAAACCGAATTCCAGGCCGGATTCCTTTAAGGTGCTGATCAGCATGAAAGCGCGGAGGTTTTCCATTCCGCAGCCCTCGTCATAGAAGATCCTTAAGAAGAATGCAGCCGTTTCGTCCGGACATTCTGCCAGATCCATTCGTATTTCGTCCAGATTGACGGCGGGAACAGGAGGGGCGGCCGGTGCAGCCGGCGGTGTCTCTTTGGACACAGGCGCTTTCTCCGTTTTTTCCTCCCTGCCGGCAGGGGGATTATCCTTACTGATTTTTTTCAGGAAGCTATTAATTTCCTGAGTCAGATTGTCGACATTATCACTAAGCGGCTCATTGTTTTCTACCTTTGAAACTTCTGCACGAAGCATATCGGTAGAGCGGAACATCAGGTCGAAAAGGGTGCTCTTGTGTGAGCTATCGAGAGACTCCAGACCATTCTCCCGGATGAAAAAGAATAAATCTTCAATATGGTGCGCTATCTGCATCAGGGATGAGAATTCCATCATAGCGGAAGATCCTTTGACCGTGTGCATGATGCGGAAAATTTCGTTCACATCATCCACCGTAAAATCTCCTGCTTTTTCGGCTTCTATCAGGAGTTCATCCAATTGTTCCAGAAGAGAATTGGTTTCAAAGAGATACATATCAAGCATATTATCCATGCCGTTATCCATAATATTTACACCGCCTTGTCTAGTTTAGTATATACTTACTTATCGGTATAGGGCGGTTAAAAAATAATAGCAAATCATATAACCTTTCGAAAAAAATATGAGAAATACCAGTTAAATGGAGGCACAATATGGCAGATATTTTAAAAGTTACAACCCCGCTTTCCGGATACGATAATTCCACGGTAAAGAATAATCCCCAGGCCGGTCAGGGAATGCAGATTCAGAATCCCATAGATCCGTCAAGAGTCATGAGAGGGGATAACCGGACTGACTCCGGCGGGAAGGGAGACCAGCAGCTGGCGTTTCAATATGGATCGAATTTCGGTGCATTCCTCAACATGGTAAAAAACATACCGGATCTTTCAAGGATTTTAACAGATATCTTCTTTCAGGGAGAGGAGATGCTGACAGGCGGTGTGATGGGAGAGGAAGCGGTTCAGCAGATAGCGGCTTTTTTTAAGGCGACCCAGCTGCAGGAGGATGAGATCTTTCCCTTTCTCAAGGAACAGGCTGAATCGGCAGCCCGCTTCAGCGGGGGCATCTTTGAACAGCTGCGGAAGGTCATGGCGGAAACAAATTCCGTTGATCTGAAATCCGAAGTCTTAAACTTTGTAAGAAAATTTAATGATATGTCTTCAGGAAAGCATATCCTTCATGATATATATAATACAATTAAGGATATGGAGGGCTATGTTTTTAAGCAGACCAGAGAGCAGATCGAAGCATTGCTCAAAGAACTGGACATGGCGGCACCGGAGGGAAATACTTCCCATAACAGCGCATTGTTAAAAGAAAAAATACTTCCGTTTCTTGGACATTATATATCGATGAATCATGACATGGGTGCGATCCGGGATAAGATCTCCCTTTTAACCGTCCTGATTTCCAAGTATGAAAACGGTGACAGGGAAGATGTTCTTCAGTCTTTTTCCAGGCTGACGGGTTATCAGGGATTCCGTAAATTTTTCGGATCCATGACAGCGGACCAGTTTGACGAACTGCTGGGTCAGGTGGATATGGAAAAGGCGGCGGGGAGAAACGAATGGGCCGATAAATTTGTGGATTTTTTAAGAAACGGTGCCAACGGGGGAGCCGGACTGGAGAACAAGCAGATATTTCAGACCATGCTTCAGTCGCTGGTCATGAATGAGAGTGTTTACATGCCTCTTCTGCATCTCGCTTTTCCGGTGAATGTAAACGGCCGGAAGATGTTTTCCGAGATATGGATCGATCCGGATGAAGAGGGCAGCAGCACTCAGGGGGATATGAGGCATACGGCCAGAATTTTTGTTAAATTCGATATCAGGGATCTGGGGCAGTTCAAGCTGCTTCTTCTTTACGGGGACCATGCGGCTTCCCTTCAGCTCTATTACCCGGAGAACATGCAGAATTCAGAGGCCGGCATTCACAAAGGAATAAAAAATATCCTTGAGCAGCATCATTTTCGGGCAGAAAGTATTTATCTGCAGGCGGGGGGCGGTCCTTCTTCCCCTCTTGAGGTATTTCCGAAAATCCAGGAAAGGAAAAATTCAGTCGATGTCAGAATTTAAAAACACATTAAATAAAAAAGCGGTAGCGTTAAAATACGATGATACGAAAAATTCGGCACCGGTCATCGTGGCCTCAGGCATGGGATACATGGCGGAGAAAATCATAGAAACGGCCAACGAAAACGGCGTCCCCGTGTATGAGGACAATTCCCTGGCCACCATACTGACCCAGCTTGAGCTGGGGAGCCAGGTTCCGGATGAACTGTTTAAGGCCGTGGTGGACATATATCTCTATTTTCTGGATTTTGTGCCCCAGGCGGAAGAGAAAAAAGAAGAGGTTGATGAGGAAACAGAGGACGAGGAAATTATCGAGGAAGAGACGGTGGAGCAGGATCATGTTTATTGAATGTGAAAAAGCTTGTATTTATTCTCAGGATGGTGTTTTTATCGCAGAGGTGAAGGTAGTGGATTCCGATAAGGACAGCCCGGGCCTTATCCTTGAGGAAGAGGATCTGGATAAAGTGAACACGGAATCCGTGGTCGTGTTTTATGACGGCGTCCAGGGGCTGGTTACATGCAGATGCAGCCTGGCCGGAAGGGTCAAGATAAATGGCGATGAGACAGGGGGAAGCAGCAGCGGAGCCATTTTTAAGGTCCCATGCCAGATTGACGAGCTGATGGACGTGGATCAGAGGCGGCGCGACTTAAAGGTGAAGGTTTCCATTCCGGTCATACTGGAAATCTCCGATGCCGGGGGAGATACGACCCATATAGCTGCCAGAATAAAGGATATCAGTGCGGGCGGAGTTGGTTTTGAGTCAGCCCATAAACTGAATGTGGAGCAGATTTTCTCCTTCCTCTTTGATACGGATGCCGGCAGCGTTATGCTGTCAGGCAGCGTTTTATGGGAAAAACAGCTGTCCAAGGAGGGGGAGCCGCCCCGTTACCGGTACGGCAGCTGCTTTTTTGATATGACCTCCATGGAAGAGTCCATGGTCAGAAAATTCACGTTTCAGGAACAGCTTAAGAGAAGAAAAGTGCGGTAAACTCTTATGCCGGGACGTTAACATGCCGATATGAATTTTATATGGTTTATTTATTGTGTGGTTATTTGTAAAGGAGCGATTGCATGAAACAACAAAAGAGGGGATTGGCGGCAGCCATTCTTGCGGCTTTTTGTCTGTGTATCATCCCCGAAAAAACGATGGCTACCGAAGCCATTAATTCGATCAGTATTAAAGTGGGACTTAACATCGAAGCGGGAGACCGTCTGCCCGATATCAAGATCGACCAGACAGACGGGGAAGCATATGTAAGGTCAGGCGATAAGAAATACAATGTAAAGGAAGCCGAGTGGGTCACCTCTACCTCAAAGGACATGTCGGTAGGGGAAGAGCCTAAAATGAATGTTACACTCACTCCGTCGGATGAGTATGACGCATATTTTAAATCCTCCTATGAAGCTTCCAAAGTTAAGATCAGCGGCGGCTCTTATGTCAGCGCCAAACGAAGCGGCAGCGATATAATCGTGACTTTAAGGGCGAAAGCCGTGAAAGGACTGTATGCGGAACCTGAGGATGTGGGCTGGAAGGATACCAGGCTTGGCCAGGCTGTCTGGTCCAAGGGGGATAATACCTCGGGCGCCTATGAAATATGGCTTTACCGGGGAAAATCCATTCTTTTAAAAAAAGAACAGGTAAAGGCGACTACTTATAATTTTTATCCGTATATGACGGAGGAAGGCACATATTCTTACAAGATCCGTTCGGTTCCATATAAACAGGATGAATTGAAAAGCGGGAAAAAAAGCGGCTGGGTGGAGTCGGACGAACTGGTTATCAGGGACCGGGATGTTTCCGACGGTACCGGTAAGGAAGCGGACACGGTGGACGGAAATGGCACGGCCGCGGAGCCCAAGGAGGGCTGGGAGCAGCAGTCCGGAGTATGGTATTACCGGTATGCGGATGGAACGGTGCAGGCAAACTCCTGGCTGGTTCTTGATGACGTCTGGTACCGTTTTAATCAGGAAGGAAAGATGGTGACCGGCTGGCATCTGGTGGATTCCGATATTTATTACATGGATTCACAGGGAGCTATGCTGACCGGCTGGAACAAGATCGACAATATCTGGTATTATTTTTATCCGGATAACGGCCATGAAGCCCCTATGGGAGCGGCTGCCACGAACTGGCAGGTGATCGACGGCTACTATTATTATTTTACAAGCCAGGGGGCCATGCAGAAGGGCTGGATCAACCAGGCGGGAAGATGGTACTATTTAAATACCCTTGAGGCGAATCTGGAAGGAGCCATGCTGAAGGGCTGGATCACCCGGAACGGTTATACTTATTTTACGGGGGAGGATGGCGTGATGGTGACCGGCTGGCAGAGGATAGACGGTCTGTGGCGTTATTTTAATCCGGATGGAACTCTGGCAGTCAATACGGTAATTGACGGATTTCCGGTCAACGAGGATGGAGTGTGGGTACAATGATGAATGGGAAAAAAAGAAAGCTGTATCCCCTGTTCCTGGCTGCGCTCATGATGGCGCTTCCGTTTTTAATGCCGGTAAATGCTTATGGCGATGATTCTGTGGTGATCCGGAGCGTTAACCTTAAGTTTACCAGCCAGTATGGAGAAGAAGAGATTCTGATGCCGGAAATTTCAACCACCACTTCCGGAGTATCGGTCCAGGAAACCATCTGGAAACGGGAAATCGAAAAATGGAAAGCCGCCAAAAATGAACGGGTGAGCGTGTATTTGAAATCGGACAGCATGATATTCGCTGATTCCTATAACCGGTCGGAATGCAAGATCACAGGAGCCAAGTTTGTATCCGCCAAGGCGCTGGATAATAATACCCTGGAAGTGAAGGTGGATTATGTTCCGGTGGTGAAACTGGGGCAGACAACCAAAGCCGGCTGGAGCGACAGCAAAATGACAAAAGCTGTTTGGGAAAAGGTGGAGTTCGCAACCGGCTACCAGGTCGCGTTATACGCCGATGATAAAGTGAAAAAGAAGCTCTCCGTAGAAACCAATACGGTGGATCTTTCGGAATATATGGACAAGGACGCGGTATATTATTATGAAGTCCGGGCGGTCGGCTTTTCTTCCGAGGACCGCAAGTACATGAAGGAAGGGAGCTATGTCACGTCAGAAGACACCATTATGGAGTATGACGGGGACACCGCAGGCACCTGGAAAGGAAATACCTACAGGCAGGAAGACGGGGGGATCCCTACGAACAGCTGGAAGCAGATCTTAAACGACTGGTATTATTTTGACGGCAATGGGATCCGCCAGATCGGCTGGCTTCAGTCAGGGCAGAGGTGGTATTATTTAAATCCTACCGATGGAAAACTTCTGACCGGCTGGCAGTTTGTAAATGGGAAATGGTATTACTTAAATCCGGGAGGCGGTGAGATGCTGACCGGCTGGATACAACCTCAGCCGGGGATCTGGTATTATCTCAATTCGGATGGAAGCATGGCAAGCAGCACATACGCAGGCGGCTACTGGGTGGATGCTTCCGGCAGATGGGTCCCGTAAAGTTGGAATATGAGGAACATAGGAGGATTGGATTTTGGCAACGATAGACCAGTTGAAATTGTCTGCGCTTGCAGGGGCGAATGCGGGGCGGACAGGATATACGGCGGCATCATCGGATAAAGGAAGCTTTAAGCAGGTTCTGAATTCCAAATTAAAGGTGCCGGAAAGCCTTGATGAGATGTTTTCAGAGGCTTCGAAAAAATACGGGGTATCTGAAAAACTGCTGAAGGCGGTTGCAAAGGCGGAATCGAATTTTAATCCTTCGGCCACTTCAAAGAAGGGGGCGGCAGGGATCATGCAGTTAATGCCTGCCACGGCCAGATCCCTTGGGGTATCCGATCCTTATGACGCCAAAAGCAATATAATGGGCGGAGCCAAATATTTAAAGGAAAATCTGAATAAATACGATGGCAATGTGGAGCTTACGCTTGCCGCATACAATGCGGGAAGCAGCAATGTGCACAAGTATGGCGGTATCCCTCCCTTTAAAGAGACGCAGGAATACGTTAAGAAAGTTATGGGCTATATGGGTGAGGACCTTACGGCAGCCGGCACTTCCTACAATTACGCCGCCTCTTCCGGAAAAACGGGAGGCTATAATTATCCGCTTTCTTCGGATTATTCCTCTTATTTATCCCAGGGATCCCAGGAATTGTCTGACTTGTTAAACGCTTTCAGCGCTGTTTCAAACCGGTCTTCGGAATCAGAATATGGAAACCTTTCATCCAGCAAAACAGATTTTCTCTATCTGGTTGAACTGATGAAGCTGCGAATGCAGATGGCATCCAACAGCATTTCCGGTCAGTTTGATACGGATTCCGGATCCACATATTACTTGTAAAAAATAAAGCCTTATGGAAATGCATTACATGCAGCATTTCCATAAGGCTTTTTCTTTTCGTTCGCTCAACCGGGTACACAACAGGGGAAACGGCAGTGTGCCTTCAATTAAAATTCCGGGTATTATAATTAAAGCAGGCGTTCAGTAAATTCTAACATGATCAAATGGTAATGATTGATGAGTGGTTCCCGTATTAATTGCTTCCGATCGTAATTTCCCCTTCACTGTTTTTGTAGATGATACAGCTGGAGTATTCTTCCTGGATCAGAAGGTTTGCGGAGCCGATCCGGATGCGGACCACCGGAAGAATCTGCCTGCATTTTATTAATCCGTTCTGCTCACTGTCGTTTTTGGTTATTTCATTCAGGCGGTCAGTGATTTCCTGCTCTCTTGTGTTTAAATAATCTGTAGCCTGGTTAAACTTTTCCAGCAGCTGTTGTTTATCCTGCCGCTGTGAGGTTTCCAGGTATATGATGTTCTTCCTCATTTCGGACTTGTTATGCTGAAGCTGTTCCATCTCTCTTGTGAGGCGGCTTGCCTCATCCACGTATTTGGGGACACCGGCAATCGTCAGTTCCGTTATCAGACGGTGTAATTTGGAACCGATGACACGGGCATTGATATTGTTTGTGGCCAGCAATGAACCGCCGATGATCACTCCGCTGCCGGAAGTCACCACAATGTCCTGTCCGCTCTCCACTTTTGAGTTGATGATGCTTTCCGCATATACATTTCCTCCGGCCGATACGGTGCAATGCTCCAGATAACGGCATTTGATATAGGATTCAGAAGTCAATACTCCCTTCCCGTTGCCTGATACGCCGCTGGAAATGGTAATGGGGCCCTGGGCAATGATATGGGCACCTTCTACGGAACCTCGTATTTCAACGCTTCCTGTGGCCTTCACCGTAAAGCCGTTTCTCACATCACCTTTGATGAAGATATCACCGTCATAATCCAGATTGCCTGTATTATTATCGATACCTCCATCGATTCTGAGGATGGGATCCACCTGAAACTTTCCATTAACAAAGGTGACATGGCCTGTTTTCTGAGAAATAAGAAGCGTGCGGTCCTCATTCAGTGTCGTGTTGCGTCCGTAAGGCACAGAAACATCCGTGCCCTTGACAGTATAAGGATAGGGCTGTCCGGTAACCGTCATCCCGTTTTCACCCGGAATGGCAAGCGTGATTTCGCAGATGACCTGGCCTTCTTTTACCGACTGGATATTGTTTAAATTCTTATAATCAACGGAACCCTTTTCATCTTCCTCGAATTCAAGATGAAGTTCCCGCTTGAAAAGTTCCTTTATGGACCCGTCAACTCCGTCACGTGCTAACGTCCCTTTGGCGATCAGTACGGCCTGATCATAAATATGGTCTTCTGTTATTGATTTCAGTGCATCTTCCAGAATTCCGGCTGTCACATGCTCCTTGGTGAGAAGCGTCTTTAAATCCTTCTCACTGATGTCCTGTCCGCCGTTAAGCGGATGCGTAACATAGACCCATGCGGCCATCCGGTCATTGGAAAGGTAAAGATGCGGTTCTGCGGCTCTTGGCTGCGGTTCCTGTTCCTCTGAGGAGGAATCTGTCTGTTCAGGGACATCAGATTCTGATTCCATCCTGCTGACAAATTGTGCGCATTCAATATTCAATATATCTTCATTGACCTTTACAACAAGCGGATCATCAGATGGCTCCCAGATAGGAGGGGGTAAGGGGATGGTGTCTTCGGTCTCGGGAGTTACGTCTGGAGTTATGTCTGCTGTTTCAGGAACAGCCTGAATTTCAGGCTCAGCGGTCAGGTCTTCAACAGCTTCGTTTTCGGAAGCCTCTGAGGACAGAGGATTCACGGTTTCTTCCAAAGCCTCTTCGGAACGCGTTCTTTTTTGAAAAAGGCTGAATAACCCTTTCTTGTTTTTTTCTTTCATTTTTTTCTCCCTTTTTAAAGAATACCTGTTATTCCTTCCTTGCGTACAGGCAATAGGATAATTTCCACTATTGAGTTTCGCAGTCAAAGAAATGTCGGTTGTAATATTAGGTGTGGCCTTTCCAGATAAGCCTGGAGCTTTTTCATCAGATCATCAGAATAAAGAGGCTGAAACAAGAAGCTTCTTCTTATAATATGTGTGCCGCTATAGGATAACCAGGAACTTCCGGCGTTCCGTGATTACCGGCCCCGGTCTGCTGCTTTCAGGCCGCATTCAACGGGAGGCACGACCGAAGATGATCTGCAATGCAAGCTGCCGATCATAGAAAGGCCGGTCACAGGTGGCTTCTTCTTGATTTGCATCATTCGTACACCTCCTACCTGAATTTAAAAACACTCCTGTTTTTATATCGGCAAAACATAGCAAAAGTATAATACACCGGCCGTTTTTTGATTAATAAATTGGTAAAAATCACAGTTAAATCATTAAATGAAGTTTTTGTAATAAATATGTAAAATAATTGTTGACATTTGTCTTCTGCTTTGATATGATATAACTCGCCGCTGAAAACAGCGGCAGGATTTCTTCTGAAAAACACATTGAGGATCGATGAAAAAGTTTGAAGAGAAATAAAAAAACGGTTGACAAAAACAACCGGAAATGATATCCTATATAAGTTGCTGTTGAGACGGCAACGCACAAAAAGCACTTTGAAA
>JBCLPO010000022.1:0-75633 GCA_041223105.1 Lachnospiraceae bacterium 54-53
TGAAGAGCCGTATGCGGGAAAGCCGCACGTACGGTTCTGGAAAGGACTTCACATCGTGAGGTGTGATTTTACTAAACTTAGGACTTGTACTATAGGGAAAAAGTGTGTACAATATGGTATTATATGGAATGAGAGAGGGGAAATAACAGTGGCAAAAGAGGAATTCCATCGGGCAACCCAGCGGGTCATAGAGATGTTGGAGCGGCTGACTTTAGGTCCTGTTCAGGGAATGACTCTGACAGAGCTCGCATCTGAACTGAATGCACCAAAGAGCAGTCTGCTTCCGATTGTACACACGCTTTATAAGCTGCATATGCTGTCTCTGAATGCGGATACAGGGCGCTATTCCATAGGAAGCAAAGCCTATGAGATCGGAAACTCCTATATAAGAAGAGGGGGACTGACCATTGATATCCAGTCTTCGATGAGGATGATCGTGGAGGCGTGCGGGGAAACCTGCTATTTTGCCCAACTGGTAGACGGGGATGTGTTCTATTTGTACAAGGTGGATTCCACAGAACCCATCCGGTCAGTGGTTTCTCCGGGGCAGCGTCTTCCGGCCTATGCTACGGGAATTGGGAAAGCGCTGTTGTCAGGAAAAACAAAAGAGGAAGTTATCCGGTTATACCCAGACGGGCTGAAAGCCCTGACTTCCAACACTATTACGGAGATGGACAGACTTTGTTATCAGCTTGATGAAATCCATAAAAACGGTCTGGCCTTTGAGTGCGAGGAATCCACCCAGTATGTCAGGTGCATTGCCGTTCCCATCCGGCGGGATGAGGAAGTCATAGCCGCTATGAGCATTGCAATGCCCATATTCCGATACAACCCCGAAAAGGAATCTCTGGTGATCAGGCTTTTAAGAGAGGCGCAGATCAAACTGGAAAAGCTGTTAAAAAACGCCGATCTAAATGGAATCACCATATAAAAAAACCAGGAATGGGGTTTCATACTGCAGACAAAGTCCCGGGTATTTGCCTGTGATATATATTT
Organism: Lachnospiraceae bacterium 54-53; assembly: GCA_041223105.1. Classification (GTDB taxonomy): domain Bacteria; phylum Bacillota; class Clostridia; order Lachnospirales; family Lachnospiraceae; genus Lacrimispora. The sequence continues at coordinate 997 of JBCLPO010000022.1, forward strand.
AAGGGTTATAAAGTTTTTGTAAATACAGACTTTATAGCTCTTTTTTGCTGCAGTTAAATCAGACACTGATTGCAGATGCAGGATATAAAACACCGGCAATTGCAAAGCTGCTGATTGCGTGTTTAACTCATATTATCTCTGCGCCAGACGCGATTTATAATATTCTCTTGCCATTTCAATGAAACGGTTTTCAGGCAGAGTCAACGGTCTGTCATTCCGGTAAATTACGGCGCTCCCTATGAAGTGATGTTCTGCAATGAGATAGAAAATCTGCTTGTGACCGGAAGATGTGTGTCCGCATCTTTTGACGCTCAGGCAGCCATCCGGACAACGCCTACGACTTCTGCTCTGTATAAACAATGTTTTGTGCTAAAATAAATGTAATTATCAAAGGACTGATCGTGTAACAATACATGGTCAGTTCTTTTTTCGCTTCACTCCGGGATAATAAATAACCTGTCAGTTAAAAAATAACTTTACGTTCCCAGCCGTGTATTTTATAATGTGGCTAGAATTGGGAACTGATCATATGAAATGTTTATGCCGGAGCGGAACATCCAGCCCGGCACAGGCAGTTTTCAGACACACCCTGAGTCAAAGTATCTTTCCGGGTGAAGTTCAACCACAATATCTGTATTCGGGAGGCATAGAACGATGAAAAAACCGTATTTAGCTCTTATATTATTATTTGCTGCACCTCTGGCCGTTTCATGTGTGAAGTCCTCTTCTGCAAACGGTATTCCTGAATCTTCCCTGTCTTCACCAGCGCTTAACGCAATACCGGAGCCAGAGCAGCTTAGCCCCGGGGAAGAGTATATCACTCTTGTTGAAAGCTATATTGACAATGCTGTATTTGAGCAGATGGCTGAGGACGGAACCAAACAGCTGTCCGATATGCTGCTGGGACATTACGATATTATTGGGCGGACCGCAGGGGAAGGTATGGATTATTACTTAGCCGTCCGGCGTGAGGATGCGCCTGTATACAATGATTTTGACAGCATTGACACGAGTTATTTTTCAGGGCCTGATACAAAGAACGAAGTCCTTAAAATCGGTTATAACGATAAATCGATGAACCCAACGGTTCTTTACGAGATGGAAGGTTATCGTCTTCTGGAAATGCCTTTCGGGAACGGATCCCTTGACTGCTTTTGCTTCGGTAAAAACGAGAACTTCGGTGAAACTTCTGATCCGGCATTTCGTCTGGCATTTACACAAAGCGGAAGGGAGGAGCTGGATTTCATAAAAAGCAAGCCAGGTCTTTCCCTTTCCAGCGGGGATGATCCCTGTATTGAGTTTTATTATCAGGACGATGATACATTGAAGTTCTGTTCATCTCCATATTCCTGTTTCATCGATATAAACAGTGATGAACTCGAACAAATTCGCGGCCTGCTCTCCGCATCAAATATTATTGACAGTGTGAAAACCCGGCAGGATGCGTGGAAATACCTGCATTTAAAAGACAGTTCCATTTATACAACCGGCGCGATTCTGCATATAGACGGAAAAAAATATGAATTTCCCGGCAATAAAAATACAATAGGCCATATGATGGCTACCGGGGCTGATCGCGGATTTATTTCGATTGAATACAACGAAGCGGTATATAATTTTGTTATGGACAAAATAAGATCCGTTGCAGAAATGGACTATGGAAATTTTGATGCAGAATGGTTTAAGGTTCCTCTCAAGAGCGCCAGCATGGATTTCCCGGAAAGGGCAGAGCAAGCCGATGGTTCCTATCTTTCCGATATGCGGTCACAAACCATAAATGATGCGGAAAAACTGGATGCTTTGTCAAAACTCATGGATCAAGCGATTAACGGCGAAGAGATATACGGTTTTTCTGCCTGCCCTTATATTGCTGAGATAGAGTTCACCCGCCGGGATGGCGAAACGCTGCGCGTATTTATTGCTGCAGATTCCTGCGATTCCATGACATATGAGGGAAGGATCGGTTTTGAATATGGCAGTCAGCTTGCTATGGCAGAGATATTTGACGAGGCTATGGCTGACAGGCTGACAGAATAAAAAGTCGGTTTTTTTCAGCCTTAATGCAGGAAAATTGCATTTTCTAATGTTGTTATTTTGTATAAAATAACAATTAAGGAATAACTGGAAAGGAATCGTATTGCGATGGATGGATTTATATTGGATCATGGAACAAAGATACATTCAGACTATGAAAGTGAACCGGTCAAACGCGGGATGACCCGTTTTATCCGGGACATGGATATGACATTAAAGCCGCTGCCTGAAGATGCAAAAGCCGGATCCGGAGTGATTTCTCTCAATAAAAGTCAGCTGGGAGAAGAGGAATATGTGATCAGGGTAAAGAATCCGCGTGAAATTACCATTGAGGCGGCAGATGATTTAGGATTTTTATATGCTCTTTTTTATATCAGTGAGCATCATCTTGGAATTCTCCCATTCTGGTTTTGGAATGACCTGCAATTTGAAAAAAGGGAGGAAGTTTTTATTCCGTTTGGTGAATATCATTCCGCCCCCCGGAGAGTGGATTTCAGAGGCTGGTTTATCAATGATGAGGTCCTGATCAGTCACTGGGATGGGGGGATAGACAGGGAATATCCATGGGAAATGGCCTTTGAAGCGCTTCTGCGCTGCGGAGGCAATGTTGTGATCCCCGGTACGGATAAGAATTCGAAGTTATATGCAGGTCTGGCGTCTTCCATGGGGCTTTGGGTCACGCATCATCATGCCGAGCCTCTTGGCGCAGAAATGTTCCTGCGGGCTTATCCGGATAAACAGCCCTCTTTTAAAGAACATCCCGATTTGTTCCGACATCTCTGGGAAGAGGGGGTTCAAGAGAAGAAGGATGAGCGGATTATATGGAATCTGGGGTTCCGTGGGCAGGGGGATGTTCCGTTCTGGGAACAGGATCCCTTATATGACACTCCGGAAAAAAGAGGGGATTTAATCAGCAGCATCATGCGGGAGCAGGCCGGTTTGGTAAAGAAATATGTGAAGGATCCGGTATTCTGTACGAACCTGTATGGGGAAACCATGGAATTATACCAGCAGGGTTTTTTGACCCTGCCGGACAACGTGATCGTGATCTGGGCGGATAATGGATACGGAAAGATGGTATCCAGAAGGCAGGGAAATCATAATCCCAGGGTGCCTGCGCTCCCGGGAAAGGAACTTGGAGGACAGAGCCACGGTGTTTATTATCACGTCTCTTTTTATGATCTGCAGGCGGCCAATGTGCTCACCATGATTCCGAATTCCATGGAATTTGTTGAAAGAGAATTGAACCATGCTTACGGCTGTGGAATAAAAAACATGTGGCTGATTAACTGCTCCAACATCAAACCTCATGTTTATCCGCTGGACTTCATTTCCTCTCTCTGGAATAGCAGTGCTGTTACTCCGGACAGTCATCTGGACCGGTATTTAAAAGCGTATTATATAAGGGAAGAGATTCCGGGGCACCGGAGGGAACCGCTGCTGGCAGAGATGAAGGGCTGCTTTAAAGAGTATTTTAATGCTGTGATCCCTTATGGAACAAAAGAGGATGAGCATGCCGGAGAACAGTTTTACAACTATGTGACCAGAATTTTGATTCATGGCTGGAGGAAGGACGGAGGCGTTATGCCCTGTGAGGAGTTGAACTGGTGTATCCCGTCCGAACGTTTTTCCGATCAGATAAAATGGTTTCAGCAGAAATGTGAAGGCGGATATTCCCGTTTTCAGGAACTTCTGAAATCCTGTGTCAGGATAAGTGAGAGAGCGGGAAGGCTGTGGGAAGACTCCCTTCTGCTTCAGGTAAAAATTCACACATGGTGTCTGGAAGGAGTTCTCCACTTTACCAAAGGATATGATGCATATGAAGGAGAAAATTATCTGGAAGCTTTTTATGAACTGGGACAGGCGTCCGAAAGGTTTCTGGAGGCCGACAGTGCCATGAAAAAATGCGGTCATGATAAATGGAAGGGCTTTTACGATAATGAGTGCCAGACCGATATTAAGGAGACGGCTTACCTCATAAGGCAGCTCATGGGGCATGTGAGAAATCTGGGAGACGGGCCTTATTTCTATCAATGGCAGAGACGGGTTATTTATCCGGAGAGAGACAGAAAAATTCTCCTTCTTCTGAATGAAGAAAATCATCTGACGGATGAAGAACTTTATCTAGCAATGAAAGAGAAGGGGATCCAGGCTGTAAAAACCAGTTGAACTATGGTAAGATGAGGTATAACTTTGGAGGCAGAGGGTTTGCATGAGGATGAAACGCGGCTACTGGTATGAGAAATATCGTGATTTAAAATTAGCAAAAAAAATGATCCTTGTTTATGTCGTCATGCTTGGGGTCTGCTGCCTTTTAAGCGTATCAGCCTTACAGTACAGCTTCAATATTTATGATGGGAAGCTGTATGAAAAATCCCTGCAGGAGCTGGATTATTTTACACAGCAGGTTAACAGAAGTCTGGATGAGGTGGAGAATCTCTCTTATTATATCGCGATTGATACAAAGATCCAGGAGCAGCTTGCAAAAATCCGCAGTTTAAAACATTTTACCGCGGAATACTCCTATGAAACCTATCAGCTGAGGATGCTGATGGTCAATGATCTGGCCAATTCCAACATTATCTCAAATATCTTGTATACGGATGGGGAGAGCACACAATTCCTGGTGGGAACAGCCACCGGTACCATCGATGAGGAACTTTATGACTCGGTCATGGAACGGATCCATGAGGCGAAAGGTGCTTACGTTGTGCAGCCGCCTGCGGAAGGATACCCCTATCTTCTGACCGGACGTGATATCCGCAAGCATATTGATTCCAGTCTGGATTATCTGGGAAGCCTGCTGATCACAAGCAATGTGGCAGGGATGATCGAGAGAAATATTGATGAACTGGAAGCGGAAAGTTCTGCGCTTTGCGTTTACTCCCCGGATGGCATTATTTATGAAAACCAGGAAAATATGATGGAAGGGATCGCAGACATTCAGGGAGATAAAGGCTACCGAATTATAAAAAACCGGGGACAAAGATATTTTATGTGTTATCTGAAGTCATCGAAAACCGGCTGGACCTATGTAAATATGTTTCCCTATACGGAGATTTACGGGCAGAACCAGAATCTGCGGTATCTGATGTTCGGCGGATTCATGACATTGTTTCTGGCAGTCGCCCTGATTCTGGAAAAAATGGCTCATATGATCACAAAACCGCTGGAAAGTCTTACAAAAAGCATGGAGATAGTGGAGAACGGAGATTTCAGCGGAGCAAAAAAGTTTCTGGAGACCAGTGACCGTGCGGATGAAATCGGATTGCTGGCGCAGGAATTCCGGGTCATGCTGGATAAGATCAATCACCTGATCCATGATTCTGCGGGCGGCATTGAGCAGGGAGCAGTTTTTCACGCTGGAGGAGGAGACAGATATACTGAGGCGGTATATTACCATTCAGGAATTCCGCTATCGGAAACGCGCCGTATTTCATGTAAGCTCTGACGCGTCCGGGTCCTATCTTATTCCTCATATGACCATACAGCCCCTTGTGGAAAATTCCATTTATCATGGAGTGGAAAAAATGCTGACTCCATGTACCATATCTGTAACCATAAGGGAAGAAACAGAGAGGATACGGATACAGGTTTCCGATAATGGTCCCGGAATGACTGCGGAAGAACTTCATGCAGTGCGGTCCTTTGCTGCTGAAGCCAAGGGCAGTGGAATCGGGCTGAAAAATATTTATGAGCGGCTGAAAATGGCATTTGACCGGGATGCGGAGTTTGAGGTTTGCAGTGCTGCAGGAGAAGGAACAACAGTAACCATTCGGATTCCCAAAATAGAGGCTGGTAAAACAAATGTATAAGGTATTGCTTGTAGATGATGAAGACATTGAAAGGGAAGCCATGGCTGAAATTATTCCCTGGGAAAAAGTGCATATGGAACTGGTGGATATGGCCTGGAACGGGATTGAGGGGTTGGAAAAAATCCGATTGCACATGCCGGATATCGTGATTACGGATATTAAAATGCCGGTAATGGATGGGATTGAGCTGATCCGGAAGACACATGAGCTGTATCCGGATATATTTTTTGTGGTTTTGTCCGGATATGGAGAATACGAGTATACCAGCAAAGCCATGGAGCTGGAAATCCGCCACTATATATTAAAGCCCTGTGATGTGGACAAAATTGTGGAAGTTCTTATCAATGTAAAAAGGGAACTTTTGATCAGGGAAGAAAAGCTGAAATCTGAGCGGGAATATCAGAACAGCATTCAGCGCATGGTGCCTCATATTAAGGAACGGATTCTTTCTGAACTGATAACGAAAAAGGAACTTTCCGTTTCGGATAAAATACTTCTTGTAAATTTTACAGAGAATCTTGTGGATGAATTTATTCTTTTATCTGTCCGCGGACCCAATACGTTTGACCAGCTGGACCGGTTCGCACTGACAAATATTCTGACTGAGCTCATTGGAGAAGAGCAGGTTTATATGAGTGCGGGGTTGAAAAATGAAATTATTTACCTTCTTCCGGCGGCATTTGCATCACAGCTCTGTCCTTTGATGAAAAAGGTTCATAACGAATATTACAAATATAAAAAAATAAAGCTATGTTCTGCTGTCAGTAAAAAAGGGCGGATCCAGGAATGCTTTCAGCTTTACTGTCAGGTTCAGGAACTTTTTTACTGCAGCGGCCTGGAGGAGAACCGGGAATTTTTGAAATATGACATGTTTGATGATGAATCAGAAGGTTCTTTCCTGCTGATGGACTATGCAAAAATCCGGAGTGCAAAAAACAGCCGTGAGCTGATATTCGAGATCTACTGCGCTTATGCGAAAATGGAAATACGGCAGCTTTCTTTGGAACGGATGTCAGAGATATATGGTTTTGCTTTAAAGATTTTATTTGGTGAGGAAGAAAGAGGATTAAAAAACTGTAATCAGGCCAATGATCTGATGGAACAGGTGACAGAGCATTGTGCGTTTCATTTAAATCTCATGTTTCCTGATACGAGAGACGGCAGGCGTATGAAACAAATTCTGTATGCGATTTACCGGAACATTAAAAATCCGGATTTGAATCTTCAATATCTGGCTCATAACATATTGTTTATGAATGAGGATTATTTTGGACGTTTTTTCTCCAGATACATGGGGGAGCGTTTTTCCGCATTTCTTGTAAGGATCCGGATTTCACTGGTCCAGAGGCTTTTAATGTATCAGCCGGATATGAAAGTCTCTGACCTGGCGGAGCAGACCGGTTATCCTTCAGACGGACAATATCTTGCCAAAGTTTTTAAAAAGCAGACAGGCATGCTGTTATCGGATTACCGCAGGTCAATCACAAAAAACAGAGAAGGTACAGAATAAATTTCATGTACCTTTTCTCATTCGTTCTGGCAGTCAATTCTTATTACCGATAATCATTTTAGTCGGATTTTTACTAAAACGTAGTCTGATAATTCCATTCAGCTTTCCCGATAAAATCATTATAATAAAAATATGGAATCAAGAAAAATAAAGAGAGGTATTATTATGAGAAAAACGTTTATGAAACTCATGGCTTTTGGTATGACAGCTGTGATGGCGCTCTCAATGACCGGGTGCGGTTCCGGTACGGATCAGGGATCAGGGAACGGCGCCGGGGGAAGTGCGGAAACGAAAACAGCAGGCGGTGAAAATTCAGGAGGGAGTCCGGAAGCAGCAGGCGGGGAACCGGTCACTCTTAAAATTACCTGGTGGGGCGGCCAGGGGCGTCATGATTATACCCAGAAACTGCTTGATCTTTATACCGAATCCCATCCAAATGTGAAATTCGAAACAATTCCTTCCGGTTGGGATGGATACTTTGACAAGCTCGCTACTCAGGCTGCCTCTGGTTCCATGCCGGATATTGTCCAGATGGATTATTTATATATTACTACATATGCAAAGAACAATTCTCTGGCAGATTTACAGCAGTTTATTGATGACGGGACAATTGATGTTTCCAGGATCGATGAAAAATTATTGAACACCGGTAAGATCAATGGGAAGATGAACGGTCTTGTGCTGGCAAGCTCCTATCTGTCTATGGGATACAATCCGGATGTGCTGGCAGAGGCAGGTGTGTCAGATCCGGACAGCAGCTGGACATGGGATGATTTTTTAGCAATGTCAAAAACAATTAAAGAAAAAACCGGAAAATACGGATCCTGTACCGGACCGGTAGACGATACCAATCTCTTCAACTACTGGGTGAGGCGGCATGGAGAGAGCCTGTTCAGTGAGGACAAAAAGTCACTGGGCTATCCCGATGATAAGATTTGCTCTGATTTTATCCAGATGTGGTCCGGCCTGATGGAGGAGGGTGCGGTGCCCAATCCGGATGAGTATGCCGCAATTCAGGCATTGGGTCAGGAAGCGGGGCCTGTGGTCACCGGTGACGGTGCAATGCTGATTGAATGGAATAACTACGCATCAAAGGTGAGCGGTGTCAATGACAAAATTAAAATGGTTACCCCTCCCATGCTGTCAGATTCTGAGAGCAAAGGTCTCTGGCTGAAGCCGGGAATGTTCTTCTCGGTTGCTGAGACTTCCAAGGCAAAGAAGGAAGCGGCGGAGTTTATCGACTGGTTTGTAAATTCCAAAGAAGCAAACGATATCGTTATGGCGGAAAGAGGAACACCGGTTTCTTCTGAAATCCGTGATTATATGGTTAATTCCGGTAAACTTACGAAACAGCAGCAGGCAATGCTTGAAAGTGTGGAAAGTGCATTGGCTCTTTGCGGAGAGACTCCGGACCCGGATCCCGTAGGAATGTCCGAGGTAAATGAGGCGTTCAAAAATGCGGCATACAGCGCATTTTACGGACAGATCACTCCGCAGGAGGCAGCGGCGAAGTTCAGAAACGATGCGGACGCGATTTTATCCAGAAGTAACTGAAGAAAGTGAAACAGAGAGGCCTCGGAACACAGGCCTCTCTGATATTAAATGAGGAGATTTTATGAAGGATAAAAAGAAAAGGGCCATATATAAACCGATAGACAATCTGGTCGGTTATCTGCTGTTGGGGCCATGGATTTTAGGATTTATAGGGATGTGGCTGATTCCGGCCTTCATCTCGCTTTATTACTCTTTTACAGATTTTAATCTGCTGAATACTCCCAGGATCATTGGCTTTTCAAATTATGTGCGTGCATTTACGCAGGATAAAACATTTGTCCAGGCATTAAAGGTTACATTCATTTATGTTCTTATTCTGGTACCCCTGCGGTTAGCGTTCGCTCTTTTTGTGGCAATGCTGTTAAATAAAAAACACAAGCTGCTCGGACTTTACCGCACGCTGTATTATGTTCCATCCGTTATAGGAGGCAGCATTGCCGTATCTGTGGTATGGAAGCAGATTTTTGGAAATAAAGGTGTGGTAATGACGTTATTGTCCGTTTTCGGAATCAATCAGGGAATGTCTTTCTTAGGAAATCCCCGGACGGCCCTTAGCGTTATTATTTTAATGGGGGTATGGCAGTTTGGCTCTTCTATGCTGATATTCCTGTCCGCCCTAAAGCAGATCCCTTATACGCTTTATGAGTCAGCCATGGTGGATGGAGCAAAACCTCATTATACTTTTTTTAAAATCACACTGCCCATGTTAACGCCTACGATTTTCTTTAATCTGATTTTACAGATTATCAATGGTTTCCGGGTGTTTACAGAAAGCTATGTGATTACGGATGGGGGTCCCTTAGACAGTACATTGTCATATGTTCTATACTTGTACCGCAGGGCATTCACATTCTTTGATATGGGATACAGCTGTGCTCTGGCATGGATTCTTGTAGCGATCATTGCGGTCTTCACGGCGGTCCTTTTCAAGACGCAGAAGAACTGGGTATATTACGAGTCAGAGGAGGGTTAAACCATGGGAATGCATACTAAGAAAACATTAAAATCCATACGGTTTCATATTGGGGCATGTCTGATTGGCTTTCTGATGATTTATCCGCTGCTCTGGCTTCTGGCCAGTTCTTTTAAAAGCAACGAGACCATGTTTCTGGATACTTATTCCCTCATTCCCAAGGTCTGGGATGGGGCAAAGAACTACAGCAGCGGCTTTGCGGGAGTCGGAGGTGTAAGCTTTATCACATTTTTTGTGAATTCACTGACCGTAACAGTAACGGGAACTGCAGGCTGCGTAATAACGTCTCTGCTTGCCGCCTATGCTCTGTCCAGAATCAGATTTAAATTTGCAAAGTTCTGGTTTGGCTGTGTGATGATGACCATGATGATCCCACCCCAGGTGATGGTCGTACCCCAGTACATCATACTGAAAAAGCTTAATTTGATTGATACGAGGACCGCCCTTGTTCTGCCATGGTTTTTTGGAGGAGCTTTCTTTATCTTTCTGATGGTTCAGTTTTTCAGGGGAATTCCAAGAGAGTTGGATGAAGCCGCCGAAATTGACGGGTGCGGAAAGATTGGAATATTGTTTCAGATTCTTGTACCGGTGGTCAAGCCGGCCATCATTACATCGTCCATTTTTGCATTTTACTGGATCTGGCAGGATTTCTTCCAACCGCTGATTTTTATGAACAGCGCGAAAAAATTTACTATCCCCCTGGCGCTTAACATGTACCTGGATCCAAATTCCTATAATAATTACGGTGGTTTGTTCGCAATGTCGGTCATTTCACTGCTGCCGGTCATAATTTTCTTCATTATTTTTCAGAGATATCTGGTGGATGGCATTGCGATGGATGGGATTAAAGGATAAGCACGGATAAGTTCCGGGCTGAATGGCGAAATGTTTATTCGGCCCGGTATTATTTTTATGATAACGTAGAGTCTGGAGGTCATTACAATAAACCCGGTTACGGCTCTGGTTCAAATAATAAGAAAAGAGGAGAGGTATATTGACAAAGACATAAAATTATGGTAAATACATAATATACACTCGAGTTTATAAAAGAAGTATTGTGCAATATTTCGAATTATTGGAGGGGAAAATGGATACCAAACTGAATGTAGGATTTGTGACGACCTATTCCGGGAGATGGCCGAAGGAGGTGCCGGAGCAGAGAAACCGGGAATATGGGAATTGGCTGACGGAAAATCTGCCGGGGGTCAGAATCGTGAAAGCTTCCGTCCTGGGAAGCAGCCGGGAGATGGTGGAACAGGTCACAAGAGAATTTAAGAAACAGGATGTAGACGTGATCGTGCTGGTTTACGGAGCATTCACAGGGGATGATGCGGCGTCCTGTCTGGCGGAAATGGTGAAAGTGCCGTTGATATTGTGGGCTCCTTACGAGGTTCCCTTTGAAAAGGATGACAGGCTGTACTCCAATGCCCTCTGCTCCATGACAATGAATGCGGCGGCCATCAGAAAGCTGGGAGCTGTTTATCATACCGTATACGGAAGCGTGGAAGATGAAAGGGCCGCAGAAAAGGTCAGACACTTGATTCAGGCCTATGGAACAGTCAAGGCATTGAGACATACCAATCTGGGCCTTCTCGGATACCGGCCAACGGCTTTTTATAACAGCAGTTTTGATGAAAGCCTGATTCGCAGAACCTTTGGGGTCAAAATAGAAGAGACTGACTTAAAAATGGTTTTTGACCGGATGGCTGACCAGCCGGAGGAGAAATGGAAAGCGGACATGGAAGCCATGGCTTCCCAATATGATACGGAGCAGCTCCCGGAAGGCCATCTGGAGAACCACTCCAGACTCTATCTGGCTCTTAAGGAGGTCATGAAAGAGCAGAAATACGATTTTGCCACCATCAAATGCTGGCCGGAAATGGGAAGTCTCCACACGACGCCCTGTGCGGTCCTTGGGCGGCTGGCAGACGAGGGAATCAACATCGGCTGTGAAGGGGATGTTGATGCCGAGCTGGCACAGATGACGGAGTTTTATCTTACGGGTAAACCGAGCTTTATTACGGACCTGATCAACATCGACGAAGAATCAAATGTGATAACCTTCTGGCATTGCGGAAACGCCGCCCCGTCACTGTGCAACAGGGATTATCCGGTTCAGGTGAGGAATCACCCGCTGGCCGGCCAGGGCACTGCATTTTATGGAGCTTTAAAGCCCGGAGAGGTGACCATTGCGAGGTTCTGCAATCTTGACGGAAAATACAAGCTGTTCCTCATGAGCGGAGAAGCGCTGCCAATGGACCGCTATACGAAAGGGATCATGGCAAATGTGAGAGTGAAGCGCCCTGTAAGGGAAGTTATAGAAGGAATTGCAGCAGAGGGGATCCCCCACCATTACAGCATTGTATGGGAGAATGCAGCCGAAGCCATGAAGCAGGTATGCGGGCTGCTGGGAATTCCCGTCATCGAGATGTAGTGCGGAAATAACCGTTGACACCTGGGATACCGGACGAATATAATGAAAAATACATACGAATTTATGGTAAGGAGGCGGGAGTATGGAGCAGAAAGGCGAACGGGTGACAAGATCGGATGTGGCCAAGGCCGCAGGAGTCAGTGAAACGATCGTATCCTATGTGGTCAATAACAACCGCTACGTTGCTGAAGAAAAGAGGAAGAGGGTGGAGGAGGCCATTGCGGCGCTTCATTACAGGCCCAATAATGTGGCCCGTGCCCTGAAAGGAAAACGCAGCAACCAGCTCCTCTTTATTGCGGATCAGATCACCAACGAGTACTTCAGCCGGATCGTCAGTGAGATGGACAGGTATGCATATGAAGCCGGATTTCTGATTTCCCTGTGTGCCAACCGGAATACGCCGGAATTCGTTTCCCAGGTCATCAGCCGCCAGTACGATGGTATTATCATCAGTTCCATCAGCTTTCCCATGGAGTATGTGGAGCATTTCAGCAAAGCCGGAATACCTGTGCTGATGTTTGAACATGCGACTCATGGAAAACTTCCTGAAAATGTGACGACCCTCGCTTCCGGCCTGTATCCGGGAGCCAGAACAGCGGTAAGCCATCTGGCCGACAGGGGAAAAAAGCATATTATTTATATTGACCGGATCAGCAAAAAGGGAAATGTCAGCGGATCCACAGACCTGCGTCTGAGCGGATATTTCGATGAGATGAAAGCCCGGGGACTTTACGCCGGGAAGGATACGGTCATTGCGGGCTGTCATTCGGAAGAAGAGCTGGCATCAACCGTTGCTCGCTATTTAAAGAAACATGAGGAAACCGACGGAATCGTAGGCCGGAATGATATGGTGGCCTGTATCGCCATGTATGCGGCCCTTGACTGCGGAAAGAGAGTTCCTCAGGAGCTGGGAGTGGTGGGCTTTGATAATTCCAGCATCAGCAGATTCTGCTTTCCCAGACTTACGACTCTGGAAATGCAGCGGGAAGCCATCAGCAGGACTGCCATTGAAATGATGGTCCGGACGATCGGCGGAGACCGCCCGGAGAATGTGAAGTTTGAAACTAAGCTGATCGTAAGGGAAAGCTCATAAATTTTTATTTCAAGAAGAAACACAGATTTATCTGACGGCTATACACTCGAGTGTATAAATGGAAGTATGGGGATTATACCGTTCGGATTCATCTGGTTTTGATAAAACAAGTCATGTCTTAAAGAAAGAGAGGGTATTTACATGAAAAAAAGAAGATTAGCGGCGCTGGCACTCGCTGGTATGATGGCCTTTACGGCCGGCTGCTCCGGCGGGGGAAAGACGGTGCCGGAGACATCGGGAGCGGAATCAAAAACAGAGGCCGAAGCCAAGGCAGAAACGAAAGCAGAGACAGAGGCAGCAGATGGGGGAAGCGGGGAACCGGTAACTTTAAAGATTGCCAATTATGCGGTTCTGGAAAAAGGGTATGACGAGTTCTGGGCAACCGTTAAAAAGGGCTTTGAGGAAACGTATCCGGATATAACGATTGAATGGGTCACGGCACCATACGGAGAGATCTTAAACCAGGTCATCAATATGGCCGGAGGCGGAGACAAGGTGGACTGTATTTTCAGTGAGATGATCTGGCTGCCTTCCCTGGTGGATGCAGGACTTGCAGCTCCTATGAAAGACGTGCTGGATGAGGATTTTTTAAATGATTACTATCCCAATATCCTGGAAGCCCACTCGGTTGACGGAGAGGTTTACGGTGCGCCTCTTTATGTATCTCCGTCACTGTTGTTTTACAATCAGAAGTTATTTGAAAAGGCCGGTCTTGATCCCAATAAGCCGCCGAAAACCTATGACGAAATGCTTGCCATGGCGGATAAGCTGTCAGGACTGACCTCAGACGATGGGAATAAGGTGTATGCTTTCGGTCAGACCACCGCTTCCGTCATCGTCTCCGGATCTTCCATTCAGGCTTTTGCTGCAAATTTCGGAGGCTCCCTGTTTGACAGGGACGGGGCCTTTCAGGCGGAGAACGAAGGCTTAAAGGAATCTCTTGAAATGCTGAAGCTTCTGGATGAAAAAGGCTACAATCCTCAAAATGCCAAGCTGAAAGACTTAAGAAATTTATTTGCTTTGGGACAGCTGGCCATGTATTATGACAATTCCTGGGGATTTAACGGAGTAAAGGCCATCAATCCGGATGCGGTAAATTTTGCGGCAGCAGCAGAGCCCTTGACAGGCGGAAGCGGAGAGGGGGCTTCCACCCTGCAATCCCATTGCTTTGTGGCGGTAGACAACGGTCCGGAGCGCCTGGAGGCGGTGAAGGATTTCATCCAGTATGTGATCACTCCGGAGGTCATTAATGATTATATTAAAGATATCGCTCCGGCTCTTCCTGCAAAAAATGCCATGAAGGACATGGAAGCAGTAAAAAGCAGTCCCATTCTAAACGGAGCGGGAAATTCCGTGGAGAAGGCAGAACCGGTTCTGATGTTTCCCACCTTATCCGATTTCTACCTGGAGCTGTGTTCCCTGGCTCAGGCAGTGACCGTGGGAGGAGAAGATGTGGATACGGCTCTGCAGAATTTCCAGAATTCAGTACAACCGCTGCTTCCATAGGGAAAAGACAGATATCTGACAGAAAGTGAAATGAAAATGTGGCGGGACGGAAATCAGGAAACATCCATCCCGCCATGGAATCCATAACTATTTAGGCTGCCGGGAAAAAGCTTTTTTCTCAGCCTTATGGAGAAAGAGGGGAAAATAACCTTGAAGGAGAAGGTAATTAAAAGGTTGTTCTTTAAGAGTCAGACGGGAGACAGGATATTCGCTTTTTCATTGCTGCTTCCGGCAATTATCACGACTGTAATATTTATATTGATTCCGGTGGCGGACTCCATTTACAGAAGTTTTTTTGATTATAAGGTGAAGAATATCATTTCAGGAAAACCGGGTATATGGAATGACTTTGCCAATTATACGAAGCTGTTTGCCAACGGAAAGCTGGTTCCTTCCATGACCAATACTCTGGCATTTGTGTTTGGAGTGGTCATTTCCCAATTTGTTCTGGGCATGGCGCTGGCCCTGATTTTAAACAGCAATATAAAATTTTCACGTTTTATACGAAGCATTATGATGGTTTCCTGGGTGGTTCCGACTCTGATATCAGGACTTGTATGGCTGTGGCTGTTCCAACCCCAATACGGTTTGATGAAATACTTCGCCGGAATACTCAGCGGCGGAAGAGTGACAAATTTTGCAATATTAAACAATCCGGCGACAGCCATGCTCGGCGTATCGGTCGCTGCCCTGTGGAAGCAGATCCCTCTTGCAACCCTGCTGCTTTTGGCAGGCCTTGCCAATGTTCCGGAAGATATACTGGAGGCGGCCAAAATTGACGGGGCAAACAGCGTTCAGCGTTTCTTTCACATTGTGCTCCCCTATATGAAGAGCGTAATTAAGGTCACGGTTTCCATGTCCATAATTGAGAACTTCAAGCAGTTCCCCTTATTCTGGACGATGACCGGCGGCGGACCGAATAATTCTACGACTACCATGGCCATTTTGAGCTACCGGGAAGCCTTTGTTTCCAATAACTTTGGCTCCGGCGCCGCAGTCACTACGGTATGGATGCTTCTGATGATTGGGGTGGTATTTATTTACAACCGGATCTTCAAAGCGGCTGATATGTAAGGAGGAGGCAGAATATGAAACGTAACCGTACCATTGCGGGTATTTTAAAATATGTGGTTTTAATTCTCATCCTTCTGTTTTTGCTTTTTCCTCTGTTCTGGGTTCTGCTCACATCCTTTAAAACCAATATGGAGGCATATAAGTTTCCGCCCACCTTTTTGGTCAGGGACCCAACGGTTCAGAGCTACATCAATTTATTTACCGTGGATAATGATTTCTTTACTTATTATAAAAACAATTTTATCGTAGCGGGAAGCACTGCCTTAATCACCACGTTCATGGCAATTATTTCCGGCTATGCCTTATCAAGATTTGAATTTAAATGGAACGTGTGGATTGTGGCGGCCTTTACTTCCGCACAGATGTTTCCTGTGGTCAGCCGTTTGATCTCTCTGTATAAAATTCTGGGAGATGTGAAGCTGATTAACACCCACACCGGGCTGATCCTGGCCGTAACGGCAGGTATGCTCCCATTTACCATTATGCTGATGTCCAGCTTCTATGACGGGATCCCAAGAGAGCTGGAGGAGGCGGCCAGGGTGGATGGCGCAGGCAGATTCGGGACCCTTTTCCGGGTCGTGGTGCCTCTTGTAAAGCCGGGCATGCTTGCGGTGGGAATTTATGCATTCCTGCTTTCCTGGGATGATTATCTGCATGCGTCGACCCTGATTCAGACAGATTCCCTGCGGACACTGTCGGCAGGTGTGGCACTTCGCTATCTGGGCGAGCTTTCCTATGACTGGTCCCTGATCAACACCATTTCCATTGTGGGAACCATCCCCATGGTCGTGATATTCTTCTTCTTCCAGAAATATATGGTCAAGGGTCTGGTCGCGGGTGCTGTAAAAGGATAAAAAAGGAGAAAAAATCATGCTTGTAACAAATAAAGAGAATTTAATAAGAGCTGCAAAGTCAGGGTTTGCCATACCGGCCCTCAATACCCAGGGCGGAAATTACGACATCATCTGGGCGGCCTGCCGGGCAGCGGAGGAAATGAAATCTCCTGTTATACTGGCCCATTACGTATCCACAGGTGCATATTCCGGCCATGACTGGTTTGCAGAGGTCTGCAGATGGTGTGCAGGCAAGGTGTCGGTACCGGTATCCATCCATCTGGACCATGGCGCTGATTTTGACATCTGCATGAAAGCATTGAACCTGGGATTCACTTCCCTTATGATTGACGGTTCTGAAAAGCCTGTAGAAGAAAATGCTGCAATGACCAATGAAGTCTTAAAGGTAGCCAAGTGCTTCGGAGTGCCGGTTGAGGCTGAAATCGGAGAGCTTCTGCGGCTTGACCGCATGGGAGCCGTGCTGGAAAATAAGAATATCGTCGACCCGGAAGAGGTAAAGGCATTTTTAAGGCTGTGCCGGCCGGATTCCCTGGCAATCGGCATCGGCAATGCCCACGGCTATTACAGGGGAGAGCCGGACATCCATCTGGAGGTTTTAGAGGCCGTCAGAAAGTTTACGGACATCCCCCTGGTGCTTCACGGCTGTACGGGAATGAAAGAGGACATCATTAAGGAAGCGATCAAGCTGGGGGTGGCGAAGATCAATTTCGGCACGGAGATCCGTTATAAATATGTGGAATACTATGAGGAAGCCCTTCGGAATATGGACCACCAGGGGCATTCCTGGAGGCTGTCCCAGGAAGCCAATAACAGGCTGACAGAGGATATTAAAGACATTATCCGCCTGGCCGGGTCAGCAGGAAGAGCCTGACGGCCGGTCAGGTGGAGTATTGACATGGATAAGAATAACAGCCTGTTAATCTGCAGGGAGATATGACATATTCCGTTTTATAAAGCTCATACAACATTAATAAGGCCATGAAATTCTGGATTCTATTTTTTCCGGGAGCTTTCCGTATGTTCTGTTATTATACCTGAAAATTCAACCAAGCAGCTTAGCATGAATAAAGTATAGATGAATTTAAAAGGAAATTCTTTTAATAATTGACAATATAAGCAAAATGAGATATATTTAATGTAATAAAATATTATTTTTTTCCGGTTGGCAGTTATCATCATAACTGTTTCAAGTTTTAGCTTATAGGGTGGAGAGCTTCTTTTGAAGTTCTCCACTTTTTGTTTTGGGATAATTTAAATTAAGAATTGGGGTGAAGTAAATGTCATTTGTTCAAAGTATTTATATCGCTTTATTTTGTATGATGGTCGTATTCTCTGTGCTTGTAGTATTATGGGCTATTCTACGAGTCTTTTCAGCTGTTATCCGATTCATGGAGAAGCGGAAAGTCATGTAATTTCGTAATAATTTTACAGCATAACTTTTGATTTTTAGAAGCACCAATACCGGCTGCGTATATGGACTTGTAATAGTCTGATGGATTCAAATCCGGACGTTTAATCCAGGTAGGGATACGTCAGGCCGGTTGCACACTTACTCTGACAGTTTAAGTAACAAGATGATTATGGACGCGGTTATCTGCCGTGCACCTTACCCGGAAATTCATCATAGGAGGGTTAAAATTGTGTTTGTTGATTCATTAATAACTTTATGGAATGATTCAGGATTTGCCGCATTAACATGGCAAGCACTTATTATGATTATTATTGCCTGCATACTTATTTACTTAGCCATCGGTAAGAAATTTGAGCCACTTCTTCTATTGCCAATCGCCTTTGGAATGCTTCTTGCTAATCTGCCGCTGACGGGCCTGATGGGAGAACCGGCAAGTGCTTCGGAAAACGGAGGAATTTTATATTATCTGTATCAGGGGGTAAAGAAAGGTATTTATCCTTCTCTTATATTCCTGGGAATCGGCGCTATGACCGATTTTGGCCCTTTAATTGCCCGTCCCAGCAGTTTGCTGATAGGTGCTGGCGCACAATTTGGAATTGCCGTCGCGTTTGTTATATCCGCAGCCCTTGGGTTTACTCCTGCTGAGGCGGCATCAATAGGCATTATAGGAGGGGCAGACGGCCCGACCGCGATTTACCTCACCACAAGACTTGCACCGCACTTGCTGGCACCTATTGCCATTGCAGCGTATTCATATATGGCACTTATCCCATTGATCCAGCCCCCTATTATCAGACTGCTTACCACCGAAAAAGAACGGGTAATCAAAATGGAACAAATGCGGGATGTATCTAAGCTGGAGAAAATTTGTTTTCCGATTGTTGTATCCATTTTATGTATATTGCTTCTGCCATCGGTTGCTCCCCTGATTGGTTTGCTTATGTTGGGTAATCTATTTAAGGAATCCGGGGTCGTAGAAAGACTTTCAGATACGGTGCAGAATGCGCTGATTAACATTGTGACCATTTTTCTTGGACTTACTGTTGGTGCTACAGCTGTTGGCTCAGAGTTCTTGAAGCCTCAAACATTGAAGATTATAGTGCTTGGACTTACCGCATTCATGTTCAGTACCGTAGGAGGGCTTCTGATAGGTAAGCTCATGTGCTGGGCAACCAAAGGAAAAATCAATCCGCTTATAGGATCAGCTGGGGTATCTGCGGTACCTATGGCAGCACGAATATCACAAATTGAGGGGCAAAAAGCAAATCCAGGAAACTATTTGCTCATGCATGCAATAGGGCCTAATGTAGCCGGTGTAATTGGCTCGGCTGTCGCTGCCGGCATATTGCTTTCCCTATTCGGATAAAATGGCCCATCTAAGGTAACTTGCAGATTCCCCAAGAGCACCTTCCAGAGGAGGCTCCAATGTTTTTTGATTTATTGAATAATCGGTTTGAAATATATATTATTATGAAGCTTAATTAAAAACAGACTCATAATTTAAAGAAATCACAGATAAAGGTTAATATATTACAAATAAATCCATCTTATTAATAACAATAGGCAAAGGGGCTGGTGATTCATTTCTGGTACCTTTGCCTTTTCTTTATAGATTAAAAGTAAAAATGAGTTTCACTACACAACAGGGTGTATTCTGCAAAAAAATGTGGAGTAGCCCTTATTTTTTATTAAGGAGGAAGTAAGTATGGAAGTAAACGAGATTTTAACACAAGCAAATGCTAATATTTTCAGTGTGTGGTTTCTGATAGGCGCGGCGTTTGTATTCTTTATGCAGGCAGGTTTCGCCATGGTGGAAACCGGATTTACAAGAGCTAAAAATGCCGGTAATATTATTATGAAAAACCTTATGGATTTCTGCATTGGCACGGTGGTGTTCTTAATTTTAGGCTTCAGCTTAATGATGGCGGAAGACACAGTGATGGGACTTGTAGGAATACCCAATATGGATCTGTTTACTAATTTTGCAGAATTTAACTGGTCCAGCTTTGTTTTTAACTTGGTTTTCTGTGCTACCGCTGCTACCATAGTATCAGGTTCTATGGCAGAACGAACGAAATTCAGTGCATATTTGGTTTACAGTGCGGTAATCAGTGCGGTGATCTATCCGATCGAGGCGGGCTGGATCTGGAATGGAGGAGGCTGGCTATATAACATTGGATATGTTGATTTTGCCGGTTCCAGTGCCATACACATGGTCGGTGGCCTGTCAGCTTTCATAGGAGCTGCAATCTTGGGCTCTCGTATTGGAAAATATAGCAAAGATAAGAACGGTAAAACTGTGGTTCATGCCATTCCAGGTCATTCCATTACATTAGGAGCATTGGGAGTGTTTATCCTTTGGTTTGGCTGGTATGGATTTAACGGTGCTGCTTGTACATCAGTAGAACAGCTTGCCAAAGTATTTGCTACCACTACGATTTCCACTGGCTTTGCAACGGTAACCACAATGTTGTTCACCTGGTTTAAAAATGGGAAACCAGATGTATCAATGACTCTGAATGGCTCCTTAGCCGGCTTGGTTGCCATTACTGCCCCATGCGCAAATGTAGATGCATTGGGAGCACTTATCATCGGAATCGCAGCAGGTTTTCTGGTGGTGCTGGCAGTAGAATTCATTGACTTAAAGCTTCATGTGGATGACCCGGTAGGAGCGGTTGCGGTACACTGCGCAAATGGTATCTGGGGTACACTGTCGGTGGGATTGTTTGGGATTTATAATACCGGCACGGTCACGAAAGGTTTATTTTATGGCGGAGGCTTCCGACAGCTCGGTATTCAGATATTGGGAATTATTTGTATATTGGGATGGACAGCAGTGACCATCACCATTACCTTTCTTATCATTAAAAAAACAGTGGGGCTGCGTGTATCTGCAGATGAGGAGATAGAGGGCCTGGATATCAGAGAGCATGGATTATCCAGTTCCTATGCGGACTTTATGCCGGCGGGCAACACCTTTTACAGCATTGAATATAACAGTGAATTTACTGTTACGCCTACGAAGGAAAAATTCAGTGTTCCCATTGATTCTGCAATTCCGGTTCAAATCACAAACGGAACCCCATCAGGTTCGGGCATTAAAATTTCGAAAGTCACCATTATCACCAGACAGGATAAGCTTGAAGCGCTGAAAAATGCTATGAATCAAATAGAGGTAACCGGCATGACTGTCATGCAGGTTATGGGGTATGGCTTACAAAAAGGACAGATGCAGGTTTATCGTGGAGTTCCTGTGGAAATTAATTTATTGCCGAAAGTTCAGGTGGATATAGTTGTTTCAAAGGTCCCTGTTTCCGCAGTTGTAGATGCTGCCAAAAAAGCGCTTTATACCGGTAAAATCGGAGATGGAAAAATTTTTGTATATTCTGTTGAAGATGTAATTAAAGTAAGGACCGGTGAGGCCGGTTATGATGCATTACAAGGGGAAGAGTAATCGGCCGAATGCAAATAGATTTAAAATTTTGGGTAAAATGAAAATAAGCAGCGTACTGGCTGGACCTGCGCTGCTTATTTTGTATGAAAAAATGGTATTATCGTATGTAGTCATAAGAGCCGGCAGCCTCTTTTCAATGCTCACTTTTAATACCATCTGACGGTACTCGTGTCAGTCATGACCTATATCATAAGTGGAATCGATAAATTTATCTGTTTATTTATTCAAAAATCTTTACACATATCTCATCTTCGGAATCTAATTGCTCTTGCAGCCGGTATGCTGATGCTTATACTCTTTTACGGTACATCCATGATATTTTTTGAAGCTCGCGCTGAAATACTGGCTCTTCCGATATCCGGTAGCTTCGGCGGCTTCATAGTTTTTTATGTCGGAGGTCCGGAGCAGCTCCCCCGCTTTTTCCATGCGTACCTGTATGAGATAGTCGTACAAATTAATGCCGAACTGATCCTTGTACAAGCTGGTCAGATAGCAGTGGTTAATGTTGAAATGCCGGGCAATCTTCACCAGGCTCAGATCCTGATCCTGATCCTGATAATTTTCCTTGATATAATGTTTGATCTTTAAAAGCAGCGTGTAGGTCTCACTGTTCTTCGCCTTCATGGCGGCCTGACAGGAGGAGTAGAGATCGTTCAGCTCCCGTATGACGCTTCCGGGATAGAAATTGCCGGTGATATTCAGCTCCTGCTTCAAACGGTTGTTGACATACGCTTTCAAATTCTCAAGGCTGGTAAGAAACGCTTCCTGCTTCCTGCAGTCCGGTATGGTATAGATCATGAAAAGCTGCAGGTTATCCATGCAGATAAACAGGCTCCCATGATACTGGCGTGTCAGATCATTGCATAATGTCTGCAAGAATTTCTGGCATTTGGCTGTTTCCGCAGGAACCCCTTTGCCGAAATCCATGAATAAAGCCATACCGAGTCCGTCAGCGATGTTGATATCAAAAGCACGGAAAATCGCATCGTCAGCTTCCCGGAAATTGTCGTACATCAGTTTGGAGATATATTGACGCTGGATCAAGGGATATTTTTCGTCTAGTATCCGGTTTATTTCTCTGGTGTGAAGGCATTTTTTTCCGCGCGGCGGACAATGTCGACGAGCTGGTCGGTATCAATCGGTTTGTTCAGATAATCAATGGCATCGAGTGCCAGAGCCTGCATGGGCATTTTAATATCAGAAATGACAATGTCCGGCTGATCTTCTTTCATATATTCCAAAGCATCCACCCCATCCCGGGCTGTGTAGACCAGATTCCAGCCGTAAGCATTCCAGTCAATCCTCTGAGCCATATTTCTTCTGGCAATTGCATCGTCATCGACAAAAAGTATTTTTAACATTTATGATCATTCCCCCAGATCTTTTAAAGTGTTTCGGGAAGTGTTCCCTCGTGCGCCCATATTCGGTAAGGAATCCGGAGAGTGACCGTAGTTCCTTCTTCCAGCATGCTTTCTATGGTAACGCCGCAGTCATTTCCATAGGTCAGCCTCAGACGGTCGTGTACATTTCTGATCCCATAGACATTGGCGGACTTTTCTGATATTTGGGAGTTTAAAGAGGCGTGGATGTCTGTCAGAACATGATCGGGAATACCGCTGCCGTCGTCATTTACATGGATCAGTAAGTATCCGTTCTCTTTTTCTGCAGAGATTTTTATGGTTCCATCGGTCCGGCATGGACGCAGACCGTGACATATGGCATTTTCCACGATGGGCTGCAGCACCAGCTTAATAATGGGACAATTAAAATATTCCTCCGGTACGGTTATATGATACTGAAAATCTTCAAAGCGTGTTTTCAGGATTGTTGTGCAGGGAATGTCTTCCGTATTCAATATATAACGGCCTTACGCATTCCACGCAAGGAGGGAAAAAATATATAAGGTACATTATGGAACGTGTAGCAATGAAAAATGGAATCGTTCTAAAAGTCCCTTTTTATTATGGCGATTATCCGAAACCCAGGGGTAAAAATGAAGACGAATGGGTAATGACGCTATCAAAATTACAGGCATTGGAAAATATGCGGAATCAAGCAATCTTTTTAAATAAACGTTATTCAAGACAGACAATCAGAAGTGTACTGCAGGAAAAAAATATTTTCCTTTATGTATGTGAGTTATATGACATTGATAGATACTTTTACAACTGGGATAAAGGCTATATAGATTTTCCGGGAAATCCAAATGATATTGAGGTGTCAGGGATTTTTAGTAATGCGAACGCACACCAAAGTGTTGTACTAGAATCGTTGTACTAAGATTATCTTAGTATTTTGTATTTTTACAAAATAGGCTTAAGCTGAGAAGTACATATTATTAGTGTTATAAAAGGGTCTGCTGAGAATTCAGCATCCCTATTTATAAAAGCGTATAAATGATAGGTAATTGTATGCAAAAGACTGCACTTAAAACCCTAGTAAACCCTAGTATATCCTTGTATGATCCTCGGAAATCCTCGGATAGAAATACTAGAGTGATATAAACTGGAAAGTGTAGGTTATATCATGAAAATAGTATGCAATGTAGGCCCTTTTTAAAGAAAGAATGAATGCAACGCGAAGCGAACGTTGCAAATGAGTGTTGCGAACGTTCGGTATTCTTGTGGCGGATAATTGCGCCGCCAATAGTGAGTTGACTCGGCGTAATTGCCAATTCATTTTGTCTGATTATAAAGCTCAATAACGAAACGTTACGAAGCCAAGTAAAAATGGCTGACCGAACGAATCGTTCTGGCAGGGGAGGCCTCAAATAGTATCCCGTTTCTTATATAGTACGAATTGGGACTTAACGAACACCAATTTTCTTGCCCCGCCTGATGGTGCCATCGCTGTTCCATTCCGTGTAAACGTAGGGGTCTCCATCTGTCGTTCCATTTTCCGTAAAGTTATGTGTATTCCCATTGTAGTTATAAGAAACTGTTACCATCTTCAGTGTACTGGTATTAAAATAATAGACATTGTCATTGATTTTCATAATTCCACCCTGAAGCTCTCCGGAGTCAGCTGCATAATACCAGGTGTTATCCCTTTGAATCCAACCGGTACGCATAATCTGGTCATTGCCAAAGTAGAACCAATGACTTTTGTAGTTGACCCAGTTATTTGTACAGTAATCGTCAGATCCCCACTGATATTTTACACCTTGCGGAGTGCTCACAAATCCTGCGGCAAATGATGACATAGCACTTCCTATGGCTAAAGCAATAGATAAAGTGATAACCACTAAATGCTTATTGCTGATAAAACTAAAACCTTTCTGCGCATTAAACCATTTAACTGTACCTTTTTTCATAAAAGATACCTCCTTAATTTTTTTTGATTATATTTGTAAAAACTAAAAATCGCATGTATAAGGAGATCATCAATAGAATGATGACTTACATATACATGCGAAATCAAGACTTTATTAGAATACTATTTTAATATAACATAATAGTCTGAATAAGTCAAGAAAACTTATGGAAAGAGAACCTGCATTGATCATCATAAAAATATAAATTGAACAACGTTAACGGAAGTGCTTTCTAGATTGAGCTTTCCTTGCGTATTGGAAAGGATATGTCTGAATGCGAGGGATATCAACTGCGGGGGTGTGGTGTCCCAACTGAAATAAATAAAACATTATGATGCGATACACAGGGAAAGGAGCTTTCGAATATGGGAAGACCGAAAAAGCAGAAGGTGAGAAATACATAAGGCAGGATATAAGCATGGACCCGGAGCAGTTCAAGAAGTTGTTGGACCATTGCCAGAAGGAAGACCGCTCCATTTCCTGGGTAATCCGCAAGGCATTAGATGCGTATTTGTAATAGAGTTTCTTCTGTATAATGTGTAACGCTACACAATGAAACGAAGATTTAAAGGAATAAACGTTTTGTTAATGCCAACAAAACGATAGAAGGAGAAGAAACAATGAAACTATAGGGACAGCTTGAAAGGGGGAAACGCAAATGAAAGATTTAAAAGTGTAACCATATTCCTGATGTCGGGAAAATGAAAAGTAGGAGATTTTATGAAAAAGATTATTATAAATTGATGGGGTTACGATTCGTGACAGTATTGTGAATCCATCAACTCTTTATCTAATAGAAGAATATGGCTGATTACAAAATGCAAGTAGGCAAATGTCGGCGCGTTCAATATATAGCTATATAAGAAACAATGTTGACATTTGAGGGTAAATCAGTATATATAGTGAAAAGCTATGTGGAATAATTCAATCGTTTGGGAAGTCTGGCGGCCGAATTTTCGGCTGCGAGAAAATACGGAGTTTGACAAAAAGTTAATAGGAGAATGGATTGGTAGGTTTTAAGCAAAAAGTAAGGCTATACGAATCTATGATTAATAAATAGTAGAGGAGACATTATGAGCAAATACGTGATAACTGCGGCGGAAATTGCTGAGATTATGGAGGTGTCTAAACGAACCGGATATTTCATTATAAAGAGGTTGAATTGCGAATTAACTGAAAAGGGGTACATGACTCAGGCTGGAAGAGTCTCACGCAAGTATTTTTACGAAAGGTTTGGATAGGAGTACTCTTTTGAATCGGGAAAGAAGTAAGTACATATTGAACCGACTAAATAGAATTAATTAACAAAAATGTTGGCAAATGTTGGCATGTCAGCCTATATAGCGGGTATATTCCTGCTAATGTACAAGATGGTTTTAAATGGTTGCATTTAAGCATATAGCGTATCTGGATACCGAGTATCTAGGGTACAATTACACAAGAATGCTGACATTTGATGCCATATTTGTATATATAGAGGGCCGGTAAGCCGGCTGGCGATTAAGAAAAAACAGTTAAGCTACTACAAAATACTACAATTTTAGTCTATAGAGCAGAATAATAGGAACACCAGATATCATATACAAATTAGTTGCATATCTGTACATATAGTGACTTATTCAAGCGGACAGCGCACGTTGACAATTGTCGGTGTTTCAGCCTACATAGCCGAACGCCAAACCTATATAGTAGAGCGTCAGAGACAAATAGATTCTTTTGGTATAGAAAATCTCGCAGCCGATAATTCGGCCTCCAGATAATGCGCTCATGATAAGTTTATATTATAGATACGATTTTGCTTTAATAATGTTGACTTTTGTTGACCTATTAGCCTATATAGTTACCTTACAACCAAGTAAGAGTAATTACAACATCTGGGGCAGGTCAAAACGGAAAATTCCGTTGTGATGCTATATTTTTTATAAGGAAGTTTCAGTAGATAGCAAAATCAAATAGAGCGGAAAAATCCGCTGTACTGTCATCGATTCTTGAAGTTGACTAAGAATGTAAGTGCTTCAAAAGATGCCCGTATTTCGACCATTGAGGCTAAGAAGAAATAGATTAAGTCTATTCATGAAGTATTGTAGCCGAAAAATCTGATTTTGGTGTTATAGTATAATTATTACAAATGAAGGAGGTAAAAAGATGCCTAAAAAAAGTTATTATAAGCAGCGTGAAGATGACATGAAAATTCTTATTGCCACAGCGAAAGTCCGTCATAATTTAACAAATGAGGGGTTGGCGAAAAAAATCGGTATGCCTGCAAATACTTTTAATAAAAAAGTATGTCATCCAGGGCTGTTTCGTTGCTATCAACTTTGGTTACTTGAAGAACTGGCAGGTCAGGGCCGAAGTTAGGGCTATGATGCAATATTCCATTTATTAGAATATCCTTGAAAGAAGCCAATCTGAATAGCATGGAAAATTCCGTTGTACTGAATTACCTGGGCATTTTTGGGGTAAAGAATTCGGACTCCTCAAAATAGAGGAATCATGGTGGAGTTCTCCATTTGCGCAGAAAAAAACCAAATTAAGCAGAGCCGAAATTTCGGCTGAGATACATTATATTTTTATGAGAATATTTTTGTGGGAAGTAAAAACGAATAGCATGGAAAATTCCATTGTAATGACATAACAGCTCTCAAACCATTTAAGTGCTATTGCTTAAGGTTAATTTCCCAACTTGTTGGGAAGGAATCCATAGCAAGTAGAACGGAAAATTCTGTTGTACTGAATTACATAGGCGTTCTAGTGGTAAAGAATTTAGACAATCCAATTTTGGAGAGTCAAGGTGGAGTGCTCCACCTTGAAATTGTCCGTCTGTTTTTGATCTGCAGTGGGAAAAGTAATTGGAATACAGCGCGATTTTACACAGTCAGGAAGATACTGGGCGCAGTTTTGCGTTGAGTGCTTGTAATATATGAGTAATAAACACAGGGAAAAAGCAGCAGAACCATTGAGGCCTGCTGCCGGGAAAAGTAATTGCACATTGAAATGGGATATGTTACCATAGTGACAAGGAATAATCGTGTCACTGCAAGGGCGTTGGCCTTCCATCATACATAGATGGGAGGTGGTGCGGATGAAATATGACTTTAAAGACCTTATGGCCTTTGGTATGTTCATAATCGCATTACTTACCTTTATTTTCGTTAATTGTAAGTAGCATTTTTCTATAAAGTCCTGGAAACAGGCATAGAAAAACCACCCTTGTAAAACATTGGCGTGTTGTGCAGGGTGGAGTTTTCTATCATACATAATATGGGCCAACCCCTTGTATTGGGGCGGTTGTTCCTTTTGTAATTCTAATATAGCATATCTGGAAATCAAAATCAAGAGCTTACAATGCAATTATGGGCAGTCCTCCTTGTCATAATTGTTCTTCCGGTTTAAAAAATCCCTCTAACTCCATTCTCATATCAATTGCTTTTTTGATATAGCTGTTTATCTTTTCGTTGGATGCCTCAGCAGCAGCTTTAATATTATCGTATTTGTCCTTCTGAACGTCAAGAGGGATACGCTTAACATTTTCTTTCCGGTATTTCTTATTTGCGCGCTTTTGTGCTTCAGTTAGTGTCATACTTCACCGCCTTTCATGCTATTGGAGCCATTGGGGCATTAAAAATGATGTCACCTACTCCACCTTACAATAAGAGTATAGCATAAAATCAACAATGTGTACACATATAAAACTGCACAAATATATACGTACACATTTGTCTAATATTACTATTGATATATGTGTACACATATAATATAATAAGAACATAAGATAACAAAACAACAAAGCACCGATAACCCCGAAAAGGTTATGAAATTCCAGTCAATATCCCTGTGAGTGAGCCAAGGCAAAACCAATAGTCAGGAAGATTACCGGAACGGTGAAAGGATTTAATCCCGGTGAGGAGGTGCCAATACTGGCGAACAATAGCCCGGTAAGAATCCGACAGAAGGAAAGGAGAACAACCAAATGGGAGAAAGAGCCATTGAAAACAGAGTAAAGAAGCTGAAAGCAATTGAGGAGCAAATCAAGGCACTGGAACTGGAAGCGGAGAAGCTTAAGGAGATTAAGAAAGAAATGGAGGCCAGAGGAACCGAGGAGGTACAGGTTGGAAGCTTCCTTGTAAGGTGGAAGAGTGTTATAGGCAACAGGTTTGACAGCAAGGCATTCCAGAAGGAGCATAAAGCCTTGTACGGCCAGTATTTAAAGCAGACTGAGGGTAAGCGCTTTACGGTAGCATAACAGGCCGGCAAGAGCACAGAGCCAATAAAAGAAAAACCGGCAGTAGGAAGTAACGGCAATTACATAGACCTGCTGTCCGATCACACACCAAAGTAAAAACCCCATGCGTCGGCAAACGCACAGGGCCAATAAAAAAATTTAACCCGATCACACACCAATGCAATGGGGATATTCTGATTATAGCACAGATTTATCCCTTTGCAAACCCAAGGTAAAGGAGATATTTAAAAATGAGCATTAGAGAAGAAATGATTATAAGACTCCTTGAAAAGTCAATGGATTTGAGTTTAGAAGAGCTTGAGTCCCTTCGGTTAATGTGGTTAAAAGGGCTTCCGGATATTGATCAAAAGCAGGAACTGCAACATGCTTGTAATAAATTCATGGATTTGGTTATTAAATTTAAGCAGGAAATCTCGGAGGGTGAATATGCAGAAAATGATTTTAGTGCCGGTTGAGCAGTATAACCGCATGATAGAAAACTATGACAAGGCTATGGAGGAATTACAAGAGGTAAAGGGGCAGCTTAAGGCAATGAAGCACTAGGACGATGATGTGGCCCAGGAACTCAAATTGTATGAGATTATGGATAAGCATAACTGTGATCGGGACGTTGCAGAACTTATTCTCCAGGATCAGGAGGAATAAGTGCCGCCGTAGAAAAGCTTTCGGTAAAATTTATGCTATAGGCTGGGTGGTATGTGGTGTTTTGCCACCCACCCGGTAGTATAAACCAAATACCTACACGTGAGCGTGAAGATCCACCCCGGTGTGATACACGTGTAACCGGGAAAGAGAGTTGCAATATCGCAACGGAAAGGTAGAGGAAATTAGACGATGTCAAGGGAAGATGTGATTATAAATATAATGTCAAACTACGGTAAATACGGCGTAACGTTGGAATGGTTGGAGGAATCAATCAGGGGTGGAGAGCAGAAAGGCTTTTCTTATCAGACCATATACACGGGTCTTAGAATGGCTTTAAGCAGTAACACAGATCACGAGGAGTTGTTGAGTGTTGGGGATATAGCAGAAGCACTCGGCGTTACCGAAGAAGAGATTATTCAGCAGATAGAGGAGTTAAGGGGAGAGATGAAAGCCGGTGGAATAGATACAGACCAGTATTTTAAACGAATTGAACCATGGAGAATACAGCGATTTATTATTCCGCCTGGAGGACTTTTATCTTAAACGATTGCTCGAGAGCAGCAGATAGAGAGGAATACATGAATGTTTTCTTTTACAGATTTACCATAAAAGGGAGTGAGATAATATGGCAGTAGATAAGAACGGTAAGCCGTTACCGCCTGGGATCAGGCAGCGGAGCAATGGAAAGTATGAAGGACGTGTCCAATATGAATTTGACCGTTATTCTGTATATGCAGATACCTTGACAGAGCTTAAAAGGAAAATGAATGATTTACGGTATAGACTGGAACACGGGGAATTTATAGCCAATTCAAAGATCACATTAAGCGAATGGTTTAAAACAAGGATAGAACAGTATAAGGAAAATCAGGTTAAGGCAGGAACTATTATTTCTTATAATGATTATTTTACCTACTATATTAAAGAAAGTCTTGGGAAAAAGAAACTGGTGGATATCAGGGGAGAACATATTCAGAAATTATACAACGATTTGGTAAAAAAGGGCCTTGCACTATCCAGTATAAAGATCATATCTGCTATTCTTAATGGCTGTCTGAAACAGGCAATGAAAAACGGGCTAATTGAGCGGAACCCGGTTCCACTGGCAACATTGCCTAAGGGAACGGCCAAGAGCGAGCACAGGGTATTTACTAAGGAAGAGCAGGATATTTTTATGAAATATGCTCAGGATAGTTATTTATACAATCTGTTCGCCCTGGCAATTAGAACCGGATTAAGAGGCGGTGAAATACGGGGATTGAAGCTGTCAGATGTGGATAAGGCAGCAAATCTGCTTCATATACAAAGAACACTAAAATATGCTGCGGGCAGGGGATTCTTTGAGGACACTCCAAAGACGGCTACATCAATGAGAGATATTCCCCTTACAAAGGATATGCTCATGTATATTGAAAAAGAAAAGATGGCCTATGGTGAAAAGGTGCTAAGGATGGACGGGTATATTTTCCACCTTCCTGATGGTACACCAATCAGCAGGGAACGACTGCAAGGCGAGATAGACCGGATTGTGAAAAGAATCAATGAGGAAGGCACCAATTTTGAACGGTTTACACCACACTGCTTCCGGCACACATTCGCCACCAGAGCCATAGAAAACGGAATGAAACCTCAGACCCTTAAAACGATCCTGGGTCATTCCACCCTGTCTATGACCATGGACCTATATTCTCATGTTTTACCAACAACCAGAGCGGAAGAAATGGAGCTGATTGCAAAGGCATTTTAAAGGGCTGGAAAATCAGCTCTTTTTATGCAGTAAAATCCTGATGGGGTAAAAATGGGGTACGCTCTTGATTTTTCCCTTCCATTATGATATAGTTACACCCGTAATAAGGCCGTGAAACCCTTGATTTTACAGGATTTTCACAACAACGACCGGTGTGTTCGAGACCTTCCACACCTAAAACAAAACTAAAGGAGAATTGAATATGAGCAACAAAACATCAGAAAGAGCAACCTATCAGATTGTTTTTTCGGCAGCGATTGCTGCAATCTACACCGTGCTGACTATGATTTTTGCACCTGTCAGCTTTGGTCCGGTCCAGTTCCGGGTCTCAGAAGCCCTTTGTATCCTTCCGTTTTTTTCCCCCGCAGCGATTCCGGGATTGTTCATAGGATGTCTGCTGTCTAATTTTTTGTGCGGGGCGGCGGCGCTGGATGTGATTTTTGGCAGCCTGGCTACGCTGATCGGTGCCATTGGTTCCTATAAGCTTCGCAAATACAGATGGCTGGTTTGTGTGCCCCCGATTCTGGCAAATACCATTATCATCCCCTGGGTGCTGCGGTATGCTTACGGTTCAGAAGATTTTATCTGGTATGCCATGTTAACGGTTGGAATCGGTGAAATCCTTGCCATCGGTGTCCTGGGGAATTTGCTGCTTGGTGTTTTAAACAGTTAC
The DNA here is from genome assembly GCA_041223105.1 of Lachnospiraceae bacterium 54-53. GTDB lineage: Bacteria > Bacillota > Clostridia > Lachnospirales > Lachnospiraceae > Lacrimispora. Next base: position 33,330 of record JBCLPO010000022.1, read on the forward strand.
AAGCACATATTATTCGGCCGTTTTTTGTCTGAAAAGTAATAATTCCATATGAACTTAAGACTCCCGGCTGCCTTAAACGGTGACGGGAGTTTTAATATTCTTTTTTCTTAATACAAATGTAAGTTACAATTAATAAATTAATTTTAAATGAAACCTTAAAATGTAACTGAAATGTAACCACAAGGGCTTATAATAAAAATACAACATAAGGACAGTGGTGAAGATTATGGCAATAGGAAGAATGAGCGTAATACGAAATACGGACAGGTATTTCACTATGGCGGTGGATGAATACGATGAATTGAATATTAAGGGAGTATTGTTCCATGGAAACGTCTCACAGGGCATCTGTTACAGCAGCCTGCTGGAGATGATTTTAAATATGGATCGTATATTTGATGTCATCGGCTGTTCCAAGCAGACGTTCCAGATGCGGTGTTTTCCTGGAGCGGAGCCGCCGGCTTTTGTGACGCGCACCTGTGAAGAGGCAAAACGGAAGGGAAAACTGGCGACGTTCGCCATTTATGTGCAGTATCGTTACCATGCCAGCTGGCAGGGAACAATCTGCTGGAAAGAGGGGAACCGCACGGAGGTGTTCGAGAGTGAGCTGCAGCTGATCCTCTTAATTGAAGGAATCTTAAACGAGCGTCTGGTGGAGGGACTGGAACTGAAGACCTTAAGCTCCTGCCATGTTTCCATTGATTCTTATGATTCCGGCCGGGTGATAGGAAATTATCAGAACATACCTTCCGAAACGGTGGAAAAGTTTTATTTCCCGGTGGATCTGGCCGGTACCCTTGGGCATTTTATGGAAATAGGGATTTCCGATAATGATGCTATGAAATACGGAATCAATTACGGTCAGCTGATATCCAGTGAGGCCTGTTCTCTTTGCAGGAGGGGCGGGCAAATGGCTTCTTTCTCCATTAAAATAATGTTCCGGCAGTATTCCACCTGGCAGGGCATTATTTACTGGCGGGAAGGCAGAGTGCAGCAGGCATTCCGGAGCTTTAAGGAGATGCTTTACATGATTGCGTCTGCGCTGGAATCGACGGAAACAGGCATCGATAACAGGAATCCTGAGGAAGGGCACCAATATTTTGCCGCGGGATCATAAAAGCAAATGCATAAAGTGCACTTTACAGGTCATAGAATCTGTAAGGTGCCTTTTTTTTCTATTACGCCAATATGTAGATTTTTTCGCTGCTTTCTTATATAATAGATAAGAAAGCAGTTGACTTTACATAAGAAAAGCAGTAAAAGTAAGTGGAAGTATCAGTCATCACAGAAAACAAAAATTTAAGGATGGAAAAAACATGTATCAAATTGATTTTCATAAACCGGAGGCAGTACATTTTATCGGAATAGGCGGAATCAGCATGAGCGGTCTGGCTGAAATTCTTATTGATGAGGGGTTTACCATAACCGGCTCTGATTCCCAGAAGTCGGATCTGACACGTCACTTAGAGGCAAAGGGCGCAAAAATCGCATATGGACAGAGCGCCGGGAATATTACAGAGGGAATCGATGTGGTTGTTTATACTGCGGCTGTGCATTCGGATAACCCGGAATTTATTGAAGCCGTAGAAAAACAGCTCCCGATTCTTACCAGGGCGGAGCTGCTTGGCCAGATGATGAAAAATTATCGGAACTCCATAGCGGTTTCCGGGACTCACGGCAAAACCACAACCACATCCATGATAACGGAGATCCTCTTGGCGGGGGATAAAGATCCGACCATATCCGTGGGCGGAATTCTAAATTCCATAGGCGGCAATATCCGTGTAGGCGGTCCGGAGCTGTTTGTAACAGAAGCCTGTGAATACACCAACAGTTTCTTATCTTTTTTTCCGACCATGGAAGTGATATTAAATGTGGAGGCGGATCATCTGGATTTTTTTAAAGACATTAAGGACATCCGCCATTCCTTCCGCCTTTTTGCTGAAAAGCTTCCCAAAGACGGATTGCTGGTGATTAACAATGACATTGAGAGCAGGGAATACATAACCGACGGTCTTCCATGCAGGGTGATTACATTCGGGAAGAAGCCGGGAAGCGGATACCAGGCCCATGGGATCCGGTTCGATGAATTGGCAAGGGCTACTTATGACTTAAAGGTGGACGGAGAAACCGTGGATACGGTCACTCTCGGCGTGCCGGGAGAGCACAATGTCTACAATTCCCTGGCAGCGGCAGCGATCGGCACGGAACTGGGGATATCCATGGAAATGATCAAAAAGGGGCTTAAGCGCTTCACCGGAACCAACCGCCGCTTTGAAAAAAAGGGAGAATTATCCGGTGTGACCATCATTGATGATTACGCTCATCATCCCCAGGAAATCAGGGCGACCCTGGAGACGGCGAAGCATTATCCCCATAAAAAGCTGTGGGTGGTATTCCAGTCCCATACCTATACCAGAACGAAAGCGTTTCTGGACGAATTTGCGGATGCCCTGTCCCTGGCGGATGAGGTGATACTGGCGGACATCTACGCAGCCCGTGAAACCGACAATCTGGGGATCAGTTCCAGGGATATTGCGGACAGAATCGAAAAAAAGGGCGTGAAAGCGCACTACATCCCGTCGTTTGATGAAATCGAAACATTTATTTTGGAAAATTGTATACACGGTGATTTGTTGATAACTATGGGAGCCGGAGATATTGTAAAAGTGGGGGAAAAGCTGTTGGGCTTGTAGTTATCCACATTATCCACATAGTTTTCAACATTTTATGTTAAGAAGCTATGTGGATTTTTTAATTTACATAATTTATAGTCTTACAATTTACAAAATCTCGATTTTATCAGCAATTCGACATGATTCGGAGAGTAACTCCAAATTATGTATACCTAATTTCCACATTATCCACAGTATCCACAATTCATTTAGTGGATAACTGGGCCTATTTTCTTTTGGGGAGACCTGTGGTATGATAGGAGCATGATAAAAAGGTGAGGTTATGGCAGTGAATTTTAAGAGCAGTTTCAAGGTGGATGCTACGGTAATATCCAATGATTTTATTGATGAATATATGGCAGGGGCCAACGGAGAGTACGTAAAGGAGTACCTGTATCTGATGCGCCATGAAGGGGAGGCAGTGACCGTATCCATGATAGCGGATGCCTTAAACCATACGGAGGCGGATGTGGCACGGGCTTTGTCATACTGGAAAAAGGCGGGAGTCCTTGCGGAAGTGATTCCGGCCGGAAAGGCGTCGTCGCCGGCGGTATCTGAGACAGCCTGTGCCGGAGGCATTGTGCCGGAGCAGAAAAAACCGGAGGCAACTGCCGGGCGGCCGGTCTATACGCCTGAAAAGATAAGCGGTCTGGCCGGAGATGAAGATTTTTCACAGCTCCTTTATATTGCGCAGAAATATATGAATAAGGTGTTTACCCAGAGAGAGTGCGAAGTGTTCGCCTATTTGTATGATGGGCTTCCTATGTCGGCCGAGCTGCTGGAATATGTTGTGGAGTACTGCGTGCAGGGCGGGCACAGCAGCATCCGCTATATTGAAACGGTGGCGATCAGCTGGCATGAAAAGGGATTCCGGACCATAGATGATGCAAAAGGCTACGCCGTATCCTTTACCAAGGATTCCTTTGCCGTTATGAGAGCTTTTGGCCTGAGCGACAGAAAACCGGGAGACATGGAAAGGGACTTCATGGACCGCTGGTTCCGTTCCTACGGGTTTACCAGAGAGCTGGTGGTTGAGGCATGCAACCGCACCCTGGCCGCGACCCATGCGCCCAGCTTCCAGTACGCGGATAAGATTCTGGAAGGCTGGAAAAGTTCCGGAGTCCGTTCCATGGAAGAGGTCAGGAAGCTGGACGAGGAGCATGCGGACCGCATAAGGAGCGGAGAATATAAGCAGGGGAAGAAAAACGCAGCGGAAGGGAAGAACGGGGAAGGCAGGCAGGTTCCGGCTGCAAAGGGAAGAAACGGACAGAATCAGTTTCAGAATTTTCCTCAAAGGGAGATTGATTATGATGCCCTTGTCCTGAAACAATTGACAGAGCAGTAGTTTTTACATAAAGCGGCAATAGAATGGAGGTAGCCATGGCGCTGAGCAATTCACAGTATGACGCCATCATGCGGGCTTACGGGCAGCAGCAGTTTAAGAACCGCCATGAACAGGAACAGAGGATTGCGGAAGTATATAAAAGGATTCCGGTTATAAAAGAGCTTGACGATTCCATCAGCACCAGAGCGGTGGCCTGTGCACGCAGACTGCTTGAAGGGGATCAGGGGGCCTTAAAGGAGCTGCGGAGCGAGATCGCGGATTTAAGGGAACAGAAAAGCGTGCTGCTGAAAGCAGCCGGTTTTTCCCCGGATTATATGGAGATGCGTTACCGGTGCCGGGACTGTCAGGATACCGGGCATGCAAAAGGCGCCAAGTGCCATTGCTTCCGCCAGGCGGAAATGAAGTATCTGTATGCCCAGTCCAATATTGAGCAAATCATTGCGGTAGAGAATTTTGCTGCATTTTCCTATGAATATTTTGACGATACCAGAGTCATACCGGTTTTGAACAGGACGGTAAAGCAGTACATGGGACAGGTTGTTGAGACCTGCAGGAATTTTGTGAAAGGGTTTCCGGCGGAACATGGGAACCTGTTATTTACGGGCCCCACAGGTGTGGGCAAGACATTTCTGACCAACTGTATTGCAAAGGAACTGATTGCCCGGTATTATTCCGTCATTTATCTGTCGGCCAATGACCTGTTTGAAGTCTTTTCCAAAAACCGGTTTGATTATCAGGACGAAGAGGATATGAAGGGCATGTACCAGTATATTCTGGATTGCGACCTTCTGATCATTGATGATCTGGGAACGGAGCTTAACAACAGCTTTACGTCTTCCGAACTGTTTTACTGCATCAATGAGCGTCTCAATTCTTCCAGGTCGACCATAATCTCCACCAACCATCCCATGAATGAGCTGAGGGACCGGTATACGGAGCGCGTAACCTCCAGGCTGATCAGCCGGTATACGGTGATTCCGCTCTACGGGGATGATATTCGTATCAGAAAGAGGGCAAAACCAGCCGATTAACTTGACTATTTTCGCACATAATGATATAAAAGAACCGTTGCATAGCATCAGGAAACGTTGGAGGAGAAGAGAATGCTTTACGAAGAAAAAACAATAGAAACCATTCCGGTAGGTCCCCTGGGACTGATCCCTTTAAACAGCTGCAAGGATTTAGGGGATAAGGTCAATGATTACCTGGTTGCATGGAGGCAGGAACGGGAGAGTGAACATAAATCGACCATTGCTTTTTCCGGTTACCAGAGGGATTCCTATGTGATCGGAGCCAGCACGCCCAGGTTCGGAAGCGGTGAGGCCAAGGGAATACTGCGTGAGTCCGTGCGCGGTGATGACCTGTATTTCATGGTGGATGTCTGTAATTACAGCCTGACCTATTCTTTGTGCGGGATGACCAATCACATGTCGCCGGATGACCATTTCCAGGATTTAAAGCGCCTCATTGCCGCGTCAGCAGGGAAAGCCCGCCGCATCAATGTGATCATGCCGTTTTTGTATGAAAGCAGACAGCATAAGAGATCAAGCAGAGAATCCCTGGACTGTGCGCTGGCCCTGCAGGAGCTGGTGAATATGGGAGTCGAGAATATCATTACATTTGATGCCCATGACCCAAGGGTACAGAATGCGATTCCTTTAAAAGGCTTTGAAACAGTCCAGCCCATTTACCAGTTCATCAAGTATCTGTTAAGGGAAGAGAAGACTCTGGACATTGACAGCCAGCATATGATGGTCATCAGCCCGGATGAAGGCGGCATGGGACGGGCCGTATTCTTTGCAAATGTTCTTGGCCTTGATATGGGTATGTTCTATAAACGCCGTGATTACACCCAGATCGTCAATGGACGCAACCCCATTGTTGCCCATGAATTTCTGGGAAGCAGCGTGGAAGGCAAGGACGTGATCATTGTGGATGACATGATTTCTTCCGGCGAAAGCATGCTGGATGTTGCAAAGGAGCTGAAAAGAAGAAAGGCCAGAAAAGTATTTGTATGCTCCACCTTTGGTCTCTTTACCAACGGCCTGGCAAAGTTTGATGAATATTATGAGAATGGCTTTATTGACAGAATCCTGACCACCAACCTGGTATATCAGACCCCGGATCTCCTCTCCAGGCCGTATTACATTAATGTGGATATGAGCAAATACATCGCATTGATCATAGATAATCTGAACCATGACGCATCCTTAAGCGGTCTGCTGAATCCGACCACCAGAATCAACCGGCTTCTGGAGCGTTATCGTGCAGGAGACAGGTAAAGCGGGGGCCATATGGATAAATTACCGAAGCATAAGCTGGTATTGGTGGGACTTACACTTTTCTCCATGTTTTTCGGGGCGGGAAATCTTATTTTTCCGCCTTTTTTGGGCGCGTCGGCAGGTACCGCTGCCTGGACGGCCATGATTGGCTTCGCGGTGACGGCCATCGGATTTCCGGTTCTTGGAGTCGTTGCGGTGGCCCGGTCCGGCAGTCTGGAGAGACTGGCAGGCCATGTACATCCTAAATTTGCATTTATTTTTACGCTGCTCACTTATTTGTCCATCGGACCGTGTCTTGCCATTCCCAGAACTGCCAGCACATCGTTTGAAATGGCAGTGGTCCCGTTTTTAAGGGAAGGAAACTCCGGAGCCCTCTCTCAGTTTCTTTATTCCGTGATATTTTTTACCATTGCCTTTGCAGTGGCTTTAAAGCCGGATAAACTGACGGACCGGCTGGGAAGAATCCTGACCCCCTGTCTTCTGGCCCTGATTGCAGTGATATTTGCAGGCTGCATGGTCCATCCGGCAGGCTCCTATGGGAGGCCGTCGGAAGCCTATGCGTCCAATCCTTTTGTGAAAGGGTTTCTTGAAGGCTATTTGACCATGGACACCATTGCTGCCCTTAACTTTGGCATTATTATTTCTTTGAATGTGAGGGCCCTGGGGATCAGACAGGAATCCTCCATTGTCCGGGAAACCATTAAAGCCGGTTTTATTGCGGGCGGGATCCTTCTTGCGGTTTACAGTGCGCTGGCCCATGTGGGAGCTGTCACAGGAGGCGCGTTTGGAGTTGCGGAAAACGGAGCCCGGATATTAAACCAGATGGTGCGTTTTTTATATGGAAACGCAGGAATGGCAATGCTGGCGGCCATATTCTTTATCGCCTGTTTAAATACCTGTATCGGCCTGATCAGCTGCTGCAGCAAGTATTTCTGCACCATCATTCCCAACGTGGGATACAGGACCTGGGCCTTTATTTTTGCACTGGTGAGTCTGGTGATCTCCAATGTGGGACTCAATAAAATACTTGAGATTTCCGTTCCCGTGTTAAACGCCATCTATCCGGTGGCCATCGTGCTGATCCTGCTTTCCTTTGCATTCCTGGACGGGAAAAAGTGGCGGGCGGTTTATGCCTGTGCCATTGGTCTGACCGGGATTACCAGCGTGCTTTTGTCCCTGGAGCAGGTGGGGCTGGACTTTTTAGGCGCCGGCCTTTCCAGGCTGCCGCTGTATGAAATGGAGCTCAGCTGGATCGGTCCTGCCTTGCTTGGAACCCTGACAGGTATGGCAATGGATGTGGTCCGGAATAAAATAAATTAATAAGAAGCCCGGAATGCAAGCATAAAATCATGATTGCATTCCAGGCTTCTTTTTTATACAAAATGTGAAACAGCATTAAATTTCCACCAGGTGATAAGGAATTAAGTTGGCGGTCAGCATCTGCGCCTCCCGCTGATGGCAGGTGAAAATGATGATCTGGTCCGAATAGGCGCCGACCAGCCATTTTAATGCGGTGCGAAGCCTGTCATCGTCATACAGCACAAAGCTGTCGTCAAAGATGAATGGCATCCGTTCCGGCCCCTCCTGGATCAGGGTGGAGGCTGCCAGACGAAGCGCCAGATATACCTGGTCCATGGTTCCGCTGCTGACCTGTTCCAAGGGAACCAGCTTGGTTTTCGTGTTTAAAAAGACGTTCAGATTTTCATCTACGCTCATGCTGGTATATATCCCGCCCGTGATCCCGGCGATTAAGTCCGAGGCTGTTTTATTCAGATACAGGCCAAAAGAGTCCCGGATGGAGGAGGAGAGACTGGTCATGGTTTCCAGCGCCAGGTCAATGGAAGAGATCTCTTCCCGAATGCGGTCATTCTCTGCCAGAATGTGTTTAAGCCCTTCTGCCTGGGTTTTGCAGCTGGATAAGTGCTCCAGCTTTTTCTCCAGCTCCCACTGGCTTTTCTGCTGCTTTTCGATGGTTTCCCCGCAGCCTTCCTGCTTTTTCTGAAGTTCTTCGATTTCCCGGGCCTTTTGCGCGATGGCAGCCTCAGATCTTGTCACAGCGGAGCATAAGCGGGTGAATTCCGCCATTCTGGTCTGAAACGTGCGTATGGCTTCCGTGGTGATATCTGTGCTGCCCAGATGTCTGGAGAGGATTTCCTGCAGCATTTTGGCGCTCATTTCCATATCCTTCTGGCTGTGTCTCAGCCGCAGAAAAAGGATCAGTCCGATCAGGTAGAAAATAATGGCGGCGCCGATGAAGATGCCCAGCAAAAGGATGAGGTCAAGCCCGTAGTAAGCGGTGAAATAGTTGGATTCCCCAAGGTAATAAAGGGCTCCTGTACAGCATAAAAGCACAGTTGCAATGATCAGGGAAAGAACGGAGCATATTTTCCCCGGCTTTTTTCCGCAGGAGGTTTTTGCCTCCATATATTCGTCATAGGTTTCCTGGGCTTTGGCCGAATAGGCGTTTATGGAATCCTGATCCGAAAACTGGTTGCTGCTCAGTACCTGTCTGCCTCTTGCGACCTTTTGAAGGAGCTCCTCCTTTTCCTTCTGCCGCGCGTCCAGCGCGGTTTTGACATCGGTCCGGAGCTTCTGATAGTTCTGAATCTGATTTTCATATTCCGGAGAAGAGATGTCCTTTTCCGTATTGCGGATCTCACTTAACAGAGAAGTGTAGGTTCGGGCCGCTTCCGGAACCATCTGGGCCTCCAGCTCCTTTCGCTGGGATTTTAAGAAGGCGGCTGCCTTTGTAATGTTAAGCGCCAGGTTCCCCGTGGTGTTTAAATTGGCTATGTAATTTTTCAGTTCGGAAACCATGCCTTCATCGGTGGCGCTTTTTAATTGTCCGATGCTGACCGTATTGACATAGGCGGCCTCGCTTAATCCGCAAAGCAGATCATCTAAAAATGCTTTTGTAGGCTCCACCTCCCGGCCGGCGGTCTCATCTACGATCTTAAATTCCTTTTTGTTCTTCTGAAAGGTCCGTTCGATCCGGTAGATATGCTCCTTATGTTCCAGACGTATCTGGCCTTCATAGGTGCCGCTGTTTTCCCAGGGTTCATACTTGGTGTAAAGGTCGCTTCGGGAAGCACGTCCCCTCTGCCGCTCGATCCCGAAAAGCATGCCCCGGATGAAGGTATGAATCGTGGACTTTCCTGCTTCGTTCTTGCCGTAAACGATGTTGAGCCCATCCCGGAAGGACAGATTTCTTCCGTGGAATTTTCCGAAGCCATTGATATAGATATCCAGTATTTTCATGGGGTCAGCTCCTTTCGTCCGTAGTGCGAAGCAATGCGTTGATTCCGTAGTAGAGCGCTTTTTTCTCCACAGGGCTCATTTCCGGTTTCTGAAGAGCCTGGATAAAGAAGCCGATCATATCGCTGGGATGCTCGGAAAACAGCGCCGGGAAATCGTATTGAGGTTCGGATTCATCAATGATCTCCATGATCTTGAAGCGGGCGGAAAGCATTTCTAAATCAAAGGAGATATCCGGGTCCCTCATGCCCCGTATGCGGAACCGGAAAATGTTTTCGGGCCCCCGGTTCTGGATTTCCTGGGTGATTTTCATGGCCAGCTCCGTATTGGTGGTGGCAGTGGTCACATTGACGGCCAGAGAGATATACTGAAGCCTTGCAAGAGGAATGAACTTTAAGGAACTGACCATACGGGTCACTTCATTGATCTCCCCCACCATCATTCCGTGCTGGCCGGATTCCGTTTTATCCAGGGGCTCTAAGGAACCGGAAAATGCCATGCGGTTTTCCAAAAGGATCTCCGGCCGGTGGATATGTCCCATGGCGATATAGGAAAAGTCCAGATTGGCCATGGCACCCTTGTCAAAGGGGATGTGATTGGCGTCGCCGCCGTGTCCCAAGAGGACGTGGATCCGTCCGTTGTTGGGAACCTTCAGATGGTCCAGGCGGTTTTCCGGGATTTCGGAAGAATGATAGCTGAAGCCGTAAACTTCCGTATTGATCTCCTTAAAATAAACGCTCTCCAGCTCCTCTCCCATGAGATAGGTCACATTGGGCGCCCAGGTAAAGCTTAAAAGGGCGGAATTGCTCCGGATGCGGTCATGGTTGCCGGCAATGATGATCACATGGACCTCCGGTATGGTGGACAGGAGATAGTTTACTTCCTTTAGATCTCTGGCGAGGGGCTGCCGGTGAAATAAGTCACCGGAAATGAACAGGCAGTCAGCTTCCAGAACCTTTGCCTGGTTTACCGCCTTAGCAAAGGTATCCTTGATATCCTGGCACCGTTCCTTGCTCCAGGGCTTGTCGCTGTCCGGGCTCATGCCCCAGTGAACATCCGCAATATGTATGAATTTCATTGTCATTACCTCCCTGGTCTTCTTTGTAAAGAGGGGGGTGCTGCAAAATTAAAAATTCATCTTGCAACACCCTCGGGAATTAAAGTTCGCAGTTATTGACAGTTCTTGGGAACGGAACCACATCCCGGATATTGGACATTCCGGTCAGATACATCACACAGCGCTCAAAGCCTAAGCCAAAGCCGGCATGGCGGGTGGAACCGTATTTTCTTAAGTCAAGATAGAACTCATAATCCTCTTTCTTAAGTCCGAGTTCTTCCATACGGGCGGTCAGCCTGCCGTAATCATCCTCTCTCTGGCTGCCGCCGATGATTTCACCGATTCCGGGAACCAGGCAGTCCACTGCGGCCACGGTCCTGTTGTCCGGGTTCATCTTCATGTAAAATGCCTTGATTTCCTTTGGATAGTCCGTTACGAATACCGGTTTCTTAAAAAGCTGTTCCGTCAGATAGCGTTCGTGTTCGGTCTGTAAGTCACAGCCCCAGAACACTTTATAGTCAAATTCTTCGTTATGTTTTTCCAAAAGCTCCACTGCCTCGGTATAGGTCACATGGGCAAATTCGGAATTTAAAACATGGTTGAGGCGGTTGAGCAGCTCCTTGTCCACAAACTGGTTGAAGAACGCCATCTCTTCCGGCGCGTGCTCTAAAACGAACCGGATGATATACTTCAGCATGGATTCCGCCAGTGCCATATCATCGTTTAAGTCCGCAAATGCCATCTCCGGTTCGATCATCCAGAATTCCGCGGCATGTCGTGTGGTGTTGGAATTTTCCGCACGGAACGTGGGGCCGAACGTGTAGACATTGCGGAAAGCCATGGCGTAGGTTTCGGCATTCAGCTGTCCGCTTACGGTTAAATTGGTGGGCTTGCCAAAGAAGTCCTGACTGAAATCGACAGCACCTTCTGCGGTCTTCGGAACATTTGTCAGATCCAGAGTGGTGACCTGGAACATCTCACCGGCGCCCTCGCAGTCGCTTCCGGTAATGATGGGAGTGTGCACGTAAACGAAGTCCCTTTCCTGAAAAAACTGGTGAATGGCGTAGGCGATCAGGGAACGAACGCGGAAGACTGCCTGGAAGGTATTGGTTCTGGGACGCAGATGGGAAATGGTCCTTAAATATTCAAAGGAATGGCGCTTTTTCTGAAGGGGATAGTCCGGCGAGGAGGTCCCCTCCACAACGATACGGGAGGCCTGGATCTCAAAAGGCTGTTTGGCATCCGGAGTGGGAACCAGGGTCCCAGTAACAATGAGGGAAGTGCCTACATTTAACCGTGATATATCGGAAAAATTCTCCATGGAGTCATGATAAACCACCTGAAGTGTTTCAAAATAAGTTCCGTCGTTTAAAACAATGAATCCAAAGGACTTGGAATCCCTTAAGCTTCTCACCCATCCTCCCACGGTGACCTCGGTATTCAGAAACGATTCTTTGTTTTTATATATCTGTCTGATTGTTGCTAAATCCATAATGGCTTCTCCTTTAATGTTCGCATACTTACTAAGATTATACTGTATTTTCAGCCCCGATTCAAGGGGGATAGGGGGTAAAAAAGTCGGATGCGGCCTAAAATGTAAAAGAAATGAAAAAAGCTTGAAAAATGTCGGAAAATGCACAAAAAAACATAATAATAATTTAAAAATTTGTTCACTATTTCGCGGAAGTGTGTTATAATGCTAGTACAATCAAATTTGAACAGCAAGAGGTGATAACGTGATTAAAAAAGAGATGATTGCCATGCTTTTGGCAGGCGGCCAGGGAAGCCGTTTAGGTGTGTTGACGCAAAAGGTGGCCAAACCAGCAGTATCATTTGGCGGCAAGTACCGTATCATTGATTTCCCCCTCAGCAACTGTATCAATTCAGGAGTGGACACGGTGGGAGTTCTGACCCAGTATCAGCCATTGCGTCTGAACGCCCACATCGGAATCGGAATCCCGTGGGATTTAGACCGCAACGTAGGCGGCGTGACGATCCTGCCCCCCTATGAGAGGAGCAAGGGCAGTGACTGGTATACCGGAACGGCCAATGCCATTTATCAGAACATGGAATATATGGAGACCTACAATCCGGACTATGTCCTGATCCTGTCAGGTGACCACATTTATAAGATGGATTATGAGGTCATGCTGGAATATCATAAGGCGAATAATGCTGATATCACGATTGCTGCCATGCCGGTGCCCATTGAGGAAGCCAGCCGGTTCGGCATCCTCATCACCGATGAGAACAACAGGATCACGGAGTTTGAGGAGAAGCCGGCAAATCCCAGAAGCAATCTGGCCTCCATGGGTATTTACATATTCAGCTGGAAAGTATTGAAGGAAGCGCTCATTAAGATGTCGGAAGTTCCGGGATGTGACTTTGGAAAGCACATCATTCCATACTGCTTTGAATCCGGAAACCGGGTGTTCGCTTATGAATACAACGGCTACTGGAAGGATGTGGGAACCCTGGGATCCTACTGGGAGGCCAATATGGAACTGATTGATATCATTCCTGAATTTAATCTTTACGAGGAATACTGGAAAATTTATACCAAGAGTGATATTATTCCGCCCCAGTATGTGGCGGAGGAGGCGGTGATTGACAGAAGCATCATCGGAGAAGGAACGGAGATTTTTGGGGAGGTTCATAACTCCGTCATCGGTGCGGGGGTCGTCATTAAGAAAGGTGCCGTGGTCAGGGATTCCATTGTGATGCGGGAATGCATCGTGGAAGAGAACGCCGTGATCAATAAGGCCATTATTGCTGAGAACGTGAGGGTCGGCGCCAATGCCGAACTTGGAATCGGGGAGTTTGCTCCAAGTAAATATGATCCCAAGGTATATCAGTTTGACCTGGTAACGGTTGGTGAGAATTCAATCATCCCGGAGAATGTGAAGGTGGGTAAGAATACTGCGGTTGTGGGAGAGACAACCGCGGAGGATTATACTGACGGAGCGCTTGCCGGGGGAGATTACATCATAAAGGCAGGTGGCATGCGATGAGAGCGATAGGAATTGTATTAGCAGGCGGAAACAGTAAGAGAATGGGGGAATTATCCAACAAAAGGGCAATTGCGGCCATGCCCATAGCGGGCAACTACAGGAGCATTGATTTTGCCTTAAGTAATATGACCAATTCCCATATTCAGAACGTGGCGGTTTTGACCCAGTATAATTCCAGGTCTCTTCATCTGCATTTGAGTTCTTCCAAATGGTGGGACTTTGGAAGGAAACAGGGAGGATTGTTCGTGTTCACCCCCACCATTACTGCGGAAAGCAGTGACTGGTACAGGGGAACCGCGGATGCACTTTTTCAGAATCTGACGTTTTTAAAGAACAGCCATGAGCCCTATGTGGTCATTGCCGCGGGCGACGGCATCTATAAGCTGGATTACGGAAAGGTTCTGGAATATCACATTGAAAAGAAGGCGGATATTACCGTAGTATGCACGGAGCTTCCCAAGGAAGAAGATGTCACCCGCTTCGGACTGGTGAAGACCAATGATGACGGAAGGATCACGGATTTTGAAGAAAAACCCATGATAGCTTCTTCAAACACGGTTTCCTGCGGTATTTACGTGATCCGAAGGCGTCAGCTCATCGAACTGATCGAGCGCTGTGCCATGGAAGACCGCTATGACTTTGTGAGTGATATTCTGGTGCGCTACAGGAATTTAAAGAGGATCTATGCTTATAAGATGAATACATACTGGAGAAACATCGCTTCTATGGAATCCTACTATAAGACAAACATGGATTTCTTAAAGCCGGAAGTAAGGGATTATTTTTTCCGTCAGTATCCGGACGTCTATTCAAAGATCGATGATCTGCCGCCTGCAAAGTATAATCCGGGGGCAGTGGTGAAAAACAGCCTGGTCTCCAGCGGCAGCATTGTCAACGGAGTGGTTGAAAATTCAGTTCTTTATAAAAAAGCATATATCGGAAACAACTGTGTCATAAAAAATTCCATCATTTTAAATGATGTATATATAGGGGATAACACGGTCATTGAGAATTGTATTGTTGAAAGCCGGGATACCATCCGGGCGAATACAACTTATATAGGAACACCGGACAATATAAAAATTGTCATAGAAAAAAACGAAAGATACACATTATAAGGAAATGTGACGGGAAGGGGTTTAACATGCAGATTACAGACGTGAGGGTAAGACGTATCGAAAAAGAAGGAAAGATGAAGGCTATCGTATCCATTACGCTGGATAACGAATTCGTTATCCATGACATCAAGGTGATTGAAGGGGAGAAGGGGTTGTTCATCGCCATGCCGAGCCGTAAAGCGGCCGACGGAGAATACCGGGACATTGCCCATCCCATTAATTCCAATACGCGTGATATGATCCAGAAGGTCATTCTGGATAAATATGAGACCACCGCATTGGAAACGCCGGAGGCAGAAGCATTTGCTTAAAGAAATTGAAATCCGCAGGCAAGGTTTTGACTTTGCCTGCGGATCTTTTTGTGCGGAACTCTTTGCAATACGGGATTTACACAGGCCTCTTTTCTGCGTTATAATGTTAAGGAACAACTTTTGGAAAGGTAGATGAAGACATGAAGATTAAAATAGGCATTTCAGGCTATGGGAATCTGGGAAGAGGAGTGGAGTGCGCCATCAGCCATAATCCGGATATGGAGCTCGCCGCGGTATTTACCAGAAGAGCTCCGGAAGCCTTAAAGCTTTTAACTCCGGGCGTTAAGGCTTATCCCATAGGCGAAGCGGTTTCAAAAAAGGATTCCGTTGACGTGCTGATCCTTTGCGGGGGAAGCGCAAGTGATCTTCCGGTACAGACTCCCCAGCTTGCAAGACACTTCAATGTGGTTGACAGCTTTGACACTCATGCCAGGATCCCACAGCATTTTGAAGCCGTTAACGAGGCGGCCATAGGGGGCAGCCGGGTAGCGGTCATATCCGCAGGCTGGGATCCGGGCATGTTTTCCTTAAACCGTCTGTATGCCAATGCCGTATTGCCGGGGGGACATGACTATACGTTCTGGGGCAGGGGCGTAAGCCAGGGGCATTCCGATGCGATCCGCAGGATAGAAGGGGTGAAGGATGCCAGACAGTATACCGTTCCGGTGGAAGATGCCCTGGAGGCGGTCCGCGGCGGTAAAAATCCGGAGCTGGCCACCAGGGAAAAGCACACCCGGGAATGCTATGTGGTGGCCGAAGAGGGAGCGGATCTGGAGCGGATCAAAAAAGAGATCGTGACAATGCCCAATTATTTTGCTGATTATAATACTGTGGTCAGGTTTATCAGCGAGGAAGAACTCATGCGGGATCACAAAGGGATTCCTCACGGCGGGTTTGTCATCAGAACAGGAACCACGGGCTGGGAGGATGAGAACAGCCATGTGATTGAATACAGCCTGAAGCTGGACTCCAATCCGGAATTTACGGCTTCCGTATTGACTGCCTATGCGAGGGCCGCATACCGCCTGAATCAGGAAGGCCAGCGGGGCTGCAAGACGGTATTTGATATAGCCCCGGCGTATTTGAGCGCCTTAAGCGGGGAAGAACTGAGAAAACATCTGTTATAATGGGCAGCAGGAGGGTTAGGTCATGGCAGTAATGAAAGAAACGGTCCTGTATTACCGGCCGGAGAAGGACAGCCAGAGCGGAAATGAAACAAAAGCCGCGAAGTTAAAGGCTGTTCTGGTCCGGATGGGAATACGGATCAGGAATATTTCCCCGGATCAGACCGGACAGACGGTGGGATATCTGGCCGGGATGGACGGGTTTGAGGAGCAGGCAAAGGAAGAAGGGCAGGTTTTGGAAGAGGAGATCCTGGTTATGAAGAATTTCTCCGACCGGCGGATTGACGAGCTGCTTTTGAACTTAAGGCGGGCAGGAGTCCCGAAGATCGCCTTAAAGGCGGTGATAACCGATACCAACTGCAAATGGAAGTTCTGTGATCTGTATCAGGAACTGAAGAAGGAACATGATACGATGTCCGGGAAAGATGATACATGAAAAAAATAGCCGCTTATTATTTAAAGCCCTATTATCTCCGGATGGCCATGGGCTTTTTTATTAAATTTTCCGGGACCCTTATGGATTTATTCCTTCCCTGGACGCTGGCCCATATGATCGATGAGGTGATTCCGGCGGGCAGGAAAGGAGAGATCCTTTTATGGGGCCTGTTCATGCTTTCCTGTTCCGTTCTGGCGGTGACCTTCAGCGTCATAGCCAACCGAATGGCTTCCAGAGTGGCCAGTGACGCCATTTACACGATTCGGGGGGACTTATTTCATAAGGTCATGTATTTATCCGACCGTCAGGCGGATGGGATCACCAGGCCTTCCCTCATATCCAGGCTGACCAGCGATACATACAATGTCCATCAGATGCTGACAAGGGTCCAGAGGCTGGGCGTCCGGGCGCCCATTCTTCTTGTGGGAGGCATTGTCATGACCCTTCTGCTGGATCCGGTTCTTGCCTGCGTTCTTCTTGCCGCCCTCCCCCTTCTGGCGGTTGTGGTGGTGGCCGTATCCAAAAAAAGCATCCCCATGTTTCTGGAGCTTCAGGAGAGCGTGGATGGATTCGTCCGGCTGGTACGGGAGGACATTGCCGGAATCCGGGTGATCAAGGCCCTTTCCAAAGAAGATTGTGAACGGCAGAGGTTTGATGATGTAAACAGGGAAGTGGTGGACAGGGAGCGGCGGGCTGTCGTAACGACGGCAGTTACCAATCCGGCAATGAACCTGTTTCTGAATATTGGTCTGGTCTTTGTGGTCCTGGCCGGTGCATACCGTGTGAACCGGGGGCTTGCGGAGGTGGGGACCATTCTGGCGTTTCTGACTTATTTCACCATTATTTTAAATGCCCTTATGTCTATTTCCAGGATGTTCATCATCATTTCCAAGGCGGCTGCTTCCGCGGAGCGCATCAACCAGGTGCTGGACGGAGAGGATGAATCCGCTTTTTTTTCTGCCTGTCCCCGGGAGAAGAGAGAAGAGGAAGCCTCTTATCTGGAATTTGATAAAATATCCTTTTCCTACAACAAATCAGGCTGCAGCTTAAAGGATGTCAGCTTCCGCCTGAAAAAGGGGGAGACCCTTGGCATCATCGGAGCCACGGGTTCCGGAAAGTCCACCATTGTTAACCTGCTCATGCGGTTTTACGATGCGGACAGGGGAAGCATCCGCATTGAGGGTCAGGATATCCGGACCATGGGCCTTCGGGATTTAAGAAAGAGGTTTGGTGCGGTCTTTCAGAATGACGTGATATTTGAGGACACCATTCTGGAAAATATTCAGATGGGGCGGAGGCTCTCCCGGAAAGAAGCAAAAGAGGCCGCAGGCTGTGCCAGGGCGCTTGCATTCATTGAGGAAAAGGGCGGTCTGGATGAAAAGCTGGACATCAAAGGTGCCAATTTAAGCGGGGGCCAGAAACAGAGGATCCTCATTGCCAGGGCTCTGGCCGGGCATCCGGACATACTCATACTGGACGATTCTTCCAGCGCCCTGGACTATAAAACCGATGCGGATTTAAGAAGAGAGCTGAGGGAACATTTTGCGGAAACGACCTGCATTGTGATCGCCCAGCGGATCAGCTCCGTGATGAGCGCGGATCATATTCTGGTTCTGGATGAAGGCAGTGTGATCGGTTATGGCAGCCATGAAGAATTGATGAGGGATTGTGAAATCTACCGGGAGATCGGAGAATCCCAGATGGGGACTTAAAGGAGAGAAGACAGATGGGAAAACACAGAGAAATAAAAGCGGACAGCCCGGGCCCGGTTCTCCGTTCCCTGCGGGAGAGGAAGCATACCATCGGTCGGCTGGGAAAATATATGATGGAATACCGCTTACTTTTGCTGCTGGCAATTTTTATGACCATAGGAAGCGATCTGCTGGCTCTTGTGGGACCGCTGCTGTCCGGCTATGCCATCGATGCCATAGAGCCTGGAAAAGGGCTGGTGGATTTCAGCCGTGTGTTCCATTACGCCGGGCTGATGGCTGTCTTTTACTCGGTCTCAGCGGCTTTGTCATATGCCTTGTCTGTTCTGATGATCACCATAAGCCGCAAGGTGGTGTACCGCATGAGAAAGGACGTATTTGACTGTATGCTGGCCCTGCCTGCCGGTTATTATGACATGCACCAGACCGGGGACATCATCAGCCGTATTTCCTATGATATCGATACGGTAAATGAGTCCCTGTCAAGTGATCTCATGCAGATTCTGACAACCGTGGTCACGGTGACGGGAGCTCTTTACATGATGGTGGTCATATCTCCCAGGCTTGTTCTGGTATTCGCATTTACCGTTCCCTTATCGGCCCTCATCACCCGTTTTATTACGAAAAGGACCAGGCCGCTGTTTCAGGCCCGTTCTTCAAGCCTTGGAAGTCTCAACGGCTTTGCGGAAGAAAAGGTCACAGGGCAGAAAACCATAAAAGCCTATTGCGGAGAGGATGAAATAATCCGCAAATTTGCGGAGAAAAACAGAGATGCCGTGGAGAGTTATTACAAATCCGAGTATTATGGAAGCATGACAGGTCCCATGGTAAATTTCATAAACAATTTATCCCTGACCCTGATCAGCGTGTTCGGAGCATCCCTGTATCTGCTGGGAATGATGACGGTAGGACAGATCTCCTCCTTTGTCTTATACTCCAGAAAATTTTCCGGCCCCATCAACGAAGCCGCAAATATCATGAACGATCTGCAGTCAGCCCTGGCGGCCGCGGAGCGGGTATTTAAGCTGATGGATGAAATCCCGGAGATTAAGGACCGGGCCGGGGCCGTGATTCTGGGGGAAGAGGAAAAGGGAGTAACCGGAGCCGTAGAATTTTCCCATGTGGACTTTGGGTATGAACCCGGAAAAATCATCCTTTATGATTTATGCCTGAAGGCAGAGCCGGGAAAGCTGATCGCCATTGTGGGCTCGACGGGAGCGGGAAAAACAACTCTCATCAACCTTTTGATGCGTTTCTATGAAGCGGAACGGGGGGAAATCCTGGTGGACGGCATGGAGGTACACGGCATCACGAGAAAGAGCTTAAGAAAGTCCTTTGCCATGGTATTGCAGGATACCTGGCTGTTTCAGGGGACCATTTACGATAACCTGGTTTATGGCAGAGAAGATGCCACTATGGAAGAGGTGGAGGCGGCTGCCCGGGCCGCCCGGATACATTCCTTCATAAAGCAGCTTCCCCAAGGCTATCAGACTGTTTTAAAGGAAGACGGAACCAACATTTCAAAAGGCCAGAAGCAGCTTCTGACCATTGCCCGTGCCATGCTGCTGGATTCGAAAATGCTGATCCTTGATGAGGCCACCTCCAATGTGGACACAAGGACGGAAATCCGGATTCAGCAGGCCATGCGCCGTTTGATGGAAGGAAAGACCTGCTTTGTCATAGCCCACCGCCTTTCGACCATACAAAATGCGGATCAGATCGTGGTGCTTGATCATGGGGAGGCCGTGGAGCAGGGGGACCATGAAGGACTGATGAGGAAAAAGGGACTTTACTATGAAATGTTTGAGGCACAATATCATTAGGCCGGGATCCCGCTCTGGGAATCCCGGCCATAATTTTACCCGGTCTTATCTTTAAAAACCCGTTCCTTACTGATATTCAAAAATATTCGCCCATTGATGCAGAAGCTCCGCTTCTTCCGGCCGTTTCTTGGACAGCTGTGCCGTGGCAACGATGGGGAGCCATGTCTGCACATATTTTTTTGCTGTTCCGGTTTTCCGGCAGAACAGATTCATATACATATCCGCCCTGTCCTGATCCTGCAGACAGAACAGCAGATATGTTCTTGCAACATCCGCGCTGGCATTTCCCTGAGTGGCATGGACCCAGTCCAGAACATACATGGATCCGTCATCCTTTACAATAATGTTGGTGGGGTTAAAATCTCCATGGCACAGCTTCGTATGCTTCGGCATGCTGTCCAGCTGCGTCCTCATATCATAGCGCGTCACGTCTTCCAGTTCTTCAATGTCCAGGATCTGACGCGACATCTTATCCTTCAGCTTGTTAAGAAGAGGGCACTGTTTCGCCAGAATGCTCAAATGCAGATCTACCATTTTCTCCATGTATTCCGGTATTTTATCAGGGTTTTCATCCATGATCTGCTGGAGAGTCCTGCCTTCAATAAAATCAAAGGTAATGGACCACCTGCCTTCAAAAACACCAACTTCCAACACCTTGGGAACATTGATTCCGCCGACCTCTTCCACCCGGGCCGTGATCAATGCTTCGTTCAACACATCTGCCTTTGGAAAATCCGCGTTAAATACCTTGATCGCCTTATCTCCATCACGAAAGACCTTTTTTGTTGCGGTTGTAGCAATTAGTTCTGCTGCCATAAAAACCTCTCCTTCCATCCATGAGTCTAAACCATTATGTAGTAGTTCTGTACTTATATTTTACTACAAATTACATAAAAAGTATAGTTTATTTCAGAATAAATCAGCAAATATTACCGAACAACCCATGATGAATTCAAAACCGGAAAACTGCTGCGCCATAAGCCGCAAGGGGATAGGAGAAAGAATACTCCTGCCTGTCCCATTCCTGTTTCACGGCGCGGAAGGAAGGCGCTTTTTCTCCCCGTTTGTACAGACCGCGGCTCTCATCCAAAACAAGAGTATAGCTTCCCCGCTTAGGAACTCCCACCCGGTAATCCGGACGCCCGATGGGAGTGAAGTTTATGACAAACAGCAGGCTGTTTTTATGATTTTCACTGTACCTGACAAAGCTGAATATGCTGCGTTCACTGTCGTCGGCATTGATCCAGTAAAAGCCGTCCCAGTCATAATCCTTTTCATAAAGGGCGGGATATTTTTTATAAAGGCGGAGAAGGCCGCTCACATAATCCTGAAGCTCCCTGCCGGCAGGCTCATCGGCCAGATACCAGTCCAGAGCCGTTTTTTCATCCCATTCGTGATACTGGCCGAAGTCCTGTCCCATAAACAGAAGCTTTTTCCCGGGATGTCCCAGCATAAAGGTATACCCTGCCTTCAGATTGGAAAATTTGTCCTCCAGCAGTCCTGGCATTTTATTGATCATGGAGGATTTTAAATGAACCACTTCATCATGGGATAATACCAGTATATAGTTCTCACTGGTAAAATATGAGAGCCCGAAGGTCATTTTATGATGATTGTATTTGCGGAAATAAGGATCCAGCTTCATGTATTCAAGAAAATCATGCATCCAGCCCATGTTCCACTTAAAGGTGAAACCAAGGCCCCCCTGTTCCGGATCGCCGGTGACCTTTGGCCAGGCGGTGGATTCTTCCGCGATGACCATGGCCCCATCCCCGCGTTTTTTAATCATGCTGTTTAAATGCCTGAAGAATTCAATGGCTTCCAGGTTTTCATTGCCGCCGTTTTTGTTAGGGACCCAGTCCCTGTCATTTCTGCCGTAGTCCAGATAAAGCATGGAAGCCACCGCATCGACCCTCAGTCCGTCCACATGGAATTTTTCGATCCAGTAAAGGGCGTTGGCGATGAGAAAATTATCCACTTCGTATTTGCTGTAATCGAAAACCCTGGTCCCCCAGTCCGGATGCTCGCCCTTTCTCGGGTCCGCATATTCATAGCAGGGGCCGCCGTCAAAATCGGCCAATCCGTGGGCATCCTTTGGAAAATGGGCGGGAACCCAGTCGAGAATGACCCCGATCCCTTTCCTGTGCATGTAATCGACGAAATACATAAACTCCAGGGGAGTCCCGTATCTGGACGTAGGAGCAAAATAGCCGGTCACCTGATAGCCCCAGGAGCCGTCATAGGGATGCTCAGCGATCCCCAGAAGCTCGATATGGGTATATCCCATATCCAATATGTAATCGGCCAGTTCATGGGCGGCTTCCGCGTAAGTGTAAAAGCCGTCTTTTTCCTCCCTGTTTTTCTTTCGCCAGGAACCCAGATGAACCTCATAGATGCTGACCGGCCCGTGGAACGGATCTCCGTTCTTCCGCTTTTCCATCCATGTGCGGTCCTTCCACTGAAATCCGGACAGATCCGCTGTGACAGAAGCGGTCTGAGGCCTGTACTCCGCGTGAAAGGCATAGGGGTCCGCTTTGAAAAGGATCTTGCCGCTCTTTGTGGTGATGGCGTATTTATACAGCTCACCCACGCCGACACCCGGAATAAAAGCTTCCCAGATTCCCGAATCGGCAAGAGGCACCATGGGGTCGGCCTCCGGATTCCAGCCGTTAAAATCGCCTGCAACTCCGATCTGCTCCGCGTGAGGCGCCCATACGGCAAAATACATTCCGTCCGTTCCCTTATAGTTTTTCGGATGAGCCCCCAGCTTTTCGTAGATCTCGTAATGCCTTCCGTTGTTATAGAGGTATCGGTCCACCTCCGTGATAAAACCTGTTCCGATTTCCTTGCCGCTCTCTGCCATATACTCACCCCTCCATAATCTTTAATATAACACCCCGGTTTGCCGGTATCGTCAATTCGATTCTGTGGTCCCTGACGGGAAATGTCTCCCCGTTCAGTAAGTTAACAGCAATGTTTCCCGCCGGCGGACAGGGGACAGCTGCAAATGCATCATTTTCATCATTGTTTACCGCAGTGACAACAACATGTCCTTCGCTGTATCGTGCAAAGGCATACTGCCGGTTGGTGAGAAAAAGCTCCTCATATTTTCCTCCGTGAAACGGAGTATTTTCTTCATGAATATGCCCCAGCATGCGGATAAAGCCGGTCAGAGGACCGTTCAGCTCCTCTTTTTGAGAGAGGGAGATCCGGGGGCGCAGCATGGTGTCGTCCGTTTGGGACCGCTTTCCCTTTATCCCGAACTCGCTGCCGTAATATACGGAGGGAATGCCGGGCAGGGTGAACAACAGCGTGTACACAGGATAGAGGTGTTCCGGATTTTCCAGCTTGCCGGCAATCCGGTCCTCATCATGATTGTCCACAAACGTATAGAGCCGGGGCCCAATGGCTTCCAGCCTCTTCACATTGTGGGCGATCTCAAAATAATTTCGGTCATTATGACCCGAATAAATGCTTTTATGTAATTCGTAGTTCGTGACGGAATGGAGCATATCTTTATTCACCCATCTGCCGTATTCCCCATGGATGACTTCTCCCATAAGCCAGAAGTCCTCTTTCATGCCTTCGGTCTGCGCCCGCAGCTCCTTCATGAATCCGAAGTCCAGTACATTGGCGCAGTCCAGCCGTAAACCGTCAATATCAAAGGTATCGATCCAGAACCGTACGGTATCAAACAGATACTGCTTTACCCGGGGATTAAATAGATTAAAGCAGGGAAGTTCGTAATGTCCCTGCCACGCTTCGTATCCGAAGGGATCACCGCAGGGACTGCCGGCGTTGAAATCAATTCCCCGGTACCAGTCCCTGAAAGGAGAATCTTCACGGTTTCTCAAAAGATCCTGAAACGCGGAAAATTCCCGTCCGGTATGGTTGAAGACGGCGTCCACAACCACCTTCAGTCCCACTTCATGACACCGGATCACAAAATCCTGAAAGCCTTTCCCGTTTCCCAGGCGGCGGTCCACCATCCGGTAATCCCGCGTGTCATATCCATGGGAAGAGGATTCAAACAGCGGTCCGATGTAGACGGCGTTACACCCCAGGGCCCGGATGTGGGGGATCCATTCACACAGCTCGCCCAAGCGGTCTGTAACGGATGTTTCCCTGTTTTCCTTTGGGGCTCCCAAAAGTCCCAGAGGATAAATGTGATAGAAAATCCCTCTCTCATACCACCTGCTCATATACTGATTCTCCGCTTCTTAAGTATTTTATACCTCCCGGCTTTTAAAACGGCGCAGGAGGAACTGATAACGCAGCTGAGCCGCATTAAGTTCGTAGATATAACAATCAATAAGCGTGGGGTCGACCACCTGTTCAAAGTGGTTTCTGGCGGCGTCAATGGCAGTTTTGGAGCATTCGATCTCATGTCTTAGGTTCCGCTCCTCTTCTGACAGGGCCAGATGTTTTTTTAACAATGCATTTTTCATTTTACCATCTCCAGATTTATAATTTCATACGATATACTTATAGAATTCAGTATATCTGGAAAATGGCACTTTATTCATAAATTACCTGTATATTTTATTATTTATGAAATCGGATCCAGCAGCCCCTGTAAAAACTGCCCCAGGGAACAGAGCTTTTTTGTGCTGTCGCTGATCGCCAGGTAATAATAATTGGCTGTCCCTTCACGGCGGACATTAATGAGGCCGGCCTCCTTTAAGATCTTTAAATGATGGGAAACGGCAGGGCGGGATAAATTGGTCTGTTCCGTTATTTCCTTTACATTCATTCCCTGCCTCCGGGGGACCGTGCAGCCGCCGATTGTTCCGGCCACATCATTTCCCTTACTGTCATACAGGCCTGTGCGGGCAAGCGCCTCAATAATGGCCAGCCGGACCGGATCCCCAAGAGCCATAAAAAGCGGCATGGAATTCTGGAAAAGCTTATGAAGATCTTCGGCTTCCACAATCGGACTCCTCCTTTGGTTTAAAAATATAAACTAATAATAGTTTATCATTTCGGGGAAGAAACGTCAATGTTTTGCCGGAAAAATTTTTTGATTTATTTCAATTTAGAATATAAAAAAACCGAAAATTTAGCATTATTTACAAAATTGAAAATAAATTATTCAGAATCAGAATTCTCAGAGGGGGGAGATGTATACAATATTTCTTAAAGAAAACAGTTGACATTCTTAAGGTCCCTGTGCATAATATAGGCATGTTCTGTATGCGTTCTGCGTACAGCTGTTCAAATAATTTTCAAGCATTATGGATTTATGCGTCCATAATCCCAGGGCTGACATTCCAGCAGATATTCCAGATTTCATTTTAAGGAAAGAGGGGGTTATTTTATCATTCGATCATTTATTTTGCTGCTTATTTTAGGGGCAGGGGCCTATTATGATGTCCGGGAGCACCGCATCCCCAACTGGTGGGTCATGTTGGGGATCATTACCGGAATTCTTACCGGCATTCTTGAGTCCGAAGGTTTTGGGGGAGGCGCTGTTTTCTGGGAAGTGTCATTCCGGTTTTTCTTGAGATTTGCTGTTGTCACCGCTTTATTTTTCATATTTTTTGTATGCCGGATGATTGGGGCGGGCGATATTAAGCTTGCCGCGCTGATATGCGGTTATCTGGGGCTTTCAAACGGAGCCCTGGCCGTCGGATCCGGTTTTCTCATCGGGGCATTCTGGTCCCTGTTTAAAATGATAGTGAAGGGCAGTTTTACAGAACGCTTTTCCTGTCTTCTGGCCTATATCAGGCGTGTACTCCATACTGGAAAGCTTACGGCCTATTACATTCCTGCCCGGGATGGGAATGATGCGGTGATCCCTTTGGGCATATGTCTGTTTTTGGGAACGGCAGTTTACATCATGTACCGATAAAAGGAGGTGCTGTATTGGCAAAAAGAGTGATGGCGGTTTATGACGTGGATCCTTTGTACGCAGAGAGATTTGCGGAATTCGTGAATCACAGGAAGCAGGTCCCGTTTTCGGTTGTGGCGTTTACGGCTCTGGAACGGCTGAAGGCTTATGCGTCAGATCATGAGATCGAGCTTTTGCTCATCAATTCCTCGGTGTCTCAGGAGGAAATGGATAAAATAGGGGCGGCCCGGGTGGTAACCCTGGCCGACGGAGAAGTGGTCCCTCTGGAGGAGCAGTATCCAAGCGTTTATAAATACCAGTCCGCAGACAGCATTATGCGTGAGGTGATGGCCTGTTACTGTACGGATCAGGCGGAGCCGGGATTTTCCATGGTTTCCGGGATAAGCCGTATCATCGGGGTTTATTCCCCCATAAACCGGTGTTTAAAGACATCCTTGGCTCTTACCATGGGGCAGCTGCTGGCACGGGATTCCAAAGTCCTTTATATGAATCTGGAGGATTGCTCCGGATTTGGGCATCTGACCGGAGAAGAATACAGGGGAGGGCTGTCTGATCTTTTGTATTATTACAGCCAGGACGGTTTCAGCTGGATACGGCTTGGCTCCGTGGTCTATACCTGGGGTGATCTGGATTATGTGCCGCCTGTGAAGTACCCGGAGGATCTCTGTCAGGTTACGGCCCAGATGATGGCGGATCTGCTGGGAAGGATTGCAAGAGAGAGTGCGTATGAAGCGATCATCCTGGATCTGGGCCAGTTTGGTAAAAAGGCCGCGGAGGTATTGGAGATCTGCGATGTGGTTTATATGCCGGTAAAGGATGACTGTGTCTCGGCGGCAAAGGTGGAAGAATTTGAGGAATATCTGGTCTCTTCCGGTCATGAACCCCTTAAGGAGCGGATACAAAAGCTGAAGCTTCCTTATCACTGCAGCTTCGGGCGCAGAGATGACTACCTGGAACAGCTCCTGTGGGGAGAATTGGGGGATTATACCAGACAGCTGTTACGGAAACAGCCGTAAAGAGGAGGCAGAATGGACGACGGACAGAGAAGGCTGATGCGGGAAGAGATCATGAGGGAACTGGATGAACAGCAGCAGGTGACCGATGAAGAGCTTTACGCCATCATAGACCGGAGGATCCTGGAATATGGACAGAGCAGTTATCTGCCTTTAAAAGCCAGAATAGAGCTCCGATGCCGCCTTTTTGATTCCTTCCGGCGTTTGGGGGCCCTTCAGGAGCTGGTGGATGACAGGGAAGTATCGGAGATCATGGTAAACGGGCCGGAACGGATTTTTGTTGAGAGGAACGGACGCATGGAGTTGTGGGGAAAGGCCTTTGACAGCCAGGAACAGCTGGAGGACACCATACAGCAGATTGTCAGCAGGGTGAACCGGACCGTGAATGTATCCAGGCCGATCGCCGACGCCAGGCTGCCCGACGGCTCAAGAGTTCATGTAGTACTGCCTCCCGTTGCTTTGGACGGTCCGGCGGTTACCATCCGGAAGTTTCCGGAACCCATCACCATGACAAGGCTTTTAAAACTGGGTTCGGTTACGGAGGAAACCGCAGATTTTTTAAAATGCATTGTGGAAGGGGGATACAATATTTTTATCAGCGGGGGAACCAATTCCGGAAAAAGCACATTCTTAAATGCCCTGTCCGCCTATATACCCCGGGATGAGAGAATCGTGACCATAGAGGATTCCGCAGAGCTTCAGATCACCCACATCCCCAACCTGGTCCGGCTTGAAACCCGGAGCGCCAACGGAGAAGGAGAAGGGGAGGTCACCATAGGGGATCTGATCAAAGCAGCATTGAGAATGAATCCGGACAGAATCCTGGTCGGGGAGGTGAGAGGAAAGGAAGCACTGGACATGATATCCGCTATGAATACCGGTCATGACGGAAGCTTAAGCACCGGGCATGGGAACAGCCCGAAGGACATGCTTTCCAGACTGGAGACCATGGTCCTTATGGGAGCGGATATCCCCCTGTCCGCAGTGCGCAGCCAGATCTCAGCGGCAATTGATATTTTGATCCATCTGGGCCGCTTAAGAGACAAAAGCAGAAGAGTAATGTCCATCGTGGAGGTGACAGGATATGAGAACGGAGAAATCAGGCTTAACCCGTTATACCGGTTTGAGGAAGATCCTGAAGACCGGGAAAGCAAAAAAGCCGTGCAGGGATGCCTCAAAAAGGTGGGGAATCTTCAGAACACCGAAAAACTCAGGAATGCAGGCATTGAAATATGATGAATATTACCTGACACCAATCCAGTGGGGAGTTTATGGACTTGAGGGGCTGGCCGTAGGAGGGCTTTTTGATTACATTTTTTACCGCAGCGCCCCTGCATTTTTGCTCTTTATTCCTCTGGGAATCCTCTTTCCCCTGATGAAACGGAAAGAGCATAGGGAAAAGAGGCTGGAACAGCTGAATCTGGAATTCAAGGAGGGAATCCTGATTTTATCTTCTTTTTTAAGCGCCGGTTACTCCGTGGAGAATGCCTTTTCCTCTTCCGTTAGTGAACTGAAGATTTTATACGGAGAGGAAGGACTGATTTTAAAGGAATTTCGCCATATCGAAAGCCAGATCCGGATGAACCGTTCGGTGGAGCAGGCCCTGGCCGAATTTGCGGGCCGCAGCGGTCTGGATGATGTAAAGAACTTTGCAGAGGTATTTGCCGCGGCAAAGCGAAGCGGGGGTGAACTGGTCTCGATCATCAGCCATACGGCGGATGTGATACGGGACAAGGTGCAGGTGAGGCAGGAAATCCTGACCATGACGGCGTCCAAACAGTTCGAACAGAAAATTATGAACATGATTCCGTTTTTTATAGTCCTCTACATTGACATGACTTCTCCCGGGTTTTTCAGCCTCATGTACAGTACGGGAGCCGGGAGGATTCTCATGACAATATGTATGGTTGTTTACATAACGGCTTTCATGATTGCAAAAAGGATTATGAAAATTGAGATTTAGATCAGGGAGGGAATATGCCGGGAAGAATGATTAAAAAGTGGAGGCTGCCCTTTTCGAGGGTCCAGGCGGCCTGTGTGGCAGGAGGGGTGATTTTGTACGCTGTGCTGGAGCTGGCATCAGGGCCGGGAGACCGGCGGACGGCTGAGGGCGCAGGGTTTAAGCGTGCCGGTCCGGGACAGGGGACCACTACTTACGAGCTCCAGGTGACAGGGCTTGACCGGGATGATGAGAACAGGAGGATCCCGGTCAGAATACCTGTGAGAGAAAGGCAGTACACGGCTGAGGAGGCAAGGGCGCTGTTTGAGGAGCTGCAGCCGGAACTCAAGGAACAGATGCTGGGGCAAAATGAGTCCCTGGAGGAGGTGAGGCACGATTTAAACTTAAAAAGCAGTCTTGAAGACTATGGGTTTACCGTCGTCTGGGAATCTGATGCCCCCGAATTGATCGATTCCTTTGGAACCGTTCATAACGAAGATGTTTCGGAGAACGGGGAATCTGTCTGGCTGAGTGCCAGAGTGACGGACCGGATCCGCGAAAGGAGATATGAATTTAAGGTGACCGTATATCCGCCATCCCTGCTCCCGGAAGAACAATTGGCTGCATCCTTTGAAAAGTGGGCTGACCGGCTGGATCTGAAGCAGCAGACAAGAGACAGTCTGCTGCTTCCCCGGATCTACAACGGGCAAAGTCTGGATTACAGTCTGCCTAAGGAGGATAGTTACCGGGTATTTCCTGTTCTCGGAGTGCTTTCAGCGGCACTGATACATATGAAGAGGGGGATTGATAAACAGAAACAGGCAAGGAGGAGGGAACGTCAGCTGCTTTATGATTATTCGGAAGTTGTTTCCAAGCTGGTGGTTTATATTGGGGCGGGGCTGACGGTGAGAGGGGCCTGGGAGCGGATAGCCGCAGGCTATGAAGATGCTGTAAAAAGGGGGAAAAGAAATCCCCGTCCGGTCTATGAGGAAATGGTGAGGACAGCGGCCCAGCTTGGCAGCGGACAGGCGGAAGGGAAGGCTTACAGCGAATTTGGAAGGCGCTGCGGGCTGCAGTCCTATCTTAAGCTTTCCGCACTTCTGGAACAGGGCCAGAAAAACGGAAGCCGTCAGCTTCGGCCCTCTCTGGAGCTTGAGATGGTATCGGCCTTTGAACAGAGAAAGAATCTGGCTAAAAAGCTGGGGGAAGAGGCAGGAACCAGGCTTTTGTTTCCGCTGTTTTTAATGCTCGGGGTGGTTATGATTATGATTGTGGTTCCTGCGTTTCTGTCATTTTATTAGGAAAGAGGGTGAAAAAATGGAAATATCCTTAAAGCGTGCAATGATGGACTTTATCAAAGGAGAAGACGGCATAGGCGTAATTGAAGTGGTGCTGATCCTGGTTGTTTTGATCGGTCTTGTCATCATCTTCAAAAAGCAGATAACAACGCTCCTTGATAACATTTTCAAGGAGATTAACAGCCAGTCCAAAGAGGTGTACTGATGCAAAAAAGCGGACAGATCACAGTGTTTCTCAGTCTGGTCCTCATGTGCATATTCAGCCTGATGTGCGGACTTTTAGAGTCCGCACGGACTGCCGGAACAAGATTCTACTTAAAGCTGGCAGCAGATTCGGCCATGGATTCGGTATTCAGCGGGTATCACAAAGAGGTTTGGGACAAATACCGTATTTTTCTGCTGGAATGTGAGGACGGAAACCAGCTGGGAGAGGCCTGGAAAGAATTTATGGAACCATATATGGAAAACTCGGGCTGGTATTCCATGACTGCGGAAAAGGCGGATATTACTGCGATTTTCCGTATTACTGACGACGGGGGAAAATATCTGAACCAGGAAATTCAGGATTATATGAGATACGGAATTTTTGAAAACATCACCGATGAGGAAGGTGCCAGAGGATTGCTTGAGGACTTAAAAGAAGCCGGTGCAGTGAAAAAGATCTCACAGGCCTATGGCAGTCATACCCGGGAGGCAGTCCGTCTGGAGAGAGCGCTGGAGGATATAAACGATTCTCTGCAGCAGCAGAAGAATGACTGGCAGGGTGCGGATGACAGAATCGGAGCTTACGACGGTTCCGGATTTCGGGAATATGTATCAAATCTCCAACAGGAAACGGAACGTATCCCATCCCTGGTAAAGACTTACGGGAAAAGAGCTGATGAATTGAAGAAGAAAATCAGGGAGACTGATGGAGAACTGTCCGGGGTGAAAGAAGAGCTGAGCCAGGGCGTCCGGGAGACCCTTTATGCGGATACTGCCTGTTATGAATCCTACATAGAAAAAGATGGGGAGAGGAGAATGGAGATCGAGGCCCTTCCTGAAGAGATGGCAAGGGTGAAACAGACGGCGGATCGGGCCAGGGAACGCTCCCATGAAGTGGAGGAGATCATTGCGGATTGGGAAGGTGATGACGAGGACGATGAGGGGCCTGATGAATCCTCATTGTGGGATTCCGTCAGGAATATATGGCATGAGGCGGAGATTCCGGTACTTTCTTATTCCACAGGGGTCAGGGACCCGGAAAAGCAGAAATTATTGGAGCAGGTGGAAGGCTTTGTGGAAGGCGGTCTGTTAAATCTGGTTCTTCCGGAAGGAAGTGAGATCTCCAAAGGTATCCTGCTTAAGGAAGATCTTCCATCCGCTGCTTATGGAGAGGGGCAGTCTCCGGGCCTTGTGGACCGGATCATGTTTGATGAGTATTGCGGAAATTTCCTTACCTGTTTTACTTCGGAAGAGGATAAGGAAGTCAAGTATGAACTGGAGTACCTGATTGCCGGAAAAAATACGGATGAGGAAAATTTAAAGCAGTCCGTCCGTGAGGTTCTCATGATAAGAGAAGGTATGAACCTCATTCATATCTTAACGGACAGCCGGAAGAGGGAGGAGGCCAGGGCTCTTGCAGGAGTTATCACGGGCGCTTCAGGGCTGGTTCCGCTGACCGGAGTTGTGGCTTTTTTCGTAATGACCGTCTGGGCAATGGGGGAGTCGGTGATCGATGTGCGGATGCTGCTGGAAGGAAAGAAGTCCGCATTCGTAAAATCCGGAGAAACCTGGAACTTATCCCTGGCAGATCTTCTGGAATCAGGAAGATCGGGAACTTTTACCGGAGGCGGGGAGGATGAGAAAGGAGTGGATTATACCGGTTATTTAAAGCTTCTTCTTTTTACAGGAGAAGCGGAGAAGCAGTATTACCGGCTGATGGATGTTATTCAGTTGAATATCTGCCGGAAACAGGAGGATTTCCGCATGGCTCATTGTATTTATCAGGCTGAAGTAAGGGGAACTGTGAAGTCCAGGCATATGTTTTTTGGAGGAACGGATCCATTCTATCGGTTGGAGGTGCGGACAGAGAAGGCATACTAAGGGAAGGAGGCGGATGATCATGCCCTTTTTCAAGGGATCTTTCGGAAAAAAATATAAAAAAATTGTTACTCTCCAGGTACAAATCCCCTTTATGAAATACAGATTTCTTGCAAAAAGGGTATTGTCATCCGCCTCCGGTTACCGGAAAAAAGGAAGTCTGACCGTGGAGGCGGCTATCGTTCTGCCTCTTTTCCTGTTTTTAACGGTAATTTTAATGATGCCAATGGAAATGATGAATGAAGAAAGGCGGATTCAGACGGCTCTGGAAGCGGCAGGCGAAGAGCTGAGCCAGTATGCCTATGTATGGGACCGGCTTGAACAGGGAGAAGAGCCGGAAATTTCCGGAGCACAGGGCCTTCCGGAAGAGCTGCTGAAAGGAATGGCGGAAGGAGGAGCTTTGCTCTATGCCGGAAAACGGCTGGAAGGGCGGGTGAATTTTGAACGCCTTGAAGCAGTATCATTCTCTGAATCCTCGGTTTTAAGGGACGGAGAAACCATTGATCTGGTCATGAATTACAGGATGAAAGTTCCCTTTTCCGTTTTTGGCCTGGACAGCATTCCCATGACAGCGAGAAGCTGCCGCAGAGCCTGGATCGGCCGGGAAGGGGGAAGCGGTAAGGGGATCGGCCCGGAAGATGAGCTGGTTTATGTGGGAAGGACAGGAACCAGATATCACAGGGATAAAAACTGTCATTATCTGTTCAATGATATTCGGCAGATTTCTTTTAATGATCTGGAGAGTGAACGCAATTCATCCGGCGGCAGGTACCGGCCATGCAGCAGATGCGGCAGATTTGCAGGAGAAAACAGCAGTGTTTACATCATGCCGGAAGGGGAACGGTATCACAGTGACCGGAATTGTTCTTCCATTGCCGCATATGTGGAGGCTGTTCCGTTATCTGAGGTCCGTCATCTGGGGGCGTGTTCTTACTGTTCACAATAGGAAAGGTGATTTATTTATGATGGAAAACATAAACAGAATTGTATTTGGCATGTTTCTGCTTACGGGGGCCTGGCAGGATGGAAGGGAGAAGAGCATCAGCGTATGGCTCTTAGTGTCGGCGGGCTTTGCCGGGGCAGCTCTGTCCCTCCTGCGGGGGACATTTGGTGCGGACAGGATTTTAAGCTGTCTGCCCGGATGCGGGCTTCTGCTCTTGAGCCGTTTTACGGATGAGGCAATTGGATCGGGAGACGGATGGTTTTTTCTGGTCAGCGGTCTTTTTTTAAATGCGCTGATGAATTTTAAGCTGTTGGTTTACGGGACTTTTTTAAACGGCCTTATCTGCTGTGGAATATATCTTTTCAGCCGGATGAGGGGAAACGATGTTAAAAAGAAATCCATACCGTTTCTGCCGTCCCTGGTTCCCGTCTGGATCGGGCTGGTGATGCTGTGAAAGGAAAGCTGAGGGGAAGCTATACCATAGAGGCGGCCTTTGTCATGGCAATTGTTTTATGGGCGCTGTTATTTTCCATCCAGGCAGCATACCGTTTAAGGGATGAGGTTGTGGGAGCCATGGCTTTGGAAGAGGCGGTGGAGCGGCTGCGGCACAGTGAAACAGAACGGCCGGAAGAAGCCGCTTTATGGGCCTTTCGGAGAGCCGGACGGCCTTTTTCCTGGAAACAGTATGAGTTTGAATTACATATGTCCGGGAATGCCGTAACAGGAAGGAGAATTGAGGCATCCGGGGCGGGAGGAAGCTGGAAGCTGGAACTGGAACATGGTGTGTTTGACCCGGAAAATTTTTTAAGGCTGCTGTCTCTGATCAATCAGGAGGAATGAGATGAAAATTACATACAGGCGGGAGATGAAGCATAATTATCTGATTATAGAGCCGGAGGAATCAGGGTATGACAGCTATGAAATATACATGATGGCTGCAAATGCCATAGAAGGACTGCTGAAATTTCATATAAAACAGGTGGATAACCGAAAATTTTATTATTATGAGATCACATCCAGGCAGCCTCTGTGCCGGGTTTTGGAGTTTCACAGTCTGGGCGGAGAGGAGCTTAAGAAACTGATAGGCGGGATCGCACAGACCCTGGGACGGCTGGAGTCTTATCTGCTTCAGGAAAAGCAGATTCTCCTGGAAGCCGAATACATTTATCTGGACCCGGAGAAGTTTACCGTTTATCTCTGCCTTGTGCCCGGAAGGCAGGGGGGATTCCCGGAGGAAATGACGGAATTGCTGCGGTATCTTCTGGGTAAGGTGAATCATCAGGATAAAGAATGTGTGGTAATGGCTTACGGCCTGTATCAGGAAAGCCTTAAGGACAATTATGGGCTCAATGATCTTCTTGAAATTATCGGAGCGAAATCCGCCAATATGGTTAAAGGTGATGAAAAAGCGGCGGAAATGGAAGAAAGCCGGGAGCCGGAGGAAAATGGTACCCCTCCTCCCCCGGCCAGAGTCAGGGAAGAAGCAGAAGAAACGGATTTTTTTCTTGCCGGGAAAGGAAAACTGCCCGAATGTTCTGATATTGTACGGGGGGCAGCCGTATCACTTTCCGTGATGTTCATGGCTGCGGCAGCTTTGTGGCTGGCACTGGGCATGGAGGGGATCCGTAAGTTCTGGTTTGCAGCGGCCGCCGCAGGGATCCTGGCTATATTTGTGGTTTTCATAAACTCCGGAAAGAAAATCCGGCCCCTGAAGGAGCAGGTTCATAAAAAAGAGGAAAGCTGGCAGCAGAGGGAGGAAGTCCATGACTGGCAGATGACGTTTGACGAAGGGATAAAAGAAAAGGAGCCGGATTCAGAAGGAGGCAGGATACTGCAGACGGTTCTTTTGACGGATACAGCGACGGACCCAGGCGCCAGGTATCTGCGTGCAGCCGCATCGGATGTGGAAGATATAGTGATATCATATGTTCCATATTTCATCGGCAGACAGGAGGGGATAGCGGATTATGTCCTGAACAGGGAAGGGGTGAGCAGGATCCATGCTAAAATAGATAAGGAAGGTGAAACATATCGTATCACAGATTTGAATTCCACCAACGGAACGTCTGTAAACGGTCGGGTACTGGAGACAAATGAGACAGTTATACTGAAGGAAGGGGATGAAGTTTTTATCGCAAATTACGTGTTTATATTTACATAATCTGTCAGCTTGTGCTAAAATAAACTTAATATTTATGAAGGAGAGCGGAGATGGAAGACTTAAACCGGCAAAAAAAGGCGTATGTGAACTTTGGTTTAATTGCAGTGAATGTTATCTATTTCCTGTATCTGGAGACCACTGGTTCCACCGGGGATACGGAATTCATGGTGTTCCATGGGGCGATGTATGCTCCCCTGGTCTTGGAAGGCGGTGAATATTTCCGGCTTCTTACTTCGGTCTTCATGCATTTCGGTATTAACCACATTATGAATAATATGCTCATTCTGTTTATTTTGGGAGATAATCTTGAGAGAGCGCTGGGACATGTAAAGTATCTGCTCTTCTATCTGCTGTGTGGTGTTGGAGCCAATGTGGTCTCCATGCTTGTAAACCTTGGCGAATACCGGAGCATAGTATCAGCCGGCGCTTCCGGTGCCATATTCGGTGTGATCGGCGGCCTTTTGTATGCGGTGGCCGTAAATCGCGGCCGGTTGGAGGATTTAAGCACGCGGCAGCTGGTTGTTGTAATTGTTTGTTCCCTGTATTTTGGTTTTACCAGCACAGGCGTAGATAATGCTGCCCATATTTCGGGCCTGCTCATTGGCCTGTTCATGGGGATTCTCCTGTACCGCAAGCCGAAAAAGCGCCGGAATAGGGAAATATGGGGATAATTTATCTGGAAGGAGGTGAGCGTGTGAGGGAAGATGATTGCATTTTCTGCAAGATTGCAAATGGCGGGATACCTTCTGAGACCATATATGAGGATGATACATTTCGCGTAATTATGGACTTGGGACCGGCTTCCAAAGGGCATGCCCTGATTCTTCCGAAGCAGCATTACAGAGACATCTGTGAGCTGGATGGGGAGACGGGGGCAAAGGTCCTTCCGTTGGCAGCAAAAATTGGGGGCGCCATGAAAAAAACATTAGGATGCGCTGGATTTAATGTTGTGCAGAATAATGGGAAAGAAGCAGGCCAGACGGTTTTTCATTTTCACGTGCATTTGATTCCTCGTTATGAGGAAGGCCCTGTTATGGTTTCATGGGTGCCGGGCAAAGCGAGTCCGGAAGAATTAAGACAGACAGGTGCCGCTATAAGGAGCGCCCTGTAATCAGAGGGACATAATAAATGAGCATACATGAAGATGAAAATTTACTGCTGCAGTCCATTTATGGTGAATACCAGGGACTTCTCCGCCGTATAGCGAAAACGCTTAATGTACCGGATATGGAACTGGACGATGTGGTACAGGAAACTTTTATTTCTTATTTTGAAAATTATTCACTGTCATGGACAGAAACACGAAAGAAAGGCATGCTGATTAAGATACTGAAACGAAAATCCATAGACTGCCTTCGGAAAAACGGTCATTATGAAAAGGTGAGCCTGGATGAGGAAGACGCAGTAAATGAAGTGGCAATGCTTACAAGATTTGTGGTCACTGATCCTTTGGATGTAATCCTTGGAGAAGAAGCCCTTTTAAAGATAACCAGGGAGATTTCCAATATGAGGGAGGAGTGGAAGGAAATGGCGGTTCTGTATTTTCTGGAGCAGCTTACCATTCCTGAGATTTGTGAAATGCTGGGAATTCCGGGAATGGTGTGCCGTTCCCGGATATATCGGACAAGAGTGTGCTTAAAAAAGATTCTCGGACCCAATTATGATCTGTGAAAATCAATTCTGAACCAGGGATTCGATCATATCAATAATGGTATCGATCGCATTATGCAGTTCGCTTTGCTCCATTTTTGAGATGTAGGCCTGACGGTTGGCAAATGTTTCGGTAATGGCCTGCAGCAGAGAGTCCCCGGACAAGTTTTCTTCTTCCAGAAGGCAGCTGAACCCCTGTTTTGCAAAGGATTTTGCGTTTAGGATCTGATCTCCTCTGCTTGCAGCAGCGGTCAGGGGGATCAGAATGTTTGGTTTTCTGAGCGCCAGAATTTCACAGATGGAGTTGGCTCCGGCCCTGGAAATCATAAGATCAGCAGCAGCAAAAAGATTTTTTAAAGGGGCATCTACATATTCATACTGTACATATCCTTCGGTACCTGTGAGGCTTTCATCCAGATTGCCTTTCCCGCAGATATGTATCACCTGGTAGTTTTTTAGCAGTTTCGGGAGGATGCCCCGTACAGCGGTATTGACCGTTACGGAACCCAGGCTGCCGCCGATGATCAGAATGACAGGCCGGTTTGCGGCCAGCTGCGCATATTTTAAACCGGCCACCCGGTCTCCTTTTAACAGCTCCTTCCGTATGGGAGAGCCTGTGAGTATTGCCTTATCTTTGGGAAGATAAGCCAGCGTTTCCGGAAAGTTGCAGCACACCTTTGACGCCGTGGGAATACAGAGCTTATTGGCAAGTCCGGGAGTCATATCCGATTCGTGAATGATAACAGGAACTTTGCGGCGTTTTGCGGCCATTACCACAGGAACGGCAACAAAACCTCCTTTTGAGAACACCACATCCGGCTTGTGTTTTTTTATCAGCTTCAAAGCTTCCCCATATCCTTTTAACACCCGGAAGGGGTCTGAAAAATTTTTTAAATCAAAGTATCGGCGGAATTTACCGGAAGAAATACCGGTGTAGGGAATTCCTGCACCTTCAATGAGTTTCCGTTCGATCCCTTGGTATGATCCTATATAATGAATATCGTAATTCCGCTCTTTTAAAGAGGGAATCAGGGCCAGGTTCGGAGTAACATGGCCAGCAGTACCGCCGCCGGTTAAGATGATTTTTTTCATAAAACGTTGCCTCCCAAATTCGATATACTATTATAGTAAACGTTCGCGATAAAATGTCAACCCCAAAGCGTGTGGGAACTTAAGGATAACTTGTGTTTAAGAGGTGCAGACGTGGAGCAGGAGAAAAACCATGGAAAAAAATGTTCCATTTTAAAACGGATAAAATGTTATATGGCATCACAGGAAAAATTAGAGGCCCACTTGATTGATTATATGCAGAAACACCCGGAATTAACACCTGAGCCGCCGGCCCCTCCGCCGGGAGAATTTCAGAAGATCATGGCGGAGCTTGATAAGCGGGGCACCAGGACTGTTGTAAGAAAACAGCTGAGGGTATTGTATTATGGTCACAGGATCGTTAATTTTCTTCAAAAGCCTTTTATGATAGCAATGGTAGTGCTGGTCATCCTGACAGCTTCGTCCATTGGCGTGTCAGCCAAAAAGGCTTATGATTACAGGGCGAGGGAGAAAGCTGCGGGGGAAATCGGTATCGTATGGAATAATGACAGGTATGTGCTGTCCAGCGTGGATGGGATAACCCAAGCTTATGAAGAGATAAAGGAAAATCTCGGTATCAGGCCGCTGATGATTGACAACATACCGTTTGAAATGAAGTTTTATGGGATGGATATTGAGACAGGAAGTGCAACGTTAAAGTTTTTATATAACGGCCATTACGTTTATTTCATTCAGGCCAAGTATCATGCTTCTTCATCAGTCAATGTGATTTCTGACAGGACAGAGTATAAGAGCGTGTACAATGAGATAATAGACGAGAAGTTTCATATCGAAAAAAATGATTTGCCGGGCGGAAATACGGAATACAGTACGTATATTGTGATCGACGGGGCATACTATTATTTATCAGGGATCGTGCCGGAAGAGGATTTTGATGCCATTGTCAAAAAGCTGTATTACTAGGGCGTGTCTGAAAACTCATTGCATAGTTCAGCCCGGCACAAGAAGCTTTCAGACACACCCTGGCGGGATAAAAAAAATAATGAGTAGAATGTTTGAGAAGATTGTGTTCATCATTTTAATCAGTTTATTGCCTGCAGGACCGGCTCTGTCACAGCCGCCGCCGGCGGATGACAGTTATCAGCCGGGCGGACAGAAAAAATTGAGCGGGAAATATATTTCCACGGGAACATTAAGGATATCAAACGAAAGCAAGGGGCAGATCGGCGTTTACATGCAGACTCTGACTCATAAAGATGTTGATGCGTCCATATTTTACATATTTCTGGACAGATGGATTGAAAGTGAAGAACGGTGGGCCAATGTAGGTGATCTGGAATTTTCCTACGATAAGGAAACCAGCAGCCCCGGGGAATTAAAATCAAAGTCAGTGTCTTTTCATGTGAAAGGCCAGCCTAAAAAGTGCTATTATCGTTTACGGGGGGTTCATGTCATAATTTCCGGTGATCATCGGGAAATGCTGTCCAGCCGGACCGACGGGATCCTTATTACAAAATAGGATTGAGCAGGGAAGCTCTTTCCTGCTCCCATAAACATCAGCCTGTCGGAAATACGGTGAATTTGCACCGCCGGTTACCGACAGGCGTTTTCGTTTTCAATGCCGCCCGCAGAAGGAATGCTTCGGTACGGAGAGTTATTTTATCAGGGCATTTCGCCATTCCTCTTCCTTAAATCCCGCAAGTACAAAATCCTCTCCGATGATTAACGGGCGTTTGACCAGCATCCCATCTGTGGCCAGAAGACCGATCTGCTCTTCTTCACTCATGCCCGGAAGCAGGTCTTTTAAATGCTTTTCTTTATAGACGATACCGCTGGTATTAAAGAAGCGTTTTACGGGAAGACCGCTTTTTCTGATCCAGCCAGCCAGCTCTGCGGATGAGGGGTTTTCTTCCTTGATATTTCGGGAATCGTATGCTATTTCATGGGCATCCAGCCATTTTTTTGCATTTCTGCAGGTGCTGCAGGGGGGATATTGTAAAAATAAAATATTCATTGTTTCAGGTCTCCTTTCAATTTTCGATTGTTTTCCCCTCTATTTTACCTTGAAACGTGTTGAATGAAAAGGCAGGAATTGGAATAGATTATAACAATCAGGAAAATTTAGGAGGCAAATATGAGTTTTTTATTATTTCTGTCGCAGGCAGCGATGCCGTTGGTCATCTTTTACATTGTGGGCTTTGGTATATTGTCCAAACGGCCGGTTTTTGATGATTTTATAAACGGTGCCAAGGATGGGATGAAGACGGTGGCAGGAATCATGCCCACGCTGATCGGGCTGATGACGGCGGTCGGAGTGCTCCGGGCTTCCGGGTTTCTCGATTTTCTGGCAAAGGTGCTGACGAAGCCGGCAGCTTTCCTTTTCCTTCCCGCTCCGGTTGTACCGGTGATTCTGGTCCGTCTGGTGTCAAACTCCGCAGCCATCGGACTGGTACTTGATATTTTTAAAAAATATGGAACGGATTCCTATATGGGCATGCTGGTATCCGTGCTCATGAGCTGCACGGAAACCGTGTTTTACTGCCTCAGCATCTATTTTGGGACCGTAAAAATCAAAAAGACCAGGTACACCCTGGGGGGCGCTTTGGCGGCTACGGCAGCGGGAGTGGCGGCCAGTGTTATTTTAAGCCGTTTTTTGGCATAAAAGGAATTTTTTCCTCCCGATTTTAAGAATTTCATAAGAATTATGGTGGTTGTTTTGGAATACATAATCATGTATAATTACGGAGAAGCTTTTATTGTCATAAAGGTATGAAGGGGATAAACGTGGATACTTACGGAACTCTTAACGAAGTATTGGTAAGACTGTTTCGGGATATTATGGATATAGAACAACAGGCTATCATTACACAGGAATTTAATAATATTACAAATAATGATATGCATGTGATAGAGGCCATCGGGATCGGAGAGCCTAAGAATATGTCGGCCATAGCCAGAGAATTGTCCGTTACGGTCGGTACACTGACCATCGCCATGAACAGTCTTGTAAAAAAAGGCTATGTGACCCGTCAAAGAGGAAAAGAGGACCGGCGCGTTGTATATATCTCTCTTTCAGAAAAAGGAAAAGAAGCTTATGAGCACCATGCCCGGTTTCATCAGGAAATGATTCGCGGCGCAGTGGAGGGCCTGAGTGAGAATGAGATAGAAGTTTTGATCAAAGCTCTGACCAAGCTGAATAAATGGTTTCGGAGCCTTTAAGAGAATTTAAGGAGGCAATACGCAATTATGAGAAAATTCATCGTGTTTTTTATGAGCGCCATGCTGATGATGACCCTGGCGGCTTGTACGCCCACACAGCCGAAGATGGAGACTACGGCACCTGATCCGCAGGTGATGGCTTCCACAGGAGGTGCCAGCGATAAAGTTCCTGACCCTGATGTAGAACCTATGGAGATTATTTCCATATACAGCCGGAATGATGATGCTACCGGTTTAAACCAGGCAATGGACGCAGTGGATGAATTGACGGCAGAAGCCCTGGTGGACAAACTGATTGAATACGGTGTGTTAGAGGAAGGCACAAAGGTCCTTAAATTCGATATGGCGGATGGGACAGGCACTTTGGATTTATCCCAGATCCCAGGCGGCGGATCAACCGAAGAGCTGCTTGTACTGACGGCAGTCGGCAATACCTTTATTGAGAACTTTGAACTGGATCAGTTAAAGCTCCTGATAAACGGAGAGAATTATTCCGGTGAAACTGTCAAACAGGGGGATAATGATTATCTGGAATACGTGAAAGATTATAAGCAAATCAAATAAAATGGAAGAGGTAAATCACCCCTTTGCCAGAAACAACAAAAAGAGAGAGTCGGTTCGGAAATTTTCTGAATCGGCTTTTTAATATGGTGAAGCCCCGATATTTATAATGGCCGCACTGATTGGGAACCATGGGTACGATTGCGGCACAGGGACCGGTCCGGCGGATCAGCTCTCTCTTAAAAAAAAGTCCTGATGGGACAAAAAAGACCGATTGGAGCGGAAAGCACGATCTGTATTTGATATGATATTTTATGAAAGCGCCGGGAAGGCGCTTTTAAAAAGAAATGAGGTTAGTTAAACCTAACCCAATAAAGGAGCTTCCTGTATAATTCAAAAATAGGGAATTCCAAGAAAGAAGGTTGAGAAAAAAATACCTCAGTGTAAAATA
>JBCLPO010000023.1:0-75115 GCA_041223105.1 Lachnospiraceae bacterium 54-53
ATTATGGCTCATTTACTTGAGATAAAGAAATAAAAAACCTTGATTTTTCAAGGAAAAAGTCTTGACTATATGAGGAGGGAAACATTATGACCGAACAGGAATTACTGGATATGTTTATTCAGGAACGTATCGCTATGCTAATTGAAATATTCCATCAAAAACAGCCGAACCAATCCAAGGAAGAATATAAGCAAATTCTTCATGCTGAAATCTTCATTGAAAATTTGCCAAGCAAGGAAAAAGAACTGATTCAAAATCACATCGATTCCCTAATAAGGCAATTCGCTTTGGAAGAAGCTTTTCTATATCAGCATGGTTTTATGGATGGTATGAAACTGTTAAAATATATTAATAAATTGTAATATCTGGTTCTTCAGGAACTCTAAAGGGACACACTAAAAAATCTTTTTTGTGCCCCTTTAATAATGACTTTACTATCTAGCTTAAAATATTTTATTCTTGTAATTCATGTAATATGCCACTCCCTGAGAAAGAGCTAATTGAAAGTTACATCGACTCTCTCATAAACCAACTTGCTTTAGAAGGGGCTTTTCTATATAAGCAGGGATTCATAGGGCATATCAAACCTTGTACGGGATCTTTCTCTATACATACTACAATGACATATCCACGCACTCTAGTTCCACAACGACAGATACAGGCACCTAGCTCCTAATGAGCTTAGTTTTCTCTTTTTCATCTGCTCGTTCAAACACAGTATCATTTTTTAATAATAAAATTTTCTAAAAATTCATCAATATTAGAGCTAATACAAATAGGATTCTCTATATCATCCACATAATACAACACAATATTGCCAGTTTTCACACTTAAGTAATATACATTACCTCCTCTATCCCTTGCAATTGGTATCATTCCTTTTTCAACAATACCATCATCTATATCCCACCTAAGTATTTTTTCAACAGGCAATCTGCCATACTTTATCGGTATTAGTTCAGCAACTTCATACCTATTATTATTTTTATTCACCTCGCAAAGACAGATTTCTGCACCATTATATTTCAAGAAAAAATCTACAAGATTTTTCGGAAATATAATATCAAATTCCTTTTCCACCATTCTTATTTCATCGATTGAAATGCTATAATTATCAATTGTTTTTTTTATAAAATTACACATAATTATCTTCCTTTTTATTTATTATAACTTTGACCATTCACAGCGTCATATTGAGCACAACTTCCTGCATGTGGAACAGTTGCCCTATGAGCATCCTTATATACTAATTCTAGGGTAATATCTCCCGTCCTTACGTTATAATCATCTAAATGATGCCATACTGCATCACCAGGTGTAGATTCCAATCCAGCTCTTGCATTAGCTAAATCAAAATCAGCTGGACGATTTCCTTGAGCAGTAATAGAAACCCGATTTAACTGTCCTTCACCAACTGGGTACATGTATTGAGTTCCTTCAAATGTCGCACCTCCATTAGCAGTAGTTCCTATACCCTCATATCCTTTACTTATTCCACGTTTAGCAGGATTATATTTGGCATTGTAATCTTGTGCAGCTTTATTAGCAATTGCTTGTTTTTCAGCTATTAAAGCATCTGTATCTGCATCACCCGAACCCTCAACACCACCACTAGGCGTACCCTCCCCCTCATCCGAAGCTCCCCCAGCCTTATCCGGGCACTCCTGATTCTTATAACCACTGGGATCATAATACACCACCGGATTATTCCCACAATAC
This sequence comes from Lachnospiraceae bacterium 54-53, assembly GCA_041223105.1. Taxonomy (GTDB): domain Bacteria; phylum Bacillota; class Clostridia; order Lachnospirales; family Lachnospiraceae; genus Lacrimispora. The sequence goes on from JBCLPO010000023.1 coordinate 1,720, forward strand.
GCATACAGATTCAGCCCGTCTCCCCGGTACACATCCTCCTGCAGGAACCTCCCCACCACCGGATTATAAAATCTTGCACGAAGATAATACTGCTCCGTCTCCTGGTCATACTGCTGGCCCGTATACAAGATCCGGTTATGGATCTCTTCCGACTGCGTGCGGACAGCTCCAAATGCATCATACTCATAATAATTCTCTACATTTCCACGGTCTTCCGTTATATATGCCGTACTGTTCTGCTCGTCCAGATGATACCCATGATATCCGCTCTTTCCTTTCACTTCAGCGGCGGCTGTCCCATATCCAAATATATATCTGTTTTCTGCGGCTCCTTCTTCTCCAATTTCAGCCTGCAGTTCTCCTTTATAAAAGATAAAACGGGAAGCCTTTCCATTCATGCAGGTTCCGGCCCTTAATAACTCTCCGTCGTAAAAGTTCTCCGATTTAACTCCGTTTCCTTCCACTCCGGTCTGCTGTCCGAATGGATTGTATTGATACCTCCTTTCTTCTCCGTTTACAACTTCTTCCCGCATATTTCCCTGATCATCATACCGGTATTCCATTGATTTTCCGGCTGTCTTTCTGGCGGTCAGCTGGTTTCTTCTATTATAGCAGTACGTTTCTTTCCCTGCAACAGATGTCTTTTCCAGGCGGTTTCCGCAAAGATCATATACATACCGGCTTGATTCCCGGTCATAGGTTTCTTCCGTCAGACGGTTCACGGCATCGTACCGGTAGCTGACAGCCGTTTCTTTCACTCCGCCTGCCTCCGGAAGAAGCTTCACTCCCGCCTTTGCTGTCCGGTTGCCATTTAAATCATACTCATAACGGAAATCAAACAGAAGCCGGTCCTCTCCGGAATGAGCTGCCAGACGGCTGATGTTCCCATCCGTATCATACTCATAAACGGTATTTACTCCATTGTGGTGGGTAATGGTTTCAAGTCTTCCATCGGGCCTGTGGCCGTATCTGACGATCTCGTTTCCCTCATCGTCCCGGATGTTCTTTAAATTTCCTCTCCAGTCATACCCATAATGCAGTGTCTTTCCCGTAACATCCGTCAGGGTTTTCACGCTTCCGTCGGGAAAATAGGTACAGGCAATAAGGGTCCGCCCGGAGGATGACTTTCTTATAAGCTTTCCGTCCGGCCGGTATTCATAGGAGTAGCAGAAGCCTCCTGCCACCGCCTTTTTCCGCAGACCATAGGTATCATACTCCCAGCTTCTCGTTACCGGATTCCTTCCTTCTGAATCACAGCCGATCTCAAGAACCGGATTCCCGTCCACATTATAGGAAGTCTTTACCTGGTTTCCGTTCCTGTCTAAATGCAGCACTCTTCTGCCTTCCCGGTCATAGCGGAAAATCTCACTGTTCCCATCCTGATCAATGATTTCGCAGACCTTTCCCTGGCTGTTGCAGCGGTAAGTGATCACTCCTCCGTTGGCATCCGTGGTGGAAATCACATTTCCCATGCTGTCATAAGTATACGTTTCCTTTCCTCCGTCCCCGTGGTGCACGTTCAGAATCCGGCCCCAGCTGTCTGTATCCATGCCTGTATGATTCCGGTTTCCGTCCATTATGCCGGTGATCCTTCCATTGGCGTCATAAGTGAATGCCTGGGCGGCTCTTCCTGCTTTCCTGCTCCTGGCAGTGTGGATCTCCCTTTCCAGACCGTTGATTCCGTATGTATAAGTAAGCTCATTTCCATCAGCGGTCCGTTTGAATGTCAGGCTTCCGTCGGGGAGATACTGATTCTCCTCCAATACGGTTCCTGCTCCATCCAGCTTTGAAAGTACATTTCCATAATGATCATAAACATAAGTATAGCTATTGCGTTTTCCCTCCGCCTCCTGGGGAAGAATCTCACTTTCCAGACGGTCATTCCGGTCATATTCGTACCGGAAAACAGGCCCCAGACAGTCATTTACATGGATGATCCGGTCCTTTAAATCATAATCATAGGCAAGCTCCCAGGCCCTTTTGCCTTTTCCCTGGCGGGCAATCCTTACAATATTTCCTGCTTTATCATAAGAAACCGTTACCGTCCGGTCAATTCCGTTCTGCTTATCAATGGTCCGTTCACAGGTCAGACGGTCACAGGAATCGTATTCCCGGAAGATCTCGTATCCCTCCGGCGTCCGTATCTGTGTCCGGTTTCCATTCTCATCATAACGGTAAGCGGTAACCGCGAACTTCCCTTCTCCCTGTACCGGCGCAAGCCCGCTGTCCAGCTCCTCCTTCGTTTCCAACAGCCTTCCTGCACGGTCGTAACGGTAATGGATGACCTGCTTTATCCCTGAGCATACGGTTTTTTCCTCATAGATCCGCTTTCCATCAGCATCATAACGAAACCGGATAACCGCCCCCAGGCCATCTTCCGCCTGGGTCAGGCGGTTCCGTTTATCGTAGGAGAATTTTAAACACAGACCGGAACCGCTTTCCTCTATAAGCTGCCCGTCAAGCCCCCAGTATCCGGCCAGACGATGCTCTTCCACTCTGTTTCCGTTTGCATCATAGGAAAAGGTCGTTTTCTGATAATATACCTCTCCGGACTCCTCCTTTGCCGGACGCAGGATTTCACAGAGCTGTTTTCTTCTGTTATAGGTATACCAGGTTGTCCGGCCTGCGGCATCTGTCTTCCGGGTCGGATTCCCCGATATATCATAAGTATATTCCGCCTGAAAGCTTTCGTCCGGGCCGGTTACCTTTTCCAGGTGTCCGGCATCATCATAGGTGTACTGCCAGCCCTCACCGTCATCGGTTTCAGGATCATAGGCTTCCGGCAGCACATGTCTGGTCCGGTTTCCGTTGGAGTCATAAAACATCCTTTCACAGCCTCCATCCGGGTAATGGATCCGGATCTGATTTCCGTCACTGTCATAATCATAAGAGATCCCTGCTCCGCTGTCACTGTCCTCCTCGTAAGCGTTGGGATGGACCTTTTTTAAGATGTTTCCTTCCCCATCCCGAATCTGCCTCTCATGGCTTCCGTCGGGGCGGATGGTATCCGTTAACCGGTCCAGGAAATCATACCGGTAGGTGTATTCGCCTTTCTGCTCTTTCCATGCCTTTGGCGGATACATGGCCAAAAGTCTTCCCATACCGTCGTATAAGTAACGGGCTTCATTTCCTTCCCCGTCCCGGACCATGGTACGGTAATTCTTTGCGTTATAACCGTACTCCGTCCTGCCGCAGTCAGCCTCTCTGGCCATCATACGGCCCATGGAATCATACTCAAACCGGACTTCCTCCCCATCCGGATACGTAATGACAGAGGGTTTTCCTGAATTCTCTTCATAATGGTAGACCGTGGTATTTCCCGCCGGGTCGGTTTCCTCCAAAAGTCTGCCCATCCGGTCATAAATGCAGGAACAGCTGAACCATTTCTCTCCTTCTCCCGCCTTTTCCTTCACCTCGGTGAGATTATGGTTTTTGTCATATTCATAAAGAAACCTTCCTCCGGCGTTGTCCGTTCTTTCCGCCAGATCATCCGCTTCATCGTAGAAATAAGAGGTATTCAGCCAGCCTCTCCTGCTCTCTTTCCTGACCCGGCCGGCTTCATCATAAGACCATTCTTTTATATATCCCAGGCGGTCCTGTTCCCGTATGCGGTAACCGTTTTCGTCATAATCATAGAAGGTTCCTGTTCCGTCTTCATAAAGGACCGAGAGGATCTCCATTTTTTTTCCGTATCCATAGATCACGGTTTTATTGCCAACGCTGCTGTGTACCCTGACTTTATTTTCTCCATCCAGATATTCTGCCTGATAGGTGTCGCCATTTGCAAGGGTCTGAAGCACCATTCTACCCCTGTCATCATACCGGTTTTCCAGATAGGCCACCTTTGCCTGGTCAACCGCTTTTGTTAAGTACCCTCTCTCATCATACTCATAATGGGTGATGCCCTGATCCATGTGGACTACATCCGTTAAAAGCCCGCCCTCATACCGGTACTGCATGGTCCGGCCCATGTGATCAGCCAGCTGGACCAGACGCCCTTCCCTCATGGTCACGTTCAGATGATAGCCGAGAGCGGTTGTGATCCCTTCCAGATTTTCTCCATGGTAAGCAAACCGGATAAGCTGTCCGTTCCGGTCCATAATGGATAAAAGGAGTCCCTGGGGGCCATACCGGTAGGTACGGTGTTCCTTTCTGTCTTTTATCAGCCACCCGTCGTGATCCTTTAAAAGCCGGAACCAGCCGCAGCCATGGGTTACATTATGCGCCTTTTCTCCATCCCATTCAAAAATCAGATGATATCCCGTATCAAGGACAACATGCCTCATGGATCCATCCTGATAAAGTCTTCCTTCATAGGGAAAACTCCATCCCGCTCCCATGATGCCTTCCTGTTTCCTGGTGGAATGATATTTCCTGCTGATTCGGATGGGCTCCCGGATATCCGACAGGATAAAATCCGTGGCACTTATTAAGAATGCGCCGGAGGCCACATCCACCGGCTCTCCGATGAGCTGGCCCAGGCCGCTTGAGATAAAGTTATTCTGCAGGGACTGCCATATATCGACCTTTCTGTCGGGAAGCAGTGCATCCACGGCAACATCGGCTGCCGTACCGAATGCGGTCCCTGCAACCGCCCCCACGATTTTATTTACAATTCTTGAATCGGATTTGACCAGACTCTGGGCCTTTCCGATAAAAGCCGTTCCTGCCGTGCCCTTGAACATGCCTACCACTGCATTGAAGCCCATATTCTTTACATTGACGGTTCCCGTTGTCTCATATTCATTAATGGCCCCAAATATGACGGAGCCTCCCGTCTGCGCAACAAAATTGGCCACCTGGGATTTGGGGCACATGAATTTGCTGAATTTTCCCATGGCAGCGGCATTTTTTAATGCCTTTCCGCTGACAACATCAAATACCACATCCGTAACCATGGAAGCGAAGTTGTAGGCATTTTCATTTCCCATAAAAATGGTGTCCCGGAGAAAATTAGCAGGCCTGGAGGCATCCAGGGCATTTACCTTACTGTATCCGTCCAGTCCTTCCGCCATATCCGCTACAGCAAAGGTTGCCTTGACGCCGGCCGCAATCAGCAGAGGTGCGGTGGCCCCTCCGGTACAAACGGTCAGTGCGGTCAGACCCACCACGGTGGCAATGCTGACTACACCGCTGAAAAATTTCTGCTTGCTCTGCTGCTTCCTCGCCACAAGCGAGGAAGTCAATTCGCTGTTCTGGGCATCACGGGCTGCTGCGTCATCCTTTGTCAGCGCAGCTTCTATGTCTTCCGCCGAAGGCACCGCCTCAGGGCAGGAATCCGCCTTATGGGATACAAGGTCTGATTTGATATCCGTCTTTTCCTCCAGGGTGACCATATCGTCTCCCCCGTCTCCCACCTGGAGCACCACCTTATTTTCCCCGGAGATCATCAGATTCCGGACCGGGGCTTCCCCTCCGGCCATCATCCCCTTCCTGGTTTTTATGTTGATGTTCATCCCGGTAATGGATAAGTAACCGCCCTTGTTCAGATTAAGCAGAATGGAGCCGCTGGAATCGGGAGCATAGCTTAACCCATCCGCCGTCATATCCATGGCGCTGCCGCTGGGGTCTGAAAAGCGCTTATTATCCGGATTTCTGCTTTCCCCGCCGCCGCTTCCGCTGCCGATGGCATGGACCGCAACGGCGCTTTGTTCATCATGCTCCGGAAAATAAATATGCACCTGGCTTCCCTCTTCCGGCATGCAGTAAAAGCTGCTGCTTTCAATGGCGTATGTAAAGTATTTCAGCCCTGCGGACGGCTCGTAGACCGGATCGATATCAAAATGCACCCGTACCCGGTTCCCGCTTCGCTCTTTTACCGTGGCGGGAATGCTCATGCCGTATATTCTGGGATTCTTTTCTTTCTGCCTGCTTATCCCTTCCCTCCTGGAAAGCGTATACCGGTAAATCAATTCCCCCTTTATGGTGGAAATCTCCATTCCCGTGACCACCGCGGACACTTCATTAAAGGAAATTTCCTCCCCCATGTGAAGGCAGCACCGCGTCTGAATATTCCATTGGGAAGCTTCCTGGGAGAGGGTTCCCAATGGTTCCAGCACTTTTTTATAATGTGCCATATTCTTTTCCAGGATATAATCCTCTTTATGAAGCTTTTTTCCGTAACTGATATTGGGAATGCCAAAATACACCTTCCCGCAGGAGCCGGAGGAATCCGCCAGAAGACAGGTTCCGAAATGACTGGCCAGCCTGCGAAGAAACACCCAGTCGCTTTCTTCATACTGCAGAAGCATTTCAGGAATCCTGGCATCCTTTGTGACTTCATCCTTTATGTCAAACTGCCCGTAATCGGCCAGTACCTTTCTCGCCACATCCATGTAGGTCATGGACCCCTCCAGAAAACTTCTGCTCTTTTCCGTGCGTTCCCAATCCTTTGTGCAGGAAAAAGCCTCCAGATACAAAAATGGCTGTCCCTTCTCCACTTCTGTACGGACAGTTTCTATTTTTCCCTGAAAAACCACCTGGCCTCCGGTGCATTCGTTTTCCCGTACGATCACAGGAAGGACAGCGGCCATGTTTACAAATTCCTCCGCCTTCTCCCCGTCTGCAAGAAGCTTTATGGAAAGGAACCCGTGGCTGTTAAGTCCCTGTGTGAGCCGGAACGCTTCCACCTGGATCATTCCTTCAAGGGCCAGTTCGATTTCCAATTCCTTGTATGCCAATACCATATTTCATTCCCTCCTTTATCATGAGACAGAAGGTCATCCTCATCGTTCGGTAACTGAGCCGCTTATTTCATGCGGACAGAACGGTCCTGATCCGCCGCCGTTTTTACGCCCCTGCCTCCGGCTGCCCCGACTCAATAATCTCGATCTCTCCCCCATAAATGCAGTAAAGTCTGGCTCCTCCCATCAGAGGGCGGGTTTCCTCTGTTTCCACTCCATCCTGTCCATGATCCCACTCCTGGGCCATGATACGCGGCGTACAGACTCCCACCACCTGGGGCACTCCTTCCTCAGACGATGTTTCCTCTTTCTTTTTCTTTTTTCCTCCTGTAAAAAAATTCATTACCTTATCCGTAAATGTTTCCGGACAGGCCTCCTCCACCGCCTTTTTTACCTTCTCCGCTTCAGCGGCCGTACTGGGGTTTTCCATGCTGTAACAGCCCCCGAAGCAGATCACATGATAATCTCCCTTACAGTCCTTCACGGTCAGCTGGGGCTGTCCTTTTAAGAAAACTCCATGAGTTTTATGAAGGACAACCTGACTCTGCCTCATGCCCATGCTGCAGGCCGAACAGGCTCCGTGCACCACATATGTATCTGTCAGTTCCGCCATGATTCCACTAAAACCTCCTTCCATATGATCCCGGTCACATTCCTGCGCAGCAGGCTTTCCACCACTTCCAGGCTGACCAGCGGATTAAAAAACCGTTTGTCATTTAACAGAAATACCTTATGATGTCCGATTTTCTCCGGATCCAGAACCAAACGCTTCACACTTCCGCTGGTATAAAATTCCGTCTGCCCGGAAAGCATGTCCATACGATCCGGAAGGAGATGGTGGTAGACCATAATGGTTTCCCGTTCCTTGCTGGCTATGGTAACAGTCCGAAACACCATGTCGTCCTCATACATGTCAAGAACCTTTTTCACCTTGTCCGAGACCAGATACACAGGGCTCTGAATAAAATCAGGCGCTGTTTCCCCGCTGTCCTTTGCCAGGTACATCATGGTCGAATCATCGATCTTATCTCCATCTTCCTTATAAAAAATATGTCTGGGGCCGCAGATGTCAAAATCCCGGAAGCGGATCATGTCCGGCAGGGATTTATCCTGCTCCATCGTAAAAAATCTCATTCCTGTACCCTCCTGTCGATGAGAATCGTCTGAAGCTGACCCGGATCCAGATGAAGATGAGGCACATCCTTTTCCATAAATATGGAATACGTTAAGTCCGCTCCGTCAAAATCGTTGCCATCCCATACACAGTCAACGAAATCTGCCTGCTGTATCACCGCATTTAAAAAGCTGCAGGCCTTCATGGTGCAGTTTTTAAACCGGGAACCGGACAAATTGGCCTCATCAAAGCACAGATTCGTTAACGTACAGTTCTCAAACTGGTTGAACAGCAAGGTCTTTCCCCGGCAGTCCGAGTCTTTTAGGTCCGCCTCATACCAGAACTTGGAGGTCATGACCCCTTCCATCTCTTTTGTCAGGCGGAGAGCCCTGTCCCAGTCCTTCTGCTCTTTTTTCTCCCGGTCAACGCATGCGATGATCTCACTCGCATCCCGGTATTCTCCCCAATAGATTCCCCAGGTATCAAGCTTGGGTATGTATGAAAAATCCCTGTTTTCTTCAATATCACGGAACAGAAACCGAAGCTGTCCCGCCAGGATCTGATTGCATTCCATGACCGTTTCCTGAAAAATATGGGATACGTCATAGCGGTTAATCTTTCCTATGTACTTTTTTCCGTCCAGTTCCAGCCGCTCTCTGATTCCATCAAGCTTGGAAAATAGAAATGCCAGTGAAAACGTCACCCTGGCCGGTTCCCTGTCCATATACCATCTGGCGTCCATGGCCTGTACCAGTACATTGTAGTTTTTATTTAATACATCGATCCGGAGAAGGGAAAAATAGAAAAACATGATCTTTTCTTTCTCCCCCCGTTCGATCTCTTCCCGGAGAGAAGAAAATGCCCGCTTTATGACGTCTGACACTTCTCCTGCTTTCTCCTGAAGCTCCATAAAAAACTGTCTTTTTCTGTCTTCCAGATATTCTCTTTCTTCCTCTTTGAATTTCTCCAGTGCTTCCTGTTTTGTCATGCAAACCTCCTAATCCACTTTTACCTCGGTTCCCTGGATGTACAGTTTCCCATCGGCAGGCATTTGAATGGTGCCTCCCTTTACGCAGGATACCACCACTGTCTCCAGAGCCTGAAACGAAATCCCTTCCTCTGCGTCTATTTCCAGATCATTTTCAGCTGCAATGCTTATGGTCCCACCGGCGCTTAAGGTGACATCGCCGTCTTTGCTGATCCTCACACTGGCTGCGCCGCCGCTGCAGACAAGAGAGACCCCATCCTCTGCCAGCTTCATTTCCTGTCCGTAGGGATTGCTTAAGTATTTTGTGGAAGGGCTGCCCATACGGTCCGGCACATTTCCGCTCTTCCCGTCATAAGAGCTTACCGCACTGACTCCGATGGCATCCTTCGTATATTTGGATGGAAAATACACACGGACATTGTCGCCTTTTTCCGGCATGTAATACCAGCCGCTCCCATCGGGGGAAGCCGACAGTGTGGAAAAAGGAAACCAGTACACGTCTCTGTTTTCCGCTCCCTGATCTATGTCCAGATGGATCCTGATCCTGGTTCCTGCTATGTCCAGAACTCTTCCCTGAAGAGCCGCTCCGATCAGATGCATGGGATAAACGGCTTTCGCCAGGATCCCCTCCCGCTTCTGCAGCTGGCAGCGGCAGGTGATCAGGCCCCTTTCCAGTTCATAGGAAATCCCGCGGATGACCAGTTTCCTCCCTTCATCCTCCAGCTGCTCAAAAAATTCCGGAACATGGCTGGTGGTAATATCCATTATGAGAAAGTCATTGTCATTTACGGCTGCTCCCTGCAGGATCCAATAGCTGTATTCCCCCATTTCCTTCCGGGACCCCGTCTTTTCATAGTCCCATTTTTCCCATGGGATCTCCGGGACCCCTCCGTACAGCTTTATGGCCTCTGCCCCGGGACGGCATACCAATACCGCATTCAGCATGGAAAGCATCCGTTTTAAAAACTCCCAGTCCGTTTCCCTGTACTGGACAACAATTTCTCCCAGGGGCCTGTCCCCAACGGACAGCTTGATATCACTTCCCGGGTATTCGGACATGACTGCCTGAAAGAGCTGGCCGTATGTCATGGCGGTGTCCTGAAAGGAACGGGAACGCTTCTTCTGATCCATCAGAATGCTTCTGCTTTTGGCTTCCGCAAAGATCCTCACCGTTTCTCCCTCTCCTTCCACGCTCACTGCCGTTAAAATCCCGGAAAATACGGGTTTTCCCTCTTCCACGTACACAGTTAACGAGTCATTTTCCGTAAATCCGAACAAAGCCTCCTCCCCATGATTTCCGGTCAGATAACCGCTCAGCCGCAGGGTCCCATGTTCGCCCGGTGAGCAGCTGATTTTAAGCTCTGTCAGATTCTCAACGGGAATTCCTTTTATCACAATCTGTTCCGCCGCATATGCCATGAAACCGCCTCCTAATTCTCATAAACCTCATCTCCGTGAAGCTCCACTGTTCCCTTTTTCATCTCCACATCAGCCCCCGACTGACAGGACATCCGTATGGAGGTCTGTGATTTGACCGTCAGGTCATTTTTCGCCGTAATGTTTAGATTCTCTGCCGCCAGCACCGTAATATCCTTCAGCGCATTTAAAAGCACTTCACCGGTTTTCTTTAAAAGAATGCTTCCCTGGCTGTCCCCCGCCGCAATCAGAACTCCCTCCTCCGTCATCTGCACCTGATTGCCCTGGGCCGTCTGAATGTTTCTATGATTGGGATTTCCCATGGGATCCGGGGCATTTCCCCCTTCCGGTTCATGTCCCTTGACGTTTGTCACCACATAAGCATCCTTTTCATCATCCACGGGAAAATAGACGCGGACGCTCTCTCCGCTTTCCGGCATGCAGTACCAGCCGCTCCCATCGGAGGAGGCTGCCACCGTGGAAAATGGAAACCAGTATTTTTCTCCCACCCCGGCCTCTATGTCCATATTCACCTGCACCTGATTTCTCTTTACGGAGGCGATCACTCCGTCAATGGAAATTCCGGTTATTTTTTCATTGTAACGGGGCAGTATCTTTAAGCTATCCTTCTGCTTAAGCCGGTACCGGTTCTTCAGCAGACCGTCTTCCAGCCTTCGCTCCGCCGATGCGATGTACCAGGGAGTTCCTTTATAAATGATCTGGCTTCCTATGGAAACAATGTCATAGGTCTCAACCTGATATACCGTATTCTGTGACCTGGTAAGCCCCTCCATCCCATTTTCCTTCATGGCGCCAAGCTGAATAAAATCCTGGGAAAGCTTATAGGGATGCCTGTCCCAGAACTGCACTTCCGGCTTTGGAGACAGCCCTGCCTCAAAACGGATATCCGGAAATGCAGGGTCCGGATATACGCTCTCCCTGTACTTGGATAAGAAACGGTTTAAAAATTCCCAATCCGTCTCCTCATACTGGATGAGCAGCTGGCCGATGGGTTCATCCGGTATGTGGACCATATGATCGGAACCAACATAGGTGCTCATGACCTGGCCGATCAATTCGTGGATCCCCATCTGTGGATTCTGAAAAGTCCGCTTTCTGCGCTCCACATCCATCTGCCGGGTTCCATCCCAGGCCTCAATGATGACCACCTGTTCCCCCCCATCCTTAGACATGGAAATCTTATCCACCACACCGTAGAACAGTACATGTTCCTTTCCGTCTTTCCGGTAAGCGAGAGAAATTGTATCCCTGATTTCATGAAAATCATTTTCCTCCATTTCACTGTCCAATACGGCTTCCGCATACATAAAAGCGTGTTCTCCCGGCCTTTCCGTAATCCTTACGATGCGGAAATAAGCGATTCCCATTGCCTTTAAAAAGAGGTCTTTGTAAGTAACCGCTCCTTTGTCATTCTGGTCGTACCTCTCTGCCGCTTTCTCCACTTGCGATTCCCCCTTCTCTGCCAGTCAGCCAGTTATTAAGAGCCAGCACCATCGCTTCCAGAAAGACTCCATAGGTATCCTGCTCCTTTTTCAGGCAATTATAGTTTCCGGTAATCTGCTGATCCGTTCCCCTGGTCCTGAATACGATGTTATGGAGCGTCCCTTTTCCTGTGGGCACATCAAAGCTTAAGTACTCCACCATCTCAAGCTGCTTTTTCTTCTGGATTTTCGCATACATCCGGTTGGCTGCCATTCCGTTCACAAGCAGATTGCCCCACTGGTCCAGATTCATCGGTTTTATATGTTCCCTGGGCCAGGAGAGGATCTGACTCACCTCATGGGTCTGATTGACGGTAATAACCCCTTCTTCATCTTCCTGGGAAGCCTGGTAAAAGTTTTTAAAAAATACGAAAGGTATTTGACTCTCGGAGTACTCACGGGTCTCAAACTCAAACAGCTCTCCGTTTTTCAATCGCAGTTCTCCTGCTGCGATCCCTTCCAGAGCCTCTTTCAGAGTCAGCTTTTCTTCCGGAAGCTTTTCCTCTTCTTCCTTTTCCTTCAATCTTCCTGCGCGCTCCAGCAGCGCAATTTTTTCATCTAAATTCATCATCTTCCTCCTGTCTACAGCAGCATGACGCTTCTCTTGCCCTGGCTGCCTGTTCCCCTCCTTATTTCCCCGTTTCTCTGGTCTTTAAGGACTTCCAAAAGCCCCCGGTATACAGCCCCGTTTCCTTTATCTCCATATTCCTCCCCCAGCCTGGCCCATAAATATTCCCGGAGGCAGTCAGCCGTTGTAAGGCCGTGATTGGACAATGCCGTCATGGAAAAGCTCATATCCAGAGAGCTGGAAGACCGGCTTCTCATGATCTCCCTTGCAAACTGCCGGATGAGCCGGGGGTTTAAGGTGCTTCCCCCGGCCGCCGCATAAGGCTGACGGATCAGATTTACGGTGTCATATTCCGTCGAATAATCCTGGAAATTTTCATGGCGGTCCCGGAGCCTGGCCCCTTCCTGAAGCCGGAACCTGCACAGCTCCAGTTCACATGCCGGATCCGGTTTCTTGTCCTCCAGAAAGATCCTTGTATTCCCCGTGATTTTTCCCGCTTCCCTGATTTCTGCCAGAAACTGCACCTTTAAATACCGGACTTTATCTTCTGCCCTGCACTCCGTCACATAAGGCTGCTCCATAAAATAAAGGTTTCCCTTCCGGTAGATCATTCCCGGCGATACGGTCAGCCTTCCGTCATCCCAGGAAATTTCACAGCCATTTACAACTCCGTCGCCAAATCCCAAAAACGACAGCTCTAAAAAATTTTTCGGATAATCCCTCAGCTTGTCCAGCATCTCGACCCGTAACAGCCGTTTCTTTTCAAATTGAGGATAATCATACTGAAACATTCCTTCTCCTCCCATCAGCACAAAATAATTTCATCCATTCCCATGGTTTCTTCAATCCCCATGATTCCAAAATGATACTCATAGTAAATATCCACATGATACGGCAGCTCCACGAACATCCTGGTTAAGAAATTCATTTTATCCACAATGGTCTTTTCCTTCCTGCAGCCGATATAGACCAGGATCTCATAGGAATTCTGACTGCTGTGATACACAATGTTATTGGGGATGAGCGCTTCCATCATATCCTTGAACATGTCCAGGGAACTTCCCGTTTCATACTGCTTAAGCAGACCGCTCAACACCGTCTCCCTCTCATCCCGGTCAAAAAGCGTCACGGCCTCTTTCGCCTGGACTCCGAACGCATTTTCCAATAAATCCTGGTAAAGAAGTTTTTTATGATACTCCTCCCGTGTCATGCCTGAAAGCGCATCATTCTGCATCAGCTGGTGAAAGATCAAATGGAACAGGTTTTCCTTAAGCTTTGGAAACTCATGGGAATCCGGCTTGTAAAAATCCTTAAAAATGTTGTAAAACCGGTAATATGGATTGACTTCAAGAACGGATCCCTCTTCCAATGTTTTCTGATTGAGGCAGGGAGTGGACAGTTCCATGTAAGGACTGAATTCACGGGGCATTTTAAAACGGAGCTCCCTTTCCGGCATGCCCTGCTTTTTTAACTGCAGCATGACTTCCCATAAATAATTCATACCAGCTTCCCCCCGCATTCGTATTCAGGATACAGTTCCTGCACCTCCGAGGTGATGAAGCTTGCCAGATCCCGCAGCAGCCATGTTTCCTTTCCCCTTGGCCTGAAATATATGGTCAGCCGTTTTTTCCCTTCCCTGTCCCGGATCTCGTCCTCCATAAAAAAATTCATGGGATAGGTTTCCAGAGGCTCCCCATCTTTTTCCGCCAGGGAACAGTCCTGGTATTCTATGTATTCTTCCAGCCCGAATCCCCGGATAAAACGCTCCAGCTCTCCCTTTGTTTTTACCGTCTGGCCCGTTTTTTTCTGAAACCGCTCCGCAAACCCATCCTTTCGCAGATTCTCCATGACCGGATAGGTGTAGCGGTCGATTTTGTGGTCCGTACCGCTCCGGATCATATAGACATCCCATTTTTTCGCATTTGCCACCTGACCGGTCACCAGAAGCTTTTCACCGCTCTGTCGGACATTCCGGATTCCTGAACGCTCTTCCACCAGATAAGCATGCTCCGTTCCGTATTCCCGTATGGATATGACATGCTCGAAATTCTCATGGTCGCTGCAGGCCACAGGAAATCCCACGCTTTCCAGCTTCAAATGACGTACATTCCATATGGGAACCATTCCATAGCGGATAAAGGAGTTGTATGCCCCGAAATCAGCTCCGAAATTCGTTATGGTTTCCTCGTCCCCTGCCTCAGCCGGCAGGCCGGTGATGCAGATGTCCGCCATTTTAAAAAGATAGGGGGCATTGATGGTTTTCCAGGGAATGCCGTTTTTCATGAACAGGTGGTAAAGATGCTCCATCTCTTTCCGGTAGCGCCCGCTCGGTTCCAGCCGGATGCTCACGGGATATTCTTTCCCTGCTTTTAAAATCCCCGTGTATTCTTCCTGGTTTTTCAATATCTCCCCCACCTTTAAGGCATCGCATTCAAGGAATACGGTGGCCAGACAGAACTTCCCCTCTTCCTTCAGTCTCTCCCTCACATCGGAAACCTCATAAGCGGGATTATCTAAATCCTCCTCACACATGGGGGACATCAGATGGTGGGATTTATCCAGGTAGTTCCGCTCCATCAGCCCGGTTCGGATCAGATAGCGGTTGATGTCATATACCAGATCGTTCATCACCCGGTCTTCCAGCATCCGGTACATCCGGACATTGGTTTCATACAGTTCCAGAAATACGCCTTCCATTAGATTTTTAAATGCGATCCGTTCCTCCAGGCTGCTGATTGACTGGATTTCTTCCCGGATCATTGCCTTCATCTCTTCGATCTGATCCATTAATTCTTCGCCTCCTGTTTTAAGGGCCTCCCTCACTTCTTCCCATCAAAAAAGTTTTCTTCCCATGTATCATCCTCAAAGTCAAAGAAGGTCTCCCTCCCCTTGTAAAGCACTTCATTCTCCCGCAGCACCGGAAGCACGAGAAAACCCCAGCGTTTTCTGGATACCCACACAAAGAACTTCATCTCCCCTTCCAGAATGGTATCCGTTTCCTCCTGAATGACGCTTCCCGCATATTCTTCGTCGATCTCCTCCTGGGTAGTCCGCTCAAACTTTGCGGTATCGTATTCAAAATAATAGGTTTTCAGCCGTTTTCCTTTTTCGTCATTTAAATAAAGATCCAGCTGCTTGCCGATCATGAAACGGGAAATACAGCCGATATGCTCTTCCGGATCCAGGCTGCGGATCAGGATCTTTTCCTGGTTTTCGTGGGTGTATGCCATGATCTCGTAGGGAAGGGTCCGTATCTGGTAATCCTGATTCACCTTCATATAGCCGCGTTTGCAGTTCATGAAATAAGCAAGGGCTCCTTCCAGACAGCACATTTTCAGTTCCGATTCATCCGCCTCTCTTTTCGAGCTCTGGATAAGCTTCCCGGGAACATATTGTTTTAATGCTTCGGTAAACAGGCTGGATTTGCAGGACTGCCCGGTCAGCTTAATCATCTCATATTCCTGCAGCTCACCCTGTTCAAATTTCTGATCCAGAAAACGCTCCATCAGATTGTAAATATCCGGCCTCAAGGCCATCTCAATCTCATTTAAATACAATGGAAACCGGATCTCCCGGTCTATATGGGTGAAACGCCCTTCCTGAAAAACAGACAGTTTCCATTTGTCCAGAAACATCTCCTTTCCTTCCGCTTCCCTGCCTGTACCGATCCAGAGCTCATACTGGAATCTGGTCTGGAAAAATGACTTTTTCACCTCTTCCGCCAGCTGGAACAGATAATAATAGTTGTTCTTCACATTAAAATACTGCTCCCGGCTCTGTTCTTCATAATCCTTAAACCGGGTCGGGAGGAAGTCTTCGGCAGAGCGGCCATCTTCCGGATATCCCAACGCCCCTGCGATTTTGAGCTTTAACATCTGCAGGATACGGAAGGTTAAGTTATTGCCTCCGAAATTCGTATCTCCGTTTTCGTACCGCGTCTCCAAATCAATGGCATAGGAGACCCGGCTGTTGTCGATGCAGAACCTGCCGGAGGTCAAATCCGTGGTTCCGCCCCCGCAGTCAATGATCAGCGCATGATACCAGCGTCCCTTTTCATAGCGGTTCTGGCTGATCATTCCGTAAATGCTGTTAAAAAGCACAGCCATCCCTTCATCCAATTCACAGCTGACGTTATATTCCGGAAGCAGTTCCTTAAACAGCTCCTGAAATTTTTCCTTCTGACGGATGGGAGCCAGAAACCGGATGTTTTTAAACCGGCATTTGAACTGCTGCTTTGCCAGATCCATCAGATATTCCAGAAATGCTTTTAACATATCCCTGCGGGGGATCTGATACTTAAAACCGTTCTTTAAGATAACGCCTTCCTGCCGGCCTGCATCGCTGATCCACCGTTTGATGTCGAAAAATACCGGGACATCCTCGTCCTGATAATTCTGACCGGCCATTGCGAGCGCCTCATATCCGAATACAAACCCATGCCTGCCTTCTCCGCTTTCCTCCACCCCGATGACACTGGGAATGATATGGCCGTTTCCGGCTCTGGCAATTCTTGCAGTTCCGTCGGGAAGGCATATGCCCATGGTCGTATTGGAGCTTCCGAAATCAATGACCAGAGGAAGGTCCGTGTCCGTCACTTCCCGGACCTCTATGTCGAGAAGGGGAATCCGGATTGCTTCCATATGCCCGGGAATGGCGGTATAGGTTCCCTGGTAGCAGTCATAAAGGAATTCTGAATCCCGTTCATTGGGAAAATACAGAATAAAATACTGGTGCTTTCCCAGAGGACGGATGGGCATATCTTTCCCCTGAAACAGAAAACATTTTTTATCAGCTTCTTTTATGTAAAAGCAAGTATAAACCTGGAAGTTTTCGTCGATGAGCAGCAAATTTCCTTCGTACAGCGGAACATCCGATTCCACATGATAATGATCCAGTTCATTTAAGCCGGTTCCCCGGTAAATTACCATGGTTCCCGGAATCCCCACATTCTGGCTGGAGCTGATGCTGACCAGATCCCGGTCAAAAAACTCCTGCAGGCGTTCCAGTCCGCCTTCGCATTCTGTATCGATATGCCGGTAATCCTTCTGCCCCCGAAAACGCATGATCAGCCGGAGAAGTCCTTCCCGGTCCATGGAGTTTCCGGATGGCACGACCAGATTTTCCTTTCTGCAAACCTCCTTCAGCTGAAATGTGGTCATTTTCTCAAGCTTGCTTCTTTTATAGGTATTCTTTTCCGGTTCTTTCTTTCCCGGGTGTAAGGTATAGGTATACCGGCTCATGCACATTCCTCACTTTGCTATTTATTCCTTAACGGTTCATTCCCGGGCCGTATTCCCCGGCGCCTCCATCTCCGGCTCCCGTCCCGCTGTCTGCCCCGGACGTTTCTTTCCCCTCTGCCCTGATTCCTGCTTTTGCCGCAGCGATCTTATCGTTGATCCCATCCGCCAGTTCAGTCATTTCCAGACGGACATAAATGGCCCGGGCTGTCTGGTAATAGGTGACGGCGCTTTCATATTTTCCTTCCGCCAGAAGCTCATTTCCCTTATTCTCCAGATCAATGGCATTTTTCTGGTCGTTCAGCTTCTGCTGGTTTTCCAGTTCCCTTTTTTCTTCTTCCTCTTTCCTGGTCTTTTCTTCCTCTTCCTGCTTTGCCGCCTGGGATTCCTGGCTGGCCGACGCCGCTGCCGCCGCTGATTTCTGACTTTCCTTTTCCATCTTTTCCTCAGCTGCCGCCTGCTTTGCCAGGGCTTCCTCTTTTCCCGCTGAGAAGTAAAGGGCCGCCGCTTTGTCTCTTGCCTGCCGGTAGGATTGTGCGGCACCTTCCATGTTGCCGTAGCTCTCCTTTTCCTGACCCAGCTCGATGAAATCAAACACTTCCATGTAATCCCGGGTCTGTTTTAACTGGGCGTCTATGTACTGTTTCCCCACGTTTCCCGCAGCCACGGACATCTCTCTGGCCTTTAAATAAAGGTTCTGGGCCTTCTGGTATTCTCCCCCAATCATGGCCTCATCCCCTAAGAGAATCTGTTCCGAAAGCTTTTTATACCGGTCCGCCTCATCGGACTCTTTCTTTTTCTTTAAGCCATCCGCCAGCTTTTTGGCCTCCCCGTAATCCTCGGAAGCTTTTAAATAATTATCATACTTTAAATATTCCTGCCCGCTTCTTAAGTACCCTTCCAGGCTCTCTTCCCTGTTTTTTATGCTCCTGTGGCGCAGGTAAAGGCCAAGGCTTATTCCGCCCGCCACCAGGATAACGGGAAGAGTGATGAGGAGGATCTTTTTTACGGACAGCTTCTTTTTGGGCGGCTGATAAACCTTGTCAACAAAAGTCACTGCAAGACTATAGTTGTCAACCTCACCGGTCTCCTGTTTTCCCAGGATGATGTCCTCCGCCCTTTCCAGTATCTCTCCCGGTTCCTTAGCCTCCCTGGCAATTTCCAGAAATTCATCCTCATCAAGGTTTTCCCAGGCTCCCCTGGTGAGCAGGGCAAAGCTGTCCCCGTTTTCCAGCTTCAGCTTCTTTGACGTGAGAATTTCCGGCTGTCCCCGTTCCCCCAGAAAAGAATAGAGATTATTCCGCTCCTCATGAGCCGCAGCCTGATCAGGTGTGATTTTCTCATCTTCCAGCAAATTCCGGGTCAAAGACTGATCTTTTGTCTGAAACAGGATCCTGGCATTCCGGAGCAGATAGAAGCGGCTGTTTCCCGCATAACAGTACTTAAGGCTTCGGTAATCCGTAACCACCATGGTGACGGAGGCCTTTAAACGCATTCCTCCCCTCTGCTTTAACAGTTCCCGGTGGGCCTGATTCATGTCGTGCTTCAGCTTCACAGCGCTCATGGAAGGCCCTTCCACAAAACTGCGGATCAGGCTTTCCACCACAAATTTTGCACTGTTTGTATCCAGCTCTCCATCCAGACTGTCAGCAAGCACGTAACAGGCATAATCATCCATTTCCACAAAGCCGAAATAATCCCGGTTCTTAAGCTTCTGCCCTTCCTCAGAAATATACTGGGTCCGGAAATCAGAATTCATTCTTCTCATAAAGCACCTCCGCCCTCAGAAGCAGAACGCTCCCATTTTCTTTCTCCAGTCCTTTTTTCCCTTCCGCTTCCATGACGATGCCATCCGCCTTTTCCTTTAACGTAAGATCCCCTAACAGAATATCTTCCATCTCCGCCCAGGACAGCGCCTCAAAAATTCCTTTTGTGATGAGCAGAACCACGTCCCCGGGTTTTAAGCGGATGGGGTTTTCACAGACTTCGATCTGGCGGAATCCGTCCATCCCCAGATAATTCCACACCTGCTTATCTTCCATGGTCCATATGGTTTCCGGCCTGGATAAAAGCCCTTTTTCAAAGGCGTTTAAAGCCAGAACATCAAGGGTCTGTCCCCGGCTGACGGGGATCAATTCCTGATTTCTGAACAATGCCACACGGATATCACCGGCCAGTCCGTAATGCAGTGTCACTCCATTTACAAAAACAGCCCCCAGGCAGGCTCCGCCCCGCCGTTCCCCGATGGTTTTCTGAATCCTCCGGTTCGCCTCACAGAAAGAGGTTTTAAAAAAATATTCGGGATTGTGCAGAACCCGGTATGGCTGAAACCCGTCAAGCAAGGTGTCTGCCGCGATCCCGGCACACACCTTTCCGGTGTTTGCTTTCCCGATTCCATCGGCTAAAACAGCCAGGGTCCCTGCCCTGCTTTTTTCGATCCCGGCCACATCCGCCTGCAGCTCCTGATTTCCCGTGGTCTGGCTGACGGCTTCTTCACCCTTTGCTTCCTGTCCATTTTTCTCTTCTGTTTTATTGTCCGCCGCAAACAGGATCAGCCTCCCCGCGGCGGCGGCCAGCAGACAGATTCCCAGACCGCCCATAATTGTCATAGTCATTTCTGATCATTCCATTCAAAATTTTCTCCGCAAAGGGGTACAAACAGAAAACGGCTTTTCCCCAATTCGATCACATCATAGGGTTTTAATTCTGTGGGAACATAGACCGCTTCTTCATTCAAGTATGCCAGTCCCGCCGCATCTCCGGGCAGAATGACCGTATTTCTCTTCTTCTGGTCATAGACAATGATGGTATGATTCTTCCGGTTGATCTCATTGTCTCCTAAAATCTGTACATCCATATCATCCCCGCGGCCCACAAAGTTTTTACCGTCGTGAATCTTGTAATCCATGCCCACCCGTGCTCCGGATATGCACACGAGCCAGCCGCAGACCGGCCGGATCTCCTCCTGTAAAAGTTCCACGGAGGGCTCGAATCCCAAAGGCTTTTTATCCTCTGTTTCCTCCTTAAGCTTCATCTGGCAGTAGGGGCAGGTATTCCCATAGCGCCTTGCGTTAAAAACATGTCCATTGGGGCATCTCACTAAGCTCATGTTTCAATCTCCCATCTTCATACTTATGTCAATAAGAGGCGGGTATTGGCGATATAAATAACATCTCCCGCCGAAAGCCTGCACGGCCTGCCTGTCACCTGATAGCAGCCGCCATCCTCCACCTTTCTGATCCTGACGCCGTTTTTCGAACTCAGATCCTCAAGATACCAGGAATCCAGGCAGTAATTTAAAACAGCGTGCTGGCAGTCGATGAATGTGCTGTATTCACAGTCTTCCAGGTCCACATCCACGTCCTCATCATCATTTTTTCTTCCTATGACAAGAGCTGTTTTCCCTGCCAGATCCCAGGATTTTAACGGTTTATCGTGCTCGTCCAGAAGCATGAGCTGCCTGACTCCGGCCTCCTGGGAAAACCCGGCCGGATTTCCTCTCACTCCGGCGCCTTTTGCCCTCAGCTGCAGGATCAGATCAATTGCCGCAGCCAGCCCTGCCGCCCCGGCCAGGCCCCAGATCCACAGCCGGCCGTTTTCCAGGCGGAGGAAGCACAGGCTTATAAATATTGCACAAATAAGAATCGCCAGATCCAGTCCTGATTTCAATTTTCTGTTCCGCTCCATTTTTTCCGGCTCCTTCATCGTTTTTTCATTCCAAAAAAAGAAGAAAACAGCTCATCCGTATTCACCGGTCCGGCATCTTTCTTTTCACGGTTTCCGGCTCCCCGGTACGTATCCATTCCTTTTCCCGGCTGAAATCCAAAGAAACGTTCAAACTGGCTCATATCCGGAGCTACCTTCCCCGGCTCCTGATCCGGAGCTTCAGAGTCCCGTTTTCTGCTTCCGGACCTGGTTCTTTTCCGTTCCTTTTCCAGAATGGAATCATATTGTTTCCTCTTTCTTTCATCACCCAGAACCCCATATGCGTCCTGGATTTCATACATCCTTTTATTTCCATCCGGATCGTCTTTGATCACATCCGGGTGATATTGCTTGGCCAGCTTCCGATAAGCCGCCTTAATATCCTTTTCTTCCGCCTGAGGACTTACCCCAAGGATTCCATAATAATCAAGCATTTCGTTCTTTCCTTACAAAAAAGGGCTGCCTTTTCGGCAGCCCTCACATGTTTACACGCTGTATCCGCCTTCCACAGCGATCTGCGCCATCTTATCCTTCTTCTGTTTAATGATCAGCCGGAAGGTTCCAACGCCTTCCGTATCGCCGTAATCTTCTTTATAGTCCACCACAAACGCATTGGGATATGTATATTTCCGCACCACCTGGGAGGCTGCGATCACTTCAACGGTCACCTTCCGGTAGCAGTCCGATTTTTCCGCCGGCACCAGAGACCAGATTCCCAGCTGCCTGGTGGAATCAAAAGGATCTCCATCCACTGCCGTTAAAATCTTTCCTGAAATCTCCACAGTGCTTCCCAGATCGGTGGAACGCGCGTTGGAATCAAGAGGAATGTCTGTCCTGAACTTTACTCCTGTAATGCTGACGGTTCCCAAGTCGATGGTAGACGGCCCTTCTACTTTCAATGTAAATCCCATATTCTGTTCCTTCCTTTCTTTCTGATATTGCTGATTATTCTCCGCTGAATCCGCCTTCAAACTTTAAGGAGGTCATCTTATCCTTCTTCTGCTTGATGAGAAGCTTAAATACGCCGGTTCCGGTGTCATCCGTAAAATCCTCCGCATAGTCCACCACAAATGCGTTGGGAACCGTGATCTGTCTGACGACCTGGGATGCGTTGACGACATCGATCTGAACATTCCGGTAGCAGTCTGAATTTTCAGCAGGAACCAGAGACCATCTGGCCAGCTTACTGGTGTCATCCGGGGCTTCCCCGCCGACTGAGGCCAGTATTTTTCCTTCGATCAGGACCGTGGAGCCCAAGTCCGTGGATCTGGCATTGGAATCATGGGGAATATCCGCTCCAAACACCACTTTGATGATGCTTGTTTCACGTAATTCCACCGATTCGCTGCCTGAGATTTTCATTCTAAGTCCCATATTTCATCCTCCATTCTTAATAAATAATTTCTTGTAATCCATAAGCCCTGCAGCTGCAGGCTTTCAGATACCACAATTATAATGATTCATTTATTTTTTCTTACGGATCATTTTAAATATTGCATAACCGGCCAATGCAAAGAATGCAACTGTCCCCATCAATTCTGCCATTGCATACATTCTTTCACCACCTCACTTAAAGTCCTGTTCTGTCTGTTTTTTCTTACGCGGTCTGTCCTTTTCTCGTCAGCTCAACTTTAAGATTTCTGGTGGTATTGCTGAACGTCAGCTGCACGTTGCAGATGCCGTTTTTCTCATCAATGCTGAAATCCAGTTCATCCCCGTCCTGAAGCAGGGAATTGACGTACTGCCGGTTAGCGTCCCATTTGCTCTTCTGGCTGTTGGGGTTATTGCTGAAAAATTTCAATATTTTATCCTGCTTGAAATCTCCGCTGTAAAACCGCAGCATCCTCTCGATATATGTGACCACAAGGGTCTTATAAATCGGCTCATATTCCGTCCCGTTGCTCAATAAATTCCTGGCCTTGTAAACCATGATATTTTTGATCTCACGTCCCTTATGCTGGGCGTTGTCCGACGTGAAAACGAACCCGAAGCCCGTATTGTTAATGGAATTTTTGATGGCATTGGTAAATCCTGAAATCTCTTTTGTCATGCTGGTGGTGACGAGAAGGGCATTGTCATCCGCCTCTATGTCATACCTCACACCGGGATACTCCATGGTGGTATTGCGAAACCGCTGTTTCAAATACTCCGGACACTGCCATGCGGCGGCGATTCCGGCGGCGCCGTATGCGGCCCCCACGTAAACGCCCTCGATCCACATCTTCATGATGTCCTCTTTTTCCTCCGAAAGGGCCACGCGTCCGTCATCGTCAATGACCATGCGCTTATCCAGGATCAGGCCTGACTTGTCCTTTGGTATGATCGTGACATTGGGAATGCAGGGAACCACAAACTCACTGTAATCCCTTTTCATTAACGGCGCGCATTTGTCTTTGAAAATGCCGATCCCTTCCGTCGCAACATAGCTGAAGGTGCTTTCTTCTCCGGTGGAAAAGCTGAAAAAGGTGGTGATCTTGTAAGGATTGATGGCATTCATCAGGGTGGCAAGGCTTTCCATGGAATTGGTTCCGGGTTTCTTCACCTTCTGATTGCCCGCAAAGCGCATTCTCTGGAGCTTCCCTCCGCCGGACTGGTTAAATTCCACATCCGGCACGATTCCAAACCAGAGGGTATGCTCGAATTCATTTTTATCATTTGTGGTATTTAAATAGGTCAGAAGTCTGGGCAGGTTGCTTGATTTCACCATCATTTCCAAAGGCGTATTGGTGATCAAAAGCCTGGGCTGCATCCCCTTTTCCTTTACCTGATACTGGCCGAAGAAAGCCTTCACCCCCAGAATCTTTTCAATGAGAGGCTTTACCGCCTTTACAAAATCATCCTTGCTTTTTTTATAAAATTCCAGATAAGTGTTGTAATTATTTACCTCCACTTCCCGGTCCACGGTGCTTTCCACTGTGGAAGTGAGGGGACAGAAGGTCCTCACCACCAGCTCCCTGACGTAATCCGACGGATTTTCATTGAGCGCGTCATAATCATCCCGGAAGGTCTGGATGAGACTGGTGTTGATATGGTCGTCCACTATGGCCAGACGTGTTCCTTCCTCCTGCCTCATCTCCAGGATCTTCAGCTCGCCGTCATCGCCCATGCTTAAGAGCCCTGCCTTGAACTCCTGGCCGCTTTGAGCCGTTTCCCCGCTCCCCAGCAGCAGGCGGGTCTTGATATCTTCAATGGCAAGGGGAAGCATGGCCAGGACATTGTTGTAATTGTGGCTGGCCTGCTCAAACTGGTAATTCAGCTTGTCGCCCATGTCAAGGCGCTTGGGATCTTCCTCATCCAGTTCCATGTACTTCCCGTAGGTATACTGGATCTCCCTCCGTACCTGGCGGATATCTTCCATGATCTTTTTCGGGGATATCATATCCAGAACATTGCTGAACTTAAAGTCCGCATTGGCAACTCCCATCGCGCCCTTTGCATCCTGAAGGGTGATGAGCATACCCAGCAGGTCATTCATTTCATTGAGCGGTATTTCCGTAATGCAGTTATCCGGTATATTTTCAGGTTTAATCAGGCTGTACTGGATGCTTCCAGTCTTCGCATCACACCAGGAGTAAACAACCGGTGAGAACTTTTCTAAAAATTCTTCAAAGCTTTCTACCAGGAGCACTTCGTTGATTTCCTTGATTTTGTCATCATCCAGACTGGTCTTTCCTCTGACATCCCCGATCAGGGTCAGAAGGTTAAGCTTCTCAGGATTAATTTCGGAAAACAGAATTGTCCGGTTCGTTTGTGTGATAGTTTCCATAGGCACCACTCCCTCTTTCTTACTTTTATTCATTCGCCTTTATCCGCCAATGGGGACATGAAGCGCGAACACCGTTGTTTTCATTGGTTCCGGCGGCCAGGGCCGCTTACTGAAGCATGGAAATATAGTGAACCTCCAGATCGTAAGCTCCGTCGGGCGACGTAATGGAAATGATATCCCCAAAGCTCACGCTGTATTGGATTTTTCTGCAGACAATGGAACTCCCGATCATGATGGCGGAATCCGAGGAGTGATACAGGATCATCCGCCGGTCTTCATCGGCGATGAGGAAAATGCTGTCCAGCCCCAGGGCGGCTGACGGATCCGGATATTCTTTCATCAGGTCCCCAAGGCTCACCCGGTTGTCCTTGATCTTGTACATGGGGAATGTGAGCGGCGGAATTTCCTCTTCCTCCTCCGGCTGGGAAATAAAATACGCATCCATTTTGCCCTGAAAACGGTTCTGGGCCTTCTTTTCTGTGATCAGCTCAAGCTCGGGCCTGGGTTTGTGAAAAATTCTCCAAAGTATGGCTCCCAACGCCAGGACAGCCAGGGCAATCGCCCACCAGTACGCCTGCCACAAGGGAGTTACCGCAATGATATAGGAATAGGATACGGCCGCTTCTCCGTCGGAAATTTTCAGCGTAATGCTTTTGTTTCCGGATTTCAGCGGATTAACCGAAAGGACTCCATCCTTTAAGTCAACGGAAGCCAGATCCCCGGCGGACTGTTCCAGGGAATAAAGAAGTCCGTCTCCGTCGGAGTCCGAAAAGTAATCGTCAAGTGTGAACTGTTTTTCCCCGCTTATGGGAGTAAAGCGCACCTGGGCCGGAAGGTCCCCTGCCGGAGGAGTATTGATGACCTGGATCCTGGCCGTATCAAATACGCAGGACTCCATCACGTCATCCAGACGGGTATCTATGTAATAGGTTCCTGACTGGGACAGGACCACGTGACCTGTGATCACTCCGCCTTCCACAGAGGTATTCAGGCTTTTCCTGCCGTTGGCCGACTGTCCGTCCGCGTAAATTTCCATTTTAGGGGTGAATTTTTTGTAAAATGTCTCATCCGTGATCACGGCTCCGCTTTTATCTTTAAAGTAGATCCGGTAAGGCAGCGCCTTGTTTCTGGCTGATGTGGTATCTATTTCCATGACAGGAATTAAGTCCCTGTAGCTGATTAAGTAAACCTTCAGTTCCTGGTCCTTTGCCGTATTCGTCTGAATGTTCAGTTCCCTGATGTCATTTTTTACATCCGATATCTTGGCCACGGAATAGTGGACCAGATTTACCGGCTTGATCTGCTGGTCTCCGTAAAATACCGTGGTATCTCCCACCTGCCGGGAAGAAATCAGCAATACATCCATTTCATCCAGATAGGAATCGTCCAGCTTTATGCGGAGGCTCTGGCTTCCCTCGGCATAAATGCTGTTTGTGATTTCCTGAATGCGGTAGGCCAGATTGGCCTGAAAGATTCCATAGAGCACTTCAATCAATGTTTCCGGCCTTTCCACCGTATAATTCCCGGCATTGGTCTGGCCCGCAATTTCTTTCAGGATCTCCTTATTCCCGTCGTATCTGCCAAAGGCAACGGTATATATGGGGACTCCCTGCGCCTGACAGGCTTCCACCGTACTCCTTAAGTCCAGGTCCGAGCTTTCCCTGGTCCTTCCCGTGGCAGATCCCTTTAAATCCGTTTCCCCGTCAGAAATCAAAACGATCATGCGTTTCCGGCCGTTTTCCGGCCCCGACAGCCCGTAAGCATAGCTTAAGCCCAGGCCGATATCCGTATTGCCGGAATATCCGGCCGAATCCATCAACGCTTTCAATGAATCTCTGTCTTCCTGGGTTTTTACAGAAACAGGTGCCGCCGATGATACGATGCGGTCATTGTATGCCACAAACCCGATCCTCATATCTGCGCTGTGCACGGTATCCACAAATGCCTTTACCATTCCAACCGCTGTATGATCCGGATCATTGGTTTCCATGGATCCGCTGTAATCCATGACAAAAGTTACATCCAACCCATTTTTCTCACTGGCGATCTCCTCCGCCCAAGCACCGAAAGAGACAGAAATAAAAACAAAGCAACACAAGACAAATACAACTGTTTTTAATCTTCTCATAGATTCTTACACACCTTTGTTTCTGTTTTTTATTGATTACAATATACACCATAAATCGACGAAAAAACCAAACATGTAAGAAATAGCAGTTTATATGTAACTTTTGGTTATATTTTGTTGTTTTTTCCCTATTTTCATTAATAAGTTGAAATCACTTTAAAATTTTTCAGCTAAAATGCAAATAAGACAAAACATATCACATATGTTCT
The DNA here is from genome assembly GCA_041223105.1 of Lachnospiraceae bacterium 54-53. Taxonomy (GTDB): domain Bacteria; phylum Bacillota; class Clostridia; order Lachnospirales; family Lachnospiraceae; genus Lacrimispora. Next base: position 29,036 of record JBCLPO010000023.1, read on the forward strand.
GTCTTATTTTGCAGCTGATCTCCATAAGGCTCGTACAGCATGGCTCTCAATGTAAAAATGCCGTCCTTCCCTTCCGTGACCAGAATTCCGTTATATTTTCCCACCACTTTTTTCATGGAACGCAATCCGAATCCATGCATGCCGTCTTTCTTCCTGCTTTTCAGCAATCCGTTCCCTTCCACTTCCAGCTCACCGGTATACCGGTTTCTGATATGAAGCAGCAGGCAGCCTCTCTCATACTTCATCTCCAGCCACATTTCCCGGCATTCTTCTTCCACAAATTCCAGCGCTTCCACCGCATTATCAAACGCGTTTCCCTGGAGGATGCATAAATCCGTATCATCTATATTCAATTCTCCCGGCAGATTTATCTTTGTATACAGGCGGATCCCCTTTAACCGCGCTTCCGCACACAGATGATTCACAAGGGCATCCACCACCAGATTTCCGGTTCTTCCTTCCATCCCTTCTCTTTTTCCCGTTTCTCCGATCATTTCAGCCAATATCTCCATCAGCTTTTCCTTTTCTTCATGTACCGCGAGCTCATGGATGTAGATCAGCTTCTGCTTTAAGTCATGGCGTTTCGTATGGAGCTCCACCGCCTCCTCATTTTCCAGCTTCCTCTGTTTCCTGTATAATTCCAGCTGTTTTATGTATATACTTTCATTTTTCTTTATCTGGGCTTCTTCCGCCCGCCGGACATAGGCCGGATAAATGCTTAAATTGAGCAAAATCATGGCCGCGGTGCCAAGAAGCAGCCAGCCCAGGATTCCCTTGTTCACAGGTCCTGCCGCTTCCACCGTCATGTAAAAGGCATAGTATACCGTCATTGCGGCCACCATCGGCAGGATGAGGAACAGTCCCTGTCCGCAGGATTCCTTTCCCAGCCCTTTTTTCTTCATAAAATACCGGATTCCCATGATCAGCGGAAGCATTGCCGCCTTTGCCAGCATGAATGCCGCCGTCATGCAGGTGACGTCTGTTCCCTTCCATATTTCGGCTCCCAGAAGGGAAAACATCTCCACCAGCCCGCACAGGGCGGCAAACAGAGCAGCAAACGTGCACCGCTTCCACAGTGGCCCGGAATAGGCACACAGAGCCACAAGGGCCGCAGCAGCCAGGGCGCGCAACAGATTGCTCCCCCATAAATGCTTTGACCTGCTCATATCAAAATACACCTGCCATAAAAAGAAAAGCAGCCATACTGCTGCTCTCCCCCTTCTTTTGATCTCTGTCAGAAATATATCAAAATACAATTTCAGAAGAACCATGCTGTACAGGGATGCGCATATAATGATTATACTTATTGCTTCGTATCTCATATCTGGCACCACTCCATTGTTTCATAGAGATTCTCTTCCACCTCTTTCCGCCGGCTCCGGCTCACCGGAAGGCAGATTCCGTTCACCAGCTCCACAATGTCGGCCGAAAACCTGGCGATGTACCAGTAATTGACCAGATACGACTTATGGATCCTGACAAAACGGGCCTTATGTACCTTCAGTTCTTCCTCTACGGTTTCCAGACTCTTGTATAGCTTATAGCGTCCGCCTTCCCACGCGATTTCCGTCATGCGGCGCCTGCTCTCAAAATACATCACATCTTTTAACAGCACCTTATAATCTGCCCGGTCATACCGGAACCGGTAATAATGATCGGCTTTTCCTATGAGCTTCAGGATGTGGTTGAATGTGCCGGTAAACTCCTTATCCTCAATGGGCTTGACAATAAAGCCGATGGGAGCCGCCCGGAACGCCTCCTTCATGTAGCTGTCATAGGATGTCACATAAACCATCTGTACCGCCCGGTCCACTTCACGGATCCTTCCCGCAGCGGCCAGGCCATTTAAGTGCTTCATTTCTATATCCATGAAAACAATATCAAAACGCTTTCCTCCATACACCGCCTTAACGATTTCTTCCCCATCCGTATAGACATCGATCTCCAGTTCCATGCCATATTCAAACCCTAATGCATACAGACGCTTTTCCATTTCCCACAGCAGCAGACGGTCATCATCACAGATTCCAATTTCTAACATGGCCTTTCCTCCCACCATAATGCAACCGCTAAAGTTTACTTTATTTGGTTTTCTATCAAGCTTTCATTTTACAATTTAACCCGATGGCTTTTTCAGGATATACCCAATTCAGACAAATTTCAACCCAAGTGCCAAAATTATACACTTTAAGTGCCAAAATTTGCACATTGATCAATAACCAGATGTTTTGAGAAAATACTGATGCATATTTTCACATTCCGGAGCATACTATGCGGGAACTGATTTTCCCTGTAAAAGCCCGGCCCCACAGGCATAATTCCGCTGCCTGTCCTTCTCAAGGATTCTGAACGGCAGATCAAAAGATCCCTGTGAGTGAAAATCTTCTGTAATTAAACAATAAAAAATACCCTCAGAATAAACGGTGCCTTAACCATTTCACCGTCTGCTCCGAGGGCGGATTACGCGTTTGCCATAGAAGTATACCTAATTACTTATATTTTTAAAATAACTGGTACAATACATTTTCCTGAGTAATTTCACAGTTTTATTTACATCACTGCCGTCAACGACAACGTCGTAATTTCCTGGAATAGTGCCAATAGTCACGATATTTTGAACACCTGCTATTTTTTTAAGTTCTTCCATCCTGTTTTGTTTGGTCGCATTCTTATGGTAAATCTTAATATAGCTATAGCTTGTGTAGTCCTGGGAAGGATAAATAAGAATTTTAAAGCGGTCGGACATACCGTTTTCGTCCATTTTCTTCTTTAAGGCATTAATTACATCGGTTTTGTGAATTGCCATGATATACAGAATATTATCAAAATCGGCTGGCTCGTCGTGAAAATAATTTCGATATGGCGAAGTACGCAGTTCCTGATAGATTTTTTCTTCTGCCTCATTGGTAAAATCACCATGGTATAAAATAAGTGTCCGCTCCCGTAACTGATTAAAAAATGCGTTTAACTTAAGTGACTTGAATAAAGCGTATATTTCCTTTGCGTCCTCTCCCGCCAGCGGACATCTGTCCACATAGTCATTCCTGTTGATATCATATAACAATGCACCATCCATTGATATGACAGGTAAATTGATGGGCACACCGTCAACGGTGGGAAGCAGTGATGCAGGGGTGCGAATGGTAGCGATCGTAAATTTCATGCCTTTTTGAATCAGTTTATTTAATTCGTATTTTGTATAAGGCGACATCCCATCTTTTCCAAATACCAAAGCATCGTCCAATGCCGATATAAACAGTGTGTCTTTGTTTAATTTTTGGGGCAGTTCAAAAGCATTCACCGATACCCCAATGATAATACCTGTCATTGTGTCGATCACCCTGTTAAGTACAAAAAGAAAGGGATCCTGGTTTTCTCTTAAAATCGCTGTTATACTCAAAAAAACGACACAGGAAAAATAAGATGCATTTTTCTTGTTAATTAATACGGTGAAATAAATGATGGGTATTATCGTTAAAGATGTGATGAGCAAGTATAATGGATTTAACTCAACCAGATCCCGGGGCAGGATATAAATATCAATTGTCAGCACCAAAGCGCCGAAAACAGCGCCGATCAATGTGCCTATGGTACGCTGCTTAGCCATATTCCAGGCCGTATACTTATATGGCTGCATACACCATAAAGCGGCCAGTGCCGAATAGAAGGGGATTCCTTTTTCTCCTCTGATAAAGTAGAAAGCAAAACATAAAATAACAGCAATTGCTGATTTAATGATCCTAAGTCCCAGGGGCGGGAGCTTTGCTTTAAGAGATTTCATATTGGTGCCTGCCAGCATCTCGGCTATTTTCCTTTCGCATTTTTATAATAAACACCATTTTTATTGTCGTACTCTTCGATACATTCCAAACGTTTATCAATCTGGCCGGTATTTTTAGCAATGTCCCGGCACAGCAAATTCAAAAACAAAATAGGCGTGCTGTAAATATCAAATATTGAAGATACGGTGATCGGAACAAAAACCGTTTCATCCGCAATAGAGGAAACCGGTGAGAAGTTACTGTCTGTTAAGGCATATACGGTAAAGCCGGCCGCTTTTAACTCCTTTAGCTTTTCAAGCAGCGTCACAGGATAGCGTGGGTAACACACTGCAAAAATAACAGCAGATTCGATATCTTTTAAGTTTAAGGTATCCCAAAGCAAAGTTTCCGGCGTAACCATAGATACATTGTTGCGGATTTTGTTCATCACATAATGCATATAAGGCAGCAATGTAGCAGACATACGGGAGGATAAAAGCACGACGTCCTTTGCATCTGCTAATGTTTTGGCGATCAGTCTATAGCTTTCTGACTGCAAAACTGATTCAAGCTCTTTTATGTTTTCGCTCTCGCTCGCAGCAATTTCCGCTATTTTATTCTTGTTTCCGGTTTTATCAAAACTCATTATATAACGTTGGGGTGCGGTAATTTCTTCGCGCACAATATGCTGAAGATTGCGCTGTAAATCGTTGTAGCCACGATAACCCAGGGCACTGCAAAAACGAGATACACTGCCCTGACTGACTTTCGCTGTCTTAGCCACCTCACTGGCAGTCATAAAGATGACTTGCATATAGTCCTTTATAAAATACCTTGCAAGCTTTTCATAAATAGGTGATTCGTGTGCCAACGCCGCCATACGCGCGGACAAGCCGTTCATGCTGTCTATCATTATCGTTTCCATAACGCTCCTCTGCTTTTTATTCTCCAAGTATTCGGCAATCCGCAACGATAATTCTGTCAGGATACGCAAACACAGGGTTTAAATCAGCTTCCTTTATGTCAGGATAAATAAACGGAAGCTTGGAAAAGTTACTGATTGCCTGAGCTAATTTATCTAAATCAGCGCCTTTTTGTCCTCTCACGCCCTTTATTAAAGGAAATGCACGAATTTCTTTTATCATGTTCAAAGCATCTGTTTTTGAAACAGGAGCGATTTTCAGGACGATATCTCCCAGCACTTCGGTATAAACACCGCCAAGCCCAAACGCTACAACAGGACCGAAGGTGGAGTCCTTCGTCAATCCCATGATAACTTCAATCCCCTGATCAAGCATAGGGTAAAGCACAGCGCCTTTAAATTCCTTCCCCTCGCAAATCCGTTCAAAATGCCGGAAACCTTCCTTGACGCCTGCATAATCTTTGACATTGAGTAAAACTCCGCCCGCATCCGTTTTATGTATAATCTGCGGTGACACCACTTTCATTGCTAACGGATAGCCGATGTCTTTCGCTGATTCCTCCAGCTTATTCCAGTCTGTGACATGAGCAAATTTTGGCACAGGTATATTTTGCTCTTTCAATAATGTCATTGCACCGGGTTCCAGCAAAGGACCCTGTCCGAAAGCCTCACCTCGTTCGGCAACTGCGTCCCTGTCTTCATTCCGTGATTGATCAGAAGCCGCTTTCGTATATAACCTTATTTGGGAAAACACCTGTACCGCCTGTTCCCCACTGGAAAAGCACGGCACCCCATTTTCCTGTAAGTAAGCGAGACTTTCCTTTAAATCTGAGCCGACCAAAAGCACTGCGGCTATGGGTTTTCTGCTCCTATTATACACATTCACAATGCCTTTTGCAACAGACATTGCTTTTAAATAAGGCGTGCCCACATATATCGCCACCGCACAATCATAGGAACCCAGGCTGACAGCCAGTGCTTTTTCATATTCGTCTCCGGTTCCTTCCACTGTAAGATCAATCGGATTATGTAACCCCGCATGGGGTGGCAGAAAATCAGCTAAATCCTTTTTGATTTCGCTCCCGGTTTCAGCCACTGAAAGGTCTAATTCGTCCGCCTTATCAGAAGTGAGTACGCCGGGACCGCCTGAATTTGTGACAATAGCCAGCTTATTTCCCCTCATTTCAGGTAGCATAGCAAAGCCTTTGCATAACAGGAACATTTCCTCCAGGCTTTCCGCTCTTATGGCTCCGCATTGTTTCATGGCAGCAGAAAATACCTTGTCGCTTCCGGCCATAGAGCCGGTATGGGATAAAGCGGCACGCTGTCCCGCAGAAGTCCTGCCTGATTTGACCACTATAACAGGTTTTTTCAAAACAGCGGCTTTAACCGCTTTCATAAACCCGCATCCATCCGTCACGCTTTCAAGATACAGAGCAATAACCTTTGTCTGCCCGTCGTCCTTTAAGTAATCCAGTAAGTCTATGGCAGATACATCTGCACCATTCCCAAAGCTGGCAAACTTTGATATGCCGGTGCCGTCTGCCTCGCACAGTGCCATAAAAGCACCCCCGACCGCTCCGCTTTGGGACACGACCGCAATACTGCCCTTTTTCGGTATGGTTTCAAGGGTGGGGGCAAGATCAGCGTGAGGATTTGCCAGTCCTGCACAGTTTGGGCCGATAAAGCGGATGCCATATCGCTTAGCAACCGCCTTGATTTCTTCTTCATCTTTTTTGTTTCCGGCCTCGCTGAAGCCTGATGTAATAATTACAGCGGCTTTTACTCCTTTTTCACCGGCTTGTTTCATGACGGAGACCACAGTTGATGGCGGAGAGGCGATGACCGCCATCTCCACTTCTTCTTCGGCCTCGTCAAGGCTGGAATAACCTTTGGCTTTTCCTACAGAAACTGCTTTTGGATTTATGGCAAATACTTTTTCAGCTCCGGCAGAAAGCAGACGATTGATTAAAATATTCGCAAGCTTCCCCTCACTGGCAGAGCCTATTACGGCCACGCTTTTAGGGGAAAATAAAGCTTCAATGCTCATGGTTATCCCTCCAGGCCGGCATGGAATGCCGCAAGATTTTTTTCTGCTGCTTTGGGCCAGCGATTGATTATTACATCTTCCAGATCTTTTTTGGCGAACCTCTCACCCAGTTTCGTCTTGGCAAACATGGTTCCAAGAATGACGATGTTTGCACGGAAGCCGCCGATCTTTTCCTCCGGTATGTAAATCATTTCAGAATCTGCTTTTTTTATCTCATCTGACAGCATTGCCAACGTCGGATAAGGTGCTTTACCGAGCATAACAGCAGCAGGCTCCCATCGATGACCGTATACGACATAATCTGCACCATTCTTTGCATATTTGATAGCCTTGAATGTTTCGTTGATCTCCATGGATACCACCATATCGGCGCCTCCAACAGGAATGCTGGGTCCAAAATCCTCAGGTTTTCTGCCGAGGCGAAGCTGTGCCTTGACAAAACCGCCGCGCTGCGCCATGCCCTTTGTCGGGTAATAGTTTACAGGGATATTCTCTTTTACCGCCGCTAAAGTGATAATATCAGCGATTGTCAAAATACCCTGCCCGCCGACACCAACCAGATAAATATCAAAATATTTTCCCATATCTTACTCCTCTACTCTTTCACCAGTGCATCAAACCTGCAGACGTAAGTACATAATCCGCACTCGTTACAAGTGGCTTTATCCCTGGCTATACCCTTTTCTGCAAGACTGATGGCAGGACAGCCGGTAAGATTGATACACTGTTTACACTTTGTACATTTGTCCTCATTGTATATGACAGGCCTGCTCCTGATCTTTCTGCGTCCGGACTGAATGGCACATTCTCTCCGTGCAAGGATAACCTTGACGCCCTTTTGAGGAACTGCTTTTTGCACTGCTTCAGTGACCGCAGTATAGTCATAAGAATCAACCACATAAAGCTCGTCAACATGAAAGCCTTTCAGTACGGATTCAATATCGGATTGACGCCAGCCACCAAGCTGAAAAGCACTTTCCGTACCGGGATTAACCTGCATGCCAGTCATAGCGGTCCAGCCGTTGTCGAGAATGATAACGGTTATGTCGACATGGTGTTGAATGGCGTTCAATAATCCGGGCATACCGCCATGGAAGAATGTTGAGTCGCCGATTGTGGCAATCAGAGGAGTTTCTATGCCGGCATAAACTGCACCTTGCGCCAATGGAATGCTGGCGCCCATAGCAAGCTCCGTCCAAAGAATATGAAACGGTGGGGAAATGCCTAAAATGGTACAGCCAATGTCACCGGTGATCATGACATCATCCTTTTTATATCCAAGCTTTTTCAACCCGGCAGCAAGTCCCATATAAGTGCCCCTATGAGGACAGCCTGCGCAAAAACCGATAGGACGTGCCGTACAATTTTTTTCTGCATCCGTTACCGATGGCAGCAAATCCACAGGATAATCTATTTCCAAAGCCTTGCAGATGCCCTTGATAACCGTGGCACTGTCATATTCTCCGATACGGCTGTATGTACCGTCCTCTTTGCCGATAATGGTGATGTCCAGCTTTTGCTTATACGCGGTCATGTAGATGTATTTTTCAAGATGCGGTTCCAGCTCCTCACAGATAACAATTGTGGAACAATACTCCAGGATTGCCTTGATGGGCAGGGAGGCAAGGGGTACGGTCGCCGCCAGCCTCAGGGTGGAAATTCCGGAAACATCCGTCCCCAGTAAAGCCAGGGTCTCCATAGCCTCCGATAAATAACCGCCAACAATACCCGCCGAAATAACGCCGATACCTCCTCTCTTTTTCAGAGAAAGACGGTTAATTTTATCCTGCTCCATGATTTGCTCCGCTTTTTCAAGACGTCCGATCAGTTCTCTGTGCTGTGTCATACAAATGACAGCTCCCGCCTTCGTATATTTCGCAATATCACGCTCAATAAAAGCAGCCTCTCTGTCAGGCAATATGCGTTCTTCTATATCTACTGCAGCGTGTGATAAGGCGTTGTTTGTCACGAGGCGGATGAATACAGGGCCCTGTATTTCTTCGGAAAGTTTAAAAGCGTACTGAACCATATTGTAAGCGTCCTCAACGCTTGCAGGCTCCAGCATAGGCATATCAGACATGAAAGCAAAGCCCCGGGAGTCCTGTTCAGGCATACCGGCCGTAACACCCGGATCATCCGCCACATAAACAACCAGTCCGCCCTTGCAGCCGGTATAAGCGACGCCGATGAGCGAATCATAACAAACATTCAGACCTGACATTTTCATTGTGCAGAGTGACCTTTGTCCGCACCAGGCCGCACCGGCCGCAACCTCGAACGCTACTTTCTCATTGACGCTCCACTCAACGGCAGTTCCCGGTAAATCCATTTTCAAAAGGGAGGAAATAACTTCTGATGAAGGTGTTCCGGGATATCCGGATACGACCTTCACGCCTGCATGAAGCGCACCATATGCCAGCGCTTCATTCCCGCTTACGGTTTTTTTCATTTTTATCATGTCCTTTCAAAATAAGTGAGTCAGGATTTTACAACATTTGCACAGCTGCCATTCTTTAAGTAATCCACGATATTCTGAGCGGCTGTTGTTTTCAGTTCATCCAGTGCATCTTGTGAAAAATAAGAAATATGCGGCGTGATAAAAATGTTTTCAACGCGGAAAATTTCCTCATCATAGGAAGGAGGTTCTTTTTCAATGACATCAAGGCAGGCACCCCGGATGACACCGTCCTTTACAGCCAGGACCAAAGCAGGCTGGTCAACGACTCCGCCTCTTGATGCATTGATCAGGTAAGCGTCAGGTTTCATCAAAGCGAATTGCGCTGTTGACATCATACCCCGCGTTTCGTCACTGAGCTTCATGTTTAGGCTGACAAAATCAGAAGTCTTTAAACCATCCTCTAAACCAAGCGATTCTAAGCCGTATGCTTTTGCCTGATCTTCCGTTACATAGGGATCAAAAAATGTCACTGTCATGCCCAGGGCTTTTGCTTTTTGGGCAATTTTAAGACCTATTCTGCCTAATCCGCAGATGAAGAGGGTTTGTGAAGAAAGACGCCTGATTTGATTTTTAACAGCTTGCGCACCCCAAAGTCCGTTTTTAATTTTTGTGTAATAGGAAACAAGCTGTTTATTCACGCGATACATTGCCGCAATTACATAGTCAGATACATCGTCAGCACAGTAGCCGGGGACATTTGCCACAGCGATGTTCCTTTCCCCTGCCAGTGTTACATCAACATTGTCATAACCGGCTCCATAGACAGACACAATTTTAGCTTTGTTTAATTTTAACAGCGTATCCCTTTTCATGGAGATATTAATCTGGCACAATACCGCTGACGCCTTTGTTCCGAATTCTGCTAAATCCTCCTCAAAAGCATTACCAGAAAATTTCAAGTCATATTCCGGCAGTTCCCTTGCAAAAAGATGCTTTTCTATTTTGTAATCTTCCCATTCCTCATCAATTATCCATATAAAAGGTTTCATAAAATATCCTTTCTTATCATTGCGATCACATCAGAATCTCAAACCGCACAATCGGGGCTTCAGACTCAACATTCATTTCATCGTCCTGATGGTTGATGAAAAAATCTCCGCCGTCAATCGTTATTGTTTCGTCACGGATATGGACGGTCATATGATCCAGGGGATAAAATGCGGTGAAATAGCCCTGCTTCGGAGTAACGCTTCCGCTGACTGTTTCCACATTTCCGGTTTTATTTATCATCATCAGATTTAAATCTCTCCCCTTTCCTTTTGATCTGGTGGGCAAACCGCCATTAAAAGCATAAGCATGGAAGGGCTCTATAAAAGAAGAACCGCCATTTAAAAAAAGCGTGATTGGCCCTGTAATCGGCATGATAATTCTATGAACGCCCGATAAGGGCGTGAACACAGCTTCATTGTCCAAAATCTCCGCCGCGCTTATGCGAAATGAAAAATCACCCATGGCATAGGACGCATGTTCCGGATAAATATATATTTCCGTGGTTGTTCCTGAACTCCACTGTGAAACGGACATATCTTCTTTTTTTACAACGGTATATGCTTTATTGCCCATAATTTAACCCTCACTGACATGTTTCAGGCTCTCCTGACGGATAATTTCGGTTGCAATTCTCTTATACTCAACAAACTTTTCTGTTGTTTTCACATGATAATCTCTTGGGCGTTCAAGATCAATATCAATGATTTCTTTTACCGTACCGGGTCTTGAGGACATAACCGCCACACGGTCAGACAGGAAAACGGCTTCCTCTATATCGTGGGTTACCATGATAATCATCATCGGGTGCTTTTGCCATACATCAAGCAGAAGCTCCTGCATGATACTTCTTGTCTGCATATCAAGCGCTCCGAAGGGTTCGTCTAAAAGGAGCATATCAGGGTTATTTGCCAGGGCTCTTGCGATGGCAACTCTTTGTTTCATACCGCCTGACAGGGCTTTCGGGTAAAGATTTTCAAAGCCGCGGAGTCCGACAATATCAATGTAGCGTTCCGCAATTTCAAGTCGTTCCTTCTTAGGCATATTCTTCTGCTTTAAACCAAACATGATATTGTCAGTGACACTGAGCCAGGGGAACAAGGTATACGACTGAAATACCATGCCTCTGTCCGGCCCCGGATTGATGAGTTCCTTCTGTTTAAAAAGAATTTTTCCTGTTGTCGCTTCCTCCAGGCCGCCTATAATGCGCAGCAGAGTGGATTTACCGCAGCCGGAGGTGCCAAGTATTGATAAAAATTCCTGTGAGCGCACGTGCAGGGAAGTCGGTGCGAGCGCATGAATGCCTCCGTCTCTGCCTTTAAAAGTCTTTGATACATCGGTAATATGTAATCCGTTATATTTTGTTTTCTGCATAGCTCAGCCTCCCTTTCAATTCCAAGCAAAGAGCTTTCTGTTTAAGAATCTGATAAGGTTATCCACAAATAATCCGATCAAACCAATCGTCAGTATACCCACAAACATTTTAGGTGTGGAGAGCATTCTTTGCGACTGAATGATCATATAGCCGATACCGGAGCTTGCGCCCACCATTTCAGCTACGATAACATAAGTCCAGGCCCAGCCTAAAACAATACGTACATTGTCAAGAATATCAGGAGTCGCTTTCGGTAATATGACCTTCCACAGTACATTTGCCTTTGTTGTACCTAAAGTATAAGATACTTCTATGAGCGATTTGCTGACATTGCGCGTCGAGGTAGCAACCATTAAAATCAGCTGCGGCAGGCTGCCAAGGATAATAACCGCAACCTTCTCATCCTCACCGATCCCGATCCAAAGAATGAATAATGGAATAAAAGCGGATGCCGGCATATAACGGATAAAGGAAAAAATGGATTCAAAGAATGCGGAAACCGGTGCATAAACACCGATTAAAATACCCAGTGGTATTGCCACGAGGGCCGCCAGGGCAAAGCCGAGCATCACACGGAATACGGTCATACCGATGTCAGCTGAATAATTTTGCTCAGTGAAAAGCTGAACACCCATTTGCACTGTTTTTGTGGGCGTCGGCATGAGCATGGGGTTTATTATTCCTGTGTAGGTCAATAATGACCATACGGCAAGAATTATTGCAAATGAGGATATCCCAAGAATAATCACATATTTTCTTGCTATGCTGGCTTTAGGCGTAAAAGCTTTTACTATTGGGACTGCTTTCTTTCTTATGGTCATATCATTACTTCCTTTCAAATCGGTGCTTGATAAACAACTTTGCCGTTTTTTATGACTTTATCTACCTGATTCATGGCGGTGTTATAAAATAAAAATCTGTAATCCGCTTCCTTTAAAATAACGAGATCCGCTTTTTTGCCGGTTTGTATACTTCCGATACTGTCACTTTTATCAATCGCTGCCGCTGCATTAAGTGTGATGGCTGTCAGCGCTTCCGGGGCTGTCATTTTCATATTGATGACGGCAAGTGCAAGAAGCAATGGTATACTATTGGTATAACAGCTGCCCGGATTATAATCTGTCGCAATTGCCACTGCACAGCCGCTGTCAATCATGTGTCTGGCATTGGCATATGGCTTTCCTAAACAGAATGCCGTACAGGGCAGAAGCGTTGCTACCGTGTCTGATCCTGCAAGCTGTATGATGCCCTCATCCGATGAGGCAAGCAAATGGTCTGCTGACGTTGCCCCAATGGCCGCAGCCAGTTCCGCCCCGCCCAGCGGAATCATTTCATCTGCATGAATTTTAAGCTTATAGCCCAGTTTCTTTGCTGATAAAAGAAGTTTTTCTGATTGCCGGACGGAAAATACACCCTCTTCGCAAAACACGTCGCAGAATACAGACAAAGCTTTCATCCCAGGTAATACCTTTTCTATCACAAAATCAACATATTCATCAGCGTCAGATTCTGTTGGTATCGCATGGGCCCCCATAAAAGTCGGCTGTATATCAAGTACATGATCCCGGTTTAACTTTTCCATGACTTGCAGCTGTTTAAGCTCCGTATCCAAATCAAGGCCATAGCCTGATTTCCCCTCTACGGTGGTGACACCCTGTGCAAGCATTGAAGTCAAACGCTGATAGCCTGAATCATAAAGTTCATCCCAGGCGGACTCACGGGTGCTTTTCACTGTGCGTTGAATCCCCCCGCCTTTTTTTAAGATGTCAAGATACGAGGCCCCTGCAAGACGCTCCATAAATTCACCGGGGCGATAACCTCCGAACACAAAGTGAGTATGTGAATCGACAAATCCGGGTATGACACTCTTTCCGGCTGCATCGATGATTTCTGCATCATCGGAAAAATCACTGTGCTGTACAAGCTCCTCTTTCGTACCTGCAAATGCAATTTCATCGTCTTTGATCAGTACTGCGCCGCCTTCAATGATTTTGATTTCCTCCATGAAAGCACCTTTTACTGCTTTTGTGCCCATTGGAGTTACAATTTGTGCGGTGTTTATAATAGCTTTTATAGTTGAATGATTCATCATTAAACCTCATGTCCGGTTAGAATATCTGATCAACGCTCTTTTGCACCAATTCGTCAGCCGCGACTGCCGGAAGCGTGATCACACTTTCACCCTCGTACTTTTCATTATAGGATTTCACGGTTTCAATACTATGGGGATTTCTCGCCCAGCTTCTTCTTGCGACGCCGCCCATAACGTCCCAGAGCATAGCTGACTGAATGATTTCATCCACCCGTGCACTGCCGTCTAAAACTAAGCCAAAACCTCCGTTTACAGATTTGCCGATACCTACACCGCCGCCATTATGCAAAGCGACCAGGCTCATGCCTCGTGCGGCATTTCCAGCGTAGCATTGCACCGCCATATCCGCCATAACATTGCTGCCGTCTTTGATGTTTGATGTTTCACGGAACGGGGAATCCGTACCGGAAACATCGTGATGGTCACGCCCCAGCATAACAGGTCCTATCTCGCCGTTTCTTACCATTTCATTAAAACGTAAAGCAATGTTAATTCTGCCTTCCGCATCCTGGTAAAGAATACGGGCCTGAGTACCTACCACCATTTGGTTTTTCTCTGCATCCCGAATCCAGTTGTAGTTATCCATATCCTGAAAGCGGTTTTCGGGATTCATGCAGTTCATGGCGGCTTGGTCAGTTTTGATCAGATCTTCGTGTTTTCCGCTTAAACATACCCAGCGGAACGGACCATATCCATAGTCAAAGAGCTGAGGACCCATAATGTCTTCAACATAGGAAGGGAAAATAAAGCCGTCTTTTTCATCTATGCCATTCCTGGATACTTCCTTGACGCCTGCATCGTAGACGGCTTTCAGGAAAGAATTGCCATAGTCAAAGAAATAGGTGCCTTTTTCAACGCAAGCCTTGATCAGCGTAAAATGCTTCTGCAGGGATTTATCAACCTGCTTTTCAAATTCAGCACGGTTACTTTTCAGCATTGCTGTACGTTCTGCAAAGGTCAATCCCCGGGGACAATAGCCGCCGTCATAAACCGCATGGCAAGAGGTTTGGTCTGACATTAAATCGATGTGAATATCTTTATCAACAATGTATTGAAGTAAATCAACCACATTCCCGTGGTAAGCGACAGATATGGGTGATTTGCCCGCCACATGTTCATATGCAATTTTAAACACTTCGTCCAAATCATTGCTTGAAGCAGAAATCCAGCCTTGTTTCAAACGGGTTTCTATCCGTGATTCGTCAACTTCTGCAATAATGCCGACAGCGCCGGCTATTTCAGCCGCCTTAGGCTGAGCACCGCTCATTCCGCCCAGACCTGAGCTCACGAACATGCGGCCTGCCAGGTTTCCGCTGTCAGCAATACCGAATTTCATACGGCCGGCAATGAGCAAAGTGTTAAATGTGCCATGAACAATACCCTGAGGTCCGATGTACATCCAACCGCCGGCAGTCATCTGTCCATAATTTGCAACACCCATTTCCTCCGCAATTTCCCAGTCTTTCAAATTGTCAAACATACCGACCATCATCGCATTCGTGATAATGACACGGGGTGCATCAGGCTTTGATTTAAATAAGCCCAGCGGATGACCTGATTCCACTACAAGTGTCTGGTACTCCGTCAGCTGTGAAAGATACTCTTTAATCTTTAAATATTGCATCCAGTTCTGACAAACGCTTCCTGTTTCACCATAGGTGACAAGTTCATAAGGATAAAGGGCAACTTCAAAATCCAAATTGTTATCTATCATAACCTGAAAAGCTTTTCCTTCTGTGCAATTGCCCTCATACTCATTGATCGGCTTACCGAAAATGCGTCCCTGTGGTCTGAAACGATAGCCATAAATTCTGCCGAAGGATTTCAGCTCATCTAAAAATTCCGGTATGACCGCCTCATGCAACGCAGGATCAATATAACGCAGAGCATTTTTTATTGCTGTTTTGGTTTGTTCCTTTGTCAGGTGAAATCCTCTTGATGGTGCACGTCTGATGCCTTCCGCAAAACCTGGATATTGGGGTAAGTATGTAATCATAGTTTTTTCCTTTCCTTATAACTATTGTTTCAAGAAAACCAATAAAACAAACCATTGCAGCACTCCATTGCGGGAATTTATGAAAAAGATAAGTGATGAACGGTTACTTCGTGGATAAAAATTCACCGCTGATGTATTTCGTTAAGTCAGGCTGGCTGTCAATCAGCTTTTCAGCAAACCATAAATCGGAAGCAGATTGGGCGATGGTGAAAATATCGCCTGGCTTATCAGCCGTACCAAAATACTCTAAGTTCATTGCTTCATCATAGAAAGTGACTTCAGGAAGTGTCTCAGCGAAGGATTCCACATCCTGACCCATGGCTTCTGCCATGATCCTGTTCGCTTCATCAGGATCTGACTCTATGAAAGCCAAAGCATCATACCAACCGGCAACAAGCGCTTTTACAGTTCCCGGATACTTATCGATGAAGTCCTGTGTTACACCAATGGTATCCATGATGATGCCGGGAGTTTCGGAAGAGCTGATCAGTACCTTGCCAAAATCAGTATTTGTTGCGTTTGTTAACCATGGCTGCCATGTAACAGCAGCATCTACCTGCCCGGCAACGAATGCTGTCCCTGCATCACCTGCGCCCATGGATTGTACATTGAAGTCAGAGAATTTTAAGCCTTCCTCCTGCAGCAGATAGTAGAACCAAAAATAGCTGGCTCCTCCCGATGTATCAAGAGCAACAGTCTTGCCTTTAAGGTCTTCAAGGCTGTTAAATTCTTTCTTTGCGATGAGGCCGTCACCGCCTGAAGATGTATCAAGGGCAAGTATCTGCACAAGGTCAACACCGGCAGCATTACTCATAACATGGGTATCGACCGTACTGGACATCGCCTGTATTTCTCCGGAGATAAGAGCTGCACGGCGGTCTGCCGCAGACTGGATCGTGTGAATTTGAATGTCTGAACCATGATCTTCAAAAAAGCCTTTTTCTACTGCTATAAACAATGGTGCATAGCCGATCCATGATGACTGACCGATATACATTGTCTTATCATAGAATGCCAGTTCCTCTTTTGAAGTTTCATCACTTGAAGATTCACTTTCAGAAGATGAATGTTCTGCAGTCGTGCCTGAAGATGGGGCCTCTGCGCTTTTGTCACTTGTTGAACAACCACTCATTACCGTCAGCGCCGCCATTGCCACTGCCAAGAGTACCAAAAACCTTTTACTTTTCATTGTTTTTTCTCCTTTTCATTTTATTCATACAAAACGGCGATGCCGTAATGAACACTAATTGACAACGTCACCGGGACTTCCGCCATCCAACATACAAACAGCGTTTGTTGCTGCCCTGCGTTTGAGCTCTGTATAGGACTCCTCAGAAATATAAGAAACATGAGGTGTCACAACTATGTTTTTACAAGAAAAAATCGCTTCATTTCCCGCAGGGGGTTCGTTTGAAATAACATCGACGACAGCGCCTGCTATTTGTCCCTCATTCACCGCACGAATCATGTCTTCTTCGACGATGATTTTTCCTCTTGCCGTATTGATTAAATAAGCCGATGATTTCATTTTTTCGAAGTCTTCATATTTAATTAAACCTTCGGTTTCTTCATATAGCTTTGCGTTTACACTGATAAAATCCGCTTTTTCCATTCCTTCGTCCCAAGCAGTCTCAGTCACGCCGAATTCTGCCATTTTTTCAGCGCTCACATAAGGGTCATACGCAATCACTTCCATACCCAGACCTTTTGCCTTTTGTGCGACTTCTCTGCCGATACGGCCAAATCCGATAATGAGCAGAATATTTGTGCTTATTCTGCGAATATCACCGTTTTGGGGATTGACAGCCTGTGCTCCCCAGCGCTTCTGAGCCATGCCTTCCGCATAAAAGTCCAGTTTTTTACCGAAATGATAAATACCGGCCATGACATAATCGGCTAAATCTTCTGCGCAATAACCTTGTACGTTGGTCACGCTGATGCCTTTTGTACGGGCAAATGTGACATCAACACGATCAAAACCGCCGCCAAATAATGCGATACATTTGCAGTTTTCCAGACGCTCAATGACTTCCTTCGGAATGAAGACATAGACTTGAGCGATAATAGCGTCAGCTTTACGGCCGAATGCTTCTAAATCCGCGGCATAATCATTTTTTGAAAACCGTATCTCACAGTCAGGATACCTGTCCTTTAAAATAGCGGTTTCCACTTCATAATCCGGCCATTCTTCATCGATAATCCAAAATAACATTACTCTACCCCTATCTTTCCATTCGTAGCATTAACCGTTACCATATCCCCGTTCCTGACCAAATCATAAAAACCGGCCTCAACTCTGTCTACAAGCGGGGTTTCCATTATAATGGCACTTGCAACAAGGGTGGTATCAGGGTTTTCAATGACCATGGCCAGCGGTGCCGTACCTGCAAGCTTCAGCTGGTAAATACCGTCTGCCTGTACGACGGAACTACCCTTTCCGTTAGGAAAAAAGAGTATTTTTCCTGCGATAGACTGTCCAGACAGGCAGTGATTTTTTTCAATAACAACTCCTGTTTCAGGATCAACAAGATAGAAACAAAAATCATCAGTGGAGAGAAGAGCCTCTCCCTTTGCATAACCTTCCGAAATTTTATGGCAGTTAAATTCTTTCATTCTATCACTCCTTTCAGATTCTGATTCCACGTTCACAAACACCGGTCAGCGCCGCTTCCACAGATTTTTCAAGAGATGTAACGACAAATTCCATGTTCCTGCGGCGTGTATAATACGCGCATTTTGGTGAATCAGTAATCCCTTTTTTACCGTAAAGAAACTTCCATGACGGCTGGTCCATACAGGTGTCGGAGAATATCTCACCGCCGGCACTTCTGATCTCATCCAAGTATCCCATCTTTTCCGCCAGATTTCTGGATAAAGCAGAAGTCATTATGTATATGGGTACTGCTAACCTGCTGCCTCTCACCATATGAGCCACAGCAGAAATCTGATCGATCGTAAAATGCGGGCATCCAAACAATGCAAAGTCTACCTTGCCGTAAGGATCTGTCAGCAAGCGTTCCATTTCCGCTAAATCCTCATTGGTAATCGTTACGGTTTCTTTCGGTTCTTCCCCATGGAATGCCGCCTCTAAAGTGGGAGCTTCCGGTGTATAACCAACGATATGATACATTGCAACATTACCGCCTGTATTCAGCTGTGCGCCCAGATTCATTAATCCCTCTTTTGTAATGTTTTTCAGGCCCTGGAATACAGGCATTTTAAAGCCTGTTTTCTTTGGTGTGAAATATCCCAGCAGCTGATAGTCAAAGTCATCCCGCATATCCGCTTCAACATTGACTAAAATCTCACCCTTGCGGTTTTCATCAAGATAATAACCATATAAAGGAGATACACCTGTTACAGCTGCACACAGGGCGCTTTGTGCGGCCTCACGGTTTGTTCTGGCGCCGTAAACGGAATTCATAAAAGGAGTACAGGAAGATTCCGAAAAAGAACAGATCTCACCAAATCTGGGAACATTTTTCTCTAAGTAAGGTGTGCAATTATAAGTCATGATCGCACCGATCTTTACATAAGCTTCATGTGTACGTTTGACAATATCGGCATCTTCATCGGAAACAGTGGTGACACATTGGAATTGTTCCAGATTATACGAAGGGTTTACCGTCGGTCTGACACGGCAAGCGGCACCCTTGGAAACCAGTTTTTCCACAAACCATAAATCTGCCTCCTGATTGGAAAGTGCAACGTGAGTGCGTGTAACCGGCACCATGGCCGGCGCATCAAAGCTTTCACCGATTGCAACCTGAATTTTCATTGCAAGCTGTACACCTTCCCCGTATTCTCCGTCTAACATCGCTTGTTCTTCTTTTTTGAGTATCATTTTCGGCTCCTTTTCCGCTTATTTTTTAAACTTGTTCAAATCTTTGCATCACGCCTTTGATCAGATCTGAAACTTTACTTTCCTTAATCGTTTGAAGCTCACCGTTTCGTACCGTTTCTTTTCCGTTTACCACGACCAGCTTGATGGCTTCAGGCTGCATGGAATAAACCACATTCGGCAAAAGCTGTTCACCGGTGGAAAACAAAGGCTGCACGGAAAAATGCTTCATATCAATTGCTACAAAATCAGCGCTGTAACCGCTTTTCAGCGCTCCTGTTTTCAAACCGAGAATTTCTGCTCCGTTTACAGTTCCCATGGCAAATGTCTGATTATAGTTCACGCACATCGCGTCACAGGTTTTTGCTTTCTGCAGGATTGAAGTCATCCGCATTTCTTCAAAAACACTGATGCGGTTGTTACTGCAGGCACCGTCACTGCCAAGAGCGATTTTCACACCGGCGGCAAGCATTTTCGGAATATCCGTGATTCCGTCTGCTAAAAACATATTGCTTGACGGACAATAAATGAGGCTTGCTCCCTTCTTCCCCATGAGTTCGATCTCTGTGGAATTCAGCCATACGCCGTGGACGATCGACATCGCTTCATCGACCACCCCAAGGGTATCCAGGTATTCTATCGTATGGAAACCATTATGGGCTTTTTTGACTTCCTCTACTTCAAACGGTTCTTCTGCGACATGAATGTGATATCCCGTACCGAGTTCGTGCGCCAGCTTATGCCCTGCCGTTATCATTTCCGGACTTGCCCCATGAAGGGAATGAGGAGCCGGAATGATTTTGACCATATTGCCTGCGCCATTGTATTTAAGCGCAAGTTTTTTTGTGTTTTCCACCGCCTGTTCGACTGATTCGCGGTAACCTACAGGAGCGCCGGCCCAGTCATACATGGTTCTGGCAAGTACCAATCTTATACCGACGTCTTTTGCCGCCTGAATAACGGCTTCATCGCTTTCCGTTCCAAAATTGTGCAGATAGAAGAAATCGCTGACTGTCGTAACGCCGCATTTCATCATTTCAGCAAAAGCAAATACCGCACCCGCGTAAATATCATCTAAATTCATAGCAGGGGAGTATTTATAGAGGGCGTTATCACGCCATTCCAGGAATGGTCTGTCTGATGCTATGCCTCTGAGCAAGGACTGGAACGAATGATTATGTGCATTGACCGTGCCGGGGACAACAGCTGAATTTTCCAGTCTTTCAACTTTTGCCAGCGGATACTGTACGGCTAAGCCGTCCGGTGTATTTATACCGATGACAGCATCACCTTTGACAGCGACAGCTAAATTTTTTTGAAAACGTCCGTTGACAAATAAATAATCAGGATTATAAATTTTAAGCATATCCGTCTCCCTTCGCAGTTTTGGGTTTGGTTTCATGGTCCAGCCTTTCATCCAGGAGCAATATTGCTTTCAGCATGGCATTGGCCGTGACTTCAATATCGCTGCTTTTTGTAAATTCTTCTGCACAGTGGCTTTTTCCGTTGACACTTTGTACGAAAATCATACCGGAACGTGTCACACTCGCCATATTTGCCGCATCATGCCCTGCCATACTTACGAGAGTGATCTCCGGCTGATTGACTAAAACGATTGCGTCCTGTATCGCTTTGACAACTTGTTGGTCCATGACAGTGTGCGGCTGGTCCAGATTAATTGTCCGGGTGATTTTGACGCCTCTGGATTCTTCAATGCGCATTTGCAAATCATTCACGCATTGGAGAAAGGTTTTCTTTTTCTTAAAATTGCTGATGCGTAAATCCAGCATCATCTCCACAGTTTCAGGAATGATATTCGTTGAATTTGGCAGCATGGAGATGCAGCCGATTGTTCCGGTAACTTCTTCATCGTTCATACTTCTCAGTATTTTTTCTATGCCTAATATGTATTCCGCCGAAGCTGTCAGAGCGTCCTTCCTGTCTTGCATCAGGGTTGTGCCGGCATGATTTGCTTCTCCTGTCACGCGGATGATTTCACGATAAATTCCGGTAATACAGCTAACAGCAGCACACGGAAGTTCTCTTTTTTCCAAACGCTTTCCCTGTTCGATATGACACTCTAAAAATGCGGCATATTTTCCTTTTTCTATTCTGACATTTTCCAGTTTCTCTATATTTCCGCCCAGTCCCGACATCGCCTGGGCAAAAGGTCTGCCGTCCTTTACTGAGACCGTGTTTCTAAGCTTCTCTACGGTCAGTTTTCCTGACACCGCTTTACTGCCGATTGTAGAAATATTAAATTCGTTTGGCTCTTCCCCTGTAAAAGAAACAAGTGAAAGGGGATGCCGTAATGTAATATGATTATCTAAGAGGGTCTGTGCTACTTCTGTCGCCATCAAAACTCCTAACGGACCGTCGTACATCCCTCCATTTGGAACCGCGTCATGATGAGAGCCCATTGCGATTTTCGCCAGTTTTTCTGCTCCCTCAACCTCTCCCCATAAGTTTGCCATTTCGTCCATATGGACGTCTATTCCCATATGAGTCCAGTAATCCCTGATCCAGGCTCTTGCTGACCTATCCTCTGATGATCCAAAGGCCCTGTCAATTCCACCACGTTCATTTCTTCCGATTTTTGCAAGCTCAAAAAGGTTTTTTTCAAGTCTTTCCATGTTAATTGAGAGTTTTTTTAAATAGTTCATGTACTGCTCCTATGATAAATTGATGTATTCATTCACTACTTATTAATAATTGATGGCTTCATTAATAAGAGTTTTTAAAAAAAGAACTTTGAAATAAAGTCCGGTAAACAAAAAGGGCGTCGCTTGATTAGCGACACCCTCGTCTTTTTGTTTTTCCAATTGTATCAGCAAATTAATCCTATGTCAACTGTTTTTTTATAAAATAATATTATTATTTATTTTTTTATTTTAATTATAAAATAATCAGCCAAAAACAGTTTCCTTTTTTAATTATCACAAATGTATTATCTCAGGATGTATCTGCAAACGGTTTGTGCCTGGCTGAACGGCATGCTGTCAGTGAATGCCTGACTTTAACCGGCTGTTCCTTCCGAACCATCTTCCGATAACTGATGCTGATCTGTTTCCTCTTCTCCCGGGGAATTCTGATCCTGTCCGCCTTCTTCCTCACCGGCATCTTCCGGAAGTCCGGCTTCCTGTGTTTCAGCCTCTGCCGGAACTTCATCTGATGGTTCTTCATTTTGTTCCGGTGTATTCTCCTGTCCGGCTTCCTGTCCTTCTTCCTTCTCTTCTTCCGTTTTCTCTTCTCCCTCTGTTTTCTCTTCTCCCTCTGACGGAATCTCCTCAATCAGTTCTTCTTCGTTTTGTTCCGGTGCACTCTCCTGCCCGGCTTCCTGTTCTTCTTCCGTCTCCGTTTCTTCTTCCGCCGGAATCTCTGATCCTGACTCCGTTTCTTTGAGACCCTCATCAATCGTTGCCAGCGGTTCCTCTATGATTCCTTCCACTTCTGCAATTTCCAGATCCTCTATAGCTTCCGGCGCGGTCACTGTTATTTCATATGGCATATAATTGGAAGAACCGGTATAGTAAATTTCCACCAAATGTTCGCCCGGAGTAAAATTCTCTGCAAAAATAGTCAGGCTGTAGGGCAGAGGATAATAGGTATTCAGACTATAATCCGTAAGATTAACCAGCTTTTCACCATCCAGATAAACCGCACTGTAAGAATTGCTGAAATATCCATATGTATCGGTGGAAAGCTGAAGATCCCCGTTTTCCAGCCATTCCGCTTCCAATTCCGGTACTGCCTGGTATGGAGTGAAGGTAACGCTGCACGTGCGGTAACCGGGCACTGCAATCGATGCGGTGTAGCTATAGGAATATGACAATGAATTGTTTAAAACAATTGTAAGCTGATCTGCAAAATCCCTGGTATATTCTTCAACGGTCTGGCTGGTTGAGGACCGCTTCACAGAAATATGGGACTGCTCCAGCAATTCCCACCAGTCATCGTCCGCCTCTACCTGCAAGACAATTGTGTTTTCCCCGCTGGACACCATCTCCACTTCAAGTTTTGGCGCCGGCTTTGAGGCAGTGTACTGACCTGCGGTGATTTCCACTGTTTCATAAGCTTCATTACTCAAGACGATATGATTCTCTTCTTCTGTAAGCAGCTCACCGGGAATATAGATCATTTTATATCCATTCACCGTATACCCGGAATTCCTTATCAGTTCCACTCCGTTGAGAACCACCTTCAAATCATTATAGAAGTAAGAATCGCTGGCTGCAAGTTCCAGACGGTCCTCATCATAATTGACCGCAGCAGTAATTTCTGCCGTATTTAAAATTTTCACAGCAAACAGTGCATTCCGATATCCGTCTGCTTTCACCGTAACCGTATAATTACCGGTATAAGTGAAGTTATTTGAATCCAGAATGAATCCATCGGCAGTTCTGGTATATGTACAGGCGGCACTTCCATAAGAACCGGTCACAGTCATAGAACTGATCCGGTCCAGCCATTGGAGAAAATCTCCTGATGCCTTCACCACCACGTCATTGCCTTTTGCAACAGGCTCTGCTTCCAGTAACGGAGCCTCCAGAGGTGCTGCCAGGCTTTCCGGAGACACGCCTTCCATAACCTGAACAGCATAGGACGATGCATGAAGCTCGATTTTATATGGCTCCCCGGCGTTGAAATTATGGGCAAAAATTTCAATTCCATCCCCATAGGAAACCGTATAGTCGGCGCCTTCTCCCTTCTGCAGTTCCTTTCCGTTTAATATCACCTTTGTCACATAGGAACTCAAATAGGAGGAAGATGCACTCGTCAGCTTCAGGCTGTAATTATCGGAATTCCACTGCTGGGTGACGGTTGGCGGAGCCTTGACCGGAGTAAACGTTACGGTTACAACATCATATCCCGGTACCAGAATCTGCATGGTATAACTGTTATAATAAGACAGGGAGGCGGTTGCCGCAGTAACCGTAAATGTATTTTCTTCCTTGTCCAGAGAAAGGTCAGCAACACTTCCGTACCCATATGAGAGCTTCAGATGACCGGCCTCCAGATCCTGAAGCCACTGCATCTGTTCACTTCCCTCCGGATAGGACCCCATGGTAAATACCATCGGAGAAGAAGTGCCCTCCACGACTTCCTTTATGGTAAGATCCGGCGCAGTTTTAGGTGTTATAAAGGACTCCGGAGAATCAAATTCAAACACAGCCTTCTCATATCCTGCTGCCTGGACCTCAAAGGTGTTTCTTCCATTCACCAGATACCGGTACGGAATATAAAGATTATTTATATCGGTGGTATAATGAGTTGAATCCAGCGGGACATCATTTACAACTACCGCCTCTATTTTGTCTGTATAATAAGTAAATTCCGCTTTTAATTTTAACCGGGTGCTGCTGTCATCCCACAAAGGAGTAAAGGACGGGGCCTGTTCTACAACGGATAAAATACCTGCCGTATCATCGAACTCAAAGGAATGCACGGTAACCTGGTAAGTCCCCGCATAATTCATCGGTCCGCTGAGAGAATCCACCCCAAGGACCATGGTTTTACCATCCTCCGACAGCGTATTATTTTCCTGGTAGTAAAATGTTTTTGCATCACTGTAGGGAATTTCGATTTCGGTAATTGAACGATACCAGGTCTCGTTTTCCTCGCTGAGCTGTATTACTGCATCCCGGCCTTTCAAAGAAGGCAGAACCGTCAGCTGAGGAGGAAGGACATTATCCGTTTTTCCTGTCAAGAGCTCTACCTTTGTCCCGTAATTCGCTCTTTCCGTCAGATATTTCACATATCTTGGCAGTTCACCGGCACTCTTCCAGCTTCTGTTTTTCAGGTTTTCTGCATTCGCATATAATGTAAAATCTTCATTTAATGCTACAGTCCTGTCCAGAACAGCCCATTTCTCCAGGAAAACGTCTCCGGTCGAACTGGCAATTCCGAGATGATCTGCTATCGTATAATTGGCCAGCATATCAAATAACACGGCGATCGAGGCAGTCTCTTCTTTGCCTTCCAGACTGGCCGGCGGCGCTACGGTCGCGCTTGTTACCGCATCCAGCCCACGATTCTGTACAGTTTCCATGCTTTTGATCTGCACAGATTCCGGGCTTTGGTTCTGTGCGGTCACAGCGCTCTGGTTCTGTACGGTCATCAGGCTCTGGTCTTCTGCGTACGTCAGGCTCTGGATCTGTACATCGGCCGTATTTTGGCTCTCTACGGCGTCTACCGTGGTTTTTGCAGGCTTTATATAGAGGGAATTCCCCAGCCGGATAAATTTTAAATATTGAGCCAGAGGGATGGTTTCATTTGCAAGCACCAGATATGGCAGATCATTCGGGATGGTGAAATCCGCCTCGGCGATCTCTTTTTCCCCCATAATACTCTTACCCGGTTCTTTTAATAAAATCGTTGCCACGGTCCATTCCCCGGAAGTTATGGTCAGCGTACGGGATTTTTCATCGGGAAGAGGGATTTTTACAGTGCCGCCTGATGTTGTCACCGGAGTGACAGACGAAGCAGCGTCTTTTCCGGCAATGGAATAACGGAAATTTTCCCATCCGTCTGCCTCGCCGGAAAAAGACACCACCGCATAAGGAAGTCCCAGGACGGACACGATCCCACTCTGCGCGGCGATAACGGGAGTCTTATTCTCCCAGGGGTTTTCCCCGCCGTTATCTCCCCCATCCGTTTCATGATTTCCTGGATCTCCGTTTCCGCCGTTTTCTGATCCGGGGTTATTGTTTCCGGGATTTACGTTCTCTTCCCCTGTCGAGACGTTATCCCTGTAGGTTTCTTCGTCAGAACTGCTGTCATCGGAATAGTACCGGGATGAACCGCCGGTCCAGGCTCCGCTGCCGTCCACACGATATCCGTCCGGTGTGGTGCCGTTTAACAGCAGATCTCCTGACTGTGAATTCAGATAATACCACTTTCCGTCAAGCATCCTCCAGCCTTCGGCCATGGAACCGTCTGCATCCAGATAATACCACTTTTGATCAGTATCCTGGAACCAGCCTGTATTCATTATTCCATGTTCATCGAAATGATACCATTTCCCATCTTCCGTTCTCAGCCATGAATTCTTTTGCTCCCGGCCATCCTCTAAGATATACTGCCACTTGTCATCCTTCTGCCTCCACTCTCCGGCTAAAGGAGTTATGGTAGTCATCAGAGTCATCGCACTCAGAACTGCCAATAATTTTATCTGTTTCCTGTTTCTCATACATTCCTCCAATATGGTTTCATAGTCAGCCCGGTAGTTAGTTTAAACTAACTTGTATACTATACCTTATAAACCTTCTTTTAAACAAGCTGCTAAATGAGGAAAATCTTCAATTACGGCCGTATGATAATTATCATCATTTGTGTTTTGGAAACGCATTCTTTATATCGCTTTTTGCCCGTTTCATGCGTTGATTGCTGCTCAGCTCTGCGCGTTCTGCTGCCCGAAAGTATTCAGGACTTGCACCTGCAAGAGTCCGCCCATGGAGGCAAATAAAAACAGGAAGGACATTTCTATCCTTCCTGCCGTACTCCTGTTTTCACGGCTAATATTTATAATCACTTGTTACCGCCTCACACCTCCATGCCCACCGTTTGTACAAACAGCGTTTTATATTGATGCTTATTCATCATCATACCTTTTACAGGGCCGGGAATAAGGGTTGTTTTTGCTGTCATACTTTTCAATTGGGTCCGGGCCTCTGACCACCGTGCGGAGAATTTGCAGATTGCCGTTTTCATCTGATGAGATTCTCCAATCAACCATTAAAATTTCACCGTTTATTATTTCAATACCGGTTATACCGCGGGTCCGGGTGCAGCACCCTGTATTAAAATATGGGAGATCACCTGCTTTGGGGAATCGGGGTCTGTGGGTATGTCCGCAGATAAGCATCATTTTATGCCTCTCTATCCATCCATCGTATGCCTTTTCTACTTTATGCCTTTTATATAGGTTACGCGCAGGGCTTGCAGGATTATCAAAGCCTACAAGATGGAGGTATCTCCAAAAATATCGGAGCAATATCATGGACAGAAACCAAAGCTGGTCGTTCATACAGTCACCCTGGTGGCCATGCACCACAAGGATCTTCTGTTTACTGTTCCTGTATTTAAGGACTAAGGCCTCCTTTGGTTTTATACCTTTGAATAGTTCGACCTTCTTTTGATTATATTCATCATAATATTGATAATAGTTTGCTTTAACAAAATGTTTTGATTTTAAATAAATGTTATGATTCCCATACAGCATGACAAAGCGGCCGGCATCATAGAACTTTTTCATCACAGTAAATACATCGGTATGAGCCAGGCGGATCACGCTGAAATTCTTGTATTCCCAAAGTTCATCGCCATCGCCTGCTTCAACATAGACATATCCTTCTTTATAATAATAATTCAGCGCATGTAAAAATATATTCTGATTTCGAATAAATTCATCGGATACGCTGTCATCGCCTCTATGACAATCACTGAAGAAAATATATTTTGAGCTTTTATCAAAATATACTGTTTCGGCATTTTTAAAAGCGCTTGTCAGCCTTTGTTCAGTTCTCATACTGCCTCCGTATATGGATTTTTCTTTTTAATCATAGTATTTTAAGTTATTTACTGTTTTATACTGATACAGATATATGAATATCTGCTGTCATAACTTTCCAATAAAAACGGATCAGCATGCTGTTCGTTATACTATTAAATCGATAAACCGGAAACAGAATTTTCAAATGAATTTAAATGGGTATATGTTCCATTCCATATCTCCACCCCGGGAAAGGCTTCCGGCTTTACAGGGCCCTTTCTCTTTAAAAGAAGCCACTCGCTGTATGCCATCATCAGGGCCCCCGCCCCCTTCTGTTCATCTGCCACCACCGGCTCCTTAAGGTAGTAAGCCCTGCTGCCGTCCCTGGACCGGTTGTTCTCCGGGCCCAGCCCGGCGCCCTTGCACATTCCGGTCAGTTTAAGGCGCCCTCCGGAAAGGATAAACTTGTCTGTTTCAACCGCCAGGAATATCTCCTCTCCTCTGGCCAGACAGGGGCTTTCCGGTAAAACCCCCAGGCGGGCTCCCTTCAAAAGAGCATAGGCAAACATGAGAGAGGCGGAGGTCTCCAGATAATTCCCCTCCAGGCCGGGCAGTGCCGTTAGCTGGTAAAACAGGCCGGATTCCCTGTCCTGATAGGGAAGCAGTCCTTCCACCGCCTCTGAAAAGAGCTTGGAAAGCCTTCCCGAGAATTTCTCCTCTCCGGCAAACAGTTCCAGGCAGTCTGCTAACGCCATCAAGTACCAGCCCATGGCCCTGGACCAGAAGTTTTCCGACAGTCCGGTCTGCCGATCTGCCCAGAACATCTGCTTTTTCTCATCAAAGGCGTGATAATACAGCTTCTTTTTCTCATCAAAGAGCGCCCTTCTGGCATTTTCAAACTGCAGGACAATGTCCTCATACCCCTCTCCGTTTCCAAACTGTTTCTCATAGGTAAGATAATAGGGCATAGCCATGTACAGACCGTCCAGCCAGATCTGATAAGGGTAGATCTTTTTATGCCAGAAGCTTCCGCTTTCTGTTCTGGGCTGCCGGGCCAGCTGATTTCTCAGTCTTCCGATGGCAGCCCTGTATTTTGGCAGGGAAGTTTTCTCATACAGAAGAAACAGGGCAAGCCCTGTGGGTATTCTGTCCAGATTGTACTCTTCTTCCTCATAGCCCTTGATCTCTCCGTTTTCGCCGACGTAGCGGTCCACATAATTTTTGATGCAGTCATAATAAAATTCTTCGCCTGTAGCACGGTACAATTTTCCCGCTCCTATGAGAACACACCCGTCCTCATAATTCCAGAAATTTCTGTCCAGCCGGTTAAATTGTCCCATGTAATTCTTAATGTAACGTTCCAGCAGCATTTTTGTCTCCTTCTACGCTCATAAAGCCGGCGGTTTGCACCGCCGGCAGAGTATTTAATTCTTCAATGTCCAATTTGCAAAGGAATATTCGCCCCGGTAATTGGAGCAGTTATAATGGGGATATTTCTCAGGGGTGTACTCTTTGTCCGTAACAGGAGAAAGACTGTCCTGGGTGTAGATATACATCCGGCCGGCATCCCACAGCACAATTTCATCCCGCGCATCCCCTGTTAAGTTGATCACCTCCGCACACAGTTCCGGATGGCCGTCATCGGGGAAAGAAACCACCACATCCCCCTCTCCGTCCAGCATTCCGCCAAAGCGGGTGCTGCCATTTAACAGAATCAGCTCGGTTCCGTCTCCCTGCCAGTTCACCGGCGCGATCACATTGCCGTTGGAGCCGGGCTCCATATGCCACAGTTCCCTTCCCTTGCAGTCATACAGATAGATAATTCCCTGATACTCCCAATAAGTGGTCGTACAGATCTCCAGCCCCTTTCGTTCCGGACAGTAATTGGCCGCACTGATCCTCTGTCCATGTCCGTTTAAATCACGAAGCCGGATATTCCCCTGTTTATCCACCAGCATAAAGCCTTCCCAGCCGGATACCATGGCAATCATTTCATCCTCGTCCGGATCAAATTTTCCTACGATAATCTCATCCGTATGATCGACTTCTATGGGAAGCGTCCAAATGAGCTTTCCATCGCTTCCGATCATATTATAGCAACTGAATATCTCGTCCTTTCCATCTTTGTTAAAATCATAGCTGAACGGAAAATGGCCGGTGTTTTTGTAGTTGAACTTCCAGAGCAGGTTTAAATCCCTGTCATATACCCAGAGGCGGGAATACCGGTCCTTAATCAGAATGTCCGAAGGTCTGTCATTTCCCGATACGTTGACGATCCGGACAGCATCCACATTCAGACGGTCAAAGGCGTGCTTTTGAAATTCAATTCCATACAGCTCGCTTTCCGGTATGTCGTTTTTCGGGGTATGAATCCACTTTTTCACTTCCCCGGTCCTGCCGTCAAGGATCATCAGTTTAAAATCTCTGGCCATGATCACTTCGTCACATCCGTCATTGTCAATATCATAGAGCTGAAAGGGAAGATCCGCCGTCACATTCTGGTTTTCCCTCCAGTCTGAGGGCTCTCCCACCTGCCAGAGGATCTGTCCGGTCTCCACGCTGACAGCGGTAAGGCAGCTGATATTGGAATACCGGTCCTTGTGCACCCGTTTCTGATGCTGGGCCATAACAAAATACCACTCATTTCCGCCGCACAGATGGCCGAACCGAAGCTGCCTTGCCGCACCGAAATTTTTTAAGTCAATCACCTTGTGAAGCCTGGGCTGGGAATAACGGCATTTCTTCTCTGCCGCTCTCTTTTCATCCTGCCTCTTTTCCTCTGTCCATTCACGGAAGGATCTGTCATCTGTTTTTACAACCACATCGGTAAACTGTGCCGGCATATAACTGGACAGGGCGATCTTACCGCAGGAATAACTGTCATCCTGGGCGGTCAGCACCGTCTCCCCGTTGATTTTACAGGTAAAACAGCTTCCTCTGCACTCCACCTCAAGAAGATAATACTCATCTCCGTTGAAATCAAAGGCCCTGCTGTCCAGCAGCGTGCGCTCCTTCTTATGGATCTTCCATAGCTGGGCCTGGCCTGCATGAAGATAAAATGCATAGTTCATCAAAGAGGTCTGATAACGGAAAACCAGCCCCGCTTCCTCTCTGGTGCTGAGCGTGCGCAGGCGCACACTGGCTGTATAGTCCCTCCACCGTACATCCCCTGCTGTCAGAAGGGGACTCACATTTTTTGTAAGAGGATTTCTTACGCGCATCTGCTCTATATATCTGGTTCCGTTCATTTCCGTGATCAGCCAGCTGGGGCCTCTGTAGTTGGCATTTACAATGGGATCATACCATTGGCCGGTATAGCCGTCCGCCGGATAATAGTGATACTCTCCCATGGCGGTATGGGCATGGTCATAGGGAAACGAACCCAGGGGAAACGAGGTGAAGTCATCCTGAAATAATATAATGTCCATTTTTATATGCTCCTTATTCTTGCGGATCATCCCGTCCGCAAGCTGCTGTATCTCTACTGCTGTGCCGTATAGGCCGCCTGCTCCTCCGTCAGAAACGCCGCCCATTTATTCAGGCAGTCCTGAGATGTCATTTCTCCAAGCATAACCGCCTGGAAATCCGTGGTCATCTCTCCGTTGATAAAAGAAAAATAGGAAGTCAGCCAGTAGGGATTCTGGATCTGTACAAAATTCTTATCCTGGATGATATCCATACACAGCTGCATGGTTTCGTTGTTCTTAAACCATTCTGTTTCATAGCAGTCTGTATTGGTGGGAACCTTGGACATGAGCTGGTCCATTTCATTCATAATATCGGCGGAGCACAAATACCGGATCAGTTCCATGGCACCGCTGTAATCCGCGCCTTCTCCCTTGCTGCATACGGAGAAAATATTGGGCTGCATGGCAGAGGTAAAGTATCTTCCCTTGTCATTGGTCAGCGCTTTGGCTATTCCGTAATTTCCCTCGCCCAGATTCTCCCTGTGGCTCTTCTCTGAGGAGGAATTGTGCATCACATAAAGGGCCGTTCCCGCGCCGAACTCCGCTACCATCTCATTAAAGCCGTTGTTAACGCTGTCTCCTGATACCAGGCCGTCTTTATAGATGCCCACATAGGCATCCATTGCTTCGGCAAATGCAGGATCCCCCAGGATGCACTGCCCCTTCTCATCAAAGTAGGAGCCTTCATAGCCCAGGCCGTCGGTATAGGTAAAGAGCCAGCCCAGCAGGTTATCATAAGGTTTGTTGCCCCTTAAACTGAAGAAATAGCTTCCGTTTTCCTTGTCAGCATACTTCTCACAGTCTTCCAGAAAATCCTTCTGGGTCAGGGGCACCTCAATCCCTTTCTCCTGAAAAGCAGCGGCATTATACCAGGAAAGATCCTGATTGTATCCATAGGGAACGCCGAACAGGTTCTCGCCTCCCGCCAGATCCTTTAAGGTGGTGATCAGAGAAGGCACGATTTTATCCGAATCCTCCCATGCATCAAACTCTGTCTGAATGGGATGCAGGGCATCCATGGCCGCATAAGTCATCACATTGGAAAATCCCAGAGTCACCACGTCCGGCATGGTGCCCGTTGCAACAGCCGTTGCAAATGCATCCGGAAAGTCCTTGTTTGCAAAGCCGGTGTAGACAAATTCATAGGTATCCTGGGCTGCATTCAAATCCTCGAAGATTCCTTCAAACATAATGGTAGACTGCTCATCCGCCGCATGATACCAGAATTCGACCTTCTGCCTCTCACCGCTTTTTTTAGCCTCTGTCTCCTGGGCTGCCGCTGTGGTGCCGTCGCCGCTCTCTGCTGGTGACGGCTGACTCTGTGTGTCTTTTTCCGTCCCTTTGCATCCTCCGAGACTCCCGGCGAGAAGCGCCGCCGCCATGATCCATGCAATTCGTTTTTTCATATTTCTTTCCTCCTGAAAATATTTTTATAAAAAACATATAACTATCCTTTTACAGCCCCGCTGGTGGACCCTCCTGCCAGATTCTTCTGAATGAAAGCGAACAAAAGCAGTGCGGGAATCAGGGCAAAAACGCAGGCGGCAGCAATCCCGCCGTAGTTGGTATTGGCCTCCCCCTGGAAAATACTCAGTGCCAGCGGGATGGTATATTTCTCCTTTCTGGTGATAAAGGCGGTGGCATATACATATACGTTCCAGGAATTGATGAACGCATAAGCCCCGGTGGCCACGATGCTTGGCTTCATGGCAGGGAGAAGTATTTTAAATACCGCCTGGAGAAGATTACAGCCGTCTACCTGGGCCGCCTCCTCCAGAGTCCTTGGAATGGCATTATAGTATCCCATCATCATAAACATGCAGTAAGGAAGATTGGTGCAGGAGCAGACGATAATCAGAGACCGGAGGTCATTGATCAGCTTCAGCTGATTCA
Organism: Lachnospiraceae bacterium 54-53; assembly: GCA_041223105.1. Classification (GTDB taxonomy): domain Bacteria; phylum Bacillota; class Clostridia; order Lachnospirales; family Lachnospiraceae; genus Lacrimispora. The sequence continues at coordinate 62,369 of JBCLPO010000023.1, forward strand.
TGGTCTGAAACAGCGGGATCATCAGCACCACCGCCGGAAACATCTGGGTGCACAAAAGCAGAATATACACAAAGGTTTTTCCCCTGAACTTATAGCGGGACATGGCATAGCCGCCGATTAAAGCCATGACGCTGACCAGGGCGGTCACCGACGCGGACACAAGAAAGCTGTTCAGGAAATACCGCTCAAAATGCAGCTTCCGGAATAGATTGATAAAATTGTCGTAGGTTATGCTCCTGGGCCAGTAGGTCAGGGGCTTGGCAAATACTTCCGTACTGGTTTTTAATGCGGTTATCAGGATCCAGTAAAAGGGAGCCAGAGTAAATATCATGAAAAGGCTTAAGGGCAGCACCAGAAACAGGATTTTTTTTAAGATTCTTTTTGTTTTGATATCCATCAGTACATCTCCTCCTTCCCCAGTTTCCCAATATGAATATACGAAAATGCAATAATCATCATGATCAGGCTTGCAACTGCCGCCAGAGCCGATGCATATCCGTAATTGTAATCCAGCTTGAACTTCTGCATGATGTAGAGAGGCATGGTCATGGTGGCATTGTTCGGCCCTCCTCCTGTCAGCGTATTGATCAAGTCAACGGCATTAAAGGTCCATATGGATCTTAAGAGTGTGGTGATCACAATCGTATCCCGGATCATGGGTATGGTAATCCGGAATAGGGTCACAACAGAATTGGACCCGTCAATTCTGGCCGATTCATAAATATCTTCTGATATGCCTGACAGCGCCGATAAATAGCTGATGGTAAAAAACGGAATGCCTCTCCATACGTTAGCAATAATTACCGCTGTCATGGCCCGCCCGGAGTCGGAAAACCAGGAAATATTCTTGTTTATGATCCCCAGCTTCAAGAGCAGGTCATTGAGCACTCCGAAGGTCTCTCCGTATATGAGAGACCAGATAATGGCCACCATAACTCCCGCCACCGCCCAGGGTGACAGCACCAGGGCCCGGTAGAGTCCCCTGCCTTTAAACTTCTGGTTCAATAAGTAAGCCAGCCAGAAACCCAGCACGGTCTGGGCCAGCACACTGACAAACACCCAGGTGGCCGAATTTCTGATCGCTTTCAAAAAGACTTTGTCTTCTGTAAATACGGTTTTAAAATTATCCAAACCGATGAATTTCCTGTCTCCGGACCTTAGAAGCTCATATTCCTGCACGCTCATAAGAAACACGTTGATCATAGGCCACAGCAGAAACAGGGATACAAAGATCAGGATCGGCGCCAGCAGAATATAAGGAGCCGCCTGCCTCTTGTAGTAGAGATACCTCTCTTTTCCCGCCTTTTTTTTCATTTCATCCTCCCTCTGTCACATGTTCTCCTGCGTATAGATTTCCCTGGTCAAAAGTAATCCGTCCTTCTCCAGCTTTTCCGTATTCATGCGGAGCGGAATGCCAACGATCCCATCCTGCCAGTAAAAGCGGTCCTTTTCTCTTACAGGAGGAAACATGGTGTACTCCATCACCGGAGCGTTGATGGGTTCATGGAATTCGATCCGCTCCTGGTCATTATAAAGGCAGCCAAAGAGCAGATTCGTGTAAAGTCTGCCGCCGGAGGAAAAGGTTTTATGATTTTCCCTGCACATATCCCTTATTCTCAGCAAATCATCCATCCTGGACATTCTCCCCAGAGACGGCTGCAAATGGTCAACGCCTTTTTCTATATAGGTTTCATATGCATACGAAATCCGCATGGACTCTCCAAAGGCAAGAGGCTGGGTGACGCCCATCTCCTTAAGCTGTCTGATTCCGTTCATATCATGGGCATGAATAGGCTCCTCCAGCCATTCCAGGCGGTATGGCTCCGCCTCTCTGGCAAATAAGGCAGCCGTCTTTACATCAAAGGCCTGATTGGCATCCACGGCTATCCCGGTCTCTTCTCCCAGAGCCTCCCGCACTTTGGCGATCCGTTCCAGATCCCGTTTGATATCTTTGCCATTGTCACTGCCCACCTTGAATTTTACGGTTTTATAGCCCTCCGACTGATAGCGGCACATATCCTCCACCAGTTCTTCATCTGTAAGAAGCAGGGAACCGCCTCCCTTGTAGCACACCGCATAGTCCTTTTGAGCTCCCAGAAAGAGGTGGAGAGGCTTTTGATACCTCTGCGCCAGAATATCCAGCATCATTAAATCCACGCTGCCCACATCCACTGCCTGGCCGCTTTGAAATCCGCTGTTTCGTATCTGCCAGTACAGGCTGTGCCTCCACTCATTGTAGGATTTATTTTCCCCGTTCATCAGCCTGGGCAGCATGGTTTTTATAAACTCTCTGCCTATGGACAGGTGGTGGGCGCAGCAGCCCTCCTGGTCATACAGCTCCAGAAAGCCTGTCTCCGGTGCAAATCTTCCCATTCCGCCCGTTCCGTCCCTAAATGGCCTGTACAGAGGAATCTGCCTCATGCTGTAATAAACCGCTTTTGTGAATTGAATTTTGTCTGTGAAATCAAACATTACCCGCTCCTCTTTTCGTGTGTTTTTACTAAAAAGAATTATTACACATGAGTATTTTTGTTACAATTGACATATTATACGAGATTCTCGAAATAAATTGATTAAAATATCCATAGTTTCAGTTTTTTGTCTCAATCAGTCTCATTTGTGGTTCATAATTTTTCATTACTGAAATTTTCTGCAGCAAAAAGCCGGCTCTCCCGAAAACGGAAAGCCGGCTTTTTTGCAAACTACATTAAATTATATTTTTTCATATATCTCCACAAGGTGGATTTGCTGATTCCCAGGGATTGAGCCGTGATCATCCGGTTGCCGTTATATTTAAGCAGGCCGGCCTGTATTTTTCTCACTCTCTCCTCTTCCAGAAGATTTCTTTTGGGCATTTCCCCGATCTCCTCTTCCTCGTCCTTCTCCGACAGATCGTAAAGGCTGCTCAGCAGGCTTAAAACATACTCGCTTGTGATTTTCCTTTTATTTGCCGTCAAAATCATGCGTTCGCAGAAAGATTCCAGCTGAATGTCGTTGTTATCCCAGGGAAAATCCAAAATCTTCGCCCTGGCCTCCGGCGTCAGAATATGATATCTGGAATACCGTTCCAGGTACTTCTGATAATACCCATCCAGCAGGATCTCTAAATCTTCCTTACGGTCGCCGGATTTGGGCAGGGTAATGGTAAAGGCCCTCAGCAGATAGTAAAGATTTTTGTTGAATCTGCCCTGGTTGACCAGTTCCCTTAAATCCGCGCCCGTACAGGCAATGACCCTGGTATCCACCACCTGCACGCTCTCGTTTTCAATATTCAAAAGACTGAACCGGTTTTTCCGTATAACGCCCAATACATATTTCTGAACGGAAAGGCTCATCTTTTCAATTTCCCTGATCACCAGAGTGCCGTCTCCGGCCTTCATAAAGGAACCTTTCTGTTTTTTGTCAAACCCCTCCTCCGAGATTCCAAACAGGGAGTGCAGCTGCTGGGAGACCGGAATATTTTCTATATTCACCACAACAAACGGCCCGTTTTTTCTCAGGCTGTAATTATGGATTCCCTGGCAGAACTGCTCCTGCTCGTCTGAAGAACTACCCTCTACCAGGATGGGACTGTTGGACTGGGCATAGATCTTCGCCAGATTCACCGCATCCTTTAGCCCGGGTCTTCTGGACAGAAGATGATCCAGATGCTCATAGGCCACAAAACCGGTCAGAAACTTTTCCTTCATTTTATCCTCTGACCAGTTAAGTCTCATGGTCCTGTTGCAGGATATAATCGCCCCAAAGATGTGGTTATCCACCACAATGGGCTCGGCAATTATGACAATGGCCTGGTTGTCGTTGCTGATAAAGGTAGAATACGTCTCCTCCTGCCCGGTCAGGAGCTTTTGTATCATCACCGGATCCATAGACGGCAGCAGCTCCGTAATATGCAGGCCCACCGCCGCTTTCACAGAAGTTTTCAGCATGTTTTCCATCACCCGGTTCATGGTCTGGACCAATCCGTCCACGCCGATCTTGATGATGCCGTTAAAAGAGCTGTCCAGCACCGTGGTAAACTGGGCATAGGTATTTTTCTCAAACTCCGCCATATCATAGATGGTTTCCGCCTGATTGATGGCAATCTCAATGGATTCACCCGTAGTTGACAGATACACAGCGGGAAAATTTTTCTGGGCTGCATACCGTACACACTTTTCCCCGCCTATGAGAACATCCACTCCATCCGAGATAGCATGCTCCACCCGCTCATACCAGTCGTCCTCGTCGTTCAAGTGATAAGTGACGATCCTTACCTCGTGCAGCTGGTCAAAATAAGTGGTGTCACTGAGCATGCCTGCCCAGCAGAATATACCGATCCTGGGAAAGGGCCTGTTTACCAGCTTTTTGGCTTTAACGATCAGAAGTCCCAGCTCCTGAGCTGTCATCACCACCTCTACCGTAGGCATGCTGGTATATTTCTTAACATTACTCGCCTGATGCCCCCTTGCCACGACTATATTCGCCCCCTGCTCAATAGCCTTCCTGACCTCCTCCACAATATTATTGATCGTAGTTGCCCTGTTAACAATGACATGATTCTTTCTCTTACTTAAAATTTTATCCGCCTGACGGCACATGGCCTCATTTGGCAAAAAAACCGCTATCCCCGACATACGCCCACCTCATCATAAGAAATGTACAGAAATCAATACAATGGTGCTGTGTAAATAATAACAAAAAACCGGGGTCATTTCAATGTTAAAAGCAGTAATAATAAAATGCCGGTCACTCACCGGAACGCTCATATTCTTCAGCGCGAAGGAATCGTCACGTTTTTACTCTTCCGGTGGGGGGCTGGTTATCTCAATTCCCGCCTGTCTGTCCATTTTCAGATATAATATATTTTCCGGGGCGCAAAAGGCCGGCCGGTCGGCCGCCTGAACGCGTGCCTCCGCCTGATTCTGATCCGGGTCTATGGACAGATGAAGCTTTAATTTGTCTTTTTCCACCGCAAGCACTTTTCCTTCAATGGACACTCCTTTCAGATTTAAATTATACTGACCGTCCCGATTAAGGCCGCTCTTTATTTGCAGCTTGTATCTGCGGCTTAAGACTCCTTCCTTCATTTCCGTTATTTTCCAGGCTACGGTAAAGAATTCCTTCTGATATGCAATCTTATCACCCAGCTGATAATCTGCCCTGCTCTCCAGCCAGCCGGACAGTACCTCCTGCTCTGTCCGGTTCTCATGATTATTATTTAAAATCAGATACTCTTCAAGACTTTTTTTCAGACAATGATCCACGGTTGTTTCATCATACTGTTTTCCCTCCGGAATTCCCATATATATCCAGGGGCCGTCCGCCCGGACCTCCGGGAAGAGCTTTGCTCCTATCCTGGAAGCAGCTCTCTTTAAAAATTCCCAGTCGGTTTCCTCATATTGGATGAGCGCACAGTTTTGTACGGCCTCCTGGGACGCAGAATCGAATACCTCTCCCCCGTACTCCCGGAGAATGGTTTTGAACAGACTGGACCATGGATTGTTCCGGTTTTGAAAACTCCGGTTCTTCTTCTGAACATCCAGACACAGGGAATGGCTTTTTAACGTAATTTCCATATAATATACGCCATACATATGCTTGATCATGACCTTCACAGGGATCCCGGAAAATATGGTCTCTTCTCCGGTTTCTGTTGTCACTTTGATTTTTACATTGGTTTTTTGGTTCAGTTTATGGATTGAATCCTGATTTTCACCTTTTAACACGCCGGTAATATGAGCAATTCCATGATTATCCAGACTCTGCTTTATTTCCAGGCTTTTTATATGCTGCAGCCTTACCGGAAGATCTATTGCCAGTCCCTGAAAGGATACTCTGCTTTTCTCCACGTTTTTCACCTCTATCCCACCTCTTTCCCTAATCCGGCCGGCGGATGCGGATAACCCCTCCGCATACACAGGACAATACGCTGGTGTTAAAAAGTGCCGGTTCCCCATTGAGCTTACAGTCCTTATCCTCGATCAGCCAGGGGATGAGGATCACCGGAATGCATGGCTGGGGCGGTGTCATCCTCTTGCATATGCCAAAGGAAATTATGTTGATCCCCGGCTTGTAATCCATTACGGTAGCCTGTTTTTTCCCTCCGGTACAAGCTCCGTGGCCCAACGGCACCTTAAGACAGCTCTCACTGCTGCCCATGGAGCACATAAGCGGGCAGCCCTCCACAACCTGAATTTTTTCACTCATTTTCCAATACCTCTCTGTTAAATTATTGAAAACCCACAAAAGGAGCCGCTCAAAAAGGCCGCTCCTATCTTAAAACGTATGCTCGAACATCCCTTTCTGAAAAGCTCTCTGAAATCATAAGAATATGCGGCTTTCAGCAGGAAGAGATATTTTTTTCTGTAAAACAGCTTCGCAGGGCCATATCAGGGTAGCGGCGGATATACGCGCTGGTTTCTGATAGCAATATACAATAAAAACCGGCCCAAAAACGTTACATGTAAAAAATAACCGGTTACATGTAACTTTAGGTAATATTCTGATGGATCACAGGCAAAAAAACAGGTGACCATGGGGCTGCTCTTTCCCATCCCCATGGTCACCTCATCTTTTTTATCAACTTCCATTCCTGTCAACGGTTTTGACAAACCGGAATGCCGCCAAATCATTTTCCTAAGAATCCGGCTGTCCTTTCCGGATCCGCAGGGCCATATACTCTTTCCCCGGCAGTTCCACCCGGAATCTTCCTTTGTGATATCCCCGGTCCTCAATGGTCATTTCCCAGGTATCTATGACCTCCACCTGAAACCGGCTGTTGTCGTCAAAGTAAAAATCCCGGAATCCCGGCCGGTTAAATCCGTAGTAAATGAGGAAATACCGGTCGGAAGGGCGTGTGGTATCCAGACGGGCGGCCACTTCATCCCAGCCCCGCTCCATGGGCGCGAGGAAATTGCCATCCGGAAGGTCTGACAGGATCTGATACAGGAATTTCAGCCTTTCCGGGCTCTCTCCGTGAAGCTCTCCTCCATGAGACCACCAGAGAATGTCTCTCGGATGCAGATATGTCTCTCCGTGTCCGGCATACCCGCCTCTGCAGGCGGTTTCCCAGAAACGTCTGACCAGTTCTTTCGCGCTGATATTTCCCCAGCCGTGCTGGATGTTGCCTTCATAAGCGATCTCATCAATGACTACCGGTTTTTTGTACCGCATCCGCCATTCAGCGGTCATTTCTCCCGTCTTATATATATCCTGTCTCTGAATGCTGCAATGGGTGATCCAGGGACGGCTGTAATCATAAAACGGCTTGCAGTTATGAATGGACCTTAAATGATGATACACATCTTTCTCACATAGAATCCCTGCGTACCGTTCCCAGTCTCCGCAGGATTTCTGAGGCATCAGATCGTATTCATTGGCAAGGGACCACCAGACATTCCGGAAGGCTCCGAGCCTGGCAATGAGATAATTCCAGTAAAGGTCGTCACACTCCGCCGGCATTTCACTGAATCCCCAGCGGTCATAGGGATGCATGACTATGATGTCCGCCTCGATTCCCAGGTCCATCAGATTTTTGACCTGGTTTTCAAATCTCCGGAAATGATCCGGATTAAATCTTTTATAGTCCCAGTTATTTCCCGGCGCACAGCCATTGTATTCCTGAAAATTTTCCGATGTCAGGACTGAACTGTCACAGGGGGTTCCCTCGTAAGGATAGGTAATGGGTTCCCCAAGGTTATAATCGTAATGCTTGGGGAAAACGCAGAAACGAATCTTATTGAACGGGCTGTTTTTCAAAGTCTCCAGGGTCTGCCTTTGCAGTTCTTCCGGCTGAAGCGTCCATACATAACAGGTAGTTCCCACGGAATAATAGGGAGTTCCGTCTTCATAGGCAAAATGATAGGTATGAGCCACCCGGACAGGGCCATGGTTCCCGTCACGGGCAGGGGTTACAATAAAGCTTCCTTCCTGAATCCCGCAAAAACTGCCGGAGATCCTGAAATCATATTCTCCTTCAAAGGAAGGCATGAACCTGACCTTGTAAACTCCGTCCCCGTCGTAAAATCCGTCAACCTGTTTTTCTTCGTTTCTGTTTTTAAAAATCCCCTCTACCCTTTGTTCCGTAAAAGGGTTCCCTTCCACAGGGCCCTGAAGTACGGCTTCAAAAATCCCCCATTTCTCCACGGTTTTCATCGTTTTCAATTCTGACATATCCATTTCCTTTCCGTTTTTCAAGATTTTACAGCGCCCGCCATTCCTTCTACAAAATAACGTTGAAATACCAGGTAAACCACCAGCACGGGGATAACCGAAATCAGCACTCCGGCGCAGAGGTATCCATAGTCGGTTCCATGTTCTCCCACAAAGGTCATGAGACCCACCGGTACTGTTTTCATTTTATTGTCATTGATCACCACGCTGGCAAGAAGATATTCGTTCCATGTAGAAAGAAAATCCGTAATCATCAGGGTAGCCAGGGCCGGCTTTGAAACCGGCAGTATAATATGTATGAACAGCTGCCACTTGCTGCAGCCGTCAATATAGGCGGCCTCATCAATATCTCTCGGAATCCCGTTCATGAATCCTCTCATGATCAATATGGCATAAGAGATGCCGAACCCAACGTAGATATAAAAAAGCCCGAAGTAGGTATTGAGCAGGTTCAGCTTGCTGTATATGACATTAATGGGAACCAGAGCCGCCTGCATGGGCAGCATCATTCCGATGAGAAAGAACACGAAAATCCCCGTCTTTCCTTTTATATCCAGTCTGGTCAGGGCAAAAGAGGCCATGGCCCCGATAAAGATCCCAAGGGGCACCTTCAGGAAAGAAATGATCATATCATTTTTCATGTACAGAAATAAGTTGCCCTTTGTGATGGCATTGGTAAAATTGCTCCAGGCTATTGTTTCCGGAATCTGAAACAGGCTCAGACCGTTAAAAAAATCCTGTCTGCTTTTCAGGGCGGTCGCCACAAGGGTGAACATAGGCATCACCCACACCAGACATAAAAGAATGAGGATCAGATACATGGTTCCCATTTTTAAATATTTTTTTGTTTTTCCGTTCATGGTCCACCTACCGTTCTCTGGCCGTAAATGATACGTACGGCACAATGACCACCATCATCATGACTACCATAATACAGGATACCGCGGTTCCCAGCCCTACATTATTATATTGAAAGGTCTGAGAATACATATACGTGGAAAGCATCTGGGTGGAGTTATTGGGACCGCCGGCAGTCAGGCCCTGGACGATGTCAAATACCTTCATGGCGGCCACGATCAAAGTGGCCAGAACAATGACAAAGGTATCTTTCATCAACGGCACCGTCACCCAAAAAAACTTTCTGACCGGACCAGCTCCGTCAATGGTGGCCGCTTCCAGCGCATCCACGGAAACCGACTGCAGCCCGGCGAGGAACAGAATCATGGGCTGACCCACCGCCTGCCAGAGGGAAGCCGCAAACACGGCATAGATACTGACCTTTGGGTCAGATATCCAGCTTTGGGCATAATCAATGCCCAAAGCCGTAAAAAACTGGTTTATAAATCCGATGTTGGGATTATAGATCCACCGCCAGATAATAGCCACCGCAATGGGGGCGATGACACAGGGGAAGTAGAAAAATCCTCTGAAAAATGTTCTCCCTTTAAAGCTTTGATTTAAGATGACCGCAAGCCCCAGGGCAGCAGACATGGTGATGCACACCGTCATGACGATCCACTTTAAATTATTCAGCAGTGCAGTGAAGAAAATCTTGTCTGACGTAAGGAGTGTTATATAATTATTCAGCCCCGCAAACTTCATGCTGCCGATCCCGTTCCACTGGAACAGGCTGATGTAGAAGGAATAGAAAACCGGCACCACGATCACGGACAGATAAATGATTCCCGCCGGCACCAAAAATGCCAGGGAACTGAGCTTCAGGGTCCATTTCTTTTTCATGACCACACCCTCTTTTTATGATTTGCTGTTATATGCGTCAATCGCTTCCTGGATCTGTTTTGCGCCTTCCTCCGGCTCCATCTGGCCGTTTGCAATGGCATCCTGTACGTTGAAGAGCACATCCGCCACTTCCGGTGGGAATGCCTGGTCGGTAATGGTGAATGTTCCGTTCTCATTGCTGGCTTCCAGCATGTCGCTGACATTGGGCTGTCCTTCGGGCATGGGTGCACCGGTCTTGGGCAGCGGAAGGTTATAATATTCGGAATATGTACTTGCATTTTCATCACTATAGTAATAATCCATGAAACGGATGCCTGCCTCCAGCTCCTTTTCCGTAAGGTTTGAATTAAACTGGGTCATTTCCGAAAATGCCGACAACCGGTTGTCAGAGCCGGAAGGGAACGGGAAAGTGCCGAAATTATTTATATCAAGGCCTTCCTGAAGAATCTTTCCATCCTGCCACTGCCCCTGAATATCCATGGCCGCCGTTCCCGAACCCATGGCCATCAGGGTATCATTGGGATCCGCGGTGAGAAAGCCTGTGGGGAAATAATCCTTTTGGCAGAATTCCTGGTACTTGGTGAGCGCCTGGACCACCGCCTCATTGTCCCAGCTTTCCTCAAAGTTGTTCAGCTTGTCATGAAGCTCCGCGCCTGCATAATGCTCCACTAAGAGCTCCACAAAGCGCATCACATGCCAGCCGTGAAGTCCTGCGGTGGAAATGGGAGTAATGCCGTTTTCCTTCAGGACGGAGCAGACATTCTCAAATTCTTCAAATGTGGCGGGCACGGAAAGACCGTACTTTTCGAAAATATCTTTTCTATAGTAAATATCAAGCACATTGTAGCTGGTGGGGTAACCGGAAAGCTTCCCATGGAGGGTACAGAGGCTTAAGGCACCGGCGCTGAACTTCTGATCCCACCCATTGGTCCCGGCATATTCCGTCAGGTCATAGGTTAAGCCGTTCTCCACATAGAAGCCCCCCAGGCTTCCTCCCCAGTTAAACCACATGCTGGGAAGCGTATTTGATGAAGCGGCAACCTTGCAGGCGTTCTTCAGGCCATCCACATCATAGTAGGAAACAGTAACATTTACGTCTTCATTCTCGCTGTTGAACTTCTCCGTAATTTTCTCCAGGGCATTCTGCCTCGTGCTGAGAGTCCAGAATGAAACCTCCGTTTTCCCATCGCTCCTGCCCGATGAGGACTGTACATCCGTCTTTCCCGCTTCTGCGCCCGCACCGCTTCCGCATGCGGTCAGTAAGGCTGAGGATAACATAACTGCGGCCATGGCAGCGGCCAATACACTTCTTCTTTTCATAAATACCTCCTGTTTGAAATGAATTCAAAACGCATTGCATTTTTGAATTATTTAAATTTAACTTGAATTTATACTATCATATATTTAAATATCTTTCAATATATTTATTCATTTTATGCCATATGCACTATTTTATTGTATATTTTTTGTGCAAAATTACTTTTCATTCCATTATCATTTGAAGAAATTCAAAAGGAGCAGAACGTCCCAACGTTCTGCTCCTTATCCATGATCCACCATGTTACAGTTTTAAAGTCAATAAATTCGATTCACGCTGTTCCCGGGAACCAGTTCCGTATTGATCAGTATCTGTACCGCTTCTTCTGTTCTTCCTTCCACACGGTCAACCAGCCGTTCCACGGCGATCCTGGCCTTTCTGGCATGAAGAGCCCGTATGCAGACCGGTTTGAAGCTTAAAATTGCGGTTCCCGGAAGCTCATCGAATCCGACAATGGACACATCCTCCGGGATCCTGATTCCGGAGCTCACAAGAGCATTGGACAGGCCGATGGTCACCTCATAATTTTCCGAAAAAACGGCAGTGGGCAGCCGTTTCCCTTCTCTGATATACGCAAGCATCCGGTCATATACCTCCTGGGTGGAACCTCCGATGTCTATGATTTCCGCTGACCGGCCGCAGTTTTTGGCTGCCATGTATTCCCCATAGGCGTCACGCCGCTGATACATATTAAAAAAATCATGGCTGTTTCGAAAATATAAAATATCCCGATGGCCGTTCTCCCAAAGATAATTGAGCCCCTGTCTGACCCCCTGTCTGTTATTTAAAAGAATGCTGTCCTTGGAACTGTCCTCAAAGTCCTGGTCAGCCACGATAAAAGGGATTTTTATCCCCTGAAAGCATTCATAATCCTCTTCTTTCATATACGCGGCATTTAAAAAGATGCCCATGATCCCTTCCTGCTCCGATTCCATCAGGATTTTCCGGAAGTCATCCTTATTCTTATATATGTGCACAAAATCCAGCCGGTATCCCAGCTCTCTGGCCGCTCTGCCCGCTTCCATATAAGAGGTATAGACCCTTGTCTCCTCCGACGCATCCCAAAAAGGCCGGTCTTCGATGAATGCAAACATGCGAAGAACCCGCTCTTTTGCTTCCGGATTCTCCCCAGACTCCGCTTTTAATTCCTCTACATATCTCAAAACCCGTTTTCTCGTCTCCATGCTGACTCCGGAACGGTTATTGATCGCCATGGAAACGGTGGCTTCCGATAATCCCAGCTGTTTCGCAATATCTTTTGATCTGATTTTCAACTGTTTTTTCACCCTTTTAAATTAATTTGAATTTTTTGAATATATCTCGTTTCATCTTATCTTTTTCACGGGAAAATGTCAATTGAAATTCAGTCTTCCGGGAACATAAATGGATCAGACAGGCTTCCGTGAACGGATTTCTGCAGCAGGGATCCGGATTGAACCCCGGTATGATCGGATTTTTTTCATCTTTATAAATCCGCCTTTCTGCGAAAGGCACCGATGAGGTTATGAAACACGTTCTTGCAACCTCCCAGTCTT
>JBCLPO010000024.1:0-73885 GCA_041223105.1 Lachnospiraceae bacterium 54-53
GTGCTTCAAAAGATGGCGTACTATTCAGTTTACATTATTTATGCTAAGCTGAAGGCATCATTTTTTGAAGCACTTACCGGTAACCTTTCCCTCCTTTTTGTATCATTGCTTTTAATTCCTGAATTTCATCATTCGTCAGAGTGACCATGTAACGTGGCATATCTGCATCCTCCAATACCGTTTTTAATAGAGTATAGCAAACATTCCTACAAATGAAAACTATTATTGCTAACCGGATTCAGTACTAGGCATTCCTGCACAGAAAAAAGATAACGTAATGGGGATAGCACTCGCCAATTCTTTATCTGTTTTCATAAAAGCCTTCAGTGCATATACATCACAAGGTTTTCCACAAAAGCAATACTTTTCACCACTTCTGACGATTTGTTTTATATCTGATAGCGGACTTGAAATGGAATACCTTGACCCCATGCAATCCAGCACATTCCTACGGGTTCTACTCACAACCGTCTTAGTTGAATATGGTGTTCTATTACCTTTGCAGGTTTGAATAATACCGTCAACAATTCCTTGCTCCAGCAAATACAGGCACAATGCAGTAAGCATCCCGCGTAAACGTCAAACCATCCGCCACCCACTAAAATAGCGCCGCTTTTCAGCGGCGTGGTTTATAGCATTTAACCGGAAGTTCCTTCGACCACGGAAGAAGATACTCCAGTTTTGCTGGTTCCATATTTCCTTCTGCCTCCAGCATCGGTATCTCTCTCAGCAGGTGCATGAGATAATAATACGGATTTAGATTATTAAGCTTTGCCGTCTCTGTGATGCTGTACAGGACTGCGCTTGCCTGGGCACCTCGTATGGTATTATGCAGCACCCAGTTTTTCTTTCCCACACAAAAGGTACGGATGCTTCGTTCGCTGGCAGAATTATCAATGGGTACTTCTCCATTCGTCAGAAAAACTTTTAAATATTCTTCCTGATTGACACTGTAATACAGCCCCTTTGCCGTTGCTCCTTTCGGCAGACAACTGGTGTCTGACAGCCGCTCTTTTACCCATGCAAAATATTCTTCCACTAAGGGTTTTATTGCAGTTTCCCTTTCCCGGAATCTTTGATCCGGTGTCAGGTCCTTTAACGTACCTTCCAGTTTGTAGATTGTCCCAATGCGTGCCAATGCCTGGTACGCGATGGATCGCTTGATAGAATCTTTGTTGTCTTTTCCGATTGCTTTCACTGCATCCGCATAATCACGCCGGGCATGGGCCCAGCAATTCGCATTGGTCACTCCCTCCAATTCGCGGCTGAGTTTATGATACTGGCTGAGACCATCTGTTACGAGAATCCCTTTATAATTCCTGTAAAACTCTTTCGGGTGTTCACTGCTTCTCCCCATCTGATATTCATACAGAACAATCGGACTGTCTGTATAAAACTCCCCGGAGCGGTGGACCCACATATAACTTTTGCTGCCGGCTGGCCGGCCATCATGAATCACTTCAACAGGAGTTTCATCGGATTGGGTGACAGGAAAAGAAAGCAGCTTTTGATGCAGATACTCATACATGGGCTGAAAATATAATTCGGAGCAGCGGATGACCCAGTTCGACATGGTCTGCCTGGATAAGTTTACTCCGTTTCTCTGGAATTCTGCTTCAATCCGGGCAACAGGAATGGAGTTCACATACTTCGCATTGATGATTGCCGCACCCAGAGATGGCGTAAGAATACTGTTTCGCAGCAGATCCTTCGGGCGGTCTCCACGAAGGAATTCGTCCTGGCGGTATCCTCCGGTTCCTACATAAACATGGACCGTATGTTTTTCAACGGTCCAGGAGGCAGGTTCATAACGCAGCCGCCTGTATTCTTCTGTAGGAAGTTTTATCCAGTTTCCCTCCCCATAAACTTCGTTTAAACGCTCGATTGAAACATCATGGTCATGGAGCTCTTCCGGGAAACCCTTTAGATCTTCGTCACGCTTGCCTGGCTGTTTCTTTTTATGGGCCGGTATGATGACCTCATCTGCCTCCGGTTCCGCTAAGGATTCATCATAGAGATCTTCACACTCGTTAAAGAAGGATAACTGACCATCCATTTTTTCTGTATGCCTCCCAAACTGATGCTGGCTGGCAATGCGGATCTGCTCAATGAGATTCTCCATGTTTTCATTCAGTTTATCTAATTGGGCCTGCATAGAAATAACCGTGAGAATTAGTTCCTCTTTGCTGCACTGATTCAACCGTTCCAATGTGTGCTTCTGATCCATAGCGCTCTGCTCCTTCGTTTTATCTGTACTCTATTGTACTATAAATAATGGAAAATGGCGAATTTATGTATTAGTGGTTTCCGTCATTCTGCCTATGGTTCAGAGACGCTCATGCGTTACACAACAACAGGAAATATAGAATTGTCAAAGTTCAGATGGCCATTCCCGATGGCTTAAGGACAAAAGAATAAAGCTTTCTACAGATGTCTCAGACAGGGCAGATGGCCCTGGTACATCTGCAAAAGGAGTATGAAAAAAATCTCCTTTTTGCACAATAAACCATTAGTAAGTGTGTGATGGACTGACCTCTTTAATCCTTGGATTGATCGGATTCAGCCCAAGCATGAGAAGCTTGAACTGTTCTTCGGTGATATCAGCTGCTTCTTGGCAGTTGCGCGGCCAGGACAGGGAACCGTCTTCGAACCTTTTATACAGAAGTAAAAATCCATTCCCCATCCAAAGCAGTCCTTTCATGCGGTCCGAGCGTCTTCCACAGAAAAGAAACAGAGTTCCTTTTTCAAATGGATTGAGGTGATACCTGGCACCAACCATCTGCGAAAGCCCGTCAATCCCCTTTCGAAGATCAACATATCCACAGGCAAGTACCACACGCCGGATACTTCCGGCATCTTCAAGCATGGGATAGCTCCTGCAGAATTCTATCCATCAGTTTTTCGGATATAGAATTGGAAACAGCAATTGTAGAACATTTGACGTTAATCACTGCAGCTGGTTCAAAAGATGATGAGATCTCATTTGTTAAATGAACAGGAGAAATCGGTATTTCTGCAAATGTCACAGCTTCTTGTTTTGGTACAGAAGGTAAATCTGCCGAAGAAGTTATTTGATCATAAACTTTTTGGCGCATTTTTCTGAGCCAGTAATAATAAGATTTCTCAGAAATTCCATTATCCTGCAGCCAGCTCTTGGCACTGATTCCTTCTGGACGCTGTTGACATTGATCAATCACACTTTTCCAGTGAGACTCTCTCACTTCATGGGTTATAGTATCCATCTTAGTTCCTCCTCTAAAAAACTAGTAGTTTTTTAGAGTGTGCCACAAAAAGGGCTTTTAGGCTAGGCGGATGGTTTGACGCTTACCATCCCGCCACTAGAAGCTTGCCTCCTTATCTCAGCATCTTCTGCCCAACCAATAAAAATCTGCTTGTAATCCCCCCAAATCTTCCCGCTCTGCTCGTGCCATGGATTTCCTGATGCAGGACATATCATTTCGCAGCCTATATTATCCTCGGTTAATATAGGCTGCGAAAAGCCTTTCTCACTATCTTGAAAAATTATTTTTTCTACAGATGCGCACAATCCGCAACCTGTACAATACATTTTGTAAGTATTCAGCTTATTCATAGTAAATCGTAACTATGAATACAGTTTAGAATACTTCGGCAACCTCCGATAATGGTTTTCTTTCAGCACAGATGCATTTCGCTTCATCAGAATACTTTCCGTATCCAATGATGGCAATGATAGCCTCCCGCTCATCAGCATGAATCAGACTTCTTAATTGTGTCTCATTCTTAGAGAACTGTGGATATTGAAAGATGCAGCTTCCTATGCCAATAGAGTGGAGAGCAAGAACAAAGTAGCCAACGAATATTCCACCGTTTACATACCACTGGAACATCTCCCCTCCTCGGAACATATTCCGATCAGCTGTAATTACACAGTAATATGGAATGTCTTCTGAAAAACCTTTGTTTCCTGGAACCATCCGTGCCAAGGCCTTATTTTTCTCCGGATCAAGTGAGTAATACACTCTTGAAGGTTGTCGATTGCATGCCGAAGGTGCTCGTACCGTATAACGAATAGCATCATTAATCTCAGTCTCAGTAATCTGTTCTTTTGACATAGAACGAACTGAGTGTTTTGAGAAAACCAGTGCCTCAAAATCAATGTTGATACCTCTCTGTAATTCATTACGCGGAATTATTTTGTATCCTGCATTTTTAATTGATGATTTCCCAAGTTTCTCTGCTCGCTCTTTAATAACCTTAATGTCTATTCCTTCAGACTCCTGATAAACGATGTATGCCCATAACACAGCTAAACCTTCCTTAAAAGCGTAAGTATTATCCTGTTTAGCATCCTTCAATTCCTTGAGAAAACCGCAAAGGCTTACAGCTTTTTCTATACCGTATCCTTTTTTTACATTTTGGATCCCCATACCTTTTTCGAGGGTGTGGGTGACCAGTAATGTATTAGTTACTGTACCCCCCGACAGATTTTTAGAAGCAGCAGCCAGTTCTTTCATGGCGACTTTCCGAGATTTCAATTTAAGGCGCGTAATTCCAAACATATGCCTCAACTCCAATAGCGGTTTTTTCACTTAGCGAATCTCCTTCTCATTTTTTTCTTCACCATATCTAATACATCAATGACCGTTTCCCGGTATATGAGTAAATTCCAAAAAGTAATTAAAATACCATATACAAAGAATCCAATAATCTCGTGTCCAATAATTTGGGCGGCAAAGTATATCACAAGAAAACCAACGAGATATCCATAATCTCGAAACTCCAACTCGATCTCTTCAAAATCTTTCTGTGAATACAATAGCCAAACATAGTAAGATATCATTGTAGCAAGAGAAATACTGACATAGTCGCCGTGAAGTAGAGCCGCTATGCAATTAAGTAATACAGCTAATCCAAGCATTCCAGCAAGAGTGAAGATATACTTTTTCATCATCTTCTTTATCTTGTACATATTGATATAGATTACATTAATAACTGCCATTGCTGGGAACACTCCAAAGAACATAGCAACAACATCAAGCGACGGAATGTAATTCACGATCCAATTCTTTACACAAAACGAAACCGCAAAGTATGCGCATCCTGAATAAGCGCCAAAGATAAAAAGCAGCTTCTTCAACCTCTGTATATACGGTTTATCAATGTCACCCTTCGCCAATCTTGGATAGAAAGGATTTGCCAACGACGTGATAAACATTGTCATTATCGTCTGAGTAGACATAGCGAAGGAATACTGGGCAAAGGTGACTGTACCATACAGAATACTAACGAACTGCTTGTCTATAGAATGATACAATAAATTCACATAATTTCCAAGCGTAATCAAAAATCCATTTATTGTTGTGTCTTTATTCTTTTCCGAAAAGACCTTGCTCGCCTTTACCCCGTTTGTAAAGTGCGCAAATTCGACCATAAAGTAAAGAGCAATTGCCCAGCTTATTACCATATACGCGGCGATGACCACACTGCCGGAAAGTTCATGAAAAATAAAGTATGCTGCTAGTCCGAAAAGAGATATGAATACTTTCGGCAGGGCATTAACAATGGAGTATCCAGTATATCTCTCCCACGCCTGATATAACGCTTTGAAACTTGCAATAATACAGTCAGAAAAAATTGTCAGTGTAACACATAGGATAAGTACAGATTTACTTACCCCTGCAACAGCAAGTCCAATGACTGTAAACACCGTCAAAACTACATACAATAAATAGTTTTCACTCTTATACTGACTCTTTTCAGTCGATTGATATTTTTTTCCGGCATAATTCAAAAACATACCGGATGCTATTCCCAAGTGACATATGTTTATATATGAAATATAGAGAAGGTATTGATGGTAGTATGCGTACCCCTCTACACTCATTATAACAGGAAAGATAAAACTGTTAATCAATCCGAAAAAAGTAAGAGCAAAGTTTGAAATCAAAACTTTAATTATATTCTTAAACATAGCCCCACTAATGTTCACGCTACTCAGCCGAGAGCAATCCTTTCAAAAAATTATAATATGTACGATTCATTTCTTCAGCTTTTGCGAAAGCAACATCCACATCTTCTTTTAACTTTTTAAGATGATCAACTTTCCACATTATTGAATCAACAGCAGATTCAACAGTGTTCTCGCTGCAATTGATAACATGGTCATACCCAATAGTTCCATAAAGCCCTTCAAATTTTCTGCTATACGAAATTGGAATAACCGGTACACCAGACGAAAAAGCAGCAATAGTAGCATGCATTCTAGCTCCAATAAACAGATCCATATTAGAAATATAACACTTTGCATCCACAGGATCGGTAAATCTGGGCGCAACAATTATCTGTGGATACTTTTCTTGAATTCTCTTCGAAAGATCATATTCCGACTTTTCTCCATCAACATAAACATGAGTAATCAAGTGAATAGCAACTTCTCGCTCTATTAATTTTTTGATCAACTCAAAAATCAAATCTTGATAAGATAGCTTCACATTCAAATTTGAATTATTTGAATTATTAACCCACATTAACCCTGAAACATTTAATCCTATATTGAGTTTATTTGCAATCCTGGGGGAGTATTTTGTCCTATCATAAGGCAAATCCATTGCCAAGTCGCTTGTAAGAACGACGTCGTTTCTTCCTGAAAGTTTTTTTTCCTCATCTAAAGACATTCTATCTCTGACAGCAATAAACTTTGCTTTTTTCAATATACTGGTAGCAGCCCATCGATTATGCTTTTTATAGAATGGACCTATTGTCTGCGGTCCAAAAATCAAATTCTGTTTATTAGCTAACGCGAGAAATTTTGGTACAGAATATAGCCAAAAACTTTTCTCACCATATATGTCGGCAAAGCTATCACCATACGTAAGATCAATAATGAAGTCACAATTCTGGATATCCTTTTTCATCTTTATGAAACCAGGAATGCCAGTTTTTATTCGTATAACATTTTTTGCAATAATTGAATTAACGCCAAGCACCTCTCTCGCCCGTGCGATAGATGAGTATGTCTCATCTGAAAAAATCCAATATTCAAGTTCAATACCGCATTCTTGAGCAACTTTTTGAAGTACCTGTATTTGCGTGTACAAAAGTGCTGTGACCCCATAATTTACAGAACTTAATGATCCACCAAATATGGCCACCCTTTTTTTCATTTGGTTATTCCTCCACTTCTATTCCGTATCTGACATGCAGATATATATAATCCAACTAATACCCAAAGTAGCTTCGACACTCCTGTAGATGTAGCTAAGTTAAGTAAATATGAAGCAAAAAAAAGCCAGAATGCATTAAACAAATCACTAGTATTTTTCTTACGTCTTTTTATGCTATCAAAAAGATAGAAAGCATAAAAAAATCCTTCTGCAATTGCTCCTATAATTCCATAATAAAGAAACCAGCCAACATAACCTATATCAACTGATTGAATCGTATGCCACCCACTAGTAGTCCAATAATATGAAACAAGTCCACGATATGCCGCAGCGGGTCCATATCCAAGAACAAATTTCCCATTCATTATTAGCCAGCGAATACCTGATAGCTGAATCCATCTTGACGAAACGCCTTTTGTATTTCCTCCAAAGTTAGCAGATACCATGACCTGCAGTCCGAAGTTTGCCATGATAGATTTAATATTCTCAGAAATATAAATCCTCAATGATGGTACTATTAAGCACAGAAAAGCAAAGACTCCAAGTATAATCAAAAAGTATTTTGTGTATTTCCATTTCTCTTTTTTTCTTCTCGTGAAGTAAAAGAGCAGCAATACGACAAAACCAGAGAGCATTTGCCCACGCGACCCAGAAACTAACACGCCTACAATATTAGCTATGACGCAAACCAAATATATTCTCTTTTTATATTTGTCAAATAGATACAAAGCAAAAGGTATAACCGATGTGCAATACACACCATAATATACCGCATGCCCAAAAGCTGAAGCACTTCTACGCATTCCGAGCCTTTCATAAGTTGCTTGAAGAACATCGCGACTACTCGTTGATAAAACAGAACATATATTAAACCCTGTCAAAAATTCAATCACCCCAAACGCAGACAACACTAAGGATGTTTTAACAATGTAACTTAAAAGTTTATCTATTTCATCTTCTGTTCTAACAAAATGAACGATTAAAATAACAAGTAGAAGGCAATCATAAATAAGGGAAAAAGCGTCATTAATTGCGTAAGTAGAAGAAACCGAAACGTGCGAAATATCTACTGCAATTAACACTGCAAGCAAAAAATATAATACTTTTGCACATTTATTAATTGGGAGTATAAAAGGTCTTTTACTTAGTAAAACTAGCAAAAAAATTAATAAGATTATAATTCTACTAGCTGTAAAAGATGGAAGCGTTCCAATTTCAAAGGCAAAGTATTCTGGAAGAATAATAAATAATATTCCCAACAAAGCTATTGCAAGACTGCTCATTCTGGTTTTCATAAATTTTTTATCCTTACATTGCTGCATTTTTATCTCCTCCTAAGCAGCAAGCACATCCGAATAAAAGCACTATTTTTGATGCTAGAGTAGTGCGTACTTGTTGAAAATGCTACACGGATGGTCGTTATGAAGTTCTTTTTATAATTTGCAACCGCCTTGCATTGACTATAATACTTTTCTGGCATCTGCTGTCCATAATGGTCAATTATCTCAGTGGCTTGATCGGCAATTGAATAAGGCAGAACCGTATTAAACTGACTAATTTTATTCTTAAACTTAGCAGATAAACCAACAGGGATTCCTAAGACATTATTTCCATGTTGTCTATATCCAATGTGAGCTTCTTCATCGTATATACCAACCCCATTGATCCCCAAACATACCATTACAATATAATAATCATGCATACGCAAGGCTTTAGGCTTTGGTTTTGAAATAATATAGTCATGAAGCGCCTTATTGAAAACCATTGTACAGCCCAAAATGCCACCAGCGCAGGCTAATGAGTAAAAATTAATCTTTGGATCTTTATTATGAAGTAAACGGCCGGTATCATTACCTTCTGAGTTAACTATTCTAGCATTAGAATGATAAAATGCAGGGCGATCAAGCGGTAAATTACCAATTGCCTGACGAAGCTTATCCCTATCCCAGATATCATCTTGATCAGCAAAAGCATAGTATTCACTTTCAGGTGCCGAAAAAAACAAATCAATAAAACTGCCCGCAGATTTCAGATTTTCACCCTTATACCAGGTCAATGAGCCTTGTTTAGAATACATTTCAAGTATATTTATCGTTGAATCATTAGAGCCATCATCTCTCGCAAATATATGAACCGAGCACCCTTCTTGCCTAATAATACTATCAATTTGTTCCTTAATGTACTTTTCACCGTTATAAGTAGACATCAGTACAATTACGTTATGCATGTCTCTAATCTCCTCATTTTTCTCCTCTATGCGAAAGTATAACTCTATAATCAATCAAATCCCCTCTCGGATGATTCCGAGTCTTATGAAGATTGTTTTTATACGCTGTCGCATATATTGCTTCGGATAATTCTTTTTGACAAGCATGTTGAACTTCTTTCCTTCTCTCAAACACTTAAAAAAATCCGCTTTACCGGTAGGCTCAAAGGAGGGATACTGAAGTTGATGATTAGCTTCTACAGCTTTTTCTAAATTCACCGAATTCAGTTGTAAAGCGGCTTTCTGAATCAAAGCATCACCTTTTTCCGTCTGTGCCAATAAAAGAGAAATACCTTTTTTCTGCTCTGCCAATGGCAGGTTACTCTGCCATGAATCTCCAATTGTGATATCCGAAATTCTCTCTCGCCTTGCATATTTACAACTATAGCAATTTTCCGTATAAATCAGCCCATTTAAGAAAGCCATCATATACGGATCATATACACCTCTTGGTGCAAAAGTTTTATCTTTCTGAGCAACTTGAAATTGATCTTTTACCCTAAACTGAATGTTCATTAAGGAATCCAAACTACACCCATACTGTTTAAGAAATAGATCCAATGTGTTCGGTGATGGTGTCCCATGACAAATCAGATCGATAGTATATAAGTTATCTTTTTCACCGACAATATGCTTTAGACCTGCAACCTGACAAGGAAGGCCAATAAATAGCACCTGTCTGTCCTCTTTTAATCTTTTACTGATACCGTGATAAACTCTCTCAGGATTACTTTTTACATATTTTGAACCAACAAATCTTTTTAGCTCATCTACTGTCTCTGCTTCGCCAAATATAAACTTTCCTTTTGAGAATAAACAACTAAAAACGCATCCACCACAATTAATAATGGCCCGTGACAATTCATATGCCGCTCCACCAGAAGACGAGTTCTTCCGATTTCTTGCATCACTGGACCATCCTTGATACCATGAGATAGTTTTTCTAAAAGCAATATTATCATTTAAATTCTGACATACACGGAGGCAGGCATTGCAGTGAACACACAAATCCTCACATATCACCGCATTGTAAGCTTCTAATGTATCTTCGATTTTTATAGCTTTCTTCATGCATACTTCTAAGCAAGCCATACAACCGGTACATTTATCTTTTTCACAAACATTATTCATAGCTTATTTCCTTATTGCAAGCATCTTCTCAAGAACCTTTATAGACGCCTCACGCTTTTCTTGAATAAGTTTATTGACTCTATAGTAATCAATTTGGCTATCATAAACAGAGAAGTCATGATAATCAGTAACAATCCGGTTGGTCAATCCCGTCAACTCTAAAATGCTTTGATTTCTTGTTGAAGTTCCCTCTGGAAGTATATTTGCAAACTGCGTGTTAAAATTAATTGCAAAAGCAGTTCCATGGAAAGAATCCGTAATCACAAACCGCGCATTTTTTATATACCCAAGCCATTCGCTCAACGATGGAAGAAAAATATGCTTGCTTCCGCTATGAGCTAAATGCTGTGCCGTAGATGACATTGATACTAATTTCAATCCCGTCCTTGCAGCCAATTCATAAGCATATTCAAGCATTCGTGGATTGCTATGCAATTGATAAATAAGGATATAATCCTTTGGCATGTCATCATAGACCATCTTGCTCCAATATACTGAATCATGAAGCAACGTCGGATCAAGCACCTGCGTTACTGGGCCAACATTCATCTTATCAATAATATCTACCGCACTTTTTTCTCGCACTGTTATTATATTATACTTCCATAGTAGTTTCTTAACCTGGCACAATACTTCATCAGTAAATTCTGTTTTTCCAAAACTTGTAGCATATGATACACATATATCTTCTTTCTCTGCGAAGTCCAAGAAATATACCGGATCGTACACATCATCACCAATTGGTCCCCATACCTGATCACTTCCCGTCATAAATATATCCGCATTAGGTTTGTCTCTTTTTAGTTCATAAAAACTACGGTATGTTCTAGTTGTCTTTATTGCTCCATTACGTAATTTTTCAAAATGTCTACCCATTATCCAAAACTTAGGTGACTGAATCCCCCTATATACCATACGCGACACAAAATTCTTGTTCCAAACTGTTCTTTTGACCAAAACATCCGCTATCTTTCTATAATTTTCATCATCTCTTTGATAATCTATAATCTCACAGTCATAACCCAAGTTCTCTATACTGGTTTGAGTTGCAATTGTCTGAAGAAGAGATCCATAGTTAAAAATTGAGTGTCTTGTAATTACAGCTACCTTCAAATCTCTCCTCCAAACATCACTTCCATCGATTCTTTCTCTTATAAACCGTTACCAAAAGTGGTTTACAATAAAAATAGAGTATAAGCGCATACTTAGTTTTTTTTCGTATTTCTCTATCTTTCATTACAATTTTACCATATTGTCTTATGGTCTTTTCCGCTTTTGAAAGAAATTCACCGAATTCTATTTCATCATGTGGTGTGTTTAAATAAATGCGGAATGCCGCTGTTACTGCATAAGATTCAGCCGCTGGAATTAAACTGCTCTCGTTTTCCTTGGCAAACCGTAGTAGCTTTTCTGAAATCTGAAGAATACCACAGTCCATTTTGGAAAATTTTGCTGTAGTAATGCTGTTTTCCCTATGCACATATCCATACATCGGTATGTTTTGATAGACTATCTTTCTGCTCTTCCAAAACAGCTCATACATTAGATCGATATCCTCAAACAGTATTCCCTCAGTAAACCTTGAATCGCCAAACAATTGGCGCTTGAATGCTTTCCCCCATGCACTTGGCAGAAAGCTCTTTTGATACCACATTTCTTTTATTGCAGAACACCTATCAAATAACCTTATTTCTGCCTCAAGCATTTCAAATCTGATATTGCTTTCACTAAAAATATGGTAAACACCACACATAGAAATATCTGCCTGCTCTCCTTCAAGCAATCCTGTAAGATGCTCGACCATATTTTCTGCTATAACATCATCACTATCAACAAATATCAAATATTCCCCTGTAGCTTTTTTAATCCCTGTATTTCTTGCGTTGGAAAGGCCTCCGTTTTTCTGATGGATAACCATAACTCTGGAGTCTTCCTCACTCCATGCATCACACATCGCTCCGCTTTTATCTTTGGCTCCATCATCAACAAGGATAATTTCCATGTTCTTATATGTCTGCTGCGTAATGCTTTTCATGCATCTGTCTAAATATTTTTCAACATTATAGACTGGCACGATTACACTAACTTTTTTATCCATCATACATTTCCTTCCAACTTAATTACACTTTTTTATCACTCTATACCAGCCTTCGAACCACTGATATTTTTTTATAATCCATCCCGCACGGTGAAAAGGCAACATAGAGCCAACACAAACCGCCGATTTAGAAACTATCGGATTAATCATAATCATCTTTATTAACAATGTAGCCTCACTAAATCCAAAGTTCTCTAATGTAGTTTTATTTGACTTCTCCTATGAATGCGTTTTCATATAGCCCACAGATTTTTTCCCATGTGTAGGCCTCGGCAACTCTTTCTCTTGCCTTTTTACCCATTGCTCCAATCTGGTCTCGACTCATGGTATCCGCATTATCAATCAGTTTTGCTAAATCACCTGGCGTCCTACTCCAATACAAAGCACAATTCTGTGCAACTTCTCTATTAAATCCGACATCCACAAGCATATTCAAATCTGTACTTCCGAGCGCCTCAATAAGCGAAGGATTTGTCCCACCTACCGTGTGTCCGTGGAAGTATGCGTAGGCATTTTCCCGGATTTTCTTTAAAAGTTCCTGATTGTAAACAGTACCAACAAACTTGATTCTTTTATCGCTCTTAAAATGCAGTTTTTCTTCCAATTTATTCAAAAATTTATCATTCGCATTAGTGATGATTGCAAAATCTCTTTTACTGTTACTCTTCATAAACTCTCGAATCATAATTTCGAATGAGTTTTCGGGTACAAATCGTCCTACAACAAGGTAATATTCTTTTTTCTTAAGCTCTTTTTCTTTATACCAGTTAACCAGTTTTGGATCGTTTTCTTCTAATTTACTCAGTGTAAGATCGGCACCATAAGCAATGAATGTCGTCTTCGGATTTCTACTCTTAATTCCTTTCCCGTCATAGCATTTTTGTATATATTTTTCGATAGTCACAGAATCGCAGATCACCAGATCGGACCATTTAACCATCATCTCTTCGGAAACTTTCCAATAGTGGCGCACAGATTTACTCCACTTTGCCCTCATCCACTCGTGTCCATCTGGATTCAAGAAAACCCTACCTCCAAGCTGATGAATTTCCTTATAATAGTGTTTCATGAATGGGCCAATACGGCAGGCCATAATATATACAATAGGATGTGGTAATCTCTGTTCTCTAATTATCTTGCAACACTCCTTCAGTGTCGCCACATCATAGTAGATTGCCTGTGCTGATCCCAACCTTTCTGGAACATGGATTCTGAAGCATTCGGCATTGTGGTAAATAAACTCGTATTCAGAAACAATCTCTGCCCCTTCAGTCTTGTTTGGATCCATGCAGCCATCACCGTTTGCTTTACACGCCACATGATATTTAATTCTTTTATTATTCTGGTGGTACTCAGTCAATTTATTGATGAAAGTCTCATAGCCGCCATAGGCCCCCAAAGACTTCGCACCTACCAGAAATACATGTTGTACTCCGTTATTCTGCATGGATCATTCCCCTCAAAACTTAAATGTATTCTTTATCCCAAGCCACTTCTGATCTTTATCACTTAGATTAAGGATCACGCCATCTAAGCTATAACCTTCAGCACTGGCTGTTCCCTTATACGATCCAGTTACCCTCGGCCATTTAATACCGATCTCCGGGTCATTCCAAGCCATACCACCCTCATCGTTCGGATGATAGAAGTCATCGCATTTATAACAGAATTCTGCGGTGTCACTCAGCACAAGAAATCCATGTGCAAATCCTCTCGGAATCAGAAATTGCTTCTTGTTTTCCTCTGTAAGCTCGATGCCGTACCATTTTCCATAGGTTTCTGAACCACTCCTCAGATCCACAGCTACGTCAAACACGGACCATTTGATTACCCGAACCAACTTGGTCTGCGGATAGTGCTTCTGGAAGTGCAGCCCTCTCAAAACTCCCTTTGTACTCATGGACTGATTATCCTGCACGAGAGTGATGTTGATCCCAGCCTCTTCCATATCACACTGGCTATAAGTCTCCATAAAGTATCCACGGGCATCTCCATGCACAGCAGGAGTGATGACGCAAAGGCCTTCAATGCCACCTACATTCTTCTCAATTGTTATCTGTCCCATTTTTCTATCTCCTCACAACTGTGCTTCTTTTAAATATCAGCTGACTGGAGTGCTATCATTTAAGTAGAGTCGTAAAACTCACCAAATATATGTTATTATCAAAGCATAGAAAGGTGAGATAAATATGCAATATGAAAAATCATTTAAAGAAGAAGCTGTAAAGCTTTCCGATGAAATCGGCGTAAAAGCTGCTGCTGCTCAACTTGGTATTCCCTACTACACACTGTTCACTTGGCGGAACAATCGGAAGAAATACAACTCTGATTCTTATGTCGGCAGTGGTTATAAAAGAATGTCTGCTGATAACAAAGAACAACGGATCCTCGAATTGGAAAAAGAAAATGCTGAGCTCAAACATTTCAATGATATCTTACAGGAGGCTCTCGGTTTTTTCGCTGTACGCCGAAAGAAGTAAGAGCTCATCTGCGTTATCTTTTCATATATGAACGTCACAACAAATGTTGGACAATAAAACTGATGTGTAAGATATTAGGCGTCAGCACTTCCAGTTACTACAAGTATAAGAAAAATATCGGAAGGCCTAACAAGGATGATATTCTTTCGGCAGCCATGGAATCCATTTAAACGAATCTCCATTTAACCATAATTACAGTGCTCCGCGTATGCAGCTGGCTTTGCTGCAACAAGGTCTAAAAGCGGGAATCCGCAGAATCACAAAAATCATGCATGAGCAAGGATGCCTGCATAAACCTCACTGGAAACCGAAGGGTCTTACCCATACTACAACAGAAATCCAAGAAAAAGAAAATTTGCTAAAGTAAGATTTCTGTGCATTTCAACCATTAAAAAAGCTGCTGGCCGATATTTCCCAGATACCATGTTCTGACGGAAAGCTCTACATCTCTCCGATACTGGATTGCTTTAATGGCGAAATACTTTCACTGATTATGAGAGACAACATGAAGAAAGAGCTTTGCACTGACACGCTTCATGCAGTCATCCACCACTATAAGCTTGACGGAACGATTCTTCATTCCAACAGGGACAGCCAATATACCAGCGATGCCTTTCATCAGGCATTATCTAAAGCAGGTGTTACTCAAAGTCTCAGTTGTGTGGACCATTGCTACGGCAACGCAAGAATGGAAAGCTTCTTTGCCACTTTGAAGAGAACGTAAAGAGTATCATCTTCAAAGAAAATTTAGTAAGTTTCTACGACTACACTTTTATTGACAATTCCATACAGTGCCTTCGATTCCCGCAAGAATTCCCAGTTAAGATGATGTTTTTTGATGTCGGCCTTCTTCCGGGTTCTCTCTGTTTATACCACGGGCATAGCGGACTTGATAACCATAATGACATTCGGGTTATATTCCATCACTAGCTTGATGACTGCTCCGACTGTAGATGTGTCGAAGTACTGGGTACGGCTGTTGTAATTAGTAGGCTCAAAAATTACTGCAAATTCAACATCAAAATATGCGGCCTTTGCGTCCAGAGTCGCAATCAGATTCAGATCCTTCCCAACCAGATATTTTTCTATGTGCTCATCTTGGATGGGATTTTTTATTGTTAATCAAGTCCACCTTATCCTTGATATTTCCACAACCGTAACTTGATGATGCGAGATAGCAGTGCTGCGATGGACAGACCAATGTTGCCCGTTCCGTCAACCACAGTTTTTGTAACCTTACTTCATAATGATCTCCTTGTATTAACGATTCATCGTAGTAACCGATTTTTTAGAGTAACACGTCAGGCGATTAGGATACGGTTATAATCCACACAATAAAACAATTACTTTAAGATCTAGTCCTATTTCACTATGTTTATCATTACAATCAGTACGAATCAAAGTAATTTAATATCATCTCATACATATCCATCAATTACATTAACTTGATTTTCAATCTGTATTCAACATTGTACAGAATAATGTTTTTCAGTACGTACAGGCTTTTGCATTCTGTAATGTCGGTATTTTTTACAATTAAAATGATGTTGATATGGTCATTACAAACCATCTCATCAAAACACTTTATTTCATTGTCATGCCCTATCACCCAATAATCCCATCAGTCTCAAAACTAATTTCCAGTATTCTTTCAAAACCATCCAAGCAACCCAGAGCTAAAAGCGTCATTTTTACTTTCTGTCTTTTCATTAACCAAACAGATGATGAATTTAACACCCCAATACTACACTCATTCCTCTACAAAAAATTACCAATACAATATAAAAGAATCATAGATAAACACAAAAATAATGTTAGCAACGCAAAAACATCTTTTCATAAAAGAATTTTAAAGTAATACAATTGACTTACCTCAATCCGTTTTTCATTGAAAATACAGGATATACATCGCCAATTTCAAATCTAATAAGATACAATTATCAAAAAATCCACTGGAACTCCAGCAATTTCCCGACTAACTAAATTTTATTAGCAACCCCTTTCTCCATCAACGACAAATAGCAGATAGATTTTCATTCAGCGCCATTACGATCCTCTTTTATTAAATTAAAAAATATCCATCCAACTTCCAATCCCCCAAATTATCTTTCTACTTTTCCCCCGCCGCTTCTTGGTCCCCTGCTCTTATTCCCATTATTCATACCGCCCTCACTTAATTGCATTTTCTAAATTACAGTATCATTTTATCTGGTTTCACCAATTCTTCCATTTTTAACACTTTGCTCTTCCTGTGATTACCTTTAACAAAAGTTTAAGATACTGCAAATGCAAACAAGAACTTTAAACATATCATAATTATACATTCAAAAAAGGTGTTGTCAATATCTCTTGTACTATTTCTCTATATCTTTCAGATTTTTTTAATTTAACCGTTTTCTCTTACTTTCATATTTCTCTACAACTTGTTTCTATATTAACATCTGTTTCATCATATCAGTCATTCATTTCCCTTCTGCCCTCCCTCCTTCAATTACCACATTTCCCCAAAAAACTTTCCATTTTCAATTGACTTCCCAAACTAATACGCTATAATTAAAACAAGTTTTAGACGTATATATTATACCTGTTTTAAGCTCCATGTGAAATTTATTCTATGAAAACCACGGGGGGGAGGAATTTATCTATGTACAGAAAGACAAGCAAGAATTGGGCTAAGCATCTCGATTTCATCATAATCGATGCCATCAGCCTCCAGCTGGCCTTATTTCTAGCTTACTTTATCCGAAACAGAGGCGCGGATTTATTTTTATCCCCTCTCTACCGCAACATGTCACTGGTAATTCTCATGCTTCAGATAGTCATTACCTTCTTTCTGGAAAGCTTCAAAAATGTTTTAAAAAGAGGCATGTACAAGGAACTCACTGAAACCCTCAAGCACTGCTGCCTGGTCATCCTTCTGGCCGTATTCTACTTTTTTATTACCCAGACCGGAGAACAGTATTCCAGACTCATACTTCTTATCACCGGCCAGCTTTACATAGTCTTCACTTATGCACTCCGCCTTTTCTGGAAGGAACATTTAAAGGACCTGGGAATCAAAGGAGGGGGAAAACGCTCCATGCTCCTCGTCACCTACAGGGATATGGCTTCCTCCTTCCTTAAAAAGATAAATGAATATAATTTTGGAACCTTTCAGATTAACGGTTTGGTACTTCTTGATGAAGATATGACCGGAAAAGAGATTGACGGAGTTCCAGTCGTTGCGGATAAAGACACTCTCCTGGATTATGCCTGCCGTCATTGGGTAGATCAGGTTTTTATCAATCTTCCTTATGACCAGTTCATTGATGAGGAGATCCTGACCGGATTTACCCAAATGGGAATTACCGTTCATCAAAAACTTGTAGACGTGAAGCTTTCCGAAAACCAGAAATGCAGAGTGGAACGCCTGGGCGGCTATACGGTTCTGACCTCCAGCATTAACATGGCCAGTGCCAGGCAGCTTTTTTTTAAAAGGGGAATGGACATTGCCGGTGGATTAACTGGCTGCCTTATCGCCGCCATTCTTTATCTCTTCTTAGGGCCAATTATCTATTTCTGCTCTCCGGGACCTGTTCTTTTTTCCCAGTACCGCATTGGAAAAAACGGGAAAAAGTTCAAGATCTATAAATTCCGCAGCATGTATATGGATGCAGAAAAGCGAAAAAAAGAGCTCATGGCCCGGAACAGGGTCAAAGACGGTATGATGTTTAAAATAGATCATGATCCCCGTATCATCGGAGGTGAAAAGGGAATCGGTGAATTCATGCGTAAATACTCTCTGGATGAGTGGCCTCAGATGTGGAATGTACTGAAAGGGGATATGAGCCTTGTGGGCACAAGGCCCCCCACGCTGGATGAATGGGATAAATATCAGCTCCACCACCGGGCCCGCCTATCCGTCAAGCCCGGGCTGACTGGACTATGGCAAATAAGCGGACGAAGCGATATTACGAATTTTGAGGAAGTCGTGAAGCTGGATAAGCAGTATATTACTGAATGGAGTTTTAAATTGGATGTCAAGATTCTCTTAAAAACAATCGGTGTTGTTGTTTACAGGGAAGGGGCTTTATAAATTTCCCCATGTTCCACAAATAAAAAAGATCTGCAGTTGTAAAACATTGAATTGCCTCCATAAGTTAGACCTAAAATTTAACTTATGGATGAGCACCTCACATTTTACAGCTCTCAGATCTTTTTTTATTACCTTTAACAGCTTCATACTGAAACACTTTTATTTCATTTCTATAATCGACCTTTCTCACAATGCGTAAATCCTCAGTAATCCATAAATCTCCAACAATTTCCAAAATTACCAGAACCCATTAATAATTAGACTTACTTTTTTCTTACAAAATATTAATAAAACATCTGGTTACATTATTAACATACTTTTATTATACTTTTATAGCAGGTGTTACCGTCATTTTAGTCCTATATAATTAGTTCATGTCAAAAATTGGAAAATTATGGAAAGTATGGTGATATTATTGTCTAAATATAACAAGCTTGAAGTAGGCCAGAGGATCCGCAACCGGCGCATTATCATTGGTTGGACACAGGAAGAATTAGCCGAAAAAATCGATCGTGCTTATAAATATTGTCAGGACATTGAACGGGGTACATGCGGAATGTCTATTGAAACAATGTTAAGCATTGCATCAAGCCTGAATGTATCTTTAGACTATCTGATTTATGGAAAAGAAGAAACGAAAAAAGAAACCGATAACCTTTATATTGAACAACAGGCCGTAGTTGATATTCTTGGCCAATGCAGCAACCGTAAAAGGCATTATGCACTGGAATTGCTGAAACTGTTTATGAAAGCCTGCGACAGCAAATAGCAAATCAGAGCTCTGTATAATAGGTGAACGGTCATCTATAAAACAGTGCTCTGATTTTATGTTAAAACAAACAACTTTCCATTAATCCTACACCATCATCTGAAAATTCTCAATATCAAGCATCTTCCCGAACTTCGCTCCCACTTCTCTTATGGTACCGCAGTGCACAAACCCCAGCAGTTCATGAAGGCGGATGCTCGCTTCATTTCCTCCCGTAATGACGGAAATAACGGTATGTATGTCTTCCCGTTCTCTTGCCGTTTCAAGAATGGCCACCGCCAGCTTTCCGGCAATCCCTCTGCGCCGGTAATCCCTGTCAATGTAGATGGACAGCTCCACCGTGGCCGCATAAGCCTCTTTGGGGCGGTAGGAGGAAAGGCTTGCATAGCCCACCGCTTTCCCATCTTCCTCCGCTACGATCAGCGGGTGATTTCCAACATTATGCGCCCGGTACCATGCCAGCCGCTCTTCCATGGTTTTGGGATTCAAGTCAAACGTAGACAGTCCGTGCTCCACTTCATAATTGTAAATGTCCAGCAGAGCCGGTAAATCCTTTTCTTCTGCAATTCTGATAATCATGCTGTTTCCTCCTGGAATCGTATGCTCTAACAAATGTTATCATACATCAATCTACTGGCCTCGTCCAATACAAATTGAGAGAAAAAATACCCTTTTTATTCCAGCCTTTTTCAATGCCCGTGTACAGGCTTCCATGGTGCTTCCCGTAGTATAAATGTCGTCCACCAGGATCACTCCCTCCACTCCTTTTATAAACTCTCCGGCCATAAATGCCTCTTCCAGGTTCTTAAGCCGTCCGGCAGGGTCAAGTCCCTTCTGAGGCATGGTTCTCTTGTTTCTGACCAGCATTCCCGGACATACCGGGATCTCAAGACGTTTTCCGATCCGTCTGGCCAGAAGCTCCGCCTGATTAAATCCCCGTTCCCGCCTTCTGGAAGGATGGACCGGAACAGGAACGAGCACATCCGCTTTCATGCGCCGGATCAGCTTGTGGTAACGTTCACAAACCGCTTCTCCGTAAAAATCCAGATATTCCCGTTTGTTTCCGTATTTAATTTTCGCCATAGACTGTCTTGAGACCTCATCATAATTTACAAGCGCCCGGCCGTATTCAAAGGTCCGCCTGTGACGGACGCAGTCAAAGCAGTATTCCACATCCGCGCTGATCAATTCCTTTCCGCATTTTTTGCAGACCGGATTCTTTACAAAAGACAGCTTTTTTATGCATTCCGGGCAGATCAGCCTGCCCTCTGGAACGACGATTCCGTCACAGACCGGACAGCGCCTGGGAAACAAAAGATTGATGAAAAAAGAGGGATTCATATTGAAAGATTCTCCTTGAATAAAGAATGAAAGAATTATAAAGAATGAAAGAATTGTAAAAAATGAAAGACCGGCCAGGCAAGGGGAACGAAAACCATGCCCCTCCTGCCCGCATCATTTAAGACAGTAAATTTAAGATAACTGATTGATCTCGCAGATCCGTTCCTTCAGGCCGGAATATCTGCGCTGTTCCATTTCATTGCCCACCATTTCCTGAAAGACCTCCGGCATCCCCACCAGACAGACACAGGACTTGGCCCGGGTCACAGCGGTATAGATCAAGTTTCTTGTCATGAGCATTCTGGGACCGGAAAAAACAGGGATCACCACCGCAGGGTATTCACTTCCCTGTGATTTGTGTATGGTTATGGAATAAGCAAGCTCCAGCTCCTCCAGCTGCTTATAGCTGTAATCCACCATGCGCCCTTCGTCAAACTCCACCGTCACCAGCTCGGCAAAGCTGTTGATCTCCCGTATGATGCCGATATCCCCATTGTAAATACCCAGGCCTTTATCCGTAGGGATCCCATACCGGTTGCGGACCTCCCATTCGATATTATAATTGTTTTTGATCTGCATCACCTTATCCCCGGTCCGGTAGATGACTCCTCCCGCTTCCTTTTCCTGCTTGCCGGCTGCCGGAGGATTTAAGTATTCCTGTAAAATGGAATTGAGCCGCTCCACTCCGATGGCCCCTTTTCTCATGGGGGTCATGATCTGAATATCATAAGTGTCCGCCCCGACATAGCCGGGAAGCTTATCCTGTACGAGCGTGATCATGGCATTTATTATGGCATTGGGGTCCTCTCTCCGGATGAACAGAAAATCATTGCTCTTTTTTCCAAGAGGGATCTGCTCTCCCGCGTTTATTTTATGGGCGTTGACCACGATATCGCTCTGGGAGGCCTGACGGAAGATTTTAGTTAACATAACTACATTAAAACAACCGGAATCAATCATATCACGAAGCACATTTCCGGGTCCCACGCTGGGGAGCTGGTTCACGTCTCCCACCAGAATGAGTCTGGTCCCCGGATTTACAGCCTTTAGAAGGGACTGCATCAGATGGATATCCACCATGGAAGTTTCGTCAATGATCACCGCGTCGGCGTCCAGAGGGTTTTCCTCATTCCGTTCAAAGTGCATTCCCAGAGAACGTTCATCTCCCGGGACACCGCTCAGTTCCAGAAGCCGGTGGATGGTCCTGGCCTCGTAGCCGGTGGCCTCTGTCATGCGCTTGGCTGCCCGCCCTGTGGGGGCTGCCAGGAGAATCTCCATTTCCTGGCTTTCAAAAAACCGGATGATGGTATTGATGGTCGTCGTCTTTCCGGTTCCAGGTCCTCCGGTAATGATGAGCAGGCCGCTGTTGACCGCTTCCACAACCGCCTGGACCTGCTTTTCATCCAGCTCGATTTTTTCATCCTCCTGAATTTTTAACAGCCTGGTCCGGATCTCCTCCTCCGGCATACGGCCCCTGATATTTAAATCATGAAGCATCTTTGCCACATTCAGTTCCATGTAATAGTACTGGGAAGCATAGACGATGCGCTTTTCTGACCTTTCCCGGATGACAAGGCGTTTATCCAGCTGCATGTCCATCAGGTGCTTTTCTATGAATTGGGATTCCACCTTTAAAAGTTCCGATGCCTGTGCCAGAAGCTCTTCTTCCGGGAGATAGGTATGGCCGCCCGCCGTAGCCTGCAAAAGGGTATAGAGCACCCCGCATTTGATCCGGAAATCAGAGTCCGTGAAAATGCCTGCTTTTCTGGCAATCTCATCCGCCATTTTAAAGCCCACGCCGGGAATATCATCCGCCAGCTGGTAAGGATTCTCCTTTATCACTCCGTAAAGCCTGGGACCGTACTCCTGATAGATCTTGACCGCCAGGCTCATGGAAATTCCATATTCCTGAAGGAACATCATGGCCTGGCGCATCCCCTTTTTCTCTTCCGCCTGTTCCGAAATGGACATGGCCATCTTTTCACTGATCCCCTTTATCTCGGAAAGCCTCTCCGGCTCCTCCTCCATAATGCGGAACGTATCGGCTTTAAAACGGCGGACGATCCTGGCTGCCAGAGCGGCGCCTATCCCCTTTATGGCTCCCGACCCCAGATAACGTTCCATAGACGCAGTGTCCTCCGGAACCTTGATCTCATAGCTCTCCACAGTCATCTGTTCCCCGTATACCGGATGCTCGGTCATGGGGCCCATGGCCTCAATGAGCTCTCCCTCGCTGACATAGTGGAAATTTCCCACAAGGATGTATTCTTCCCCTTCGGAAGCAAGGCTTAAGACCGTGTAGCCATTGTCTTCGTTCCTGTATTTAATTTTCTCCACAAACCCACAGACCGTTGCCATGGCTCCTCCCGTAAATGCAAGCGGACCGCCGCAAAACAACCCTGCCGGAATCTTTCGATACCGCCAGGGGCGTGCCCAGGGCAGTCCTGTCAACCGTTTGCCGGACCGGTGCTGCCGGTCCCGCTCATCCGGTCAAAACTCTGTTTTATTATTTCCGCCATGGGTGAATTCGATAAATTTACCCGTGCCGATAGCCACAGCAGTCAGAGGATCCTCGGCGATCATGGTGGTGATTCCTGTCTTTTCCTCAATCAGTGCATCCAGGCCGCTTAAGAGGGAACCGCCGCCGGTAAGCACGATGCCCCGGTCGAAGATATCGGCCGCCAGTTCCGGCGGTGTCCGCTCCAGCACGTTGTGAACGGCATCCACGATCTGCATTGCCGGTTCCTTCAATGCATCCAGAGTCTCGTCCGAAGTGACCACAATGGTCTTGGGAAGGCCGGTAACAAGGTTACGCCCGCGGACTTCCATGGTCAGCACCTCCGGCCTCCGGTATGCTGCGCCGATATTTATCTTGATCTCCTCGGCCGTTCTCTCACCGATCAGAAGATTGTGCTTCTTTCGCATATAGCGGACCAGGGCTTCATCGAAGTCATCACCGGCAACCTTAATAGATGTGCTCACTACCGTTCCTCCAAGGGAAATAACCGCAATATCAGAGGTTCCTCCGCCGATATCAACGATCATGTTTCCGCAGGCCTTTGCAATATCGATTCCCGCTCCGATGGCTGCCGCAACCGGCTCCTCAATGATCGTAACCTCCCTGGCTCCCGCCTGATAAGTCGCATCCTCCACCGCTTTCTTTTCCACCTCAGTGGCTCCGCTGGGGATGCAGACACTGATTCTCGGCTTTCTTAGAGTCTTTTTTCCTACCGCTTTGCTAATGAAATATTTAAGCATCTTTTCCGTCACGGTATAATCGGAAATAACACCCTGACGAAGAGGTCTTACGGCCACAATGTTGCCCGGCGTTCTGCCGATCATCAATCGTGCTTCCTCTCCGATGGCTTTGATCTTATTTGTATCACGGTCAATCGCTACAACGGAAGGCTCCTTTAAAACAACTCCCTTACCCTTAATGTAGACCAGTATGCTGGCAGTACCCAAATCAATTCCAATATCATTGGACATCATCATCGTGCTTCCTCCTGTTCGCTGTTTCCTGTTCCCAGGTCTTCCTTTATCTTCAAAATTTATGTCTAAGTTGTAAATGAAGTCACAGTTTCAATCTTATTATAAACAATTCCCCTATGTTTTTAAAGGGTTTTTTTAAATTTAATTATGTTTATGTTTTTTTAATGCGTAATACATATTTTCGTCACATTTTATACGTATACTAGAAGTACGTTATCCGAAAGGATGACGGGCCTTTTGTTTCAAGTAACATACTTGAAATCACAAAGCTTTTTCATACTCATACCGGGCGGTTTCGGCCGTCCGGCCCCCCTAAAGAGTTTAATTATCCGCTTTTGATTGATGAGAAGCGGCTTTTTTGTGAATACGAGTTTTCGGCTTTTTCATTTTATATACATACCCACGCGCAGCATGCGGAATGTCCGAATTGCCGCTCCCTGATAAAGTTTCTTTGCGTGGCCAAGCGCCTCTTCAATATCCATTGTACCATTAATCGTCGGGATAATGCTCTCGATCCCAAACTCAAAGATTTTTTCTCCCATTCCTCCAACAATCGCGACCACGGGGACCCCTTTCTTTTTGCAACGCATACCAATCCCTCCCGGCACTTTTCCGTAAGCTGACTGCCAATCAATCCGGCCTTCACCTGTAACCACTAAGTCCACACCATCCAGGCATTGATCAAAGTTGATCAAATCAATAACTGTCTCAATACCGGATTTCATATTTGCATGCAGAAATACTTTAAGTGCAGCGCCCAGGCAGCCGGCAGCCCCCGCCCCGGGAATGCGGTCTATATCCAAACCCGCCAGCGCGGTAAGAAGAACTGCATATATTTTCATATCCGCTTCCATTTTTTTCTGAATATCAAGTGTTGCACCTTTCTGTTTTCCAAATGTCCAGGTTGCGCCTTTCGGTCCGGTAAGAGGACACGTCACATCACTCATTACCATAAACTCCGCATCGGCAACCGCCGGATGAATCCTGCTGGCATCGATGGATTTTACTTTACCGAGATCCTCTCCTGTCCCCGTCAGCCTCTCACCTGTTTCATCCATAAATTTTACACCTAAAGCCGTCATCGCTCCCATACCGCCGTCATTGGTTGCACTTCCGCCAACCGCAATGGAAATCTTTCTATAACCGTTATCCAGTGATTCCTTTTTTCCGCGGGAACCATAGGAAGACCGGATGCCGCCGCCATCTCTATAATTGCATGATTGTGGTTGAAAACGCCGTAAACCGCTTCTGTGTCTTCAAACAACGGACCCTTAACCATTATCCGCCGTAAGCTTCCGCCCGTCGCAGCAATCACAGCTTCCACGGTTCCCTCTCCGCCATCTGCAACGGGAACTCCGCCGCACTCACATTCCGGGAAAATACTCTGTGCCGATTCTGTCAGCAAACGGATAATCTCCTCCGAAGATAATGTACCTTTAAATGAATCAGATGCAAATAATAACCTCATGACGTTTGTCCCTCCTATAGGAATATTTAATATCTATATGGTAACTTTAAATTCTGCAAAATGCGGACAGGCCGGCGACTGCATTTTGCCACCGGCCTGTCCGTATTTTTTATCTGCTCTTTGCATTTAATAAATGTTTAAAAAAATCCTGACTGCATGAAAATCAGTCTCCATACAAGGCTTCAAAAATCAGCTTTCCTACAACGGCCCCTCCGTCTAAATGCCCCAGACTTTTTTCTCCATAATAAGCGGCTCTTCCATGTACAGGTTTCATCTGCCTTGTGGCTTCTGCCCCTTCAGCCGCTGCCCGGGCTGCTTCCTTCAGAGCGTCGCACAACTCTTCGTTTTGTTGGCTGACCTTTTTCCCAAAAGCTTCTACTGCCGGACACAATGAATCCAATATAGTCCTCTCACCCGGCTTAGAACCGGCTTTTTCCATGATTTTATCCACTCCCGCGCATAAGGCAGCTGTAATCTGCTTCGGTGTAGCTTCAACAGTCCCTTTCAGGCTTCCGGCCATTCCCATAAATCCAAAAGAAAGGATAGTTCCCAGACTGGACGGCGCCGCTTCATTGAATGCAGCCCCAGCCTTCATAAACAGTTTACCCAAGTCCTTTTCTTCTGATGTTACCATCATCGCACACACAGCTTTAAAACCATCACTCATAGAAATTCCTAAATCTCCGTCTCCATTAAGCTGATCCAGTTTAACCAAATACTCTTTATTCTCTTCTATTTTTCTGCTGATCCGGCCAATAGCCAGTACTAATCCCTGTGCGTCCATGCCTTAACCTCCTGATCTATTTGTTGTAGTTTGTATAGAATGGTGACTGGGCCACCTGTCCCAATAGAGCTTTCCGTTCATCGTCCAGCTTCATAATTGTCAAAGACAAACCTGCCATTTCCATAGAAGTAGCATATTCACCAATATGGGGCATATACATACGTATTCCCTGTTCGCTCAACATCTTATGCACCCTGCGGTAGACAATGAACTGTTCTTCCAGCGGCGTGGCTCCAAGTCCGTTAACCATAACAGAAACCTCATCTCCTGAATTCAAAGACATATCCTTTGTAATCCTGTCCAGTAGTACTTCCGCTACCTGATCCGCCGTCATCATCTTCCGGACTGCCACCCCTGGTTCCCCATGGATTCCCATCCCAATTTCGATTTCATCCTCGGCAATATTAAAAGTGGGCTCCCCAACCTGGGGTACAATACAAGATGACAATGCAACTCCCATGGTACGCATATTATCTATCGCACCCTGAGCTGCTAGCGCCACTTCTTCCAGTGTTCCGCCATTCTCTGCTTTCGCACCGGCAATCTTGTAAGCATAAACCAATCCGGCAACCCCACGGCGTCTGTTTGCCTCCGCTTTGGGTGCACTGGCCACGTCATCCTTAACCAATACCATCTTAGTCCGTATGTCATCCTCTATTTCTACGGTTTCACAAGCCAGTCCAAAGTTCATCCGGTCCCCGCCATAATTTCCAAATAAAGCCAGAACACCGCTTCCCTGATCGCATGCGCGAATCATATCTGCCATCTTGGAAGCTGCCGGAGAAGCAAATACATTTCCTACCGTACAGCCATCTAAAAGCCCCTGTCCCACATATCCTAGAAATACAGGCAAATGTCCTGAACCTCCGGCCGTAACGATACCTACTTTTCCTTCTCTGGATTTATAATTGCTGAGCAGAATCTGATAGTCATCATCTAGCAACTTTACTTTATCTCCATAGGCAGCAATGATGCCTTCCATCGTTTCTTTTACAAATTCCTCCGGTCGATTAATTAGTTTTTTCACTATTATCCCCTTTCCTGCTGTATTTGATATGATTAACTTAGCAGCTCTTTCTGACTCTTCTTATCCCGTCCCGCCCGATTGCCCAAATATGCCTCTGCAATTCTTGAATCATGTTTCATTTCAGATGAGAAACCGCTCATTTTAATTTTTCCCTGTTCAATTACATATGTATAGTCAGAAATCTTCATTGCGAGCCTTGCATTCTGCTCATTTAAAAGAATGGTAATTCCCGTTTTATTAATTTCAGCTATTTTCTCAAACATTTCCCCCACTAATAAAGGTGATAGCCCCATGGATGGCTCATCCAGCAAAAGAACTTTCGGTCTCGCCATTAATGCCCTTCCAATGGCCAGCATCTGTTGTTCCCCTCCGCTCATGCTCCATGCCAGCTGCTTACGCCTCTCCTTCAGTCTTGGAAATAACTCATATACCATCTCCAGTTCAG
Organism: Lachnospiraceae bacterium 54-53; assembly: GCA_041223105.1. Taxonomy (GTDB): domain Bacteria; phylum Bacillota; class Clostridia; order Lachnospirales; family Lachnospiraceae; genus Lacrimispora. The sequence continues at coordinate 28,522 of JBCLPO010000024.1, forward strand.
CGGCATAAGATTTATTTCCAAAATATCCATGCCATACAATAGTCCCCGTCTGAAGATTTTCTTCCACAGAAAGCCCCGGGAATACATGTCTGCCTTCCGGAACCTGAATAATTCCCATTCTGGCAATCTGACGGGAATTTTTCCTTATAATTTCAATCTCATCATTTACTTCAATAGAACCTTTACGGGTGATGGAACCGGAAATGGAGTTCATAAGTGTGCTTTTTCCTGCTCCGTTGCTTCCAATCAAACAGGTGATTTTTCCTTTGCCGATTACCATGTCAATTCCCTTGAGAGCTTCGATTGGTCCATAATATGCATATAAATTCTTTATCTTAATCATCAAAATCCCTCCCCAAGTATGCTTCCAGAACAATCGGATTCACGGCGATTTCTTCTGGCAGACCTCTGGCAAGAATTTCTCCAAATACCAAGACATCAATATTTTCGCAGCTGCTCATAACCAGATCCATCTGATGTTCAATTAATAAAATTCCAATGTTTTTCTTTTTTGCAGCGAACATCAACAGGTTCCTGGCTCGCTCTATCTCCTGTGTCGTAAGGCCGGCTGCAGGTTCATCCACTAACATCACTTTGGGATGACCTAACATGGATCTTACAATTTCCAATATTTTTCTCTGGCCAAAAGGAATCGCTGTAATATCCTCATCCCAGTCAAATGCGAATCCCGCCAATTCCATTAACTGGTCCAGTTCCTTTAAAAATGCACTTCCACGGGTACCCATAAAACTCTTGCAATATCCAAGCTGATCGTGCAGATCAACTCCCAGCATCAGATTATCTCTTATATCTGACCTGTATAAAAAACGGGGTGTCTGAAAAGTTCTACCAATTCCTTTTCTTGCCCTTATATAGGAAGGCACTTTTGTAATATTCTCGCCATTAAAAAATATAGACCCCTGATCCACATTATAAATTCCGCTGATCAGGTTCATCATTGTACTTTTTCCTGCTCCATTAGGTCCAATCAGCCCATGAACTTCTCCTGGCATCACCTGAAGATCCACATTTTTTGCCGTTACAACACCGCCGAAGCTTTTACAAACACCTTCTAAACTCAATATTGCTCCGTCCATAATTCCCTCCTCAGATTTCCAGCTATTTTAATTTGCGTTTTCTTCTCATATTTTTAAGAAAATCTGAAACTGCACCGCCAATACCCATGGGCATGAAGATCATCATGACAATTACCGCAATTCCATATATAAACATCAGATATTTATCAAGACCCCTGAGAACCTCCGGCAGGAAGGTAACAATTAATGCTCCTACAAAAATACCCGGAGTGCTGTTAATCCCCCCCAGCATTGACATAATTACAATGGTTGTGCTTTTAACAAAACTGAACTGGTCGCCTGAGATAAAACGGTTATGCTGTGCCAGCAAGGCACCTGATAACCCTGCAAAGGCACCTGCAATCACAAAAGCAATTACCCTCGTCCGATAAATATTCACACCTAAAGTCTGAGCAGCAATTTCATTATCCCTGATAGACGCAAGGGAACGTCCCAGACTGGTACGACGAATCCTCTCCACTATAAATGCAATGACAAGCACCAGTACAAGCAGTAAAAAATACCATTTTTTGTAGCTGTCAAAAACAAACGTTCCTACGGACAACGTGCGTATCTCCGGGATTCCCTTTGGTCCCCCAAAAGCAGGTTCATAATTCAAAAACAACGTATACAATACCTGTACAAACCCCAGGGTCGCAAAGGTACAAAATGAACTTTTTAAACGTAAAAACAAAACACCTGTTGCGAAAGAAAGAAGGACCGTAAAGGCAACTGACAGTAAAGTAGCAACAACACCAGAAACTACAAATCCCAAACGCCCAGAGCAAAGATTGGCTGCGATATAGGCCCCAATCCCCATAAATGCCACTCCGGAAAATACCAATTGTCCACACATCCCCAGCATAATAGAAAGGCCATATGCTGTAATCATATTAATCAGTGCAATATTCACAACTAAAATGGTATAATTATTCATTTTCAACGCAACAAACATAGAAAATAATACAAGTATACCGGCTGTCAGCCAGTTTTTGGGGTCAGCATACCTCCCCTTGTTTATAATTGTTTTATCCATTCTGTTCTCCTCCTTAAGCTTTATCAGCGACTTTGTCTACAATCAGTCCTTGAGGTCTGAAAATCAAGAAAATAATCAGAATCAGAAATACAATCGCATCTTTATAAGAAGAAAATTTCACAGTTGAAAAAGATTCTACTATTCCAACCAGAAGACAGCCGATAATTGCACCCTTAATACTTCCAAACCCACCTATCACCGTGCCTGCAAATGCACGCAGCTGCAGCGCTGACAAGGATGTGGTAACCGTATATATGGGAGCCACCATATATCCGCCTATAGATACCAGAGCCACTACCAATACATATGTAACCGCAGTTGTCATCAGTGTGGATATTCCCATGAGTTCAGAAGCCGGTTTATCCTGAGCTGCAGCCTGCATCATAATACCTATATATGTTTTTTCAAACAAGAAATAAATCATGGACATTACCGCAATGGCAACTGCTATAATCAATAAAAATTGAACCTGCAGTCTTGTTCCAAAAAGATTAACTGTCAACGCACTCCCCTTAGAATTGCTTAACAATGGAGAAATGGTTCTTGGCCATGATCCAAACAATATCATTGTTCCCTCGGACAACACCAGAGAAGCTCCCATAGTTGCAATAATCGGCGCGACCGGATAAGAAGCTTTCCTGAGCGGCCAATACGTAACCAGCATAAATACCAGTCCAATAATTGCATAAAATACCAATGACAACGGGATTGCCACATAAAACGGGAGTTTGAAATCCATAAACAGAACACAGGCAATGTATGCACCTACCATCAATAAGTCACCTTGCGCAAAATTAAGGACCCCAACCGCTCTGATTAAGAGAATCAGCCCCATGGCTATCATTGCATAAATCATTCCCATTGAAAGTCCATTTACCAGCAATGAAAAAAATAAACTAAAAGTCAATTTAATACCCCCAATTCTGCCATTCCGCTTATCAGCACAGAGGCGCATCAACTGCGCCTTCTGGCTGAAAAGTCCGCCTTTTTATCTGAAGTTAACCTTCCTTACAGGTACTGCAGCCCCATCCGTTGTTTCACAAAGCAAAATGTATGTTGACAATACATGGAAGGTATCTTCGTAATTACGGTAATAATTATTTGCGCCCTGCATATCAGTATCTTTCATCGCTTGATTAATCTTTTCCCTGTCCTCAGTGGTTCCGGCCCGTTCACAGGCCTCTTTGAACAAGCAGACACAATCATATCCCCAAGCAGACTGCATAGCACTCATGCCGTCAAACAGCTCCTCATAACGCTGTTCAAAGGTTACCGCCTGATCCGGTACATCCAGATTATCTTCCAGAATATTTGGTGACCAATCTGCTATGGTGTACCAGCCATTTGCTGCCTCCCTTGCCACCTCAATAAATGGAGCGCTGGCAAAGCTGGAGGATCCCATAAGAGGAATGTCACAGCCTGCGGACTGAAGCTGCTGAGCTAAGGCAACATCCCAAGCCTCGCTGACTCCCATAACCACTAAACCATCCACGCCTGAATTTAAGATCTGATTAATGATGGAACTGAAATTCGACTCATTTTCAGGGGCACCATATACATTTTTCTCAGCCACGGCATTCCCCTTTTCGTTCATAGCGATAATAAAATTATCCTTTTGTATAGTGGTAGAAGATGCTGTGGTATAAAGAACCGCAGGATTTTTCATATTTAATTCATTCAATGCTATATCGGCCATTATTGGTCCGGTAAAATCGTCTGTTACACGGATTTGCCATACATACTCGTTATTTGCTGCAGAAATATCAGGATTCGACCCATTTGCAAAATAGAGGACTTTATTTTTCTCTATCTCAGGAAGAACTGCCATACAGTTCGTAGAAAAATAAGAACCGATGATGGCCGGAACCCCGCTTTCAATCAGCTTAATTGTTGCATTAATGGCTATGGACTGGTCTGTGCCTTCGTCCTGGACATCCAGTATCAGTTCTTTACCAAGTATCCCGCCGGCCGCATTAATCTCATCCACCGCCATCTTCATTCCATTCACATAGTACCCGCCTGTAAGCTGATTCGGACCGGTTAAAGGTGCAGTCGCACCTAATACCACCTTTCCGTCAAAGGATACAACCGGCTTAGAACTTTCCGTCTCCTGTCCCTGAGTACTGGCAGATGAAGACGCCTGTCCCCCGCTGTCCCCGGAACATCCACTAAGCATCCCCACCGATAATGCCACACTTAAAATTAACCCCATAATTTTTTTCATCTTACGACTCCTTTTTTATTTTATTATTTGTTTTATGATTTTAACATTACCTTGCAGGCATCAGGTTCTTCACAAGCCACCCGGAAAGCCTCTGGCGCATCTGATAAATCAAACACATGGGAAATCAGCGGATCGATTTGAATCATTCCATTCGCCACATTCTGCAGTGTTTTTTCGATCCACCAAACACGGTCAATCTTAATGCGGTGCATAAGTGCCAGTGTACGGATATCAAAGCCATCGTTATGCCACCTGTTAATAAACAGACTTGTGGGTTCCAGAACCCAGCTGTACAGTCCCATGATCCCACCATGTTTCAGCACATCACTGCAAAGCTGAATAGCTCTATCATTTCCAGCCACTTCAATTACAACATCAGCCCCCTGGTTATTTGTCTCTTTCATAACAAAGTCTGCAACGTTATCTTTGCAGGAGTTCAACACAATATCGGCTCCCATTCTCTTAGCCAGCTCCAGCTTCCCATCAATAATATCGACACAGATAACCTTAGCAGCCCCCATTTTCTTAACAACCTGTGCAATGATCTGCCCTGCAAATCCAACTCCTACAATGACTACAACATCACCAAGCTCCACACCTGACTGCATGCCTGCATAGATTGCGCAGGCTGTAGGCTCTCCCAGAGAGGCGGATTCCATACTCATACCTTCCGGAACCTTTACCACTCCATAACCATTATGTACAACCGGAGCCACAAAATAGTCCGCCATGGTATTGTACCAGCCAAACGACATTACTTTATCCCCTACTTTAAAATCGGTCACATTCTTGCCTGTCTCAACAATTTCACCGGCTGCCTCATGACCCATTTTTAATGGATAAGCGTGATGTGCTTCATTGTTGCCGGCTACCTGTTCAATCAAAACCTCCCGGGGCATCATTCCCAGGGAATAATTTTTGTCTGTGCCGCAAATGGAAGACATATACGTTTTCACTAATACTTCATTATCCCCCGGTTTTAAATCACATTTCTCCACTACAACTTCATTTGGCTTTTTTGTTACTACTACTCTGCTCTGCATAACTTACCTCCTGTATATTTTAAATTGATAAAGGCTGATGAATTACCCTTGCTAATATATACAGCAAAAATCGTGCCAAATAACTTCCGGTAAATTATTAAGCAAATATCCGGCCTTTTCTCATTCTTTCTCAAAATAAGGTTTAAAAAATTCTCATAATGAGAATTTTTTATCATTATGAGAATTTCTATTTAAAATCTTTATTATAGCGTCTGTACAAAGTAGCTAAGCTAATTCCCAGGTTCTTAGCCGCCAGCTTCTTTCCTTCTGTAGTGTTTCCGTATTTTCTGATTGCTTCCATGATCTTGCCCATTTCTAAGGTCTTCAAGTCACCTCCTCCACTATCTGGCTTCATCACGGAAACAGATGGTGTTTTAGCTTCCATTACCTGTGCCGGCAGCGAACTGATCCCTATCGTGCCAGATAAATTGTCTGCGCTCATGGATATCATGTACTGAACCACATTTTCCAGTTCCCGTATATTACCCTTCCACTGGTAGCTGCAGAGATAACCCATGACTTCCTCAGAGATATCCTCCACATTGACTGAGAAAAAAGAACGGTACTTATTCATAAAATATTTTACCAGGAGAGGAATATCTTCAGGACGTTCCCTCAAAGGCGGAAGGTGAATTTCAATAATATTAAGTCTATAATATAAATCCTCCCTGAATTTTCCTTCTTCCACCATTTTTTCAAGTTTCTTGTTTGTGGCTGATATAATTCGAATGTTTAAATTAATCTGTTTATTTCCACCCAACCGTTCCAGTTTGCGTTCCTGAAGAACCCTAAGTAATTTTGCCTGAAGATGGAATGGCATATCCCCAATTTCATCCAATAAAATAGTTCCCGTATTAGCCAATTCAAATTTTCCGATCTTTCCGCCCTTTTTTGCACCTGTGAATGCGCCTTCATCATACCCAAACAATTCCGACTCCAGCAGCTCCATCGGAATTGCTGCACAGTTCACCGTGATAAATGGATTTCCACAACGGTCTGAAGCATTATGTATAGCTCTTGCAAACATTTCCTTTCCAGTTCCTGTCTCCCCTGTAAGCAAAATATTAGGCATGGTCCTTGCTATTTTATTTGCAATTTCCTTAAGATGCTTCATCTGCATACTTACGCCAAGAATGTTATCCAATGTAATCTGATTCTCACGGTATGCCTCACCGGCCACCCGGCTTCCAACATTCATAATCGTTTTAAAATTCAGGATTTTAGTTAAATCCTCACGACCATCCGCCACCTTATAAAACAAGGCACCATAACTTTCTTTACCAATTTTTATATTTTCATATACATTTACACTTTCCTCCAGAATCATGGCATGAAATACAGGGTCCGGTATTAAATCTAATATATTTTTTCCAATAACTTCTTTTTGCTCCATCTTAAAAAGATTCAATGCCTTTTTATTGATATTACAAATAATATTATCTGCATTCAGTAATACATATCCATCTGATATCTGATCCATCACCTGATTTAAAACCTGATTCTGACTGTCCAATTTCCGGTAAATAATCTGTTCTTTATGGCGCACATCCTCTTCGTTTAACTTAAGTTCAATTAATTCACACATACTTTGTATAAAATTTAACAGCCCTCTTCGTTCGTCCTTTACTTTTTCAATATGCTCCTGTTCATAGCAAATCAGTCCCATGACTCCCACAATCTCATTATTATACACAATCGGACAATGGATATATCCCGTTTCCCTGCAGTTCTGTCTTTGATTACACTTTAAGCAAGCTGAACTATTACGATCCACCAGCGTACTGATTGCATACTCACCCGTTTCAATTACCCGCTTTACTACCCCGCCATTTTGAGGAACTGGTTTATATACAGTACCTGCTATTCGATTTAAACCTCTGTCAATTACCTGCGTATCTATTCCGATTGCAAATGTAATCCCCTGTGCAATCCGTTGAATAAAGCCCTTGATTTCCATTAAATCAGACATGCCACCCCTCCCATTCATCTCCCGGAACACTTCCCCTATACATTCTCAGTAACCTCGAACATTTTATACAATAATTTTTATAGATAAAGACGTTGCCTTGAGTCAGGTATGCCAAGCTGTTTGCGATATTTAGCAATAGTTCTCCTGGAAATATTAATTCCTGCTTCATGCATCCGTTCTACAATTTTCTGATCGCTTAACGGCTCGGCAGATGCCTCTGCGCGGATCATCTCCTGGATTTGTTTTTTTATCACATCAACAGAAATATCCTCTTGTGTGGCAGCTGACATAGTAAATAAATCTTTAATGAGAACGGTCTTCTTATATTGTATATGTTTATCCCTTATCGCCCTGCTGACAGTTGACACATGCATATCCGCCATTCTTGCTACGGTTTCCATGCTCATAGGCTTTAATTCTTTGTCATATACAAAATAATCTTCCTGCACTTTTAACAATGCTTCCACTATTCTAATAATCGTGCCCCGTCTCTGTTCAACACAAAATATAATAAACTTCGCACGTTCTAACTTTTCCTTAAAATACTGTTTTAATGATTCATCCTGTGATTCCTGCATCAGATTTATATAATATTCGTTATATTTATATTCTCCCATCCATCGATCATTAATTTCAACATGCCACTGTCTTTTCTCCAAAGTCACCACAATATCCGGAACAATATACTGTTCTCTTTCTGACTGCAGATTCATAACAGGCCTGGGATTTAGTGTTCCAATCAGATGAATATATTCCCTTACCTTAGAAGTTGATAATTTCAAACTTCGCGATACGACACTTATACGTCCATTCATAATATCGGTAAAATGTTTGCCCAACATCAAGGTCACTTCTTTATTATTTATACCTTTTTTCTCCAGCTGTTTTTGGAGGCACTCACATATATCTCTGGAGAAAATGCCAACCGGCTCCAGCTCTTTTAAGACATTCAAGCATTTATTTACTACATTGTCCTGATATCCTAATACTTTGGCGATATCTGATACTTCATACAAAAAAAATCCTTTCTCATCCAGACACTGTATCAGATAACCCATCAGTTTCCATTCCATTTCACTAAAATCATTTCTATTGAGTTGATTTAAAATTGAATTTTTCAACTCTTCCGGTCGCTCCGCCTTGATATCATTTTTCCGATTACTGTCCTCCTCCTGCCACTCCGTATAATGCTCTTTATAAGATACACTCTTCTCATACATCTGCTCTAAATCCTTCATCATATCATTGTGCTTATCCAACGTATTCTCCAACATAGGATTCTCCAGATATTCATTCAAAAGGAAGTTTTCCAGCTCTTGATTCGTATAAGTTAATATCTCCAGAGATTGTACCTGTTTTGCCGACATTACCTGCAATTGTCCTAAAGACAGCATATTATTTTGCATTTTTAAACCTTCTCCCTACAATAACATTCTCCTGTTTCCCCAAAATTAATATCATAATATTAAGTAAATCATATCACAACAAACCGCTGCTTTTTTACCCATGGTACACGAATAAAATCTCTCCCTATCTCAATTTTAATATCTTTTTTATTTTTTTACAATTCTAATTTTTCTCCAAATATTTCATGAGATTCATGCTTACACCCAAAAGCTCTATTCGGCATTCATGTTTATCACGGAGAAATGGCTGGAACACTGCCAGGATCGGGATAGATGTGGATTCAGATTCTCTTTACAACCCCAAAAACAATTTTATAACGCAAACATGGGCAAGAGCCATTACGAATGGCCTTGCCCATATTTTACTTCTCTACTATCTCCTATCTTCCTAGCATTTTTCAGCTACGCCAAGAGTTTTATCCGGGAACCGGACCCCAATTTTTTTTATTTCCGTCAGAATAATTTCAGCGCCCATTCCCTGCAGTCCAAAACTCTGGTGGCAAGGCCCTCATAGAATTCCGGCTCATGGCAGATCAGAAGAATGCTGCCCCTGTATGCTTTTAAGGCGCGTTTTAATTCTTCCTTGGCTTCCGCATCCAGATGATTCGTCGGCTCATCCAGAAGGAGCACATTGGTTTCCCGGTTCAAGAGTTTACATAACCTCACCTTGGCCTGTTCCCCTCCGCTGAGCACCCGGACCTGGCTTTCAATGTGCTTGGTGGTCAGGCCGCATTTTGCCAGAGCGGACCGTACCTGATACTGGGTGTATGAGGGGAACTCCTTCCAGATTTCTTCAATGCAGGTAGTCGTGTTGCCGGGAGTCATTTCCTGTTCAAAATAGCCGATGGAGAGGTAGTCTCCAAGCTCCACCCCGCCCTCAAGGGACGGCACCAGATTCAAAATGCTCTTCAGCAGGGTGGTCTTGCCGATCCCGTTTGCGCCCACAAGCACCACCTTTTCGCCCCGTTCCATGGAGATATTCAGTGGCCTGGACAGCGGCTCTTCATAGCCGATCACAAGATTCCCGGTCTCAAAAATGCATTTTCCGGCAGTACGGGCCTCCATAAAACGGAATTCCGGCTTTGGCTTGTCCTTTGAAAGTTCGATCACTTCCATTTTATCCAGCTTTTTCTGCCTGGACATGGCCATATTTCTGGTGGAAACCCTGGCCTTGTTGCGGGCCACAAAATCTTCCAGTTCAGCGATCTCCTGCTGCTGGCGCTTATAAGCCGCTTCCAGCTGTGCCCGTTTTACCGCATGGACCTCTTTAAATTTCTCATAATCGCCTGCATAACGGTCCAGGCTCTGGTTTTCCATATGATAGATGATGTTCACCACGCTGTTTAAAAACGGAATGTCATGGGAGATCAGGATAAATGCGTTTTCATATTCCTGCAGATAACGCTTCAGCCATTCGATGTGCTGTTCATCCAGATAATTGGTAGGCTCATCCAGCAGGAGAATGTCCGGTTTTTCCAGTAAGAGCTTTCCCAGCAGGACCTTGGTCCTCTGTCCTCCGCTGAGCTCGGTCACATCCTTGTCAAGCCCCATATCACTCAGCCCCAGAGCTCTGGCAACCTCTTCCACCTTTGAGTCGATGATATAAAAATCATGGGCCATCAACAGATCCTGGATAGTTCCAAGCTCTTCCATCATGGAAGCCATGGTCTCCTCATCGGCCTCTCCCATGGTGTCGCAGATCTCATTCATCTGTTCCTCCATCTGAAATAAAAATGCAAATGCGCTTTTTAACACATCCCGGATGGACATTCCCTTTTCCAGCACCGTATGCTGGTCTAAATACCCCACCCGCACCCGCCTGGCCCACTCCACCTTTCCCTCATCGGGCTGCAGCTTGCCGGTTATGATATTCATAAATGTGGATTTTCCTTCTCCGTTGGCCCCGATCAGCCCGATGTGTTCTCCCTTCAGCAGACGGAAGGATACGTCCTGAAAAATGGCTCTGTCCCCAAAACCGTGTGTGAGATGTTCTACATTTAATATGCTCATTTAAAAACTCCTTTATGAATGCGGTTTGATATCACTTTTATTTTCATCACTTTATAGTTTGACACCAATTTTACACTATTTAATATGAAACATCATAATTCTACATGACATAGGCGACTAAGGCAAGCAAAAATCCACATTAATTGTGAGCCTTTTCATTACGCCTGTCTTTCCAGCTTTACCATTTCTTCTATTATTCACTCAATATATATCTATTTACACCAATACATTTATCTAATTTTTATATTTACACCAATAGAATATAATGTTATAATTCAGGTATCATAGAATAAGTGTATTTATATTTATACCTTCAATCAGGCAGGAAGGACGTGTATGCTGTGACAGAAGACACAAAAGTAAGTAAGGCTCAACAGAAAGCAGTAAATAAATATGTTAAGAATAACTACGACAGAGTTAATGTTACATTTCCCAAAGGCAAAAAAGCACTTATTCAAACCCATGCTGAAAGCAACGGCGAAAGTGTCAATGCTTTTATCAACCGGGCCATAGATGAAACCATGGACCGTGACAACGCATAACCCACAATCAACCAGTCAATGCTATTACCATGAAAGGATGTGTTACCAAGCCATTGCCAAGAGACAGAACTTACACTATTGAGGATATCTACAACTTACCGGACAGAACCAGGGCAGAATTGATTGACGGCCAAATGTATATGATGGCACCACCAAGCACTAAGCACCAACGAATCTCTATGAACCTTTCAAGCACTATACACCAATACATCAAATCAAACAATGGTTCCTGTGAGGTATTTTCCGCTCCGTTTGCTGTATTCCTTAACGGTGATGAATCTGAATACCTTGAACCAGACATTAGTGTTATCTGTGATCCAAACAAGATTAATGATAAGGGCTGCGTTGGCGCACCGGATTGGATAATCGAAATAACTTCACCAAGCAATCCAGGACATGACTATATTTTAAAGCTAAATAAATATTCAAATGCCGGTGTAAAGGAATACTGGATTATTAATCAGGCAGATCAATTTATCACCGTATACTTCTTTGAAGGCGGCAAGTTCGCCCAGCATTACACCTTTGATGATAAGGTCAAAGTCAATATTTATAACGATATGGAGATTGACTTCTCCGCCCTCACCTTTTAAGGAATGGCAGCAGGCCGAAATGGTTCTGCTGCCTTTCGATATTTATTCATTTTATTGTATATTTTTTCTGTTTTTGAATTATTTTTCCTTTATTTACATGTCATTATGCACAAATTCAGTTGCGTTATTGGGAAAAATATGGTATAGTTGGATTACTAAAAAATTTTTAGGAACAATAAAAAATAATAAGAAGCAAAACGCAGCCAACAGACCTGTTGCAAATGAAAACCCTCAAAGAGTATACATAAAAATAAAAAACAGAAATATTCATGCCTGAATCGTAAAAGTATCGCTGTTGGAACAACGGGTGAATCCCCCTGTCAACCGGCGGTATAAAATAAAAAAGGAGAATATGAAAATGGAACAAAATGCAGCAAAAGAAATTCCTGTAAGCAAAACAGACGGCTTACAACAAGCCTCATCCGCAGGGGAACAGGTGCTTGTGTCCTTTGAGGCAGAGGGAAGCAATCTAAAGTACGCCCTCAATGACAAACCGCCTGCATCGGTATCCTTACTGCTGGGGTTTCAAAACATTGTAACGGCTTTTGGAGGCATTGTGGCTGTTCCCCTCATTCTGGCCGGAATGGCCGGATTTGACATCAGCAACACCGCATACCTGGTAAGCGCAGCTTTGCTCGCCTCAGGCATAAATTCCATCATCCAGTCCAGAGGCATAGGGAGAAAGCCTTTCCGGGTGGGAAGCGGCCTTCCTACCATCATGGGGACGGATTTTGGGTTTGTGGCTCCCGCCAACACCATCATCAACACCATGGGCGGCGGTATGGCGGGTTACTACGGAGCCAGCATGCTGGGCGCTATTCTGGAAATGATATTAAGCTATTTCATCAAGCCTCTTATGAAATTCTTCCCCCAGGTGGTCACAGGCACTGTTATCACCCTGATCGGCGTAACGCTTATGCCGGTCGCCATGGACTGGATCGGCGGCGGCCAGGTAGGGGATCCCGGCTATGGCGCACCGCTGAATATCGCCATTGCCATGGTGGTATTTCTGATCATATTGCTGCTGAACCGTTACAGTAAGGGACTGATCAGCAGTGCGTCGGTGCTGATCGGCATTGCCGCAGGCTATATCATCTGCATCCCTCTTGGAATGGTGGACTTCAGCCAGGTTGCCAGCGCACCCTGGGTCGAGCTTCCTCATCTGTTCCGCTATGGTGTAGACTTTAATCCCAAATTCGTTGTGCCTTTCATTGCGGGATATTTGGTTACGGTAATTGAAACGGTAGGCGTGGTCCAGGTAATCGGCAAGGTTACCAATGAGAAACCCACCGATGATGACATTGCGGCCGGTGTCCGGGCCGATGGCTTCGGTTCGTTTATTTCTCCCATTATCGGCAGCGGCCCGGTTGCCACCTTCAGCCAGAACGCGGGGCTGATTCCCCTTACCCGGTGCGCTTCCCGCAGGGTGGCTGTGGCCGCAGGCGGACTGCTCATTGTCATGAGCCTGTTCCCCAAGCTGGCAACCCTGGTTTCCATTATGCCGGCCCCGGTACTGGGCGGAGCAGGCATTCTGATGTTCGGCACTGTGGCGGCTTCCGGCATTCAGTCGCTTTCCCAGGTAAAATTCAATAACCGCAACATGCTGATCGTGGCTTCCTCCATGGCGATAGGCCTTGGAGTGACCATGAGACCGGATCTTGTCGCCAACCTGCCCGGTACTATCAGTGCATTGTTCTCTTCCGGCATTTCGGCAGGCACCATCATCGCCCTTTTGCTGAATATCATTTTAAAGGAAGAAGAGGAAATCTCCCAATAATTCAGGACCGGCTCCCTCCGCAGGCTGCCGCATATTACATGAAAAACCACCTGATACCATACTGAAATGCAGCCAGTCAGTATGTACAAGGTGGTTTTTCATATGCGCCGGCAGGAATTAAATGTCAATGTAAATTTCTTTCCGGTTGCAAAAACTAAGAAAAACGTTTATGATTAAGCCAAAACGGATGATTGTAAGAAAGGGTTGCTCTTATGTACGTATATACATGGTATCAGTGGCTGATGTTTTTTTTCATTTACTGCCTGACAGGCTGGATCATTGAATCGACTTATGTTTCCGTAAAAAGCTATCATTTTGTCAACCGGGGATTTCTTCACCTCCCACTGCTTCCCTTATATGGCAGCGGAGCGATCATCATGCTGTGGCTGTCTCTGCCGGTCAAGGGCAATCTGCTTTTCGTATTCCTTTTCGGCATGGCAGGCGCTTCCGCTCTGGAATATGTGACCGGATACGTCATGGAACGGCTTTTTAAAATGAAATACTGGGATTACAGCAACAATCCGCTTAATTTAAACGGCTATATATGTCTGGGCACCTCCATTGCCTGGGGGCTGCTCACCATTCTTCTGACAGAGGTCGTCCACCGTCCCCTGGAATGGCTGGTGCTGGGACTTCGTCCTGAGGTCTGTATGATCCTTGTCATCGTGATCGGCGTCCTGTTCACCGCAGATGCCATTCACTCCACCAGAGAAGCCCTGGACCTGGGCCATGTGCTGGAGTCCATGACAAAGCTGAAGGCGGAGCTGGAAGAGGTGCAGCTCCAGATGTCCCTTTTAAAGGCGGAAACCGCCCAGAAGGTGTCAGAGCTTCGCAGTGAGACCATTCAGAAGGCATATAACTTAAAGGATGAAACTTTTATAAAGATTTCCTCCATAAAAACAGAAACCGCCAACGTCTTAAAAGAGTCCGCCCTGGTGGAACGCCTTCAGTCCCTGACCGAAACCAGAGAAAAATTGACAAAGCATTTAACCTTTTCCCGCAGGGGAATCCTTCGCCGGAATCCTACGGCATCCTCCCGGTTGTTCGGAGAAGCCTTAAGAGAATTGAAGGAATATTCTAAAAAATACAGAAAATCACAAAAATAAGAGCACGGACCGGCAGCCAGCCGGTCCATGCTCTTATTTTATGCAATGGGATCACTTACATCATCTGATCCACCATGGCCATAACCGCCTCTCCAAGCCTGGCTGATTTCTCAGCCGCATCTGCCATGGAGGTTCCCTTTATGCCATAGTAAAATTTAATTTTAGGCTCTGTTCCCGACGGCCTGACACACAGCCAGCTGTCCTCTGTCAGGTCATAATAAAGCACATCGGACGCGGGAAGGCCCGTGGGAACGGTTTCCCCTGTTTCCATGTTCTTCACCGTGTCAAGCTTATAATCCCTGGCGGAAAGGACTTTATATCCGCCTACCTCCGAAGGAGTCCCGCTGCGCAGGGTCTCCATGATCGATCTGATCTTTTCCTGGCCCTCAATGCCCTTTAAGCCGATGGCTTTCACCGCATCCTTATAATAGCCGTATTTCTCATAAAGAGCTGTCATCGCATCCCACAAGGTCATGTTCTTCATCCTGTAATAAGCCGCTGCCTCGCAGAGAGCGACGGTTGCGGAGATGGCATCCTTATCCCGGGCATAGGTTCCGATCAGGCACCCATAGCTTTCCTCCAGGCCAAACATGTAGGTTCCGTGGCCGGTGGTCTCTTCCTTTAAGATCTGCCGGCCGATGTACTTAAAGCCGGTCAGTACCTCGATCAGTTCACAGCCGTAAGCTCTGGCAACCGCATCCACCAGGTTGGTGGTCACGATGGATTTTACGACCTGTCCATCCGCCGGAATCTCTCCCCTTTCCTTCTTCTGGCTGAGAACATACTCGCACAGAAGGGAACCGGACATATTACCGGTCAGAGGGATGTATTCTCCTGATTTTTCATCCTTTACATATACCCCCAGGCGGTCCGCATCCGGATCCGTCGCCAGAACCAGATCCGCATCCTTTTCCCTGGCCAGGGCAAGCCCCAGCTCAAAGGCCTCCTCGGCTTCCGGATTGGGATAGCTGACCGTCGGAAAGCTCCCATCCGGCAGTTCCTGCTGGGGAACCACATACACATGGGTAAATCCGACTTCCTTCAGAGCCCTTCGGGCAGGAAGATTGCCTGTACCATGGAGAGGAGTGTAAACGATCTTAATGTCATCCTGCATCCTGTCGATGGCCGCCTGATTTACCACCTGGGCCTTTACATGGGCAATGTACTTATCATCCACCGCCTCACCGATGATCTCGTATTTGCCGGCCGCTTTTGCAGCTTCCACAGTGGTGGTTCTGACTGTGGAAATGTCCGATATGCCCAGGACCTCAGCGGTCACTCCCTTGTCATGAGGCGGGGTAAACTGGGCGCCGTCCTCCCAGTATACCTTATATCCGTTATATTCCGGAGGGTTATGGCTGGCCGTAATGTTAAGGCCGGCAATGCAGCCAAGCTCCCTTACCGCAAAGGAAAGCTCCGGTGTGGGGCGCAGGGATTCAAATTTATAAGCCTTGATCCCATTGGCCGCCAGCGTTAAGGCAGCTTCCTCCGCGAACTCCGGAGACATATGCCTGGAGTCGTATGCAATGGCCACGCCTTTATGGGCGCCGCCCTGTTTTATAATATAATTTGCCAGCCCCTGGGTCGCCCTTCTCACCACATAAATGTTCATGCGGTTGATGCCGGCGCCGATCACGCCTCGCAAACCGGCGGTGCCGAATTCCAGGTCCTGATAAAACCGTTCTTTGATCTCATTCTCATCATTTACGATGGCGCGGAGTTCTTCCTTTGTAGCTTCGTCAAAGTATGGATTCAAAAGCCATTCTTCATATATTTTCCTGTAATCTTTCATTTGCAAAATACTCCTTTCTCTCCATTTCCGTTACGGTTATTATAAATCATAACAGGTTAAATGGAAAGCGTATTTCCATTATTTTATTCTTGATAGGAAAAGATTCCGCATTGGCTGCTGAATCTCCAAATCCTTGAGCTTTTCAATATTTCTGGCAGGAATCCATGCTTTATTCGCATTGTAATAGAAGTTTATCTGTTTCCAATATTTTTCGGGATATAAAAACAAATAGTAAAGGCAGGTCCTATCCGCATCCGTAAGAGGAAGAACCTTTGCATAAGTCTCCAGCATGGCCGTGCCGAGCTTTAAATTCCAGTCATGCTTTTCCATGGCCTTACGCATGAAATGGTATAGATCCTCCATCTGCATTCCCCTGTGCATGCGGTTGAATTCCACGATAGCCACATGATTGGTGCACATCAGAATGTGATGCTGGTTTAAGTCCCCATGGCATAAATACCCCTCCCCAATCCCCCCGTCTTCACAAAACACGGTCATCCCCCGGCAGGCCTCCATGGCCTGTTCAAAAAATATGTCGTAATTTCCCATAACACATAGTTCAAAGTCGGATTTTTTTCTTTTATTCCGGATAAAAGCGCGGGCGCGGATCAGCTCTCTGTTATGGCGTTCCATTTCCTCGGCCGGCAGCTGGACCAGTATGGATCCTAAATTCCATTCTACCCTGAATTCAACCCGCCTCAGTATTTTATGTAAATAGGCAATCCGTTCGATGGCGCACAGCACTTCTTTGCTGTCCTTTAAATTGCATTCCCTGTCCGCATACCAGTCCTTTACGATCCACCGGGTTCCGTCCTCGGCGTTAGAGAGGAGTTCTCCATCCATATTCCTGACATAGCGATCCACGTTTAGATGGCCGGTTTCTTCCATCTGTGTAAATACCTGATCTTCAAATTCCAGGCGCTTTATGGTTCCTTTATATTCCCGAAGCAGTTTAAGCCCCTGATTCGTCTCACACAGCCAGGCGCCCCGGCCGCGTTTGACATCCAGAATTTCAAGCTCATACTGCGAAAGCACCTCTGTGTATTTCTCGTTCACAACCACCCCTCCAACTCTTAGCTCATCAGCTACTTCTAGGGTATGAAGGGGTGGAAAAAAATATGCAGATTCCCTTGGAAAGTTACATATGCGGCTGCCTGGCCATTTTATAATTTTTCTGCTAAATTCAGCAAATATTCTCTGTTATTGCATTCCGGGCGTTCAAGAACCGCCTCAAACAGACGATTTAATACCGCACCGACTTCAGGTCCCGGCCTCATCCCGGCCCGGATCAGTTCCTTTCCGGTCACCGCCATATCCTTTAACCGGATGCAGTCTCCGTCCCTTAAAATTTCTTCCGAGCACTGCTCCACAGCCTTCCGCTGCGTTTCATAGGATTCCCGGCAAAACACCTTTTGAAAGCCCAGGAGGTCATGAAAAAGCTCTGGGGTCAGGCTGCTCATCACCCTGCGGATGGCCGGTTTCTCAGCCGGTATCTCTGTTTTCCATAAGCTGACCAGGGTCTTTACCCCGCTGATGGTCTCATTGTCCAGCTTTAGTTCCCGCAGGATCTTAACCGCATCCTCAGGCGTTTCCAGCCTCAGAAAACCGGACCAGCGCAGATGTTTTTCGGGAGGCAGGAGGCAGAGCCTCTCAGCCTGGGACAGACGCCTTCCCGCCTCTTCAAAATGCCCGGATATAAAAGGGCCTATGCCGTTTTCAAACACAGCCTCAATCCGGTCCGGATGTCCGGAGAGAAGAAGCTTGGTTAGTTCCACCTGTATCCGTTCCTTACTGACCCTTTCCATGCTGGGGGCCATGAGGGAAATGGCCGCTTTTGTCTCCGGCTCAATATCAAAGCCGAGCTGGGCGGAAAAACGGATGGCCCTGAGGATCCTTAAGGCATCTTCCGAAAACCGGTCCAGGGCATTCCCCACGCAGCGGATCCTGCGGCATTCCAAATCCTTCATCCCGTCAAAGGCATCCACAAGGCCTTCCCGGTCGCTGTAGGCCATGGCATTGATGGTGAAATCCCGGCGCTTTAAATCCTCCAGCAGATTTCCCGTAAATTCCACGGATTTGGGATGGCGCCCATCCTCATATTCCCCATCGATCCGGTAGGTGGTCACCTCATATGCCCCATGGTCAATGAGTACTGTGACCGTACCGTGCCGGATCCCCGTATCGATCGTCCTGTGAAAGATCTCTTTTACCTCATCCGGCTTTGCCGAGGTGGTGATATCCCAGTCTTCCGGCGCACGCCCAAGCAGACTGTCCCTCACACAGCCGCCGACTACATAAGCTTCAAACCCATGGGTATTCAATTGTTCAATGATGTTCCCTGCAGATTCAGGAACCTGAATTTTTATCACTTGATCCCCTCCTGGTTTTCTATTCCCACGTCTCCTTAATAAGCCCTGCCCCAGTAAACCATTTTTGCGGCAGGTTTTCCGCAGCAGATACATGTATCGGCCAGCTTTTCCTGTTTAAACGGCACGCAGCGGGCGGTCGCTCCCGTAATTTCCTTGATCTTATCCTCACACTCCTGGCAGCCGCACCACATGGCCTTCACAAACCCGGGAGTTTCCTCCACAGTCTTCACAAATTGGTCCATATCCACAGCCTCATAGGTGTGTTCATCCCGGTGCAGGCGGGCGCGCTCAAACATATCTGTCTGGATCTCTCCAAGAAGGCGGCCCACTCTTTCACTCAGTTCATCCAGGGATACGGTGATTTTCTCATGGGTATCCCGTCGCACCAGAACCGCCTGGTTTTCAGCGATATCCCTTGGTCCGATTTCCACCCGGACCGGGATCCCTCTCATTTCAGACTCGCTGAATTTCCAGCCCGGACTCTTATCGGAATCGTCCACCTTCACCTTAAAACCGGAAAGGATTTCCTTCAGTTCATAAGCTTTTTCAAGCACGCCTTCCTTCTGCTGCTGAACAGGCACAATGATGACCTGGGTGGGAGCGATCCTGGGCGGAAGCACAAGACCGTTGTCATCACCGTGAACCATGATGATGGCGCCGATCATTCTGGTAGTCATCCCCCATGAGGTCTGATGGACGTACTGAAGCTTGTTTTCCTTATCCGAATACTGGATATCGAACGCTTTTGCAAATCCGTCACCGAAATTATGGCTGGTTCCGGACTGGAGTGCTTTTCCGTCATGCATCAGGGATTCAATGGTATAGGTCGCCTCTGCTCCCGCAAACTTTTCCTTATCTGTCTTCTGGCCGCGGATGACCGGGATCGCCAGGACCTCTTCACAGAAATCAGCGTATAGGTTCAGCATCTGTATGGTTCTTTCTTCCGCATCCTCTGCCGTGGCATGAGCCGTATGGCCCTCCTGCCATAAGAATTCCCGGGAACGTAAAAACGGCCTTGTGGTCTTTTCCCAGCGCACCACGGAACACCACTGGTTATACACCTTTGGAAGATCACGGTAAGACTGGATGTCTCTGGAATAGAAATCACAGAACAGGGTTTCCGAGGTAGGTCTGACACAAAGTCTTTCCTGCAGCGGTTCCAGACCTCCGTGAGTCACCCAGGCGACCTCCGGCGCAAATCCCTCCACATGGTCCTTTTCCTTTTCAAGAAGGCTTTCCGGTATGAACATGGGCATGTAAACATTTTCAACCCCTGTTTCCTTAAATCTTCTGTCAAGCTCACTCTGAATGTTTTCCCAGATGGCATAACCTGCCGGCTTTATGGCCATGCAGCCTTTCACGCTGGTATAGTCGATCAACTCCGCCTTTTTCACTACATCCGTGTACCACTGGGCGAAGTCCACATCCATGGATGTGATGGCCTCTACTAATTTTTTGTCCTTTGCCATGACAATTCTCCTTTCCTGTTACCCGCCCATGCTTTTTGGGCATAAAGGTATGCCCGCAGGGCGCTTTCTATTCATAAAATAAAAAGCCATCCGTTCCCTGCAAAAGGGACCGAACAGCTCGGCGGTGCCACCCAATTTAGTCATGGACATACCATGACTCACTTTTCCATCCGTTAACGCGGGACCTACGCCGCAGTTTGCTGCGGGGCTCCGAGGGAGGTTGGGTTAAGAGCGGTATAAAGACCTTTCAGCAGGCGGCCTTCTCTCTGGAATACATCATTACTTATTAGTCCTCTTCAACGCCTTGTTTCTTTCAATGATTGGAAAGATTGTATGGTTGATTTTACGTTATTTATAAATGTTTGTCAAGAGGAAGCCGGGCTTTTTCTCTGCAGCAGCGCTTCCAGTGCTGCCAGAGCCGTTTTCATGACTTCATCGGGGAATTGGTAGCCTGCGGTATGAAGGGCAGGACATGCTTCCCCCGCTCCCACGCCAAAGTACATTCCGCCCGCTTTTTTCAAATACCAGCCGAAATCCTCCGACCAGCGGAGAGGCAGGGGCGCCTCCATACAGGTGATCCCATTCTCCTCCAGCATCCGCCTGCAGGCTTCTACCGTGGCCGGATCATTGACCGTATCCGGAAATTCGTCCTGCAGGGAATACTGAAAAGCCATTTCCATTTCTCCTGCCCTTTTTTCCGCATAGGAAACGATGGAATCCTGAAATCTGTCCAGATCGGATAACCGCTCCGCCCGAAGGGTCAAAGCCAGCTTCCCGTCTCCGGGAGAAACACCAAAGGCTTCTTCTCCCGCCTTCACCTCTATGATGGTGGCAAGCACCATGCCCGAATACCCCGGTTCTGCGGCAAGCTGTGGGATACGGCAGATCAGCTCCCCCAGCAGCCAGGCGGGATTCACTCCCTGCTCCGGATAGGCCGCATGGCACTGTCTCCCTTTCAGCGTGAGTATGATCCCCCTTGAGGCGCAGGCAAAGGTGCCCTTTCTGAGGACGGCCATGCCAAGAGGATAACCGGGGAGATTATGAAATGCGTAAACCTCTTCAATCTTCTTTTCGGTCAGAAGCCTGCTGCAGATTTCTCCTCCCTGCCCGGTCTCCTCCGCGGGCTGGAATATAAAATATACGTTCTTTCCCAACGTTTTTCCATCAGCCAGAAGACAGAGTCCCGCAAGCACCGCGCTGTGCCCGTCGTGCCCGCAGCCATGAAACGGGGTTCCGTCCTCCCCCGTAACCGCATCCATATCCGCCCGGAACGCCACGCTTTTTTCAGCGCCTTCCTCTTCATGGACCGCGTAAAACCAGCCCTCACGGTCAATCACGCCGAGAGCCGTATTCCTCCTTATGAAGTCTTTCAAAAGCTCCATGGTCTTCCGTTCGCAGCCGGACTTTTCCGGACACCGGTGCAGCTCTCTCCGAAGAGCCGTTAATTGCTCATATGTATTATATTCTGCTTTCATTTTTTTCTTCCTCCATCAGCTTAACCGCATCCTCCCGGACCTTATCCCTTAACCGCTTTGTTTTCTCAAAGCTTTCGCAGATTTCATTTCCATAGGTCAGGTTCAGATCATATTCCAGGGGCAGCCAGGTTTTCGTCCCCGCCTCGTTATGCTGTATCAGAGTTTCAATTTTATCAGCTCCTGTGGATTCATCCCGGATTTCCTCCTTCTTTCTGCTGTGTTCCTTTTGCACCATTATAGCATGTTCCTCCGTACAGCTCCACAATATCTTCTATAATTAAGAGGCCGATGGGGCCCAGGATGAATCCCAGAAGACCAAACAGCTTAAGCCCCACATACATGGAGGCAAGCGTTTCCAGAGGCGAGAGGCCCACCTTCCCTCCCATGATCTTGGCCTCCATAACTTCCCTTAAAAAATAGCAGATGATATAGATGACGATCAGCCCGATTCCGTATACCCAGTGCTTGTTCACCAGTGAAAACAGGGCCCAGGGTATGAGAACCGTTCCTGTTCCGAAAATAGGCAGGGCATCCAGAAGGCCGATCCCGATCCCGAACAGAATAAAATATGGATTTCCCATGAGAAAAAGGCCGACGGAACAAACGGTCATGGTAAAAAGCATGATGGTCCCCTGGGTCTTTAACCAGGCGCTTCCCACGGTCATCAGACGGTTCCCCAGCATGGCATATTCATAGCAGAACATGGAATTATCCCGCCTTGTCCGGATATCCTCCATTTCCTGAAGGGACAAAACCGTTGCAATAAATAAAATCACGGTGATAACGGTGGCCTGAACCAGCCATTTCACTATGGTCATCGTATTTATCATGAGGAATGACATGGCCCTGCTTTTTATGACAGCGCCTCCGCCCATGAGAATCTCTCTCACAATCTCCATCATATAACCGTCGGGAAGCTTTAAAAGCCGTTCCGCCCAGGAACAGTTTTCCATGAGCCACTGATCAATGCCCGCAAAGATCCCGGGAAGATTTTCAAGCAGAAGCCGTGCCTCCATGCAAAGCTTCCGTCCTCCGACATAGAGCAGTATTCCGAAAATGATCATTAAAATAATGATCTCGATTCCGCCGATCACCGCCAGCGGAATGGAGATCACCCTTTTCTTAACCGTAAAACGGCACTTTTTCTCGATCCACAGTGCCGAAGGACGAAGAGAAAGGGCAAATACATATGCAATCAAAAAGGGAATCACAAGGGGCAGCAGATACCGGAAACTCAGATATACTGCCCCTGTAACTCCCAATATTAATAATGTTTTCTTCAGTTTCCTGCTCGGTTTCTCCATGGACTCACCTGTTTCTGATTTGTACTTCTTTTGTACAATCACTATTATGAGCCGGCCCGGAAGAAAATATGCGGAATTCATTTAGTAAAAAATTCCTTGAAGAACTGGGCCCAATCTCCTGAGGGACTGGCCGTATATGACATTTTTTTCCTTGAAACAGGATGAAAAAACGTTAAGCGGTATGCGAATAATGCCACATTCCCTCTGGCCGGACCGCTCTGAAAACGGGGATTGTACTTTCTGTCCCCCCACAAGGGGGTGCCGTGTCCGGCCATCTGCACACGGATCTGATGATGGCGTCCGGTTTCCAGACTGACCTCCAGAAGGCTGTACTCCTCTCCCTCCTTTTTTGTGCTGTCCACAACCCGGTAACGGAGCTTCGCCGTCTTTGCATCCTTTATCCCCTTATCCACAATTCTGGAACAATTATTTTTCCCGTCCTTCCACAGATAATCCACGTAGGCGCCGGAGTTTTCCACAGGTTTTCCACAAACCACAGCCAGATACACTTTTTCCATCAGATGCCCGGAAACCTGTCTGCTGAGGGAATCCGCCGCACTCTTCGTCTTTGCATAGACCATTACGCCGCCAACCGGCTTGTCCAGCCTGTGGATAACTCCCACATAAGGTTCTCCTGATCTTGGGGATAAGGTGTTGATATGTTTCTTCAGTTCGCTTACCATATCGGGCTCAAAGGATTTTGCCGACTGGGATTCTATTCCCGCCGGTTTTTCCACAACCAGTATTTCTTCGTCTTCATATAATATGTTAAGATCCATTTCCGTCTCACTCCTTTTTCCGTTTAACTGCCTGTTCTTCCCCATGCGGACGGATCCCCGGGCGGTATTCCTTCTATTATATTTTATTGTTTCTGTTCTGGCAAACACCTTTTAAAAAAATACTTTGAATTTCAAAAAACTGTTGCATTTTTCAGGCTGCAAGTGTATAGTATATAAAAAGACATCACATAGTATTAATAACTACATCATGTATTTTCATCAATTTATAAGGAGGAATTTGCTATGAAAATAAAAATCAAGGATCCCATGAGCGCACTCACCCATTTCACGGCCATGATACTGGCCCTTATTGCCGCCACGCCCCTGCTCATAAAGGCTTCCTCTGCAGGAACACTTCATCTGGCCGCGCTGACGGTCTTTATCATGAGCATGATCCTGCTTTATGCGGCCAGCACCATTTATCATACCCTGGATATCTCTCCAAGGATCAACAAACTGCTGAAAAAAATAGATCATATGATGATTTTTATTCTGATCGCGGGAACTTACACTCCGGTATGCCTGATCGTTCTCGGTGACCGGACAGGCTGGGGCCTGCTGGCGCTGGTATGGGGGATCGCTGTTTCCGGGATTGTGATCAAGGCCTGCTTCATCATGTGTCCGAAGTGGTTTTCTTCCAGCATTTACATTGCTATGGGCTGGGCATGTGTCCTGGCATTCAGCAAGATCATGGACGCCCTTCCGCCGGCAGCGTTTATCTGGCTCCTGGCCGGAGGCATCATCTATACCGTGGGCGGTATCATTTACGCCTTAAAGCTTCCCCTTTTCAATTCCAGACACAAAAGCTTCGGCTCCCACGAAATCTTCCACCTGTTTGTCATGGGCGGGAGCTTCTGCCATTACATTCTGATGTATAAATTCGTGGCCTGAAATTAAAAACCGCCGGTTCCGCCTGTATGCGGCCCTGACGGTTTTCTCATCCCGGCTCCTGAATGAGCTTTAACTTTTCCCTTCTGGTAAGCTTTTTAATGGCTGCCTCCCGGCGCATAGCCTCTTCCTTTGTTTGAAATTCTTCATAATAGGCCAGCATCACCGGCCTGCGGGCCTTTGTGTATTTGGCCCCTTTTCCTTCATTATGTGCCTGAATGCGCTGTTCCAGACGGTTTGTCCAACCGCAGTAGAGGGTATTATCCGCACATTTTAAAATATAGGTGTAATTCATGTTTTTACTCCCGGGTATCATAAGTTTATGCTATGTAAACGGTAATAACGCCTTGCAATCACGTCACTACCGTCCAGGATAACCTGTCATCTATCTTAAGCACCAGCTGGATGCGGTTTGGCGCCATCGATGGTTGAACTATAGCTTAGCTATAGTATATTATATAACAGGGCAGACTGATATGTGAATAGTAATCTTTATCTTACCCTTTTTTAAAAAAATCATTCAAGAGGCTTATACCAATAATGCCAGGAAAGCGGCAAGCCTGTTTCCTGGCATTTTTTTTAAATTATGACAGTTCTTTTACAAGAATCAGTCTGTCTCCCGGTTTGACCGCTTTGTCCGTCAGCCCGTTGGCCGCCATGATGGTATCGATGGTGGTATGGAACTTCTTGGCAATTTTCCAGAGAGAATCCTCCGGCTGAACGATGTATCCCACGATTCCGGGGAGCTTTTGCAGCCTG
Organism: Lachnospiraceae bacterium 54-53; assembly: GCA_041223105.1. Classification (GTDB taxonomy): domain Bacteria; phylum Bacillota; class Clostridia; order Lachnospirales; family Lachnospiraceae; genus Lacrimispora. The sequence continues at coordinate 54,139 of JBCLPO010000024.1, forward strand.
ATTAAATCAAGGGGGGCTTCCGACGCGTTTATGATGATCTGCACGCAGACCGGCTGCAGGGCCAGAAGATCAAGTGATATGGTGGCCTTCACCTCGATCATGCCGCCGCCCATCATTACCGCGCTTAACTGCTCCAGGCCTGAATTTAACTGGCAGACCGTGTCTTCGTTGATTCCGGGCGCTTCGATCATGAAATGGAAAGGAACGTTTTCCACCGATGACTGGATAGGCTGGACGTCGTCAGAGGTAAGGAAAAGGATCCGCACCTCCAGAACTCCCTCCACAAGAAGTCCGTCGTCTTTTACTGTGGTTTCATCGATTTTCACCGTACCCTCGCTGTGACAGATCTGCAGGATCCGGTCCGCATTTTCCAGACTCACCCTTTCCACGATCTTGCATTTGCTCATATTCTTGGTGAGGATCTTGTCAAAACAGGCCTCTCCCGTCTGCAGCGTCAGCTCCCGGTTGGTGGAATACAGATCACATAACAGCTCCATATTGTCTTCCTTATAAAGCTTCATATCCAGCTCCAGAACTGCATCCACATCCATTTCCCGCATTTCGCCGTCTGCATCCGGCTTTGCCTCCATGTCCTTATGGATCAGATGAACCGTTACCGAAGGAACCATATCCTCGGTCAGATCCGGAACGGACAGTTCTCCGGAAAACGGGATGCTCTCTTCGACCCACTGGATGGGAGCGCCCTCTCCTTCTCCCTGATAGATGACGAAAACCAGCATTTCCCCATCCAGCATCATCTTTCCATCCACAGGCCTTGTAGTCACGCCCCTGAGCTTCATTTCAGTCCATAAAATATGGTCAATGTTCGGCTTGTTCCCTGATAAGGTAACCGTATCCTTAATGCGGAACGTGTCCTTATGGCGGAGAGCGATTGCCGCCACATCCATATTACGGCGGAGGGTTTCCACCAAAGGGGCATCCTTGGCGGCTGAACCGGTGTCCACTTCCACGGCAGCGTCTACGTCATAAATGGTCTCCACCTTTATCTGCAGAGTTACAATTGCTTTGACGTTCAGCTTCCTGGAATTGATGATTCCTGCATTCAAGTCCTCCAGGTCCCATATCAGCTGGACAAAATCCTTTTCCTCCAGGCCGGGCACATTGATTGGTTCCTCAAAAGTGATACTTCCGGGAAGAGCCTGAAGCCCTCCTTCCGCTCCGCGGTAGAGTATGGTAAAGTCCAGCTTGCCCCGGACCGTCACCCGTTCCGTCTGATTTTTCACTGAGTCAATGGTAATCTCGCCGGAACTTAAAATAATCTGATCCACATCATCCATACTGTCCGGGACAATGAAGTCATCGTCAAGTGTGATCTGTGATGTGGCATATCCTTTCCAACGATTCATATGTATGTTTTTCTTCACCAGCTCCAACATAAAAAAGCACCTGCCTTACCTTCTTTATTCCTTTAAGAAAGTTTATGCAGGTGCATGTTTCAATATACTTTTTTTGTTCGCATTCCCGTCCTTTGAAAAAACTACTGATTTTCCCGGTCTGTTTCAAGCTCCTTCTCCGGTCCGCCGGCTCCCTTTTCCGGGCCTTCCTGCCGTTCGTCTTGAGGCCCGGCCTGAAGTTTTAAAAGCTTCTCTTCCAGCTCTTTTACCCGTTCCTCCATCTTGCAGTAGTGTTCCATGGTCACCAGATTGCTCTCCTCCTTTGGAAGAGGCACGCCGTCGATCTTCACCGGGCGGGCCGGGATCCCCACCGCTGTCACGTTGCTCTCAAGGGTCTTTAACAGCACCGCATTGGCCGCTATGGTACAGTTATCTCCCACCTCAAAGGACCCCAGGATCTTGGCCCCGGCGCCCACGGTCACGTTATTGCCCAGGGTGGGATGACGCTTTCCCTTATTTAATCCCACGCCGCCCAGGGTCACTCCCTGATAGATGGTGCAGTTATCCCCCACCACCGTGGTCTCTCCGATCACCACGCCGCATCCGTGGTCAATGAGAATTCCGTGTCCCATCTGAGCTCCGGGATGGATCTCGATCAATGTAAAAAATCTGGACAGCTGGGAAATGAGCCGCGCTATAAAAAACAGCTTATGCTTATAAAACCAATGGGCAAAACGGTGCCAGATCAAAGCATGAATCCCCTGATAAAGCAAAAGAACCTCAAGCCCGTTCCTGGCCGCCGGATCCCGCTCCTTCACCGCCTTCACATCAAGCCATATATCTTTTAATATCATATTATCCTTCCTCTTTTCTTCACTGTAACTCCTGTTTGAAGTAGTATATCATATGACAGCCTAAGAAAAAAGGGGAATTTACAGTTTTCTGCGGCATAAAGGCAAATCCGTATTTCCCCGCAATAAAGAGTCCGCTTGCGGACTCCGGCGCTGACGCGCTGTCACTTTAGTGACATCTTCCTCTTAATCGTCATGCGCATCCAGCAGGTCGTGCTTTTTATATAACAGGGAAGTTTATTGAACTTCTCTGTTATATAAAAATAACCGTCCTGCTCCTTCCAGACATGCAGAACGGCTATTTGATTCCAATTCCCTACTGAAACACCACCGGCAGCTCCGACATCTCTGTTCTGATGACGATGAAAGGATAAGAGGGCTCTGTTCCCGTATTTTCTCCTTTGTCCGGCCCGATCAGTTCCGTATCCAGAACAATGGAATTTTCCGTCAGATACAGCTCGTTCACGGCAATGCTGTAGCCGCCGCCTGCCTGCTGCCCGTATCCGACTACTATGTAAAGATTCTGGTCATCGCTGTAGGTCAGCTTAAAGGGCGACTGCTGCTTCTCCGCAATGATCTGCCTCAGCTCCTGTGGAATATCCGCATCTGCCACAACGGTAAATTCCAGATCCCGTACTTTTTCTCCGTCATCCCCGCCTGCAAAACACCCGCTTAAGGTGCCCGTCACCAGTACCCACAGTGCCAGCCCTAAAAAAATGAGCCATTTTCTGTAAAAAGGTCTCTTCATAGCACACTCCCCGACTTATTGATTATTACCAATTATATGGGGAGTGTGCAGGATTTATGAGCGGATTTACGCCTTTTTCCGCACCGGAATCCAAATTTCACTCCGATATTCCTCCGAGTCCATGTCTCCGTCGGAGTACCATTCAATCTGCGGACCGTCCAGCAGCTCGTAGCCGGAGGATGGAAACCACTCCGTAAAGATTCTCTTCCACACCTTCTGCTGCCCCTCCGGCATTTTTCCGATGCATTCGAATATCACATAGGTGCCGGTCGGAAGAATGAGTTCTTCCATATCATCCGGCAGCGCTTTGTCCGAGCCGGTGGCAATATAATAATCGAAACCGTTCTCATCGGAATTGGCGCACACTCCCAGGCATTTTAAATCCCTGTTGTCATTGTACCGAAGCATTTCCTCATATTTTCCCCTTTGGCACATCTCATTCCAGAACTCCGGAATTCTTTTAAAATTCTCTCCGTTGTTAAAAGGCATTCTCTCCTTAAAACCTGCCAGCCGGGCTTTCTCTAACTCTTTTACGCGATAATTCACAGCTTCCACTCCTTTTATGGTGACTTCAAACGAGATGCGCGGATAGGCCTTTATTTTTGCTCCTGACTTCCTCACATCGCTGGGATTCATACCGTGGACCGCATAAAATGCCCTGGCAAAGGAAACCGGCGACTCATACCCGTATTTTAAGGCGACCCCGATCACCTTTTCCTTTGTGGTCAAAAGCTCCATGGCCGCCAGGGAAAGACGCCTCCTTCTGATATAATCCGCCAGAGATACATCCGCCATGAAGGAAAACATCCGCTGGAAATTAAAGCTGGAACAGCAGGCCCGCCTTGCCGCTTCCTCCAGACATATTTCTCCCGTCAGATTTTCTTCGATGTAATCCAGGGCACCGTTCATTTTATCCAGCAAATCCACAATATTACCTCCCGTCCATCAGTGACAGCTTCAGTATAATATGTTTTTCAGCCATTATCGCAACTTTATCTGCACAAAAAGGTGAGTTTATGATTTTCCGGCCATCTCCCCGTACATGCCGGGCCTGCGGTCCCGGAAAATGCCCCAGTTCCTGCGGTCTGCCATGATTTCATCCAGATCATAGGAAGCACAGATCACGCCTTCCTCTTCCCTGCCCATGGTTTTTATGAGAGCCCCGGTACTGTCCGTCAGAAAAGAGGAGCCGTAAAATTTAAGGGACGAGCTCTGACCGCCGTTGGCCTCACAGGGCTTTACGGTTTCCTCACCGATCCGGTTCGCTGCCGCCACAGGGACAATGTTGGAAGCGGCATGGCCCTGCATGCAGCGCCTCCAGTGCTCCATGCTGTCGCATTTCAGTATAGGCTCGCTCCCGATGGCAGTGGGATACAGGATCAGTTCCGCCCCCTTTAAGGCCAGGCATCTGGCAGTCTCCGGAAACCACTGGTCCCAGCAGATGCCCACCCCGATGTTTCCATACAGGGTAGGGAATACCCGGAAGCCGGTATCCCCGGGAGTGAAATAAAATTTTTCCTGGTAATAATGGTCGTCGGGAATATGGGTTTTCCGGTATATCCCAAGATTTTTTCCATCGGCATCAAGGACCGCCACCGAGTTATACATGGTATTTCCGGACTGTTCATAAAAGCTGATGGGGAGCACCGCATGAAGCTCGGCAGCGATCCCCGTAAAATGTCTCACCGCATCATTTTCCTCTGCCGGCTTGGCAAACCGGTAGTTCTCATACCGTTTTTCCTGGCAGAAATAGGGGCGCTCGAACAGCTCCGGGAGCAGGATGACATTGGCGCCCTCTCCTGCCGCCCGGCGGACCAGACGCTCCGCCTTTGCAATATTTTCGTTTACGTCACCGCAGCACTTCATCTGAACCGCCGCCACCGTTACCTCTCTCATGAAATTCTCCTTTCGGTATCTGCCCGGTAATGCAGTGAATATTGCCTCCCCCCACAATGATATCCCTGGCATACACCGGATAAATCTTCCTCTCAGGGAAACATTCCCCTAATATCCGCACCGCTTCTCCGTCATGGACATCTCCGAACTGGGGAACGATCACCCCGCCGTTTGAAATATAAAAGTTCACATAGCTGGCCGCAAGCCTTTCCCCTGCCTCCCTCTGGTCCTCTCCGGGCTCAAAGAGGAAGCCGGAAAGCTCCTCCTCCGTAATGCGGACCGGATTCCCGGGAATGGGCAGCTTATGGATCTTAAAATGTCTTCCCCTGGCATCGGTCTCCTGCTCAAGGAGCTTTAAGTTTGCTTCAGACATTTCATACTGAGGATCATCCCTGTCATCGGTCCAGGCCAGCACCACCTCTCCCGGCCTTACAAAAGCGCAGACATTGTCCACATGTTCGTTGGTTTCATCCTGATAGATCCCGTATTTCAGCCATATGATCCTGGAAACGCCCAGATAATTCTTAAGCTGTTCTCCGATCTCTTCTTTGGTGAAAGCAGGATTCCTTCCGGCGCTTAACAGACAGCGTTCCGTGACCAGCAGGGTCCCCTCCCCATCGGAGTGTATGGAACCGCCTTCCAGCACAAAATGCCGGGCATCGTACACCGGATACCCAAACCTTTCGCAAAAACGGCTTGCCAGGAGATCATCCTTTCTCCAGTCCGGGTAAAGACCGTCAACCGTGCCTCCCCAGGCATTAAACTGCCAGTCGATCCCCCGTACTTCTCCGGCCCGGTTCACCACAAACACAGGCGATACATCTCTGGCCCAGGCGTCGTCGGATTCCATTTCCGCCACCAGGATCCGTTCTGACAGCATCCGGCGTGCCTCATCCGCAACGTCTTTTTCCGCCAGCATTACCACGTGCTCGCTGTCTGCAATGGCTTCTGCGATCCGGGCAAAGGCCTTTCCGGCCGCCTTCGCCCCAAAGGGCCAGGAACCCGGCCGCCTGGGCCATATCATGATACAGCCCCAATGGGGTTCAAATTCTCCCGGCATGCGAAACCCATCCGCTGCCGGAAGACTTTTCAGTCTCTCCATAATCCCTTCCTCTCCGCCGCGCCTGCTCCGGGGCGCGTCTGAAAACCCACTGCACCGTTCTGACACCCCCTAGGACAACCTGTTTTTAAAATCCTCATAACCGAACTCCCTTACCACACGGCAATTCCCCGCCCGGTCCATAATTGCTATGGAAGGAAGAGGCATCCCGTTAAAGGTATTGTTCTTCACCATGGAGTAAATAGCCATATCCATAAAATACAGCTTGTCCCCGGGCCGTATTTCCCGGTCAAAGGAATAGTCCCCGATCACATCTCCGGCCAGGCAGGTGCAGGAAGACAGGCGGTAGGTAAAGGACTTGTCCCCGGGCAGCCCGCTGTCCTTTAAAGGCGGCCGGTAAGGCATTTCCAGCACATCCGGCATATGACAGGCGGCGGAGGCGTCAAGGATCAGGGTCCGGATCCCGTTATCCACCACATCCAGCACCTCTGTCACCAGATATCCGGCATTTAAGGCAACCGCCTCCCCCGGCTCTAAGTAAACATGAAGGCCGTATTTTTCCTGCATTTTCTTTATGCAGGCTTCCAGCAGGCCGATGTCATAATCCGGCCTGGTAATATGATGCCCTCCCCCCATGTTCAGCCAGGAAAGCCCGGATAAGTATTTCCCGAACTTCTCCTCCACCGCATCCAGGGTCTTTGCCAGATCATCCGCGTTCTGCTCACATAAAGTATGGAAATGAAGCCCCGAAATAAATGGCAGGCATTCTTCCCGGAACTGCCGGGCGGTGACTCCCAGCCGGGACCCCGGCGCGCAGGGATCGTAAATGGAATGCCCTTCCTGGGTGGAGCATTCCGGGTTGATCCTGAGGCCGGCCTTTACCCCTTCAAGGCTGTTCTGATACCGTTTCAGCTGGGAAACCGAGTTAAATACGATGTGATCGCAGATCTTCACCAGCTGGCGAAAATCCTCTTCCTTATAGGCGGGAGAAAAGACGTGGTTTTCAAGCCCCATCTCCTCCCTCCCAAGCCTTGCCTCATAGAGCCCGCTGGCCGTGGTGCCGTCAATATATCTGCCGATGAGCGGGTACTCCGCAAAGCAGGAAAACGCCTTCTGGGCCAGCAGTATGCTGCACCCCGTATTCTCCCTGACCCGTTTTAAAATCTTTAAGTTATCCTCAAGCCTTCCCTCGTCGATCACATAACAGGGAGTCTTTAAATCCTCTGTTTTCATTCCGTTTCCTGTCTCCGCACCGTGACGGTTTCCGGGTCCTCACATACGTTCCAGGGCAGCCCCCATTTGTTCAGCGCCTCCATATAGGGATCCGGATCAAATTCCTCCACATTGAATACCCCCGGCTTTTTCCACTGTCCCGTAACCACCATCATGGCACCGATCATGGCCGGAACACCGGTGGTATAGGAGATGGCCTGGGATCCCACTTCCCTGTAGCATTCCTGATGGTCACATACGTTATAGATATAAACGGTCTTTTCCTTTCCATCCTTTACTCCGGTAAAAATACAGCCGATGTTGGTCTTTCCCACGGTCCTCGGACCAAGGGAAGCCGGATCCGGAAGAAGGGCCTTTAAAAACTGAATGGGCACGATCTCCTGTCCCTGAAACTGGATGGGAGAGGTGGAAAGCATGCCTACGTTTTCCAGACACTTCATATGGGTCAGATAACTCTGGCCGAAGGTCATGAAGAAGCGGATCCTTTTCACGCCGGGGATATTTTTCGCCAGGGATTCGATTTCCTCGTGATGAAGCAGATACATGTCCTTTTCCCCCACCTCCGGAAAATCATACCTGGATTTAAGCTCCATGGGCTTTGTCTCCACCCAGCGGCCGTCTTCCCAGTAGGAGCCGTTGGCGGACACTTCCCTTAAGTTGATCTCCGGGTTAAAGTTGGTGGCGAAGGGATAGCCATGGTCGCCTCCGTTGCAGTCTAAAATATCAATGGTATGGATCTCATCAAAATAGTGCTTTAAGGCATAGGCGGAAAACACGCTGGTCACTCCGGGATCGAATCCGGTTCCCAAAAGAGCCGTGATACCTGCCTTCTCAAAGCGCTCCTTATAATCCCACTGCCAGGAATAATCAAAATAAGCGGTAAATCCCAGCTCTTCACAGCGTTTCTCATAGATCGCCCTCCATTCCGGGTCATCGGTATTTTCCGGTTCAAAATTGGCCGTATCAATGTAATCCACTCCCGTTGCCAGACACGCGTCCATGATGGTCAGATCCTGATAGGGAAGAGCCACATTTAACACGGCATCGGGCTTGTAAGCCTTTATGAGGGCAATGACCTCCTCCGTATGATCCGCATCCACCTTTGCGGTTTCAATTCTGGTTTTCGTGGATCCCGCCAGCTTGTCTTTTAAAGCATCGCACTTCTCTCTGGTCCTGCTGGCAATGCAGATGTCCGTAAACACCCCGCTGTTCTGGCAGCACTTCTGAATTGCCACAGAGGCAACGCCGCCGCATCCGATAATCAATAATCTGCTCATTCTTTTTCCTCCTCTTCCAGTAAATCTTCCACGTATTTGGGCAGCATGAAGGCGCCCATGTGAAGATTGGTCGTATAGTACCAGGTTTCTATTTTCAGTTTGTTCCATGCTTCCGGGTTAAAATCATTGATGGGGTGATATTTTTTCGACGCAAATCCAAACAGCCAGTAACCCGACGGGCAGGTGGGAATATGGGCCTGATAGACCCGACTGATGGGGAAGGACCGGTATACCTTCCGGTGCATGCTTCTGCACGCCATCTCATCCTCATCGTAGAACGGGCTCCCATGCTGATAGACCATGATGCCGTCGCTGCGGAGCGCCTTGTAGCAGCTGCCGTAAAACTCCTTGGTAAAGAGCCCCTCCGTATGCCCGAAGGGATCCGTGGAATCGTTGATGATCAGGTCATATTCCTCTTTTTTATTTCTCAAAAACCGGAGTCCGTCATCGTAATAGACACGGACCCGGGGATCTTTAAGTCCCTGGGCAACCTCTGGGAATATATCCCGGCACACCTCCACAAACAGCTTATCTGTCTCCACCACGTCAATGGATTCAATGGTGGGGTACTGCAGAAGCTCCTTCGCCACCCCTCCGTCCCCTCCGCCGATGATCAGCACCTTTTTTACCCCCGGATGGACTGCCATGGGGACATGGGTCACCATTTCATCGTATATAAACTCATCTTTTTCAGAAAAAACAATATCTCCGTCCAGGGCCACGAATTTCCCGAATTCCTGGGATTCAAACACGTCGATCCTCTGGTATTCACTTTCACCGGAAAAAAGCTGCTTATCAATCCGCACCGATAGCTTCACATTGGAAGTATGCAGCTCCGCAAACCATATCTCCATCTCTTCCTCCTTCTCTCCTTTTTCCGGGAGTCACTTCTCCAAAACCATTAAATGTTCCACGGCCGGATCCTCCGTCCCCTGCATGGAACAGCCTTTTTCCTTGGCATAAAGGATATATTCCACAATTTCTTCCGTTATCATCTCTCCCGGCGCCAGAATGGGAATTCCGGGCGGGTAACACATGACGAATTCTCCGCTGATCTTCCCCGCGGATTCCTTCACGGGAAGGGAGACCTTCGGGGAGTAAAATGCCTTCTGAGGGGATATGACCACTCTGGGCGCTATGTATTCTCCCGAAAGCATGCCTGAACGGTCCTTTTTATAAAGCCGTTCAATGTCCGCCAGCGCTCCCACCAGCCGCTCAATATCCTGGATCCTGTCTCCGATGGAAATATAGGCCAGGATGTTGCAGATATCTCCGAATTCGATCTGAATGTCATATTCATCCCGAAGCAGGTCATAAACCTCGATTCCCGCCAGACCGATTCCCAGGGTATAGACGGAAAGCTTTGTCACGTCGTAGTCAAAGATACTGGTTCCGTTTATGAGGTCCCTTCCATAGGCATAATATCCGGCTATGGAATTGATTTCCCCTCTGGCGTACTCCGCCATTTCCACCACTTTCGCAAAGGATTCCTCCCCCCGGAGAGCCAGATTCCTCCGGGAAATATCAAGGCTTGAGAGCAGCAGATAGGAGGCGCTGGTGGTTTGGGTCAGGTTTATGATCTGACGGACATAATCTCCGTTGACTCCCTTGTTTAAAAGAAGCAGGGAGCTCTGGGTCAGGCTTCCTCCCGACTTGTGCATGGAAACCGCCGCCATATCCGCCCCGGCCTCCATGGCTGAGACCGGAAGACCTTTTCCAAAGTATAAATGAGTCCCATGGGCTTCATCGGCCAGAACCTTCATCCCATGGGCATGGGCGAGCCGGACAATGGACCGGATATCGGAGCAGATCCCGTAATAAGTGGGATTATTGACGAATACGGCCACTGCATCCGGATTTTCTTCAATGGCCTTTTCCACCTGACTGATCTCCATGCCCAGAGAAATTCCCAGCATGCTGTTCACTTCCGGATTCACATAAACCGGAACCGCTCCGCATAAGACCAGGGCATTGATGGCGCTTTTATGCACGTTTCTGGGAAGAATGATCTTATCCCCGGACTTGCAGGCGGACAGGATCATGCTCTGAACCGCCGATGTGGTCCCTCCCACCATCAAAAAGGCATCCGCCGCACCAAAGGCCTGGGCCGCCAGCTGCTCCGCATCACGGATCACGGATACCGGATGGCACAAATTGTCCAGCGGTTTCATGGAATTCACATCCAGCCCCACACACTTTTCTCCCAAAAGCTGGGCCAGCTCCGGATTCCCTCTCCCTCTTTTATGCCCCGGCACATCAAAGGGAACCACCCTTTTTTTTCGGAATGCTTCAAGAGCTTCATAAACAGGCGCCCTCATCTGATCGTCTTTGTTCATATGGCCTCATACCTCTCTTTGTCATGAGATTGTCGCGCCCTCTTATATCATTGAAACAGGAGCGGCGCCTTTGAAGGCGCAGATTCCTTTCACACTGCAAAAAAGGCAGGTGATTGTACATCACCTGCCTGCGATTTCATGAATCATATACCGGAAAGGGCAATCTGCCCGCCTTTCATTCATGACAATTAACGTTTTCGAGTCTACATAGCAAATATGTTGTCCCTGCTATTATTGATCGTTTCACAAGATGATGTGCAACCGCACTGATTATAAAGTAATCAACTTATAAAATTTGAGCTTCTAACTCTATCAATAATGTGGTTTCCCACGCTCGGCAGCTGACCCGCCTGTCCGTCTGGGCTTAACTTCTTACGAAGTGGTCAATATTTGCATGAAAACGATAATGTCTCTTCATACTGGGGTAAAGAATAACATATTTTGCAGATTCATGTCAACAGAATTTTTAAAAAAATAATATTTCAGCCGGAAACAGCCACGGTCCGGGATCGTCAACCATTTCCCGGACAGCGGCTGTTCCTCCACTCATTTGTTATGTTAATTTTTTTTGCTGCACATCTGAAGGCGGTGCTGGTATTTTTCTTTGGTGGCCAGGCCGCCCCGGATATGGCGCTCGGATTTGTTAATATCCAGGATCACTCTGGCCCGGGCTGCCAGGGACGGATTGATGTGCTCTAAGCGGTCCGTTACATCCTTATGTACCGTAGATTTGGATATCCCAAATTTCTTTGCTGTCTGCCTCACGGTCGCATGATAGTCTATTATGTAGTTGGCGATCGCAACCGCGCGTTCTTCAATATATTCCTTCAAGAAAATCCCCCTGCTAGGACGTTTTTACATACTTATGCAGGATGGGTTACAAGTATGAATGGTTATCCGATAATATATGAGAATCATATTTTTGGCAAATTCCAGCGAAAACGGGCAGCCAGAAAGCGCACAGCAACAACCACTGCCTCCCCTGTTGTCATTGCTGTCTCCTTTCCGGTAAAGGACATTAAAAATACACAAACCACAGCTCCGGCTAACGATGCGCACGCGTAAATATGCCGGATAAAAATATAAGGCAGCGTTCCTGCCATGATATCACGGAAAAGCCCTCCCCCGACTCCTGTAATAACACCTACAAAGAGAAGAAGAAAAATGTCATTCGAATAGGATGCCTGGATCGCGTTATTAATGCCAATCACTGTGAAGGCCCCTAAACCAATGGAATCCATAATATTCATATAGTTGGTATAATGTCTTATATATTTTTCTTTCAAAAATATCCATTTTTTACGGATTCCAAGCATTGCTCCTGAAAATGCCAAAGCAACGGTTCCGATTATCTCCAGCCCATAAACAATCCATTGCGAATAATACATGGTCCCGGTTCTCATGTCTATTTTAATAAATCCTTATAAAGCCGCATTACATTTTCATAAAAGACGGCGTCAATTTCATTTTCCGTAAATCCGTTCTTTTTCATTTCATCCGCAAGCAGGGAAATATCCGCCGGGCTTCTCATCTGCAATGCCCCGTCAATCCCATCATAATCAGATCCAAGGCCGATACAGCTGATTCCACCGATCTGCTTCATATGCTTCATATGGTCCACCATATCACTAACCTGGCTGTGCTCCTTTTCTCCGTTCCAATCCCGGAGAAACGTACTGCAGTAATTGATTCCCGCAACTCCACCTCTTTCCGCCAGGGCTTTGATCATTTCATCTGTCAGGTTTCTGGGATGGGAAGCAATGCTTCTTGCATTAGAATGACTTGCAACAAACGGTTTTTTTGTATAGCGGAACACGTCCCATATGCCCGCATCATTTAAGTGGGAGATATCCACAATCATTCCTATCTTTTCCATTTCCTGAATAAAAGCGATGCCCGCCTCCTTTAATCCAAATTTGGTATCCGCCACGGTCTCCCTTGTCCCGTCAGAATGATGTTTTACGGCATTGGGATATGCAAGGCTGTTTTCATAATTCCATGTCAGTGTCATCATCCTCACTCCCAGCCGGTAAAAATTATGAAGAAACGGGAGACTGCCCCTACATGCTTCCCCCTCTTCAATGGCAAGCAGCGCCGACATCCTTCCCTTTTGCCGGTTTTCTTCAATATCCTTATACTTTTTTACTATTCCGATCAGATCTTTGTTTGCTTCCATCTCCCGATAGAAGAGGTCCAGCATCTCCATGCCGCACTCAAAGGGATTTTCTGCGGCTTCCAGATCAATATAAAGCGCAAAATTTTGAAGGCAGTAATTTCCCTTCCTCATTCTCAATAGATCCACATGCCCTTTATTTTCTCTTAACCGATACTCTTTTCCTTCCCTCCAATCATTATATAAACGATAAATTGTATCACAATGCATATCTATTACATTCATCTTTTTCTCCATTTCAACTTACCGGAAGGAAAATTCCGGCCGTTTTTTTCATAAATAAGGGTGCCTGCCGGGCACCCCTTTTTTATTCTGCATCTCGGAATTCGTATCCGTGTTTCTTATTGTACCATTTCATCAAAAAATAGATAGGAACAATAATAATCATTGCGCCTAAGCCGATCAACAGCTTTTTTTTATCAGAATTGGCAAGCAGCCATAAGCTGACTCCGGTTGCCATCAGGGGTATGGAATACCCGAAAGGGATACGGAAGGTGGATTTCATTCCGCGCCTCCTGAACGCAATAACGGAGAGACAGGTCGGTATGTACTGGCTGAATCTGGAGATGGTGCTGATCACCGCTAACTGTGTAAAGCTCCCGGACAGCGCAACGGGAATTGTGATGATTGCCGATAAGCAAATTGCAAATACCGGTGTATTCCATGGAGACCTTTTAGCCACAACCGGAGGAAGCATTCCCCGTTCCGCAAGCGCCAGGCAGCCTCTTGGAGTGAGGAAAGATGCTGCGATATTGATTCCACCGATTGAGATCAGTGTTCCGACCGTGACGATCATACCTCCTGCAGAACCAAGAAAGGTTGACATGGCAGATACCACCGGCGTATCGGTTTCCGAAAGTCTCCCGCCTAATGTGCCGATGCTGACAAACTGGATCAGGAAATAAATAACCGCAACGCAGGAAATTGCAACTGCAATCGCAATGGGAAGATTCTTTTTGGGATTTTCCATGTCTTCGGATGCCGTTGAAATGGCCTCAAATCCTGTGAATGCATAAAATACAAGAATCGCAGCATTAGAAAAACTTGTAACGGCCACGCCCTGTTTCGGGACCAGGGGAGTAAAATTAGCACCTTTTACAAAGAAAATTCCCACAGCAATAAATAAAACAAGAGGAATCAATTTCCCTATGGTGGCAATATTGTTTACATGTTTTGCAACGTCCACTCCAAGAAGATTAATGATGCTCAGTCCGGTTACCAGCGCAACTATAATGATGCTTCTGGCCGGACCCTGGGACACAGAGGGAATGATCGCAGAAAGAGCCGTTACAAATCCTACCGTCATTGTCGCCCAGGCAGTAATCTGAACTACATACTTCATAAACCCAACTTCAAATCCCGCAAAATTTCCAAACGCTTCCTTCGTATAAATATAAGCGCCCCCGTTTGATTTGAACAATCCGGCCACCTCCGCAAAACAGAGAGCCATGGAACCTGCCAGTAAGGTAATAAACAGGTAAATCACCAAGCTGCTTGTTCCCATGATCTTATACACGTTTCCAGGCAAAAGAAAAATACCTGACCCTATTATCGCATTGATTCCTAATAATACAATACTGACTAAACCAAACTTTTTTTTGCTTTCCATAATACCTTCCTCCCGTTATCTCCTACACTCTGAAACAAATTTGCGAAATATATTCAGCATCATTTCATTGCTGAACTCAGCCATCATTTCCGGATGCCATTGTACCCCGCACATAAAACTTCCATCCATGCGTTCTATGCATTCCACTACCCCATCGTCGGCCATTGCAGTTACATAAAATCCATCCGCCGTTCTTTTTATCGCCTGGTGATGAAAAGAATTGACCCTTCCGCGCCGGCCTATGATTCCGTGTATAAAGCTTCCCTCCACAGTTTCAATAAAATGAGCTGCATCTCCTCTCGGCGCTTTCTGCACATGCTGATAAGAGCCTGCTACCTGCATGCCAAGATCCTGATACAGCGTGCCGCCGAACGCAACATTCATGACCTGAGTTCCCTTACATATTCCAAGAACAGGCTTTTTCTCCTTATCTGCCGCTTTCAGCAGACTTAAGTACTGGGTATCTACCTCACGCATTGTAAAGCCCTGAAGCGGTGTGGGCTCATCCCCGTACAGATCCGGCGATACATCATATCCGCCCGAAAGAATCAGCCCGTCAATGATCTGCAGCTGCTCCAGTGCATGTTCCTGTTCTTTTAAAACAGGAAGCAGAACAGGGATTCCTCCTGCCTTTTCAACGCTTTCCACATAATTATTATTAACATATGCCCGGTAAATTCCCGGCAGCATCCCTCCCTCCATAATTAAAATATTTGCTGCGATTCCAATTATTGGTTTTTTCACTTTCCATTCCCCTTTTTACTCCAGTTTTGTGTTACCAATCATGATGTTTAAAATTTCTATATCCGTCTTGCGCATCCCTTCTCTTCCCACATGTCCGAATGCCCGTATGGTCTGCTCCGGTTCACTTTGCACCAGCCCCTCTCCCGCTTCAAAGGTTATTCCCTGCATGGACATTTCATGGCCCAGTAACGCAGCCTGAAGAGCAGTGGAAATTTTGGCTGCGCAGCTCGCTTTTGCTCCATCGCATACCATTCCGCCTACATTTGCAATCGTATTGATCACCGTATGCTCAATTTGCTCCACTGTTCCACCATGAAGATATGTTATTGCGGCGCCCGCACCCGCTGCAGCACAAACCACTCCGCAATATGCGGAAAGAGGTCCAATATACCGTTTTTGATCCTGAGCCGCCAGGTTGGAGATGCACAGCGCACGGTAAAGCTCTTCCCTGTTCTTACCCAGCTCTTTCGCGTATTCAATTACCGGAATGGAGCAAGTCATTCCCTGATTACCCGATCCTGAATTAATAACAACCGGAGAAGGGCAGCCGGCCATTCTGGCATCCGAACCGGCCGCAGTTCTCGCAATAGCACGCTTTTGAATATCCGAGGGGTTTCCGGCCATCAGTATTCTGCCAATCCCGGCGCCCCAGGGAGACTTTATTCCCTCATCCGCTATTGCAGTATTACAGTAAATCTGCGGATCAAGTATATCCTTTATATCTTCGATCCGCACCGCATTGGCAAATGCCACAATGTCTCTGATATTCAGCAGTGATTTATCATTATTGCTTTCTTCCAGACCTTGCTTTCCCTCATAGATGGTACAACCGTTCTTTTTAATCGCTGTAATATTGGTATGTGCATTTTCTATGGTCACTTCCGCAGTCTGATCACCCTTTACCGCCCTGACCGACAGATATAAATTTGCCACCTCTTCTTTTAAATAACATTGGCAAAATTTTTTGTCAAGCAATGCCTTTAATCTTTCACGATCTTCATCCGTAACCTGCTTAAGCACCTCAAGCTTTCGTTCCGGATGTCCGACCAAAGCCCCAAGTATGACCGCCGTCTCAACTCCTTTTAATCCGCCGGCATTGGGAACCCTTACACCTTTTACATTTTTGATGATATTTCCGCTGCAATGTACCTCCATATATTCCGGAAAATCACCAAGCGTTTCTCTGGCCCTGGCGGCAGCATACGCAAGTGCAATTGGCTCCGTACAGCCTAAAGCGGGTATCAGTTCTTTTTTCAGAATTCTGATATAACTTTCGTATACACTTTGTTCCATATTTTCTCCTTTCGTGATACTAATATTATCATTGATAATATTAGTAATAATATCATAAATATTATTACATTTCCACAAGTTTTTTACTTTTTTTAAATTTTTTATGAAACAAGCTTACAAATCCTCTTTTTTAACGTATAATGGTAACATCAGCCATTTTATAAATACGGCATTCGCTTAGGAGCACATATGGGAAAACAAAATCTTAAAGAAATCGTATACAATGAAATCTTAAAAAGTATATATTCATCCGAATATAATCCAGATAAAATTATAACAGAGAGCGAATTAATCCAACGCTTTGGATACAGCAAATCTCCCATACGGGATGCACTGGTGTCTCTTTGCCATGAAGGGGTCTTAAAGAGTATTCCGAGATACGGTTATGAGGTTGTCCTTCTGACCACCCAGGATATTCTTTATATTCAGGAATACAGAAAAGCGATTGAGACTACTTTCTTACGGCTCGGTTTTTCAAACATTACAAGCCAGGACATTGTCCAGCTGGAGGAACTGGATTCGCTGTGCAGAAAGGAAAACGGCAATCTTATGGAACGTTGGTTGAATAATGTCAATTTTCACACTGCCCTCATTTCATTCGCTAAAAATCCGTTTGTCTGTGGTGAACTGAGACACTGCATGGGAGTATTGGGACGAGCTTATGCACAACTGCACTGGAATAAATGGAATCGTTTCTCTATACTAAACGATATGAAAAATCATGCTTTAATCATTAACTGCTTAAAAAATAATGATATTGACCAGGCTGCTGCTTACCTTGAAAACGACTTGAATGATTTCGGCACATGAAACCTAAATGAGGCATAATACGCGTAACCCGGGTATTATGCCTCATTTTTACAATAATAAATTTAACCGTCTCTTGCATTTTCCCTTCTTCACACCGGCGTCCAGCTCATAATGGTGTTCCCAGTAAAAACTTCGCTGAAATTCAATCTGTTTCCTCAAACGTATGCGATTCCTCACTGGTCCCTCGGCTCCCATCCCCTCCATATGGATCTTAAGACAAGGGGAAGGCCTTCGGCTAAAAACAATGTTTATCTTTTATCTGATAAATTAGTTACCATAAAACAAATTTTCATTGACGCATCCGTCAATTGCAACTATAATTTAATGTGTTGTTGTGTATATATTACCAATTCTAACAATAAAAGGAATCTACTGAATAGAAAGAATAGACTGCGTTTTAGTCTGCCGAGGTGAACGAATTGATTTATCTTCCTATTGAGAAATTGTCTGAGGGCATGGAACTGGCCCGAAACATCCCAGGGTTTAACCCCATGCTTCCTTTTGCAGTAACCGGTTATAAGCTGAGCGAACGCAGCATAAACCGTATGAAGACCATTGGAATACAGGGAGCTTATATCCGCACAGAACTTACGGAAGGCATTGAACCGGAGGACTTTGTAGAGCCCGAATTAAAGGCCCGAATGCTGACAAGCATCCGCAACACCTATGACCAGGGACTGAAAAAAATAACCTTACAGTCCAAAAGAAAAATTTATGAGGATATGGCTTCCGTAGCAGAAGCCGTTGTCATGAATGTGCTGAGCAAGGATAAGTACTTGTTCCAGATGATCGACATCAGGGATTATGACGGCTACACCTATTCCCACAGCCTATATGTGGGCATTTTCAGCGTATTGCTGGGCCGCTGCTTAGGGCTTCCCACCTCCCAGTTAAATGACCTGGCGCTCTGCGGTCTCCTGCATGATATCGGAAAAACGGATATACCCATTGAAATTACCAACAAACCGGGCCCATTGACAGATGATGAATTTGAAATCATGAAGCAGCATCCCGTCCTTTCCTACAAAAAACTGAGCGAGCAGACCAGTTTGTCCCAGGTGATCCTGCAGGGGATCCAGACCCATCACGAAAAATATGACGGAAGCGGATATCCCTTCGGACTTGCGGGAGAAAATATACCGCTCTATGGACGCGTTCTCGCCATCGCGGATGTTTACGACGCCTTGAGCGCCACCAGGCCTTACCGGAAGGCGTGGTCCCCAAGACGGATCTTTGATTTCCTGACCAGCTGCTCCAACACCCATTTTGATCCGGACCTGCTCACCAGCTTCCTGCGCTGTGTCTGCGCCTATCCTATCGGTACGGTCATCCATCTCAGCGACGGGAGCACAGCGGTTGTCAAGGACAACACGCCCGGATTCGCTCTGCGCCCCATCATCCGCTTCATCAGCCCTGCCTCAAAGGCGGGAATTGATATGGACCTGTCCTCTGAGGCGCTCAATCTCACGATCATTGAGACAGACAATATGTGAAAGCACTGCGGCAGGAAATTAAGGGGATTCCCTATTTCCTGCGGCGTCCTTCCGATTCCTCACTTAAAAGGTACGTTAACAGCGCCTCACAGCCCTTACGGACATCTTCATAGGTAATGTCAAAATCCCCGGTATACCAGGGATCCGCAATATCCCGGGGATTGGGGCCGAAATCCAGAAGACGCCTTACCCTTCCTTCCGGATCTCCGCCCAGAATCCTCATCATATTGGCAATACCATAATGCCATTGGATGGTTTATAATGTTCTGTATTTCCGAAGTTTCCCCAAATATTAACTCTGGAGAATAGCAGCCTTCACGAAACTAATTCCAGAAAGACTTTTCTTCTTTTGTTGAAATCAAAATTATTTCCAGATATTCCCTGACTTCCTTCTGAACTACATCTAAATCAAATCGTTCTCCTTTTCGAAGTACGTGATACAGATCTGTCTTGATTTTCTGTGTTGAAATCTTACCTTTCTTCTTGTTACAGGTAACACATGACAGCGGAGCATATAATTGATTTCGATTTTAAGATCGTCTCTCACTCCTCCGGCATTCACATACTCGTATATAAAGGAATCCAAAGCATGATGATTTTTTGACTTCATACTAAGTATATATCCATTTACCAACATATACTTACTGATTCTGTCTGTAATAATTCCACACTACTTTTAAATTTTACGCAATTTTCCAAAAATAAAAAAAAAGCGCAAACCCTTATCCGGATTCACGCATTTTTTCACTCTTCTCAGGCATATACCCTCAAAACCACACATTGCTATATATCTCTCTCCATCCGTTCTTTCCTCTTACCTAAACCAACCTGGTTAAGCCCTCGACCTATTAGTGACAGTCAGCTCCACA
>JBCLPO010000025.1:0-61459 GCA_041223105.1 Lachnospiraceae bacterium 54-53
GGGCCTACCGGCGATACCGGGCCTACCGGCGATACCGGGCCTACCGGCGACACCGGACCCACCGGCGATACCGGACCCACCGGCGATACCGGGCCTACCGGCGATACCGGGCCCACTGGCGATACCGGACCCACCGGCGATACCGGACCTACCGGCGACACCGGGCCTACCGGCGATACCGGGCCTACCGGCGATACCGGGCCTACCGGCGACACCGGACCCACCGGCGATACCGGACCTACCGGCGATACCGGACCTACCGGGCCCGAACCTGGTTTTGTTCTTATGGAAGCGGATTTGGTTACCGGAGGATTATCCACAATTGCAGACGGAGATCCCATACCTTTTGAAAATGTCCTGAGAACCCAGGGTGCTATTTCTTATACCCCTTCATCCGGGGAATTTATAATAAATGAAACCGGATATTACCTGATAAACTGGTGGGTGGCAACAGACGGAGCCGAGGCCAGTCCAACCATCACTTTGGATCTCAGTCTGAACGGTGTTACGGAATCACAATCGGCTACAATAAACGTAACCGGCCAGGTCACCGGCACATCTTTGATCGAAGTTGCAGCAGTACCGGCCACCCTGGAATTGATCAATAATACGGGTGCGGATATCTTTGTGCCTTCAACAGTTGTGCAGGCAGATATAACCATTGTAAGAGTTTCAAGTATTCCCTGATGCAACAGGCAACGTACCGCTTACCCGCAGTATAGAGAATCACATTTTATGGATAGCAGCAGCCCTCAGGCCATATTGAGGCTTGAGGGCTGCTTGATTCTGAAGAAAATTCAGTTTTCTGAAATCATTGTTTGAAACCTTCTCCGCCATCCACCGGTACAATGCTTCCCGTTTTAGAGGAGCAGAAGATTGCATCCACCAGCGCCATGCTCATCCATGCATCGATCACATGAATATAATCCTGATCACTCTTTTCCATTGAATCATAAAATTCCCGGATAATGGTGCTGTGACTGGCTCCGTAATAAAACTTGGTTCCCGGCAGTTTTTGATCTTCTGCCAGCAGTTCCCAATCCTGATCCTGATTGATCTGATATAAAGAATTATTCCGGATCAGAAACTCACCATGTTCCAATTCCGCCTGAATCGATACCGAGTCGTTTTTATAATTGCCGTTTGTCGCAAAAAACAGACCGGAGGCTCCATTTCGGAAGGTGAGCCTTGCCGCTGCCGTATCCTCCACTTCTATATCATAATCAAGCAGCTGGCCGGCCATGGCTTTTAATTCCTTTATTTCTCCTCCGAGATAATACAAAAGATCCAGGGTGTGCACCGACTGGTTCAGCATAACTCCGCTTCCCGCCTCTTTCCACTTTCCCCGCCATGGCTTATCTTCATAATACTCTTTTGTTCTTTTCCAGGGTACAAATCCCCGGATTCCTGTCAGCCTTCCATATTCTCCGCTGTCAATCAGTTTCTTCAGCTGTTCCGTGGTTTTATTCCTTCGGTTTTGCAGACAGATTCCGATTCGCACCTGGGGATTTGCTTTTTCCAGCTCAACAAAAGCAATTGCTTCCTTTTTATCGATTGCCATGGGTTTTTCACAAAACACATGAATCCCTCTCATGACTGCCTCATGGGCAACGGCATAATGGAGATAATGGGGAAGACATAAATGTACACAGTCGGGTTTTTCTTTTTCCATCATTTCTGAATAATCCGCATAGAACGGAACTTCC
Source organism: Lachnospiraceae bacterium 54-53 (assembly GCA_041223105.1). Lineage (GTDB taxonomy): Bacteria > Bacillota > Clostridia > Lachnospirales > Lachnospiraceae > Lacrimispora. The sequence goes on from JBCLPO010000025.1 coordinate 1,707, forward strand.
GGATAAGCAGACTGTTTTCCCCCATCCTTATCGCAGACAGCACCAAGGAAAATCTCCGATGATGACTTTATGGCATTGATATGAATCGGTGCTATGTCTCCCAGCCCTATTACAGCAATTTTTTTCACAACAGCCACCTCACTTTATTTCCTTCAGTAATTTCTGCAATGCACGATATTGGATGCGGTAAGCCTCCGCTCCATTTTCAGCTTTATCCTCTTTAATGATTTCTTTTGCATCCTTCGTTTCAAGAGACGCCAGAGAATCAAATACCGCCAGATGAGGTTCCAGCGTAAGAAAACCGGTATAACCGTCCATGAGGAAAGCTTCTCTTAAAATTTCTTTTATTCTTCCCTCTCCGGTACCGCAGACCACATTTTCCTGCCGATGAGCCACCGCGTCCTTTATATGAATATATTTAACATATGGCTTTAATTGTTCGTATGCCCGTTTCGGGTCCACTCCGCACTGGACAAAATTGGCGAAGTCAAAGGCAGCGGCAAAATGAGGGTCCTTCATGGATTCCAGGAGCTCCCTGCAGCGCACATCCGTATCACCATATATTTCTTTTTCATTTTCATGGATCAGTATGATGCCGTATTTCCTTGCAATATCCAAAAAACCTCTCAGCTTTTTCAGAACTTGACCGGTAAACGCTTCCGGTTTTTGGCCTTCCGGCATATAGAAACTGAAGATTCTTATGTACGTGCAGTTTAAAGCACGGCTGATTCTGCACAGCTCTTCCAACTGCTCCAGCTGGCGCTCATATCCCTGCTCATCATCAATTTTTATTTTTCCCACAGGAGAACCCAGGGAAGATACTTCAATCCCTTTTTGTCTCAGCCGGGGAATCAGATCTTTTACCGCTTCATGAAACGTATAATCAGCGATTCCTTTTCCATCCGCGCTCCTTAGGGAAATATATTCCATTCCAAGCCCGCTCACGGTTTCCAGCTGCACATCAAAATCCGAACTTATTTCGTCTGCAAATCCTGAAATAAAAATCTGCTCCGGCATCCGTTTTCCTCCTGCCCTTGTCACTCTGATCAAATCTCCCTCTCAGGAAATTTTCCCTCTTCCCTGATCCGTTTGTTCAATTCCAGTAAATACTCGTCATCATCAAAAGGCATTTCAATCTCTTTATTCAGCCAGGAAGACAACAGGCATGCATTGGCAAGCCTGACCCCATGAATTCCGTGTGATCCGGGCGCCAACAGGGGTTCTTTGTACAGAACATGCCTCGCAAAGTTCTCCATCACCTCCACATGCTGATATCCCCAGCCGTCGTTATTGACAATGCTCGTGACCTCATAAAGCCCATTGCCTTCTCCTGAATTATCAGCCACCAGCTTGCTTAATTCCTTCATTAAAACAGTTTCATTCAATACCTTTTCATTTTTCTTAAGTTTATAAACCGTAATCTCCCGGCTTTTATCAACAACCATTTTTCCGCCGGACAGATCAATTTCCAGACGGTCGGTTCCAATGGGATCATGGGTGCAAGTAATAAAGCTGCCTGTTGATCCGTTTTCATATTCAGTCAATACAGTGACATCATTTTCTACCGATATCTGCCGATGGGCGCCAAAAACACATTTTGCATATACTTTAATGGGAACTCCGCAGATCCACTGCCACAAATCCAGCTGGTGGGGGGCCTGATTGACCAGAACACCTCCGCCCTCACCGCCCCAGGTCGCTCTCCATTCGCTTTGCCGGTAATAGCTGTCCGGCCGCCACCAGGAGTTGATCATCCAGCTGGAGCGCCTGATCTCTCCCAGTTCTCCCGACTCCACGATTTCCTTAACCTTCTGGTACAATTGATTGGTTCTCTGGTTAAACATAATTCCAAAAGCAACATCTGTATGCTTTTTTGCGCATGCATTCATTTCAAGTACCTGTTTGGTATATACACCGGCCGGTTTCTCGACCAGCACGTTCATCCCGTGCTCCAGGCAATAAATTGCAATCTCGGGATGAAGGTAATGGGGAACGGTGGTAATTACGGCATCCACTGTTTTTGAATCCACCATATCCTTCCAGCTTTTAAAAAAGGGATACTCCGGAAACAATCTTTTAGCTTCCTTCTCTTTTTCCTCATCAATATCACAAATTGCGCCGAGTACGCCGTGTTCCGGGCAGGCTGCCTGCGGACCATCCGGCTTTGGCCTTCCTGCCAGAAATCCGGAATAGGAGGAACCCTGCACTCCAAACCCGATGATGCCAAACTTAACTTTCTCCATGACTTTCTCCAAACTGCCCCATAAAGGGCTTATCTTCTGTCTATTCCAGTGATGCAGCGATACTTTTTATGTACCTGATATTATTCCGAAGTTTTTCATCCGAGCTCTCAGCCGATGAGAAATCTTCAAAAGTTATATACCCGTCATATCCGACCGTTTTTAAAGCCTGGAAGCATTTTTTTAAATCCGCGTATCCGTCGGTAAAGGGAGCCCAGTCAGGAACATATTTCTCCTGTCCGTCCACTTCCTTCTTTATCCATTTTGCATTCTTTACATGTACAAGATCCAGATAAGGTCCCAGAATTTCAAATGCCATTTTATATTCCTCAAAGCCTTCATAGATCACATTTCCCGTATCATAGATGACGCCGATATACCTGGGATCAAAGTTTGACACCAGACGGTATGCTGCACTTGCGGTGGGCGTAATCGTTCCCATGTGCATTTCCAAGTCCGCCTTTACTCCTGTTTTTGCCGCCAGCTTTTCCACTTTCTGAAAGCCCTCTTCGGCTTCCTGAAACAGCTCCTGATACGTACGCTCTCCCGTATATTTCAGGGAATTGACCCGGATCCGGCTGCATCCCATGCGTTTTGCCGCAATCATGCACCGCTCTATTTTTTCTTCACTGTCTGCGCAGTTTACATAAGTCGCAAGAGCATTGACAGAAAGGCCGTATTTCTCTGTCAGGGCTTTCAGCTCCTCCGCTTTTTTATCCACGTCGGCAATATCAATGGTACAGTAATTATTTCTCCAGTAGGATGGGGCTTCTTTTAAAATATCCCCGTCCGTGGGAATGTCCGTGACTCTCCAGTCCACTCCGTCGTATCCGTATTCCTGCATTTTCTGTAACGCCTGCTCCGGAGTCATTTCCGGAACACTTACTGTAAATAATGAATATTTCATATTGTCTCCTTTCTATCCTTTCACTCCTGAACTCGCCACACCTTCCACAAAGTACTTCTGCAGAAAAATAAATAAGATCAGCACCGGAATCAGCGCAACCGCCGCGGCAGCCATAATTTGTGCATAATTGGAAGAATACTGGGTATTGAACATACGGAGCATCAGCTGTATGGTTTTATTTTTCTGTGAGGAAAGATAAATAAGCGGCCCCATAAAGTCATTCCACTCAAAGGTGAATGAAGTAATGCACAAGGTTGCAACAGCCGGCTTTGACAAAGGAAGCATCAGCTTCCGCCAGATCCCGTATTCCGTAAGCCCGTCAATGCGTGCCGCTTCCAGCAGCTCATTGGGAATCCCAAGAAAAAACTGCCGGATCAGAAATACTCCCATTGCGGAGAAGGCATGCATCAGGATTAATCCCAGATGGCTGTCGGTCAGTCCAAAAAGCGTCATCATTTTATACTGGGGAACCATATATACCTGCCATGGAATGGATATGGTCAGGACGTACATCATAAAAATCGTATCCCTTCCCCTAAACTCCAGCTTTGCGAAGGCATAAGCCGCAAAGCTGGAGGTCAGAAGCTGAAGGACAGTGGTAAAAAATGTGAGCTTTGATGTATTGAAAAATCCGGTAAGCAGGGGAACCTTTTCCCAGATCTCTGCGTAATTGCTCCATTGCGGGTTTTCAGGAATCCATACAATGGGGAAGGAAAAAACATCCTTTTCCAGCTTTAACGATGCGGACAGCATCCAGGCAAACGGAATCAGCATGACAGCTGCCATAAGTATCAATGCTCCGTACACAAACACCAGCTTTATGGAGCGGTCAGCGTGTCCGGAATTTGAAAAACGTTCCATAAGTCCTCCTCAACATCCCCTTAAACGTATGCGGTGGGGACTTCTTTTATATGTTATTGGTAAACTTTTTCTCACCCTTAAACTGAATTAAGGTCACCACTATAATAATGCTCAGCAATGTCATTGCCACAGCGCTGGCATAGCCAAACCGGGAATTGACGAAAGCGCTGTTAAAAATATGGTAGGCGAGCACCTTTGTCGCTTCTCCCGGCCCTCCCTGGGTTGTGATATACATGATGTCATAGGACTTAAAGGTGGCTACCATAAGCATCATTAATATGAAAAACGTGGTGGGCGTTACGCTGGGCCAGGTAATGTATAAAAACCGCTTCCATCTGCCGGCTCCGTCTAAGGATGCGGCCTCATAAAGCTCCGAAGGCACGCCCTGAAGTGCTGCCAGATAAACGATCATATAATACCCCATGCCTTTCCAGACCGTCAGTCCGATGATGGTGGGCATTGCCCAGGCCGTGGAAGCCGCCCACCTGGGCGGATGGGAAATGCCCACCGCCATGAGAAGGCTGTTTACCGGTCCCCGGTCCGGATTAAATAACGCCATCCAGACGACCGCCACCGCTACCAGTGAAGCTACATAGGGAAAGAACAGCACGGAGCGGAAAAATACGCGTCCTTTCAGCGGCTTATTCATTAACATGGCCAGGGCCAGGGATAGAGACATGGTAAGCGGAACCGTAACAATGGTATAATACAAGGTGTTCTTTAACGCGATCCGAAAACTTAGGTCTTTTGTAAACAACGTGATGAAATTTTTAAGCCCCACAAATTTTATGGGATTCCCTGAATCCCATTCACAAAAACTTAAAAACAGTGAAAATACAATTGGAATAAAAGTGAACACGAAAAATCCAATTAAATTCGGAAGTATGAATGAATAGGCTACCAGCGTTTTTTTCATTGCTTTTGAGCATTTGGGGAGCATATATTTTTCTTTACTCATAGAAATCCTTTCCTTAATATCTCAAATTATTTCGATTCCTCTTCCACCACTCTGTCGTACATTTTCTGGAGACCTTCGTCTACGGAAACACTTTTTGTCATGATGGCGCTGTGCTCTTCCTTGAAAATGTTGTCCAGAACGTTTGTCATCTTATCCATTCTCTGCTCTATCACATAGGTATCAATGTCAAGATATCTGGAAAGGTTTTCCGGTGCATTGGGATAAGTGTCGGGAAGCTCATCGAATATTTTATTGATCTCATCGGAGCCATATCCCGGAACCACTCCTGTTGCTGCAAGGACCTTTGCGCCATCTTCCCCGCAGATATAGGTAATAAATTTCCATGCTTCCTCCGGATGCTTTGCATAGGCGCCGATTGATACCGGTGTTACGCCGCCGACTCCCACATCATTGCCGATGCCCTCTTCATTGGGAATGCTGACACAGTCCCAGTTAAAATCAGTTACATTTTCACAAAGCATGTTGATAAACCAGGAACCTATCTGGACCATTGCCGCCTGCTGATTGTAAAAAACACCGGAATAATGGATATTGGAGGATTTCAACATTCCATAATCCTGAATGATGCCTTCATCCTGCATGGAAAGAATTTCCTCATAATATGGCTTCAGATTCTTAAAGCTTTCCTTATCAAGGTAATCAAATGTATCGATTCTCCTGGCAAATTGATTCACATTGCTGGGCCATGTATGTACATGCGCGCCGTAAATCTTTTCATTGCCCGTTCCGCTTGTCATTTTTGCAGCCAGCTCATGATAATCTTTCATTGTCATTCCATCCTCCGGGTAGGAGACCCCTGCCGCATCAAACAAATCTTTGTTGTAAAAGATCATGTTGTTATCTTTTCTGAAGGGGACTGCATAGGTTTTTCCCTCCAGGCCAAGCTGATCAATAAGTCCCTGATAGTTATCCTTGCTGAAAGATGTATCTTTCTCTATGTAATCATCCATAGGAAGAAGGTGATTCTGCAGAATCAGGCTGCTGAGAGCAGGCGTTCCTTTGGTAAACACCACGTCAAAATCCTGTTTGCCGCCCAGCTGGGTGGTCAAGGTCCTGTCATATTCATCCGCAGCAAATTCCACAGGCTCTATGGTTATATTCGGATATTTCTCCATAAAAGACGTGAACATGGTTTTATAGTAAGCCAGATTGGAATAATCCCATAACGCAACTTTCAGTGTGATGTTCTCCTCGCCCGCCGGTCCGCTTAAATCCTTTGATTTGTCAGCAGAACCGCATCCTGTCATCATTCCTGCTGCCATGAATGCAGCCATAACCCCAGCTAATACTCTTCTCTTTTTCATTTTTTTCTCCTTTTTCCAGCGCCCTATAAAAGGCACAATTACTCATAACTTTGTTATTTTCAATAATAATAGCATATTTTATCTTACATAATATTATCATTCATGCTATAGTTATGTTGTATTATGCTGTTTTTTGTCAAAATAGAAGATTCAAGGGCTGCAGATGCTTTCATACATCACACATTTAACCATTATATGGCATCGGCAAAAAAGATTTTATCATCATAAATCCCAAACAAGAGCCCTTTTTCTCCTGTTTTATTATCGCAAATTAAGAAGAAAGGAGTGTATGATCGATTTGTCTCCAAATTCATCATACCAGACCAGCATGAAACAAGTCGGAGTGGAACCCATTGACCGGATTTTAGTCACACACAAAATAACCGTTGAACCAACCAAGCGCCTTTTGCACATGCACAATAACGCATATGAAATCATGCTGTTTAAAAACGGAAACGTTGACTATTTTATTAACAATATCACCTATCATTTAAAACCCGGTGACCTCACGTTCATTTGTCCCAATGATATCCATGGTTTCTTTTCCAAAGATTCTTCCCCCTATGAAAGATATCCTCTCCATTTTGAAGAAACGCTGATTCATGCCCTGTCCACGCCTCAGACCAATCTTTGTGAATGTTTTAACGACATGAAACCGGATCGTGTATACCAGCTGTCCAAAGAACAGATAAATGATTATGAATACTATGCCAAAAGTATTATCCGTGAAAAAGAACAGAATGACTACGGAAGCGACATCAAGATGAGGGCATATCTTTCATTTATTCTGATCCTGGTCAACAAGGCATTTCAAAATTCCGGAACCCTGATCAGCGATATTTCTCCTCAGCTTATTAAAGATGCCATCTATTATATTGATGAAAACCTTGCCGATATTATTTCCATTCAAACGATTTCGGATTCCCTGAATATCAGCCGTTCCCGTCTCTGCCACTTATTCAGGGATTTTACAGGCACTTCCCTTTGGAACTACATCATTCTGCGGAGAATCCAGTACTCCCAGATGCTGCTCCGAAGCGGGTCCTCTATTACAAATGCCTGTTACGACAGCGGGTTTAAAGATTATGCTCATTTCGTAAAAGTATTTTCCAAGGTCGCCGGCACGACTCCCGGAAAATATGTCAAGATGATGAAAATGTAATATGCCTTATCTGGCCCCCCTTTTCACTAATTTTTTTCATCTGCATTATCGCCGGGAGGATCAGTATTATTTAAGGTCAAAAAAAACTGCAGGAATAAATGGCTCCCTGTTAACAAACAGGGAAAGCTTTATTCCTGCAGGTGCTCATTCATGACCGGCACTAAAATTTGGACTTTTCATAATTGTAAGGTATGCTCGTTCCCACAACGACAGCCTCGATTTTATCAATGATCAGCCAGTCGTCCATATTCCCCTGATGGTCAAACACAAACGGCGGCTCGATTTTTTCAACGCCCTCACCATGAAACAGACCGTTTCCCCTAAAAAGCAAACGGTGAAAAGTAAAAAATCTGCTCTTACAAAAAGTTCATCTTACCATTCATTTCTCCATTTTAGAAAGACTTCTGGCTTCCTCCTTTTCCATGTATTGAAATTCACATAGTTTTCTTGTGCCGTTCAGATTTATGATACATGCTTCAAATTCCTGTTTTTTCACTGTCTTCGCTTTGATCCCGGAGAAAATCAGAACTAATCCCAGAATGAGAAGGCCCATAAAAATCCAAAACATCAAATGCCCGTATCCATTTCCCCTGATCCCGAAAATTCCCCGCAATGCTGCCAATGTCAGCGGAATACCCAAAACAAAATAAGGAAATTTTTTAACCATGATTTTATCCCCCTTGTCTGTATTTTAAGTAACATAATTATAGCACAGATAAGTGTTAAAATATGTTAATTTCCTCCGGGCATCCCTGCCCTTTCCCCCTTCCCCAAAACGCATTCAGAAAAGTGCCGAAAAAACACAATTCATATTGTCATTTCCAAATCCTTCCGCTATAATGGGTACATAGCTCCCATCTGTCAGCATATCTGAATTCTGTTGCGGTTCCCTTACTTCTTTCCCACAAAAATTGTCAGAGCCGTTCATATCCTGATGTAAATCTGGGTTATTCAGTTTACATAAATCACATCTAAGGAGGTATACATTATGGTATACGAAGCATTTCTGGAAACTGTCAAAAGCTCCCTGAGAGAACGTCTCGGAGACGGTTTTACCCTGACGGTCCAATCCGTAAGAAAGAACAACGGACTCACCCTGGACGGACTCTGCATTGGAAAAAAAAATGAAAAGGCCGCACCAACCATCTATCTCAATTCCTTTTATGAGGCATTCAGAAATGGAAAACCTCTGCCCGGAATCCTTGCCGACATCATGGCCCTTTACCAGAACAGCCGGCTTCCCGATGACTTTCATTTTGATGAACTCCTTTCAACGGATCAAATCAGGGATAAAATCATTTACCGGCTCATCAACGAAACCGCCAACCGGGAACTGTTGGAGGATGTTCCCCACTTTTCCTATCCGGATCTGGACTTATGTCTTGTTTTCTGCCTGTCTTTTCTGAAATCCGAGGACAATCTTCTGACCGCACTTATCCACAGCCAGCACTTAAAAACCTGGAATCTATCCACAGAGGAACTGTATACGGCCGCAATGACCAATACCCCCCGCCTGTTTCCGGCCCGCATCCGGTCCCTGCCTGAAGTGATCAAAGACATCGCCGGAAAATCCGCGGATAAGGAACTGGCTGAAGAAGCCTTTCATGAGTTCTTTGACCAGGTCCCTCTTTCCCCTCCCATGTACGTGCTGACCAATTCCACGGGGATGAACGGAGCCGGCTGCATGTTCTATGAAGGCATATTAAAAGACTTCGCCGCATGCATCGGCAGCGATTTGATCATCCTGCCCTCCAGCATTCACGAAGTCCTTATCCTGCCGTACAGCAGGGAAATTTCTTTTGAAGAATTAGCCGATACCGTATTTTCCATCAATCAGGAGGAGGTCCCGGAAGAAGACCGCCTGTCCAATCACATCTATTTCTATTCCAGGGAAAGGAATGGCCTGTACATTGCCTTCACTTCTTCTGTCCCAATCGGAACAGAGAATCCATGATAAAAATCGCCATGGCGATGGCGCCTGAGATCTGAAGGGTTTCCACCAGATAATGGCTGGAAAGCTGGGGATTGCTGCTGATGACATAGGAAACACTCCGGTAAATCGACGCTCCCGGAACAGAAGGCAGAATGCCTGCCACCAGGAATACCGTTACCGGGGCTTTAAAAGCCCTTGCGCCGATATGGCTGGAAAGCGCCACCAGAAGACTGGATAAAAAGGCCGCGGTTATCACGGAATCAGCTGCGGCCTGCACCAGAAGATAGACCAGCCAGCCTGCTGCCCCGATGCCTCCCGCCAGAACCACATGCTTCTTCGGCAGTTCCAGGATCAGGGAAAAACTGACTACCGCAAGAAAAGCACCTACCGTCTGAATCACCATGGAAATCCACCTCCCGTCACCCACTGAACCAGCCCCATACCGGCACCCACTCCTGCAGCCACTGCCAGAGCGATGACCACCGCCTCCATGATTCTGGCTGTTCCGGATGCATAATCTCCGTTTAACGTATCACGTATGGCAGTTGTAAAGATCACCCCCGGGACCAGAGGCATGATGGCACCGATGATAATGATGTCGCTGTTGATTCCGGGCATGAGCCACCGCTCCATGAAAAGAGTGGTGACGGCAATTAAAAATGCACAGATCCCGTTAACGCAGAAATCATTGAGCCGGAACCTCACCGATGCCTCCATGGCACAGGCCAGCACGGCCCCTGTCACGGCCGCCGCCAGGCAGTCTCCTGCTCCGCCTCCCAGAAGCAGGGTAAAGAAAACGGCCACTCCCATGACTCCCATATCCTTCAGCCATCTTCCATACTGGACCGTTTCCCGTATCTCCTTCAGCCTTTCGTAAGCTTCCTCCACAGTCATAAGGTCCCCGCAAAGCTTTCTGGATACATCGTTTACCAGATACACCCTGTTTAAGTTGGTAGATCTTCCCGTCACCCTTCTGGCCACGGTTATGGCCTCAATGGAAGGGTCGTTGAGAGACGCAAAGATGCCTGTGGAAAATACAATGGCTTCCGCTGTTTCCCGGCCCGCCTTCCGCAGTATATGGTCAATGGTATTCTCCACCCGGTAAATTTCCGCACCGCTTATCAACATGATCTCTCCTGCCAGAACCGCAGTTTCCACAAGCAGCTTATCATTCATAGGCTTTTTCCTCAATTGTTGAATTAAAAAATCAGATTTCCCACCTGGAATATCAGCACGGCAGCTGCCCAGGCCACTGCCAGCTGGAAAAGGACCATGCCAAGAGTCCAGCTGACGGAACCAGTTTCCCTTTTTATGGCTGCGACAGCCGCAATGCAGGGAGAATAAAGAAGGCAGAAGATCATCAGAGCATAGGCATTGGTCCCGCCAAACCCAAAGCTTCCAAGGATTCCTGACAATTCACTCATACCTGCGGCCGAATTGATGTTTCCGATTCCAAACAGCACGGAAAAGCTGGAAACCACAACTTCCTTGGCGGACAGCCCGGAAATCAGGGCCACCGCGATTCTCCAGTCCCCCAGGCCCGCCGGACGGAGCACCGGGATCAATACCCGTCCGATGATGGCCGCAAAGCTTCCGGACACATCCGCTATAAAACCGGAAGGACCGATGTTCAGCACAAACCAGAGCACAATGGTAGCCAGAAAAATGGTGGTCCCTGCCTTTCCTAAATAATCCTTTACCTTATCCCACACATAGATGGCTACTGTCCTGGCGTTGGGGGTCTTATACTCAGGAAGCTCGATCAAAAGAGTATCCCCCTCCTCCCCTTTGGCCATCCAGTGGGTGACATAAGCGATCAGCACAGCCACCATGAGACCGATGAGATACAGGGAATAGGCGGCCCCGAGCGCATGTTCCGGAAAAAACATGCCGGAAAACAAGACGTAAATGGGCAGCCTGGCAGAGCAGGACATAAACGGCGTAATCAAAATAGTCCTTCTCCGGTCCTTTTCACTGGGAAGTGACCTGGCCGCCATGACCGCAGGCACGGTACAGCCAAATCCCAGAAGCATGGGGAGGAATGCCTTCCCGGAAAGCCCGACCCTTCCCATGATCTCGTTCATCACATAGGCGACCCGGGCCATATATCCGCTGTCTTCCAGAAATGCCAGGGCCAGAAACAGGATGAAGATATTGGGCAGAAACGTAAGGATTCCTCCTACCCCGGCCACGATTCCATCCACCACCAGTGAGGTAATCCAGCCGGAGGCATGAATGCCCGCCAGGAGATTTCGCATATAGGCGGAAAACAGATCAAGGGCGATCTCAAAATATCTCTTGAGAAAATCTCCTACCGTAACGGTCAGGAAAAACACCAGAGCCATGATCCCGAGGAACAGGGGCACTCCCAAAAGAGGATGGGTCAGAAATTCATCAATCCGGTCAGTCAATGCCGCCTTTTGCTCTTTATTCACCAGGCATTCATGAATGATCCCTTCTATATAGTCGTATTTCTGGCTGATGATTTCCTTTTCATAATTATGGTCGATGATGCTGCTTAGATTCACCGGGTGATCATCACAGACCTCTTCGTCATATTCCAGGAATTTGATCGCATGCCATCTTAAATTGTCCATGTTTCCGCATCGGGCTTTCAATACCGTCTCTATCTTGGATATCCTGTTTTCAATGGACGGCTTATAATTGACCACCACTCCCTGGGGACCTTCCTCATAATGATGGACCACCGCATGAAGCAGCACATCCAGTCCGGTCCTCTTTCTGGCAGATACGGGAACCACGGGAATGGATCCCAGCATCTCGGGAAGGCGGTGAAGGTCGATCTCCATCCCCCGTTCCTCCACAATGTCCATCATGTTCAGCGCCAGGATCACCGGCTTTTTCAGCTCCAGAAGCTGAAGGGTCAGATACAGATTTCTTTCCAGGGATGAAGCATCCACCACATTGATGATCACATCCACTTCTCCGCTTTCCAGGCATTTTCTCGTCACTTTTTCCTCTATGGTATAACAGGTCAGACTGTAAATACCGGGCGTGTCTATCACCCGGATGGGGCGGCCCTTATAATCCGTCTCACCCTCCACCCGTTCCACGGTTACCCCCGGCCAGTTGGCCACCTTGAGCTTCGCTCCTGTAAATGCATTGAATAAGGTCGTCTTTCCGCAGTTTGGGTTCCCTACGAACCCGACACGAATCACTTTATTGTCCTCACCCATGGTTTGCGGCCTCCCTTATTTCAATGCCCTCTGACAGTTCTCTTCCCAGAGCCAGGCGGGTTCCTCTGACCTTGATGATCACAGTGCCGCTTCCCTTCTTGTTCATCAGGATGACAGGTGTCATTTCATTTACGCCCAGGGCTTCCAGCCGCCGCATGACGGCCTCCTTTACCATCAGCCGGTAAACGATGTAAGTTTTTCCGATTTCCCCTTCATGAAGCTTCATAATCGTCTCCTCCGGATGCAGCCATTCATTTCCGGGCAGTTCCAAGGCCCCTGCCTCAGGCTGCATCCATAGAGATTTTACTCTTATTGAGAATCATTGTCAATCGTCCATATCCTGAAGCATTTTTTTCACCTGCACCATCCGGTCACGCAGCTTTGCCGCTTCCTCAAAATTCAACTCCGCAGCTGCCTGATGCATCTTCTTCGTAAGCTCCTTCGCAAGCTTTTCCAGTTCCTTAACATCCATGGATTCCGGATCCTTCTTAAAGTCTTCGTCCTCTTCCATGGCGGCCTTGGAAATAGCGATGAGGTCACGCACCGATTTCCTGATTGTGGTAGGGGTAATGCCGTGCTCCTCATTATACTGCTGCTGAATGGTCCTTCTCCGGTTCGTCTCCTCAATAGCCACCCGCATGGAGTCCGTAACCTTATCCGCATACATGATAACGTGCCCGTCGGAGTTTCTGGCAGCCCTGCCGACGGTCTGGATCAGGGAAGTCTCGGAACGCAGGAACCCTTCTTTGTCCGCATCCAGAATGGCCACCAGGGTAATCTCCGGAATATCAAGCCCCTCCCGCAGCAGGTTGATTCCCACCAGCACATCAAATACATCCAGTCGCATGTCCCGGATGATCTCGGAACGCTCCAGAGTGTCGATGTCGGAATGGAGATATTTCACCCGGATCCCCACATCCCTCATATAATCCGTCAGGTCCTCAGCCATCCGCTTGGTTAAGGTGGTGATCAGCACTTTGTTTTTCTTTGCCACCTCCTTGTTGACCTCGGAAACCAGATCGTCAATCTGTCCTTCCACAGGCCTTACGTCGATTTCCGGATCAAGCAGTCCCGTAGGCCGGATGATCTGCTCCGTCCTTAGCAGCTCATGCTCCGCCTCGTAAACGGAAGGCGTTGCGGATACGAACATCATCTGATTGATCTTTGATTCGAATTCCTCAAAATTCAAAGGGCGGTTATCGAGTGCGGAGGGAAGACGGAAGCCGAAATTTACAAGGGTGGTTTTTCTGGAACGGTCTCCTGCAAACATGCCGCGGACCTGGGGAAGGGTGATATGGGACTCATCCACAATGATCAGAAAATCCTCGGGAAAATAGTCGATGAGGGTAAAGGGCGGTTCCCCGGGCAGGCCTCCGGTCAAATGTCTGGAATAGTTCTCGATTCCGGAGCAGAAACCGGTCTCCTTCATCATTTCCACATCGAAATTCGTCCGTTCTGAAATCCTCTGGGCCTCCAGAAGCTTGTCCTCACTCTTAAAATAGGCCACCTGTTCCTTTAATTCCTCCAGTATGGTATGAGTCGCCAGTTCCATTTTCTCCCTGGATACAACATAATGGGAAGCCGGAAAAACGGCCACATGGCCAAGCTCCGCCCGGATCTCTCCGGTCAGGGTGTCGATCTGGGTGATCCGTTCCACTTCATCCCCAAAAAATTCCACCCGGAAAGCCTCGCTGCCGGAATAAGCGGGGAATATCTCCACCACATCTCCCCTGACCCGGAAAGTGCCGCGCTTGAAATCCATGTCATTCCGGTCATACTGGATATCGATCAGCTTGTGAATCACCTCATCCCGGTCCTTTATCATGCCGGGCCTTAAGGAAATGACCATCTCCTGATAATCGATGGGGCTTCCCAGTCCATAGATGCAGGATACGGAAGCCACGATGATCACATCCCTGCGCTCCGACAAGGCGGCCGTGGCGGAATGGCGGAGCTTGTCGATCTCATCATTGATGGCAGAATCCTTCTCAATATAGGTATCCGTGGATGGAACATAGGCTTCCGGCTGATAATAGTCATAATAGGAAACAAAGTATTCCACCGCATTCTCAGGAAAGAATTCCTTGAACTCACTGTAAAGCTGGGCCGCAAGGGTCTTATTATGGGCGATAATGAGAGTGGGGCTCTGTAAATCCTGAATGACATTTGCCATGGTGAATGTCTTTCCCGAACCTGTAACCCCAAGCAGCGTCTGAAACTGATTGCCTTCCCGGAATCCCTGCACAAGCTGCTCAATGGCCTGAGGCTGGTCGCCGGTGGGTTGATATTCTGAGTGTAATTTGAATTCCATTTGTTTTTACCTCCCTGGTGGCAGTAAAAAGGACCACCAAATACGTATTCCCAATAGTCATGGGATTGACTGTTACCGCCAATTATAACATATGGCAGCTGAAATGTATAGATATTCAGGGAACATCTGTTCTATCCATTTTCTTACACTTTTTTTTAAAAATCTTAACCGCCCGGACCGCTTTTTCAAAGTATAGCACAGGATGTCCCTACCGTAAACGAATATCCCCGGCCGGACCGATAAATATTGTAATTCCACGCCATTTGGTATATTATACATCCTAGACTATGAAAACGCAGGAGGAAATTTTATGTATAGCTTTAACAACGACTACAGCGAAGGCGCACATCCAAAAATCCTGGAGGCCATGATTAACGCCAATCTGATCCAGAACTGCGGATATGGTCTGGATGAACACTGCATCCGTGCCGGGGAGCTCATCCGGCAGGAGATCCGGAGAGACGATGTGGATGTCCATTTCATTACAGGCGGCACCCAGACCAACTTAATCACCATTGGTACGGCCCTTCGCCCATGGCAGGCGGTCGTCTCCACGGACAGGGGACATGTCAATGTCCATGAAACAGGAGCTATCGAAGCCACGGGGCACAAGGTCCTGGCCATGCCCTGCAAAGACGGGAAGCTGACTCCTGCCCATATCCGGAAGGCTCTGGATCTTCACACCGACGAACATATGGTTCAGCCTAAGATGGTCTACATCTCAAACGCAACGGAAATCGGGACCCAGTATACCAAGGCGGAGCTGGAGGCCCTTCATCACATCTGCCGCCAAAAAGACCTTTACCTGTTTCTGGATGGCGCCCGCATCGGCTCCGCCCTTACCAGTCCGGGAAACGACATGACCCTGGAAGATATCGCAAGGCTGACTGACGTATTCTACATCGGCGGCACAAAAGGCGGAGCGCTGTTCGGAGAGGCCCTTGTCATCTGCCATCCGGATTTAAAGCCGGACTTCCGTTTTATGGTCAAGCAGCGGGGAGCCATGCTGGCAAAGGGCTGGCTGCTTGGAATACAGTTTGAGGAGCTGTTTACGGATCATCTCTTCTATGACCTGGCCTCCCACGCCAATGAAATGGCTGCTATTTTAAGAAAGGGGATCGAAAAATGCGGATACGGGTTCCATTCCGATTCCATGACCAACCAGCTCTTCCCCATCTTCCCTGACCGGGTGATTACGAAGCTTTCCGGGGAATTTCTTTTTACCGTTCAGGAGCGGATCGATGACAGTCACGCCGCAGTCCGGCTTGTTACCTCCTGGGCCACCGTCGAAGAGGAATGCCGCCGGTTTATCAGGACTCTGGAAGGGTGCTGAACGGACAGGTCTCCCTGGGAGAATCTCTTAAGGCCAGGAGCCTTTTGCCCCGGCTCTGTTGTATAAAAAAAGCTCTCCGGGCCGGCAGGCTGTATGCCCGCCCGGAGAGCTTTTTCCTAATGAGTCTAATCCAATGCCTTTATGGCTTCCATCAGCTGATTATCTTCCTCATGCTCTATGGTTATCTTTGTTTTCAGCTCCTCTTTTAAATCCACCCCCACATCCGGTTCCAGCCCCTTTCCATGAAGGTCAAAACCGCTTGGAGTGTAGTAATGAGCCACCGTCATCTTAATGGCGGTACCATTGTCAAGGGGGAACAGGGTCTGTACGATCCCCTTTCCAAAGGTCTTTGTGCCTACCAGTTCGGCTCTGTCGTAAGCCTTTAAGGCTCCGGAAAATACTTCTGAAGCGCTGGCTGACTGTCCGTTGACCAGAACTGCCATGGGCACATCCACCTCATGGCCGTCGGAAGCATAATACTGCTCCCCTTCTCCGTACTTATCGGCCATATATACCAGAAGAGTCTTATTTTTCTTTGTCCTTACAAGATCCGGGTCTCCTTCAATGACCAGATCATCCGGAAGAATGTAATCCAGCATGGAAACCACCGCATCCACAACTCCGCCCGGATTATTTCTTAAATCCACCACCATTTTTTCCATTCCCTGTTTTTCCAGGTCATCGATGGCGCTCTTAAACTGGTCCGCCGTGACGGAGTCAAACTGGCTGACAGAAATATATCCCACATGATCCGCCAGCATTTCATGCTCCACAGTAGGGACCGTGATCTGGCGGCGTTCCATGGTCATATCGATGTAATCCCCCGTTTCCTGACGCAGAACCGTGACCGTGACCGGGGTTCCTTCCGCGCCTTTGATATGATCTTTCACCACCAGCTCCAGATCCATGCCGGTCACTTCTTCATCGCCCACCTTGTAGATCAGATCTCCGGGCAGCATCCCTGCCTCTGCGCCGGGAGTTCCTTCAAAAACTTTGGTTACGGTAATGATTCCGGTGGTAGCGCTCTGACTGACCATAACTCCGATCCCGCAGTACTCTCCCGCCGTATCCTCCATCAGCTTCTCATACTCGTCAGCCGTATAATAAACCGTATAAGGATCCTCTAACCCATACAGCATCCCTTTATATATCCAGTCTTCCACATTATTCATGTCTTCATCAAAGAGATAATATCTGTCGATCACTCCCTGAATCGTCTGGATCTTGGTTACGATCCGGTTTAAGTCCAGGTTCCCTTCCTGATTCTCCGCACGGGCGGATTCGGCAGTCTGCCCCTTTCCATCCATGGCGGCTCTTCCGATCAGAAAGATCCCCAAAGACATCCCCACAATCACAAGACCTGCTAGTGTGGTCAGAAGCGCTCCGACCAGAGCACCCTTCCAAAATTTATTCTTACTTTCCACTGTCATTCTCCTATCTAGCTCTTTATGGGCTAACATATTGCACCGGATTTACATAACTGCCATTTACCCTGACCCCAAAATGGAGATGAGGTCCCGTAGAATATCCGGTAGAACCCACTTTTGCAATTACCTGCCCCTGCGACACCTCTTGTCCGGCCGATACCAGAAGCTCCGAACAGTGCATATAAACGGTATAGACACCTCCGCCATGATGGATCATGATATAGTTGCCGGCAGAATAACTGTATGTAGATATGGTCACCGTCCCGGAGGCCGCGGCCACAATGCTGCTTCCTGAGGAAGCGCTGATATCGATTCCCTGATGATTGGTGGAAGCCCCTTCGGTGGGAGATTCCCTGTCACCGAAGCCCGACGTAATTCTGTTTCCCGACGGGCAGGGCCATATAAATTTAATATTCCCGATCGACACAGTATTATACGTTTTTCCCGCCTGTTCAGCCGCCTTCCTTGCCTCTTCCTCCTTCCGCCGCATTTCATCCTCCATGGCTTTTATGCGCTGTTCCTGGGCGGCTATGTCCTTTTCCAGCTCCGTTAAGCTTCCCTGACCGGCTGCAATCTGCTGCCTGTAATTGGCAAGCTCCGCATTTTTCTTCTCCGCCAGGCGCTCCATATCCTGCTGTTTTTCCTGGGCGGAGGTCTGAAAAGCAACCAGTTCTTCATGCTCTGCCGTAAGTTTTGCTTCCCTTGCCAGAACCTCTTCCCTGGACCGCCCATAACTCTCCAGCATTTTTCTATCATATGCGGCAATGCTGCCGATATATTCCGCACGGTTAAAAAGCTGGGTGAGATCGGCTGACTTAAACAGCAAGTCAAGATAATTCGTCTCACCCTTTTCATACATATATTGAATTCTCAGCTTCATATTCCGGTACTGACGGCTTTCCGCTTCCTTTGCCGCCTCTAAATCCGCCTTTGCGGCTTCAAGCTCCTGTTCCTTCACTGCGATCTGGGACCGGAGACCCGTCAGCTGCTTATTAAGGGAATCCAGACTTTCATCCAGGCTCTTTACATAAGCCGCGGCATCGTTTTTCAAGCCCTCCAGCGCTTTTAAGGCCGTCTCTATTTCCTTTTTTTCATCCTCCAGGGACCCGGCTTTTTTCTTTGCCTCATCCACATCAGTTTTTGTACCATAGGAAGGAAATATACACGAAGCGGCGATCAGGCAGCCGAGCCCTGCCGCAAACAGTCTTTTACCGAATCTCATGAACTTCTCCCCTTACACTTTCAGATGCTTGCGGATAGTAAAGAAACTTACGAAGAAACCGATTCCCAAACCAAGAGCCAGCGCCGTGCCCGCCATATAGGGAAATATGGCCTCGACCGGAAGAAACTGAAAAAGCCCCGATAAAATGCTGAATCTGGTGATCACATACTCAACCGTGGAGCGGTAAAGAAAATAAATGGCAACAAGAGGTATGGCTGCTCCCACCAGGCCAATGATGATCCCTTCCACCACAAAAGGCGCCCGGATCATGTAATTGGTGGCCCCGATCAGCTTCATGATCTGGTTTTCATTTTTCCGGAAAGCCGCTGCCACTGAAATGGTATTGCTGATGAGGAAAATGGCCACCGCCAGAAGGACGCCGATGATCAGCATGGACAAAACCCCGATCACCTTGCTCAGACTGTTCATGCCGTCTGCCGCAGTCTTTGAATAATTGACCTTTCTGACGCCCTCTATTCCCTTTAACCATTCCACAACGCTGTCCTGATCGACCAGGTCATTTAAGAACACCGTATAGGAGGAAGAATTTGCCAGGGGATTATCCTCCTCAAATCCTTCCGCAAGATCCTGCATATCACCGAAATATTCCTGCTTCGCTTCTTCCCACGCCTCTTCGGCCGAAGTGAATTTCACTTCCTTCACTTCCTGTCTTGCCTTGATCTCATTCCCGATCTCCCTGATTTTGTTGCTGTCCAGCCCGCTTTCAAAAAACACCGTGATTCCCACCGTACTTTCCGTATTTTTAATCACATGCTGCACGTTTATGACAATGGAAAAAAACAGGCAGAACAGAAAAATGCAGGCGGAAACCGTTGCAATGGAGGCCAGGGAAAATAAGACGTTCCTGCATATATTATTTACCCCCTGCTTCAGACAATACCAAAATGTACTAATTCTCATATGTATAACCGCCCTTTTTCTCATCGCTGACAATGGTCCCACGATCCATCACTATAACCCGTTTTTTCATCCTGTCCACAATCTCCTGGCTGTGAGTGACCACGATTACCGTTGTCCCCAGCCGGTTGATCTCATTTAAGAGCTTCATGATCTCCATGGAATTGTGCCCGTCTAAATTTCCTGTGGGTTCATCGGCCAGAAGGATCTCGGGACGGTTGATCAGCGCCCTGGCTATGGCAACACGCTGCTGCTCTCCGCCAGACAGCTGCTGGGGAAAAAACTTGTATTTTGAAGAAAGCCCCACCATCTTCAGCATGGAGGGAACCGACTCTTTTATGCTTCTTGTGGATGCCCCGATCACCCGCTGCGCGAAAGCTACATTTTCATAAACATTCCGGTCTTTTAAGAGACGGAAATCCTGAAAAACCATACCAAGCCTTCTGCGGTATTTGGGAATGAACTTTCTCGGCATCTTACTTAAATTCATATCATTTACAACAATTTTTCCTGAGGTTGGCTCCACTTCCTTTAACAGCATCTTCAAAAGGGTGGATTTGCCTGAACCGCTGCGGCCAATGATGAAAACGAATTCACCATCCTCAATGGTCATGCTGATATTGCGCAGCGCTTTATTACCGGCCTCATATGTTTTACTTACGTTCCAAAATTCAATCATTTTCTTCCTCTGAATCCTTGTGCTCTGCGTATGATTCCGATTCGCTTCATCCTGGTTTATGGACTTTGCCCAATGAAAAGGGTCAGTAATACAGCTGCTCTAGCGTTATAGAAAGCGCAGCCGTATTACTGTCTGTTTTCAAACTGTCAAAGACCGGCACGAACCGGCCGGCCTGTCCATGCTGCCCACGGCCGGCTTAATAGTCCTGGTTTTCCATATATTTCATATATTTTACTACCATAAGCGCAATCTTAAAGGTGATGGCATCCTCAAACACGCGCAGATCCAGCCCCGTGCTCTTCTGAAGCTTATCCAAACGGTAAACAAGAGTATTCCTGTGGATATAGAGCTGTCTGGAAGTTTCGGATACGTTTAAGCTGTTCTCGAAAAATTTGTTGATGGTGGTCAGAGTCTCCTCATCGAAATCATCCGGTGACTTTCCGTCAAAGATCTCCTTGATGAACATGCGGCATAAAGGCAGCGGAAGCTGATAGATCAAACGTCCGATTCCCAATTTGCTGTAAGCCACCACATTCTTGTTGCTGTAGAAGATCTTGCCCACATCCATGGCCATCTTGGCTTCCTTGTAAGATCTGGAAACCTCCTTGATCTCACTGACAATGGTACCGAATGCCACATGGACCTGGGTCATGGCCTCTGTATTGAGCATGTCCAGAATGGTATTGGCAGTCTTCTCCAGATCCTCGTAAGTCTCGCCCTCCTTCACTTCCTTCACCAGAATGATGTTCTTCTCATCCACTGCGGTCACGAAATCCTTCGTCTTTGCAGCAAATAAATTGCGGACTGTCTCCAGCGCGTTCACATCTTTTTCATGCTGGGTTTCAATGATGAATACCACCCGTTTGATGTTGGTTTCGATGTGAAGCTTTTTCGCCCTGTTGTAGATATCCACCAGAAGCAGGTTGTCAAGCAGCAGGTTTTTAATGAAATTATCCTTGTCAAATCTCTCTTTATATGCAACCAACAGGCTCTGGATCTGGAAAGCAGCCAGCTTGCCCACCATATAAACATCATCGCTTCCACCCTTTGCAAGGAGGATGTATTCCAACTGGTGCTCATCGAACACTTTAAAAAACTGATATCCCTGGATTACCTGGCTGTCGGCCGGAGAATCCACGAACGCCAGGATTGAACTTTCATAATCTTCCGCATCAGGAAATGTGGTAGCTAAAACCTTTCCTTCTGTATCACAAATACACAGATCAATTCTTGTAATCCCCTTTAATCCTTCAATGGTTGTTTGAAGTATTTGATTCGAAATCATGGCATATTCTCCTTTTTCGTAAATTTACCTTATTCTATATTAAAGCAAAAATTAAAAAAAAGCAAGCGGGTACTCCACTCGCTTGCTTAAAATTTCATAAAATTTAGTTTAAGACAACAATTTCTGTGTCTTTATCGAATACATGGATTTTCGTTAAATCAAGAGCAAGTTTGACGGTATCGCCTGGTCTTGCGGTTGTGCGGGGATTTACTCTTGCCGTAAAGTTCACATCCTCAACATCAAAGTATAAGTAAACTTCCGCACCCAGAAGCTCATAAACTCTGATGGTAGCTTCAATGATGCTTGACGGAGAAGATGCAAGGAACGCTTCCTCATCGTGTAAATCTTCCGGACGGATACCTAACACAACGGTCTTTCCAACATATCCTGCAGCCTCTAATTTCTTAGCCTTTGCTTCCGGGAGGGCAATGGTGTTTCCGCCGAAGGTCAGTGTGACGTCACTTCCGCTCTTTGCCACGGACGCCTCGATCAGGTTCATCTGAGGAGCTCCGATAAATCCGGCTACGAACTTGTTGCCCGGCTTGTCATATAAGTTCTGAGGAGAATCAACCTGCTGAATAACGCCATCCTTCATAACTACGATTCTGGTACCGAGAGTCATGGCCTCTGTCTGGTCATGTGTTACATAAATGATGGTCGCCTGAAGTCTCTGATGCAGCTTGGAAATCTCAATACGCATCTGGCCTCTTAACTTGGCATCCAGGTTGGATAAAGGCTCATCCATTAAGAATACTTTCGGATCACGTACGATGGCACGTCCCATGGCAACACGCTGTCTCTGTCCGCCGGATAAAGCCTTGGGCTTACGGTCTAACAGATGCTCAAGATCAAGAATTCTCGCCGCATCATGAACCAGCCTGTCAATCTCGTCCTTCGGTGTTTTTCTGAGTTTCAGACCAAACGCCATGTTATCATAAACCGTCATATGGGGATACAGAGCGTAGTTCTGGAATACCATTGCAATATCCCTGTCCTTGGGCTCCACATCATTCATCAATTTGCCGTCAATGTAAAGCTCACCGGAAGTAATGTCTTCCAGGCCTGCGATCATACGAAGGGTCGTTGATTTACCACATCCGGATGGTCCTACGAAAATAACAAATTCTCTGTCAGCAATGTCCAGATTAAAATCCTTAACTGCTTCAAATCCGTTAGGGTATCTCTTGACGATGTTCTTAAGCGATAAACTAGCCATCTTACTAATCCTCCTAAAATAAATTGTTTTTTCTCTCATTCCGGGCCAACAGCCCCCACAGCTTTGGCTCTCTGTTTCTGAAACAATCATACATGAATTGATTTTCTTTTACCATATTGTTATTTACCAAAATCCATTTCGGCCTTTTGGCTAATTTGTATAAGCATCGAAAAAAATGACTGAAACGTCAAAATATCGAGAGAAAGGCTCGGACATTTCTGTCTATATTCGATAACCTATGACTGTTATTCCTCTTTTTTGGTCAGAAACCACAAGGCAGTGTCGAAAACATCAACACTGCCTTGTGGATTTTTATGTCATTTTATTGTTTTCTCGCTAAGACGTTCAGCCACCTTACGTCAGAATGACCAGAACAGACATCCTCTGTTTCCCAAAGCTTTACAATTTCAAAACGGCCGTTGTTCCTTAACAGCTCCGTAATGGAATCCGCCGTAAAATCGCAGAAATACCGTTCTCCCCGGAATCCCTCAAAATCACCAAATTTATAAGACATATAAAGGATTCCTTTATCATTTAAGGCCCTTGCTATCTTTGTAAGAATGTCAGACAGTTCCTTTTTCGGAGAATGAAGTAAGGATGCGCACGCCCAGATTCCATCAAAAACATTGTCAAAATCCATTTCTTCAAATGTCATCTGAAGCACTTCCAGACCGGTGTGGATCTCTGCCAGCTTACACATCTCCTCCGATGCGTCAAGCGGCGTTACATCATATCCCAGGTCATAGAAGGACAGGCTGTCCCTGCCTGATCCGCAGCCCAAATCCAGGATCGTATCACCTTCTTCCAGAAGATCAAGAAATTCCTTCATGATCCCTGACATATCCTGATTCACTGTTTCTTCAAATTCCTTTGCCGCATACTTATTATAATAGTCTATCGAGTCCAAAACAATCCTCCTGTTATCCGCTTACCCGCTATTTGATCTTTTCGATTTTATTATCCGTTATCCTGATTTTTCCTTCTTTCAGAAGATGTCCCACCGCACGTTTGAATGCGTTCTTGCTCATGGAAAACTCCCGCTTGATGATCTCCGGTTCCGCCTTATCCGTAAATGGCAGACTGCCTCCGAACTGTGTTTCAATCACTTCAAGAACCCGGCCGGAATCAGCATCCATCTGGATATAGGCCTTCTGCCTCGGGCTTAAATCCAGCTTTCCGTCCTCTCTCACCTTGGTGACCCGCGCCGTTATTTCATCACCTTCCCTGTAATTTTCAAAAACCTCCTTTTTCGGGATCAGTCCGTAATATTTGTTATCCACCGCCACAAAAGCGCCCAGAGTATCGTTGATCTCATAAATGGTCCCGGACACCTGATCATCCTTTTTATAGGGGGACTCATTGCTCATATGGGAATAGACACGCATGGTGGCCGCAAGGCGCCTGCTTTTATCAACATACAGGGCAACCAGCACCTTTTCTCCCGGCCGGACCTTATGTGTCTGTTCTTTAAAAGGAAGAAGCAGATCCTTTTCAAGGCCCATATCAAGAAAAGCACCGATCCTTCCGGCTTCTTTCACATGAAGTACGGCAGTCTCCCCCACCTGAAGCATGGGAACTGCAGTAGTGGCGATCAGCCGGTCTTCGGAGTCCTTATAAATAAAAACAGTAACCTTATCTCCCGGACCCGTACCCTCAGGCACCTGCTTCTTTGGAAGCAGAACGGACACTTCACTGCCGGCCTCCTCTCCCAGATATACACCGAACTCCTTGACCCTCTGCACGATCAGGGTCTGCATCTTTCCTAATTCTATCATTTTACTTCCTCTCTGTTGTTCCCCGCAGCCAGATGACTGCATATGCCGATCCGTTTTCATCACACAGGGAAACGGTATGGCCTTCCTTCGTCCTGCTTATACGGGGATAAACTGCATCTCCAAAGACTGCCGCCTTTTTATATTCCACCCTGAGTTCCGTGACCTCCGCCGGATCCGTGATCACTTCTCTGGCAATCTCCACATACTTGGCATTGTTGACATGATGGTTCGTATCAATATGATGCTTTCCGATGGCAACCGGATCCGCCGGCGTAAATTCTTCAGGCACCTGGATCCTGCGGGGAGCGTAATCCATGGAAAGAGGCTTTTCCCAGTCACTTCCATAGCCCCGGATATCCTCCGGCTCGATCTTAACCGGACGCCCTTTTTCCGTATCAAACAGGAACCACACCGAATTCGCCCTTACCATATAGCCTCCCGACTCATCGCATATAGTAAAGTTCCGGTATCCGTAAAAGCCCTTGAAATCATAGGGCCAGGTACCGATTACGATCCGCTCTCCCAGCACGGGGTAGCGGTCCACGACGATCTGCCAGGAGGAAAGCCACCAGGCCTTATTGCGGTCCGTTAAATAGGAAATCCCCAGGCCGTTATCCTCAGACTGAAACGTGGAGCAGTCCTGAAGATAATTCATGATGCCTGTTAATGTCAGTTTTCCATATTCATCTGTCTCACTGTAACGGACTCTGCTGCCAAAAGTATACATTCCACACCTCTCATCAAAATTATATAACATTATAAAGCATTTTCACGCTCTTGTCCAGACAAACCCTAAAGAACCTTGTTAAGGAATAAAATCTGTCAAAAGTTTCTGCATAATGAAAAGAGCTGCTGATATTTATTGAAGCTCTGCACGTTAATATAGAAACATTTATCAGATACAAGGTTTCATATACATTGTGACAGCAATGGAACGCTATAAAATATTGGGTAATATTTTATAGCGTTCCATGAAATCTTTTTTATTCCTATACGGCTCTATCAAAACCACATCCTCTTTCCGCCCCCCTGCTCGGCAAAAGTTTAAGCTCTTCAAAGATCTTATGTGGTTTTTCCACAGAAGCTGCAGCCCCTGTTATAAGTTAAATGAAACTCTGGTATCGTCCAGGGCTGCATCCATACGTTCTATCACCTTGGATATTTCATCTTCCCTGATAATTGCCGCCGGTTCAAAACGGATGCATTTTGCATTTACCAGGGTTCCTGCTGTCATGACGCCTCTTGCAAACAAGCCTTTTGCCACACTGTAACCGATATCACTGGTTTTAAATTCTACCGCAAGCATCAGGCCAAGTCCGCGGACCTGGTCAATGACCATGGGGTATTTTTCTTTTAACTGTATCAGTTTGCTCTTTAACAGTTCGCCTTTTGTTCTGCATTGTCCCGGAACATCATGGTCAATCATATATTTTATGGTTGCGATCGCTGCGGAACAGCAGACCGGATTGCCGCCGAAGGTAGGAGAACCCAAGAGCCAGGGATTGTCCACCAGCTGCTCCGTCCACATATGAGGCCTGCAGATTATGCCGGTAATGGGCATGACACCGCCTCCGAAGGCCTTGCCAAAAGTCATGATATCCGGTGTAACTCCTTCTGCCTCACATCTCCACATGGTTCCCGTACGTCCCATGCCGCATTGGATTTCATCAAAAATCAAAGCCACTCCGAACTCATCACAGGTTTCACGGAGGGATTTTAAATATCCTTCCGGAGGAATTATGACACCGGCCTCTCCCTGAATGGGTTCTACAATGACTGCCGCAACTTTCTCTCCCACGGCAACGAGATTCTTTATCGCCTTTCTTGCGTCTTCCGCATTTCCGAATTCCACATGCTGTACCTGCTGAACCATGGGGGTATAGGGTACCCGGTAGGTATTCTTACCGCCCATGGAGACGGCACCCATGGATTTCCCGTGGAAGGCACCTACGGTTGATATGTACCATCTTCCTCCGGTAGCGATACGGGCCAGCTTTAAGGCCATTTCTACGGCCTCCGCGCCGCCGTTGGTAAAGAAGCAATACTGTAAATCCCCCGGTGTGATATCTGCCATTGCCTTTGCCAAGTAACCTCTAAGCGGGTCCAGCAATTCCTGGGAATGGAGGGCCTGATGGTCCAGCTGGGCTTTCACGGTTTCAATGATTTCAGGATTCCTGTGTCCGCAGGTATAGATCCCGAATCCTCCCAGGCAGTCAATGAATTCCTCCCCATACAGTCCCTGGCATACATTGTCATGATCCCTCCATTCCAGTACTGCTGAATTCGTCGATACGGATTTGCGGTATTTCAGCCAGCCGGGACTGACATAATGATCAAAATAATGGATGGTTTCCTCCGTCATTTTTTTCTTCGCCGCATCATCCAATTCCTCTGCATGGATGTATTCAATCACTTTTCCCAAATCCTTACTTACCTGTTCATAACTCATACTGATCTCCATTCCGCCGCTGACGCCTGCGGCATAAATAATAATAAAAAATGATGTGCGTCTCACTTCTGATGATTTGCTGCAGATACTGCCTGGAATCTGTTGAAAGCCTGCTGTCTGTATAAATATACTAAATCATAGGCATCAGGTTTACAATTGACCAAAGATACCATTCTTGTAATCATTTCGTGTCCCGGATAACCCTTTATAAGTATGAATTTGCCTGATAAACCAAACGGCCGTTCACGATCGTGTATTCAACCTTTGTTTCTAACAGCATTTCCGGTGGTTCTTCCAGAATATTATGATCCAATACGATAAGATCAGCCAGCATTCCAGGCGCCAGCATCCCCAGTTCATGGCCTCTTCCGGCTGCACAGGCGGAACCATAGGTATAAGCCCTTACCGCTTCTTTTATGGTAACGCATTCCTTTGGATGCCATCCCTCTTTGGGAAGCCGGGTCCCGGCATCCCTTCTTGTGACGGCATTATAAAGGGATACAAAGGGATTGATATCCGATACGGGGCAATCCGTGCCAAATGCCAGCTTTGCACCGTGATCCAGCATGGTGCGGAAGGCCCACATAAGCTGCACCCGCTCCGTCCCCAAATCTCTGTAAACCCCTTCCGGATCGATCAATAAGTGGGGAGGCTGGACAGACGGCTGGACGGACAGTTCTTTCAATCTGGGTAAGTCTTCTTTCAGAATGTTCTCAAGATGTTCCAGGGTATGCTGGAGGTAAGGCTTTTTTCCATACAGTTTCCCTGCTTCCTCAAAATAATCCAGCATCAGATGAATGGCCCGGTCGCCGATGGTATGGATGCGGATGCCAAAATCATTCTTGTGGGCCTTCAATACCATGGCACGCATTTTCTCCGGCGGTATGACCGGCATGCCGCAGTCTCCGGCAAAATAAGCATTGGTATAAGGTTCGGTCAGAAAAGCAGTATGACAGCAGGATACACCGTCAAAAAACTGCTTAACTCCGGTGCACGTTAACATGGAGTCCCGGAATTTATCCCGGAGTTCCATGGGTCTGGTCAACTCCTCCATGAGAGTGGGAAACATGGTGATTCTTAATGTCAGCTCATCCTTCTCCAGCAGACGGCCGTAAATGTCATCCCTTATAAAATCCCCTCCCGGAACGGACATCATGGAAACATCACAAACAGATGTGATGCCATAGGCATTGACTGTTTCCATGAAGGCTTTGTATGCCTTATTTTCTTGCTCCGGAGCAAATTCATAAACCTTATGGGTCAGTGCACCTGCCGCCGCATCATGAACCGTACCCGTTAGCTCCCCGCATTCATCCCGGTCATAGATACCTCCCTCCGGCGGGATACTGTCCTTTGTCAATCCGGCTTTTTTAAGGCCCCGGCTGTTAAACCACATGGTATGGCAGTCTGCCGAAATCATGCAGACAGGACGGTCAGGGTAGGCCCTGTCCAGGGATGCTTTTGTGGGCAGCACCGGATCATCCCAGAGATTGTGGTACCAGCCTGCTCCGATCAGCCATTTACTTTTCGGAATCCTTGCGGCCTGCTCAGCCAGTTCCGCCACGCACTGTTCTTCGCTGGTCTGATTGGTACGTATGCAGATATAAGGAGAATTATAAAAGGAAGCCATATAAAAATGGACATGGGCATCCTGCAGACCGGGCAGGATAAGCTTTCTTCCGCAGTCAATATATGTGGTCTTCTCTCCGGAATAGGTTTCTAAATAGCAGGCATCCCCCACATATTGAATACGGTTATCTTTTATGGCAACAATGCCCGGAAAGGTATTCCCGCATCCGGTAAAGATGGCATCGCTTTTTAAAATCAAATCCGCTTTCCTCATAACCCATTCACTCCTCTCTTTTTGGTTTTAATTTTTTAACGGAAGCTCCCGTATTCAGGCTGATAACAATAATTATGGCAAACATGATGATTGCAGATAAGGCATTTACCTCCGGCGTCACTCCCGTTTTTACCATGGACAGTATCTTTAAAGGCAGTGTCGTGCTTCTTGGCCCGCTGCAGAAAAAGCTGATGATGACATCGTCCAGGGACAAAGTAAAGGATAGAATGGCACCCGATGCCACACCCGGCAGGATCAGCGGCAGTGTTATCTTCATGAAGGTCATAAAACGGTTGGCTCCCAGATCCATGGCCGCTTCTTCCAAGTTCTTGTCAAAACCGCTTAATCTGGTACGTACCGTGATCACCACAAAGGGAATGCAAAAAGTTACATGGGCAAAGATTACGGATGCCAGTCCAAGAGGAATGCTGCAGAAGGAGTATACACAAAGAAGGGCAACGCCAAGAATTACCTCCGGGATCACAATTGGAATATAAAGCAATTTATCAATGATTTTTTTGCCGGGAAAATCATATTTTGCCATACCCACGGCCCCCAGGGTTCCGATAACCGTCGCAAGAAACGTAGCCGCAAACGCGATAACCAGGGAATTTTCCAGAGAATCCATCAGGGTACGGTTCCGGAAAAAAGATCCATACCATTTCAGAGTAAATCCCTCCATCAGGATATTCATTTCCGAGGTATTAAAGGAAAAAACGATGACTACCAGCATGGGCAGATAAATAAAGGCAAATACCAGTCCGATGTATACATTTCTCCAGATTTCATTTCTTCTTTTCTTTTTTTCTTTCAACCGGATCTCTCCCTTCCGTTATACGCCCAGATCATCCATATTACCCCCGGATTTCTGGTATATCCCTACCAGAAGAAGCGTTATGAAAATGAGCAGCATGGACAGTGCGGAGCCCATAGGCCAGTTTCTCGCCGTGATGAACTGATTCCTGATCACATTACCGATCAACAGTGTTTTGCTTCCGCCAAGAAGATCCGTTACAAAATAAAGTCCCAGGGTTGGGATAAACACCAAGATAGAACCGGCGAAAATTCCTGCCCTGGTTAAAGGCAGGGTGACCTTTAGAAAGCCGGTAACCGGCTTTGCTCCTAAGTCACTGCAGGCTTCCAGCAAAGTCTTGTCCAGCTTTTCAATGGAACTGTATAAAGGCAGTACCATAAATGGCAGCAGCATGTATATCAGTCCGATTACCGCACCTGTCTGATTGTAGACCAGCTTTAAGGGTTCTTTTATAATGCCAAGCGCCAGCAGAAACTGATTTAAGATCCCATCCCTGCGGAGCAGGGTGATCCAGCTGAATAAGCGGATAAGGGAACTGATGCAGAAGGGCACCATAACCATGCCCATAAAAACAGTTTTCTTAACTGCTGTTTTCCCTGCAATAAAATAGGCAAAGGGATAGGCGATCAGAATACAGATCACCGTCACAAATGCAGCAATGAAAAAGGATTTAAGGAATACCTTTAAGTAAGTGCTCTCCATAATACCGGCATAGCTTTTTAAGGAGAAACCGAGCTCCACTCCTCCGTATGTGGCGCTCTTCATAAAACTGATAATTAAGACAATCAGAAAAGGAACAGCCACCAGCAAAAGCATCCATAAAGATATGGGCACAACCATGATCCATTTTGCAAGAACCGTTTTTTTATGTTTATTTTCTCTCATAATAACCTCCATTCCGTGGGCACTCAGCCGTTTTCCCTGATACCATCAGTTCATGACCGGGTGATCGACAGAAGCGTAAACCGTCTGATTCAAGGTTTTTATCACTACTGCATCCCTTTTCTCCCAGGACACATAAACTCTTGTTTTTTCCGGAAGAAGCTCCTGCTTCATAATAGTATTTCTCTTTATCTCATAGCCGTCTGCCAAAGTAATTATGGTTTTATTGATGCTGCCCACAAATATATTTTCCTTGATGATCCCTTCCAGGGAAAAGCCCTCCTCCGGCTCTGTGGTAAGCCGGATGTTTTCCGGTCTTACGGACAGGTAAATGATTTCATTCTCGCTTACATCCTCTGCCTTTGCCGCAACACTTCCTGTTTCCAGATGAACGGTGATCTCATCCCCCTGTTTCTTAGCTGCCACACCGTAAAATAAGTTGGATTCACCGATAAAATCCGCAACAAATTTAGTCCTGGGAAATTCATAAATCTCATGGGGAGTTCCCAGCTGTTCCAGCTTCCCTTCATGCATGATGCCGATACGGTCGCTCATTGTTAAGGCTTCCTCCTGATCATGGGTTACGTAGACAAAGGTAATTCCCAGCTTTTTCTGCAGCCGCTTCAGTTCAAACTGCATCTGTTTTCTTAATTTTAAATCCAGAGCCCCTAAAGGCTCGTCAAGCAATAATACCTTGGGTCTGTTGATCAGGGCTCTGGCTATGGCCACACGCTGCTTCTGTCCTCCGGAAAGCTGGTCCGGCTTACGGTTTTCAAAACCCTGGAGCTGAACTAATTCCAGCATTTGTGTAACTCTCTGTCTGATTTCCTTCTTGTCCGCCTTTTTAATGGTTAATCCAAAGGCAATGTTATCGTATATGGTCATATGCGGAAACAGGGCATAGTTCTGAAATACCGTATTAACCTCCCTGTCATAGGCCTCCGTATCTCTTACTTCCTCCCCCTCGACTAAAATCTCTCCGTCCGTCTGCACCTCAAAGCCTGCGATCATACGCAGGGTCGTAGTCTTTCCGCAGCCGGAAGGTCCTAACAGTGTTAAAAATTCCCCTTTTATGATCTCCATGTTTAAATCACGCACCACATGATTCTCCCCGTAAAACTTATTCACCTTCCGGATGATCACAATATTATCTTCCATATTATTTCTCCTTTAAAAAAGAGGATGTCTGTTTGGCAGGAATGTATTTTCATAAGCCTTGCGGTATTTCCTTATTTCGTTTTTATTTCCGTCCAAAGATCCACCAGCTTACTGACCTCGTCTCCGATGTCTTTCAACGTACAGGCCCTTGCCATTACATCGGCAGGAGGATTCTTTAAAGGGTTGCCGGCATATTCATCGCCCAGTATATGAACTGCCTCCTTATTGGGATTGATATAAGGAAATATCCGGGAGATACTTGCACTTACCTCACCGTCTAAAATGTAATTAAGCAGAAGGTACGCATGATCTGAATTTTTGCCCTCCGCCGTTACCATCATGGCATCAACTCCCATATATACTCCTTCTTCGGGATAGATTCCCACGATGGAAGGGTTTTCTTCCTGTGCCAGGACTATTTCCGCTCCATAGATCAAACCGATCGGACATTCCCCGTTAATCATAAGGGTCTTGGGACTGTCGCCGTTATAAGCATGAATGTTGGGAACCAGCTGTTCCATATAACCCTTAATATCCGACAGAGTCCCATCCGAAGTATCATTCACATCATGCCCTGTTGCCATGGCTGCCATGGCTAACATGGCTCTGGAATCCTCGATTACAACCATCTGATCCTCATATTCCGTATTCAGCAGATCCTCATAGCTTTTGATACTGCCGGCAGAAATCACATCCGTATTGACTGCAATGAGAGCGCTGGCAAACATATAAGGTACGGAATAGTTATTATCCGGATCATTCTCTCTTCCAAGATATTTCTCATCAATATTTGAAAAATTACCGATCTTGCTCCGGTCTAATTCCATCAGCAGATCCTGCCCGCCAAAGATCGGTGTATAATTTTCCGGGGCTATAATCAAATCGTAGGTCCCCTTCGCAGAGGCCTGAACCTTTGCCAGCATTTCATCCGGCGAGGAATAGGTAGTCATATTCACCTGGATCCCCTGGTCTTTTTCAAAACCATCTAAAACTTCCTGAGGCAGATACTCGCTCCAGCAGATCACATTTACTTCTTTGCTTCCTTTACCGCCGGAAGCACAGCCGCTTAGCACAGCCCCCGCAAGAGCGGTTAAAACGAAAACAGCTGCCAGCTTTTTTAATCCTTTTTTCATAGATATCCTCATTTCTGCGCTGCATAGCAATCTTTCCGTAATTTTTATACTGATCCGGTTTGTGTGTACAGCGCGGACACAAACCTGGATGACGTATATTTTCGTTTTTAAGCAAAAACAAGGCACATGGAAATTTCCCATGCGCCTTTGCTCTTTTCACCTTATTAAATTTTAAATTGAATCAGTGTTCATACCAGCCGATGGCACCGGGCGTCAGATTAATATTGATCTGCTTTACTTCCTGGTATTCTTCCAGGCCGTGGATCCCCAGCTCCCGGCCGATTCCGCTCATTTTATAACCGCCCCATGGAGCTTCGTTAAAGGTGGGATTGTAGCAGTTAATCCAGGTAATACCGGCTCTTATTTCCTTGATAACGGTCATGGCACGGGTGATATCCGAGGTAAACACAGCGCCTGCCAGCCCATAAGGGGTATCATTGGCCAAAGCAATCGCCTCTTCCTGGGTTTTAAAGGTCTGGATGGTAACAACGGGTCCGAAGATTTCTTCTCTCACGATGGTCATGTCCGAGGTACAGTTATCAAAAATAGTGGGTCTGACATAGTAACCCTCTCCACATTCCCCTTCCGTATATCTTTCACCGCCGCACACCAGGACCGCACCTTCCGCCTTACCTTTTTCAATATATTCCAGTACCGTGTTCATATGCTTTTCGGACACCAGAGGCCCCATATCCGGATTCGTAAGAGGATTGCCTATGGTAATAGCATTGGCCCGTTCTGCCAGCCGTTTAACAAATTGATCCTTGACGGACTCTTCGATGATGATCCTGGATCCGGCGGAGCAAACTTCCCCCTGATTGAAGAAAATTCCAACCATTGCCCACTCTACGGCACCTTCAAAATCTGCATCTGCAAATATCACATTCGGCGATTTGCCTCCTAATTCCAGTCCGATCTTCTTAACATTACCGGCGGCGGCACGCATGATGCCCTGACCAACGGCAGTACTTCCCGTAAAGGTGACCATATCCACATCCGGGCTGGAAGCCAGCATATCTCCCACACTTCCTCCGGGCCCGATCACCAGGTTTGCAACTCCCTTCGGCAGCCCTGCTTCTTCAAATACCTCAAATAATTTGATGGCGGACAATACCGTTTCCGAGCTGGGTTTAAAGATCACGCTGTTTCCGGCTGCAATGGAAGGCGCCAGCTTCCAGACCGCCATTAAGAACGGATAATTCCATGGAGTGATCTCCCCGCATACCCCAACCGGTTCGTGGACCGTGTAGGAATGCATGGTTCCGAAGCCTTTGTTTACATCATAAACACCGCCGTAAGGCGCTTTGATCAGTCCTGCATAATAACGGAAGGTATGGATACCGTCACTGATATCTCCTTCCGCCTCACGCAAGGGTTTTCCGTTATCCATGGCATCGGTTTCTGCAAATTCCGCCGCTCTGGCTTCGATAAGGTCTGCTATCTTTAATATCACATTTCCACGGTCCTGGGAATCCATATTCCTCCATTCCCTGGTCTCATAAAAGGATTTCTTTGCTGCTGCGATCGCTTTTTCCACATCGGCACTGCCGCACTCTGAAACTTCAGCAAATACCCGGCCGGTTGCCGGATTGATGATATCCAGCGTTTTACCCGAGGTCCCATCCACCCATGCTCCATCTATGAAAACCTTTTTCTTCTCCATGCTTTCCTCATCCTTTCTGTCTTCCCGTGTCATCACTGCTTCAGCTGCGTCCACATCTGGTCGTAGATGGCAATGGTATCATTGTCCAAT
The DNA here is from genome assembly GCA_041223105.1 of Lachnospiraceae bacterium 54-53. Classification (GTDB taxonomy): domain Bacteria; phylum Bacillota; class Clostridia; order Lachnospirales; family Lachnospiraceae; genus Lacrimispora. Next base: position 36,488 of record JBCLPO010000025.1, read on the forward strand.
ACCTTGTCGCGCTCTCCGGCTGCAAATACATCTGCCGGTACATTCATCGCTTCATTTCCGGCATAATCCGGTGTCTCCTCAATGGCGGTCTGGTTGCAGTTTAAATAGGGAAATTCTTCTATAACTAATTTGGCTGATTCCGGATCGCACATGAAATTAATGAATTTCATGGCATTGTCATAATTCTTTGCACCTTTGGCAATACACCAGTTATCCAGAAATCGGAAAGCTCCTTCGGAAGGATATACGATCCGAATATCCGGATTCTCTTTCATGGCAAGGGCGATCTCCGCACTCCAGCAATAGGCAAGGGTACATTCTCCGGAAATCAATGCGGATTTCGGACTGTCGCTGTCATAAAGCTTGATATTGTTTTTCAGAGTCAGCAGCTTTTCCTTTACCTTTTCCAGGGTGGCCGGATCCGTCTCATTTACGCTGAGTCCCATGCTTCGCTCCACCATGCCCACAGTGGCACGGTAGTCATCCAATACCACTAAGCTGTTGGCATATTTGGAATTGAACAAATCCCCGTAACTTTTAATTTCCTCCTTGATCACGGAAGTATTTACACCGATAGCACCTACCCCTCCCTGATAGGGGATGGAATATACATTCCCCGGATCATAATCCTGATCCAGATACTGCTCTCCGATATTTCCAAGATTCGTCAGTGCATTCTGGTCCAGTTCTTCAAGGAGCTGCTGGGAGATCATGGACTCCACCATATAGTCGCTTGGCTGTACGATATCATAAGTTCCTTCGGATTCTGATTTCACCTTTGCCAGCATATCCTCATTGGTGGAGAAAGTGGTTACATTTACTTTAATACCGTATTCCTCTTCAAATTTCTGTATTACGGAATCCGGAACATATTCCGTCCAGACAAACAGATTCAGTTCCCCGTTCCCGGCGGAGCTTTTACCTTTACATCCGGCCAGCAGGCCGGCTGCCACAGCAAGTGCCATAGCCAGACACAGCAGTCTTTTTTTCATTGCCATTCCTCCTCTTTTTTTTTCTTATATCCTTTTTCTGGTTTCCTGTCGTTACTTTTTAATGTTCCGGTCATTTATGCTTTGCTTTTTTAAGATACCGCTCTGTGTCAGTATCACCAGAACAATCGTCCCCATCAATAAGAGCGTGGAAAGGGCATTTACATCCGGAGCGATACCGCTTTTAATGCTTTCCATCACCTTTAATGGATAAGTTTTTGTCTGCCCGTTCACAAAATAACTGATGATGACATCGTCAATGGAAAGCGTAAAAGCCAGCAGGGCTCCTCCCCCGATTCCCGGCGCCAGAACAGGAAGGGTAATGTTAAAAAAGGTCACGATCCGGTTGGCCCCCAAATCCATACTGGCTTCTTCAATGGAATTATCATAGCCGGCGAGCCTGGCACGTACGTTGAATATAACAAACGGAATGCTGAAGGAAACGTGAGCCAGTATCAGTGTAATCATGCCTCTCGGTATATTTACATTGGCAAATAAGGTCAAAAGGGAAATGCCCAGAACGATCTCCGGTATGACCACAGGTATGTATAACAACCCGTCTATAACGCTCCTGCCTTTGAATTTAAATTTGTACATACCTACCGCACCAATGGTTCCAATGACGGTTGCAACGAGTGTGCTGGCAACTGCTATGAGAATGGTATCTCCAAAGGACTGCAGCAGGGCCGAATTGTCCCACAGCTTTACATACCAGTCAAAGGTAAATCCCTTCCAGGTGAGATAGGGTTTGGAGGTGGAGGCGTTAAAGGAATTCACTGCAACAACAGCAATCGGCAGGAATAAGAAAATATAAACCAGAGCACAGAATAATATGCCCACTCCCTTTTTTACTTTTCGTTTTGTCGTTCTCTTCATGGGCTACCTCCCAAGACTTTCCATGTCTCCTCCCATCTTCTGATAAAGCTTTACCAGAATAAGGGTGACGACAATTAATATGATGGACAGAGCTGCACCCAACGGCCAGTTATTGCCGCTTTGAAACTGGCGTTCAATTAAGTTGCCGATCAGATCCGAATTTCCGCCTCCCAGGATGTCTGCTACAAAGAAGTAACCCAAAGCCGGAATGAACACCATGATACTGCCGGAGAAGATGCCGCTGGCCGTAAGAGGAAGGATCACTTCAAAAAAAGTCTCCGGTCCTTTTGCTCCTAAGTCGCCGGAAGCCTCCAGTAAACTGTTATCCAGTTTCTCAAGGGCGGTATACAGGGGTAACACCATAAAGGGGAACAGGCAATAGACCATGCCAAGAACAGTGGCACCGCGGTTGAAGAGAAACTCTGCCGGTTTATCCAATATGGAAAGGAACTGCAGCAGTCCGTTCAGCCATCCATTGGTCCCCAGAAAGGTCCTCCAGCCATAAATCCTGATAAGGGAATTGGTCCAAAAGGGTATGATTACCAGCATATATAATACATTTTTCATATTGCTCTTCGTTCTTGCAATGAGATAGGAGAAGGGATAGGCTATCAGGATACAGATGACAGTGGTCATAAATGCAATGAACAGGGATTGCCCGTATATTTTTAAATAGTTCACATCCAGCAGCCTTTTATAATTGGATAAGGTGAATTTATAAGTTACATTATAATACTCATCCAGAGAGCAGAAGCTCATGATCAATACATAAACCAACGGTATTGCAATAAATATCAGCATCCAGAGGAATACGGGTCCCACGGTGACTATGGACGGAATTGTTACCGATCTTAACTCATGTTTTGATTTACCTTTTGCCATACAATCACCCCTGACCTAACACGACATTATCTACTGCATGAAAGAATACCTGGTCCCTGTTGTGAAGCAGCACCGCATCTTCCTTCTCCCAGTAGAGAAATATACGCTCGCCGATCTCCGGCAGTTCCGGTATTGCCAAACGCTCTATTTTTATCTCATTTCCATTTGGCAGGACTGCAAGTGATTTCACAGCAGAACCGGCATAGATATGGTCTTTGACAACAGCCGTAATGGAAAAGCCCGCCACGGGGACGGAAGAAAACTTCATTTTCTCCGGTCTTACGGAAACGGTAATAAATTCATTTAATTCAAACCCCTCCCCGATGCCGGTTAAATCGCCGTTTTCAACACCCACGGTAATTCCGTTTTCTTTTATATCTTTGATGCTTCCGTCAAAGATATTGGTTTCACCAATAAAGGTTGCAACGAATTTGGTTGCCGGGTGTTCATAAATCTCAGAGGGCGGAGCTATCTGATCCATGATGCCGTCATGCATGACTGCGATCCGGTCACTCATGGTCAGCGCCTCTTCCTGGTCATGAGTCACATAGATAAAGGTAATATTCAGTTTTTTCTGCAGGCGCTTCAGTTCAAGCTGCATCTGTTTTCTTAATTTTAGGTCCAGCGCTCCCAGGGGTTCATCAAGCAAAAGCACTCTGGGTCTGTTAATGAGCGCTCTTGCTATGGCAACTCTCTGCTTCTGGCCTCCGGAGAGCTGGCTTGGAAAACGCTTTTCAAACCCCTGCAACTGAACCAGTTCCATCATCCCGGCAACCCTTTCCCTGATTTCATTCTTAGGGACCTTTTTCATCTTAAGGCCGTAGGCGATATTATCATAAACCGTTTTATGGGGAAACAGCGCATAACTTTGGAATACCGTATTTACATTTCTTTCAAAGGGCTCTTTATCTTCGATGGATTCCCCTTCCACCCGGATACTGCCCTCAGTGGGTTCCTCAAATCCTGCTATCATCCGTAGAGTCGTGGTTTTTCCGCAGCCGGAGGAACCGAGGAGGGTCAGGAATTCTCCCTCTTCCACTGTCAGATCCAGGTCTTTTACCACATGATTGCTTCCATATATTTTATTGACACCCTTCAGTTCTACAATGACCTTTTTCAAAGAATATCACCTCTTTCCAATATCCGGTTCTCCCTGGTACAAACGGTACCGCTGCATCATTTTACCTGCTCCCATATTTTCTTATAATGCCTTTGATCCCCGTTCGCCGGTTCTGATACGGACAACATCTTCAATATTGCGGATGAAGATTTTACCGTCGCCTACGTGGGCAGTCGCCAGCTTCTCACGTACCGCAAGGATAATGGGTTCCACATCCTGATCCTCCACTACGGCTTCCACACGGATTTTGGGAAGAAGATTGATATTGGTCTTAAATCCTTTGATCTCATTTACTCCGTTGGTGAAGCCTTTCTGAGTTCCGCAGCCCATAACCGATGATATGGTCATTCCCCTGCAGCTGATGTCATCTAAAATCTGCTTTACATCTTCCAGCTTTTCCGGTCTGATTATCATTGCCAGCTCTTTCATAATTTCCTCCATTCTGCCGCAGTCAGCGGTCTGAAATCTATTGATATGCCTGATTTTTTAAATAGAGAAGGGGCCGACCATATGGAGGTCAGCCCCTTTGCTTATTTAAAAGTATACTATATTTGCATTTCTAATACAAACCCACAATTTCACCATTTTTATACTCATTTAGTATTATGAAAGGATTCCATAATACCATTTATTCCTTCTCTTTTATCATCTTGAACAGCTGCACACGGTTCTTCACTCCTAATTTCCGGTAAATATTAAGGATATGCTTCTTCAGGGTATTGATACTGATGGAAAGCTCCTCTCCCAGTTTATTACTGTCTTTTCCTTCCATCAGCATCTTAAGAATCGTCTGTTCCCTCTTAGTCAGTTCAAATTTTTCCGACGCCTGGGAAACCGTCATCTTTTCTTCCGAATTGCTGCTTTCCTGCTTGTTCCGAAACAACCGGTAAGCTAAATGGTCCTTCAACATATCCAAAAGAAATATATCATCATACTGAAAATTCTCTTTCCCAAGATTCCGGTAGAAGGTCACTACACCTAAGAATCTCTTTTCCTTTCCCAGTATCAGCTGCAGGGAATAGTGCCAGTTGTTGGGCCGGTAAACCTTCCTGTAGTATTCCGACTGCATTCTTTTTTCGTCGGAAATGATGTCCGTTTCCCGGTAAACCATGCTCTTTCCGCTGCCGTACATGATACCCCGGCTGTAATCCAACTCATCGAATGCCAAAGACATGTTTTCACTGCAATTATAATATACCGGGTCGATCAGATGATTGCCCCCATCCCTTGACGCTAAAAAAAAATCCGCACTGTCAAAATCCAAAAGCAGCTTAAGCTGCTCTAAAAAATCCGCGCGCATGTCCTGGAAATTCTCTGTAGTATAAATTTTGTAAATAATGCTGTTTAGTACCATCCAATCGTTGGTTTCCAGGGTCTTCATAATGTCACCTCTTGTAATTATCATACTTCCGGACACAAGGCACCGCGGCTGTATCCTCAATATAACAAAAAAAATGTGATTTGCAGCAGCCTTGTTACTATTTTTCGCGGTAATTTACGCACTGACGTATAAATACTTATTTGGGGTACTATCATGTAATCTATTATAAGTATGAATAGAAAAAAAGCAAGTAATAATTCTGAAAATCTTATAGAAGCAGTCTGGAGAAAACCAAAACCTTTCAATAATATTTCGTGCACAAAAAAAGAGCAGCATCCTCTGCTTTGAAAGACGCTGCCCTGCCGGTTTTCTCTTATCACTGTTTGTACAAAATAACTATAGAAGCACAATTTTCAAACTGGGCTACAAGGATTCGAACCTTGAAATGACGGAGTCAGAGTCCGTTGCCTTACCATTTGGCGATAGCCCATCGTTACAACGAGACTAATTATATAGGATGATCCATAAACTGTCAAGCGTTTTTTCCAAATATTTCTTTTCCTCTTAAAGCTGTAAAAGAAGAGATCCATAATTCTTTTACAGGTAAAAGTACCGCCTGAAAACGGGCCCTCCCGCCCCTTTCCACAAAAAACAAAAAAGCTTCAATCTTCCCTTTCAAAGCCGGAAGATCAAAACTTTGTATATAAACTGGGCTACAAGGATTCGAACCTTGAAATGACGGAGTCAGAGTCCGTTGCCTTACCATTTGGCGATAGCCCATCAACGCAACGAATGTATTATACTATAGCTTCCCCTCCGGGTCAAGCACTTTTTCACATTTTCATTGCCATATTTCACTTATCAAAAATCAAAAAATCAGGAAGAGCTTCCCTTTGTGGTCGGCTCTTCCTGTCCGGCGGTTGTGGGGGCCTGGGTTTCTTCCCCGGACGTCTCTGTCTCCTGTTCATCTGTTACACTTTCAGACGGCGTCTCTCCCGAGGTGGCCGTCTGCTCTGTTTCCTGTGTTTCTTCACTTTCCTCTTCATCGTCCTCCGGATCCGCATTTCCATCGCCGATCACCGGAGTTTCAAATATTCCGCTCACCGTTGTCTGCTTCCCGATCTTTGGAGAAATGCCTCCCAGGACAAATGTATACTCCATCGCTCCCTTAAGCCCTGTCACACTGATTTCGCAGGACTCGGAACCGGTATCCTCGACCTTGGCGGAATAGGTATTCCCATCCTCATCCTTTATGGATACCGTGGGATTTTTCCATTTTACCTTGGTTTTAAAATGAACTGTGACCACACCGTTCTCGTAGTCCACATAGTCGATCTTTATGTTTTCCTTTGATACGGGCTCCTGGTCTGAAGATGTGGCTTCTGTGGCGGCAGGGGCTGTGGCGGTTGGCTGGGTCTGGGCCGGGGTGGTCTGGGCCGCTGTCTGGCTCTCCGTCACGGGCGGCGTCTCCGCCGTGGATTCCTCAGATGAAGGCTGCTGGGCGGTCCTTGACTGGGCCGTACTCGCAGGCTGGGTGGTGTGGTTCTCCGTTGTCTCTTCTGTCACGCCGGTTCTGCCGCCCACCGCATAGGAACGCTCCGTTATCACCCTGGCGATCTCCTCCATGGTCAGAGGCGCCAGCTCCTTCATATCTTCCATGGTCAGGGAGGCGTTCTGTGTGATCAGCTCCTTTAAGAAAAAAGCCTTGCCATAAGAAATATCATATTCATCGGCCAGTTCTTTTACCTCATCTTCTTCTATGACCTGCTGGTCATACACAACTGCTTTCAGCTGTTTTTCCTCCAGCGTATTCCGTATGTCGCTCACCACTGCGGAACGCAGGCTGGAGGCCTTGCTGATGCTGTCATTGGACACCGTTACCAGGATGGCATTATCCAGATTATCCAGAAAGCCGTTTGTGACCATGGAGCCGATCACAGCGTTAACGGCTACATTCAAATCCACGCCTTTTAAATCCATGTCTTTCATGATGGCCTTCGCATCCCCGTTAAGAGCCTCTGCCGAAAGAACCTTGTTCTTTCTGTTCACGGACAATTCCACACTGGGATTCACATCAATTCCGATCACCGAGTCCACTTTTCCGTTCTGGTACGTATAGGTTCCTCCGGCCAATGCGATCATGCAGAGACAGGCAGCGGTCAGGGTGGCGATGACCCTCCGCCTTATGGCGAAAACAGACTTAACCGTCTCCTCTTTTTCCTGAGGGGTGCTTAAGTCAATCCGTTCCAGAACACTGGGAGTCAAGTCACTGACAGCAGACTTTAAGCAGGCTTTCAGCTGTTTTCTATTCAGTTGTCTGCGATCTGATCCTGTCATATGAACCTACTCCTCTCTCAAATAATTTTCCAGTTTTTTCATGGCGCGGTTATATCTGGAAAGAGCTGTAGCCAGAGGTATCTTAAGGCTGGCGGCGATTTCCCTGTGCTTCATGCCCGCTGAGGCATGGAGCAGAACGATCTCCCGCTCCTCCTCCTTAAGGATGGAAAGAGCGGCAAGAAGCACCATCTTATCCGCGGCCATCTCGATCTCCGGACAGACTTCTCCCGTTTCAGTTCCTGTTAAATCTTCCAATGCAACATCCGAATCATGTTTTTGTTCCCGGAATTTCATATAACACAGATTCCGGGCAATGGTAAACATCCATGCCAAGGGCTTCCCCTGGGACTGATAGCCTGATGCGGAAGTCCATATCTTTAAATATGTCTCCTGCATGATCTCCTCTGCATCCTGGGGATGCTTAACAATGGACAGAATAAAGCTGTACATCGTCCGGTCTGTATTCTGATATAGCTGCCGAAAGGCCTCCTGATCTCCATCTGCAACTTTTCGAAGAAGCACTTCGTCGCTCAAACGGCCGTAATCCTCAGGCCCACCAAGGCTCATCAATCCCATAAATAGCATGGATCCGATTTCCTTTCTACTAAGTTAATGCGGAATACTGTCATCTTATTGCATAATTTATTTCCTTATTTTTCCACTCCAAAACCGCTTTCCGCCGTAATGACCAGACAGCACCGTCTATCTCTCTCAGTTACCATCCCTGTTATTTCTTCCTTCAGCCATTCTCTCTTTTTCCTGTCATATTCCCTCGGAACCACCAGGTCAAAAATAAGATTAATCTGATTTTTTCCTTCCACCATGCGGAAATCATGGAATGAAATTCTGGGATCTATTTCCTTTAACACATTTTCCACCATACAGCCAAATTCCATGACTCTGGAATCCTTCGTTTCCACCGGATCCATGTGGATCACCAGAAATATGCCGAATCTTCTTAAGGCTTCCCTTTCGATCCTGTCGATGACCGCATGGGATACTTCCACATTTACATCACTGGGTACCTCCGCATGGATGGAAGCCATACTTTTGGATGGTCCGTAATTATGCACGATCAGGTCATGGCTTCCTACGATTCCGTCATAGCTTTCCACAAAATCCGTGATCTCATCATATAACTTCGGGTCAATGGGCTCACCGATGAGAGGCGTCAGAGTATCCTTTGCGATCTTCACACCGGCCCACATGACAATGAGGGAAACGATCAGACCCACGATCCCGTCAATGTTAACCCCCCAGATTCCGTAAATCAGGACCGAAAGGATGGTGGCGGAGGTTGTGACCACGTCTCCCATGGAATCTGCGGCCGTAGCTTTCATGACTGCCGAATGGATCCGCTTCCCCAGGGTATTGTTAAAATCTCCCAGCCACAGCTTTACACAGACAGACAGCAGCAGAATGACTATGGACGCGGCCTTAAACGTCATTTCTTCCGGATTCATGATTTTCCCTGCCGAGGTTTTAAAAAGGGAAAAACCCACCTGTATGACCAAAAAAGCCACGATAAAGGCAGAAATGTACTCCACTCTGCCGTGGCCAAAGGGGTGATCCTCATCTGCCGGCTTCCCGGCCATCTTCACCCCCACGAATCCAATGATGGAAGAAGCCGCATCGGAAAGGTTGTTAAAGGCATCTGCCATGACGGAGATGCTGCCCATCAGCAGACCGATAAAAAGCTTGGCTGCAAACAGGATCACATTGCAGAAGATCCCAATGGTGCTGGTCATGATTCCATACCTCGTCCGGACCTGCGCATCTTCCGTATTTTTATAATCCTTAACAAATGATCTCACTAAAAAGTCAGTCATAGTGCTCCTTTCCGGGCCTTTCTTCTATTCCTTATAAAGGACCCTTTCCAGAAAAAGACCTTCCGGAGGCGCTGTAAAGCCTGCGGCATTCCGATCCTCTGCTTTAAGGATTCCTTCCATCTCTTCCGCCCTCCGCTGTCCCAGCCCTACCTCGATCAGCGTTCCCGTAAGGATTCTGACCATATGATATAAAAAGCCGTTTCCCGTAAAGCGTATGAGGAGCCGGCTGCCCTGCTGTTCAAATTCAATCTTTTTTAATGATCTTACCGAAGATTTTTTCATTTTACGGTTTGAACAAAAGCTTTTAAAATCGTGTTCTCCTGTAAGAAAGGAAGCCGCCTGCTCCATCGCCTTCACATCAGGGGATTTATTCAGCCCATAAATATACTTTCTTTCAAACACAGACTTTCTCTCTTCTGTTTCGATGCGGTATAAATAGGTCTTTTCCACCGCATGCAGCCTGCTGTGAAAACGGTCCGGGGCACGCTCCACGGATTTCACCCCAATATCCTCCGGAAGATACCGGTTCAAGTAATCTTTTATTTCCTCTTCCGACAGCTTCCCATCCCCATGAAAATTCGCCACCTGGGCCAGGGCATGGACACCGGCATCCGTCCGCCCCGAGCCATGTACCTCCACAGGCTGGCCGAGCATCCGCTCTAAAACATTCTCTATTTTTCCCTGTATGGTCTGGTCCGTATTCTTTTGCTTCTGCCATCCGTCATAACGGCTTCCGTCATATTCCAGTACCATCCGATAATTTTTCATCATGTAATTTCTCCGTTTTTTTATTTATAAAACGCACAACTGCCACTAACAGTGTCCCGAACAACGTACCTGCACAATCCAGCCAGACATCCGATATCTGTCCTGAGCGCCCCCTCACGAACAGCTGAATGGTTTCATCCAAAAAAGGGACCGCGTAGCCTGCCGTTAAATGAATAAACCTCCGGCGTTCCGCAGAAACGCCTAATGACCGTACCCAGCCGGACAGAACAACTCCCAACAGGGTATATTCTGAAAAATGCCCTGTTTTGCGGATCACGTGCTCCGTCAGCCATTGAGCGCTTATTCCTGAGGCCGCAAATATTTCTCTGGCAAACCTTAAAACTGTTCCGCTGTCCAGCGATGAGATCTCCGCCGGCTTCATGGAATTGGAAAAGATGAACAGCACATAGAGCAAGGTCACGGCCGTCCACACATATCTCCTTTTCATGGCTGCTTCCCCAGAATGCCGCTGCTTTTCACCATTTGGGCCGCCCGGATCAAAACTTCTTCATCCTGAACCAGAGCCAGCCTCACATATCCTTCCCCCAACGGTCCGAAAGCGCTTCCCGGCGTCACCAGAACGCCTGACTGCTCCACCAGCTCCGTGGCAAAAGAAGTCGAATCCTTAAATCCTTCCGGTATTTTCGCCCAGACGAACATGGTCGCCTCCGGCTTTTCCATCTCCCAGCCAATGGAGGTCATGCTGCCGCAAAGCGCATCCCGCCGTCTTTCATAGGCACTTCTGGTCTCAGCCACACAGGACTGGTCGCCTGTTATGGCCGCAATGGCCGCCTGCTGGATGGGCAGGAACATTCCGTAATCCATATTGGATTTTAAGGTCTTCAATCTGCCGACCACCTCTTTATTTCCTACGCAGAAACCAATCCTTGCACCCGCAAGCCCATAGGTTTTGGAAAGGGAATTAAATTCCACTCCCACCTCTCTTGCTCCCGGAAATTTAAGAAAGCTTCCGCATTCCCTGCCATCAAAAACCAGTTCACTGTAAGCATTGTCATGGAGCACCACAATGTCATTTTCTCCGGCAAAGGCAATGAGCTTCTCATAAAAGGAGTCCGGAGCCATGACGGTGGTTGGGTTATTGGGATAGGAAACAATCATGAATTTTGCTTTTTTCGCAATTTCATGCGGAATATCATCAAAATCTATGATATAGCCTTTCTCCTTTTTCTGAGGCATATAAAAAAGGCTGGCTCCGGCTAACAGAGGCCCATCCGCAAACACCGGATAACAGGGGTCCGGAACCAGCACCACGTCCCCTTCATCCACAACGGATAAAGCGATATGGGCCAGACCTTCCTGAGATCCAAGGAGGGAACAGATTTCAGCAGAAGGATCAAGGCTGACCCCATATCTTTTGTGATACCATGCAGACACCGCCTCAAGAAGCTCTCTCCGGTCACTGATGGCGTAGATGTAATTCCCCGGGTCCGCCGCAGCCCTGCACAACGCATCCGTAATGTGCTTTGCAGGGGGAATATTGGGTGCCCCTACGCCCAGATCAATTACCAGCTCTCCTTTTTCCTCTTTCTGTTTTTTAATCTCCAACAGTTTGGAAAAGATGCCTTCTCCAAAACGGTCCATTCTCTCAGCAAACTGCATGATACTTCTCTGCCTCTGTCTTTCCGTAATTTATCATAATCTTAGTTATTATAGTACAAAGGCTGTTATAATACAAGGACAGGCATAAAAAAATCCCCAAAAACGGCTTAAAACCGCACTTTGGGGGAAATTTATCTCACGGCCCTATGGTAACCGGCACGCCTAAATTGCAATAGCTCCATAATACATCCATAACATTGTTATCGACTGCGACACATCCGTGGGTATCGCCGTCAGGAACTCTGCAGCCATGGATCATTATGGCCCCGCCCAGAGGCGTATCCCAGGGCGGCTGTTCTCCTGCCAGATTGGCTTTTATAATTTCATCTCTCTGTGCCTCGGTTATAATGCCATCCGCAAATCCTCGTTCCGCATCCTTAACGGCAGGATAGGAAAGGCCCAGTGACAGATAAGCCACACTTTTGTCATTCCTGGTGCACACATAGAATTCTCCGCTGGGTGTTCTCATATCACCTTCCACTTTTTTGTTCCCTTCCGATGAGGATGCTCCCATGGAAACCGGATATTCTGCGATCAGAACTCCGTTTTGTTTTAATAACAGAGTCTTTGTTCTCTTACTTACATATATGGTTACTCCATTTGTGGAAATCGATTTCCCATTGCTGATCGCTGCGCCCGGACCGGATATTGGTTCCGCATATCCCGTAGTACCCGATGACACAGCCAAAACAAATGCAAGCATCATTGCCACTAAGTATCTGCATCTTTTTCCTGCCCATTTCATCTTTCAAGCACTCCTTTTTTGTAATATTATACCATCTTTTTTTCACTTTATCGTTTACAATATTCTTACATTTTATGTTGAACGGACCCAATTCTCCATTGGGCCCCTTTCTTTTAAAACGTCAGTGAAAACAATGAAGATAAGCCAGTACGGCATTTAAGCATCCTTCTATTCCGGCCAGGCCGCTTTCCAGGCACAGGTGGTAATTCTGTGCTTTCCCCCATTCATTCCCGGTATAATACTGATAATAATCTTTTCGCTTTTTATCCACTTCCCGGATCCTGTTTTCCATCAGCTCCGGGTCCACCCCGGTTCCAAGAGAATTCATTCTTTGGATCCGATGGTCCATTTTTGCATACACAAACAGGTTCACACTGTCTTCAAGAACCCGGTCCGCACAGCGTCCTACAATGATGCAGGGCCCCTGTTCAGCCAGCTTCCTTATGACCCTGGACTGGGCAAGAAAAATCTGGTCCGACATGGATACCTCATATATATAAGAAAACGGAGAATAAAGCTGCTCTTCCAGGGATTGCTGCAGAACCGGGATATGTTCCTCGTAATGCAGAAATGCTTCCTCTGATAAGCCGCTTTCCTCCGCCGACAGCGAGATCAATTCCTTATCATAAAATGGAATTTCCAGTCTCTGTGCCAACTTCATGCCTAATTCCCGCCCGCCGCTGCCAAATTCACGGCTTATTGTTATCACCTTTTTCAACATACGCTCCTCCTTATCTTCTGCTGAGCAAACGCCCATATCCCCATCATGTTCTCCAGTGACAAAACTCAGCATGGCTGTAAAATGGGCCGCAGGAAACAGGATTTCCTCCCACAAGGAACGGGCGGTAAAACTTATGCCTCTCTTCTGCTTCCAGGATTTCCATACGCTGCCATTTTTCCTGATATATCTGCATTTTACCACATTCTTAAATTCCTGTATACCATCATTCCCAGTTTCTTGTTTATGACAAAGCCGCTTTGCCCGTTACGGCAATTGCAGCTCTGTATTGCTGTCTCTGAAATCCAGGAATATCCCTGCTCTTAGGTTCATTTATGATATACTATATATTTTCCAGAATTATGGGATTTCATCAGAATATCTGATAATTAACAGCATTGTTTTCTGATATGTTTGGCAGCCGGCTGGTAACTGGATTTGTCAGCAGCCCGGGCCGGGCCGAAGTGAAATGCTATTTTACTGCAAGATTATTTAAAATTTCATGGTAACGCTTTGTTGCCAACTCGCTCGGTTGACCTTTTTTACAGAATTCTAACTTTCCTAACTTGGGAACCACCCGCTCAACGACAATCATATCGCCTGCAAGTTTGGATTGCAGTGCTTTGAGAGCTTCTTGAAACCGTCTGTCAGACTTCGCCCGATGATAAAAAGATAATACATAAACATAGAGAAAAAGATTATAGCCGCCCAAAGGATATTCAACCTGCATGAATAAAGTGCCTATTCCATAATGGCAGGGGCCTATGGGCTCTCTTATTACCCAATGCTCCAGCAAAAAATCTACTGCCCGGTCAAGTGCCGGTTCATTATTTAAATATTGGCTGAAGCGAAAAGCGTTTAAGGCGGTCAATGTAGGCCAAGGATTTGAGTATTCTGTTTCCGGGCCACGCCCAAATGAGAACTTATTGCACCGCCACCCACCATCTGTATATTGAGTGTCTAAAAGATGCCGGAATGTTTTTTGTATTCCGTCGTCATTCGCATAGCCCATACAGCAAAGTAAATAGGCAGCAGGAGTCGTATGGCATGGAAGCATGGCACCTTTTGGATATAGCTTGAATCGTCCGTCTTCACGCCACACACTAAAGAACAATTCTGCCACTTTTTTCAGTACGGGCTCGGAAGCTTCCATACCGAGTTCCAAAAGCATTAACGCGCTGTTATATGCTGAGAAGGGAGAACCCTTTATTAAACGCTTATCAGAAGTAGTCCAAAAATCAGCGCCCTGGTCAAATCTGTGCGAAATGATAGCATCAACATCCGGTAAATATCGTTTATCTACTGTCATTTAGTATCAACTCCCTTTCCCTTTGTTTTTCATACTCAATATACAATATAAATAAGACAACTGTCTGTCATGTTTCATATCATCTCAGCGTTTTTTCGAGATGTTTTTATTTTATGTTTTACATACTCAGGCGATATAATTTCTGCAGCTTCACCAAATTTATCAGCAAAACCGCTTTGCAATGAGGGGATCTGGTAATCTTCACATTCTAAACACGCGGTGCCTTTAAGCGATAAATTTGTGATTCGTGGTTTAATACACCTCTGGCTATGATCATAATCACTATAATAATCTATTCATTTTTTCCCTTTGTAACTGACATAAAAACGCTCTTTTCGGCAAAAATTTTTATACCTTAATTCTTACCACTGTATTTCATTCTGATTTTTCGCGAATTAACTTAAACATCACCTCCAATTCTATTATAGCAAAAAAGCCGGAAAAAGACAGACCGTCTTAAGACAGTATAAAAACTAAACTGTTTATGGGCACTGCCAAGTAAAATGTCCAGAAAACAAGCCCTCAAATTCTCTTTCTTGATGAACCCGCAGCAGGACCTGACCGGCAAAACCGCATTGCCATGTGGCGGGAAATGGAAAACGGCGGTTTGTTCAAAACCGCCGCTTGGCTGTTTGTTCTGCAATCAGCAAAAAATCACTGTGCCCGTAAACGTTTTTTCTATATCACTTCGGCAGCCGAGTTTTCATAAAGTCATGGTGAGTTGTCCTAATCACTTCATTTTGAAATCCTGCTTTTTAATTATTGGAATCCAAAGTTCACTTTTATAATCTGGTTTTGATGTGTCGGGGCTTTCATTCCAGAGTATTTCCGGTCCCCCTGTTGACTCATAACCAGACGCAGGAAACCATTCAGCATAAATTCTTGCCCATGTATCCTGCAAAGTTTTAGGAAATTCCCCTGCTGCTGTGAATACTGCCCAATTACATGCATTAACAGATAGTGTTTCCCATCGCTCCGGCACAACCTTTGTAGTTGCAACGCCAATATATTGGTCAAGATAATCTCCTTCGGCCAAAAAACGTCCCTCCGAAAAGTTCACCGATACACATAGAATCCCTGTTGGCTCCACATTGGAAAGCTGCTTGAGTTCTGCAAAGTCATCCATTGTCAAACTTGCCCACATGGAATCCATATGCGGGTTTTTCCCCTCGTAAATCAGAGGTATGCGCTTCTTTATCCCTGCGATAAAAAAGGCTTCTTTTTCTACAATACGATAATTCATTTCGTTCCCTCCCTGAATTGTTATGCGAAAGGTCATCGGCGGAAATGCTTTCAAAGTAACATTGCTTTTTCGCGCTTGCGATGGCGATACGCCATGCATATTTTGAAAAGCTTTCGCAAAAGCGTCCGGCGTGTTATATCCCATCCGCAATGCAAGGTCTATAATTTTTTCTTCGCTGTTTTTTAAGATCGTTGCAGCAAAAGCTAACCGTCTGCGGCGAATGTATTCGCTTAAAGGCATTCCGGCGAGAAAAGAAAACATTCGCCTAAAGTGATACTCTGAGTAACAGGCAATTCGGGACAACTCTTTATCATCGATTTCGCCCATGAGATTTTCCTCAATATAATTCATAGCCTTGTTCAGCTGGGCAAACGCATCCATTTCCATGACCTCCTTTCAAGAAGATATTAGCAAATTCAACTTGATAATACCCGTCAATTCAGGTGCAGGTATTAACTTGTAACTTTTTAATTATATATTACCCGTCTATTGGCCGTCTATCTCGTATTGATTGATTTTTCAGCTGCTTCTCTACGAACCTTGCTCATTTTTACTCCCTGTTCGTTCCGAAAGGGACATGTTTATTAAACTAAAAATAACCGAAACCTTTGTAAAACCAAAGTTCCGGTTACCTGTTAATCAGAGCGCGAGACGGGACTCGAACCCTATCATAATTGAAAATCCATTGAAAATACAGGAGGTTTGAGAGTTGCTCTTCCGTGCTCTACCCCGTACTCTACCCACACATTCACACATATTAACTTTGTAAATGAAAACTGTCAAGGGTTCCGCAGGAACAACGCTTGCCCTTGATAGTTTGGTATAGAAATAAAAAATATCTCAAAATAGAAGTGGCTAGGAAAGAATTTTTATCTTTCCTAGCTTGGTTACATAATTACCTTGTTCCCCTCCAATCCCAAATAATAACTCAATAATTGTAAATAAAAGAGCGTCATTTGAACGCTCTTTTACATAAACTCTATTATCTTGTTAAAAGCACGTTTATTCCATAACAATCGCCAATCTGTATTCTAGCAGCTCCTATTTCTGTAATCGGCTTACTGAATGGCACACCATTCCATCTATTTTGCATAACTATATGCCTGTTCATAACAGCGGGTGAGTCAGCGTCAAAACAAAACTCACCCCATAAATCATCATCAAAAAGCATTGGAATGAACATATGATCGTCCGTTGAAGATAACTCGATGCCATTATTATTTGTTCTACTATATCTACCACCCTGAAACCAAGAATACTCATAGTATTCTTTACCGAACCCAGCTTCCGTATGTCTATATTCTTTTAAAAGCTCCTCTGCCCTCTGTCTGGCAATCTGCTCTAACTCTGCACTATAAGTCACTGGAGCATAGCCAGTTGGAATTTGATTGTAATCATACTGAAGTGCATGATTAAATCTCCTTGTAAACTCTTCCCTTGGAATATTTACCTGAAATCTCTTAGATTCATCTTCCCACCACCAACTTGGATTTCCTTTAACAGGAGCATTTTTATGATTCCCAAATATCCCATTATCAGACATTCTCACTTTTACATGAATAGTGATATCATTTCCACGATGAGTATTTAAATAATCAACGTCGTTCCATCTTGTTTGACCAATCTGTATTACTGTAACAGGGTAGGCAACAATAGTTGTTTCCCAACCACCATCTCCAATCCCAGAACTTATAGCTAACCTTCTCTTACTCTCACTTATACCTGCAGACGTAACATTACTCAAGAATAGCCCTGTTGTAGATGCTATGTTCCACTCAAGAAGATTAATAGGTATACTACTCTTAATTCCCAAATATGCATGTTCATTTTCTGGTAGAGTAACAGTCCAAGATCCATCTTCATTTTTTACTAGACTGTAATCTACACCTTCTTTATAATAATCACGAGAAAACTCATAATCACTCAATTCAATCGTCCCATCTAAATCCCAAGTTACATTTTGTCCCTCAGTCAGAGACGCATACGCCGGAGCTGCTCCCAGTAAAGTTAAAGCTAAAACTGTTCCAAATAATAAATCTTTACTATTCTTTTTCATAAAATAATACCCCCTTCAATAAATTATTTATTCATATTCTATCACATTTTTCCATTATACGCAACAACGTATACGCCATTGCGTTATACCTGATATTCTTTGACATATTAATAAAAGGAGCTAATTAAAATGAATGTCAAAGAAGCAACAGTTAAACGAATTGAATTACTTTGTAAAAGAAATGGGATTGCATATAATGAACTAGCCAATCAATGTGGAGTAACTCCATCAACTATTTATAGTGTGCTTGATCCTAAAAGAAAAAATATCACTTTAACCACTATTAAAAAAATCTGTGATGGTCTTGAAATTACTTTGGGAGATTTCTTTTCCGACCCTATTTTTGATTCGTTAGAGCAAGAAATAATTTAAATGCAAATTCAATGTTCCATTGTATCAGAATAATAACTATAATTATACACATTTCCGTTAACAGATTCAATAATTATGATGAATTGATATATAACGTATTCAGGAAAAACGATCACATAATAAGGTCGCTTTTTCCTTCTCTTAAAGTACAAGCATAACAGAATAATATTTCCAAATACTTTTTATTAAATATTGTATAGATACTTGTTCTGTAAACACAAGATGTAACACGGAATATATCTTCTTTTATTTGTGCTTCAAAAAAACGTCTGATTGTTTTAGCATCAACGCGTGTACTTTGTTCCTCTTTATATGTTAGAAGATATGAATACTTTATAGCACGTCTGATTATTGTTATAGAATCAGTTTGATCTATTTGATTAAATATTTCTTTTATTAATTCCTGCAGACCTTTAGAATTGAGGACTTGTGGGAAAATTACAGAATTAAAATAATTAAAAAGTTCTTTGTTGTTATACAGTTTACAAAACAAGTCCCAATTTTTATATAAAGAAGCATATTTATCCTTTAAATCAGGATTTTCACAAGCTTCCTCTATCTTTTCTAAAATAAGATTATTTATTATATCTTCAACCCGTAGAATAGATGAATATTCCTCGCTTTGTTTATCTTTCATAATATCCCAAATAAATTCGTCTCTTTGAAATGAAATACCATATTTATATAATTCTAAAAAATCTAGTATATAATACTGATGTGATTGATTATAATCATTGTCGATTAAAGAATTAAATTTTTTTAAAAAATGAATAAAAAAGGATTTATAATCATTATAATTTGTGATTATTTTAGCTTCTAAATCATCAATAATCTTTTGTTCCATCTCATGCATCAAAGAGTTGATGCTCCCATTATAAGAAAATTCACGATCTTTAAGAACACTGGCCAGAGTATCATAAAAATTTTTTACAGCGTTATAATTTGTATGATGGCGGAGTAAATCATATAAAAAATATTTCTTTATATCTTTTAGATCATCTCCATTTTTTCCACCCAACAGACGATACTTTACGAAAAAATCACTTATATTTATTGAAAAAAAATACAACAGTTCAACTAATCGAAGATATGGAGAAGAACAAAGTTCTCGTTCTCGTGTTTTTTCTTTTATTTTACTAAAAAATTCATTTTTATCAATTAATAAAGTTTCTTCTTTGCACATAAAATACTTCCTCGCTTTTTTTTCGCACAGATTTGTTGTGCCTTTTCACTCATATGCTTTTCAAAAGCAATGATATATAATGAGACTGTCAGAGCCGACAAAACATAAGATATTCAATGATTATATCAGATATCGGCAGTCATTTCAAACTCAACCCGGCCGGGTTTTTACATAGATTTAACTATAACTATGAGAAAATTAATTTTTTCTCTTTACATCTTATTAGAAGGAAATCATGCAAAAAATTGAATATTTAATAAATACAAGTAACCTCATCACGGCTGTTTCTTTTTTCCTTGAAAAAGCTTCTGATCAAATGGAAATTGTTAAAGAACTTATTAAATGTTACGAAAATGGAACAAATATCGTCAATCAATGTACCCTTTCGAAAATTTTCATCGACCACTCAGCATCAACAGAGATTTATCTGGAAAACACGGAAAAACTAGCAACGTCCGAATCCTGTTCTGGTGAAATGTCCGAAACACTGGCTTCTTTAAAAGAAGAGTTGATTGATCTCAATTCGGAAATGGAAACCTTGGAAGAACATTTTTATCCATTTAAAACCTGTCCTTTAAAAGTAAATGGTAGGGCAAAAACTTAAATATAAAATCATATGAAAAAGGAGATTAAATCATGAAATTATCAACCACAGTATTTTTATTGAACAAAAAGGAAAACGAGTATACCGCACGGGACGGCTCCTTGAAACAGTCTTACCGGATCACAATTTCTCAGGAAAATAATTCAATCATCGCAGAATTACCAGTAAATCAGGAACTATACCAAACGCTGGAACCTAACCGGAATTTTGATGTTGTCTGCGAGTACCGCAGTACTAAGAACGGTAATTACTTGACCGTCCTCTCGGCAAAACCATCAAAAACCGCTTTATGACATCTGGAGGAAACATATGAGTATCAATCATAAACTGAAACAAAATTTCAAATCCATCTGTACCTATACCAAGGACGGGCTTTTAAAAGCTCGTTCCAACGGTATACATAAAAAAATTGCGATTGTCCTCTTTTATGCCGCTTGCGGAATTGCTGTTATGCTAATCTTAATCCAACTGGCTTCTTACCTATTTAGCGTTCTGTACGGATTCATAAACCAGCACTTTTTCGGATTAGCCGCCGTTGGCGGCACAATCAGCTACTTCCTCCACCGCAAGAAGGAGAGGGAGAACCTACGGAAAAAGCAGGAACTGGAAGAAATAGCCGCAAAAGATAAAATACGTTCTCGTTTTGCAGAGAGTTCCTACGATAAAGTACGCAATTTTTTATACACCGTTGTATTGGTAGAACCGAATTTTGAAGCCCTGACTGGCTTATATCGCCCTATAAATCCCATGGAATTGGGGGACGGCAGAACGAACACTTATATCAAAAACAGGATTATCTTTCATCAGTTCCGCATTCCTAAAACTGCCATGGAGGATATAGATACAACTTTAGTAACATCTGTTATGCAATCCTTGTTAGATAAAAAGATAGGGACCTATGGCATTCCCTACATGATTAGCCCAACCCATTCTGCCCATAATGACATCCTTATGGTCCACAGCATAAAGGATTTAAAGACTTATGTTGATCTGACCACAGCCCTTACGTTTAATGGGGAATATGCAGAACAGGCTTCCTATGACAAAGCAATTTCAGAAGCCCTTTTCCGTACAGACGTAGACCGCACTCTGGAGGATTCCGATTATCATGAATAGGAATGGTGACGGAATCATCAGGCCCTTTGCAGACGAAAATTACTGGACATATGGTAACATAACCCGCTGGATTGAATGGGACATGATGACAAAAGATGGATATCGTATTTTACTGTCCGGCCCGTCAGGATCTGGTAAAACCACTCTAGCCCATGGAATATTATGTAAGCTTGCTAAAAATGTGCCAGAATGCCAGATTTATATTCTTGACTATAAGAATATAGATTTCTCCTACTTAGAAGGGGCGAAGCATTATTTCAAGCACGATTTAAGCATAGACGGCTTTCTTATGTTCTATGATCTCTTTGAAACCCGTTTAATGCGAAACAGCGCTTACTCATGGTCTGTCCTTTATATTGATGAATACCCCTCATGGTTAGCTTCCATCCCTTCCAAGGAGCAAAAGGAGATCATGTCAAAAATGGGACGGTTATTAAATTTGAGCAGAGCGAAACAGATTCATATAATGGTATCCTGTCAAAAACCATTAGCAGAGCTATTTTCAGCAGGGAGCAGAGAATCATTTTCTCATAAAATCCTGATTCAAGCCCCGTCCAAAGAAACCATAGGGATGATTATGCCAAATTTTAAGGACTTAATAGAAACATGTCCAACAGGTGTGGGATATCTTACAGTCAATGATTCCAACTTAACCAAAATTAGAGTTCCTTTCCCTAAAAATATAGAAGCAATGCACAGGGATTTATGGAACGCAGTCAATAGATAGCAATGGTTCAGGGCATCCGTCATGCGGAGACATGACGGGCAAGCCCTGAACGCCTAAAAGGTGTAGTATTAACCTTTAGGCACATATGTGTCATGTGTTTTAACACTTTACTCCATTAAATCAAAAAGGAGGGAATAACAGCTATCATGTCCACCCGTTCAAGGCGTATGCAAATCACCTGTAATAACCCGCTAGAAAAAGGATTAACCTCTGAAAAGATTAAAGAAGTCATGGAAAGATGGAAAACTGAATATTATTGTTTCTGCTATGAAACCGGAGAATCTGGAACCCATCATTTCCACCTGTATATAAAATTCAAAAACCCCCAGCTTACAAATACAGTCTCCAAAATTTTTGGAAACGCCCATATCGAGGTGATTCGCAATTCAAGCTCGATTGATAACAGAGACTACATTCGTAAGGAAGGAGCCTACCTTGATTCCGAAAAGAAAGCTACGAACCACATAGAAAGTTTTTATGAATCCTGCGAGTGTCCGGTTGATGGAAAGGAAAATCAGGGACATAGAAATGATATTGATTTAATGATTTCCCTCGTACAGGACGGAGCTTCTAACATGGAAGTGGTTCAAGCTGTTCCCTCAATGGTTCTCCGTATCCCGGCTATTGAACAATACCGCCAAGCCTATTGGGAAGAAAAAGGAAGAGAATACAGAACATTAGATGTCTGGTACATATACGGGAAAACCCGGACTGGAAAGACCTCATATGTTTATCAATCTCATGATTCCAGTGAAATCTATTCCGTTGTAGATTATAAAGGCAATGGCATATGGGATAAATATGATACCGCTAGAACCAGAATTCTTTTACTTGATGAATACCGGAGCGCACTCCCCTTTTCCCTGATTCTAGCTCTCTGTGATGGACAGCCATTAACTTTAAACTGCCGTTATGCTAACCGGGTCTGTCTCCATGAAACCGTGTATATCGTTTCCAATATTTCATTACTGGAACAATATCCCAATATCCAAAGGGAAGAACCGGAATCATGGAATGCCTTTCTTGCCCGTATCAATCATGTAAGGCATTATTATGAGATCGGGCAATACAAGGATTACACCGTAGAAGAATATCTTACCACGGAGCAAAATCCCCACTTAAAAGAATTTCAATCCTGCAATCCTGATTCTACCCCATTTAAAAATACTTCCCCTATTCCCATTCAGTTGGAGCTTCCTCCATTATAAAGTCAGGGGACACGAAAGGAACCTTATGCAAAAAGTTATTATATATTTCACCCCGTCAGAATTGGCAGCCGTAAGAGGGATTTCACTATCCAGCTTGTTTGAAGCAATCAGACAGAAACAAATCCCTTATGTTAAAACGGAGGAGGGAATGAAAATCCCGGTAACTTACTATATTGACAATGATTCATGATACACTTGCAACGAAAATAAATTTACAAATATATCATAAAACGAAAAAACAAACCATTGAATGACTACCATCTAAAAATACCTATTAAAAATCACACGAAAACACAAACTTCTGCAAGCTGTATCATCTCGAAAGGATGGTACATTTTTTGTGTAATTCTAACAATGATTCTTGCAATTCTCCTAGAAATAAATGGACATTTTTGTCTAAATGTGATATAATGAACTTAGATACGGAAGAGCTTCTCGAATTATATAACATGAAAAAACAGCAAAAATTAGAGAACGCCATTCTACAAGAGCACATTGAAAACTTTTACCATATCTGGACAAATGACAAAGGAATTTTTCTCTCTTATCTTCCTGATTCCACAAAACCAAAAGGACGAAAGCCCGTTACCGCTACCACAAAAGAAAAGCTGGAACGTAAAATCATTGACTTTTATCTGGAACAGGAACAAAAGAAAGAGAACCAGAAAGAACAGGAACGCCTGTCCACCATAAGGAACATCTATCCTTTATGGCTAAATATCAAAGGTCTGGAAACCAAAGCCACCAGCTATATCCGTAGAATTGATAATGACTGGAACGCTTATTATACCACTGATCCTATCATTGATATGGATATCCGAACCTTTACAAAAGCTATTTTAAAGGAATGGGCATTGAATAAAGTAAGAGATAAGGAACTGACCAAGACACAATACTATAACATGTCCATGATTATCCGCCAGTGCCTTGATTATGCTGTTGACCATGAACTGATTCCCATTAATCCCTACAATCAATTTACTGTAGACAAAAAACTGTTAAAGAAAGTAAAACAGCCGGAAGATGGGACACAAGTATTTCTTACCAATGAACGCCCATTAATTGAGTGTGAAGCATGGTCAGACTTTGAGGAAAAGAATTGCACTTCTGCTTTAGCCATTCCACTGGCCTTTCAATTAGGAGTACGCTTAGGAGAGCTTATAGCAATCAAGGAAACTGATATCTCACCAGACGGAAAGTATCTACATATTCAGCGAATGGTTCAGAAGCAAGAACAGCAACACCCGGACGGGTCATGGTATCCTGCCAGATGGGAAGCCGTAGAGCATACAAAGTCCTCCGCTGGTGACCGTATGATTTATCTGACAGAGGAAGCAAGACGTATCATCAAAGTAATTCTTGATTCCAACAAGGAAAACGGCTTCAATGATGATGGCTTCCTGTTTATCCATGGTGGAAAGCGAATCAATCCAAGGGCTGTTGATACCCGTATTCGTAAATACTGCGATCATATCAATATATCCAGTAAAAGCACTCACAAGATACGGAAAACCTATATTTCCGCTCTTCTTGATGGGGGTATTAACATCAATGAGATACGGAAACAGGTCGGCCATGAGGACGAGCGCACCACCCTGAAAAACTACTGCTTCAACCGGAAAACCAGTGTTGAAAATGAATCCGATATGGAAAAAGCTTTAGCGGTTTAATGTCTACCCCGGTCTACCCCGAAAAAGACATTTCTTTCAAACAAAAAACAGCCGGAAATCCTTATAAAATCAAGGTTCCGGCTACCTATTAATAAGAGCGCGAGACGGGACTCGAACCCGCGACCCCGACCTTGGCAAGGTCGTACTCCACCAACTGAGCCACTCGCGCCTATCTCTTCTTTTTTGTTTCCTCTTTCGTTTTGCATATACCCTCAAAACCACACATTGCTATATATCTCTCTTCATCCGTTCTTTCCTCTTACCTAAACCAACCTGGTT
>JBCLPO010000026.1:0-46223 GCA_041223105.1 Lachnospiraceae bacterium 54-53
GTCACCTCACCGCAATTATATAACTTTTATGCAGCAAAATCAACTAACTCTGGAAAGAACCGGTTTGACGCTTACGTAAAAGCCCCAGAAACCCTTATTTTATCAAATTTCTGAGGCTTTCATCAGAGAGGCGATAACCAGATTTGAACTGGATATCGCTCAAAAAACGTAGGAAAAAGGAGGGTTTGGCGTGCCGGGATGGGTTTGCGCAAGCGGGGGGCAAACATCACATAGAGTCATCATAAGATCTGTTATTACAAAGATTTATTCCTCTATAACTATTGTTTCCATACAAGTATGCCAATCTTAAGGTTTTTAATATCTTCTCTAGATAACTAAATAAAAACAGCTATTTTTGCAAGATATTCACAATTGCTTGAGCTACAGCAACGGCCTCTTCAACTGTATTATATTTACCAAATGAAATCCGGATTGTTCCATTCGCATAGTCAGCCGGAACTTCAATAGCGTTTATCACATGAGACACTTGTGTATTGACTGAATCACAAGCAGAGCCTGTAGACACACAGATACCTTTCAAATCCAATCTATGCAGCAACATTTCGCCACTTGCATCTTTAATTGAAATATTAATATTACCAGGTATGCGTTTTTCTGCGCCATTACGGATGTATTCAATGGCATTACTATTTAAAACTTCCAAAAATAAACCTTCTAAATTCAAGAGTTTGTTTTCAATTTCATTCATTCTCAGACAATTTTTGTGCAGAGCAAATGCCATCGCTACAATAGAAGCAACATTTTCCGTTCCTGCACGTAACATATTTTCCTGTACACCACCATCAATTAATGCTGCTATAGGTGTTCCTTTTTTGATATATAAAAAACCGACTCCTCTTGGTCCATTAAATTTATGACCTGATGCTGACAGCATATCCACGCCAAGAACTTTCACATCTACCGGAATATGTCCCACCGCCTGTACTGCATCTGTATGAAAAAAAGCACCTTTACTATGTACAATTTCTGATAATTCAGCAATTGGCTCAATAGTCCCTATTTCATTATTAGCCAACATAATCGACACCAATGCCGTATCATCTGTAATTGCTTCTGATAATGTTTGTATTTCTACTGTACCCTTTGAGTCTACTGGGAGATACTTCACTTTCATTCCCATTTTTCCAATTGTTGAACAGGCGTTTAAAATCGCATGATGTTCTATTGAAGTTGTAATAATCATACGTCTTTCACTTTCAAAAAATCCCTTGATCGCCCAGTTATCACTCTCAGTTCCTCCTGAAGTGAAATATATTTCCTCTGGTAATGCACCAATACATTCAGCAATCGTTTTTCTAGAATCCTTTAATGCTCTTTTTGAAGTACGAGAAAATGAATAAGGCTGAGATGGATTCCCATATTCTTCCATCAAATATAGCTGCATCACTTCAAACGCTTCTCTATCCAGTTTTGTTGTTGCTGCATTATCAGCATATATCACTTATATCACCTCTACTCAAATAATTCGCATCCGTCTTCTTTAAATTCTTCAATCTTATCATATAGATCTTCTACAGTAACATCTAAATATTCTGCAAGACAATCCATGCAATAATAGCTTTCAATATGTTCACCTAATAACTTTTTGTTGATCCCTACTGTATTCCTTGGCAAATTATCTTGCCCGCAAGAAATACATCTTCCATACATATTTACCATAAATCTTTCACCGTCAAACTAGGAATCGGTTTTCCTCCAAATTCTTCTGGATCCAATATACTTAGCTGAATTTTAATGATTCCTCGCATCTCTAATGCAGGACGCAAACAATACAGATTGAATTCTCTGGCTAAAATATCCTCAGGTTTTCTAACATTTGGAAACAACAGCTTTAAATAAGCAGTTGCAAGGCGTTTGATTGCCTCTGTATCTCTTGTATCAGACTTTTCAGGAACCTCCACCAGCGCATCTACAATTGCACGATAACTTGGATCATCTCTAAGTGCATGCATAATCGTTGTAAAATATTCTGAGTTTAATGCCCATCCACATATCTTTAAATCGTCTGTCATTCTTGGCAAATCCCATCCTCTTAGGAATCCATGAAACCTATCTATCAACGCACTTTCGTGAAATACTGCAGGTAAATCTACAAACATGTTCTGATATTCGTTCATATTGTTTGCATTAATATTACCAAGTAAAATGATTCCAGAATCAGCCGATCCTTCATGATTAGCGACAGTATACTTACCATTTTCCATATACCCTTTCAATACTCCACGCATCTCGTCAATATCTGTAAATTTAATTGTTTGCACTTCATCCAATGCCACATAATCATGTCCAAACACCAATCCTTCTTGATGCTTTGAAATATCATAAAACATTTTGGCACGAGACATTGTTCCACCCGATGACAGCCACCCAAATCTACTTATCTGTCCAAACAAATACGATTTACCGGTTCCTTTTGGCGCAAGTTCAATCAAATTAAGTCTCTTCTCTACAAATGGGAGTAATCTTGTAATCATAGCTAACTTCTGATTCTTATTTTCATATCCCATCGCATTATAATCAATCGCACCTAAAATAACGTCAATCCATTCATCAAGTGAAAACTCTTCTCTAGCATACTTAAAATCATTCAAGTCAACTGAATATGGGCAAAAATCTTTGAAACTCATTAACTTAATTTTTCCAGAATTTTTATCCTCCGGGAACTGATATCCTAGTTCAACAATTCCCCAGTTTTCTTCTGCTTTAAGCAGCGCATCTCCGTACACCTCCCATACGTTCCGTGGAATAACTGTCTTTTTATATCCTAGTCCAAAATCTGGCAAAGAAAAAGCGATTTCACCTGATCTAATGTCAATATCTATTGATACTTTCGCTAAGAATTTTACTTGCTCATGCCTATTAACGACTCGATCTTTTATAGATTTCCAATCCTCTTTCTTTGGAATAAATTCTTTTATGAAATTGGTAGCACCTTCTATATCCAATTTTCCATCATCGTCTTGAAACCTTTTAATTACCCAATCACGCATGAACGATGGCAACTTAAAAGAGGATATAAAATTGCTTTTCTTCAAATCCTTAAACACAACCATCTGATCAAAACAATTTCTCAGTTTTTCATCCATGATAGTGTCATTCTCATTTATATCAAAATCACTCATTATCAAGCCTCCATATATACTTTAGCTTTTATATATACACCCTTCAATTTACTCTAGGCAAACAAATCAACCTCCTGCCCCATGGATTTCTGTACCTTAAATTCTAAAGATACTGACAAACTGGTATCACCATCGTATAATTCTGCCACATAATCACGGCTTCTCTTTAATTCCGGCATTATAAACTTAGCATGCTTCTGATCGGCCACAAATTCACCGTCATAAAACCTTTGTCCCACCAATATTCTTGGTTTATTCATAGGAATATTACAATACAAAGTAAGTGTAGCAACTTCCTTTTGTTTCAAAATAATAATTGGATCTGTAAAACAATACTCTACATTCTCTGGTCTTTTACTTAATACTATAACCGGAATCAAAACCTCTTCTAATGTAGCTCCTCCATGTACTTCTACATTAGCTTTTCTTCCACCTTTAAAACGTTCATAATTTGCTAATACAGCGAATCCATCCTCAAAAGCAGCACTTGCAATTTGTGGATCGGACTCCACAGGGCAACATCTTCCACTATGCTGGCCTTTTTCATCTAATTTCAACATTGAATCATTCTCTTCTCCACTAATCACTGCCAATCTACTAGCACCATGATCTGAAACTATAACAGCTTTTGACATACAGCCTTGTACTAAAAGTGACTGAATTCTTCGTAACTCTTCTTCTATAATCTCTAATTCTCTAAACAAATGAACAGGTTCTTTTCTCTTTTCATAATCGAATACTTGACTATGATGTTTTAATTCATCCAGCTCATCTATTTTTTTGTATTTGCCACCAAAATACTGAATAAACTCCTTATTCTTCTCCGTAATGGATGGTAATTCACAATGACCCACCGAAATTTCAACTACAAGCTCATACTGTTCGCACTTAGCCTTTATGAATGCTAAGTATTCAACACCTAATGCATCAAAGAAAAAGAGTTCCGAGCCAGTTTTATTAAGTTGTGACACAATATTGCTTCTGGGTCGCAATTTATTATATGGACGTTCCTTTGCATAATTATTAACCTTGTTCTCAAAATCTAGATGAATTTTATTAGTTATTTTTTGTACCTTGTATTCTTGAAAGTATTCGGTTAATACATCTCTTAACCCTACGTCTGCTTCAGATACCTTTGTATTAACACCATCAAACACAAATGGTTGTAAATATAAACTTAACATTAATGAAAAATGCTTAACTGCCCTAAATAGCTCATCATCTGTATAATCATATATACTTAAATATCTAACAAATTCATATTGTTCATTTTCACTTCTGTCTGTTAAATAGTACACAGCATTCTTTTCATATTTCCCAACTCTTTCACAATATTTTGCCAATATTGGTAAATTCTCTGGTATTTTGTCCAACAAGCGCTTTCGTTCGTTATACATTTTTTCAAATTCGGGGTCATTTATATCAGCATTTGCCAAGTCCAGATATATTCTTTCCTCAAAATCTTCCACGCTTTTACTCCCAGATATAACCATGTTCAAATAAGGATTATTTGTACCGAAAGCTTTTATTGCTAACCAAAATAACCAACTTTTGTAGGGTTCATTCTGTAGGTCAATGTCTTGTATAATCACTTCAAAATTCGATGTAGTTCCTAACTCATCTTTCACAACAGAAGAAAGCGATTTATGACAAAGCATTTTCTCATTCAACCATCTCCATTGAACCTCTGTGCCATAATTTTTCTCTGTAGCACCTGCAATATCTGAATGTTTTTTTGAAAGCGACTCGTATACACCATCTGCCTCTTTAACCTGAAAGACTGCTTGTGAAAAAAAACTTTTTCTGAATCTCGTTTTAACAGGAAGTATTCTATGTTCTTTTAATTGAGACTCCGTCATTCTTTCTAAATACGCCAGGAGGCCATTTATTCCAGCAAAGGCATTTTCCATCGTGTTCATACTCTCATTTATAATTTCTATTTGTGGAATAGGTGATTCTCCTTCTCCAACAAGAAGTACACGATTACTTATTCTTGGATCTCGACTTTCAAATTTCTTAATATATCTCCTACAATAATTTAGGATAACTAAGGCATGTCCGCTAATTGACTGTTCAAATAACAAATCGACATGATTTTCTAAATCCCTCTCACTCTTTAACATAAGAGCCTGTGAACTTCCTATTAACACAAAATCTCCACTCTTACTAATCTTGGAGATGCACATATCAATATCTGGAAGTTCATTTTTTTGGCAGCTATTCGATACAAACATACAATTTTTTGATTTATCGGCCTCTAACCGTTGGATCACCTCACTATAAACACCAATATTTTCTGTATCAAATACTAGGGCATATCCCGTGCTTTTTCCATTAAAATACGTGCTGATTTGCCTAAAACATTCTTCAACATTATTGCAATACATGCCTATCACCTCCTTACTTTCTCCGTTTCTTTATAATTTCCATACCTACTATAGGATTATCAGATATTAAATCACATAAGTATTTCTTTGCTTCGTCAGCATCCATTTCGTTAATAATTTCCATTGCGGTATCTTTTCCTTTAAGTAAATACTGCTTTTCACATAGTATCTTTAACTTGTTTCTGACTGACAAATTATCAAACCATGTATATGGAGAATCAGTAACATGTCCTAACAAGTACTCCCTAACTTCATTAATATCTGACAAAATCACTGAATAATCACCAATAACTCGTGCCTTAAAACATTTATCTCGTTCTTCTTCACTGTTTAAGCTATCATAAAAATCGGCCTTTTCTAAAAACTCAACAGCGTGTGTTGTTACCTCCTCTGTGGCTGTCTTATCACCAAAAGTTCTGAACATTTGTTTAATGTTTCCTCTTGAATCATCATCAAACATACAATAAATAGGTGTCTTATATATACCAGACCAATCTTCTGGCGATTTTGTTCCTGTTTTTTCTTTCCAGATTGTAACAAGTTTTCTCTTAGCTTGGTTCTGCAAAAATATCTTAACTTGGCTTTCAATATAGTTAAAATATTCGGTACTGGACTTTGAGAACTGTCCATTGGGAATTTCCGAAAAAAGCTTGTCTACATCCTGATCGTCTAAATCTTCAATAAAAGTTGACGTAACTTGTTTAAAATATAAAACTTGGTTTTTATAAAACTCTACAAAATTAATACCTTCTGTTAATAATGCATCATAAAATTTTTCCTTGTTCTGTTCAATCAGTGTTCCTGCCTTCTGCATTGAATGGAGCAGTTCAAGTAATATCTCAAGTGTTCCAGAATATTTTCTTAATGCTTCAAAGGATATTCTTATATTACTCGTTTTCTTGTTCCATTCGATAACTGCGTCATGTAACGATATCGCTTTAGGGTTATACTTATTACTCTCTACAATAATTTTATACTCTAAAATAACGTCATCTATTTTTTCATCGGCAGTATCAGAATGCCAAACCCAATTAGCGGCATCTGCATTAAATTTTTGTTTTACTCTTTCAATATACGCTCCATTATCATTAATTTCCAATGCAAGCTGTTCCAATATACCTGCCTTAAACTGTCTAATATATGCAAGCATACCTTGTTTGCATTTTTCATTTGTAATAAATGTGGATAAGTCTTCAATTATATCACTGTTAATAATAATCTTTTGTCCAATTTCTTCGGCAAGGGCACTTTCAGAGCTTCTACTACTGTTAGCGGTATTGGCAATTCCACAATAATTTTCAATTACAGTAGAAACATCTTCTATTGTACTTTTCAATCTTTCATTTTTAAGCAATGGCTTCACGCACCAAATCGGAAAAGGTAATAGACGCATCTTACTTCTGATTTGATCGCGCGCCATCTCAATTGAACCGCATTGGATAGATGGTATATTAAAAACTTTTGCTGTACATGATAAAAAGGCTTTCTGTTCAGCACTCATCTCAACAATATATTCTTCCTTATAGTTACGATTCGGCGTCACTTTCTGATTGATTGTGTTAGCAATCATCTGTTTCATCTTATCCACAGACATACATTCACTGCTAGAACCATTGCTCCAAAAATAATCAGATGTTGTGTATTCTTTCAAAACAAATCCCATTATAAAAGCCGTAATGTTATTGGGCATAAATCCATAGGGTGCATTCTCAAGTGCTTCATAAATTGAAAGAACGCTCACCCTACCTTCCATACTGGAAAAACCATTCTCAACAAGTTCCTCGACTTTGTTCTTAATCTTTACAATTGGCAGGCTCTTTTTACTTGCATCTTCCCAATATTCATCAATTTTCCATACTTCCTTCAATGCTTTTGACAAACTGTTATTTTCATTTGTTGATTTAAATGTACCAGCCAACTCCTGCATAATTCCGCACTCTGCACCCTGAGCAATCGGCCCCTTTGCAAACATATTGTCTATTACACTGTACTGGCTTAAACCACAATAATATTTCTGATGTTCAATACTTTTCAGTTCAGCCTGCAATGCTTGAAGCCCAGCCAATCTAATACCACTTGTATTCTGTGATGTATATAACATAAATGCACCAGAAGCGATTTTATTTTTCCATTCATTTAAGCAGCGAATCGCTTGATTTTCAAAACTTGTTGCTCTAGTCTTATCGCTCTGTGCATAGTATCTGCTATAGGCCATATTTTCAATATATTGTTCATATAAATCTTGTCCCATTGTAGTTAAGCACTCTATATACATAACATTTCCAGATATATTTTGAGTTGATTTCAACATTTGCTCTTTCAAAGCAGCTACTTCATTATCGTTTAAAGCAAACGCAACGATTGTCATATACCTGTTTGCCTTAATATTTTGCTCGAGTTTTGAAACTATCTGTCCAAAATTGCTTACTGATGCCCCTTCTAATTCGAACCTTCCTCTTATAGATGCAGGTATTTGAATCGCTGTCATCAATTCCGCTTTAACAATAATATCCTGCGTTTTTGTTTCATTTGTAACCTCTTGCTTCTTTTTCTCAATTGTTGCAGCATCTCCAGTACTATTTGCAACTGTATACTCCATCTTTCCACCGCCAACTGGTTTCTTAAAAATCAAACCATCTCGGCAAAGTTTTTCTGCAATACTTTTTCCTTTTCCTTTACTCCAATCTGTTCCTGAAAAAGCCAAATCTACATTCATGTCATTTGGGCATAATAATTCCACACCACTTATTCTTTGAGAGATCGCTTGAAATAATAGTATTGTCTTAAATACTCTTTGTTCGTCAAGCGTAAGCTTGTCGCTTTGTAATAAATTATACGAGTCAAGAATAACTCGTACGTCATCATTCAACCCACTCTGCCCTTTTCCATTAAAGAATTCCCAAAGCATATCAATTGTCAATAAATTTTCATTGTCTAAAGGTCCATAGCTGTTTATATACCATTTGAAACCTTTTGCATCGCTCATATCATTACTTATAATAAAATCAAACATACTGCGCTGATTTGAGCTAAATGCAACAGATAGATGTTTCAATAACAAGGCCGCATATGGATGAATAGGAACAATGGATTGTAACTCTGCATCAGAGATTATGGTCTTTTGCCCCATCGAAGACTCTTTCTTTGCACTTTCTTGAATAACTTTTCTAACACCAATTAACTGCTCATTTAGTTCATTTGCATATTCTTTCCATTCATCAGCCAAGGTGGTATCCGTAGTCTTCTTCATAGCTTGTGCCATGAGGCGGAATGCCATATTTTCTGGGAGTTCAATTTTCACCGGTGGTACAAATCTATCCAATATTTTCTTCGCAGTATCAGCATTCACAAATAGGGAACGACTTTCATGTGATACAATCATAAAATAAAATGGATGTGACAGACTGATCTCCGCCAAAGTCTGGAAGCCGGTTAAGGAATTAGGATTATTTTGAAAGAACTCTGTAAACTCATCCCATACAAAAAAAATAGCATTAATATTATTTTTTGCAATAATATCCTTAATCCAATTGGCCATTCCCTGAATATCCAATCTCAGTGCAGTAATCCCGTTATCCTCTGCCACCTTAAGAACATTACGCATAATCTGTTCCACATTAATCTCATCCTTTAATTTCTGAATCAATGTGGATACATCTTCTCCTCCAAAGGCCCATGCATATTCCTCCTCATGAATAAGATCATTAAAATAATTTTTGTTCGCATCTTTCTCTAACCACCTCAGGGCAGCTTCTTTTAATGAAACTTCTCCACGATTCTCGAATCCATGTTCAGCCAAGGATCTCATAATACTATCTTGAATTGCTAATATCAAATCCTGGTCAGAGCGAATAGAACCAGAACCAATTCTATGTATTGTGATCAATTTTCCACTATTCTTATCTGTTATAAGTTTCTGACACAAATCGGAACTCAACCCATACTCATTAAAATATGCACGTATATCTTCATCATTAGCTTCCAATAGCGATTTTACCGTTAATGCAGCATGAGATTTACCTGTTCCATAAGCCCCTTCTACCCATAAAGAACGTGGATCTCTTCCTGATAATACAGTGTGAGTTTTCTCTAATAATTTCACAAAAGTATCATGAGGATAAAAAGCCTTCCAACTAACAAGACCTTTATTAATAAGATCAGCTGTAACTGCAGAATAATATTTCGGATCAATATCAAAATAGTTTTTATAAATTTTTTTTTCGCTCATCTCAACTCTCCCCTTAATTGAATAACTCTAATACATCCATAGATGTTTTCTCTGCTCTCAATGTTATATTATCTAAATTCAATGTAAATGATGCCGAAATATATTCGGA
Organism: Lachnospiraceae bacterium 54-53; assembly: GCA_041223105.1. Lineage (GTDB taxonomy): Bacteria > Bacillota > Clostridia > Lachnospirales > Lachnospiraceae > Lacrimispora. The sequence continues at coordinate 9,868 of JBCLPO010000026.1, forward strand.
ATAGTTTATTGTTAATCCATTTAGGATTCGCACCATTTCATCCTTTTCAATCCCAAAAATTCTCGTTGGGCTGACACCATCACGTTCTATTTCATTATCGAGCAAATTACTTAAAGTAAACTGATAATACTCTCCACAATTTTCTGCAAACTTATATAGTGCATATAATACCACAAGTGCATCAGGTACTTCCCATCGTTTTCTGGTTATAGCAACAATTCTATTTTTTTCCTTTACAATTTTTCCTAATCCCAATTCTCCAATAGGCAATTCACAAATTCTAGATAACGAACTAAAAATATCATTTGTCCATGTTTCTTTTGCCCCATCTTCAATCATCAATGTTGTCAGATAATCTTTCGGGTATGTTTCCTCAAAAGTGGTTCTATTTACATACCAACTAACCTGTGGGGCATAACACAAATTAATATAAATAATTCCCCAACTCTGTTCGTTTTCCAGACCAAGTTTATCCACTATTTTAGCAGTTCTTGAAAAACCAGTCTCATCTAGAAGTCTTGCATCTCTTAAAAATCTCCTAAAAAAACTATACATCTGAGAACCCAAGCTATGTCTATCATCAAATTCGTTCTTAAATTCAAAATACTGCGTGAGCCACTCCATTTTGGGTGCATGATGAGAGTAACTATTTAAACTCATGTTTTTCCCCGACATAATAATTCCTCCTTTGGGTTGTTCCAATGATTTGTAAACCAAGCAACCTTTATCAACTTTATGACATTGAGCACAATGATGGCAATTATCACTAATCACAACTTGTCCCTTTACAAAATCCATACACCCATAAGGACAATCTGCCTGGCATTCTCTGCAGGCCACACAACTTGCTGTTTTACGGAATACATTTTTTAATAGTTTAACAAATTCGATATTGTCTTTTGCTGTGATTCCATCAATCGTCACTGAAATACTGTTTTCATTTTGTTCTACAGCAAAAGTAATAATTTTGCCTTTAAACATGATGGTATATGGTGAAGCATCATTTCCAAGTACACCAATTGTTTTTATCCACTCTTTCCAACTTGTAGTCGCATTATCTACCGTTATTTTTACAGAGTTGTCATTCATTCTTTTTTCATTATATGAGACAATCAATTCCAAATCTCTTCCATTTTTTCTAGCTTTCCAGCCTCCAGCTTGAATAAATTCATCTAGTGCTTCTTTTGATAAAAAATTTCTTTTATATTCTTCTCTAATTATATCAACAAAAGGCTCCGCTTGTTCGCGATAGCAAAGATGATTCATAAAATCGTTTCTTTCTGCAGCTTTGGGACAAATCAAGCAGCCAGCTCTACGATTCCCTTTCTTATAGGCATTATTAAAAATCAGATTTTGCTGATAGATATACAGAAAAATTTCAGCTGAACTCCAATCCAATATTACATTGCAACTATACTGCCCCTTATGTTTTTCTCCATAACTCACATAATCATATTTGCTACGTGCCAAACTTTCATCAGCTCGTACACCAACAAATGCCATTCCTGTAAAATCTGGTTTTTGTAATAACTCTCTTAACTTAAGTATTTGTGGTGCTGTTTTATGTACACTACAGCACCATCTTGTAACGCTTGATGGTGGTCCAAATTTTCTCCAAGTATCAAGTGGCTTATCCTCAGCTTTTGCAACCTGAAAGTCTATTCCTTTCTTTTCGCATTCTAGCCTAACCAATTCAACAGCCTCATAAGTATCAGGAAATTCCATTCCAGTATCACCAAATAGTACAATAAATTCGTCGTGTGGCAACGCCCTTTGTACTAAATCCAATGTTACAACACTATCTTTTCCTCCACTAAATGCAACATAAAAAATATCAACTTTCCTTTTATACGATCTATATGTATTGTATATTTTTTGAATAGTCTCTTGAGTAAGGGACTGCATGAGTTCACGATTTTTTTCAATCATACTTTTAATATCAACGGGAACAAGTTCTAACACATCTTTTCCATCTTGGAACACAATTTCAGGTGGATTGTATAACTGTCCACCTTTTGCCTTTGCTATTACATTCCCACGATATATATAGTTATTAGCCTCTGCCCACATGATAGGAACCGTATCATCTTTTGGATAATTGAAATGTTGATCAAATCCTAAAATATCCAATTCTTTATAATAAACAGGTCTCGGTTCTTTGCTGAATTTTGATAATTCATTTGTTAGTAAAATCCCCCCCGTTTCCGTATCCCATGTATATTGGTACATAAATTAGCCTCATTTCCTTGTTTGCTTCATTTTTTCTTTAAAGAGTTTAGCTTCTAATATTACTCTCTCAATATCTGCATAAGCTCTTCTCTGCTGATATCCCTCTCTTACAAGAACTTCTAATGCACTATCCTTATTTGACCATTGATTTGAATGTGCAAGTACATCAATAATCAGTGTTCTGTAATCATCTATAGCGCAGTTTTTTCTTACCAAAGCTCCAAAACATCCTGATGCAGAAAAGCTGGCGTGCAGCAGTTTAAACATTTTACTATATTTATAAAGATAGCTCTCTAAAACATAACCGTTCCACGGGATGGGGAGTGTTGGAAAGTGCATAAAAAGCCCAGTATCTTTTAACGGAATATAATCCCTATCACTTATTTTATCTAATATATTATCTACAGCTTCAATATCAAATTTGATCTTATCATTTCGAATAAAAATTTCCTCTGAGATTCTCACTGTCACCGATCTGACAGAATCCCAATAAATCACTGTATCCATGTCTGCTGCAAAATTCTTTAACTCCTCCACAGATACTTGTTCTCTGCTTTTACAATATTCTGCAAAAACTTCTGTCATCCCTAATTGTTTTTCAGGTGTACTGATTATAGGTCCATTAAACGCAAACGTATCTCGAAGTATATAAGCCAGGCAATTTCTAAAACCATATGTAGTAAAGTTTTCTGTATTAATTGCTACGCTTGGACATCTTTCTTCTATGGTTATTCTCAATTCAACATCCGTCATATACGTTTTTGTTTCTAGTTCCTTATGAATAATTTGTTTAATTCCCATGAGTTCTTCTTTACTCACCGGCAAATTAGGAGCATAAAAATAGGTTTCTGGTGCAACATATGCAATAGACTTAATATTCACCATCACTTGCTTTATTTTATCAAGTGGAATATACCACATTGTTTTTTTTACATTTTCATAGTTTAACGGTATCGAACTCTTTTTTATAACATTCAACACATCATTTTTCAAGTCAGATTTTCCATTCGTCAAACATAAAAAGGAGCGCTTTCTGCGCAATTTTCCCTCTGACATTTCCAGCAATAAATTACCAAGTTCTTCTGCATTATACATTTGTAATTTATCCGCCAGCTGAATGGCATATCTGTCATAAATCGAATCTTCATATACGCATGAAGCTCCTATCTCAAAAATTGATATTACTTCATCATAGATTCTCTTTAATAGTTCCGACTGATCATCTCCTTGTTTTGCGTATATGCGCTCTTCTCTTACCATCCCAACTTTAATTAATGTCTGAATCAATCGTTCGTCTGACAACAATAATTCTTCATTAAAACGCTCTTTATAAAACATCTTAAATCGCCCTTTATCTATTGCAGATTTAATTCGAAAACCATTATCATAGTTCTCTTTTAAAATCACGAAATACTTTTCATCTTCATCACTATTATCAGATTCACTGTATATAACTTCCAACAGTTCCTTTTCTTCAATAGTATACAAATTAGCACTAGCTAATTTCGTATATTCAGCTTCAGTTAATGTTGCTACCCATGCTGGCAAGCCATCAGTAACATTGCTACCATGTTCCTTAAATCTAAATGATAAGGCATGTCTCCAGCATTCTATCATCTCAGGGCTGATTTCCTGCCCTCCTATAATCCACACTCTATTTCCATTACTCAAAAAATATTGTAGGTTATTCTTTTTCAAAAAAGTTTGTAGCGTCCATTTTATTGAATCGTTATCTAAAACAGCCCCCCCATGGTTATTGATTTGACTGCTATTCTCTATTTCTTTTTCAAATTCTTTTGACTTTTCAGATTCCACTCTTTGTATCCCCTCTGAATCGCTAAAGTTCTCCACTTGAACTGAATCTTCTCCTATATTGTTTTCAAATTCGTATTTCGGTTGTTCTTTCAAAAAACGAATATAATAATAAATAATACTTCTAATTTTACTCAAACTTCTTCTATATTCTTCACGGAAATTCTTATCAGAAGCAATATTTCTTAATACTCTATTGACTGTATTAATATTTGTTGTTTCAAACAGCTTAGCTTTTAATATATTCTTATTCAAGCAATATTGTTCAATTTCATCACATACGGTATATATGTCTGATAACTGAGTTGCTGACACTTTATCAGTTATCCATTTATAGAATTGAACTTTTGCAAATTTTTCTACAGTCAACAGTTTTGCCTCCTTTAATATTTTATTAAAAGATTGCTTATCCTCTTTAAACATCTCTGCCATATTAATAAAAAGTTTTGATGCTCCTCGCAAACCACATTTTTCATCTGATATCAGCTGATTCATCGCCATAAATTGCATTGCAATCCCATTCTCATTGCGAAATACGTCATCAATATTCATTCCTTTATTCACAGCTCGCTGTCTTAATATTTTCGACACGCTAGTCACCGCTTCCTGTTTCGTCACATCACCTTTATTATAGCGATCACATGCATCAATCAAAATTGCTGCTTCTTGTTCATCCCAGAGAATTTTAATTGCCATAAAGTCATCTCCACCTCTGTTTTCTTAACCCCAAAAATCATATTGGGCACTGCAAGGATATTATACAAATAATAACATACATCGACCTTATTAGCAATCACACAAAAGCCTTAGTTCCGCAGTTTATCCACAGAAGTCTGCTTTGGGCAAGTCGCATTATAAAAACCTCTTAAAAATACCCAAAATATAAGGAATCCTTTTCCTTTTTAATGTATAATTTAATCACCTCAAAAAAATCACACTAAACAAAAAGAAGGAGGATTCCCTGTGGTTAATTTTACATCAAATATTTATAACTTGAAGTGAAATATTTTAACTTTTTCAAACAAAATTTTCAAACATCCGCACAAACCTGACAGAAGGTTTCCCGCTGACATGGCCTTCGATATGTTGGCTGCTGGCTGCTGACAGACGTGGCCGACCAGCTTCATGAAGACTCCAAAAAGATCAATGTTGTTGACCTCCTTTCCAAGCATATCGAAAAAGGCACTCCTGCAAAAACTGTTTCGGCTTATCTGCCGACCGTCAAAAAAATGGGTTCCTGATGCCCCTGTTATTCATGTCGATGACAGTGATATTGTAAAACCTAACGGATACAAATTTGAAGTTCTTGGCATTGTCAGGGAGGGCTCTGAAAGTACTGCCTTTAAAAACGTTTACAAAAAAGCTATCATGTGACAGAAGCCGGTGTCATTTCAAAAACAGACAGACTGGCACGAAAGAGGTTTATCTTCAGTTTTGGATTATAGTTTGCGGAAACCCAAGCACAAAAAATTTTCCTAGCTTTTTCTTTTTTGCAAAAAATATATACTCTCTCAATCCCCCCATGACACTCAGCCATAGGGGACAATAACCAGCACACATCCATTTTATTTTATGAAATGAATCTTACAAAATCACATTATATATTTAACAGTAAAAGAACCTCCGTACTTAAACCAAGCACAGCGGTTCTCTCTATTTCCTATATTTTAAATCTCATTTTACATAAGGAAACCTAACACCAACCAGGTAAATCGGAATCGTATCAAACTTCTCCCCATGCCCTCCTTTTGTTGGTGCAACCCTAAACGCTTTATCAATCATCCCCCTTCCCTTAAAAAACATCAATGATTTTGCCCGGTTATCTCCCGTTTTTACTTCAATTCCCCACTTCAAATATTCATGATCTACCACTACAAAATCCAATTCATAGTCACTACAAATAGAAAAACAAGGTTTATCTCCTCTAACCACTTTCTTTCCCACAGGCATTTGATATAATCGGTCAATCTCCGTATAAGCAAAAGTCTCCGTCAACATACCCTCTATAGCGTCCCTCGGAACGGTCACCAGATTGGATATATAATAGGCAATTCCAGTATCAGCAAAATAAGCCCGACGGTTACTGACCACATCTGTCACATCACCGTTATTATACAAATCACAATATCCAATGATTCCCGAATACAACAACCATGAGGCCGCTGCCCTCACCTCGTTCCTGCTGACAGGCTCCTTTACGGAATCTTTCACAAAATTTGTCACAAACTCTATAAAAGATTTACCGCCCCCCTTTTTTTCTTCTGCTATCTGAACCAAAATGGATTTATATACTTCACTGAATATACTGAGTGCCGTACTATTAGAAAAGAAGCGGCTTGATTCTGCTGTAAATGTCCGTATTAGATCTCCAAGGACCTCCATACAGTCATTTTCATCCTTTGTCTTAATATAAGTAGTCACCACCTGGGGATATCCACCTATGTGACGATATATTCGGTATGCTTCCTCCAACTGCTCATATTCTTCTTCCGGCGATTCTCCAAACAAATGCAATCTTTCAAGAGTCCCTTCAAGATTTATGGAACGGCAAAATTCCTTAAATGACAGCGGAAACATGCGAAGATAAGCAATTCCTGCGGGTAGAAAAAAGTCCTTTGAATTGACAGTCCTGGCCAAATAACTTCCGCTCACAATAATATCACAGGATAAACGCTCCCTTAAATCCCGAATGGAATTATAAATAACCGTACTCTCCTGGATTTCATCTATAATTAATATCGTACTTTCATCGTCAACAAATCCATCTATACCAACTCTTTGACAATACTGATTCATGAAATCATTTTCCGATAATAAGTCCTCAAATCCAAACTCATCCCGTACCATATTGACATAAATAACCTGTTTATAATGGAGATATGCAAACTTTCGCACTTCGTGGGTCTTTCCTACCTGTCTTGGTCCCTCTACCTGCAACACCAGATGATGGCGTTTTTTCTTCCATTCCAATAATTCGTCCTGAACATCTCGCTCTAATTCTATTTCGTTCCTAATAAAGCCCCGGTTTCTCAATTAAATCCCTCCCTCTCACAGCCTAAATTCTCTTAGTTGATATTACAGATTCCTTTTATACTAATTATTATCCTTACCATTAATTACTCCTATTATATCTTCTCATAGTATTTTCTTCAAGAATGGATTATCCTAATTAATTTTCAGCTATAGAGGCCACTTTATTTTCTTGGGTGTACAGCCATATCTTTTTCAATTCAACTAATTGCCTATTCAATTTTTTCTCTGCGATTCTTACTCTGGCGGAACCCATTATTTTTCTCTCCATTAAAAAATTACACTTTCCAATGGTATCATCTTTTTACCCAAGTCCAAAATATGTAAAAACACTCTATCGGATATGATATTATTCCAACCCCATATCCGATAGAGTAAACTGCTTCAACCACGCTGTCCTCTACGTTTGTTACCGTGAAACATCTCTGACCTATGCCCTTGAAAATCTCAACAACTTTCTTTATACTGATCAGGCCCCATCAGTTCCGCAATACGGACAATTCTCAACCTCATAGCTAAGGAATATCTTTCCGCAAATATCGCAGATTGTCATCTCCCCCGCAGCATACTGTTCATCCAGGTACGTTTCCGGATGCTGCCAATCAACCGCTTCAAATACAATTTCAGCTATATCAGCCTGATCATTGCACATACTCAGAAAATCTTCCCTGGTATAAATCGTATTGGACAGTTCCGGGACATAACATGGCTTTTGAGGTTCATTTTTAAATGCACAGGGATTCTTAAATATCCATCCCTGCCCATAATATGCCCTTTTAAATTCCTGCAATATTCCATCACCATTTACAACACAGACACCAATAACCTCACTCCCTTTTTGAGAATCATCTTTATAACTGCATTTTGACGGTTCCACCTCACCAACAAATTGTTCCCATGTCTGGAAAGCAAGCACCTTGTCTTTGCAGCGGAGCATAACATCTTCCCCACACCTCCCAATGCTAATATAATCATTTTCATTGATTTGAAGTGTGGTCCCTCTTCCACTTTTAATTTCTTTATATTTCCTGCCCAAGGCTACAGCCACCTCCAATCCCCATCCATTACCCATAAAACGCCTTCATCTTCAAGTACCAACTCCCTATCACAAATAAGCGTTCCAAAGAAATTTACCAGAACACACGCTTTTATCCTTACCGGGCCACCTCCGCTATCATCATCACCCGCAACCTCATACAGAAACTTTCCCTCTGGAATTGTCGTCCGGTCTATTCTCATATCGTAAAACTCGTAGACAATACCTTTGACTTCCACATTCTGCGTTTTGATATTTCTATAATCGTATCTCATTCCTCCTGCTCCTCATATATCACCGTATACAATGCTCTTACCTCATCATAGCCCGCATTGTTATGCCGGTGTGCCGTATATGTATTCACTTTCACATCAAGAACCTTCTTATCTGCCACGAATCGGTTGATCTGCTCGTCAACACTGCAAAAATCAGCTTCTTTAAATGAGCATTTACGGCTGCTCTGACTGTAAATATTCTCATTTACCACCTTTACAAACTGCCTGATTTTCACCATATCCTACTTCCCCAACATAACAATTTGATCTTTGTCCCGGTCATATTTATAAACACAATCCGACAGAACATCCTCCACCGGCACTTCGCTTTTATTGATCTGCTTAACCATTTCCTGTAAATCCGCATAATCCAGGCCCCCTTTGTCTGGAATTAATATAACCTCATGCTGACTCGATGGAAGTATAATAACATCTGCATTCTGTTCCGAAGCAAATTTCTCCAAACACCCTTTATATAAAATGCAGCCACTCCCATTCATCTGCTTCCTATTTGAAAGCACATAAAGCGGTGACTTCCCCAGGTCTTCCCCCATAAAATCTTCAAAAAATTCATCCACATACAAATCTTCAAACTGTTCTTTCAAAATTTCACGCATGATATCTCTCATTGTTTGAATCACAGGAGGCAGTAATACCGGAGTATTTTTCATTGCCAGTTTCCACAGTTCTTCTTTTGTTGTCCCCCAGGTAACTATATGAGAATTATGAATTAAAGCTGTCATCTGAGCCTCCTCGTTTTCATCTAAAATCAAGTAGAAAACTACTGCCAGATCCAGAAACTCAAAATACGGTACATCATCTAACAGTTCCTGATTAGCCCCCTTCTGAATCAACTTATACACAACTTTTTCTTTCAGGTTTTCAAAGTCTAGCAATCTTTTCATATCGCCTAAGGTGACATCCGAATTTTCCTTATACACCGATATAACCTCTTCCAGGATATCTTCCAATGGCTGCCCCTGTTTAAAACACGTATAATATGGATTCAAATATATTGTCGGAGCAAAATTTTTATCCAACTCAGAAATTACCAGCCCGTCTAACACCACTCCATTGATTTTTGTCACCTTTTGAATCCCCACCTTATATCCAACACCCAACTTTTCCTGTACTTTTGCTGTAACCTCTTTTAAGAACTGATCGTAATTCATTTACATTTCCTCCATTCATTTAATTTTAGACATTAAAAGAAGCATCTCCTTAGAAATGCCTCTGACAGAAAATCACTCATTCTTTTACCCACTTCACATAGACAAATTCACACTCATTCCCCAACACAACATAAAAGAAGCTATAATCTAAACTCAGACTATAGCCTCTCGTTTATATACTCAGGACGTCTTTTCATTCCCTCTTTCATAATCAAACTGGACTCTTCCCACCAGATAAATAGGCACAGCTATCTTCTGGTCTACCATACCTCCATAAGTATCCTCTTTCAAGAAATAAACAGCTTCCACCTTTTCATCCTTCAAAAGCTGCTGTGCTGTCTTTCCTTCTGATTTCCCCGCTTTTACCTCAACGCCATAATTCTTATAATTTTCACGGCTGTTTATAAGGAAATCAATCTCTCCTTCCTTATACGTGCCAAACATTGGAGCGGTTCCTGCCATCTTAAATTCCCTGATTCGCTTCAGCAACTCAATATACACAAAGTTCTCGCTGAATATTCCCCTAAGCGTTGCCAAATCAGCCCCCGCCATATCCAGGAAATATTTACATACTCCAACATCCAGGAAATAAAAACGGCTGTTCATAGATACATTTAACGGACTACACTCATTGGCTTTACCGCAAAAGTCTATAATATGGGAACGGAACAACCATGCAATCGTTTGATTAATGCTCTTCTTTGTAACCCGGTTGCTCTTCTGTTTGTAAACAATCTTCGATAATTCTGTAATCAAATCATCGGAACCCTTCTTTTCCTTAATCATGGTATGGGCGATAGCCGGAAGAAGCTGTCTAAACAGATTCGCTTCAAGGACATCCTCAAAGTATGACTGCGATTCTTCAATAAAAATCTGAATCACCTTATGAAGTTCCCCCATACAAGCCGATATATCCTGATCTTCCAGATATTTTTTTACAACAGCAGGGTATCCGCCAATCTGACAATAGATATCATAATATTTTTTCAGTTCATCATATTCGTCATGACTGCTTCCACCATATAGGTCAATTTCATCATAAAGCTCCCGCTTTCCAAATGCATCCAGAAACTCTTCATATGACAGCGAATATAAAGTAAGGATATCCAAGTCTCCCACAGGCTTAAAATAACTTCTTGATAGAGTTTTCCCTGGTTAACTTTCAACCACAACAAAATTAGAAGTAAATTCTCTGGAAAACTGCCGGATCAATGAATATACCCTTGCCGATTCTTGAATTTCATCAATAACAACAATCGTATTTTCACAATCTTCAAAGCGCCCATCAAACAATTTAAATGCTTCCTGTAAAGCTTTGTCCTTCCTGGGCTCTCCCGGTTTCCAGTCAGACACCTGATCCAAACACCCCAAGAATTCTTCTCCAGAAGTCTGGGCCATATTAATATAAATATATGTCTTATAATTCTCTCTGGAAAATTTATCAATAATGTACGTTTTTCCTGTCTGGCGTGCTCCCCTTACTTCAAGAACCTTTCCTGTACCTGCCTTTTTCCATTTTAGAAGTTCCTCGTAAATATCCCGCTTCAGTTCCACCTGGATCACCCTCCTCTTTACGGTGTCACCATCATAACACACCGCAAACCTAATTCAAATTCCTTTCAGCAAATATATTCCTGAAAACCTTATCTTTCATTATCACCGCTCCTTTTCCTCACAATTTTAAAATCGTCTTTAATATCCTGACCCCATCCTTCATACCCGCAAGATACAGATAACGGCTTTCATCTGCCGATTGCATGACCCATTCATCCCAAAACTGCTCTATGGCAACCTTTGACTCATCATCCAATCGTTCAAGAATTTCTCCCATTTTATGATTAAGCTCTTTTGTCTCACGATCGGCTCCATCAGAACGCACATTTATCAGCATCTCAATACGTTCGCAAATAATCTGTTCCAGTAAATCTCCCATACCTTATTCCTTCCCTTCTATCAGGCAAAAGCCCTTGCAGCCTCATACTGCAAGGGCGGACTATAGTTATACGAATCCTCTCATTTCTTACGCCACCTGCTCTGTAAATTCCCCATCAATTACTTCCTGATTAGAAACCTCGCTCATATCAACAGATAACTCCGTCTTAATCGTCTCATCCATGGTGACAGCTTTTTGAAATTCAGACTTCATAGGGGCGTACTTTAACAGCTGTTTGATAACTGTCTTTTTTGCCATGCCCTCATAATTACTTTTCCATGGACTGAAATCTGAAGTAAATGCTTTGGAATACCGGGCTGCATAGGCGTCTACATAGTTCTTACTCATCACCTCAAAACGATACCCACCGTTATCCAATCTGAATATAGCATAAAAAGCCCGAATCTCTCCCGGTTCATCAAAAGAAGGACGATGAACCAAAGACGGGTGAAGCCCCAACTCATAAGAAAACTCATCATTTTCATATACCACCTGCGCTTCTACGCTCTGCATCCGCTCATTTCGGTAAGCTAAATCTATAAGACCCCGATACCCAAGCTGAAACTGGCACTCCAATACACCTTTGTTTTTATAAGGAATCAAATAGGACTGTCCTAAAGGCGTATTGGGTTCCAAACCCAACTGCGCTGCGTTCATCAAAGCCGCAATAAAACTCATAGGCGTACACTCAGCCAGCTTCGGTGTATTATTAATGGCGGACAGAGCCATTCTTGTAAACCGTTCCGGTGTCAATACCGTAGGTAATGCCCTTTTTATCTCCGGTTCCAGTGCTTTCACCATATCAACAATGGTCATACTCTTTGTCAGTTTCACGGATTTATCTCCGCTGTTACCTGCTCTTTTTTCTAATTCCTGCTTCACAGCCGGCATGTTTTCACTCCTCCAACAAAATGGGACCATCCTGCATTCAGCAAAACGGTCCCTCTTAAAATAATCAAAATATTAAATTAACATAATCACGTCTGGAATCAACAACTGCATAAATGATCACCGTATGATCCCGTTCTCTTACCTTATAGAAAACCAAATGATTTTCCACTGGCAAAACTCTAAATCTCATTTTCTTCAGGGAATAATTCCTTGATTCTGCGCCATAATAAGGCTGCTCCTTTAACAGCCCTATTGCATGCTCCAACTTATCCAAGTATGAAAGAGCAATTTCCACGCTTCCAGAGTCATCTACTATATAATAAATAATATCTTTTATCTGGTTATCCGCCTTTTCTGTTCTTATTACATCATACTTCATAGGTCTTCCCCGCTAAAAGGGCTTTGCGGATATCTGAAAATGTATCCTCTATAGGTGCAGTTCTTTCATTATCCACATCATCTTGGGCTTCTGCCAATACTTTCAACAATTCCAATTCAGCTCTCATTTTTCCATATTGAGCATGCCCCATAATAACGGTATCTTCCCGGCCATTTACCGTAATAAAAACCGGTTCTTTTGTTTCTCGTGTCAAAGATGATATCTCCGGATATTTGTTTCGTAAATCAGATGAAGGTCTAATTGCTTCCATTGTATTCCCTCCCGTCTTCATTTAATATCGTTATTATATCATTATATCGATATATTTGCAATGTATTTCAGAATATTATCTTTAAATTAAAGTGTAAATCCTACATCTTTTCTTACACAAAACCGGAGTTTACTCCTGCACACGCATTGTACTCTGGAGTTTTATTAAGTCCACCCCTCCACCTTCTCCAAATCATTTACGCTGCCTTTATAGTAAGACGCCTTGACTGGCTATTTTTAGAAAAATCCCTATAAAGATCTGGCCTTTCTTCCTTTAACCGTTTACTGTCAATTCTGACCGTATCAACATTACTCCAGGAAACCTTATAATGCTCATTATATGCTTCTTCATATTCTCCCATAAAAAGCTTGATCTTCTGTTCAATCTGGCTCTGCTCCTGCTCCAGTTTCTTTGCCAAATGAATGATCTCTTCCCGCCGTTTTAACTGCTCGTTTAAATACGAAGGCAAAGGAATAGACTTTTTAACAGCTGCCGGGAAATAACGGTTAATTACTTCGTTTGATATCGCGCTTCCATCCGGATCAGGCATATTGCCCGTCAAAACATGTTCTTCCCAAAATTCCTGTTCTATGGAAATCAGATTCCGTATTACCCCCTCATCCCGGTCAATCCTCTTATACTTAAACTCTCTTCCCATAATTAAAACAGCCAGATACCAGGCCTTTGCACCGGTAACGGCCATATAATGATGACACTGGATTTCATAATGGGCAGGAACCGAATCCCCAACCCATTTATCCGCATTATAAGCACTGGCCGTTTTGCACTCAAGGCCCATATTCTTTCCCGAAATAAGGCGGTCAACATTAGCCTGCATGAACGGATATTTCTCATTCTGGTATATGGCATTGGAGCGGCGTACCTTTAAGCCGGTTTCTTCCACAAAACGGCAGGCAACATATTCCTCCAGATCACGCCCCTGCCTCATGGATTCATTATCGTAAGTCTCTATTTCTTCATTTGTCTTATCATAAAAAACACTCATAGGGCTCACATAAGGATTTAATCCACAAATCGCCCCTGCATCAGAGCCGCCGATTCCCTGTTTCCGATATCTTAGCCATTCTTCATGAGATAATCCATTGGTTGAAATTAATTTTCTCACTGTACCATCCCTTCCTTAATATTATAAGAATCCAATAACCTGTCCTTTCGTCATGCTATACCAGTGCTGTCTTCAAATGGAGAAATTCTATCTTCCTTGAAACTTACATATCGGCCATTAGAACCAATTATGATATGGTCGAGCAGTTCAATCCCTAGCAATTCCCCGGCTTCCTTGACCCTTTTTGTCATAAGAGAGTCTTCCCGGCTAGGCGCTGGTTCCCCTGATGGATGATTATGAAAACAAATGATTTTAGCTGCATTGGAAAGAATAGCATGTTTAAATAAATCCCTGGAGTCAACTCCGCATGAACTCAAACCACCCACTGCAACAATTTCTAAAGCAATTGGGGTCATGGCCGCATCTAATGACATTACCATCATCATTTCACGGTCAGCATACTCAAAAAGATGCCTCACCATATCAGCTGCCTCCCTTGGTTCCTGAAAACGGGACGTTCCATAGACAGAAGTTCCTTCCCGTATCATTTTCAGCTTTATGATTCCCACTTTCTTTTTAGGGACAGGCCGCTTCATCAAATCAATTACCTTTTCTTCCTGTGTTGCATTCTTCATAAGCAATCTCTCCTTCCTCACAAAACAGAGGATACCCTTTTCGGATATCCCCCCTATATGAATACTGTCTTTTTATAAAATGATCTCATCTTTTTAAATATATGATAACCCTTCCATCTTTTCCAGTTTCCATGCGGTAATCCCGTCTCAGCTTATATAAAACCTGTACCCCTCCACCCGCTACTGCAATCATTACTGCTGATACTGCAATCTCTGTTCCCACAATAGCAGCAACAGGTGTTCCAACTACCAGACTGACCACTCCGGAAGTTCCTCCTGTTATAGGGACCTGCATAAGGGCTATAATTGTCACCGCCAGACAGATCAGACAAAAGTTCCAGAGGGCAAGGTTAATCTTATAAAGTTTTTTTACTTTGTCAGCAAGATCACCCTCTAACACAACTTTTTCTTTTCCATCTCGAACTGCCTCTCCGAACTCTTCTTCATTGCGTACACACATAAGTCAGTTCCTCCCTTACGCTGCTGTCACCATAGCATATGCCTTGTCGATCATGGCATTCCCATCAACTGTCTTGGCAAATAATGTTTCCCTGTAATTGGAACGCTCACGCAGAGGCTTTGAATGGGTTGCAAAATCAGAAACGGCATTGACAAAGCGATAAGCATTTTTTCCTACATATTTTAAATCCGGGGCATCAAAATACCGTATTTTTACGTCTTCCTTCATCTTAAGCAGGTTCTTTCTCTGCTGTTCAGTCGGATCTTCCAGAAGAGGAAATAAAATATCAATATATTCGTACACCTGTTTATCCGTCAGTTTAATGCGGTTTAAGCTGTCAATGGCTTTTCCCAGTTCTGCCATATACATATCTGCATATAACAGGGTGTTCCGGGCATCTTCCAACTTTCCATGGATATTTCCCACATGGTTGGTCGACCAGGTGCGTTTTGCTGTGGATAGTGCCAGGTTCAGGGTATTGTTGCAAACAACCCTTATCGGTGTCATAGCTGCCTTGATTGCTCCGGTTCCGTCATGGGAATTCATGAATACCAGATAAGGGGTCACTTCATCTCCGCTGATGATGTACCTCTGAGGAAGCTTCGCCAGAATCCAGGTTCTTCTTCCCTCCTGTAAAGAGCCGGCCGTTTCATAGGTCACACCCTCGCCCAACAATTCATCTGTAAAAGCAAAGGCTTCTTTATTCTGGACCACCTTATAACGGTCTGTTACAATTCCTAAAACCCGGTCATCCATCTCTCTCACATTTGCCTTGAATCCAGGAACCGGAATACCGTCTTCTGTTTCAAGAGATTTCTGGATAACGTTCCAGTCCAATCCTGCCAGTATTAATGCTTCTGCTGATGCTGGAGCCTCCAAAACCTTTGTCCCTAAGCCATGCCAAGGAACCTCTCTTACATAAAACATGCTTTCTACATTTGCTGCTATAACAAAGTCCTCCTTTTTCTTTATATTTTTATTTACTCTGCTGTTCCCTATGGCCTGGGAACATAAAAATCCCCCAGGCCTTTATGCCTGAGGGACCTCTTTTTCTGGTTATTCGTCTCGGTCAAGAATATCAATCAATAATATAACTGCCTTTAAAATAACCGTGAGAATGTTTTTATACATGAAGGTTACCTCCTGAAATAATTCTCACGGTTATAATATCTAACTGAATTCTTTCACTTCCTAATTACATTTGTTTCACTATTGCATCCAGGCTCCATCAGCACCCACTTTATATCCATCAGGCGTAACGGTATCGGAAGCCATTTTTCCGTCTGCGTTTAAGTAATACCATTTTCCGTTGACTGATGTCCAGCCTGTCTTCATGGCTCCGGATTCCTCCAGATAATACCAACTGTTATTATCCAGAAGCCAGCCTGTCTTCATTTCGCCAGACACCGGAAGGAGATAATACTTCTTTCCATTTAATTCCTTCCAGCCCTGAGCCATAACACTGGTAGGCTCTATCCAGTACCATTTTCCTTTTGCAAAAACCCAGGTATTCTGATACAGTTCACCGCTTGGCTTTCTAAACTGCCAGCCTGCATCTGTCTGCTGCCACTGGCCTGGAGTTTCAGGAGCTTTACTTGCTCCACCTGATTTCTGACTGGAAACAAACCGGCCTCCGGAACTGTTTGACCCGTTTGAAGAACCTGTTTCTTTAGAACTTTCGTCTATAAAAATAAATGGGCTAAACTGGGTAACTGCAAAGGATACAGTTTCATCATCATTAACTCTGGGATAAATTCTCTCTTCAGTTCCATTATGCTTCTTATGTACGATCACCATATTCCATGGATCTATTCCGTCAGGAACTGCCATTGTGATCAGCACGGGAAAGTCTAATTCTCCTGAAGTCTTGCTACCTTCCAAAGTTATTTCTATTGCTAATTGTCTGCCATATCCTGCTTTAATAGAACTGCTTTTTTCAAATTTAATACCCGTGGCACCATTTAAAACAGCACCAGTAACAATAGGTTGTTCTGTTATAATACTATTATCATGATTAATTAGTAAATCGGATTTTCCTGCTGCAGATATATACTCTACCTCCAATTCAGTATACCCATCTGCCGCATTAACACTCATTTGAATCGCAGTCTGTAATGCAGTTTTTTCTTCAGTAGAAAGTTTTGTCTGTTCGATGTTCTTCTCTATATCACCTTTATTTAACTTGCCAATGACATCCTTCCCTGTCCCAATCTCTTTTTTTACTGTAAATGTAACTCTTTCAGATGGATCGCTATGACCATATGTAATTAAATCTCCCATAGCAATGACCTCAAACTGACACTCTTCCACGCCATCATCAATCAAATAAAGATAATTAGTTGACTCTTCATAAGCAGTATCATATTCGCGTAGTTCATATTCCCCAGATGGTGACTTTACATAAACATTTACAATATAAGAATCCGCTTTTTTATTTACTTCTTTTTCAGAGCCAGCCTTCCATCGAAGGATTCCATTGGAGGAGATTTCAACCTTTTCTGGTTTAGGCATTTTCTTAAGCACAGTTTCCTTTGAAAAGTTGTATGGCTCACTTATTTCAGACCAGTGATATTCACTTATTTCTCCTCCTCTGGGCTTTCCCTTACAAAGAACTACTTGAAACTGATACTTGCCACTCTTCTGGATATGACTGCGTAAATCTGACTCTCCCAAGTTTCTCCATTGCTGGTAGCCTGCAAACTCCCCATCCCGATATAGCCGAATAGCAACATAGGTAAACGCTTCTTGTTCTTCCTCTGTTAATCCCTCCATACTCCAGGTTACCCAACCTGGTCGTTTTTCATCCCACTTCAAATCTGTTGCAGGGAAAAATTTCTCCTCCTCTTCCTGGACCATAAATATTGATGAAAGGACATCTTTCTTCTCCAGGCCCAAAGCTATCTCATCAGTTTCTGTTTCCGCCTCAATTTCCGTCTCACTTTCCACCTCTTCCCTTTGTGGCTGTGACGGAGTGGCAAGTGTCACATCAGTATCATATGAACTAGTTTCTTCTGTGTTCTCTGTAGACTTTTCCGCAAGTGATGTCATTGCAACTGTCAGGCACAACGGTAATGCTAATAACAAAATCTTTCTTCCATACTTCCAATTCTTTTTCACTTGTTTTCTCTCCTTTTTGATAT
Source organism: Lachnospiraceae bacterium 54-53 (assembly GCA_041223105.1). Taxonomy (GTDB): domain Bacteria; phylum Bacillota; class Clostridia; order Lachnospirales; family Lachnospiraceae; genus Lacrimispora. Next base: position 28,197 of record JBCLPO010000026.1, read on the forward strand.
TTTGTACTTTTCAATCCCCTTTATATTTCCTGTCACTTCCTCCTTTCTGATCAATAGCAACTGCGAAAAATCAGGTTTTTCTCCAATGCCGATTTTGTCCCTGTCTGCCACCTGGAACATTAAAATGCTCAAGTGTCTCTTTGGGAACCATATTTCAATATGTAATCCACAATTGCTAGTTTTATTTTCCTGACATACTCTCAGCATAGAGTATTAAAAATGGTGGTTCCCGCATTTCCGGCTGAAGCCATTGAATCTGCTCCGGCAAAAAATTGCTCACTTTCTGTTTTGCCTCTTCTTCTGAATCTGCTGCAATCATTACATGGCCAAATCGGCATACTGTCACTTTATAAGTCTCCATGAAACCTCCTTTCCCATTAATGGACTTCCTGGCCCAGCATTCTTTTTCTCATCATCAGGTCCCTTTATTCAGAACATTCTATCCTGCACCTCCTCCACCTGTCAGGCAAAATCATTACCTTGATTAGCTTTATGATAGCACTCAATAGTGACACCTTATGTCCTCGTAAATATTTTTTATAAAAGTCCGCAATATTTATCAATGAATAAATGTCACTATTCACATTTATAATATCTATTTAAAAAATGTAATGTTTTAAGACCCCGCTAAAAAATAAATGCTTATAACACTCCATCGCAGAATATTGTATCTTCAATCCCTTAATATAGTTTAATTTCGCTCATTATATATCGCAAATACGATATATAGTATACGCTATTTTATGTCTATTGTCTATCGTTTTTTCGATATATTATTATCGTATAATACTTTACAGGAGGTGGATTATGTTTGATGTTTTAAAACGAATAGAGGATTTACGCAAGGCAAGAAATTTATCGATCTACAAACTGGCAAAGTTGTCAGAGATACCGCAATCAACTATAGCTACCTGGTATAAGCACGGTAATATACCTCCAATTGATAAAATTGAAAGGATTTGTAACACCTTCGGAATTTCACTGGCAGAATTTTTTGGATTTGATACAGAGAATATATTGACAGAAGATCAGTCAAATCTATTGAATAAATGGTCATTGCTGTCTTGTAAAGAAAGAGAAGCTATTTTTCATATTATAGATACATTTCTGACAAAAAGCCTGTGACACCAACGCCACAGGCTTTTCATCTCTATCTTATTATTTTAACTGACTTGGCTCAGTAGAAAGTTTTTAAAGCAGAAACAAGAACAATCATCCAAGGATTACCCCCATTTTTGATGCAGTTTCACTTTGTGACCTGATATTGCGGATGTAGTGGTTCGTCATGGCAGGAGTGGTGTGCCCCAATAGTTCTTGTAATTCAGGGACTTTCATTCCATGCTCATACATAATGGATACAGTAGAAAAACGCAGTTTGTGAGAGGAACGGTACTCTATGCCCAGTTCTTCACAGCATTTCTTTAAATGACGGTTGAATGTTGCAGTCGACAGTGGCTGTCCATTCCGTATGAAAATATATTCACTGTCAGGATTTTGAATACGAATTTCTGACAGGATTTCCTTGGCTCTTGGAGTAAGAGGCATGAAACGTTTTCCCGCATCGGCGTGTCCTTTTATGTCTTCGACAATTTTATTTTTATCATCAACAAAACGACATACGTAAATGTAATCCCCCTTGATATCTTCCCATTTTAAGCCTTTTAACTCACCAATACGAAGGACCAGATGAAAGTCCAGCTTAATCGCTAAGGAATAGAAATCATCTCCAAGAAAATTAATAATGCGTAAGCGCTCTTCTTCTGTATATGGTGTTATTTTTTTCTCCTCCGCTTTAAATGTGAATTGCTTGTAATTAATATCTCTTAAGCAATTGTGGTCAATAATCTTATTTTCTACAGCCAGATACAGGATTCCGTTCATAATGCTCTTCAGGTCATTAAAGCGTTTACGCGTGAGTTGCCGATCCTTTGTGATACTACGGAAATAGCGAATATACTCCGTCACGGTCAAAGCACCTAAAGGAATGTTGGTTATCTCTGTATCTTTAAGTAAAGAGTTCCATAGCAGCCTGTTTTCTTTAATAGTCTTTGCTTTGACACCTGTTTCAGCTGCCCGCCACTCCATCCAAACTTCAAAATATTCTGCCATAGTGGGAGTTGTGGTGTTAAAAAAGCGTTTGTAAAGCTTCTCTATTAAGCCTATGTAATTGGTACTGCTTATGGGTTTTCGATTTACAAGCAGGTATACCCTGCCGTCATCAGGCCTCATCTTTATCTTCGTCAGCTTACAGACTTCCTTTACCTGATTTTCTTTTTGAGTAAAATCTAACAGTGCCTGTAAAACTTTTGGTGTTAGCTTTCCACTTGGGTATATTATAAGTTTCTGTAATTCTGACACAGCCTCATCTAATTCTGTAAGAGGTGCTGGCGGATTGCTTGTCAGCATTCTTACGATGGCTTGATTTTGTGCTTTATATGGGCTTACTGAGCGGCACATCCGCTATCACCTCCTTCTCAATTATGATATTTAACTGTAATTAATGACTTTTTGAATGTAAAAAATTAAATTAAGTTAATTTTGTTATCGCTTAAGATTAATAAAATACGGGAAAATAATTTCAGATAATCATAGCAAATTTCACCCTTTTAATCTTACTCCTGTAAACCCCTGTAGGCTGCCTTGGTCAAATCTTATTTTTTTCTTTTCCACCTTACCCTCCAAGGAGTCTTTAAACCGTTTAGAAAAATCTGCTTGCTTAAGGGGAGCAATATTCTTATAGTGGCAATAGTCCTCAAAAGCCTTATATAAATCTTCTGACGGTATTTTATCCTCACTATTTTGAGTGACTTCACAGCATTTAACAACGAAATTCTGAACTACTTTATCGTAATTGATGGAGGAGTCCAGCCCATCTGGTGGACTTATTTCAGTGAAGAGATACCCCCTACTCCTTAGCTGCTTATAGTATTCCATGGCCTTTAAACATATTCCGGAAGCTTCAGCGACAAGTTTTTCTTCGAGTCTATGATCTTGCTTATCCTTTGGGACAGGGTATAAAAAGGGAATCACTATCAACCGATCATAAAATGCTGAATCAGGTAATTCTGTCCGAATCAGGGAATTTGACCCGAAAAGCAGTCGAGCTGTTGGCTTGAAGGATATGGAATCCTTGTGTTTTACATCGGAACGAATTACATCGTTACCTGTTATGGACTTGATTTTTCCAACGGCATCCGGTGATAATGCTCGATCTGGAAGATCCATACACACGTTTAAGTGCTTTCCGTTTAACTCAGAAACATCAAATCTGCCGGAAAAGTCATTGGCACTGAGGTGAGAGATACTCTCCTCTCCGACAATTCTGGATATTATATTAGCGAGAAGGCTCTTCCCTGTATCTTTGCGTCCAATAAACGCAATGAGGGCTTTCCCATTGGTGTCGTTTGATAGCAGATAACCCAGAACCTCCCATAATCGAGTGATAAGCCGCTCGTCACCCGCAGCTATCGAATGAATATAAGTGTCAAAGGCAGGGCAAGATGCCTTAGGTTTGAAATCACACTGAAGAACATGACGTACAAAGTAAGTTCCGTCATTGGGAGTGTGATTCACATTATAAATATTATAGAAGCCATTATGAAAACCCCAGTAATCAAGCGGAAGTAAATGGGCTTCATTAACCACAAGGGAGCTATCTTTTTTTAAGAAATCCTCAACAGTATAATAGCAGGAAGTATTTCCCTGTTTTTCAATCATGTCTCCATAATAGCGATTAATAATATAGTGCAAATCTGATGAAGACAGCTTTTGATAGATTCCTTTCTCCGAATTAAAAAAGTATAGATCGTTTTTGTATGAACGCATCTTTTCCATTGTCTTGACCGCTTTAAAAATTTTTACTGGCAGCTGATTATTTCTCTCCTCACTTTCTACAACTTCCGTACTTACGAACTCTGAGTTATTCAAAGGTGCAGGCATATATATGCAGGGCTCTGTTAGGGGAGTTTCAGGTAAAGAAGCATTTTTCGATATGGATAAAATGTTTCTCTCTTCTGCCAGAATCTCCTGGGAGGCTGACAATATTCCTGGTTCAACGGAAGAGGTTCTTATATTAAAAGAATTACTGATAATTTCATCAGAAGAATTCTTATATGCTGTAGCTTTTTGATTATCATCCATTGAATTATCAGAACAAGACGGCGGAATCATATTAGTATTTATGTTCTGGTCAATGCTCACCCCTAAGTCTTTGACTTCTTGTAAAGTGAGAGCTTTGGGCGAAACTTCACCCACAAGATTCTGGGGTAGTTTTACCGTATATACTTGTCCTTGCTCATCTGTCACATCAGGCTCAAAATAAATGGCCTCCTTTTTGTCAATAGGTGTTTCGGGAAAACTGTCTTCATGCACGTTAGGGGAATCAAAAAATATAGCTTCTTTCATGCCTGCCGTATCACAAGAAGACAGGTCTTTGGGTTCATTTGTAATAAAATCAAAAGTTATAGCGTGTTTCATATTTTCCATGGTACTTACCTCCTTTTTTGATCATAGAATAGCATGAAAAAAAAGCAATTACAGTGTGTAAGTAGGCATAATCTGGAAAACTGTGATATAATATTAAAAAACTTGGAGGATATATAATGTTTGAAGAATATCTGGAATGTATAGCGCCTAAAACTATTACATCATTAACCGAAAATATGTTTGTCACTTTGGAAAACATCATAACTGATTCAAATGATCTTGATACTTTTGATGCCATGTACGAGAAAATAATACAGTTTTTTACATCAGATTGTTTAAAATATTTTTATGATACAGTAAGCAGGATTCGTATAAATAAAGAATTAGAAGTTATGAAACCGACTGTTGCCTTATACTGCTGTTATTTTGCAATGGACTATGTATACAGAATGGAGCATCCCACTGGAGAGCAATTGGACTTTTCCTTTATCAAAGATTTTTATGACTGCGATTCTGATAATGCAAGAGAAATATATAATCTTTTGAGAACTTCATCTAAAAAGACGGAAAAAATTAAGGTATTTGAAGATACAATGTATGTAAACCCTGGTGGGTATATAGAAAAGATGGGGAAAAATTATTCTAAGGCTCACATTTATCTTGGAAATATTAAAAAATATTTGGATAAGAGTTGCGAAGTTAAAGAGGGTAAGCTGATTCTTCATGATCTTGTACCCTCGATCACTTTCATTGCTTTAAGGTCTATAGGTTCACTTCCTAATGGCGGAGATACTAATAAATCAAGAAATAAAATAAGTGGAAATATAATAAATTCTATTGATCGCTGGATACTTGGCAAAACAATAGTAGATAAATTGGATATAGAAACATTTAAGCGGAATAAAATAAAATATAGTACAAAACCTGAAATAGCAGAATTGATTAATTTAGCCGCAGTAGATGATGTCTATAGAATGGACAGATTAAATATGGCATTACATGAATATGTTCATTATCTTGAACAAAAGAAAGATTCAAATGATTTATCTGTAATATCAAAGGTTGATGAGTATACTATCGCGGGAATATGCTCCTTGCTTATAAGTATACCAATTTCAGAATCTTCCAGATACCTCGATCCTTTAGAGCAAGTATTGGATCTCTTGGAATATGGTAGTTCCCGAATACCCGCAGCATATGCCAACCAACTTTTTGCATTTACCTCAGTCACATTTCCTTACTTGATAGGAATTTCATGCTATTTGTTGTTTTATAAGTCGGGAAACATAAAATCTATAGAAGAAATCAAAAAGATAATACAGAATTTAGAAGAATGTCTCCTGGATAATTATGACACCCTAAAAGAGGTCTTAAACATAGACAAAAATAGAATATGGCCTGGAGAACATTCCACTTCAACCAAGTATACAAGTACGACAGGCAAAAATAAGGGAACCACTAATAAGAAAAAAATCAATAAAAATATAGATTGGTCCGCAGAGCATTTTAAACCATTTAATGAAATAGCAGAAATAATGCTTTCCCCCACACACAACATAATGAAAACGCGAACCCTTGTGGATGAAAACTTTACCAGAGTACCAACTACTGACATACAAAGACAAATTAGAGCAAGATCATTCGGAAGTATGAGCCTTATTCCGACACGACCTGGAGCAAGTGAAATGATCCGGCCGGAAGCATATTCTATTGAACTAGCCTTTAAATTTGTTGAGACTTTGCTAGGTATTAATTAAGGTAACAGTTCCAGGTTCCAAGCACATTTTTATCTTTACATAGAAAGTTCCATGGAATTCCATGGAATATTATCTTGAAAAATAAATATAGGCTTGGAACCCGGAACTTTAATTTGCTTTTCGCCCTATAAGCAACAACTTTAGCGATAGTATCTTAAAGGTCTGAAGGTGATAATGAATTACTGATTTGACTCACTGAGCTATTTTACACTGATTCTCTGCGAGGAACCAAGATTAAATCATCTGCTCGACAAAACAATCTATGAAGCCTTAACGCAGAGGAGATTACTGTTCATTGCCATTTCCATGGGTTATCTGGCCATAAAATTCTTGGAGACGGGGCTATCTCCGCCATTCAGGGATTCATCCAGGGAAACCCCGACTAATATTAATAACTTGATGATGGATGCCCATATCTTGCATTTAGTAAAAGGATCAGAAAAATTCAGAAGTATGTCTATTTTTATAAAGGAATTTCATTAAAAAAAGTCAGTGCCTTAATATATTGGGCACCGACTTTTTATGGGTAAGGTTTAATGTAATTGAGGAACTCAGAGCAAATCCAAAGGAATATATTTACAGGAAACAAATTTACCTTTATCCATTTTCTTTATTTTAATGATAGCAGCTGCCAACCAACACCAATAACCGGAGTAAACATCATTAGGGTTTTTATGACTGTCAAACCATGCCATATCTTTATTTAATGGATACCATTGGTGTTCAATAAAACGAACCACCTTTTCTTCTGCAGCGGATAAATCGGAATCACTCAATATTTCTAAAAACAACTCATATTGCTCTGGATAAATTAGTTTAACTTCTCCTGAATATACGGGCTTATTCTTAATCATGCCTTTCAGGAAAAGAACTAACGCGTCATCAAACATGGGATTCTCAAGGGTATGCTTTAGCATATCCGGACTAAAATCAAAGACAATTGCTAAAGACAATGCATCCACCATATCTGAATAGGCACCAATTCCGCTTTGCTCCGAATAGGTCAGATATTGTTCTGCTATTGATTTAATAGAACTTTTATCATATCCGGCAGAATACATGGCACTTAATTTATTTTTATAAAATGTAGACAGGTATTGTTTGCATTGCCTGATTTTTTCAGATTCCTCTGCTGGCAATTTATTGAGTACATCTGTAAATTTGGTGATTCTATGGTCTTCGTATGATATATAATTATCAAAGTATTCTTTGCTTTTCAAACTGTCTCTACTCATTTATCTTCACATCCTTTTCTACAGTATTGCCATCGCTATCAATCTTATCATACGAGGTATTCCCCTTCTCGTCAATATGAACAACATAGGAACCCACATTATCAGGGTTTAGCAATTGCTCCATGCGTATTTCATCGGCTTTTTCTTTTCCAACAGATGCATCAAGACGTTTATCAATCCAGTTTGCACTCATTTGTTTCCCATCTTGCGTATCTGACAGTTGAGCGGAACCGAATTTTGCATCAGCAACTATGTATTGGGGGTTACCCTCAGGATTATAATATACGCCATCAATTCCTTGATGACCAGAATCATTCAAACCTGTTACCATATCCGTGGATATGCGTTCGTATCCATTCTTACGCATATCTTGATCCATCTTCATTTCCCCATAATTACCCTTTTCCTGAGTTGTTTCTAATTCCTTATCACCATTTTCTACATGTTCAATTTCCTTATCCTGTTTTTCTATATTTTCTTCTGGAGTTGCAAATGTTATTGCATCCGGAAATTCAGAACCCATTTCTGAAGATTTGAGTTCATACTCAGAAGATGAATCCGGGAAGTGATACAGAAATTTTTCACCGGGCATTAAATCCGGATCCCAATCAGGCATTGAATCCCGCGGAAGTCCTGGCAACTTCTCTTGCATAACAGGTGGATAGAATACGTCCTCCTGTTCTAGTGATTTGAAAAGTTCTTCAGCCTCTTGGGGAGTTAGTTCTTTTGGAGGCTTGATTTGAATATCGGCTTCCTTGGGAACAGGAGTTTCTAAAATTGGTTTTAAGGCACCGGAATCATTCCTTGTATCAAATTTTAAATTCATCATAGCACCCTTTCTCTGTTTTCTCTCCATTGGAGAAACGTAAGATAAATATTTTGATATTCGGTATGGTCATTTACATGATATCGTAATAGTTTAGTAATTAAAGAATCCTTTCGCTGAGGGTCCAGACCGCAAAATAGTGCCGGAAGCGTATCAATAAAATTCTGTCTCCACTGTTCTATTGTAGCAGCACTGGCAATCTGATTAAATACAGGTTCCACATGAAAACGTTTGTATATAGCTTTGGTCAGTGTTCCAGAAGACTCATTTTTAATCGTAAGCTTTTGGAAAATATCTTCCTGTACTTTAGATGGTATATTAGGCTTTGAAAGTTCATTTAGAATAGCCTGCTCTAAACCAATGGACTCCACTTTATTATGAAATTCATCCAGAGCCATAAGATCAGAATCTATAACACCCTCCTTATAAGGATAAAAACTATCTGGACAGCGATAATATGTATCAGCACCTGGTAAACCTGTTTGATTCCCTCTATATCTGTCAAACTTACATAAAACCGGAGTAACCCAGTTGTTTTGATACACTGCGGCAGTACCTGTTGGAAGCTTTGCAAGTTCTAAAATCTGTTTATCTGTCAAATTAGCAGATTTACCAACTAATTCCCGGTCAGAATAATCAGGCAAGCGTAATATGACCTTTGTATTAGTATTGCGAATGACAGACATATCTAAGAGTCCAGGAGCCTGATCTGCAATAATAAAGGCTTCCCCGTAAGTTCTCATTTCTGCAATAGAATTAGCAAGCATTTCTACGGATTTTCCTAACAAATTCGAGCCTTCTGACGACTGCTCTGAAGAAGTACGTTTTAACAGGTTATGGGCTTCTTCCAACACTGTTATGTGTTTTAACCCAGAGTTCGGTGCAGCCATAGAGCCGGAGCGGTATTCCTGCAAACGCATAATCAAGATACCCATAATCAATGCTTTAGTTTCTATGGAACCGACTCTGCTAAGGTCCACAATAACATTCCTGTCAAATAGTTCCAAATCCTCCAAATCATTAGAAGAGAAAATCATACCGTTAATTCCGTTTGTCATAGATTCAAGACGGGTAACCAGTGCTCCTTTGTAATCTCCTTTATTTTCATCAGAGTATTCCGATAAATCAATATATTTGCGTACAGCCTCTGCCACCGAAGAAAACGAAGGGTACATTACTGGTTGGTTTCTGCATACTGAGGTTTTTAAATCCCAGCCGGCAGCTTCATAGGCGTGTTCCAGAGAAACTTTTAATACTGCGGGCATTGCTGCATACATAGGCCAACATACATTAAACAGTTCAACCAGTCTGTCCATGTGCTCATAGATATGTGTTGTTGGAGGAAAGCGAAATGGATTAAGCCGCAGCATAGGGGTATAATATGGGTTTGTGCCGTATACATGTACATCGATTTGAGGATTTGTACCAAATACATGTTTATATTCTCCCTTAGCCGGTTCAACAACCAGAAAGGTTGCATCAGTCTCCTTTATTGCTTTTGAAAGAATCTGGTAAATGGAATTAGACTTACCAGAGCCAGTCGAACCAGTGATAAACATGTGGGATGTGATATCTTTCACAGATAGCTGAACATGACTTTCCTCAACCTTATGCATATGATAAATTTTACCAATATCTAAAATCTGACCTGGATCACTGCCGTCAATGGACATGACATTTCTGCCAAACTCTGCACATTCAATGACCGGGAGACCGCTAATGGATTTTTTAGGAAGAGAAAACTGGAAGGAAAGTTCTTTTCCACTTACCATCAAAGCTGGAGTAACAGGCAGATATACTCCATTTTGTGCTTCATCTTTAACTTGTAATGCAAACATGGGATGATAAAGCCTTTTCAAATACTGGCTTATCCACTCGATATCTTTGCTTTCTTTTTTATATGACCACACATTAATAGCGGAAGACTCTACAGAAGAATTTTCACCCCGAATCAGGGACTTATATGTGCTTGCCGCTGATACAGCATCTTCATATTTGTTTGAAATGAAATACACGCAGCTATCAAACAAACCAAAGTCTTCACAGCTTCTCAATCGTTGAATCTGCTCATCAATTCGGTCAAGCAAAGTTTTTACAGCCCGGTTATCGTATGTAATCTGTAATGCTTCGCCTGTTCCGGAGGTAATTGCATTTGCTACAGAATTTTGTGTAGTTAAAGACTGAGCCTTTCCCTGGGTGGTGGTGTTTGCTTCGGAATCGCTTACACCTTCAGTTTTTCCTTTGGAGTGATTATAATTGGCTGATATACCTGCTGTAACATCTGTACCTGTTCCCCCAATACCCACTTTAACAGTTGCACTCGTGTTAACACCACCGCCAATGCTATTTGTTTTCGTTATACTGTGTGTTGTTCCATGTGTGACGGACTTGGCCAGACTTTCATTTGTTGTGTTTACAACCCCGTCCACAATACCAGTGGTATCTGTTTTTGAATTGTTTTCATTTAAAGTATGGACTGATTGTCTGAACGGCGATAATTGGGAATAAATATCTTCATATTCAGAGCAAATATCCTCAATCGTTTCATTACCCATTACATCTGCAATGTAGATGGCAGAGTATTCTTTCCCTCGCATAGCATCCACAAGTTTTTCCATGCTTTGGACGAACTCTCCGCTTTTTGTCTCTCCCTGGTTTCGCAATGCCGCAATACCGCTGACAGAAGCAATGGTTGTTACTTGTGAAAAGCAGCTTTTGATGACGGATTCAACACTCTCTCCAATGTAGTTGCCCTTATCGTCTTTACGCCTTTCAATGTCTATCCTATGTAATTCAGTTCCAGGGAAATTTCCCTGCATTACACTTGATAAAGTTTTTCCGCTGTTTTCTAAGGATTTAACTGGAATACTTCCCTGATCATTTACCTTTCTGCTGACAGCTCCCAGATATAAATCAACATGCTCTTTTGATCCCTTGACAATTAATACTAAGGCAGACTCTTCATTTGCAAATAATGAAGAATAAACAGTGGTTAATTTATCGTGAATATTCTCACTTTCGTCATATACGATTTTGTCTATATGATATAGGCATATATTTGAGCCGACTTTGATGTTGGTAATTTCTTTACCAACTTCAACAACAGGCAACTCGTCTAATTTACTGACATACTTTTTTTGCAGAATTGTATCTGCGTTTTCAAAAACATTATACAGATCCTGCTTTTTTCTTTCGTCTACCATATTGGCGGCTATTCCTTTCTTCTTCTGGGGCTTGCATTCATTTCTGTAAAATGATCATAACCCACTTGTCCTTTTACTTCTGCCTTATTGATAGGATTACCACAAGAAACAGTAAAATCAACAGGGCTATTCCTGCTATTGCCCGATACTGATTGAGTGGATTGCTCTTGGCATGATTTTGGGTCTGTCCTTGTGGTTTCTGAAAATTTGATATTTTTTCACCAATCTTCCCTATGTTTTTGAGCCTTTCTTTACTGAAATTTTCTTCTAATAAAGTGGTCTGCCAGATAAAATACTTTTTATCCCATAAGGCAGACTCACTTTCACTAAATGGTGTTTCACCTTCTAGTACAGTATAATCTGCAAATATTTCAGGTAATTCCTTATCTAAGATTTCAATGGCATTATAAACTTCTGATTTACAGGCATGTACTCCAAAATCAGGGTTATTTCTAATTGCACTAATAATATACACTTTTACTCTTAAATAATTTTTTTCCTTAATTGCCTTACGAAACTCATCTTCATTAAATGAACTAAACATATTATTTCCCTCCTATTTCTATTTGATTTAACAGGTCTTTTAAAAATTGACTTCGCTTTTCAATTTCCTTTACTTCTCTATTTAAAACTTCAATGTTATTGCCATAAGCATTGATTTTTCTCTGATAATCTTTTATGCTTTTATTTGTTTCCTCAACGTCATTTATAATATCATCGGCTATAAATTGAGCTTGGTCCTTTAACTTTTTAAAATCTTCTTCATAGGATTTTTGCGTTTTTTTACAAAGTTCCCAAAAGTCTGCCAAACATGTTGTGAGATATTCTTGCAAAGGTTTGGTATTATAAACTTCTTTTTCTGTTTCAACCCACTTTGTGATTTTATCAGGTGCCAAGGTTTGATTAATAAGCTTTATAAACTGCCACCATTCATAGAATTCATCTTTGATAGGGTTTCTTTCTTTTTTATACTCCCCCTGTTTGATAGTTTCCTTTGTGTCTTCGACTTGTTTTCTAAGAGAGTTGGCATCTAAATTTTTAACTTTTGACATTCCTAATGAATTACTATAATTATATCCGTTCCAATTATATCCCTCTCCTTTTTGCATTTCCTGGGTTATGACTTTTAGTGTTTGACAAATACTTTGTAACTGGTTTTTATATTCATTCGCAAATGTTTCCAATTCACTGTTTGCTTTAGACCATTCTCGAGAAAAAACATTGTAAATAGCATCTATTGTCTTTGAAATTTCTTCCTTTGAGAGGCTTGACGTTTTTCTAACAGATTCAATCACAGAATCACTTTCAATAACAGTTGTAAAATTTCTTCTGATTTCTATTAATTTATGATCATCAAAAGTAATATTATCGATAGCCTTTTTCTGTTCTTCAACCAGTTTTTTGAGACGTATTAAGTTATTTTCTCTATTTTCCTCCACCTCTTTTTCCTTTTCCACCTCCTCTTTTTCGGAAGTATCTTTTCCCAAATCTTCTAACTTCTTTTGTAGTAAGAATTCTTCAAACTCTATAAAATAACTAACATCCTTCAGCAGAACATCAAAAGTATTCATTAGATCACGAACCTTGAAGGGATACGCATATCTTTCGATATAATCTCTAATGGCACTTTCTATACAGGGGAGCCCTGTCTGTATGGATATAGCGGTATTCTTATCATCATCTTTCGCTGCTTCAACAAAGTGCCTTTTTAATTCTTGTTTATGGTGCTTAGGAATATCGCAGACATTAGCCAAAAAGTAATTATCATCTTCATATTCTAGAATATTGTCATGAAATTTTTCATAATTCTGTTTTAAATCCTTTTTTTCCTATCTGCCTTAAGATCATCTTTTGTAAAGTTTACAACGCCTTTTTGAATGGCATAATTTATGTAGGCACAAATCATGAATATCTTTGGAACGAATTTAGGAGAAAAATCATTTTCATTTAATCCCCAACGTTTTGCATTCATAAGATACCTTGCAAATTTTTCTTTTTTTGTAGATATATTTTCATTATCTCCATATTGCAAAACATCACATTTATTTAATACAAAAAGGAATCTGTCATTAAAATCACCACTATCTTCCTTAGAAGCTTCGTTGATAGCCTTTAAAAATTCACCGATGCTTTCGTCTTCATAATCTTGGCTATCGGCACAAATTACAACCATTTCTTTTGCGCCATCTGTAATAGCATCCAGGGCGATTTGGATATCTTGTTTAATGCTGCTCTCCGCACCTCTTGTTTTTGAACTATTACAGCCAGGAGTGTCAATAATAACAAGATTGAATTCTTTTTCCATATTACTGGAAGGATATAAATGTGATAAATTTAAACAAAGTTCTATTGTATCAACTGTTTCAGGATTGCTTCTTGTAGCTCCCAAGGGAGTAATGTCCCAAAGTCTATTTAGACAGGCTTCATCTGTATCAAAGGTTTCTTTTTGAATAACAGGAGCTCCTTGTTTATTGAAACAAGTTAGAGTAACTTGTTTATCAAGTTTTCCATTATGTTTTATTCTACAAGTTTTTGATGTACAGGTATCTCCAGAAGTTGGTAAAATATCGTGCCTAATCAATGAATTTAATATGGTTGATTTTCCACTGCTATATAAGCCAGCAAAAACAATTTTAAATTCCTTTTCTTTTGCCTGTACATAATCCGCTTCTAAGCTTTTGTAATCTTTTGCAACTTGAGAGTTTTCACCACGTTCTTCAATAAGTTTTGCAAATTCCTCTGATAATAAAGTTTGCATCACCACATCTATATTCTGCGCAAGTTTTTGATCAGAAAGTTTACTTTTTAAAGAATATGTTATGCTTAGTTTTATCTTCCTTTGTGCATTTTCCAGTTCACAGGCCCTTTTCAGATCCTCAAAATCAATTTCCCTTCCATGAAAATGAATTTCTAATTTATCGAAACAATCATCACTTGCAAGTTCGTTAATAATACCTTTCCAGCTTTTATATGGAATTGGTTCAATCCAAGTCTGTAATGGAGTGTCATTTTCTATAAATTCTTTAAACTGGGAATAGTCTTCAGTTTCACATACATTGATTCCATTAACTTCTAAAACGGTCTCCATTTTATAAGGATTATAATGTATTTCTATCTTCTGCATCTTTGAATTTCCTTCCTATGTACTTTTGCTCATTTGTTTTTATGAAATATCAGGCAATATTTAATTCAAGGCCATTTTTGAAAATTATCAATTGCTTACTGCAGCAGATATGATATTTGCCCCCTGGCTTTTTAGCCACATATTAAGACCTGTTTCTCCAAAAACTTCAACAGCTACGTGATATGTATTATCATCCTGGAGCATGGCTGTCGCCGTGGGTAATCTGTCTAACACTGCATTAATATCAGTTCCTTTATAAATAAAACTGGTTCTATGCAGTTTGCCCCCATACATAAAGGGGATTTTTTTCCGAAACTCCCCTTCTTCAAATCGATCCTTATCTGGAATATGAAATGTTTCATTGGTAATTTTATACGTCTCTATCCGGTCAATACGATAGATGGTCGGATATCCGGGATGCTTTTTGTCCTTATCTCCTGCATAGGCGATTAGATAGAAATAATATTCTGATTCCATAATCCCCACAGGCTTAATTAATGATTTTGTAATTTCTCCATTTACCTTTTTATATTCTAAGCTAATCTTCCTATGGGAATAAACAGCAGCGCCTAATTCCCATAGAAGGGTTACCAGTTCTTTTTTGTGTCTTGGCTCTACATAATGGAATAATTCATTCCTAATCAGATCAGTCATCTTTCGGCGTTCCCCTGACGGTATGCAGGCATGAATTAAATCTTCAATTATCTTTTCCATTTCAGCTTTACTTAAAGAACGGCTTTCTAAAAGGATTTTAGAAACCGCAAAGAGTTCTGCATTTGTGAGCGTAATAGTTCTGGCATTGATCATGCGGAAGCCCCTTACAGTGCGGTCATATTTAATTTCTGTTATTTCTCCCTGATGAATGGTCCGATTCGCATAAAAGTCCCTAATTGAATCAATATCGCGTTGAATTGAACGTGGAGTTACGCCATATTCTTCTGCAACTTCTTGTTTCTTGATTATTTTCCCCGACATCAGACGACCATGTATTTCCAGTATACGGTCGTGTTTTCTGGCGGGGTCTTGTATTTTTTTCATAGAACTATTGCCCCCTGTATTGTTTTTGTTAATATGTATTTTACAATTTGTAGATGACATTTAATGTCATTTTCAAAAGATTGTCGCCTTGTTTTCTAAATTATATCACTCAAAATGCTTATGAGCAATTAAAATAAATGCTTTTAGTATATTTACCGTTGGGTTTTCCTTTGCAAGAATAGGATAGGGAGGTAGACATGAATAAAATCAATTATGAAGAAATAGGAAATAGAATAAGGACTGTTCGTGAAATTCAGGGATTGACTCAGGAGGAAGCCTCCGAGAGATGTGATATTACGACTCCATTCTATGGAAACATAGAACGTGGGGACAGAAAAATGAGTATTGAAACTCTTGTTAAAATATCAAAAGGTCTTGGAGTATCTGCAGATGAACTGCTATTTGGCAATATTCCACAGAAGTCAGAGGAAGCTTCCAGGTTATTATTAGGAATTCAAAGAAGAGTGGATGAAAAACAATTTGAAAAGTATCTTATGATCATAGAGAATATTGCAACTATTATTGATAAATTGTAAAGGGACAAGAAAGTAGTTTATCCGGTTATTGCTAATTGAATAGGAGGTTGGTAAGGTAGGAATGTAACAGTACAGGAGACACTCTATATTTTGACAGAGTGTCTTTTTAGCTTAGCCAAAAGGAATTTGTAAATTGGTATTCGAAGCAAAATTTCGCATTTATTTATAAAACTTCACCTTTCTCGTAATAACAGCATGTAGACGGGATAGGTATTATACTATGCTAATTTTATATACAAAACTATATATACATTTGAACTAAATATATTGGAATACAGAAAAAAGTTGGCTAAGGCACTAAAACTCCTGTAAAGAACTTGTAAATGAACCTTTACTTAATAAAAAATAATTGCGCCTTCTAAAATACGGTGTTATGATAATTCCACCGGCACGCATATCATTATGAGCATTAAATCAAAAGAAAAGCAATTAGCCAAAGTCTGTGATTTAACAAAAATTAAAACCAGACCGGATGATGGACGAAAATACCTTATTGTCCAAAGAAAACCCATAAGCAGCAGCACCTATGAAGGATTAATAGACAAACTATACGATCACTTCTTTGGAGCCGCTGCTGCTACTATGGAATCATATTTTGAAACCTGGATGGGATGGAGAGAAAAAGAGACAAGCGTAAGCAAAAAGACACTTAAAGAGAATCGTATCCTATGGAATTCTTTACTGAAAGACCAGGATATAACCCTAATTCCTTTAAGAAACCTAACAGCAAAGGATTTGATTGCCTATTTCAGGACCATAACAAAAGGCCGCCAGATCACGAGGAAACGCTTCAATGATTTGAAAAGTATTATGAATGGGATTCTTTATCTCGCAGTGGAAAATGATATTATAGAGCGGAACTGCCTTAGAGATATCAATTATAAGCAGTTCACCTACAAAGCTGAATGCACCAGCATTACCCCATATACTGAGGAGGAACGCCTGCAAATTATTGATCATATTGGTGTTGATTTTTACTCTTTAGCTATAAAACTGGATTTCTATCTAATTCTACGAATAGGGGAATTAAAAGGATTAAGATGGGATGATATTTCCGGTGACTTTCTGCATATTCAACGCTTTGTAAATGATAAAAACGAAATCATTGAAGACATCAAAGGCCATGCAAGTGAAGGCAAGCGTTATATGCCCTTAACCCCAAAGGCAAAAGAAATACTGTCACAAATCCACGCTTTAAATCCAGACAGCGAATACATCTTCATTCGAGGAAGTCAGCCTTTAGCAACAGTAACCTTTAACCGCCGCTTAAAGAAATGCTGTGAAGAATTACGCATTGATTACCGTTCCTCCCACAAACTCCGCTTCTCCACCGCATCCATTATGTACAAAAACGGCATGGAAGACACCGAACTCCAGAAACTCCTGGGCCATACCAGTCTCACCATGACGCACCACTATCTCCGTAACATCACTTCCCAGGAAGAAACAGCATCAAAAATGAGGGCAATCCTGGATTGACAGCCCTCAAATGTACCAAAAATGCCCACGCAAACAAGCGCAAACACCAAAACTATAAAGCAAAAACCCCAGAAACCCTTATTTTATCAGGCTTCTGAGGCTTTTATCAGAGAGGCGACAACCAGATTTGAACTGGTGATCAGGGTGTTGCAGACCCACGCCTTACCACTTGGCTATGTCGCCATAAACAATTAACTTTTAATTTCAGTGACCCCAACGAGATTCGAACTCGTGTTACCGCCGTGAAAGGGCGATGTCTTAACCGCTTGACCATGGGGCCGCACTAATATTTCGTTCTCCTCACAGTCTTTGCCTGAGTATCACGAACTCCCCGAGTAGGACTTGAACCTACGACCCAACGGTTAACAGCCGTTTGCTCTACCGACTGAGCTATCGAGGATTAT
>JBCLPO010000027.1:0-42075 GCA_041223105.1 Lachnospiraceae bacterium 54-53
GAGCTGGGGTATAAAGGCTGGTTTTTCTACTTCTGGCTGTTCAATGGCCTGATCAACCGCTATGATCTGCATGTATACGAAGAATGCTACAAACGCCGGAGCTGGCAGTACCTAAACATGGCCCGTGCATCCTTCTACCTGGAACACGGGACCGATGAATATTCCCGCTCTGTCTGCCGCAGGCTCCTGTCCGGGGAGCAGACCATGGAGGAAGACACCTTGCAAAAGTTTGTTGACAGTCTCACTCCAAAGGTCAACTTAGTAATGAACGTGGAGTACCAGACACGCCGCCGTCATTCAAAGTCTTATGTGCTGCTTCCTCTTCGGGATAACACATCAAAGAATACGGCCAAACGGATTTATGACTATCTGGACAACCGGAAGCTGATCATGGATTATCTGACGGAATCCGTCTTTCGTCTGGCGGAGCCGGAAGGGGATGGGAATAAATCCCGGCGTGATATGTGCGGTTTCTGGAAGTCCCTGCGCAGCTGCAAGCTGGTGGATGTACATATCCCACCCAGACAGCTGAAACTGGTCAGGGAATACAACCGTCATTTAAATGCCGATCTGGTAAAGAGAAGGGCAATAAACAGTATTGTTACCCTGGGATTTTATAATAAGGGAATGAATGAAGATGATCTCATGCAGGATGTTGTGGATGCACTCTGTACGCTGAATGATAATGACGTTGAGAAGGCCTTACGGTATAAAACGAAAAAGGCCCAGCAGCTCAACACGGATGAACTGCCGGGCAACCTTACCTATTCCGTAAGATCAGAACTGTCAATCATTGATAAAACGACTGGTGAAGTCTACAGTCATAATAGCATGGGTTCAAATGAATTTCAAGGGGGAGTTACTAATGAATGATATCAGTTTAAAAACTGCGTATGACTTATTTATTTTTGATCGGCAAACATTTTGCTCTGAGAGTACAATAACAAATTACCAAAATACACTTAGGTATTTTATGGATTATCTGGTGGAGTCAAGAAGCTGCTCTGCCGATGATCTGATGCTATCTGAAATTTCAAACACTGATGTGAAACGCTATATTGTATCGCTCCGGCAGCGTCAGGCGAATGCAGATCACCCGCTGAAAAAGGCCAAAGGGAAATTAAGCCAGAGAACGATTCGCAATTACACTGTTGACTTGAAAACATTTTTTTCTTTCCTGGCTGATGAGGAATACTGTGACAATAAATTTACTGGTGTGCGGATTATAAAAGCAGAACGCAAAATGATCATCCCGCTGTTTTTGGATGAGATCGAAACGCTTGATAAGCTCTTTAATTTAAAAACCGCATCCGGATGCCGTAGTTATTGTATGGTTCATCTAATGCTGGAAGCCGGTTTACGCTTTAATGAGGTTCGCTCCCTGCGGTGCCAGGATGTTAATTTCACAAACAGCTATATTCATGTGGTCTACTCGAAAGGGAATAAGGAACGCACCATTCCAATGGCTTCTGCTTTAAAAAAATCCTTATACAGGTATATCCATGTGCTCCGCCCTATTGCCAAAAGCGATAATATCTTCTTAGACCAGAGCGGCGAACCCATGTCCGAAAATGCAATGAAATCATTGTTTGCCCGTTTTAAAAAACGGTCTGGCATAGACCGGCTTCATCCGCACCTGTTAAGGCATACTTTTGCAACGTCTTATATTATGAGCGGAGGTTCTGTGGAAATGCTCCGGATCCTGTTAGGCCATGAAAGCATTGAGACAACGCAGAAATACATGCACGTAGCTACGGTGTACAGTTTTAAAGATAACGTTTATAGGCTGGATCCGATTTTTTACGCGGGAACAGTACGCAGATAAATAAAGGATTGTATCTCAATCAAGCGTTCCGGTCAACCCGATCAGCTCCGGCCGGGAATCTGGTTGAGATACATTCCTAAATAATTTATTAGGTGACAAACATGTTATTAAAAACAGTACTTGCTTTTCTTATATCTACATTTTCAGTCGCAGCATTCATTTATAATGATTACCAAATTTACAGGAAGGAAAACCGGGACAGGGAAAACGATCCGTTTTCTGTTCCATGGATTCTTGTGCTAGCTTTCTGGCTATTACACATAATCTTCTGTTTTCAAGTTTTCGGTATCTCATTTTCCATGCTGCAGCCTGGTTCCTGAACCTGATTTGAGATACAAACAAGAGGTGTATCTCAAAATCGCCTCTTTTTCTCCCTGAGCTTCTCCGGTCAGGAAAAATCGAAAAAATCATGAAGTGCAATGCTTCAAGCATAGAGAACAGCCCCGGGAAAACTTCCTGGGGCTGTGTCCGTTACGTGCGTGAGACGATTCGAACGCCCGACACCTTGGTCCGTAGGTAGAGGAAGTACATTTGCTGTTATGTGGTAACGTTCAATTTTTCCCGTATTTGCAGGGTTTCCGGCTTATCACCGTTTGGTCTTGTCTAGTGTCAAAAGGCCACTTTTTGTAACTTTGTTGACCAAATGTTGACCAAAAAAACTATTAAGGGAAGCTTTTGCAATATCGATATTTAGCCTTATTAAGTGTCAAATTCACTTGTTTCTATATTTAATGAATTTTATTGTTTTTCATAATATCAAACTTCTTTATAATCTCTTTGCTTTTCGTAATATAATCAATATTAGATGACCTTTTTTGCACAAACTCACAGGCTAATATAATTCGCCGCTCACTAGATGTATTTTGTCCAATCAAAAGTTCTGACTCTAAGTAATTCGGATTTAAATGATAAAATTTAGCAAAAACTGATTCGTGTGCATAAGTAATTGCTTCTTCGTAAAAACCCAGCTTTTCTTCATCTGCTTTTTTTTCACTTATAGCACACGAAATCAAAGCTATCGTTAACGCCGCCTTACTTGCTAAATCATAGTTACCATCAATGTAGACTTTCTTAGCATAAGAATAAGCTTCATCTAAATCAATTATGTTACTTGAAGTTCTATAAATGCTTTTAGCTCTTTGTAACCAGTAATGCAAGTCATCTTTTAATAACGGCTGCAAGTTCTTATATATCTCTGGAATTACTTCATGAAATTTTTCTCTTCCCGAAAAAATTTGATTTAATGTATCAAAAAGTATTACCTCTATGTATAAACGCTTGCGTGAACGGTCAGGTTTAAACTTACGAACTAAATTATTTATTCCGTCTGATATTTGCCTATCTGAAAATTGTTTAAGTAATTCCACTAATCCAATTTTGCTATTATGAACTAATTTTGTAGTAGAATGACGTGTTGATTCATTTACGCTTGTAGGAACAACTTCAATAAATGGTTCAGCTTTAGCACAAAATAAATTAATGCGATTTTTTGAAAGATCTAATGCAATCAAATCAGAATAATATAATTTATCTAACGCACATAATGCAAGAAGTACACTTTGCTCCGCTAAATCAAATTTGCTCTTACTACTCATTTCAAATGGTAAGCTAATATTTTGATCTCTTTTCAAAACCATAATATAATCAATATTTGTATGCCCTAATTTACGCCTTGCTAATCCAAAAGAATCTGCAGCTTTTTCATTTTGCATTATTTCTTTTTTTCTGAAACTACTTTTTACCTCTATCAACCTACCGTTAAATTTTCCCAACAAAAAATTATCATTAGAATTAACAGCAAAAACCATCTTAATATTATGTTCTTTAATATATTCCGTGTATTTAATAATAAGACCATATACATCTTGTGTAATTGAATTACTATCAAATAAAAATAAGCTATTATTACTTTCAAGAATTAGTTTTTCTATAACTTCCTCATCCATAAATATACTTGATGGAAAATAGAATACATCCATATTTTTGAAGCGTTGTATTAGGCTACACAGAATAAAAGTTTTGCCACTAAATCGACGACCTTTTAAAATTATACAATTATTATTAGGTAAATTATTAATAATATCACGTTCTATATCTCGCAATACATGTAGAGCACCCTTTTCAAATCTATTATTGTTAGTCAAAAAAATATTTGCACCTGAGATAAGTTTTAAAGAATTACTTTTATCGGTATATTCTTTAACGGTTGGATTAATAAATTCAAATAGCTCCTGGCGAACCTGTTCCTCACTTTCTCTGTACTTCCTTACAAAATCTCCATAAAATTGTTCATAATCATTAACAATAATAATTGAATTAATTCCATGCATTTTTAGCTTTTGCTGCTCTATTAAATTTGGTGTATCTTTCCTTAAAATATATTTATTGGTTTCGCCTGAATATTCAATCGACTTTTCATACACGTATTTTAAATCTTGCTCTTTTTGTAAACTACACCCTATAAATAAAATATTTTTTTGACTAAAGTCAGAAAGTAGTGCCTTATATATATCACTGTTTTCTTCATTCGTTAAAGCTTGCAAATATTGGCTTTGACTAAATATAATATTATTATCACAATCATCTTTATATACGGATTCATAACCAGCATCTCCGTGTAATTTATAGAGAATCCTTTTAGAAGTGTGTGGCCTACGTACTTTGTGATATGGTAATATTGGTGTAAAATCCGAGTTTTTCTCAATTCCATCATCAACGTTTAAAGTATATGCATATGGCCATTTTATATCTCTTAAAAATTCTACTTGTTGCGGAAATAATTTAACACTTGTAAAATTACATTCAAAGTATAAGGCCCGATCTTCTAGAGATACATATTCAAAAAAAAGATCTGATATTTCAAAAAAATCTAACGAACTTAAACTTTCTTTAGAAAAAAGATTAGGTTGCGCATTTACTACTAAATCAATCATAGTTTTAATTGCAGTCGAAGAATTAGGAACTACACCTTCGCACGCCTGACATCCCGCCGTAAAACCAGCACCAAATATTGGTACCAACTTTCTCTTCAAAGCAAAATCCACTATTTCATTTAATCCTTTCTCATATTCAATTATGTTTATTAAATTCATAAATATACCCCCTTGTAAAGTTAATTCATATATATTGTAGTATATTATTTTAGATTTAACAATATATCTATTTAATTTTTTAGACATTAAAAGTACTCAAGCTACATCAGAGAAATATAACCGTGGTGTGGATCACAAGAATTGTTGTTTCTTCAAACCTATAGAAAATCTCTAAAGTGCAACTCTCATTAAGAAACCGAAGTGGTTTGAAAAATATTATAGAAAATCAAAAGGCGGCTCCGCAAGGGAACCGCCTGTCTGCTAAGGTAATATATGTAAATAAACTTTATCTCTAATTGAACTCAAATTTCCCGAAACCGCTTCATAATATATTCTATTAGCCACGATATCCGCGGCACGAACCAGTGTATTTTTACAAGAATTACAGTTTTGTAAGTTGATTTCCTTTAAATTTCTAAAAACCGGCGGAAAAAACTTGTCATAATTTCCATTAAACGTCCCGTTCTTAAATTCTTGTTCCAAACCCTCTCTGAGTTCATATCTACCGTTTGTCGCGGTGGTGTGTTCATCTGCATAAATTTTGATTGATGTAACTTCGTTTGGATCAATGACCTTTTCTTCAATCAGTTTTTCGAAACATCGTCTCAGGCCGATTTTATAGGCATAATCTAAATACCTTTGTTTGTCCTTTTTGCCGCCAAAAATTCTGTCTAATATGCTTCTCTGGCGCACCACAACGCCGAAACGTATACAGTGATTTAATGAACGGAATAACTTGCCTTTTTCCTTGTTGCTAATTCTGCAAGCTTTTAATTCGGAGCAATCACCATAACTCCCATTTTTTCTTATTGTTTCTTCTGCATTTAAGAATTTCCTTAGTTCATCATCTCGCATCTCAGTTCCCAAAAGGATAACACCACCAAAAACGAAGTATTCGTTATGTACCTTGTCAAATGTCCCCGATTCATCTGAATAAACAAAAATTTCCACAAGCTTTCTCCTAAAGTAAAAAACCGCCTTGCGGCGGCTCCATGTTCGGCGATATTACATATCGCTTAAACGTTAATTCGATTTCATGGATATACAGCATATTCCTATCTGCACTATTATTATATGTTAAACTTTAGGAAATGTCAATACATAAAATTTGTTGATTTTGCTGTTATTTTATCATCAATAGAGCCTATGCGGTCTAGTTTTTCACAAATATCACTAGTTTAAAACTCTCCTGGTCCCTGGACCCCCTGTTCATTTGTTACATACATAGCGCATTCCAGCGGGTGTCCGGCTCTCGGCTCAAAATAATAATCCTTTCCGTCAATGACCTGCCAGCCGGTGAGCGCATACCCATCAGGATTAAAATAGTACCAATGACGATTAATGAGCTCCCAGCCGGATTTAAAGTATGTTGTTTTACTGTCTGCATACCACCACCCATTGCTGTCATGGTTCCAGCCTACGGTATATTCCGGCTGCTCCACCAAAGACCAGTCTGGGCGCCCGTATCCGTCTATCTTGCTGTTGGTAAGAGCATATTCTTTCTGGCAGACAGCTCCGCCATTGG
Source organism: Lachnospiraceae bacterium 54-53 (assembly GCA_041223105.1). GTDB lineage: Bacteria > Bacillota > Clostridia > Lachnospirales > Lachnospiraceae > Lacrimispora. The sequence continues at coordinate 6,443 of JBCLPO010000027.1, forward strand.
CTACCACCTCTGATCCGCTGCTGGTGTTCCCTTCAACGGTATATACTTTCTTGCTTGTGACCTTGTACACCATCCCGGTGTGGTATATCCTGACCCCGTTCTGGAAGAATATCTGATCACCAGGAAGTGGATCTGATGTGTGGTATTGTCCACGATTCCTATAATACTGTGCACTGGATGGAGTGTATGCGCTGAATTCTCCTCCTAGAAGCTGCCGGGCGGCAACTTTCCCGAACGCCTGCACAAAGCACCAGTCCGCGAACATATCACACCACGCCTGGCCCTGCAAAGACGGATATATATCTCTTGCATATTTTGTATAGTTATTGCTTCCGGCATTGCCCGTCTTGCTGTCAAGCTGACTGTCAGACGCTTTTTCCAGGTATCCCACTTCTGCTTGTGCCGTTTGAAGTAATTTTTCTACTGCACTCATAAAATCACCTTGTCCTTCCAAATAGAAAAGGCCCGGGAGATCCCAGGCCTGAAAAGTTTCTATATCGCAACGTTTTATTCAGTTTTTCCCGTCTGCTTAATAATCTGATTTACGTATGTACTCAACCCCGCAACCAGCACACCCTGCGTAATGGCCGTAAATACTGCCATAGCGATTTCCTGTTCAGTCTGGCAGTTGCTTGTAGCCAGAACATAAATACCGCACAGTATAATGCCCACCGCTCCATTTACCAGCGGAATGTACTTATCCTTGATTGTCTGGCTCTGCTTAACACCAAGCCCTAAAAAGTACAATACTACTGCCACCACAATAAGTTCCGGTTTTACATAATTCATAATCTGTTCCATAATATTAATCCTCACTTTTCTATTTAAGATTTTGATAAATCATCATAATAACGCCGGTGGCAAATGACCCGGCTACAACTCCAACGATTGTATTAATGGTTGCGCGCTTAATGTTGCTCCATGTCTCCCCGGGAGCCGATTTTAATTTTGCTATCTCTTCTCCCTGGATCGTCTGCTCTTTAAGCATGGCCTGCATATTGAGGGCCAGTTCCTTTACTGCCAGGACCAATTCCTGGATCGTCTTACTCTGTTCTTCCTGATCACCCATACGATGTTTCAGGGATTTTATTTCATGCTCATGGGCTTCCAACTTAACCGCAACCTCCGTTTCAGTCATGGCAGCTCCTCCTTATTCTGGATAAATGGCAAACAAATGCCCGTCCCGGAGTTCAAATGTAGGTGACGCGCCTTGATCTCCCTTATCACCTTTGTCCCCTTTGGGACCGGTTGATCCGGTGGCTCCTTTTGGTCCCTCAGGTCCAGTCAGCCCCGTTGCACCGGACATGTCTGTGATGTATGTGTAAGACGATGCTCCTTTTAAATAAAGTTTTGCATTGTCGGCATCGTCAACATTGCCGGTGTCTATTGCTACAAACTGCCCCACTCCAACGCCGTCCGAGGAATATCCGGTAGTCATAGCGGATATGCTGGAATAGGTTTTGGCAATCGCAAAGGGATCACCTTTAGGTCCCTGTGCTCCTGTCTCTCCTTGATCACCCTTTACACCCGCTGCACCTGTGGCTCCTTTTATATTTCCTTTCTTTGTCCAGGTGTCTGAAGCTTTCTGGTAAACGTCCCAGTTACTGGTGTTTAAATAAAAATCTCCATTTACTCCCTGTGAGGACGGAGCGGAGGTACCCGTGAGCCATACCGCACCATCTTCCCCTTTATCACCCTTCGCACCGGTGGGACCGACTTCTCCCTGAATCCCTTGTATTCCCTGCGGGCCCCGAATATCTCCTAAATCCTCTTCTCTTACCGCCATCTTTTCACCTTCCTATTCGTTATACTTTGCTATCAGATGCCCTGATCTCACTTCAAATTCCGGGGTTACTCCGGGCGGCCCCTGCGGTCCGGTAATCGCCTGCAGGCTTACCAGCTGCTGCCAGTCATTGCTATCCGTATACCGCCACTTGATATAGGTCCCGTCATTGGTAAGTTCAATCTCCCGGGCTCCGCCCTCACCAGATACCCGAATCCTTTCGCCTACTGACATTTCCCCGGCCATGAGCTGCATGTATCCGGATTCGTAGGACAGGCCATTTACCTGCTGCCCCACAGCGTCAAGGAGTTGTTCATACAAAGCAGGCGCAGGGGGATTTGGTGTCTTACCCTGCTCGTATCCGGATTCCTGGACCGGTATGTAAATCTTATTCGTGGTGATTCTCTGGTCATTGCTGTAGCCGTACACAGATACCTCAAATCCTCTGGCCGTGATCACCTCTGCCGGGACCATTGCGTCACCTTCGCTGTTTAACGGGACCGTATAGGAATCGCTGCTGCCGCTAAGGTACTGCCTAAAAACAGCGTGCTTTTCCATGCTTCCCCAGTCCTCTGACTGAAAGGAAAATCTGCACATGAGATACTGCATACTCTGGGCCGCCAGCTGTTCGGTATCCGCCCTGATTAATTTTTGCTTGTTGACCTGGAAGTCAAGTATCATCATACCCTCCCCGTGTTACTGGCTGTCCGCCGTTCCAGCAATCTCCTGTTTCTGAGCCTCATTGATCCATTTCTTGACAACCGCATTGGCCAGCATGGCAGTAGTTAGCGGCCCCTTTCCCCCATCGTACAATCTCATTAATGTCTCAAACATATTTAACCCTCCAGATTTGATAAAACTAACGTGTCAACGGTTGCTCTTAAAGACTGGTTCTCTGCTTCCAGGGCAGTCACCCTTTCCGCCAGATCCGGTGTTTTGAAATATGCGATCATCACATCGGCCTTGACCTCTGTCACCCCATCTTCTGCTGTCCCGATTGTATAATCTGACTGCTTTGCCAGCTTGCCGGCGTATACAAGATCAGACCGGGTCCAGTCCGGCTCCCCTGATAATCCGATCTGTGTAATACTGCCATTCTCTTTTAAGATCGCTTCGATGGAATCAAAGGAAGCTTCTCCTTTCTGGAAGGTGATGGCCCCTCCCGATTCGCCAAGGTTCACACCTGCGGCCACCAGATCAAATTCCTGATCGCCGAACTTGATTTTTTCAATTTGACTCATATAAATTCCTTTCCGTCCTATTCTGGACAATAAAATAAGCCCCACAAAGGGACCTGATTAACAGTTTTCTTATTCAGTAAAATAGCAATTTAACAACATTAGATGATGATCTCAATCCACCGGGCTCGAAAAAAGTTGATGGCGCTTATGCATATGTTGTTTTAAACCCTAATGCTTGGACTGTCATAACAATTCCACTTAACAATAAATTAAGTGAGATTTCATACATGCAGGTCACTCCACAAGTGGGAGGTGCGTACAGGATACACGCTCCAATTATTACCGCATTTACTGCGAATTCCGTTGAGGTGAGCGTTTATAGTCTGGAATCCGTTTCGATTAATATGGGGCTTTGGATTTTGGTATACGGAAAATGATCATTTACGAGATCATAAAAGGTATGCATAGGCTGTAACTAATATCAACTTCCATTTCATACAGACTTAATGTTGCTGCACCAGTAGTACCGTCATTTGCTAATCTGTACCTACAGGATTTACCTAGTGATAAATTTTGATAAGCAATGCCTGTTTGTACGCCGACCATTGAAATGCCGGGGAGACTCAGCGCACCGCCCGATGTAGCAACAGCTTTTACCACGCCTGTGATATAACCTATTTTTCCGGCTTTTGCAAATTTTACCGTTGCTACAACAGTAACCGTTCCGGTATTTACACTTAGATTGTAGTCTGTGAAATTGGATGTCAGTGTTGTTAAATTGCTATTTAGCGTATCAGTGGTTTGCTTAAGTGAATAGGCTAATGCCGCACTGGCCGCCTTACTTGTATCATTCTGATACTGATTTATTACATCAGTTTTTAATAGCAGTTTGGTTGCCACCTTATCAGCAATGATGTCCAGTAAGGTCTGCATATCGGTATCAGCACCAACCGCGCCGGCTAATCCCTGCACATCGGATACGCTTATCAATTCAGCACTGTTGGGACCAGCAGGGCCGGTATCTCCAGTATTCCCTTTGTCCCCTTTGGGACCGGTTGAACCGGTATCTCCCTTGTCTCCTTTGTCTCCCTTATCACCCTTAGCTCCTGTTTCTCCCTGGATTCCCTGCACTCCCTGCGGTCCTAAAATCGTGCCGGCGTAAACCCATTTTGCCACTGAAGCGGCGCCTGCTACCGTACAACGGTAAATTCGTCCCCGGTCTGCTCCGGTGCCCGTATTCTGGTAATAATCGTTTACAAGAGCCGCGGTCACTCCTGATCCGCTAAACACTGTGGCGGTTGTGCTTGTGCCGGTTATCCCGGTACCGTTATACCAGAGGCTTCCACGCTGACCAGCCTCCCCCTGCGGCCCCTTTACATTTCCTAAATCTAATTCAACAACTGCCATATTATCCTCCTAACCTTACAATAAAATGTCCCGCCTCATTGATATGCACAGGTGGCGGGTCCGCTGCCGCGTCTGAAAACAGCACATACAAATGTCCGTCTTCCCGGATCTGAAACGCATAGTTTCCATTAACCTGCGTCACTACCGCATCAGATCCCCGTTCACCATCTTCTCCCCGTGGCCCCTGGGGACCCATAGGACCATTGAAATACCCGTTCATAAGCAGGGTGTTAAACTCTGTCAGGGTTTCATCTACCCGGCCCCCTGCTGCCGCTATGTCAGTCACGGCGTTATCTGCAATCTCTTCTGTCTGATCTCTGAAGGTCTTGGCATTGTTCTGATATTGCAAGGCCAAATCTCTGGCGGCCTGTGCATCAAGCATATACTGTCTAAGTTCTGTTTGTATGGCAGCGTCCAGTTTCTCCATAGTTACAGATCCGTCCACAATCTCCGCTGTAATGGTCCTGTTAAGAATCTTCATGGCCACCGTGGCCGTGCTGTTCACAGAATAAACGAACCTGGTTAAATCAATCACCTTCTGCGTACCATCAGCCAGAGTAAGGACCAGTTCATTCTGATCATTGATATCAAAGTTAGTTACTACCTTTTCTATTGCCAAATCATAAGTTGCAACGGTTCCATTCTGCTGGGTAACAGTCAAGATTCCGGAATCCGTATCTAGGGTGATTTCTTTTACCAGGGTATTTACAAGAGATTGCTCCGCTTTTTTTGCATCAATCTGGACAATTCGGTTATCAGCTTCCTTTATACCATTTTCTATCTTAAGCAGGTTCGTACGGTTTATAGGTGTTTCCTGTGATGGTTCATTCTTCCAGTCCGTTATGTAGTAATATGGTCCGTAAGCCATTAACCGGCACCCTCTTTCTTATCTGCTTCTGGTTCCTTAATTTCTCCTGGTACTCCCATATCCAGTACTTGGGCAATGGCCACCACCTGCTTGGCGTTCTGGATCCCGGTCACGGTGACGGCATTCAGCATGTATTGAATTTGCAGCACCTGTTCCTCTGTGTACGTGATTACTTTTTTCATAATTGCTCCTTTCATAAAGCGAATTGCCATTTTCTTCCAATTATTCTATACTGTGATTGCAGGCCCTGTCCCATGGCCGAGTACAAAAGAAAGGAGAAAAATACTTATGTGCCCTAAAGCAACGATATCCTGTTCATGTGGATGTATGTTCCAATCGGATTTTCAAAAAAGCTCATTAGAAAAACCGCCTTGTTGCCCTCAATGTAATGCAGTTATGGACATGGAATCCTGGAAATCCTTAAGAACTACAATGGCTGAATTTGCTGATTTTAACCAACACATATTAAAATGGCACTTTGAGCGCAAGGAACCCAAAATGCTAGTACCAGCCATCACAATCACCACTTTGGAAGATTAAATTTATCTAAATGCAACTCTTCCAGCACATAACAGCATGTGTCATAAGCGACTCCGGGCATTAAGTCAATGTTATATTCTTTAAGCAAATTTTTCATAGAATCTACCAATGGATCCAGTTTGCCACTTAATGCCTGGTTAAGTCGTTCTTTTTCACAAAAGTGTTTTTCAGCATTCATCTTTATTCCTCCTATTTTTTCAACGTGATATTTTCGGCATACAAAAAGAGCGGGGAATCAATCCTCGCTCTCTGTAATGGTTTATTTAGTTATTCGTGGCTGGTACACTCCGGCAAATACTGAGTTGCAAGCCATTCCTTAAATTCTGCATTGTCAGCCGTCACAAGGCCATCTGCGGCAGTCTTAAGGCCATCATAATATTCATATCCTTCTTTCAATTCTCCGTAGCCTGTAAAGGCATACAGAACGCCATCAATCTTCGTAACGCCCACCGGGATAGTCTTATCGTCAAATTCGAAGGACCAGATACCTTCTGGTGACTGAGACCATTTACCAGCGTAGGTATCACGAATTTTTCTCTGGTAGATACCGTCTCTTTTTTCAGCCCATACAGGTGAGAGCGTTCCGAGATTCCACCGATTTTCAAGATATGATCTACTTATATCTGGTGATTCCCGGAATCTAATACATAATTCGTCATTCAACCAAGTCCACTTATTATTAAGTGATTCGTCCTCATAATTTTCGTTCTGTGGAGTTGGTAACTGACGATCAGGGATATTATTATTTTTCATAGCAAATGCATTCAAAGAAAACAATGTTGATAATACAGTAGTAAAAACAAGCACCTTTTTTAATATCTTCATATTCGCAAACCTCCTTTACTGCATTATATCCATTATTTCCTTTAAAATCAACCTCCTTTATCGATTTTTAAGATATGTTATTTCATTCCACAACCCAATTATATTGCGAGCTACACTACTCCACTGAGAGCCATATTCATTACTCAAAGCTGTTAAATCGATGTCTCCAGTGCTGATAGCACCGTGTCCAACCCGCGTTGTCATTCCGGATCTTTTTAATTCAAGTGCTGGTCCTCCGTTATACCAAGCACTGGTGGATAGCTCAACTTCACCATTTGCACTGAATAAGCCTCCGTATTCAGCATTGGATACTCTAAAAGCCCCCAAATCCGAATAATTAGGATTAATGCTCACGGCACCCAGATTTATCTGACCAGCATTAATAGCCGCATTCCCGCCTGAGTCCACCCAGAAAGTACCATTGCCGATATTTATTGAACCACCTATAAAACGGGCTCCTTCTACCGTGCCGCTAAAATTAGCATTACCCGCTTCATCAACCGTCAAATTCTTTGCGGCTACCGTAAAGTGCCCGGTAGTCAAATCAATCTTATTTCCGGTTATTTTCAGTTCTGAATTAAGATTTCCCGTAACAGCTCCAACGCTTACTTTCATGGAGATCTGCTCCGCTGTCTGCTCAAACCGGGAATTGGTATTATTGGCAAGGTTCGTTACTGATGTGGCGATCTGATCCGCCCTAATGTTCAAAGAAGCCTCTGCCTGCTGCGCCCGGGTCACTTCTGCAAGTATCTGCTCCGCCGTCTGGGTAAATTTGGTTTCCGTTTCTGCCTTCAAATCAGTTACCCTTACAGAAACCTCCTCCACGGACTTTTTAATGATGGCCGTTTTTCCTTCCAGCTGTATGATCTGGGTGCCGATTCCAAAGTTTTCCTTTCGTTCCCTGGTTCCCTGGGCCTCAAAGGTATCCATCATGGCCTGTATGCCCTTTATGGTCCGTTTCAGACAATAAGTCTCAATCGCGTCATCAGAGGTGTAACAGATGATCCCGTCTCCCGGCTCCACCCAGGGAAGGGCCTGTGTTACGATCTTGCAGGGGCGGTACACTTTCCGGCTGATATTCTCATATACCGTAGCCGCTATATTAAGCAGTTCCTGGGCTCCTTTGCCGTACACGAGGAAATTACCCTGTATGGTGTAAGCATTGGTCCCTTGGCCATATGAGGCCCCCACGTCCCCTTCTTCCTGTCTGATCTGAACCTTATCAATGCCTTTTACAAAAAAATCCTCATAAGTGGCATTTCTTAAGTGAGATAAGTTCTCCCCCTGCATTTCAGACGGGTATAAATCATCGGAAGGAAACAACTCTTCCGAAGGATACAGACCGGACGGTCCAAGGAAAACATATTTAAACTTTCCTGCATTGTCGATCTGGCCGAAACAGCCGTTGATCTCACAAATGGACTTCATCACGTCCCGTCCGGACAGTTCCGAAGGATCAATGGATCTTGTCACCTCCATATCGTCCAGGGGGAGTGTGGTATCCTGCTGCCGCACTCCCACATAATCGCAAAGGGAGGTACGGAACTGTTTCAAGTTCATGGGGAATGTTAGCCCACGGTACCACACGGATGCATCAATATCAAAACTTAGCATCTGATCATAGGCCACAATCTTTCTAAATCGCCGGTCTGCTTGCCGTTCAAAGCTGTTTACCTTATAGATCCCCATTATTATTTCATAACCGCCCACTTCTATGGACAAGGTAAACCATTTTCCGGTAACGTCCATGATAACGTCTGCTGCAATAATTTCCACCTTTGCAGCACAGCATTGCCCGAAAGTCAAAGATGTGCTGTCACAGATCATCTGGGACAGTGCAAAAGATTCATAATAAATCTGATCTGGACCAATTATAAGAACCGGTGTGTCATCTGATCCAGGAAAGTTATCATAAAAGCGGAGACTCATCTCTTTAACCGTTTCCTCACGGATCCGGTCTTTTCGGTACAAAGCTTTTATTTCTTCTGGTATGTTTAACATATTTTTCCTCCTCAATATTCGATCATGGCAATCCGTACAGGTTTATACCTTATTTCCCCGCTCACCTTTTCAATATCATAAATTTCATATTTAATATCCGGGCTGTAAAAGGTCCCGGTTCTGTACTCGGTATCCCAATACTCCAGAGTAAATTCATCTCGGTTCTTTAAAACGCTTTCCAGGATTACTCTGTCTGCATCATGCAGGACCTTGGTTGTGAATTCTATTTTTGATGGCATGTGAGGCAGGATATTACGGTGAAGATAGCCCGTACTGTCCCGGTAGGAATCCAGGTCCTGCCTCTGTTTCGGCGTAATGGAAAAGGTCCCGAACGCCATTAAGCTGTTCGGGAAGATAACTCCATCAACCTTTAACAAATATCCCTGATAGGACATAGGCACCACTCTCCTTTACTTTAATATGCCGTTCCCAGCTGCTGCCCGGTATTCTGCTTGTAATCTTCAGCACCGGATTTCCATAAGTCCACAACATCCCCTTTATTTACTCCCGGCTTGGAAAGAATCGCTCTCAGCAGTTCGTTCTGTTCTCTCAATAGCTGATTCTGTTCCGCATTAGCCACAGTGACAGCGGTTGCAATCCCATCTGTGATCTGATCATTGTTAGCGACCGCCGTCCGGCTCCCGATCCTGCCAACCAGCTCCGGACCAGATTCACGGGCCAGGAACATTTCTCCGGTAGTGGGATACCCTCCAGAGGCAAACGCCGGTATATTTGGTATCTTAAAGAGCTGGAAGGATCCGCCCTCTATAATGGTCTGGCCGGCAATCTCCACGTTATCCCACTGGAATTTCATTTTCTCATTGAGCCAGTCAATGAACTTATTGAACAGGGACCTGGCTCCCTCAATGGCATTTTTGAAAGTGGTTGTGAATGCCTCCGGTACTTTCGCCATGATGCCCTTCCATTTCTCCAGGGTGAACCATGGGCTTACTTCCTTATCCCACCAGCTTGCAATGTCAGTCTTCCAGGCCCCCACAGTTTCCTCCCAGGTCTTTTTCAGCTGTTCCTTAATGGATTTATATAGCTCACTCCATTTTTCCAGAGCAAACCATGGAGACACATTCTGCCCCCACCAGTTAGAGATATCTGTGGACCATTGCGCCACCGTATTATCCCAGGTACTTTTCAGACTGGTTTTTATGTTTCCACATATGGCGCTCCATTTCTCCAGCGTGAACCATGGGGATACATCGTCATTCCACCAGTTCTGAATATCAGCAGACCAGACAACGGCTGTTTCGTCCCACTTCTTTTCCAGGCTGGTTTTCATGTTGTCAAACAGGCTGCTCCATTTCTCAGCCTTAAACCAGGGTGATACATCATTCTCCCACCAGGAAGAGATCCCTGTATTGCCCCACCAAGTTTTAAAATTATTCCACTTGGTTTGAGCGTTCTTGTTAAGATCATCAAGCCATTTGGACTGATCTTCCCCGGCCTGCTGCCGGAGCTTTTTACCTTCCTCAATCCAATGGCTTATGGATTCAAACTGTTCTTTATAAGCATTGTCATTTAAATAAGCATCGGTTGCTTCTGACTGCTGCGCATATCTGCTTCCCATGCCCCATTTATTCTTCTGCGTTGTTGATTCTTTATTTGCATCCCATTCCGCCTGCACCTTTACCGGATTTTCCTTATACTCCTTTAATTTATCCAAAGCAGTTATGTAAGCGGCAACTGTACCGCCTATGACCGTCAGTGTAAGCGTCAGCCCAAAGGAAGGTGTTGCTGTAAACAGGAATAGCTTATCTAAGAACTTAAGGAGTTTATCCGCCCCTTTAAATCCTGTCCAGACAAGCTTTAATGCCCCCAGGCTTGTGGCGATAAGGCCAATCCCGTAGCCTATGCTTTCCGCCTGATACGGGTCTATCTTTTTAAGTGCTGAAGCAATTCCGTTCAATCCTCCTGGTATAATGGTATTGATGAAGCTCGCTCCCACGTCCAGCAGATCATTGAAAAACTTTAACAATCCCTCTCCTACTTTTTCGGCGAACGGTTCCAACGCTTTCCAGAAGTTTCGCAGGGCATCATTGATTCTCGTCCAGTCTACCCGCAGAAGGAAATTGTTGACCGCATCGGCAAACATGGGGATACCGGTGCCAAGGGTCCACTTTCCAATTGGCACCAAAAACTCATTGTAGAAGTCTTTTAAGCCGGTCCATACAAATGTCCCAAGCTTTGCCAGTCCCCCGTCCCACAGCCGTTTCAGGGCCTCTCTGGTGGGTTCTGCTGCCGTCTTAATGGCTTCCAGTAATTCCTTTACCCTCTGTGCCGCCTCTTCTACCGCAGGATTGACTGTAACGTCAGAAAACAGCTCTCCGGAGAAATTGCCAAAATCCGGTACTGCCCCTGCGCCGGACCCTCCGCCTGACCCGGCTCCGCTGCTGCCTGCACTCAAATTGTTAAGCTCATCGAATGCACTCAGCTGTTTATTCATTTCCTTTGCGGACTTTGCGGCACTGCCAAGGTTATCCGCCACAGTTCCGGAAGCCCCTGCTGCGTTCTCCATGACTCCGGCCGTGTCATTACCGCCGGCATCACCAAACAGCGCCGCTGTGAACGCTTTGAAATAGCTGGCAAGCGTCTGAAGCTTTGCAAGCACGGTATTGATTACCTGGATCACGGGAGTAAAGGCGTTGATCAACCCCTGTCCGATGGTTGCTTTTAAGGATTCAAATTGCAGGGTTAGTATTCTGACCTGATTCGCCCAGGAATTGCTGGTTCTGGCAAAGTCCCCGGACGCATCGGCCAGGGTGCTCATAACGAACTGATACCGGAGCATTACCTTTTCCTGCTCCGTCATTTTGGCGGTTGTTCTTCCAAATCCATTATTTAAAGCGTACTGATCCAGAGCAGTCTGGGTCATGACTACTCCCAGTTCCTTTAGGCTTTCTGTTTCACCTGTAAAGATGCTTTTCAGCTTTGTGTATGCTTCATCGGTAGAAAGGTTATAAAATGATGCCACGTCCCCGGTAAGGCCCGTAATGGCCGCTGACATCTGATATCCGGCTTCCCCAACAATCCCGAAGGATTTCGCCATAGCCCCGTATGTACCCATATATTTCTTTGCCGTTAACTCCGACAGGCCAAACTGGGTTATGGCATTCTTGGAAAAGGCATCCACCTGCTTATTCATGGCTCCGAACGTGACATCCACCACGTTCTGGACTTCTGCCAGATCGGAGCCAAGCTGGATGCATGACTTTCCAAATGCAGCTATGGCTGTAATGCTTAAAGCTGCCGCAACCACGCCAGCAATCTTTTTAAAGGATGATGCCATTTTTGAGGTCTGGCGCTCTACCTGATTTGTTACATTGGTTGTTTGTTTTTTTACCTTATCCAGCTCATCACGGTAAGGCTTTGTGTACGCCTCAATGATTACCTGGAGCTTTTCCAGCGTCATGCCTTCCAGCTTTACCACCTCCTGATCTGGCATGGTTATGACGGTATGCAAAGTCTATCATCTGCGCTTTGTATGCCGCCTGTTCCTGCTCCTGTCTCTTCTTTTCTATATCAGTGCCTTCCCCTTCGAATAATTCCGGGAAATAGTCCCATAATTCCATGATTTTTGTATCCTTTGAGCCATTAATTACACAGCTTACATACTGGGCGATATCCTTTGCCAGGAAATGCTTTTCTATCAGTCTCTGTTTCATCTGTCTGCGCTCTTTTCTCTCATGGCTTTCTAAAATATCCTGTATCTCTGCAGGGGAAAATTCCCAGAACCGCTCAGGACTAAGTCCACAATCAAGGGCAATCGGATATAGTTCACTGATATAATCAGCCATAGTCCTCGCTACATGACTTCCTTCGCTTCCTCCAGCTTCTCGTCCATCGCCTCCCGCTGGTCCTCCGAGAAAAAACCAGATACATTATATATTTCCATCAGAACATCAGTCATAAAAGTAAGCTGTGTTCCCCCATCATTACAATATTTGTCAAACAGGTTCTGCACATCCTTATATTTAATACTGTGGTTCCATGGTTCCATAGCTCCCTGCGTAATTGTGAGCATGATCCCAAGAGGCGGAACACTGCCGCTTCCAAAAAGCAGGTCCAGCAGATTCCGTTTAAACTTGTCTTCCAGCCGGCAGATAGCAGCGGTAGTAAGCTTCAGCTTAAATTCACTACCGCCCACATTCCACACCGCAAAAGGGGGCCGTTTCTTTTTCTCCGGTTTTTTTTCTTCATTGATTGTTCTTTCCTCATCAATTTCCATCTCATCATCTAAGCCATATCCCATTATGTATTACCTTCCTTTCATTGAGCATCAGGATCAACAATTTCAATATCTGACTGCAATCCAAGATTAAGCGTGAAATTAATGACCGCATTTACTCCTCCGCCGCTAACCTTTACGCTGCATTGGGCATCAAAGTGAAACTTCGTTCCATCGGTAAGCGTCTGCTCAAAGGATACTGTTTCCTTTGAATCTGCCACAGCCCGCAGCATCCTGTAGGAAGAGTTCTCCTTATTATCCCATTTGAACGTATAAGCCAGATCACCAGGATCCCCGATTCCAAGCTCATAATGCATCATGTTGTCTTCGAGGGCTGTATTGTCAACCTTTTCCGGATCCACACCGAGCTCCGGGACCTCCTTCAGCCCCGGCAGGTTGGTATAGGTGGTTTCTGCACTTTTCTTCATGCCAAGTTTAATACCATTTGCTAACATGTTTTCTCTCCTTCCTAATCGTTAAGATAGACCTGTCTGGTCTTCACATCGATATGCATTTCATATCGCATCTGCTTATGCTTTAAGCCGCTTGGGTCTTCCACGTCCATGCACTGGATACGCTTAAGTCCCAGGGCTGCAATGGCCTGATCTACTGCCACCGCAGCGGCAGATGTGTTTTTCCTTGCCCAGATATCAATACGGTACCGGCAATAGGCTTTCTGCTCTTCCATGTCCGTATACTCCGTGACCTTGTTATCCTCTTCCATGTACTGGATTGCAAGATCCTTCTCCCAGTCTCTGGGATAGAAGTCTGTCACATTGTCCGTGACGGTACAAAGAGCCTCATATACTTCATCTTTAACATTGATCATGGTTTTACCGCCTTTCTGATTTCTCTTGCCAGATAATTAGATATGTTACGGGTTGCCCGGTCCTCATTATTTTTCAGAGCCGGATACATAAAAGGCTGCGCCGCCTGACCGGAGGTCTGGTAAAACCGTCCCTGCGGGGTATCAATGGAAAAGAAGTGATACTTCTCCGCCGTTTCTTTATCAATCTGGCTTTCATGAATCCACCAGGGCGATTGTACATAAGCCGGGGAGACTGCCGGGGAAATGCCGGCGTGTTCCGCTTCTCCGACAGGACCGGTCCCAAATTCCACATAGGGTCCGTGTTTCTTATTGGTGTAAGCCGTCCCGATTGCTTTATCTTCCTGCAATTCCACCGTTGTTTTAATACTCCGCCGCAGTTCCCCATCATCAAACGGGCAAAGAAACTTTGCTTCTCCCTGTACCATCTTGATTGAGGCCCCTACGGCCTTTTCCAGTCCTGGGCCTACCACAGCATTGTCCAAGCCGTTATATTTCTTCATGAGCTTATCAAGCCCTTTTACACCGCCGGCCATTATATTTTCTCCAATTCCATGTAAAGGTGCCGGTATGGACGGATTGCAATGATCTTGTAGTCCGGATCTGATTCTCCGGGAACATCAAGGCAGATACCGTCACCCTCCATGATTTTCTGAGTACCGAACAGATAACTGACGCGGCCCTTTTCATCAGTTTGGGTCTTGTATGTTCCGTCAATCCGGCAGTTGCGAATATAGGAAAGCCGCTGGCCGTACAGTTCTGCCTGAAGCTTGCCTCCTGCGGGCCATACCTCTGCCGTAATGGGCTCCCCGGGAGCGTACTCGATATATAAGTTCCCTTCATTGTCTTTCATGGCTTTTGCCGGCCTATGGTGATACTGTTTCAGGCGGTTCCTTTTTAGCCTCATAGGTTCTACCTCCTATCCGCACCAGCCTCCACCGGTCCAGCACGGTATAAATATGCTTTGGCGCATCTTCAAAACTGTAACTTTCTCCGCCCTCGCTCCTGCTGGCCTCTCCCTCTGTCCCCATACGGTTTAAGGCAATGACGGCCAGATCACGGACGGTTTTCTGCAAGGCGGCCGGCAGTTCTGTCCGGTTGGTGTAGGCAAGAACAAAATCCTTTGCATCTTCAAGCAAAAGGGAGAGCAATTCTCTATCACTCTCCCCAGTAAGCTTTTGCAGCCTTTCGATATCCTCCATTATTCCACATCCTTTAACACAGAAAGTAAATCCTCTCTGCTCAAAGAAGAGGACCCTTCAATGCCTTTTTCCTTTGCCAGGGCTTTAAGCTCTGCCACCTTCATTTCTTCCAGATTCTTTCCCGGCTCCTGTGGTGCCTCCGCTTCCGGTGCTTTATCAGAGCTATTGTCTTTTGAAATTACTGGTTTTTCTGCTGTTACTTCGTAATTCTCCACATCTTTCTGGCAAATTTTGATTACATCTTTATTGCTGCATTCCTGGACAAGACCTGTCTTTATATTCTTGATAAACATAAGTGTGTCCCTCCTTAGTTCTTATTGGCTGTCAGAACTGCAATGCACTTAGGCTGCAATATCTTGGCCCCATACACATGCAGACCCTTTACAGCATCGGAAAAGCGTTTTTCCGGGCGGTATGCCTCGGTTTTTAAAATCTGTTCTGCATAAGATCCGGCTTCATTGGTTCCTGCAATGATCTTATATTTTGTTCCCGTGGTGTTCGGGACATTGTTGGAAAGGTTTACGCTAAATCCGGCAGCCACACCAACTTCACCGCCTTCCAGAATTGCTTTATTATAATCCGTACCATTTCCCGTAAAACGATCATCTTTCAGCAATAATCCATGATACCATGCAGGAATAACTACCCAGCGACCTTCCACCGGCACATTGGCTTCTGTCAAAAGTGTGGAAAGATCAACAAGGGCATCATAGGCATCGGCAACGGTAGGAACAATGGGAGTCTCATCGCTTCCAAGAACATTGTCTGCTGCCACTCCAATATAGAGTAAGTTAGCCGCAAAGCGATCTGTTACATCGTTCATGCCGTATGCGGCTCTCATCATGGCTTTATCCATCAGTTTGGGGTTTACCTGCGCTGCGTCCACATCGTCAATGCCAAAATTGAAGTATTTGGCCTGATCAATGGTAAGGGTGAGCTGATCCCCGCTTAATTCGTCCGGCGCTTCAATATCTGTGCTTTTTACATAATCCTTGATTTCCACATCACCGATCTGATTGATTTTTACCGTATCACCATAGTTCTTGATCTCACCTTCATAATCGCGGTTAAGAAGACTTGCATATACATGTTTCTTGTCCAAATGTCTTAACAGTCTGGCGCTCCAGATCGTAGGAATAAAATTTGTTACTGACATAAATAATTACCTCTCTTTCATGATTACTTCCATTCCTTCATGGAATTGGAAATTGCTTCCCAGTTTGCATTGATTTCTTCTGGGGTCATAGTTGCTACCTGCTCCTTGGTGTAGGCTGCTGTCTGCGTAGCTTTTTTTATCGGCGCTCCGCCTTTTAACCGTTCCTGAATCCCGGCCTCCACGGCTTTCTGGAAGGCCGTTTCTATTGCTGTAATGGATTTCCGGCAAGTATCTGCATCCGTGTAATTAAGAACCTCCGCAAGCTCCACCGGAAGCTTCTTTTCTGCAAGAGTATTCTTTGTCTCGGCCATAAGCTCCCGCCGGGTGATAGTTGCTTCCCGCTCCTGAAGCTCCTTTTCCTGCTTCTGGCGTAAGTACGAGTCCTTTTCCTCTTTGTTCATCTTGGACAGTTTTTCCGCCTCGGAAAGCTTATCATCCATCAAAGCAGACCATTTTTCTTTAGCCGTTCCCAGGGCTTTCTGCACCCTGCGGTCAAATTCTGCCTGGAAATTGCCTTCTTTCAGGATTTCATCAAAGGTTTTTGTCTTTGGTGGATCCTGGTCTTCTCCGGTCCCTGAACCATTAGCCCCAGGACCACCTTCACCATCTCCACCGGTTCCATTTCCTTCTTTTCCCGGTCCACCGGTTCCACCACCTTCACCTTCTCCTTCTCCTGTGCCGGTGCCATTACCTTCATAGCCGAAAAAATGTAAATTCATAGGGTATAAACTTTTCTTTCTCATTTCTCTATCCTTTCTGCCCCGTTCCGTTCTCTGCCCGGACCGTTGCCTAAACATAAAAATAACACCCAGGGAAATCCCTGCGTGCTTGATAGCTGTATCTTTCAATAGGAGGCTTCACCCCGCCGCCCAGAGGGAGATCCGGATCACCTCCTTAATTGAAATACCTGCCTTCTTTCTGGTTCTTCTTGTCCATGTATGTCAGTTCCATTTTCTTTATCACCACTTTGGTGACATTATACATGACAGCAATAATAAGAGCTGTTACGCAAATCTGAGTCATTGGCGGCCTCCTTCCTGCTGCATTAATGAATTTTATCATGCAGCTGTTACATATTTCTTATGCCACTCTTCATAGGTCATATTGGCGGGTACCGTGATTGATTTGCCCGTAGCCGGGTCTCTGGCGCTGCGCTTCATTTTGGATAGTTCTTTCTCTCCAATATCACAAATGGTTGTAGAACGGCACCACGGGTGCATGGGTGGGCAATTTAATCCTGGCTGCTGCTCTGATACCTTAAAACGCTTTCCGTCCAAGCTTCGGCAGACATCGGAAGTTCTTAGGTCAAGGGTGGCAACATACCGGTAATACTCAATTCCACACTCTTCATAAGAGACCATTTCCATCTGATTCGCAAGATTGCAGCTCTCTGTCCTTACAAGCCGCCTTGCCTGACTGGATCCGGTGGCGAACTTATTGGCTATGATATCCGCCACTTCCCGGTCGGTTCTGCCTGTGATGAGGTTGATAAGCAATTCTTCTTTCAGATCCTGGGCCAGCGCATGAGTATTGTTCCAGATCCTTGTGGAATAGTTGGCTCCTGACCATCTGCTGTTAATTACCCGGTCAATAGCCTTAGGGGAAATCAGGTTAAAACTAAATCCTAAACCGGTTCGCTGCTGTATGTCAAATATTGAGCGGTAATATGCCTCATTGGCAAGGTCCACATAATGACTGGTACTTTTTATTTTCTCCTGCCGGTATACTTCCTGCATGGTCATATCCAGCTGGTTCTGAAGCTGCTGCAAGCGTTCCAGCCTTGCCTGATATGCTGGGCTTTCCAGTTCAGGCAGGATCTTGGCCTTTATTTCATGTTTGTTCGTTGTCTTTAAAAGCGCTCTCATCTCATCAAGGGAAGCCTTATCTTTCAAGTCATTCAACAGCCGGCGGGCTTCCTTCTCTGACAGGTTATGCTTTTTCTGATACCGTTCGAAAATCTCATCCAGTTCCAGGCTGATGTACCGGGAAGCTTTTAAGTAAACCTTTGATATTTCATCTGCTGCTTTTTCAGCCTGTTCCATGTATTGAAACATTTCACGGGCCTTGCGCTTCTCCCAGTAAGATAAATTACTCATCTACATCACCGGCCTTTTTCTTCTCCGGATCCTCATTTTCCCCTTCTTCGTCCTCGGGCGGCGTATTGCTTCCAATACCGAAGATCTCCTTCTGCTGCTTCACCGCTTCCTTTTCCTCTTTCTCCAGCGCCTTCAATTCATCTTCCAGATTATCTATAAATGGAACCTGTGAAAGGAGGGTTTTCTTGCTTACCTTTCCCCACAGGTTGGAAACAATCTGACTGATTTCTAAAAGGTTTCTGGGCAATGCCCGGGTAAAGGTCGGTGTAACTCCAGATATGTCCACGTTCACAGCTTTACTTTTCTGTAACCAGCTGGCGAACAGACGCAGACGCTTACGGAGCCCCTTTTTATAGTACCGGGTCTTGATCTTTGTGATATTCTCCATTCCCAGCAGCTTGAACTCCATAGCAACACCAGAAATGTTTCCTCCGAAACTTTCATCTGTCATACATGGAATATGGGAGAATTTATGGATATCCTGCTCTATGGCCTTTTTTAGTACCTCCACTCCGTTTTCATCGAATGTCCGGGTCAGGTATTCCGCTTTGGCATCTGCCGGAAGCTCCAGCATCTTATCCTCTTTAATTTTTTCCTTTCCTGTCTTACCGTCCTCATCCTTTGCATCAGGATCCCCAAGCATGGCCCCATAAATGGCAAGAATCGCGTCAATAAACTGTTCCTTATCGGTGATCCGGTCCGACATCAGCGCATTGTACGCATCGATCAATGGGATCTGAAGCTCAAAGTCACCGATTGCCAGTTTATTGTTTAAATACTCCACAATGGGGATTTCTTCAAAGAAATGAGGTTCCGGTTCTTCAATAAGACCCTGGGGTCCGGTAATGTCCTCAATGTTCAGGACGTATTTATAATGCTCCGTCAGGATTGTGGCAACATATACCGTCCTCTTTTTGTCCGAATCGTCCTTTCTGGCATAGTAATAAACTGCGAAAAGCTCTTTCTGCTCGATGGTATCATCGTGCACCATGAAGGTGTTTTCCGGTGACAGGCTCTTTATGGTCAGATCCGTTTCTCCCTCTTCCGGGTAGATATATTCATAGGTCCGGCCATACACGGAAAGATCCAGGCCATTGTCTCCATCGGCTTCATCGGCGCCGGCCTGTTCGAATGCATCAGTTATAGGCGTAATGTCAGCCTTGCTTTTATAGGATACCGAATTTCCGATAAAGTAAGAGCTGGCTGTATCAGCGATATCCTTCGCATGATTACATACCAGCTTTGTTTTTCGGCTCTCTGTCAGGATCTTGTGCTGTCCCTCATAGTATTTCATGAGCTTGCGGAGCCTGGAGGCTTCCCGGCGGTGCTTTACGATCAGCGTACGGATTGCCTGTTTATCCGGGTTCAGTTCGTCCCAGGATTCTCGGGGCATTGTGTATATGTACATGGTTATCACCTCCTTAATGGAATCCGTAAGCAGATTTGCTCCGGATCTTGATTGTTTTGTTATTGAGTATCGTATAGCAGAAGTATCTTACTGCGTCCATGGCATGATCATGTTGCTTTATGGGCTTATCTTCTCCCCGATCTGCTGCCTTCGGGTCCCAGATGTAAGATGCAAATTCTTTGATCGTGTCAATACAGGATTGACTGAATGCTATCTTTTCTGTATTCAAGAGAGTGGAAACCAGCCGGATTCCATCTTCCCTTGTATTATCCGCTTTCATGGTTTTGTATCCACGGTTGTTCAGTTCCGTGATGAAAGAGGTTGCCGAAGGATCCACAATGATAGCCTTGACTGGTGTTCCCTCCAGCCACTTTTCCAGATCATCTGCATACTGAAAATCGGATTTCTGTTTTCCCTTATCCCGGCCAGAGTAATAATACTCTCTGGTGCAGTACCATTTCTTATCAATCCCTTTATTCCAGAGAAGAAATACCATTGCATTCTGCGTACCGTAGTCAATACTTACATAGCGGCCACCGTCAATCAGGAGCCGGGCGAAGTCCTTGACTTTCTTTACATGACGGTCCACATCGAACATATCATATATAACGCCCTCTGCCGCCGCCCATAGGCCCTGTATGTAACGCTTATAAAAAATACCGCTGTAATTATTCCGGTATCTGGCTTTGATCTCTTCTGAAAGACTTAGGTTATCGTCCATGGTGAAGTGGACATATAACAGTTCTTTCAAACCATCTGGCTTATTCTCAGCTTTTGCCTTCTGGCGTATTTCTTCTGTTCTTTTCTTCCCCAGGAATCCGGTGGCTTTATCAATCCAGTTTGTTTTAAACCAGTGATATGGTCCGTCGGGGTTACAGTTGAACCAGTATTTTGATCCAGTTACAGAACATCGACCGGTAGCTTGGTTGACGAATGATTCCGGCATTAAGGCAACTTCATCAAAGAACACCCCGGCTAGAGTTACGCCCTGTACCAAATCCTGGCTGCTCTCATCTTTGCCACCAAAGATATAAAAATGATTGGTTACGCCATTTTTTGATATTTCCAAGACACTGTCAGATCGCCGATCTTTTAACTTGTATCCCCGGCTTCTGAGCATTAATTTCAGCCAAAACAACACATTACGCCGGAAGGAGCCGATTGTCTTACCGCACATTCCAAATTCTTGCCCCTGGAATCTGCTCATTGCCCACATAATGAAGGACAGGGACATGGAAACAGTTTTTCCAGATCGGATAGCTCCATCTGCTATAATGCCGTCTTTATCTTTAACAGGGGAATCATCACACCACCATGTTAAAACCTTCTTCTGCTTATCAGAAAATGGCTGAAACTCAAAAATCTGTAGCCTGGAGGCAATGCTGCGCCCCTGCTTTATTTTGGTGATTCTGTCTTTCAAGGATTGGATCCGGTCTTTTATATCATTCATCCGTTTCCTCCCATACATCAGAAGCTATACCATTCATAGCTTTCATGAAACCATCGTCCTCAGTCTCCGGATCTGGATTATCCTGTTTCATGATCTCCAGTTCAACCTTCATCATTTCCAGTTCCAGACGGGCATCATCGTATCCATACCGATGCAGGGAATCAATGGCTTTCTGCTTCCTGGCCTGGACACGGGTAAGGGCATCTTCCACGGACTGGATCTGTCCCAGAGCTCCGGTGTACTCTGTGGTATTTTCATCAATTCCAATTCTATACTTAACCGCAGTCATACCGGGAGCATCACTTTCTATCTGATCGGCTGCAGCTTGTTTTATATCCTCGATCCGTTTCAGCATTCGCCGCTCCCGGACCGTAAGAAGTTGGATCTCCTGAAGGAGAAGTTGCTCCTTGTCTAACTGGACCATGCTTATAAGCTGCTTTTCGTCCTCTTCCAGAGCATCAAAAAAGAGAGCTTCAAACTCTCCTGTCTTAACTGCATTCTTATTCTTTTCCGGGGCAGCGCCGCCTTTATTCCCGATGGCGTTTTTATTTCCAGGCTGCCCCCCTTTTTGTGTGCATACTTTTTCTGATTTTGTGTGCACACTTTTTTTCTTATCCTTTGACCACCGATATCGGGTCTTCCATGACTTTACTGTGTTAATGGTGACATTATATTTTTCAGCAATATCCTTATATTTCATGCCCGATTGATAATCAAGCAGGGCTAATTCATAGTTCGGGGCCCTGATCTCATCCACCAATCACCACCTCTCAATCGTGTTTGTTTTTGCTTTACTGACCGAACCGGCTTTTTATTCTGTCTTCTAACTGGTCGAGTTCAGTTTGAACACTGTCAATCTGGAACTGCTTTCCCGTGAATTCCTTATCGATATCCACGAAGGTATCAACCATCTTACCTTGGTGCTTTAACAGTTTCAGCCTTAGATTCATTTCCCTGATTATCATATACTCAATTCTGATAAGCGCCCATAACTCTCTCAGCATAAAAAGCTCCTTTCTTCGCTTTGGGTATATAAAAAGAGACGGGGTTGAACCGCCTCTGGGGAATAGTTGTTTTACTACTTAACTACTTCGATTAATTATATAAACTCTTTTAATACTTCAGAAATCACATTACTAAATATATTGAGTTTATCAAGGATCTCTTTACTTTTTTCATCACAAAAACTTGCTAATTTAGCTTGATTTTCTTGGGAATCTGCGAATATATCTACTTTATTTTGATCTATGTACTGAATAAACTCTTTATAATCTTGATGTATTTCGTTGTACTCTTGAAAGATCCCCTTTAATTGAGGATATTGTTTTTCATAGATCAACATGGAAAGTGAAAGTTCCTGCGATGCATTTCCTACCAAATTGCACGCATGTAACAATTCCATATCATCTTCTTCACTGAAACTCCGCACATAACTATTACTGACCTTAATAACATTTGCTATTTGAAAATTATATGTTGATGATAATTTTATTATCGTCTTGCTCGTCTCAAACCTTTTATCTTTATCATATACCCCATTATTGTATGATACTGTATATTTAAAAACGATCAATGTCGATAATCCACCGATAATAGCTCCTAAATATCCTCCCCAAAAACCAGCCCAGTCATTGTTTAATCCTGGCGGAAGAACCGTAAGTGTTGATAAAAGATAAATAATTAATGGTACCACAACCAGTATAATAATTACCCAAAATATAACTATTCTTTTATTTTCCTTTATCCACTTTATCATTTGTATATCCCCCAATTATTAATTCTCTTTATTATATACTAATATTTCGTAAAAGAAAACACCCATCGACCAAAAATCGACAGGCATTTTTAAAAAGGAGAAAATCAGGAATCAATCGGCCACCAAGCTGTAACACCCGGCAGCCGTGGGGGATTGCAGTCCATGTGCGCCGATACACCAACTGCATGAGGGTTTCCAGCCTGTCTAGCAGGCCATTTGATTGGGCGGTAACATTAAGCCTTTCGGCTACCCTGAAGTTGACCGCCATTGTCCGGCGCCTTGTAAAACAATTGAAAATTTAAGGGGAGGAGGCTATCGGCCTAAACCTGATAACCTAAGTATATTATAAAACGATTTTTCCGATTATTCCGACCTTTTTTATTTTATTTCCATTTTCTTTAAATATCGGTCCCGTATATGCAATCTGGGATAGTCCTCATTTTGGGGAATACCGATCTTCTTAGCTATATCCTTCCAGCTCAAATTCTCTATGTATCGCATACTAAAAACGTACCGGACTTGTCCGTCTTCAATGTCTCTGATCCACGACTCTATCCAGGCGGCTTCCGCTTTCTTTCTGACCAGGAGATCCTGCTTCTGCTCATATCGTTTCCAGTCAAAGCCTGTAACGCTCTGCGGCCTGGGATAGCCTTTTCGGTAGTCCAGTATGACACTATGCCCCATACCGCTGTCGGTTTCCTCCATAGCCCTGATTTCATGCTCCAGACAGACTATTTCCAGTTTTAACCGTTGATAACCTTTCAGCCTTGCCTTGGTCATTTTCTTCACTTCTACCACCTCACAGATGTCTTATTTGCCAATCTTCGGCCGATTATCAAAAGTAACCCGTACTCTAAGACATTCGTATGTTTTTTACTGCCAGAACTTATCCCGGTTTTCAGGATTGTTTCTCTCCTCAAAAACAATCTTGTGATAAGATTCTCGGAGCTCCGCAATCGTAGGAGGAAATTTATTATACTGTACCCACTGTAAGGCTGCCTTTTGCAAATAAAAGAACTGCAGATCCTTAAGGCACTCATACCAGACATTCCACTCATCTTCCACCGCCATAAAATTCTTTTGTCTATAAGCATTCTTAAACATTGTTGCGATTTCAGAAAATTCTTTTTTAGACATCTTCATTCCACCTTCCTAACCATTCATCTGAATTTGATTTGTTTTCATCTTCGGGTTTTTCTTTGTAATAACCATCTAAGACTTTTGGGAAATTATTTGGTCTTACGAGCCACTCAAAAGTAATTGTCCAGCCTTTTTTACTCTGTCCGAGAAGGAAAGTGCTGTTCCGAACATTTTCAATTGCTCTAAGTACTTCATCAAGTCCATAATCTCTAATCCGGGCTTTAAGCCAACTATAGCGCTGGGTGCCTGAAACAATCTTTTTAATCCTACTCAATCCAGGTAAAGAATTCCATGCATCAATGACTTGTTGCACTTCAGTGCTACGAACAGTATTGTCAAATACTGTATTATTATCTTTTTTCTTTTCTTCTTCCCTTATTTCCTTCTTTTCTTTCTTTACTTCTTCTATTGTTGTCGTTTGCTTGTCATCTGCTTGTCGCTCGCTTGTCGGTTGATTGTCAGTTTGCTTGTCGTTTGCCTGATACAAATCATAGTTAAGTACCGTAAATACAGTAAATTTGTTTGTCGTTTTGCTTGTCACCTCGCCTGTCGTTTTTAAGTGAGAAATTGCAGTTCTTATCTGACGTTCTGTGAGGCTTATTTCCATGGACAGCTTACTAATTGACGATACAAAAGAACCTCTTGGAACCGTTGTTCCTTGAAATTTACCCTCTTTCCAATTGGCTTTGATAAGCATATGAAGAAACAAATCTTTCGTATTTTGGTCTTTATACCATTCCCACTCCAAAATGCTACGGTTGATTTTTATATAATTTCCATCGTTCATGCATGCTCTAAGCCTCCTATCTAAGCGTAGTTACCAAGAATATTTTTATAGTAACTATAGTCCCCATTCCGCTTTAATCTGGTTCAAAAGTTTCATCTCTTCCGAAGTATCTTTCCCGGGATTGCTATCCGGGTGATAGGTCTTGGAAAGGGTCCGATAGAACTGTTTTAATATGATCTTGTCCCCGTCTTCATGGTGTCCCGATACAGGACAGCTTTCCTTTTGATTTTTGCCGTAGTTACTGAAAAAATCATCATAATACCTACGGTAAGTCTGCTTTGCTTGTTTTTCTCGTTTCTTTTTGGCTATGTATTCGGCCTCTATCTCATTAAGCCTCTGGGGGTTCTGTAACGTTCCAAAAACGTCATAGCACTGGTCATACTCATTAGAGCCTACAATTCCATACCTGGTGTTAAATTCGGCCTTTCTGGCGGCATATAAAGTGGTTATGCGTTCATGCTCTTCATGGACCTTAAACTCTTCCGTTTGAGCAAATTCAGCTTGAATACGTTCCTGCAAAGGAGCCAGTTTCTTTTGGATCAGATTATATAAAAATTCCGGAGAACAGCCTAATGAATCTGCCGCAATACTGATCTTTGAATCTCCCCAGTCATATAGGGTAAATATATCATCGGCCAGATCATAATAATTTACGGTGCATATACCGTATTGATTCTTTTTGACAATTCCATCTTCCCGGTAGCTCTCATGAATACTAATCCGGTAGGCTTTCTTAATCGGCCTTTCAAATCGCTCCGTACTGTAGTAATATCCGTAATAATTAGGCATGACATTACTTTTTGTGTAATAAGATTCTATCCGCTTAGGATACCCATTCTTTTGCATTCTCCTGGTCTTGATTTCCTGAATAACGCAATACATTCCGGTCTTTCCTTACTGTGGTTACTACCTTTTTAAGCATAGCAACCACATTTATTTTCAGCATATCCAACTTGTCTATTATATGCTTTTGGCAGCCTTTTTATCTTCCAAAAACACGTCGATAAATAATGAGAGGTTACGAAGCTTAACATCGTCTGCAGCATTGATTTTTTTAATAATTGTTTCAGAAAGAGAACTTTGATTGCTGCTTTCTTTTCCCTCATTAGTGCTAGCAGAATTGGTTGCTGTCATTCCCTGCAAATAACCGAAATTAAAGGCACTAACTATCGAATCAAGATTTCCTCCATAAAACCGCTTAATACTTATTGCCTGATCCAAAGTCATATCATAATGAGGATCAATTTTAGTGATTTCACCAGCATGTAAAACAACGTTTTTTACTCCCATTTCCTAAATCCTCCTTTGATTTATCGCCAGAGCTGTGTTATTATGTATGTAATCCTTTGATTTAACAGTTCCGGCTGTGTTTGCCCCTGGGAAGCGTCAACTTCCTTTTGGGCTGTTTTTTAGTGAATTCTTGTTACGGTGGCTGGTTCGGTTTCCTGATCCGCTGTTCCTGTTGTAAAGTAATCAATCAGCATATCAAGATTAATTAAAATTCTTCTACCGGAACGACATACAGGTATCTTGCCCTGGTTTACCAACTGCCTGATACACCATTCTCCAATACAGCATTCCGGATCCTGCTCCTTGAAGAAAGAGGCACACTGCTGGACTGTTCTCATTCTTGGTACTGTCATAGCTACATCTCCCCTCTATTGATTTTCCCAATATCTAACTGCATATTTGTTGGAGGCTGCCATGCGTTGATATATTTAAGAGCCTCTTCATACCTGACTTTCGGCGTATTCTTGTATGAATTGACCGTAAAATAATCCTGAAAATCGTGCCAGAGCCTGGAAATAACCATACTATACATTTTGGGAGGTTTATCATATTCATCACGCTGTGGATACTGATATGTATAGGCCCTGGCCTTTTTGCCACCCACAGCATTGATAGCTACGGTTTTAGCCAGTTCCTTAAGCCTCTGTTGCTGTTCGTAATCAACTGTCATTGTATTTTCCAGTTTATCTACCCTCTGCTCCACACCTTCCAGTCTTTCGCCCTGCTCGTCCATCATTCCAAGCTGGATTCTCATGATCTGCTCATTCGTCAGTTTCTTCAATGGTTCTTTTTCTAAATCAATAAGTTTCTGGCGAATAAGCTTTCCTTCTGGAGTCCTTTGAATCATAGCAATATGTTTCGCCATATCCAACTTCAACAGATGATTTTTTGAATATCCCAAGGCAGATGCTTGTTGAGATGATTTAAAATGAGCGTCCTCAAAAATCATGACGCTATCTGAAGCTTTCCCCAATTCGGGAACGCTGTCTTTTTCCCAAAACCCTGTATAATCTACCATGTTAGAAAAACCATATGTAATCATACTTTCTATCCAATCAACATACTTTTTGGAAATTTTTAATTTAGCATGTAATTCTCTCCCATACACAACCTTTTCTCCTTTATTAGTTGTATATACCGGAATTACATCAGAACTAAATATTGTTAAATTATTCATACAGAAGCTACCTCCTTATTACGTTTGCTATAGAAAGCCTTGAAAGGCTTATCATTATTACAATAAGTGCTTAAATCATCAATGCTATGAATCCACATCATAAGAAAATAATCTGTATCCGGATTTGCATAGTTCCACAAAACATCTGCAGCGTCCTGCGCTGATCCAATCGGCTTGTTTTGGGGTAATTTACCTATTGTCTCCATCACACTGAAATAATCCTTATAGCCGCCTTTCTCGCCGCCATAATCCTTTTTGATTGGAAATATCTGAATCAATTCTTTGGGGGTAAGAAGTCCAATTGCCGTCATGATGGAATGACTTCTTTCGTAAATCCATTCTATTCTTTCCATGGACTTTATCTTTGAGTGATCCCGGTTCTTAAGACACTCGTTACCAAATGCCTTTACCCCAAGGAATACATATCGTTTCAGATTATCCCTTCCCAGCTTCTTAGGATTTTTATATTTATGGTGCTTCATCTGGAAACGGAATAACGCCCAGAAATACGATCCACCATCATACTGCCATGTTTTTAGCTTTGAAAGGCTCAATGCCTCTCTAGCAAGCGTAGGAAGCCATTTAAATTGGTGATAGTACCAAATGGCTGCAAAACAAGTTTTAAGAATCAACTTAATCTCTAAATACTCTTTACGGAACAAACGCCGGCTTTTTAACTCTTCCGAAATAATAACTGGAGGATAACACTTGTCTTCAAACGACTGCGTTTCAGAAGCTTCACGGAGCATTTTTTGTAACTCACCCTTGCTACAATTCCGTAAGAGAAACAATATGTTATTTAAGTATCTGGTCACATTATCAGTGCATTCAAAATATTCATATATCTGTTGAACTCTTTCCGGTTCCATGTATCCATTTAAAATCTCACGACACGTTTTGAAACCATGAATATCCATATGTAAATTCTTCTCTGATGGGTTGATATGCATAATATGAGCTTCATCGACTAAACCAGCAAATCTAATCCTGTTGCAGCACGCCGGAGCATACTTTTCCGCTCCAACATAAGCAAGAAGTTTTTCAACGCTCATAATCGGATCTTGCACCCGGCTACCTGTTTTGATCGCTTCCACCAAAAGTTCCTTACTCTCTAAATCCATATAATTGACCGTCCTTTTTCCTTAAATTTCAAATCCAAATTTTTGTTTTCAAGGCCTTGTGGAGGGTATAATATCACCTAAATTCCTGGCTGTAAATACCCTCAACACGGCTCTAAATCAAGCCTTAGTCCGTTAAATCATGATTTACTTGATTAACTGACCTTGCCTGTCTTTTTACCTCTTTTTGCATATTCAATAACCTTTTACTGCTACTTTTCACAATATCTCCTTTATCATTAACCCGGTTAATATATACCTTATCTGCAGTAAGCTGATCTAACTTGCTGTTTTTCTGCATCACGGAATCCAGTACCTTTGAAAGTTGCTGATTATACCGATTAACAAAATCCTTTTTAATCATTTCTATAATGGCAAAATCATTCTTAACTTCTCTTCTCTTTTCCCGAAGTTCTTTTAATTCTTTAGCCAGCTTGTACCCTTGGGCAGCATTAAAGCTGCTACTTTCAATCTTATGTAACAGATCTTGCTGTTTCAAATCGCACTTTCCTATCTCCAAATACAGCCTATTATATTCATCTGATATCTCGTTGAATAAATGCTTCAATTCAACTGCATATTTATATGTTTGGCACATAAATTTCCCTTTCTCTTAAGTAAGCAAATCAGAGTTTACCGGAGTAAAATTTCTAAATATAAAAATTTTATAAACAGCACTTCTGGACAGTTCTTATATCTGGACCTATCTTCCGCACACTGCTGAATGATAATATGTCCCTATCGCAAACAGGTGACCATGAGCCATGCAGGTACAGTTTGTTCCCGGAAAATCGGAAGAAAACACCTTGCCACAACACATACATTTCTTTTGAACATTGCTAAACTGAATTTTCCTCATGTGTAAATTCTCCTTTTATCTTGATTTTCTTCACCATACCGGATATACTATGGTTGTAAAATTATTAGTTATTACTTTGATTCCCTGGGAGTTGCCGCTCCTGGGGTTTTGTATTCTTCGTGGCCTTTTTTCCTATCCCGGCTTCTCTAAGAGCCAATACAATAATCCTGATCCACCAGCCTTTATTATTCCAGTCAATATTCACTGGCCCTTTTTCATCAATTTTATTTAGGACCACTTCTGCCACCTTGTATTCGTCTAACATTAAAGATCTCCTTTCAAATAGTCACTGGTACTATGATTTCATCAGAAAATACCCACAGTAAATTTCCATCAGAAAACCTTAAATTCACCTGTCCTACATGCAAATCAAACTCCACCGCTTCAGCCTTTTGACCTGTGTATTCCGGATGCACATCAGCAGAGTACACCACCATATCTCCTGATTTCAGTTTCATGCCTTCCACCCCCTCTCACAATTTCATGGCTGCCGTCATAGCCATAAAGCTTATGTATGCTGCCATAGCCACACCAGCTGAAACAAAGATGCCCTGCAGCAACCATTCCACTTAGTCAACCACTGGCGGCCGGCTATTGTCCTCAAAATCATCTGCTGGCTCAAACGATCTTGCCATGCTTCTCCCTCCTCTTTGCTCTCTCCTGCCGGACTCCCTGTATCTTGCCATAGTGGTAAATTGCGCTTAAGAAGGAAAAATAATTAAATTCATTGCTCGAAGAACTATAACCATAAGCTTCTGCCATATTTTTACAGAACAGCATTTCATCCACATCTGCCTTTTGGCTAAGTTTAACAGCCTCTTTTACTTCTTTTTTATACTTCATGATACATACTCTCCTTTTGTTTTAATGTTTTCCCCACTTGTGGGGGAACGTCCAAGTGCCTTAGCCTGGTAGATGGTTTCTACCTGGCAACCAAGTTCCGGTAAACAACTTACTTTACTTCCACACAATAGAACACCAGCATTTCCCGGATAACAGATTCATAGACTGGCTTCAGATCCTTGTCACTTTCAATAATGGAGATTTTATTGATTGCTTTAATCTTCTCCTGGCTGGCCCCGGCCTCCATAGCTCTATCCCGTTCATTTATAACTCTCTGATTTAACCTGCAGGGCCGCTTCGCTGAAAGGCGTTCATAGCTTTCGGTCCGGACCGCCCGGTACCTTTCTTCCCGGCTACCTATGTACTGATAATTCTCACTCTCTGCAATGGCCGACAAGGACCGGTTTACCCATGGCCTGAAATTTCTATCACCATTCGGATCCAATGCCAGAGCTATCGTTTTCTGGTTCTCCTTTACCTCATTGAGTTCAATGGCCTGCCGCTCCTGTTCCTTGGCCTGTCTTTTCTGCTCCAATTCTTGATTTGCCATGGCTTCACCCATTTGCATGAACATCTGAAGCTCTGGTGATAACTGCGTACGGTTTATGCTTATTCCTTTATCCCTCTCTTCCCTCATTTCAAAATACTCGTCCATCAGTTTGTCATGAATCTCCCAAGCCAAATCGGTATCCATGATTTTTATCAATCTGGCATACCCTCGTTCAGATAAGATGTAAATGTGTTCGGCTTTAGAAATCTGCATTTGTGTATATCCGATATCAGTTAGTAATTGTTGTGCGTCTGATGCACGACTTTTTAAATCAATAAAATCCACTCCATCTTTAAATCGCTTAATATTGTCGGTAATTCTTCTCCTTACATCAGGTTCCCGCATATTATGAATCTCAGCAATCGTCTTATCAGACAAGCACTTCTTGTCCTCTCCAAATCCACCAAGTACAACCGGAATTTCAATTCCCGAAAATTTTCGGGTACCTTTGATTATTAAATCTTTCATGCTTCCTCCTTTTCAATCCAATATTCTTTTTTCGGAAATCACTTTACTTTTTCCATCAGTTACATGATAAGCCCACACGTTTGCGT
Source organism: Lachnospiraceae bacterium 54-53 (assembly GCA_041223105.1). Taxonomy (GTDB): domain Bacteria; phylum Bacillota; class Clostridia; order Lachnospirales; family Lachnospiraceae; genus Lacrimispora. Next base: position 37,497 of record JBCLPO010000027.1, read on the forward strand.
AAATCTTGAAATACTCCAACAATTGATCTGCTTCCTCTTTTGTAGTAACTATGTTTGTTACGTTGGGTCTTCTGCCGGTAATCTGGGCGTACATTTCCCGCGCGGCATTATCACAGGCTGAACCCATTCCCCAGAAATGACATTTGTGCTTCTTTTCCAGCTCCGCAGTGTAAGCTCGCTGTATTTTTCGATAATAAGTTGACGGAGTAAGCTTTTTAACCGGTCTACTCTCAATTATATAAACATCCACTCTTTCACCTCCTCATGTACATTACGTCGTCTGATCCTCTCTCATAAAAAGCTCATCTTTTGACATGTTTTTATTTACGATCTTTTGGATTTTGCAAACTTCACGCCATGTAAATTCTGTCTCCTCGCCTATCTTATTGCGCATTCCTCTTTCAGATATCCCCACCATTTCAGCCAGTTTAGCAACGGATATATCTTTTTTAACCATCTCACCTCTAAGAACTCTGTACATCTGATCACCTCCTTTAGCCGTTAACGGCTATTCATTTACAGATTATCACCGTCAACAGCTAATGTCAATGGTTTTTCAGTTTATTTTTTCCGTTAATTACTATTTATTTTCTATTAACGGTTATATTTTATTGACTTTATCCATTAACGGCTGTATAATTTGGACATAAGGAGGCATATTATGGGACTTGAAAAAATAGAAGAATACAAAAGAAAACTGGGTATGACAACAACGGAGTTAGCCGAAAAATCTGGCGTACCAAAAGGAACCTTGGATAAAATCTTAAGCGGCGTAACTAAGGATCCCAAACTAGAAACTCTAAAAGCAATTGCAAGGGTTTTAGGATTATCACTAGATGACTTTGATAATGATGAGTTAGAACGAAAAAGAAATTATGAACCTACATATGAAGACATTCAGAGTCTTATTGCAAGAAATGGAAAGAAACTTACACTAGATCAAAAGAAAGACATAATTAAAACATTATTATCTGATGATTAAAAAATATGTTCCATGTGTCAACAAACAGTAGCTATAAATATGCATTAACATATCCAAAGTAGTTTAAGAGCCTGGTAGATGATTTCTACCTAGTTGATAAATGCACTTTAGCATGAAATAATTTTTAATTACCCGAGATATACAGAGGAAACAATAGGTTAATACTGGTTTAAAGGGTGGTATAATGGACGATCAAACCTTGTATTTTAAAAATGGAGTACTTTATGAAATTGAGCCTGATGACGGAAGAAACCGCTACAAAGCACGATTTTTCATATCTGATGGTACAAAACATGACCTAGACACTCTTACAGGTGTAGAAACAATCCAAATTCCAGACTTTTCCGACTTCTCATACGAAGGATATGGAGTCACAGGAAGGCTCGATTATGTTTTAAGAATGAAAGCTTCACATTTAAGAGATAATAAAAAAATTCAAGAATCAGATGCCTTATATTTTAGGATTCCAGATTTTATGGCTGCTTCGAACATTGGATGGATGGAAGAAGATTATCTTCGATATTCACACATTTTACTTACAGAAGGAAGATTTAAAGAATCCGAAAATGAGGAAGCGAGAATTACAGCATTCCTTGATAATTTACAATTCAAAAATGGGACTTATTTTAGGAACATAAGTGAACAATTATTTTTTAAAACATTGGAAAGCTGCAAATATTTAGGCACTGATCTAATTCAAATGTCTGCACATTGTTCCTGCTGCGAATTATGTAATAAATTACAAGGACGTATATACAGCATTAGTGGAAAAGATAAACGTTTCCCTAAATTACCTGATTACATAATCCGACACGGAACAGTTCATAAAGGATGCCGACATAGCTTTTCACATTTTATTCTTTATGATGATGACGATAATGTAATAAATAACAAATTGAATGAAGAATCAAATGTATTTGAGGCAAGCAATAGGCCCTTCATTGATGACAGAACAGAGGAAGAAAAGGAAAACTATATTGAGTTTCGTAATCAGCAAAAGGAAAAAGAGAAAAAGAAACGAGACGAAAAAGAATATTTTAAGATATTTTACAGATTTCCTGATTATGCCCCAAAATCTTTTGTAGGATACCGGAGAATGAAACACCTTAACAGTACAAATTTTCAAGAACTTATGCAAATAGCTGAAGAAGCTGGAATTGATATCGAATTTTAATAAGAAAAGCTCCAGGAGCTGCGAACTCCCAGAGCTTATCAAATAAATGCAACCCAATAACCAATGGATACCGGGCCACAAAACCAATTATATTATACACGGTATCCTTCTAAAAGTGAACCCTAAAACAGGTGTTCGGATGCTTCAGAGAAAGGAAAGATACCATGGCAAATATAACTAAACGAGGAGATTCTTATAGAATTCGAGTGAGTAATGGCAGAAAGGCTGACGGCTCTCAAATCATTGAGACAGCTACATTTACTCCTGATCCAAATAAGACGGAAAGGCAGAACCAGAAAGCCCTGGAAGTCTTTGCTGTTAAATTTGAAGAGCAGGTGAGAAACGGAAAATTCCTTGATGGAGAAAAACTAACATTTCAAGAATTCGCTGAACGCTATCTGGAGGAATATGCAGCACAACATCTGGATCTGAATACCCAGTCGCAATACCGAACCCTGCTAAAAATACACGTCTATCCGGTGATTGGCCATATAAAGCTGGCCAAGATTCAGCCGCGTAATCTGAACACTCTTTATAACATTCTTTTGAAAGAAAGAAAAGATGGCCGCGAGGGCGGTTACTCTACCAAAACAATTCGCCATATCCATAATACAATCAGCGCAATATTCACCGTAGCTATCCGGTGGAATGTTGTTCTGGACAATCCCTGTGACCGCGTAGAGCCGCCAAAAGCCACCCAGAGTAAAACTGTCAAGCACTTCACTTTGGAGCAGGCAGAAGCCTTTCTGAAAACTTTAAACAGCGGTGTTAATATAAATATTAAAGCTCATGACAGGGTAGACGATACCGGAAAAGGATATCATGTTGACGCTTATTCGGAGCATAAGGATATCCAGACCCAATTTAAAGTATTCTTCAACCTTGCCCTCTTCTGTGGCCTGCGCCGGGGGGAATTAATAGCTCTGGAATGGAATGATTTTGACTTTGATCAGAATACAGTATCTATCAGCAAAAGTACAAGCATAATAGACAGGCAGTTGATTACCAAGCCACCTAAAACAGAATCATCAAACCGCCTGATATCCGTACCTGCTTCTATTATGGCCCAGGTGAAACAATACCGAAAAGAACAGCTGGAATACCGTATGAGTATTGGAACAGCATGGGAAGGTGACAATTATTTATTTACACAGTTAAATGGCCGGCAGATGTACCCAAGCACTCCATATGGAATGTTTAAGAAAATTATCCGATGGCATAATGAAGCCGTCACCAAAGAAGAAGATAAGCTCCCGGAAATTCCTCTGCACGGATTGCGTCATACTTCAGCTACCTTACTTATTTCCCAGAACGTAGATATCCGGACCGTATCCGGAAGACTGGGCCATGCACAGACAAGCACCACTACAGACATATACAGCCACTTCTTACAAAAGGCAGACGAAGCTGCATCTAATACTCTGGAAAATCTATTCAACCCTACTCAGAAAGAAATGTTGACCAAATGTTGACCAAGCACGAAAAAGGCACCCTCTGCAGGATGCCTTTCTTTTTGTGAACCCTTGTAAAATAAGGGAATTCTGTACGTGCGTGAGACGATTCGAACGCCCGACACCTTGGTCCGTAGCCAAGTGCTCTATCCAGCTGAGCTACACACACATATTCAATTACTTGCCTTATTCGGCAAATGCCGGCGACCGGAATCGAACCGGTACGGGAGGTAAGTCCCGCAGGATTTTAAGTCCTGTGCGTCTGCCAGTTCCGCCACGCCGGCATTCCCATGATTTCTCATGGAAATGGGACCTATAGGGCTCGAACCTATGACCCTCTGCTTGTAAGGCAGATGCTCTCCCAGCTGAGCTAAGATCCCACAATAAATTCGGTAAGTTTAAAAAACTTACCTGCTGGTTTATAATGCCTGTATTTTCCAACACAGAACGACCCGGATGGGATTCGAACCCACGACCTCCGCCGTGACAGGGCGGCGCTCTAACCAGCTGAGCCACCAGGCCAGATTATCAAATATTTAGTTCAGTGTTAGTGGACCTTCGGGGACTCGAACCCAGGACCGACCGGTTATGAGCCGGTTGCTCTAACCAACTGAGCTAAAGGTCCTAAACATTATAATCTGAAAACATATAAAATTTTCAAAAGCCGATGATCGGACTCGAACCGATAACCTGCTGATTACAAATCAGCTGCTCTGCCAATTGAGCCACATCGGCAACAATGACCCCAACGAGATTCGAACTCGTGTTACCGCCGTGAAAGGGCGATGTCTTAACCGCTTGACCATGGGGCCAAAGCTCCCCGAGTAGGACTTGAACCTACGACCCAACGGTTAACAGCCGTTTGCTCTACCGACTGAGCTATCGAGGATTATTGAGGCATATACCCTCAAAACCACACATTGCTATATATCTCTCTCCATCCGTTCTTTCCTCTTACCTAAACCAACCTGG
>JBCLPO010000028.1:0-41633 GCA_041223105.1 Lachnospiraceae bacterium 54-53
GATTGGGGTGAAATAAGCAGCCCCGAAGGAATGCAGCAGTACATCACATTGAATACGATGGCGAAGATGATGAAAAGCTCATCGGAAGCCATGAGAAATCCAATCAGACCACCACAGGGATGAAGAACAAGGAAGCCAGGATTTTGGAAGGAGCCCAGAATGTGGCCGTAGCCATGGAGTCCTGTTATCAGGAGGTGATGCAGGCAAAATCCGCGTATGAAGCGGCCGGCACCGCATATGAAAAGGCAAAACTGGAAAAAGACAGAGCGGACCGTTCCTATCGTCTGGGAATGCTTGGAAAAATAAGCTATTTACAGGCGGAGATGGCATTTTTACAGGCAAAGAGCGAATGGCAGAGCGCCTATAACACCCTGTACCAGGCCTATGATACGTATCAGTGGGCGGTCGAGGGAATCAGCCTGTCGTTTTCATGACAGACCGGCTCCGGCTGAAGGCTGTTCAAATTGACGGTCAAAAACTTTTTCTTGTCCTTCCTTTAAAAATTAGGTATAATCATAAACACATATATGAAATTTCATGAAAACTGTTTAAGGAATGGATGGAGAAAATGAAAGTAAGTGTACGGAAAATCAGTGAAGTGACCGGCTTTTCACCGGCCACCGTGTCCAATGCATTAAACCGTAAAAAGGGAGTGAATAAGGAGACCGCGGAAAAGATATTTGAAGCTGCGGAAAAGCTTGGATATCATTGGGGGGAGAAGATATCCAAGATCAAATTTGTCATTTTCAGAAGGAACGGCCTGATCATTGATGACAGCGCATTTCACCCGGCCGTGATTGAAGGGGTGGAGAAGCAGGCAAAGGAAATGGGCTATGAAACAGTATTCACTTATGTGGACATCAGCGATCCGGAGAGCTACAGCCATATCAGGGGCATTACGGACGACACCAGCGCCGCCGTGGTGCTTTTGGGAACGGAGATGCTGGAAGAGGATTTCAAACTGTTTGCAGAAGCCAAATGCCACATCATACTCCTTGACGGCTGGAGCGATATTTTCTTTTTTGACGCGGTTTTGATCAGCAATACCGATGCGGCCTGCCGTGCCATGGAGTACCTTGTGGAAAAGGGACACAAAAAGATCGGGTACATCGGGGGAGATTTCAGGATCCAGGCGTTTAAATACAGGGAGATCGGATACCGGAGAGTTATGGAAAAGTACGGCCTGCCTGTGGAGGACAGGTATCAGGTTTTCGTGGGGACCAAGCTGGAAACTGCCTATGAGAAAATGAAAGCGTATCTGGAGGAGACTAAAGATCTGCCCACCGCTTTTTTCTCGGACAACGACATCATAGCCATCGGAGCCATGCGCGCCCTGCAGGAAAAGGGCTTCCGGGTCCCGGAAGACGTTTCTGTCGTCGGGTTTGATGATCTGAATTTCGGGCAGGTATCCAATCCCCCTCTGACCACGGTCCACGTCTACAAACGGGAGATGGGAGAGATTGCGGTGCGGGAACTGGCTGAGGCCATGCAGAATAAGAATAAAATGAAATGCAAGATACAGGTCTGTACGGAATTTGTGGAGCGGGGGAGCGTAAAGGATCTGTTTTAAAAATGATTTTTTCAACCGGCTGTTTGCAGAAAAACAGCCGGTTTTTTTGCGCGGAAAAATGTTTAAGTAAAAAAATATAAACATTTTAAATGCCGGTAATATAAATGAGACCTGAGAAGGCGGAATAACATGAAAAAACACAGAAAAATAAACAAAATATAAATAATGTCATTAAAAATGAATATATGTATTGAAATATTTATATAAATATTTATAATAAAAGAGGGAAACGGGTTACAAAATATTTAAACGAAAGGAGAGATTGATGAAAGCTAATATAAAAACGATCAGTGAGATAACAGGCTTCTCTCCGGCCACCATATCAAATGCACTGAACCGTAAAAAGGGGGTCAGCCGGGAAACGGCCGGAAAAATTTTAGAAGCTGCAGAAGGAATCGGATATTCTGTGGATGAACGGTCCGCGAAAATCCGGTTTGTGACCTACCGGAAGAACGGGATGATCTTTGATGAAAATCCCTTTTTTGCGGAGCTTATCCAAGGGGCGGAAGCCCAGGCAAGAGAATATGGATATGAGACGGCTTTTATCTGTCTGAATTGCGAATCCCCGGAGTTTGCCGGTCAGCTGGCCGCTGTTTTAGAGGATGTGTCTTCCTTTCTGGTTCTTCTGGGCACGGAAATGATGGAAGAGGATTTTCTGCTGTTTCAGGATTTCAAGGGAGACATGGTCCTGCTGGACTGCTGGAGCGATGAAGTCCCTTTCGATGCGGTGCTGATAAACAATACGGATTCGGCATATCACGCGGTCCGCTACTTGATCGGCAGAGGGCATAAGACCATCGGCTACTTAAAAGGCGATTACCGGATCAAGGCGTTCCAGTACAGGGAATACGGTTACTGCAGGGCTCTTAAGGAGGCGGGACTTGAGGAAGCGCCGGAATATGAGATCACCCTTGGAACCCGGTTTAAGACAGCCTATGAAGGGATGAAGGAATATCTGGAGAACCGGGTAACCGGGCTTCCGGATGCATTTTTTGCGGACAATGACATCATCGCCCTGGGAGCGGTCCGGGCATTGCGGGAAATGGGCTACGGCATACCGGAGGATGTGTCCGTTATGGGATTCGACGATGTGAAATTTGGCGCGATATCCGATCCGGGCCTGACAACGGTGCATGTTTTCAAGGAAGAAATGGCCAAAATAGCCGTCCGCAGAGTGATGGATAAAGCCGGTCACCCGGGAGACCGGATCCGGACCAAGATACAGGTGGAGACCAGGTTCGAGGAAAGGGAGAGCGTGGCGGATAAAAGAGGCTGAAGGATCAATTGTTGTCAATAAAGTCATATAAACATTCATATGAAAAATATCATAAAAAATAAAATAATGTCTTATCGGGGAAGGAGGCCGTGGAAAAGTCTGAACCAATATTTGAAAAAATATTTATGCAAAATATACAAAAAATAAGTTTTGAAAATAGATATTATAAACAAAATGGTATTTTTATATGAAAAACTATTGATAAATTTATGCAAATATTTATAATAAAAGATAGAATAAATTAAGTAAATGTTTAGGTACCGAAAAGGAGGAACCAACGATGTCAGCGGTCAAGTTAGGGTTTGCACCAACAAGAAGAAGTATATTCAGCGCTCCTGATGCGGTTAAATACAGGGGACTGACAGCAAAGCGTCTTAAGGAGCTGGGAATTGATTTTGTAGATATAACGGATATCAATGAGGAAGGTCTTTTGTATGACGATAAAGATGTGGAAAAGATTGCGGCCAGGTTCCGGGCGGATGGCGTGGATGGCCTCATGCTGCCCCACTGCAATTTCGGCACGGAATATGTGTGCGCAAGGCTGGCCAGGGAGCTTAATATCCCGGTTCTCCTGTGGGGGCCCTTAGATGAGCGGCCGGAGCCGGATGGGGTGAGACTGAGGGATACCCAGTGCGGCCTGTTTGCCACCGGTAAGGTTTTGAGAAGATTTCAGGTTCCGTTTACATATATGACCAACTGCAGGCTGAGTGATCCGGTGTTTGAGCGGGGAGTGAGGGATTTTATGGCTGTATGCAATGTGGTCAAAACCTTCCGCAGGATCCGTATCCTCCAGATCGCGCCCAGACCCTTTGATTTCTGGACCACCATGTGCAACGAAGGCGAGCTTCTGGAACGGTTCAATATCCAGCTGTCCCCCATACCCATGACCGAGCTGACTCAGGAAGTCAGGGCCGTGAAGGAGGAGGGAAGGAGGCTGGAGGAGATGACCGCCTATATCCGGGAAAACATGGAGATCCTCATCAAGGACAGGGAAGTGGAGAATGTGGCCGCTCTTGCGGTGGCCATAAAGAACCTGGTGGGCAGATACGGCTGCAATGCGGCGGCCATCCAGTGCTGGAACGCGCTGCAGGCGGAGCTGGGGATCATGCCCTGCGCGGCCAATTCCATCCTCAATGACGAAGGAATTCCTGTGGTCTGCGAAACCGATATCCATGGAGCTGTCACGGCGCTGCTGGCGGAGGCCGCAGGCATGGATGAAACAAGAAGCTTTTTTGCGGACTGGACCATCCGTCATCCGGACATTCCAAACGGGGAATTGCTGCAGCACTGTGGTCCCTGGCCCATTTCCATTGCCAGGGAAAAGGCGAAGCTCACCTACCCGCTGGCCTTTGACCATCCGGGAAGCCTTACCGCGGAAGCGAAGCACGGAGAGGTGACCCTGTGCAGGTTTGACGGGGATAACGGGGAATATTCCCTTCTGCTGGGAAAAGCAAAGGGCGTGGATGGCCCCGCCTGCATGGGCACCTACCTCTGGGTGGAGGTGGACAATATCAAACGGCTGGAAGCCAAGATCGTGGAGGGACCCTACATTCATCACTGCGTAGGCATCCATAAGGATGTGGTTCCCGTTCTGTATGAAGCGTGCAAATATATAGGCGTAAAGCCTGATTTCTATGATCCCATTGAAGAAGAGGTAAAGGCATATCTGCGCGGGGAATGATGGTGAGGCCGCTGCAGAGCGGTCCCTGGGACGAGGAAAGGAAGAGAATGCGATGAATTTAAAAGCGCTGGCTTATGAATTGAGACAGAATACCATTGATGTGATCCGGGCGGGAAAGGCCGGGCACATCGGCGGAGACATGAGCGTGATGGAAATACTGGTGGAGCTGTATTTTAAACAGATGAATATCAGCCCGGAAAATATGGAAGACAGAGACAGGGATTTGTTTGTGCTGAGCAAGGGACATTCCGTAGAAGCTTTCTATACCGTTCTCGCGGCAAAGGGATTTTTTTCAAAGGATAGGCTTTTAAAGGAATACAGCCGGTTTGGTTCCCCCTTTATCGGACATCCCAACAACAAGCTTCCGGGAGTGGAGATGAATTCCGGTTCCCTGGGGCACGGGCTTCCCGTGTGTGTGGGCATGGCCAGGGCCGGAAAAATGGATCAAAGGGATTACAGGGTCTATACGGTCATGGGAGACGGAGAGCTGGCCGAAGGTTCAATATGGGAAGGCGCCATGGCAGCCAGCCATTATAAGCTTGACAACTTATGCGCGGTCGTGGACAGGAACCGGCTTCAGATTTCAGGCAATACGGAAGAGGTAATGGCACACGACGATCTCCATAAGCGGTTTAAGAGCTTCGGATGGCATGTGATTGATGTAAAAGACGGAAACAGCATTGATGAGCTGGATGAGGCGTTTGAAGAGGCCCGGACGGTGAAGGGAAAGCCGTCCGTGCTCATTGCCAACACCGTAAAGGGCAAGGGATCTCCCGTGATGGAAAACAAGGCCGGCTGGCACCACAGGGTGCCTTCAGACGGAGAATATGCACAGATCATGGCGGATCTGGAAGCGGCAAAGGAGGCGCTGCAGTAATGGAGAAAATTGCAAATAAACAGAGCATATGTGATACTCTGATGGAGGCGGCAAAAACAGACGGGGATATTGTGGTCCTGTGCAGTGATTCCAGAGGCAGCGCTTCCCTGACCGCTTTTGCCCATACATACCCGGAACAGTTTGTGGAGACAGGGATTGCGGAACAGGATCTGGTGAGTATCTCCGCCGGTCTTGCAAAGTGCGGAAAGAAAGCCTATGCGGCTTCTCCCGCCTGCTTCCTTACGACAAGAAGCTATGAGCAGTGCAAGATTGATGTGGCTTATTCCAATACCAATGTGAAGCTCCTTGGGATCAGCGGCGGCATAAGCTACGGGGCTCTCGGCATGAGCCACCATTCCCTTCAGGACATAGCGGCCATGAGCGCCATTCCCAATATGAGGGTTTACCTTCCCAGCGACCATCTTCAGACGGCAAAGCTGATAGAAGCTCTGTTAAAGGATGAAAAACCGGCATATGTCCGGGTGGGGAGAAATGCCGTTGACCCGGTATATGAGGAAGGAAATGTCCCCTTTGAGATGGATAGGGCAACCCTTGTCCGGGAAGGAACGGATGTGGCGGTCATCGCCTGCGGGGAAATGACAGGCCCGGCAAAGGCAGCGGCTCAGCTTTTAGCGGACGATGGAATAGATGCCTGTGTGATTGACATGTATTGCGTAAAGCCGCTGGATAAGGCAGCGGTCATTGAAGCGGCGCGGAATGCGAAGGCGGTGGTCACGGTTGAGGAGCATTCGCCCTTTGGCGGGCTGGGCTCCATGGTGTCACAGGTGGTGGGGGAAAACTGCCCCAGAAAGGTGGTCAATATGTCCCTTCCCGATGAGCCGGTGATAACGGGGACCTCCGGGGAAGTGTTTGATTATTATGGGCTGAACCCTGAAGGAATCGCCCGCAGAGTGAAAGAGGTTTTAAATCAGACGGATGGGTGACCGGAAATTGAAAACGGGGGAAGAGAAAATGCCGGAGAAATATATAATCAGTATTGACCAGAGCACCCAGGGAACAAAGGCCCTTCTGTTTGACGACAGAGGAACACTGCTTCAGCGGGCCGACCGGCCTCACCGCCAGATGATTGATGACAGGGGCTGGGTGTCCCATGATCCCATGGAAATATACCGGAACACGCTTTCGGTGGTAAAAGGCCTGGTGGAAGAATCGGGGATCCATAAGGAAAAGGTGGCTGGGATCGGGATCAGCAACCAGAGGGAGACCTCTCTGGCCTGGGACCGGCTGACAGGAGAACCGGCGGCGGATGCCGTTGTCTGGCAGTGTTCCAGGGCGGCAGAAATCTGCAGCCGGATAGAAGCACAGGGGGTCGGGGAGATGATCCGCTTAAGGACCGGCCTGCCCCTTTCCCCATATTTCCCGGCCGCTAAGATCGCCTGGCTCCTGGAACACGCGGAGGGTGCAAAGGAAAAGGCAGACCGCCGGGAACTCTGTCACGGGACCGTTGATACCTGGCTGGTGTATAAGCTGACCCATGGACATTCCTATAAGACGGATTTTTCCAATGCATCCAGAACCCAGCTTTTCAATATTTTTCAGTTGAAATGGGATGAAGAGATCTGCGGCCTGTTTGGGATTGATCCCTTGAATCTTCCGGAGGCATGCGGTTCCGACAGCTGTTTCGGAGAGACGGATTTTGAAGGATTATTCCCAAAGCCAATTCCCATCCACGCCGTTTTGGGAGACTCCCACGGCGCTCTGCTGGGTCAGGGATGCTTAAAAAAGGGAATGATAAAATCGACTTACGGAACCGGCTCCTCCATTATGATGAATATCGGCGAGTCGCCGGTCTTAAGCGGGCATGGTGTGGCGACCTCCCTGGCATGGAAGCTGGGAGGAAGGGTCAGCTATGTGCTGGAAGGAAATATCAATTATACCGGCGCGGTGATCACCTGGTTAAAGGATGAGGTGCATATGATCTCATCACCGGGAGAAACGGAAGCGCTCTGCCGGGAAGCGGACCGGGATGACAGCCTTTACCTGGTTCCCGCCTTCACGGGACTGGGAGCGCCTTACTGGGACAGCCGGGCAAAGGGCGCCCTGACAGGGATCACAAGGACAACGGGGAGAGCGGAAATCGTCAGGGCAGGCGTGGAATGCATTGCATACCAGGTCGCGGATATCGTAAAGGCAATGGGGGAAGACACAGGGCTTAAAATCGGGGAACTCCGGGCAGACGGAGGGCCTTCCAAAAACAGCTATCTGATGCAGTTTGAGAGCGATATATTAAATGCCGGGGTCATGGTCCCCGATGCGGAAGAACTGTCCGGAATCGGGGCCGCTTATGCTGCGGGCCTTGCACTGGGGATCTATGGGGAAGATATCTTTCACAGGCTGAAGGGCAGGGTGTATGCGCCTGGAATGAAAGAGGCGCGCAGGGAGCGGAAATATAATGGTTGGAAAGAGGCAGTGAATTCTGTCTTATCCAGATAAATGAAATATTAATTAGAGGAGGAAGTTAGGATGAAGGTATTGAAAAAAATGTTATCCGTATTGGCGGTAACAGCGATGACCGGAGTAATGATCGGGGGATGCAGCACAAAAACAGCGGTGGAAACGACAGTGAAGGAAGAAACAGCCAAAGCAGAGACCACAGGGGAAGAGACGACGGAAGGAGCAACGGCAAAAGAAGAGGAGAGCGGCAAGGAAACGGCTTTAAAGGGCGGCGGCTCCAATATCATGTACATCATCACCCCGTCTGTTTCCAATCCTGCATTCAAGGCGGAGGCGGATACGGCCTCAGCCAAGGCAAAGGAACTGGGATATGAGGTGAAGACGGCCTCCCATGACGATGACCCCACCAAGCAGGCGGAGCTGTTTGACAGCGCCATTGCCGACAAGGCGGCAGCGATCATCTGTGACAACGCGGGTGCGGATGCCACCATTGAGGCGGTGAAGAAGGCGCGGGAGGCAGGGATCCCCACATTTTTGATTGACCGGGAGATCAATGAAGAGGGAGCTGCCATCGCCCAGATCGTGGCGAATAATTACCAGGGAGCCAAGGCCATTGCCGAAAAATGGGTGGAGGCCATGGGAGAAAAAGGAAATTATGCCGAGCTTTTGGGCAAGGAATCCGATACCAATGCAGGTGTGCGCTCCAGCGCGTTCCATGAGGTGATCGATCAGTATCCGGACCTGGTCATGGTGGCGCAGCAGACAGCAAACTGGGAAAAGACGGAAGCATTTGAAAAGGTGGAATCCATTCTGCAGGCAAATCCGGATTTAAACGGTATCATCTGCGGAAATGACACCATGCTGGAGGGGGCCGTGGCAGCCTGCGAGGCCCATGGTTTAAACATTCCCATCATCGGCGTGGATGGATCGGATGAAGTTGCGGCTCTCATCGCATCGGGCAAGGCCACTGGTACGGCCCTGCAGCAGTTTGCCAGGATCGCAGAGGCTGCGGTAGTCCAGGCGGACAAATACTTAAAGGAAGGGACCACAGGGGAGGAAGAAAAGCAGCTCATCGACTGCATCGCAATTACAAAAGACAACGTTGACAAGTTAAAAGGATTTATTTATTCTGAATAACATCGTTTATGGAGGAATGAAGGAGGCCCTTATGAAGAGACGTATGTCAGTAGTCTGTCTGATACTGGTAATTGCAGCATCCCTTCCGGCGCTTACCGCCTGTGTAAAGGTGGTAAAAATCGGAGAAGAGGGGAAATATACAGGGGCTGCGCAGTTCAATGCAGGCGATGATGTGGCACAGATATGGGAATCCGGTGCAATGCCGGAATTAAATGAAAAAGCAGTGGATTTAAATGATTTCCTGGCGGAGGCAGGCGGAGATCTGACATCACTGGCTGACAAATACGGAAAGTATTCCATGGGGACATCCGGAGAGATCAACTATGTGGTTAAGGGAACCGCCACGGTTCTGGAGGTCAATACGGAGTCAAGGGCCGGATTTATGAAGATCGGCCCTGAGGGATATGAGGGGCCTGAGACGGTCAAGATCCAGATCGGGCCGGTGTATAAGGGCTCCTCTGTCCGGGATTCCCTGGATTTTATCAAATTCGGCGATTATAAGAACCAGCAGGACTGGGCGGCCATATCCCAGAACATCAATAAGCTGATTGACGAAACCGTGGTGCAGCCTTTGGAACCGGCTTCCTTAAAGGGAAGGAGCATATCATTTACAGGCGCATTTACCGTAAGCGGCAATGAAGAACTGCTGATCACACCGGTATCCATTACGGTGCAGTAGAACAGGAGGCAGAGAATGGCTGACGGATATAAATGCAGGGACGACGTATTTTTACACGCTGAGAAAATCAGCAAGATTTATCCCGGGACCATAGCCCTGGATGGCGTTTCCTTTGATCTGCTGAAAGGAAAGGTGAACGTGCTGATCGGAGAAAACGGGGCGGGAAAATCCACTCTGATGAGAATGATTGCCGGAATCGAACAGCCCAGTGAGGGCAAAATGTACATCGGCGACCGGGAGGTCTGCTTTAAGGACACCACGGAAGCCGGAAAGCACGGCATCGGCATCATACACCAGGAATTGAGCCTGTTCCCCAACTTAAATGTATACCAGAACATTTTCATGGGCAGGGAGAAAATAAAAGGCGGAGTGATTCTGGATAACAAAACCCATATGGAACAGGCGAAAATGGTGCTGGAAAAACTGGAGCATTCCGTTGATTTGAATACGCTTGTGGGAGAACTGAGGGTGGGGCAGCAGCAGATCATTGAAATTGCCAGAAACTTAGTGGCAGATGACTTAAAGGTGCTGATCATGGATGAGCCCACCTCTTCCTTAAGCCGGCAGGAGGTGGAAGTCCTGTTTAAGATCATGAGGGAGCTTACGGCAGAAGGCATCTCCATCGTTTACATATCCCACAGGCTGGAAGAGATCATGCAGATAGGGGACCGCATCACCATTTTGAGAGACGGGAAATACGTGGCAAGCGCGGATGTGAAGGATATCGACGTTCCCTGGATCGTCCATCAGATGACAGGAGGGGAAAAATCATATCCCAAAAGGGACCGGACCGTGGACTGGCAGAAGGCGGAGACCGTTCTGGAGGTAAAAGACTTATGCCTGCCCAAGCCGGGCGGCGGATTTCTGGTGGATCACGTGAGCTTTGCGCTTAAAAAGGGAGAGGTACTGGGGATCTACGGGCTCATGGGCTCCGGGCGGACCGAGATTTTTGAATGCCTGATGGGCATGCAGCCGGAGCATACGGGAGAGGTTTATCTGGAAGGGGAAAGGATTGACATTAAATCCATAGACCGGCAGATCGACAGGGGGTTTGCCCTGATCCCGGAGGGCCGGCAGGTCCAGGGCCTTGTGCAGACCCTGGATATAGAAAAAAACTGCTCCCTGTCGGCGCTGAAGCGCTATACCACAGGGCCGTTTTTAAACAGCAGGCTGGAAGGCCGGAAGGTGGACCAGCAGATCAATGATATACATATTAAAGTAGCTGACAAAAAACTGCCGATTTTATCCTTATCGGGCGGCAATCAGCAGAAGGTTGTCATCGGCAAGGCAATTCTGACGGAGCCGAAGATCCTGTTAATGGATGAACCAAGCAGGGGCATTGATATCGGCGCCAAGACCGAGGTATTTGAGATCATCAGCAAATATGCGGAGGAAGGGCTTTCCATCATCGTGATCTCTTCGGAGCTTCAGGAGATCATAGCCATTGCCGACCGGGTTTTGGTGCTGTCCAACGGTATAAAAACCGGAGAGTTCTCCGGCAATGAAATTCAGGAAGACCGGTTGGTATTGACCTCATATAAGGGACATCATCAGGATTGAGTTTGAAAAGGAGATAAAATTATGGCAGGAAATGGTAAAACTTTGTCAAATAATAAACTGGCCATGACCCTTTTAAAAGGGAGGACCTTTATTGTACTGATCATATTGCTGGTATTTTTCAGCATCAGGGCTGATAATTTCTTAAGCCCCGGCACTCTGATGATCGTGGCAAAACACGTGGCTCTCTATGGGATCCTGGCAATCGGCATGACCTATGTGATCATAACCAGCGGCATTGACCTTTCCGTAGGCTCCATTGCAGGTCTGTCGGGAATGATTGCCGGAGGACTGATCGAAGAAGGGCTGACCCTTAAGATGCTGGGAGTGACCCTGTATTTTAACGTTCCGCTGATCGTGCTGGTCACGGCGCTTTTAGGAACGGTCATGGGCATGCTCAACGGGCTGATCATCACAAAATGCAGGGTGGCGCCTTTTATAACCACTCTCGGAACCATGTACGTATGCCGGGGTCTGGCGAATATCCGCTCCGACGGAAAGACCTTTTCCAAACTGTCCGGCCATGAAGGCCTTGGCAACACCGGCTTTGAATTCTTCGGGCGCACTCTGGGGAATACGGGGATTCCGGTAGGAGTCATCATCCTTGCCATCCTTGCGGTGATCGCAGGCGTGGTATTAAAGAAGACGCCCTTTGGCTGGCATGTCCTTTCCATAGGGGGCAATGAAAAGGCCTCCAGGCTGTCCGGGATCAAGGTTGACCGGGTGAAGATCTGGGTATACGCGTTTTCCGGGTTTTGTGCGGCGGTGGTGGGTATCATTGCAACTTCCCAGCTGGTTTCCGCGACGCCCAAGACAGGAGAGTCATGGGAAATGAATGCCATAGCGGCATCCGTGCTTGGCGGGACTTCCATGGCCGGAGGCGTAGGGACCATCGGCGGAACCATTGTAGGCGCATTTGTGATCGGAGTGATCAATGACGGCATGACCATGTGCGGTGTCACGGAATTCTGGCAGAAAATAATCAGGGGCCTGGTCATTATACTGGCGGTTATCATAGACCAGTTCCAGAGAAATCTTCAGGCCAGAATGGCTCTGCAGGCCAGCAATGAGAATAAATAGAACGGAAGACGCAGTCCGGATCAGGACTGCGTCTTTTTTACGGGCGGAAGGGGCGTGCTCAGCTCGTGAGAAGCTTATTCCCTTTTTCACAGATTTCATAGAGTTCATCATATTTCTGTTCGATCTGAGGCATGAGCTTTGCCGTCTTTTTTTTAAGAACTGCTTTATGGACAAAATTGGGAAGCAGCCAGCCGGTGAAGCCCGGAATTGCCAGCAGGATGCTTAATGGGATGAGAGGCGGTTCGTTTGTAACGGCAAAGACGGAACCGGCCATAAACGCTGTTCCGAGAATGCCGATGAGAATCGCCCACATGGTGGCTTCGGAGACTTTGGATTTCTCCATCGCATCGATTTCATTCAGACAGGCTTCAAAATGACGCTGCAGGCGGGTCAGCTCCGTTTTATTGAGAATTTTCCGGTCCCGTTTTAATTTAAGCGTTGTCTTTCCCAGGGCCGTGGCCGGCTGGATATTTTCATCCGTTATCCAGCCAAAATTCATATAGCCATCCAGGTACATGGAAGCCCGATCGCTGTCCACAGTCACTTCCTTATATTCATAGCCGATAAAGCTGCTTCCTCCCCTTGTGATTTCACTCATGATACCCACTCCTTATGTTAAATCGGATTATATTGTTGATACGTTCCATGGATCAAGTTTAATATGTGAATGTTGTATAATTGCCTGCGTATTGTTTGAAAAACATTAATTCTTATGCTTCTCGCCGGGTTCGGCAGGGATCCGGACCGTGAAGACAGATCCTTCCCCCGGCACGCTGGAGGCGGTGATGGTCCCGTCTATGAGCTGCAGGATGCGCAGCACGAGAGCCAGTCCCAGCCCGTTTCCTTCGGTGGAGTGGGACGTGTCTCCCTGATAAAATTTATCAAAGATCCGTTTTAAAGTATCCTCGCTCATTCCGCAGCCGGTATCGGACACAGAGACAGAGATTTCATTGTCTGCGGAGCTCTGCCGCAGGGTGACCGTTCCTCCGGGTTCGGTAAATTTGATGGCATTGGAAATCAAGTTGTTCCAGACCAGCTCCAGCAGGCTGGCATCGGAACGGATGACGGCCCGGTCCTCGATGTCAGCCACAAAGTCGATATCTTTCCTGGTCCACAGATCTTCAAACCGAAGGGCGCATTCACACAGCTGGGCACATACGTCAAAGGGCTCCGCATCCGGAAGCACATTTTGTTTTTCCAGCTTATTCAGCTTTAATATATTGGTGATCAGGTCTGAAAGGCTTGATGAGGATTCCAGGATCGTCTCTATATAATGCTCCCTCTGGGAGTCGGACAGGTTCTCATTCTTCAGCGCCTGGGCGTAATTCTGAATGACAGCCAGGGGCGTTTTGATCTCATGGGACACATTGGAAAAAAAGTCCGTCTTCAGCGTCTCGATGCTGCCCAGCTCTTCCACCATTACATTAAAATCCGTCAGAATTACATCCAGGTAGTCCCTCTTATCCGGCAGATGCCTGGGCGGCACGTAGACGGAAAAATCTCCTTCCGCCACCTTCCGGGTGGCTTCGGCAAAGTCCTCCATCGGTTTTTGATAATGGCGGTTAAATTGGAATCTGGTGAAAAAGGTAAATGCAGCAGCGATAAAGATCCAGTAGAGATGGATCCATGCCACATATCCGATCGGAAGCCTTTCATAATCAATATAGTCCTTAAGAATCAGCATCTGACTGGTGGTGAGCCCCCAAAGGGCTGCAAAGGAGAGAATAAAGCTGGACAGGGGAAAGACCTTTGCTTTCACTCTCGGGTCAGAGGGCTCCCGTTTTTTATTCATAGAAGCACCGCCTTATATCCCAGACCCCGGACGGTGACGATCTGGAAGCCGTCGCAGGCGGAGAGCTTATCCCTCAGCTTCGTTACATAGACATCCACTGCGCGGAGATTTGTCTCGCTGTCAACTCCCCAGAATTCATCCATGAGCTGGGCGCGGGTGAAGGTTTTTTTTGGATAGGACAAAAGCTTGTACAGGATATTGAATTCCCTCAGAGTGAGGGAGATCTCTTCCTCATTGATGGCTGCGGTCATTGCATCCGCATCCATGGTTAAGTTGCCCACCGTCATTCTCCTTTCCTCCATGATGTTGGCACGGCGGAGCAGGGCCCCTACCCGCATGATCAGCTCGTCCATGTTGATGGGCTTTACCATATAATCATCAATGCCGATCTGAAATCCTTTTTGCTTGGAAATGATGTCATCCTTGGCTGTCATGAACAGAATAGGAATGGTCCTGTTCAGCTGCCTCACTGTTTTTGCGAATTCAAATCCGTCGATTTCCGGCATCATGATATCCGAAACGATCAGGTCATAAAGATTATTGTACATCAGGTCATATGCTTCCCTCGGATTTAAGCACCCTTTCGCTTTGTACCCGCTGTCATTTAAATATGTGCAGACAATTTGATTCAGTTTTGCATCATCCTCAACTACCAAGATGTTAACCATGGCTGATTCCTCCTGTTTCCGTTTGATTGTATGATAATATGCCTTCGGCCAATGTCGTCAGTCTTTATATTATTCCCTCTATGTTTGGAAAATGTTTTTGAAATGTTTAAGAATTGTTAATAAAAAACATTTTATCCGGATCCGCTCCTCATGAAACAGGGTGAATTCATGTCTTAAAACGCCATTTTTAAAAGGTTTATTGACAAAGCAGGGTGACAATAATGGCCTGTATTGTCATATTATGGAAAATATATGAAATTTTAATACTTTTTAAATACTATTTTAATGAATCGGAAATATATACGCAGTATGATGATTTCGTTAAAATAAATTTCCATATATTACCATATCATACAGAAAGAGGAGAATACAATGATAATTTCCTTTCGCTTTAAAAATTTTCGTTCTTTTCCGGATGAGACCTTTATGGATATGAAGGCGGTGAATTATAACGAACATCCCGGTCATCTGTTTTCCTCCGGCAGTCAGGAGCTGTTAAAGACGCTGGCTGTTTACGGCAACGGTGCAAGCGGAAAGACCAATCTGTTTCTGGCTCTCGCGAGTTTTCATTCTTTTGTTTTCTGGCAGCTTTTTTCCTTGAAAACGTTTCCTCAAAATCATTTCATGTCCCTTTTGAAGCTGAGGAAAATGAACAGGATTATACCGTTCCAGGCAAACGGAGCCGGCCTGCGGCCTACGGAAATGGAGCTTTCCTTTCTGAGCGGCGGGAGAGTTTATGAATTCGGCTTTACGGTCTGCGGCCAGGAAATTCTCTCAGAGTATTTAAACGCGGACCACCACGTGGTGTACATGCGGACTGCGCGGGAACTTTCCATCGGGCCCCGCTATGAAAAAACGCTGTGCCAGAAGGTAAACCTCCGCCCGCATGACAGCCGGCTGTTCTGCTGTGCTCTGTCGTATCTGGATATTCCGGAAATCAGGGAGATCATGGGGCCGTTTGAAAGCTTTTTTTCCGGTCAGATTCTGTACCATTTTGACATTCTTGAATCCTTTCGGGTCCTGGAGAATACGGGAGATGAAGAAAGCATTTACAAACTCCTTGAAAATCCGGATGCCCTTGGTTTCGGACTGGAGCAGCTGCGAAAGATTGGAATTCCGGCGGAAGACTTTCTCATTGAACGGGGAATTCCCATGCTCGGATACCGCATCAAATCACGGACCACCGGCCAATACCAGATACAGTATATGGATTTTACCGAAGTTTCCGCCGGAACCGTCAAATATCTGTCCCTGTTTATTAAAATATATGAACTGCAGCAAAGAGGCGGGGTTCTTGTCCTTGACAACATCTCCAGCGAATTCCAGACCTCCGTCATGAAGTCTGTCGTAGATTTCTTTCAGCAGGAAAACGGGAAAAACATGCAGCTTATTTTTTCGACTTGTGACAGCTCTGTTTTAAATGACCGGCAGTTCCGGAGAGACGAGGTGGCTTTTGTGGATATGAATGAGTATCAGGAATCCAGGCTCTATACCATGGCGGACATAAGGCTCAAGTCAGAGGCCGGTTTTCCCGGGAACTATTTCCTTGAAAAATACGGGACCGTTCCGCTGGTAAAGGATTACTGTTAAAGAGACCGCCATACATAAAAACAGAGCAGTCCGGAACCGGGAGTGCCGGACTGCCTGAAGAAGGGAAGAAAAAGAGAGGATATTATGAAACCAGCCCCAAAAGGCGGACGGTGTTGGCTACGATAAAGCACAGAACAATGCCTGTAACCGTCGGAATGGCAAAGGAAACCAGGGTCCATTTTAAGCTTTGGGTTTCTTTTTTTATGGTGAGGCAGGTGGTGCCGCAGGGCCAGTGCATCAGCGCAAAGAGCATGGTGCAGACGGCGGTGAGCCAGGTCCAGCCATGGCTGACAAATAAAGTGTGGAGTTCTGTCAGGCTTTCAAAGTCCGTAAGGGTACCGGTTGCCATGTAACTCATAATGATGATGGGAACAACGATCTCGTTTGCCGGAAAACCGAGGATGAATGCCATCAGGATATACCCATCCATGCCGATGAGCCTGGCAAAGGGATCAAGAAATTCCGCGCAGTGGGTCAGAAGGCTTAGATCTCCCACATAAACGTTGGCAAGTATCCAGATGATGAGACCGGCCGGTGCGGCCACCACAACTGCGCGGCCGAGCACGAAAAGAGTGCGGTCCAGAATGGAGCGGAGAATGACCTTGCCTACCTGGGGGCGTCTGTAAGGCGGAAGCTCCAGATTAAACGAGGAAGGCATGCCTTTTAATACGGTGACGGAAAGCAGCCTGGAAATCAATATGGTCATGGTGACCCCAAGCACGATCACACCGGTGAGCATGAGGGTGGAGATCACGGACTGGAAGGCTCCTCCAGCCGTTCCTGCAAAAAACATTGTGATGATGGCGATCAGGGTGGGAAACCTGCCGTTGCATGGAACAAAGTTATTTGTGACGATGGCGATCAGGCGTTCTCTGGGCGAGTCAATGATGCGGCAGCCTATGACTCCGCAGGCATTGCAGCCGAATCCCATGCACATGGTGAGAGCCTGTTTGCCGTGGGCCCGGGCTTTTCGGAAAAAGTTATCCAGATTAAACGCGACCCGGGGCAGGTACCCCAGATCCTCAAGAAGGGTGAACAACGGGAAAAAGATGGCCATGGGCGGAAGCATTACGGAAACGACCCAGGCCAGTGTGCGGAAGATGCCATCCACAAAGATGCCCCGCACCCACTCAGGCGCTGAAATCCACAAAAAAAAGGAGGATATGGGTTCTTCCAGAGCGAACAGGGCGGTGGAAAGAAGGCTTGAAGGAACGTTTGCACCGGTGATCGTGATCCAGAATATTCCGAACAGCAGAGCGATCATGACCGGTATGCCGGTCAGCTTGGAGGTGAGGATCTTATCAATTTTCCGGTCTCTCTCCGCATATTCCTTTTTCTCATAGGTTACCGCCTGGCGGCCGATTTCCTCACAGGTTTTTACGATCTCCGTGACGATCCGGTCCCTGAAGTGATCGAGAAGAAATCCGGCTTCTGCCAGTTGGAATCGGGCTTCCATCACTGTTTTGGATACTTCCTCGTTACGCATCAGATCAAAGCCAAGAAAGGTTTTTAAAGATTTGAGAAGGCTTTGGTCCCCTTCAAGGAGTTTTAAGGTGATCCACCGGCTGTTTATGGATTCCTGCAGAATGATGGGTTCCTGCAAAAGCCGGATGATCTCCGGTTCTACCAGGGATACTGCGTTTTCAATTTCCCCGCAGTATGTAATCCTGAGAGGAGCTGATTCCACGGTGCTGTCTGTGATAGTTTCAACAGCCGCCATTAACTCTTCAAGGCCGCGTCCTGACCTGGCGCTGGTTCCCACCACGGGGATTCCCAGACGGGAGGAAAGGAGATCCAGATCAATTCTTATTTTTTTCTTTTCCGCCTCATCCATCAGATTGACGCACAGAACGACCTTATGGGTGATCTCCATTGTCTGAAGTACCAGATTCAAATTCCTCTCAAGGCAGGTGGCATCGGCAACGATCACCACGGCATCGGAACCTCCGAAGCAGATAAAATCCCTGGCGATTTCTTCTTCGGCGGAATTGGCCATCAGCGAATAGGTACCCGGAATGTCCACCAGAATAAAATTGGTTCCGTTATGGCGGTATTTTCCCTGGGCGTTTACGACTGTTTTTCCCGGCCAGTTGCCCGTATGCTGGTTGAGCCCCGTCAGACTGTTGAACACCGTGCTTTTTCCCACATTGGGGTTGCCGGCCAGCGCCACAACTTTGTCCTGGGGCGTTTCCTTTTCGATCTTTAAGCCGCAGTGCTTTAATATCCCTGTTCCTGTTGAGGTATTTGTTAATCCCATATAAAATACTCCTTTCCTTTGCTCCCTGTCAATTTACGGCATGGTGACCGTGATTTTTTCTGAAACATCGGTCCGCAGAGCGATAACGGCCCCTCTTATAAAATATGCTACAGGATTCCCGGCGGGACTTTTATAGAGCAATTCGATTTCTGTTCCGTTAATAATGCCTAAGTCAAGCATGCGCCTTCTGTCCGCCCCGTCGGCGGTCAAAGCGGTGACCACTCCTTTTTTGCCGGTCGGCAGTTTATTCAGCGTAATTTCATTGATATCCATGAAAAATCCTCCCAAATACTATAAGTGAAGGGCAAGAAACTTTCCCTACCCTAATGTATGGTTTCTAAATGGATTGTGTTACGAATATACTGAATTAATGGAAGAAGAGGTGAGTCAATGGATAACAGTAAAGATTCGGATTTCAGAACGGTTCGCGGATACCAGCTTGCAAACCGGCGGGATGGACAACTGACACCGGCAATGGAGGATTATCTGGAGATGTCGTACAGACTGTGTGAGGAAAATGACTATGCGCGTGTAGGACAGCTTTCCGGACTTCTGCACGTGAGGGCATCTTCCGCGTCAAAAATGATATCCAAGCTCTCTGATCTGGGATATTTAAAATATGACCGCTATGAGATCATTCAGCTGACCGACAGCGGCAGGGACATGGGCAGATATCTTTTGGAAAGACATGAAACGGTGGAAAGCTTCCTGACTATGATAGACAGCCCTCATGCGCTTGAAGAAACAGAGCTTATCGAGCATTCCCTGAGCCCGTCAACGGTTTCCAACCTGTCCGTTTTCATAAAATTCTTTCAAGCTGATGAGTCTGCCCGGAAAAGCTTTGAAAGTTTTAAAAAGAAGAAAGAAAAAGGCTCGTAAAAAACAGGTTGACAATAAGTGAATGATCATTTATTATATAATCATACAGAGGTGATGGCATGAGAAAAAAAGACGATGAAAAGGTGAAGAACATCAAAGAGGCGGTAATCAGGCTGATCCTGCAGGAGGGCTTCCATGGTGCTTCTGTCTCAAAAATCGCTAAAATGGCAGGGGTTTCACCGGCAACGGTCTATATATATTTTGAAAATAAGGAAAACATGCTCCACGATATTTACAGCGAGTATTCGGAAGAGATCTACGGTTATCTTTTAGACAGCGTAGACCGGGAGATGGAAGGCAGACAGCAGATCGAAGTGCTCATCAGGAGCTACTATAACTATATACTGGACAATCAGGAGGTTTTCAGCTTTGTGGAACAGTTCTCCAATTGTCCCTCCTTAGCCAACGGCTGTTCCGGCAAAAAAGGGATCTGTAATATTTACAATCTGATGACAGAGATGAAGAGGAGCAATATAATTAAGAATTACAGCGAAGATAATCTGCTGGCCATTATTTTTTATCCGGTGAAAGCGATCGCCGTGGATAATCATAAAAATGAGGTACAGAAAGCGGATCTTCTGCAGGAGCTGATTCAGATCATTCAGGATGCAATATTAAGATAAGGATTGATAAGCGGGACCATTTTTTCAATAAGATCCCGCAAAAAAATATCAATGATTAAATGAACATTCACTTTTAGATCAAGCACAGAAAGGATAAAACTATGGCAGATAACTATAACAGTAACATAGGAATCGTTTTTCCAATATATAATAAGGTTTTATTGCCCGAAGTCATAACCGCGCTTCATATGGGGACTTTGAATGAGAAGCAGTTTAAGTATCTGGAAAACGAGGAAGTCGTTAAGATCGCGTTGCCCTTGAAACACAATGTTTCCGGGAATTCGTGGAAGGAAGAAGATTTTTATAAGACAGGCGTGATTTTTCTGGTCAATGGACTGGAAAAGACGGAAAAAGGAGTTCAGTTGTCCGTTACCGTCAAGGACCGGGTTGAATTGAAAGAGCTTCAGCTGACCGGCGGCCTGATCCATGCCCGGTTTGAATACAGTCCGGATCAGGTTGACTTAAACGCCGCAAGCCAGAAAGAGATGCTGGATTACATCAAGAAGGTAACCGGTGAAATAAGCTCCAAATTTTCAGGCGGAGACCAGTACCAGAGGATCATCGGGGAATTTAAGGATTTAAACTCCGTCATCGTATATCTGTCTCAGTTCCTCCAGATCCCCAATGGAGAAAAATACGAATTGCTGGAAATGCAGTCCTTAAAGGAAAGAAGCCTGCGTTTTATGGATTACCTGTTGAAGCAGAGAGAGATGATCGAGCTGCAGATGCAGATTTCGGAAAAGTTCTCTGAAAAAGCCAACCGCTATTACAGAGAATCCGTGCTCAGGGAGCAGTTAAAGGCCATTCAGGAAGAGTTAAATGAGAGCAAAGAAGAGACCGGAAAAAAAGAGGCGGATTATTTAACCAGAATTGAAGAGGCCGGAATGCCGCCGGAGATCAAGGAAGCCGCTCTTGAGGAACTGGAAAAACTGGAGGACCAGGGGCAGAACAAGCTGGAGTACAATGTGATACGCAATTATCTGGATCTTCTGGTCCAGCTCCCGTGGAAAAAAGAGGAGTCCAAGTCCGTTGATCTTTCAGAGGCCAGAAGGATTCTGGATGAACAGCATTACGGGCTTAAAAAGGTCAAGGAAAGGATCATACAGCATCTGGCGGTCATGCAGCTGAACAAGAATAAAAAGGGTTCCATACTGCTTCTTGTGGGACCTCCGGGCACCGGAAAGACGAGTCTGGGAAAGAGCATTGCAGAGGCTCTGGGCAGAAAATACATCCGCTTAAGCTTAGGCGGAATAAGGGATGAATCGGAAATCAGAGGGCACCGCAGGACTTATGTGGGAGCCATGCCCGGCAGGATCATCCAGAGCATCCGCAAGGCGGGGAAAAACAATCCTGTCATGGTGCTGGATGAAGTGGATAAGATTATGGCCGGCGGTTTCAGCGGGGATCCGGCCAGCGCGCTTTTAGAAGTGCTTGATCCGGAGCAGAACAACAGCTTTACGGATCATTATATGGACCTCCCCTATGATCTGTCCGATGTTTTCTTTATAGCCACCGCCAATTCCCTGGAAACCATTCCGGGTCCGCTGCTGGACCGCATGGAAGTCATACAGATTTCCAGCTATACCATGGATGAGAAGTTCCATATCGGCAGGAATCATCTGATCCCTGCGGTTTTGGAGGAACACGGCCTGTCTTCGGACCAGCTGGTCATTGAGGATGAGGTACTGCGGAGGATCATCAGCGACTACACCCTGGAAGCCGGTGTAAGAGGGCTGAAAAAACAGCTGGCCGGTCTGGCCAGAACAGCGACCGAAAAAATCGTTTCCAATAAGGAGGAGCCTCCTTACAGAATCAGGGAAGAGGATCTGGAGGAGCTGCTCGGAAGGCAGGTTTCCCGCCATGACAAAGCACAGCAGGACAATCCGCCGGGAGTAGTCACCGGACTTGCCTGGACACCTGTGGGCGGCGAAATACTCTTTATAGAGGCAACGGATATGCCGGGCAGCGGAGACGTGATCCTGACGGGCAAGCTGGGAGATGTAATGAAGGAATCAGCCAGAATCTCCTTAAGCTTATTAAAGTCCAGGCTGCCGTTCAATACATTCAATTTTAAAGAAAGGGATATCCACATCCACGTTCCGTCAGGGGCGGTGCCAAAGGATGGACCTTCCGCAGGGATCGGGTTATTTACCGCCCTGGCTTCTTTAGCCACCGGCAACAAGGTGGACTCTAAAACAGCGATGACCGGTGAAATCACCTTAAGGGGAGCCGTGCTGCCCATAGGCGGTCTGAAGGAAAAGCTGCTTGGCGCCCAGCGGGCCGGCATAAAAAAGGTGCTGATCCCCAGGGACAATGTGGCTGACTTAAAGGAAGTGCCCGATGAGGTGAAAAACCAGCTGACGGTCATACCGGTGGAGACCATCGAGGATGTCATGAAGGAAACCATTGGGATTTCTTTACCGAGAATAGAACATGTATTTCTGCAGAAGGGAGGGAACGGTCGGATCTTTGAGACTTTGGAACCTGCACAAAACAACAATAAAAGAAAAGAGGTAATTTAACATGAAGCTTTCCGTAACAAAAGACACTTTAATCGGAGAAATCCTGGACGCGGACCAGACCACGGCACCTTTCTTTTTTGAAATGGGCATGCACTGTCTTGGCTGCCCGGCTTCCACCATGGAGAGCCTGGAAGAGGCCTGCATGGTCCACGGTGTTCAGGTAGAGGAACTGGTCGACAGGCTGAATGAACACATGGCGAGGTAAGCCTGCCATAAGAAAAGAGAAGGCATTTTCAGATGAAGATGCCTTCTCTGTAATTTTGTCTCTCCCCGGAGGGCGGTTCATTGGGCATCCTTTCCCAGAAGGGCCTCTGCCATGCTCTCATAGCCATAGATCCGGGATACATAGCGAAGTCCGTCATTGACTTCGTTTTTTGAAAAGTCATGGGCTTCCAGAAAACCGGAGTCCTTTTCGTTCAAAAAATAATAGAACATAAGAGCCAGCTTGTAAAATTCCATATCTTCGGGATCCAGCTCCTCCAGCAATCGGTTTTCCGCCTCATTGATTTCCCCGCTCTCAATGAGATCCGTAAGCTCCCGGCATTTTTCTGCCATTTCACTGTCTTTAAAGGCATTGGATTCATTTTTTCCATGATCTATTTGAAAAATCAGCTTTAATAAGGTATTGACCATTCCGCTTATCATACGTGTGAAATAATCGTCTTGAACCATACATTCTCCTTTCCGGCCTTTTGGAATAAATAAGGCCCCATCATAAAATGATACACGAGTCCGGGACAAGAATTAATTTACCATAGATCTTCGGAAAAGTAAAATGTTATGTGGCCAGAAAGGAAAGGAGCGGCAAAAGGCCGCTCCCCAGGGATCAATACTTATCATAAGCTTCCATATCATCCGGAGCCGGAACCCAGGCAGGGATCTGGCCGGTTTCGGCTGTCTCTTTCGGCTGAGCTTCCCGGCTGACTTCCATCAGCCGGAATTTCCCTACCAGATCTTTTAAGTTGAGGGCCTGAGCGGACAGCTCCTCCGATGTGGCCGCGCTTTCCTCCGATGTGGCGGAGGTGGTCTGCACGACCGCGGATATCTGATCGATTCCGGTTGTGATCTGCATAATGGCATCGGACTGAATGGCTGACGCGTCTGCGATTTCCCCGATCCGGCTGGAAGAGGTGTTGGCTTTTTCCACCACAAGGCGCAGGGCTTCTGCAGTCTCACCGGCAATTTTTGTCCCGTTTCCGATGGCAGAGATGGCATTTTCAATCAGTGTTGTGGTGTTTTTTGCCGCCTCCGCCGATTTTCCGGCCAGGTTTCGCACTTCATCCGCAACAACCGCAAAGCCCTTTCCTGCGGCTCCGGCTCTGGCGGCTTCCACAGCCGCATTGAGTGCCAGGATGTTGGTCTGGAATGCGATGTCGTCAATGGTCTTGATGATCTTTCCTATTTCATTTGAAGTGCTTGCGATTTCATTCATGGCTGTGATCATGTCCTTCATTTTACGGTTGCTTTCCAGCACACCCTCACTTGCTTCCTGTGACAGGGCATTGGCTTCCGAGGCATTGGCTGCGTTCTGCTTCACCCGCTCGGAAATTTCCGTGATGGTGGCGGATAATTCTTCCACAGAGGAAGCCTGCTCCGTCGCGCCCTGGCTGAGCGCCTGAGAAGCGCCGGATACCTGGGAAGCGCCTGTTGACACCTGCTCTGAAGCGCGGTCGATTTCCAAGAGCGTATCGCTCAGATTAAGACGGATGTTCCGCATCGCCTCCAGGATGTACTGGTAGGCGCCCACATATTTTTCCTCGTGACGGGTCATAACCTTGAAGTTCCCCGCGCTCATTTCACCCAGAAGATAATTGATATCCTCAATGATGAACTTTAAGTTATCCGCCATGTCCGTAAAGGTCCGTGAGAGGAGGCCGATTTCATCGCCGGACCTTACCTCCATGCGGATATCCAGATTGCCCGCCGCTATATTCTCCGCAGCGGCCACAACGCCGTTGATGGGATCAAGGGTCTTTTTCAGGAAAAGCGATATGATCACGTTGATGACTATGATGGCAGCTAAAGCAAGAGCGGTCATGAGGGCAATCAGTTTCACCACGTCTTTGTTTAAATCTCCCGCATCGAGAGAGCTGGATGCCCACCAGGTCTGGGTGCCGCAGGTGATGGGGTAATAATGCCTGGATTCCATGGTACCGTCCGCTTTTCTGGTGTTTATGTGAAAATCGGTTTTTGCCTGCTGGCCGGCCTGGATTTTCTCATATTCGGAGGCTGGAATTAAGTCTGACAGTTTTTTTCCGATGTTGTCGGCGGACTGGCTGTCAAAGGCGATCATGTTGTCCTGTGTGTAGATATCCACGTACATGGTCGGATATTTTTCATCGGTGGTTTTTATTTTGGCGAAATTGCTCACATTGATATCTGCCAGGATGACTCCTATCACCTCATCCCCGTTCATGATGGGGAATGCGATGGTGCTCATCATGACTCCCTTGTAATCAAACGGATCGGTCAGATAGGCCGCCTTTGTTTCTTTTGCAACGCGGTAATAGTCCTCGGTGCCGTATTCACTGTATGCGCCGAGAGACTGGGCCGTTTTGTTTTTTGCGTCATCGGCAGTTACATAAATGGAATAGTCCCTGACGGCAAGGTCGAATTTGCCCGGTTCAAAAAAAGCGCCGACTCCGGTGATGTCAGGGTTGTTGGTGACGGCGGACCAGGCTGAATTGATGATATAATTTTCGATTTCGTAATTGATTTCTTTCAGCTCGGCATTGTATACCCGGCTCTTCCGGTTGATATTTTTCCAGTCCTGGGCAGCGGAATCTCCGTTATATACCCCGTTTAAATAGTTCTGCAAATCCTTCGCGGTTCCGGCGGCGTCATCGATTATAGACTGTACCATCAGCCCGTTCTGGGCCGCAATGCCGGAAAATTCGCCGTTGATCGCTTTTGAGACCGCTCTGCTTGCCTGGAGGGCGGATAAGGCGATCAGAAGAGTCAGGCTCACCGCAAGAATAATTCCCGTTGTTATGGACATTTTTGCGGCAAGCCTGAGGTTCTTAAAATTCAGTTTTTTCATGTTCTTCATAAATAAGTTGTACTCCCTTTAAATTTATAATAAAACAAACCTCTTATCCCAAAGATTACCATTCAAACCGTTTGATCCGGTAAAATGATAAAAAATAAACTGCATGAAATGCAGCTACTGTTCTTTATATAGTTAAAAGAGTGAAAAGCCTCCTTTCCTGGCTGCAAACGAAATCTTACTTCATTCCATCTGTTTCATCGGCAGAAGAAGGAAAGAATATAATAGTGAAAGGCAACGAATTTGCAAAAAAAGTTACTATAATTATGAACATAACCGGTTGTGTTACTATTTTTAACGGTATTTTTTGGTTTTATAGAGTAGAAAAAGCGTTATACGGCCATTTGAGTCCGGGTAAAATAGCCTGGAGAAAAAAACCCGCCTTATGGATGAAAATCCCTCCGGGCAGCGGGTATTTTTATCCATAAGGCGGGGCATAGTCGAATGCTCGTTCAGTCTGTTTTTGGTTTCTTTGAAGTTTTCCATAAGAGGAGGAATCCGGCAGCGGCCACAAACACAGATATAAACTGGGAGGTGGACAGGCTGCCCACAGCACCGCGGATCAAATCTCCCCGGTAAAATTCCATGAGGAACCGGCCGGTGCTGTAAAAGATCATATAGAAGGCGCTGATCCGGCCCGGCTTTTTGTTCTTTCCTGCCAGAGCGCACAGAACGAAGAAGTTTAAAAAGTCAAGGGCGCTTGAAACGATCTGGGTCGGAAACAGGGGAATGCCGTTCGGCGCAAACCGGGATCGCTGGAAGGTAAGGGAAAGGGGGCCGTGAAACTCCTGTCCATAGCAGCAGCCGGCCAGAAGGCAGCCGATCCTTCCAAAGCCCTGTGCAAGGGCAATGGAGGGCACGACCAGGTCCAGGTAATCCAGGAAAGCTATTTTTTTTACCCGGCAGTAGAGGAAGCCGGCTGCGATCCCGCCGATGATCCCTCCATATACGACAAACCCCCCGGAAAAGCTGAGCAGAAGGCCCGGATCTTTTAAAATGTCCTCAAATATGGTCAGGTAATATAGAAGCTTGGCGCTTATTAAGCCGGCGCCTGCTCCGTAAATGAGCAGCGGAAATAAATGTTCCGGATCAAGTCCGAACTTTTTGGCCCGGTATTCTGCCGTTAAATAGGCGCAGAGGATCCCGATACCGATCATCAGGCCATAGCCGTGGAAGGTGAAACCTCCGATGGAGAATAAGTCATTGTACATGGTTGATTTTCCTTTTCGCATCCTTTTTTATGTATTTACGAAAGCCTATTATACCATAACCTGTTTCTGATTGCAAAAAATGGATGGGGATTTCACGGATCCGGCATTGGAAGAAGGGGAATCTGATTGAAATAAATATAATTTGATTCTATACTGATACGTGAGAGA
The DNA here is from genome assembly GCA_041223105.1 of Lachnospiraceae bacterium 54-53. Lineage (GTDB taxonomy): Bacteria > Bacillota > Clostridia > Lachnospirales > Lachnospiraceae > Lacrimispora. The sequence continues at coordinate 27,029 of JBCLPO010000028.1, forward strand.
AAGCATGGGGCATGTAAAAAAATAGGCAATTTTATAAGCCCGAAAGAAAGGTGAATGACATGATCAACCAAAAAAACATTCGAATATATCTGGCCTGTGTTTCCGTTTTTTCTGTATTGGCGTTATCGCTGCATATGGCCGCTATAAAGCTCATTTATCGTTCCATAGGAATTTTACTGAAAGCGAATGAAGTGACATCCATGGAAATAAAAAAAGAAATGGCTTTACAGGTTGAGGATCTGAAGAGATACTCTGAATATTTTACAAACAGCTTTTACTTATTTTGCTGTCTGTTTCTTATATTTGCCGGAATTTCCCTGATTTGGAGAAGAGTGGGATTCATGTTATATTTGTCCGGAGATTTTATTTTTGCAGCCGTTCAGTTTATCGGAATTTCGCTGTTCATCCGGATATTTAATACTTATGAGTTAACGGAAGTGTATGCCCGGCTGAGGATTCTTTTCCGCCAGAAGCTGTTATGGATCCTGTTTATTATTCCCATGGCCGTTTATTTGCTGTATGGGCTGTTAAAAAAGCAGGGACATTCATCGTAAACCGCACCCCGGGGCCGGTCACAAAAAAATGGCCGTGACTGGCCCGGGGTACTTTTTCCTTCCGGTCAGCAGCATTGGGCGTGCATCCTGCCGCCGTGAAGGCAGAAACCGCCCTTATACCACATACAAAATGGTCATTTCCTTTAACTTCTCTTCGATCTGCTGTCTTAAAAACAGTTCCCCGTCCGCTCTTAAATCGTTCCGATAGCAGTATTTTCCCCTTCCCCGCCCCGTCATGAGCTCCTTGTCATAGAGGAGATCTGCCTGGGGAAAGGCTTCCGTGTTAATGGCGTTCTGAACATAACTGTAGGTCATAAAAATGATTTCAATGGGGGCCTGTTTCATTACCTTTTCCGACAGTGACCGGGAAAGCTCGGTAATCAATTGGGAATAAAGCATTTTCCAGTCCTCCGTAAGAATGATGGGCGCAAGCAACAGGCCCACCCGGTAACCGGCTTCGCACATGCGGTTTAAGGCGGAAATTCTGGCCTTTAAGCCGGAGGTGCCCGGTTCAAAACGCTCGATGATGGGCTGAGGGTTGACGCTCATGCGCATGATCACCCGTCCGCCGTGGTCTATGTCAAGAAGCGGTTCCACTTTGTTGAACTTTGTGGGGAATGTGAGAAAACCGTGTCTGCTCCTGCCGAATTGCTCAATGGTCCAGGCCAGATTTCCGGTAATGGTATTTTCCAGAATGAGGTCGCTGTTGCTTCCGATTTCATAGGTGTAATCTTTTCCGGAACGGTCCCCGTGGTCCATGATCTTTTTCAGCATCTGCTCCCTGTTTACAAAAAGCCGGAGATAGGCGCATTTATTATAGTTGCACACCAGATAGCAGTAGTGGCACATGGCTGTGCAGCCGGATGAGGTATAGGGAACAAGAAAATCCGAAACCTTATGGTTGGGAACGTAGCTGTGGGTTTTGCGGACCCCGATGATAAGATGCCTTTTCATGGATGGAAAATCTTTGTTGGGACGGGTACGCAGCTCGTCGATCTTGTTGTGGCTTTCAATGGGAATCCATGGTATGTCATTGTACTTTTCTTTTAAATGCCTTCCAAGCTCATAATCGAGCGAGGCGGGTTCGTAATAAATTTTGTCCGGAAACATGAGATACCTCCTGATTAAAAATAGTATGTGTGAAAAGCCGGGAGACACACATTTAAAATTGCACAAAAAAATGCCGAAAATCTGAGCAATATCACAAAATTTCAATAACGAACATATATGAAGAAAACGAACATATAAATCCGTTGAAAAATGAGGTTAAACGTGATAATATTGATTTGCAAGAACAAAAGGAACATATAATTCAAACATATAATCAAAGGAGGGAGATGCATGAGCAAGGTGAGTGAAATGACCAGGGAATCCTGGGTCATGAGCACGTTTCCTGAGTGGGGGACCTGGCTGAATGAAGAGATCGAGGGGGAGGAAGTGAAGCCCGGCACCGTAGCCATGTGGTGGCTGGGCTGTACGGGAATCTGGTTTAAGACTCCGGGGGGCTGTAATTTAACCATAGATTTATGGTGCGGAAACGGAAAGCGCACCCATGGCGATGGGAAAATGGCCGTTGGCCATCAGATGGCAAATATGTGCGGGGCCAGAAAGATGCAGCCCAATTTAAGAGCGGTCCCGTTTGTTATTGATCCCTTTGCGGTCAGGCAGGTGGATGCGGTTCTGGCGACCCATTACCATCAGGATCACATGAGTGCGGAATACGCGGCCCATGTCATTCAGAGCAAAATGACAACCACGGATGAGGAGGGAAGAGAGATCCCGGTTCCCTTCATAGGTCCTTTAAAATCCGTAGAGACCTGGATGAAATGGGGGGTCCCCGAAGACCGCTGCATCATTGTGCGGCCGGGCGATACCATCAGAGTCAAGGATGTGGAGATCGTGGTGCTGGATTCCTTTGACCGGACCTGTCTGGTAACAACGGATTCCACGGGTCCGGACAGGGAGGAGCTTACCGGCATCTGCCCCACGGACATGGATGAGAAGGCGGTAAATTATTTGATTAAGACTCCCGGGGGAAATATTTATCACAGCGGCGATTCCCATTATTCCATTTATTTCGCCAAACACGGCAAGGATCATAAGGTGGATGTGGCATTTGGATCTTACGGGGAAAATCCGGTGGGAATGGCGGATAAGATGACATCCTGCGACATCCTGCGCATGGCGGAGGCTTTGAGGTGCGAAGTGGTGATTCCCATTCACTATGACGTATGGACCAATTTCATGGCCGATGTCAATGAGATCCGGGTGCTTTACGGCATGAAGAAGGACCGGCTGGATTACCGGTTTCATCCGTTTTTCTGGGAAGTGGGCGGCAAGTACGTGTATCCCGCGGATAAGGATAAAAAGGTCTACCATCACCCCAGGGGATTTGAGGACTGCTTTGAAGCGCCTCAGAACATACCGTTTCGGTCCTGTCTGTAAAGCGGGCAGAAAAGGGGGAAGGATGTTAAGAGAATTCGTGGAACAGAATCATTATAAGTTTGCGGAGGAAGCCCATGACTGGCAGGAAGCCATCCGGATGAGCTGCCAGGTCCTGGAAGCGGACGGGACCGTGGAGGCAACTTATAAGGAAGATATCATTGAGTGTGTGAAGAAATACGGGCCTTACATCATCATCATGCCGGATGTGGCCATGCCGCATTCCCAGGAATGTGCAAGGGGTGTGCACAAGACGGCCATCGGGTTTATGAGGCTTAAAAAGCCTGTGAGCTTTGCGCAGGGGGATCCGGAAAAAGAGGCGAGACTGTTTTTTACCCTGGCCTCCTGCAATCCGGAACAGCATTTGTTAAACATGACAAAGCTGTCGGAGCTTCTCATGAATGAGGCAGCGGTGGAAGCGCTTCTGGAGGCGGAGACAGCGGAGGATCTGATTGAGATTCAGGAAAATTATTTGGATAAATAAGGGGGAGGGTTCTTATGGATGTTTTAATGAAGATTTGGTCATATTTTGCAGTGAATGTGCTGCAGCAGCCGGCGTTTATGATCGGACTGATTGTTATGGTGGGATACATATTGCTGGGAAAACCATGGTACGATGTGCTGGCAGGGGTGATAAAAGCCATTGTGGGATACTTGATCTTAACGGTGGGATCCGGAGGCCTGGTGAACAACTTCCGGCCGGTCCTTGTGGGGTTGAAGGACCGTTTTAACATGGATGCCATGGTGATTGACCCGTACTTTGGACAGAATGCCGTCACGGCAGGGGTGGAAGAGGTGTTCGGCAAGGGGTTTGGAAATGCCATGATCCTGCTTCTGATCGCCTTTATCGTGAATATCCTTCTGGTGCGCTTCCGCAAAATCACGAAGCTCCGGGCGCTGTTTACCACCGGCCATGTCCAGGTGCAGCAGGCGGCCACCGCATACTGGCTGATCCTGTTTGCGTGTCCGTTTCTGCTGAACACCAATGCAGGTCTTCTGGCGGTAATGGCGCTGATCCTGGGCGCTTACTGGGCGGTGGGTTCAAACCTGACCGTCAAGCCCTGCCAGGAACTGACCGATGGGGCGGGATTCTGCCTTGCCCATCAGCAGATGTTCGGCATCGCGTTCAATACCTGGCTAGCAGAAAAGTTTTTCGGAAAGAAGAAGGATGGAAAGGAAGTGAAGAAGATCGAGGATATCGAGCTTCCCGGATTTATGTCCATCTTCAATGAAAACATGGTGTGTACGTCTATTCTCATGGTCATGTTTTTCGGAACCATTCTCTGCATTCTGGGGAGAGATTACCTGATCGAACAGAAATTTCTGAAAGAAGGGGCCAGCATGTTCTTTTATGTGCTGCAGACCTGTCTGTATTTCTCCGTTTATCTGGCGATCCTTCAGCTTGGCGTCAGAACCTTTGTGACCGAGCTGACGGCTTCCTTCCAGGGAATCGCGGATAAGCTGCTTCCCGGGTCCCTTCCGGGCGTGGACTGTGCGGTGGTGTTCGGTTTCGGCTCCGCCAATGCCGTGCCTCTGGGGTTTTTAGCCGGATTCGTGGGGCAGATCCTGGCGATCCTTGCGCTCATCGTATTAAAGAGTCCGGTGCTTGTGATCTGCGGCTTTGTGCCGGTATTCTTTGACAATGCCACCATTGCCGTGTTTGCCAATGAAAAGGGCGGGATCAAGGCAGCCCTGATCCTTCCGTTTTTCTCCGGTATCTGTCAGGTGTTCGGCTCCGCCATCATTGCCGGCTGGGTCGGGATGGCGGCTTACGGCGGATATCTGGGAATGTGGGACTGGGCGGTTGTCTGGCCCGTCATGACGGCGGTCATGAAGTTCTTAAGCTACGCGGGCGTTGCGCTGGTGGTGGCCGGACTTCTGGCCATTCCTCAGATCCAGTACCGGAAGGACAAAAAGGGGTATTTCCTCATCACGGAAGACTACGAAGCTTATAAGTCATTACAGGGAAAGAAAGAGAATTAAGGAGAGGTATTATGTCCAGAGAAAATATGAGTTTTATGGTGTGCTGCGCAAACGGAGCGGGCTCCAGCCTGATGATGAAAATGACGATGCAGAAGGTCCTTGATAAAGCGGGGATCAAGCCGTCCAGGGTCCATCACTGTGCTCTTTCCGAAGGAAAGACAGCGGCGTCCCAGTATGATGTGGTATTCTGCGCCCAGAATTTTGTGAACATGTTCAAGAGCGCCCAGGATAAGGGGACCACGGTCATCGGACTGCGCAATATCATGTCAGCCCAGGAAATGGAACAGAAAATGAAGGAAAACGGAATCCTTTGAATTCAATCAAAACGATCATAAAACAAGTGACACAAGCTTCTGGAAAGGATATAATGAGGATATGAATCATATCTTTGTAGGTTGAGAGGTAACGGAAATGAAAAAGGACAGAGCTTGTGTGGACAGCCGCAGGAACCGCATCCTGGAGATGCTTGATAAGAATCCCAGGGTGCGGGTGGATGAGCTGGCAGAGATATTGGGGGTATCCCTCATCACCATCAGAAGAGATTTTCAGTACCTGGAGGATAAAAAGCTTTTGGTCCGGACCCACGGCGGAGCGGTTGCCGTGGGAGATCCTCCGGATGAGGTGCAGATGTACCGGAAGCTGATCGCTAAGTATGCCGCCCGGTTTGTGGAAGAAAACGATACTCTGTTCATCAATACAAGCCGCAACGCACTTAAGCTTCTGGAATATATAAGCTGTACCAATGTGACGGTCATTACCAATAACGGAAAAGCCATTAACTGTGAGCATCCCCAGGGAGTGAGCGTGGTGCTGACGGGCGGTGAGCTGCGCCATCCAAAGGATGCCATGGTAGGGGATTTCGCCCTGAGGAACTTACAGCCCATCTATGCCAGGAAAGCATTTATCGGGTGTTCCGGGATCAGCGGGGAAAATGGAATGACAACGGAGATCTTCCACGAGGTCAGCATCAATGAGCTGATGATCAACCATGCCACCCAGGCTGTCTATGTTCTGGCGGATCACACCAAAATAGGGAAAAACAGCAGCTTTGTCAGCTGTCCCATCGAGAAAATCAAGTATCTTATTACCGATGAAAAGGCGCCCAAAGAGGCTCTGGACCTCATTCGTGAGAAAGGGGTCCAGGTGTTTATCGTGCGCCGTTCGGATTTTTAAACCAGTCATCATGGAATAAATGCCCGGGCTTCCATTATGATTGGATCAAATGGAGGCAAATTTATGGAAAAGGCATATACCCTTGGATTATACGAGAAATCCATGCCCTCTGGGCTTGGCTGGAAAGAAAAGCTGGAGGCAGCAAAAGCGGCCGGGTTTGATTTTGTGGAAATCAGCATCGACGAAACCGATGAGAAAATAAAGCGCCTTGATATGTCACAGGCAGAACGCCTGGAGATGCTCAGCATCATGAAGATCGTGGGCCTTCCCATACGCACCATGTGCCTGAGCGGACACCGCAAGTATCCTTTGGGAAGCCATGATCCGGCGGTCCGGGAAAAGGGGATGGACATCATGAAAAAGGCCATAGAGCTGGCCGACGACTTAGGGATCAGGATCATCCAGCTGGCCGGATATGACGTTTACTATGAGGATTCCAGTGAAGAGACAAAGCAGTTTTTTTTAGAAAATTTAAAAAAGGCCACGGAGCTGGCGGCCCGTGCAGGCGTGGTTCTGGGATTTGAGACGATGGAAACCGAATTCATGAATACGGTGGAAAAATCCATGCATTATGTCAGGCTGGTATCTTCCATGTATTTAAACGTCTATCCGGATATCGGAAACACCACCAATGCCACGAAAACTTACGGAACAGACGTATTGGAGGACCTCCGGGCCGGAAAGGGCCATCTGGTGGCCATGCACTTAAAGGAGACTGCGCCGGGAGAATTCCGGGAAATACCCTTTGGCAAAGGCCATGTGGATTTTGAAAGCGCCATAAAAACCGCCTGGGAGCTGGGCATCCGAAAATTTGTCACGGAATTCTGGTATACGGGGAATCCGGAGTGGATGGAGGAGCTGATGGATGCCAACCGCAGGATGACTAAAATTCTGGATGAACAGAGCTGAAGGGAGGATTCGGTATGAAGGCGGAAAAAAAGATTTTGACCCATTTAACAAAATGCTATTCCATTGCGCCGCTGCGTTTTGGCGGAGCAGATCATTTCCTGGTCGCTGCGGAAAAGGAGGACAGATGCCTGCTCTTTGATTCAGACGGCCGTATGGAGGATACGGTATGGGACGGCCCGGGAGGCACTATGACCATGGTCTGGGTTCCGGGCACTGACGGACAGTTTCTGGCCACCCATAAATTCTATTCTCCCAATGATTCCAAAGAAGCTGAAATTGTGGTCGTGACCCCGAAGAAACCGGGGGGCTGGGATGTGCGGACACTGAAGGTCCTGCCTCATGTGCACCGTTTCGATATTCTTGAGAGAAACGGCGTCCGTTACCTTCTGGCCTGTACGTTAAAGTCCGGCCATGAATACAGGGATGACTGGTCCAGTCCGGGAAAGGTCTATGGAGCGGTCCTGCCGGAGGATTTAAGCGGCTTTGACAGGGAGCATCAGCTGAAGTTTGATGTGATCAGGGAGGATATGCTGAAGAATCACGGATATTACAGGGTGTGTGCGGGCGGACTGGAAACCGGTCTCATTTCCTCCGAAAGCGGTGTTTATCAGTTTATCCCGCCTGCAAATGAGAAAAGCGGCTGGGAAATATGCAGGCTTTTGGATACGCCGGCCAGTGACGCGGTTCTGGTGGATTTTGATGAGGACGGAGAAATGGAACTGGCGGTGCTTTCTCCTTTCCATGGGGACTGCATCACCATTTACAGGAAACAGGCCGGCAGTTATATAAAAGCATATGAATACGAAAGGCCGGCAGAGTTCACCCACGCCATTTATGGCGGGGATTTATGCGGAAGAAAGGCCCTTGTGGTGGGACACCGAAAAGGGGAGCGGAATCTTCTTGTATTTACCTGGAATAAAGAATCGGGGCAGTATGAATGGGAGATTCTGGACCGGGACTGCGGCCCTGCCAATGTTTTCCGCTATACGAAGAACGGAAGGGACATTCTCATTTGTACTAACCGGGAAATTGATGAGGTCGCCATGTATACGGTCACCCCATAGAGAAAGACTTGACAACAGGACCCCAATGTGATATTCTCACAACAATTGAATAGTATCTTCAGGGCAGGGTGTGATTCCCTACCGGTGGTATAGCCCACGAGCCGCAAGGTATGATTCGGTGCAATTCCGAAGCCGACCGTATAGTCTGGATGAAAGAAGATAAAAAGGATGCAGCACAGTCTGCGCCCCTTTTGAATGATTGCTCTGGAATGATTTATCATTTCAGAGTTTTTTTGCGGGAACTTATGACCGCTGTCAAATGGTACCTGTTTTTTAAAAATGCCCTGGACGATTTTGTTCGAGGCATTTTTTATATGAGAGGAAGATGTCACTAAAGTGACGGCGCGTCAGCGCCGGAGTCCGCAAGCGGACTCTTTATTATATCAGGAGGTGGTCTTATGACAGACCGGGATTATATGATGCGCGCTCTGGAACTTGCCCGAAAGGGCGTGGGAGCGGTCAGTCCCAATCCGCTGGTGGGAGCTGTCATCGTTAAAGACGGGAGAGTGATCGGAGAAGGCTGGCATGAGCATTTCGGAGGTCCCCATGGGGAGAGGAATGCCCTTGCCGCCTGTACCGAATCTCCCGGGGGAGCGGATTTGTACGTGAATCTGGAGCCATGCTGCCATTATGGAAAAACGCCGCCCTGTACGGAGGCCATCATGGAGAGCGGCATCCGGCGGGTGGTGGTGGGAACAGAGGATCCTGATCCCAGGGTGGCGGGCAAAGGCATCCGTCTGCTGAGGGAGAACGGAATTGAAGTGGAAACAGGAGTGATGAAACAGGAATGTGAGGAGCTTAACCGGGTCTTTTTCCATTTTGTCAAATCCGGTACTCCCTATGTGGTCATGAAATACGCCATGACCATGGATGGGAAAATCGCCACGGCGGCCGGAAACTCCAGGTGGATCACAGGGGAGAGGGCCAGAGAGAAGGTCCATGAAGACAGGAACCGTTATTCGGCAGTTATGGCAGGTGTGGGCACGGTTCTTTCCGACGATCCGCTTTTGACCTGCAGAATGCCCGGAGGGAGAAATCCGGTCCGCATCATCTGTGACACCCGCTTGAGAACGCCTCTGGCCTCTATGGTGGTCAGGACGGCCGGAGCGGTTCCCACTGTCATTGCCACGGGCTGCCGGGCTGAGGAAGCCTTAAGGCCTTATTGTGAGGCGGGCTGCCGGGTCCTGCCGGTCCCGGCCCCGGATGGAAAGCTTGATTTAAAGGTGCTCATGGAAAAGCTGGGAGAGACCGGGATCGACAGCGTGCTGCTGGAGGGCGGCGGAACCCTCAATTGGTCGGCTTTAAAAAGCGGGATCGTAAACCGGGTGCAGGCCTACATCGCACCGAAACTGTTCGGAGGGAGGGATGCCCTTTCCCCGGTGGAAGGAGAGGGTGTGGAAATGCCCGGCTTTTCCTTTCTCCTTGCAGAGCCGGTGATCACCCGGATCGGCGAAGACATACTGATCGAAAGCGAGGTAACAGGATGTTTACAGGGATCATAGAGAGGACCGGCACGGTAGAGGAGGTCAGAAGGGGTGCGGCTTCTGCCGTACTCACCGTTGAAGCGGGAGAGCTTTTAAACCATACCAGGGAGGGGGACAGCATTTCGGTCAATGGAGTATGTCTTACCGTAAATGCCAAAAAAGGCGGAGCTTTTTGCGCGGATGTGATGCATGAGACCATGAAGCGCACCTCTCTCTCCATATTGAGGGCAGGAAGCAGGGTGAACTTAGAAAGGGCCATGGCCGCTGACGGCCGGTTCGGAGGTCATCTGGTGACCGGCCATGTGGATGGCACCGGAAACATTTCCGCAGTGAGGAAAGATGACAACGCCATCTGGTTCACCATCCGGGCCTCACCTTCCATTCTGAAATATTTGGTGGAAAAAGGTTCCATTGCCATTGACGGCATCAGCCTTACCGTTGTTTCCGTCAGAGAGGCTGAATTTTTAGTTTCTGTGATCCCTCATACCCTGAAAAAAACCACACTGGCAGACAAAAAGGCCGGGGCGGTTGTCAATCTGGAAAATGACTGCATTGCAAAATATGTGGAGAAATTCCTGGGACAGGGAACAGGGGAATCGGGCATGAGCCGGGAGTTTTTGAAAAAATATGGATATTAGGAGGTTTCACTATGTTTGTATTTCATACCATTGAAGAGGCGCTGAAAGACTTAAGCCAGGGGAAAACCATTCTGGTGACCGATGACGAAGGGCGGGAAAACGAAGGGGATTTTATCTGCGCCGCCCAATTTGCCACTACGGAAAATGTAAATTTCATGGCGGTCCATGGAAAGGGACTCATCTGTATGCCCATGAGCGGGGAACTCTGCAGCAGCCTCCGTTTTCCTCAGATGGTGGCGGATAATACGGAAAGCCATGAAACGGCTTTTACGGTTTCCGTAGACCATATCCGGACCACCACGGGAATATCCGCGGCCGAGCGGGCCATGACCGCCAGGTCCTGCGCGGAGGAAGGAGCCAAGCCGGAGGACTTTAAGCGTCCGGGGCACATGTTTCCCTTGATGGCCCGGAAAAACGGGGTGCTGGAAAGGCCCGGCCATACGGAAGCCACGGTGGATCTCATGAGGCTGGCCGGATTGAAGGAGTGCGGCCTGTGCTGTGAGATCATGAAGGAAGACGGGACCATGATGCGGACGGATGACCTTATCAGGCTGTCGGAGAAATTCGGCCTCACCTTTGTCACCATCCGGGATCTGCAGGAATACCGGAAAAAACATGACAAGCTGGTGGACCGGGTGGCTGTCACAAAGATGCCGACCAGGTACGGACAGTTTACGGCTTACGGTTATGTGAACCGGCTCAATGGAGAGCATCATGTGGCTCTTGTAAAAGGGGATATCGGAGACGGGGAAAACCTTTTGTGCCGGGTGCATTCGGAATGCCTGACCGGCGATGCCTTTGGGTCCCTGCGGTGTGACTGCGGACAGCAGTTTTCAGCCGCCATGGAGCAGATCGAATCAGAAGGACGGGGCGTTCTCCTGTATATGAGACAGGAGGGGCGTGGGATCGGCCTGATCAATAAGCTTCGGGCTTATGGGCTTCAGGATGAAGGCATGGACACCCTGGATGCCAACCTGGCCCTGGGATTTGAAGGAGATCTGCGGGAATATTACATCGGCGCCCAGATATTGAAAGACTTAGGGGCCAGAAAGCTTAAGCTTCTGACCAATAATCCGGATAAGGTCTACCAGCTGTCGGAATTTGGAATGGAAATCACGGAGCGGGTCCCCATACAAATGAGTCCGACCCCATATGACTGGTATTATCTTAAGACCAAACAGTCCAGAATGGGCCATATTTTGAAAAATGAAGGGAGAACAAAATGAACATAATAGAAGGAAAACTGGTTTCAGAAGATATGAAGGTCGGCATCGTTGCGGCCAGATTCAACGAATTTATTACCTCCAGGCTGCTCTCGGGAGCGGTTGACGGGCTGGTGCGGCACCAGGTGTCCGAAGACGCCATTGATGTGGCCTGGGTCCCAGGGGCCTTTGAGATCCCCCTGATCGCGTCTAAAATGGCAAAGAGCGGAAAATACGACGCAATCATCTGTCTGGGCGCCGTTATCAGGGGAAGCACAAGCCATTATGATTATGTCTGCAATGAGGTTTCCAAGGGAATCGCCCATGCATCCCTGGAAAGCGGAATCCCGGTCCTCTTCGGCGTCCTCACTACGGAAAATATCGAGCAGGCCATTGAACGGGCAGGAACAAAGGCGGGAAATAAAGGCTTTGACTGTGGGGTGAGCGCAGTGGAAATGGTCAATCTGATCCGCCGGATTTAAGCCCCGGCTCATCCTCCGGGAGGGCTCAGATTCTAAATGACCTCATCCATCAGTTCAGGATCTGATATCAGACCGCGGAGTCAGAAAAAAGGGCTTAAAAAGCGGATTAAATATTGGTGAGCCTCTGAAAGAGATTGTTCACATCCAGCTGGCCGTATCCCCACACATTATTGGGATAGATATTTTCATTGTCCCGTCTGGCCCCCCGGATAAGAAGACGGTTGATGTCGTTTCCGGTCATGGACGTATAGTTGCCTCTGGGGATAGCCCATTCCATGACCATGGCGATGGCACCGGCCGTGTGGGCGGCGGCGGCACCGGTTCCCGTCAGGGTTCCGTACCGGTTTCCCGGCAAAGCGCAGGGAAGCTGGAAGCCGGGAGCGGCGATGTCCGGTTTGACCAGGCCGTTTCTGGTATATCCTCTGCTGGATTCGATGAGAATGCTGCTGCTGAACTGGTTGTAAGCGGTGACCGTCATCTGATGGACTCCGTTGCCGGGAGAGGTTATGGTGGTGTCAGGATTGGGATTTAAGAAAAAGGTTTCATCGGAAATAAGGTCTCCGGCCGGCAGCCAGGAATTAAAGGATAAGGGTTCATCGCCGATGCTGCTGACCCGGATTCTCCAGACTCCGGGAAGGGCATCCATAAAGCGCAGCAGGATCAGCTGGTCTCCGGTCTCTTCCTCGAATATAAAATTATTCACATAAATGACGCTGGGAGTAAAAATGAAGTTGAACATCCTGCAGGCGCCGATGGCCGGGTAGATCTGCTGGGTGGATTCCCGGTTTGGAGAGGATACGTCAATGGAAAGCCTCCCCAGGGCATAAGGCCATATTTCCATGGAAAACAGCCTGTCATTTTCTCCCACCCTGAATTCAAAGTCATGGTAGTAAGGAGCGGCGGGAGTGCTGTTGAAATAATGTCTCTGGCTGTTTCCTTCATTCCCGGCAGACACGGAGATGCCGATCCAAGGCAAACGGGAGAGGTAGTTTAAATAGTTGCTTAAGGCCCCGCTTCCGTCGTGTCCCCCCTGACTGCTCCCCATGGCAATACAGACCACCAGGGGGCGGCTTGCGGCCTGTGAATAAGATTCCAAATACCGTACCCCCAGCATGATATCGGATTCCTGAAAACACAGGGCGTTTTCAGGGACAAAGAAAATTTCTTTCAGATTCTGCTTCGCTTCCTTTAACTTTACGACCACCAGCTCCGATTCCGGAACAACGCCGGAAAATGACTGCTCCAGATCCGGTCTGCCGGCAATGATGCTGGCGATGGCAGTTCCGTGTCCATTGGTGTCCGTGGTAGGGACAATGGATAAGGGATTATCCGAGCGGAGTGCCAGATTGATGATTTCCCTTCTGTATTCGGAGCCAAAGGTAAAGCCTTCCGGAGGGGGGCCGGTCTGCACTGACTGGTCCCAGATGGAAAGGATGCGGGTGGTGTTGTCGTTATAGAGAAAGGCCTGATGCTGGTAATCGATCCCCGTATCAATAACTCCGATAATGATCCCCCGGCCGAACAGACTCAGAAAGGGATTTCTCTGGACGGTGCCAATGCCGGACTGCTCAATGCTGATGGTGGATGTAGGAATGTACAGAGTGGGAAAGCTGTGATAAGGATACAGCCCAAGGTTGCAGGGATCGGAATTTTCTCTGAGAACGTGGAGCAGGGAGTGTCTGAAATTCAGCATTGTGATGTTATCCCCGGCATCATACAATGGAATCGAGACGTTATTGATGATTAAGTCGTAATAATCATTGTCCAGTATTTTTTCCAAATTTTAAGCCTCCCACTCTGATTTAAAGGAGCATTTGTTTTATCTTATGCAGCAGGGGGGGTATTATGAGCAGCAGCAAAGGCTGTCTGATAACACTTTATAAAGGAAAAGACGGTTTGTTTTCTGTCTCAGGTCCTGATCCAGCCCTTGTGAACCCAATACCGGTTATCGGCCGACAGGGGATCTTCATTTTTGGCCGCCGCCTGATGCATTTTTTTAGCGGCTGCAAACAGCAGCCGGACTTTCAGCCCTTTTCGCGAGGCGGCGTTTTTTTTATATCTTTTTGCAAGTTTCTCTGTTTTGTCCGTTATGGCCTCCCGCTTCTTCGGGGACAATTCATTCCAGATAACGCCTTCCATCAATCCGAAACCTGCTTTTTTTACGTCGGATATTCCAAGCCACATCAGGCTGACGGCAATGTCTTTTTGGGCTCCCCCCTGAAAAATTCCAACCGCATTTGTCAGAATAACGGCTTTTTTACCAAACATCCTTTCATCCGGTCTGTGCACCATCCAGTGGACACATAAATGGTCCAGCAGCGATTTCATCTGTCCGGTAGTTCTTAATGCGTAAACCGGTGAGGCGAAAACAATCAAGTCGGAATCCAGCATGGCATTCCAGATGGGCATGGTGTAAGCTCCGTGGGGACAAAGCCGTTCGTTTTTAAAGAAACAAATTTTGCATCCGGTACAAAAATGAGGCAGATCCTTCGGCAGGTAAAATTCCGTAATTTCATTGCCGGAACGAAGTTCCTTGAGAAAACTTTCTTTTATATGATACGTGCACCCTTTTTGTTCCGTACCGTTAATTACCGTAATTTTCATCTTTATAAATCCGCCTTTCTGCGAAAGGCACCGATGAGGTTATGAAACACGTTCTTGCAACCTCCCAGTC
>JBCLPO010000029.1:0-41525 GCA_041223105.1 Lachnospiraceae bacterium 54-53
CCGGTAGGCCCGGTATCGCCAGTAGGCCCGGTGTCGCCGGTAGGCCCGGTATCGCCGGTAGGCCCGGTATCGCCGGTAGGCCCGGTATCGCCAGTAGGCCCGGTGTCGCCGGTAGGCCCGGTATCGCCGGTAGGCCCGGTATCGCCGGTGGGTCCGGTATCACCAGTAGGGCCAGTAGGCCCGGTGTCGCCGGTAGGCCCGGTATCGCCGGTAGGTCCAATAGGCCCGGTAGGTCCGATAGGTCCAGTATCACCTGTGGGTCCGGTGGCGCCGATAGGTCCGGTATCGCCGGTAGGTCCGGTGGCGCCGATAGGTCCAGTATCACCTGTGGGCCCGGTTGGGCCAACAGGTCCAGTATCGCCTGTGGGTCCGGTAGCGCCGATAGGCCCAGTATCGCCTGTGGGCCCGGTGGGGACGTTTATAATAGGAAACTGCAAAATAGCCCCGGTACAAGGGCAATCAAATAAAATATGAGCTATCACATTACACAGGATACCGCCCTATTGGACAAGCAGGGCGGTATTTCTGTGTCTGGATAGCGGAACTTCGGGACAACTTGGCCCGAAGTGGAAAGGAGGGATTGCAAATCCCTGTGGGGCTTGATTGAAAAATCAGGCCCTTTTTTCATGCCATAAAACAAATAAGGAGGAAAAGCGCATGGCAAATAATGAGCCAAACAAGCCTGATGAAGTGAACACCACCCCGGCGCAGGAAGCTAAAGCGGAAGAAAAAACCGCTTCTGCAAAGCCGCCCCAAGTCGGCGGCGAAGCCCCGGCCCCAGAAAACCCTACCGTGAAATCGGCTTCGCAGGACATAGTCAAGGACGGATTGGAGCCGCATACTGACATTCCCGCCCCCGGTGATGTGGTGGTATCCTTTAACAAAATCAATGAGATTGTTTCCGGGAAACAGGCGGCGGCAAAGGAAGCGGAACACGCTTCCCCCGAAAAACAAGGAGCGGAAAAATCAGCTCCCGCCGATAAAAAGGCAGAGCCAGAGAAACCCGGCCCGGATAAGGGAAAGGAAAACGAGCCGAAAACGGCTGACAGTAAGCCCAAGTCCCACCAGCCGAAAGCAGCCGAAAAAGCGGACAAGAAACCCTCCCGCCCTGCAAAACAGGAAAAACCGCAGAAATCTGATAAATCCGCCAAGCAAAAGCAATCGGCGGGAATCGGCGGCGGTTCTGTTTCGGGAAAATCCACAGAACAGCCTAAGCAGGAAACGCCGCCCCCGGCCCCTGTTCAGCCGCCCGAACCGAGGGAGGCCCCCCGCTCCAATGAACAGGAGCAGATTGTATATATCAGTCTTTCCGAACTTCACCCATTCAAAGGCCACCCTTTCCAAGTCCGCAAAGACGAGGAAATGGCGGCAATGGTGGAAAGCGTTAAGGACAAAGGCGTAACGCAGGCGGCTATTGTCCGCCCCCGTGAAGATGGCGGCTATGAAATCGTATCGGGCCACCGCCGCCAGATGGCAAGCGAACTCGCCGGGTTTACTAATATGCCCTGTATTGTCCGCAACCTGACAGACGAACAGGCCATTACGCAGATGGTGGAGGACAATACCACCCAACGTGAAGCCATTTTGCCCAGTGAACGGGCCAAAGCCCTGCAAATGCAGTTGGAAGCCATTAAAAAGCAGGGCGCACGAACCGGCAACGGACAGCGTTCCAATGAGGTTGTAGCCGAGCGCAACAAAATGACAATCAAGCAGGTACAGCGGTATATCAAGCTCAATGAGCTGGTTCCCGACCTTATGAAAATGGTGGACGAAAAGAAAATAGCGTTCACCCCCGCCGTGGAGCTTGCGTTCATCACGCCCAAAAATCAACGGTATATCGCCGTTGCCATTGAGGGCCAGCAGTCGGCTCCCTCGCTTTCACAGGCACAGCGTATGCGGGAGCTTGACCAAAAGAACCTGTTAAAACCCGACACGATAGACGGGATTATGCTCGAAGAAAAAAAGGAGGTAGACAAAGTGATTTTATCCAGCAAAGAACTCGGCCAGTATTTCGGGAAGGAAAAAACGCCCCGTGAAATGAAGGACACCATTATGAAGCTGCTTGAGGAAAACAAGGATAAGCTGAAAGACATTTCAGCCCCGGAAAAGAAAGCCGAGCAGGAGAAATAAGGCACTTCGGGCCAAGTTGACCCGAAGTGTTCTTTTGCGGGGCATTGCCCCGCACCCCAAAGCTCTAAGGATATAATATATTCCCCGTCACCGCTTATTAGGTAGCATAGCCGGGAAAATCGGTCAAGAGCCTGCCGCCGTAGGCGGTGCTTCGCACTCTTGACGGATTTCTCCCGGATATGCTTTAAGGCAGTCAAGCGACGGGGATATATATTCCTTTGAGCCGCTCCCTTTCCATGATTGGAAAGGGCGGGGGGATAGGTTGACTACTTAACGAAACAGAAACGGAGGTGCTTATATAATGAAACGACCTTTAGCATACATTACTGCCGCATGGTGCGGCGATCACGATACGGACACCAAAAAGGCGGCGCAGTATTGCAGGGCGGTCTATGAAGCGGGCTTTTCCCCGATTTGCCCCCTGCTCTATCTGCCCTTGTTCCTCAATGACGCTATCCCGGAAGAACACAAGAGCGGCATTGACATGGGCCGTGACCTCTTGCGCCGCTCCCATGTACTGGTGGTGTGCGGCAATGAGGTTGACGAAGATATGAAAAACGACATTGCCATTGCCGGGCGGCTGAATATTACGGCAACCACGCTGGACGGGATTCTGACGGTGAAAACACAGGGCCGGGCGAAAGACCATGCTTGAAGCCTTTGTCACCAATCTTGGGCGGTACAATGAGGGACATTTGGACGGGGAGTATTTGAAGCTCCCCGCCACCACCGAGGAAGTACAGGTTCTTTTGAAGCGAATCCATGTGGACGGTGTGCGGTATGAGGAAATTCTCATTACCGATTATATTACCGACATTCCGGGCTTACGTGGCTGTATGGGCGAGAATGAAAGCATTGACGAGCTAAACTATTTGGCGGCATTGCTGGACGATATGGAGGAATGGGAAGTCGAAAAGTTTGCCGCCGCCGTGGACTTCGGAGAATATAACAGCGTACCCGCCCTAATGAACCTTACGCAAAATCTGGATTGCTTCGAGTTTTATTCAGATGTGAACAACGAGGAAGATTTGGGCCGCTTCTATATTGAAGAAATGTGTACGCTGGAAATCCCGGAGCATTTGCAGAACTATATTGATTATGAAGCCTATGGGCGGGATATGAACTTGGACGAGGACGGGCGCTTTACCGCTGGCGGCTATGTGGTGCGAACAGGTGACAGTTTCACCGAGCATTACAGCGACAGGAGCGATATACCGGACGAATACCGGATTTTTGCTTATCCCGAACCGGAAAAATCCATCAAGAAAACGCTGGAAAGCTACGGAAAGCTGATAAGTGAAACCGCCACCCATGAGCGCCCCACCCCCGCCAATGCGGAGCGATAACCCACTTCGGGCCAACTTGGCCCGAAGTACGAAAGGAGGTAAAGTCTATGGCAAAAGCAAAAACCACCGCCGAGCCGATTATCGACAACGTCCATGTGAAAGAGCTTCTGGCGGTATTGCGGGAACACAATTCCCCCTCTGCAAAGGATTTTCTGGCGGTGCTGAATCAAGTGGGTGCTATGGAAAAACAGCTTGACGCTGCTGTAAAGGAGCTTGCCGCCATGCGGCAGGAGCTAAAAATTGCACAGGAGCAGAACCACCCGGTCAAGACCGCTTTGCAAAAGGCGGTCATTGTTACGCAGGGACAGGTGCTTGACTTTCGGGAACGGCTTACAGAGCTAAAACAGAATATCATTGACGGTTGTAAAAACGCCGTTGCCGCTTTTAAGGAAACCGGTATTTCTGCTCTGGATAACGTGGCCCGGTTCTTCAAGGTACGTCCTATTCTGGAATCCATGCGGGATACGCTTACCAAAGATATTCAGGTTGACGATAGGGCCATTGCCAAAATCGAAGCCATCAGTACCGAATACCATCAGGCCGGGCGGCATTTGAAAAACATGGGCCGAGCCATGCTTGGCAAAGAAGCGTTACAGGAAGTGAAACAGCCCGGTAAGCTGGCGGCGGTCATATCCGCCCCATTCCGTGCGGAGCGTTCCTGCTTTGCTACCATGAAGCAAAATGCTGACAAGGCTCTTGGCGCAATATCCCGATTGGAGGAACGGGCAACAGAGAAAAAGCCCTCTATCCGGGAAACGCTTGCAACCCACAATGAGAAAATCATACAGGCGAAAAAAGACGCTCCCACCGCAGAGCGACCCCGACCCGTTAATGCGGAGAGGTAAACCACTTCGGGCCAACTTGGCCCGAAGTCCTCCCGCCTGTGATATTGCCCTATCTGGCAGGAAAGGAGGTTTTTCATGCAGGAAGAAATAGAACGCCGAACCATTGCCCTATCCGTCAATGCCACAAAGCTGACGGGCCGGGCATTGGCGAAGATTTTAGCTTCGGTAGTTCGGAAAATTCAAAAGGATTACCGCAACGGACAGACCCCACAGGGCAGGCAGAGCGTGAAAAAGCTGATGAACCACGGCGTTTCCACAAAAAGCATTGACCTTTCGGGGGATAGCAAGCTCTTTGACCGTGTGGCCCGGAAATACAATGTAGACTATGCTTTTCATAAGACCGGGCCAAATAAGTACCTGCTGTTTTTTAAAGCAGGACAGGCAGACGCTATTACCGCCTGTTTTGGCGAATACAGCAAGCTGGTACTGAATCGGGGCAAGAACCGCCGCCCCTCTATTCTGGAACAGCTTAAAACCTTTGCAGACCGGGAGCGCACCAAGCCCCGCCAGCGTGAACGAAAACGGGAGGCGGTGCGAAATGAACGATAAAATCCGAAAATATGTATTGCCGAACATTCCGTACTTGTTTGCACTTTGGGTTTTCCTGAAGCTCGGCACAGCCTACCGAATGGCCCCCGGCGCAGACTTCGGCAATAAGTTGATTGGCATAGTGAAAACCATAGGCCCGGCGTTTGAAACCTTAACGCCGGGCCTTGTGCTGTCCGATTGGCTTATCGGCCTTTCCGGGGCCGTAATTCTTCGGCTGGTGGTATGGTATAAGGTAAAAAACGCAAAAAAGTTTCGGAGGGATGTGGAATATGGTTCGGCCCGGTGGGGAACGCAAAAGGACATAAAGCCCTTTATAGACCCCAAATTCAGCAACAACGTAATACTCACAGGAACAGAATTTCTCTCAACGAACACCCGCCCCGCCAATCCCGCCAACGCCCGGAATCTGAATTGTTGCGTGTTAGGCTCCAGCGGAAGCGGTAAAACCCGCTTCTGGCTGACCCCGAATCTGCTTCAAGCCCATTCGTCTTATGTAGTGGTGGACCCGAAGGGCGGCATTTTGGGGCAGGTGGGTACATTCCTGCAAAAGCAGGGCTATAAAATCAAGGTATTCAACAGCATAGATTTTTCAAAATCCATGCACTATAACCCCTTGTCGTATATCAAAACAGAGAGCGACATTTTGAAGTTTGTAAATGCTCTGATTGAAAATACCAAGGGGGACGGCAAGGAGGGCGACCCGTTCTGGACGAAATCAGAAACCCTTTTGTACTGTGCTTTAATCGGGTATATCGTCTTTGAGGGGCCGGAGGAAGAACGCAATATCAATACTCTTGTGGATATGATTAACAGCATGGAAACGAGGGAAGATGATGAAAATTTCAAGAACGCCGTGGACTATATGTTCATGGGCTTGGAGAAGCGGAACCCTCACCACTTCGCCGTAAGGCAGTATAAGAAGTTCAAGCTCGCCAGCGGCAAGACCACAAAATCCATTTTGATTAGCTGTGGCGCACGTTTGGCCCCCTTTGATATTGGAGAGCTTCGGGAGATTACAAGCTATGATGAAATGGAATTAGACCGCATGGGCGACAGGAAAACCGCTACATTCTTCATCATCAGCGACACCGACACAACGTATAACTTCATAGTTGCCCTTGCCTTTTCGCAGATGTTCAATTTACTTTGCGAACGGGCCGATACGGTACACGGCGGCAGACTTCCCCATCATGTGCGGGTTCTATGGGACGAAGCCGCCAACACGGGACAGGTTCCGCAACTGGAAAAACTGGTTGCCGTTATCCGCTCCCGTGAAATCTCCCTATGCCTGTTTTTACAGGCGCAGAGCCAACTTAAAGCCTTATACAAAGACCACGCTGAAACCATTATGGGCAATATGGACAGTGTGATTTTTCTTGGTGGGCGGGAACATTCCACCATCAAGGAGCTTTCGGAGGTTTTGGGGAAAGAAACCATTTCCATGCAGACAGAGAGCCGAACACGGGGCCAGTCGGAAAGCTACGGACAGAATATGCAGCGGCTTGGTAAAGAGCTTATGACAATGGACGAGTTGACCACGATGGACGGAAACAAATGTATTTTACAGCTTCGGGGATTGCGGCCTTTCCTTTCCCCAAAATATGATTTGAAGAAGCACCCCAATTACGGGCGTACAGCCGAAGCCGACAAGCGCAACGCTTTTGACGCTTCAAAGCTGATAAATCGCCGCATGAAGATGCTCAACCCCAATGAGCAGTATACCCTTTATGAAGTAAGCGCCGCCGAGGAAACCGCCGCCATAGACGAGGACGAGGACATTCTCAACTATGATGATGTGGACGACCCGGAAGCGTTTGCCTGACTTCGGGCCAACTTGACCCGAAGTGACAGCCGCCAGAAATGGCGGTTTTTTTGTATAATAGGAAAGTTCGACCTTAGTCGAACTCCTAAATAAAATAGCCCGCTCAGAGGCAGGCACAACAAATAGACGGTGGCTAAAAAAGGTCAATATAAAAACCTTCTTCAAAATCATCGTCATCAAGGTCATCATCCTCGATAAGGAAGTAATGCATATCCAGTAAATCAGAGTCAGTCATGTTCTTGACGAGTTTTGCAGTCATTCCTTCCGGAGGATTTTTGATATATGTTTGTCTGAGCTCCTCTATAAGTTTTGGATCCATTGATTTTAAGACCTCCTGTCTGTTAGTAAATTAAGTATGATACAGACAGGCAAAAAAATCAAGCGGAACGGCATTTGGCTTTTGCCATTGCCCTTTCATAAAGTTCTTTTAGAGAAACTCTGTGGTGATCATAATAAAGTTCCGCAAGCAGCATTTCATGCCTGCATTTGGGACATTTTAAAGGATCATAACCAAAAGACAGAAGAATGCTGCTGCGCCACTTTGTAAAGCTGCGCAAGATTTGGTGTTTGGACTTAGGGATAGCTTTATACAAAGATTTATCTTTTTCCCTGTGCCTTGCATAAAGTCCATAATAACGGGTCATTTTGAAGTTTTTCTCAGGGATATGCTGGATTAATAAGCGCATGAAATCAAGAGCAGGAAGTGTTTTCTGCACATAGGAATTATCTTCATGGCGGTTGTAATGGAAGGAGACATGTTCCCCATCATAGGAATCAATCCGTTTTAAAGCGATGACAGGACGGCCAAGATAGCGGCTGACATATTTGATCACAGTATGGGGATCGGAGAGACTGGGCTTGGCATAAACGTAGAATCCATTTTTATCTTTGCGATAAATAAGAGCCTTTGTTTTTTTGAAAGAAGGACCGATCCGTGATTCCAGTTCATTCAAAAGTGCAGTCTGGAAGGATTTCCTTAAAAGTGTGTAGTTGAAGTGATTTACAGTCCGCCAGAAGCCATCGTCAGAGAACCCACCTTCTGAAATCAGGCAATGGATGTGAGGATTCCATTCCAAGGGTCGTCCGAAGGTGTGAAGAACGCAAATAAAGCCGGGGACAAAGTTTTTGGATTTGTTTATGTTATGAAACATTCGCAGGATAACACTGCGAACAGCCTGAAAGAGACAGTTTAAGAGAGAACGGTCATGGAAAAAGAAATGACGGAGTTCATCATCAATGGTAAAGACACAGTGCCTGTGTAGGCAATGGATAAGTTTAAAGGACATAGAAGTAGACCGTTGCTGTGAATACTTAACCCCGCAAGAGGGGCAAAAGCGGCTTTTGCAGCGGAAAGGAACAAACTTCAAAATTTCACAATGAGGGCAGACAAACATGGCACCGCCAAAGGAAGGGTCACCACAGTGTATCATTTTGTCAATGTTTTCAATAACGACTTGGGAAGGATGAAAAGTATATAACATATCTTCATAATGGTCTGAAAAGATTTTTTGCAGTATATTCATAAGTCTATTATGGAGCAAAGTGATACAAAAAGAAACCCCTAATCCCCTCAAGATTGAGGGGCAGGGGAGTTGAAGTGTCGAAGACACTTATTTATACCCAAAAATAAAACGAAAATATGGAGGTAATTAGATTATGGGATTTTTTACGAGTGCAGTTAGTACCTTGCAGACCCTTGTTGTTGCGCTTGGCGCTGGTCTTGCGGTGTGGGGCGTGATTAACCTTTTGGAAGGTTACGGGTCGGACAATCCCGGCGCAAAATCGCAGGGCATGAAACAGCTTATGGCTGGCGGTGGAATTATCCTTTTAGGTACGACGCTTGTTCCCCTGCTGTCCGGTCTGTTTTAAGAGGTTAGCCTATGGATTTTCTCACCGACTGGATTAACGAATGGATAAAGGGCCTGTTGATTGACGGTATCATGGGAAACTTGGAGGGCCTCTTTACCGATGTAAATAGCCGTGTCGGAGAGATTGCAACACAGGTGGGAACGACCCCGGAGGCATGGCACTCCGGGGTATTCTCCATGATACGGCAACTTTCCGAAACGGTTGTATTGCCGATTGCCGGGCTTGTGCTGACCTTTGTAGCCACCTATGAGCTTATCCAGCTTATCATTGACCGTAACAATCTGCATGACATAGATACTTGGATTTTCTTCAAGTGGATTTTCAAAACAGCGGCGGCGGTGCTGATACTGTCCAATACGTTCAATATCGTCATGGCGGTATTTGATGTTTCCCAAAGCGTGATAAATAACGCCGGGGGGCTGATTACTGGGAGTACGGATGTAACCGCCGACATGATGAACAATCTGGAAACAACCTTGCAGGGTATGGAGATTGGCCCACTTCTTGGCCTGTGGCTCCAGACTATCTTTATCGGCTTTACTATGAAAGCGATTGGCATTGTTATTTTCGTTGTGGTGTATGGCAGAATGTTGGAAATCTATATGCTTTCCAGTTTAGCTCCTGTACCAATGGCAACGTTGGTAAACCGTGAAATTGGCGGTATGGGACAGAATTACCTGAAATCGCTTTGCGCCGTGGGCTTTCAAGGCTTTTTGATTATGGTGTGTGTGGCGATCTACGCAAAGCTGGTACAGAGTGTTGCCACCGCAGGAGCTTCGGACATTATTGGTGCAGTATGGCAGGTGATAGGCTATACCGTTCTACTTTGCTTTACTTTATTCAAAACCGGGAGTCTTTCCAAGTCGATTTTCGGTTCACATTAGCGACTTCGGGCCAACTTGGCCCGAGGTGGAAAGGAGTGTAATTTAACGTGAGTAATGAAAAAAATACCGTTGCGCAGGAAACGGAACAGCAACCCGAACAGGCGGCAATGCAGCTGAAACTGGACGTTACCGCCCGGCCTATCGAGCCGAAGGGAAATCTTGTGGGCTTTGCCAGTATCAAATTCAATGACGCTTTTGTCGTGGAGGATTTCAAGATTTTGCAGAGCGACAAGGGCATTTTTGTAGGTATGCCGAGCAAACCGGATAAGACCAGCAAGACCGGCTACCGGGATACGGCGAAGCCCATTACCGCCGAGTTTCGCAAGGAGCTGACCGGGGCCGTGGTTGCCGCCTACCATACGGAGGTGGAAAAATTACAGACCCGTGCCGCTGCTGTTACCGCCCCGGAAAAGAAATCTATCCCGGAACAGCTTGCCGAGGGAGCGAAACAGGCGGCGAAAGAGAAAGCCGCCCGCCCTGCTCCCGCAAAAGCCAGCAAGGCTAAAAGTGCAGAAAGATAGTATTGTGACTTCGGGCCAAGTTGGCCCGAAGTGGAAAGGAGATTTTTTATGTACCAACAGCCTGAAAAATCGCCATGGGGCAAGGTTCAGCATTGCGAAATACTCTGCCCCGGCGTGTTTCTTGTAAGCACCCCCAGTCACGGCGGCACAATGTTTTCTAAGGATATGGCGGCGGTTCTCTCTCCCGCCGCACGGAAATGCGGCTTTCGTCACGGCGGCTTTCTCTGCTTTGAGGAAGATTCGCAGGAAGATGTGGCTTTCCGAGAGCTTTTGGATAAAAAGCTGTGGGCTGTTCCTGACCGCATTAAGGATAAGGCCGCTTTTGAGGAAAACATCAATAAATCTATCCGGGAGTACAACCCGGACTATTGGCGTATACGGCAGGCCGGGCTTGAAAAGGCCCCGGCCTGGCAGACTGTTTCTGTCCATAGTGCCGAACGCTGACACTTCGGGCCAAGTTGGCCCGAAGTTACGACCAAATGACAAAGCAAAAGGGATGCCCTGCCGGGTCAAGCATTGTTGTCCATAAGGATTCGTTTTCCGGTGAAGTGGATTCGCCATACTGTACGTTGGTTTTTACCGCCCCACAGGAAAGAGCGTGCTGTACGGCAAGCTCCATCTGTTCCCGATTATGTACCGTAAAATCCAAATGTGCCATTTGCTGTTGTGCGCCCGGCTCGTCCGGCCATACGGGCGGAACGTAGTCTGGATTTTGCTGAAAGGCGATTTTTACACCACCGGAGGTAGAAATAATATCCGTCCACTCGTTTTCTTCCACATGGTTTTTCTTCCAGCCGAGAAGCCGTATATAAAAATCAGATAAAGCGGCTGCGTCCTTGCACTCCAACACAACAGCGTCAAGTGCAATCGGCAACAACCCTTTTGTATTCAATGTTTCCATAACAACACTCCTTGCTTTTTCTCTAAATTATACCATGAAAACACCCGGAAAGGAGGATTTTTCATTGGCCTATGTAAGCGTACCAAACGATTTATCAAAGATAAAGACCAAGCTGGCGTTTAACCTTACCAAACGCCAGTTAATCTGCTTTGGAGCGGCGGCGATAATCGGCGTACCCGCCTACCTGTTCACCCGTACCGCCATTGGCAATACCGGGGCCATGTTCCTGATGATTGCCTTTATGCTCCCTTGCTTTTTCTTCGCCATGTATGAGCGTGACGGACTTCCCTTTGAAAAGATAGTACGGAATATTGTCCGCTCCAAATTCCTGTGGCCCCGTACAAGGCCATATCAGACACAGAATTTCTATGCGTATCTAAGCAACCCCGGAAAGGAGGTTTTACTGAATGGCACAAAAAACAAAACGCCTGCCCGTTCTTCCAAGAAGCGCAAAGCCTAAAAAGCGTGGGCCGCAGACAGCACAGCAGACCATTCCCTACAAAGAAATGCTTCGTGACGGTATCTGCAAGGTACGGGAGGGCTACTACACAAAGGCCCTTTCTTATGAAGATATTAACTACGCCGTGGCTTCAACAGACGACCAAAGCACAATTTTTGACGGGTACTGTTCCTTTTTGAACTACTTTGACAGTGCCTTGCCTTTTCAAATGTCGTTCGTCAACCACCGTTCCCGGCCCGAAAACCGGTACAGCGTGAACATACCCCCGCAGAATGATGATTGTAACGGTATTCGCAATGAATTTACCGAAATGCTGAAAGGCCAGATTGCCAGAAGCAACAACGGTATTGTCCGTTCCAAGTACATCACGTTCGGGATTCATGCGGACGGGATCGGGGTAGCCCGGCCCCGCTTGGAGCGTATCGAAGCGGACATTATGGGCAACTTCAAGAAGCTCGGCGTTCAGTCGGCAACCCTTTCCGGGCAGGAACGCTTGGAAATGCTGCACAGCCAGCTCCACCCCGGAGGGCGGGAGCCGTTCCGGTTCTCATGGGATATGATACCCAAAACAGGAATGGGAACAAAAGACTTTATCGCTCCCACTTCCTTTGACTTTCGGCAAAGCCGCCTTTTCCGTGTGGGAACCACATGGGGGGCGGCTTCCTATATGCAGATTATGGCTTCGGAGCTTTCCGACAAGCTGTTAGCGGAGCTTCTGGAAGTAGACGCCGAAATGACCATCACCATGCACATTCAGACGGTAGACCAGACAAAAGCCGTGAAAACCGTCAAGGCCAAGCTGTCCGACATAGGGAAAATGAAGATGGACGAGCAGAAAAAAGCGGCAAGGGCGGGATATGACATAGATATTTTGCCCCCGGATTTGCTGACGTACAGTAAGGATGCCGCCGCTCTTTTGGCAGACTTACAGTCCAGAAATGAGCGAATGTTTCTTCTCACATTCCTTGTGGTGAACACGGCCCCCACCCGCCAACAGTTGGAAAACGACATTTTCACCGTGTCGGGCATTACGCAGAAATACAACTGCTTTCTCAAAAGACTGGATTTTCAGCAGGAACAGGGCTTTATGTCCTCGCTCCCTCTTGGGTACAACGGTATTGAGATACAGCGGGGCATGACAACGAGCAGTACCGCAATCTTTGTGCCTTTTATGACCCAAGAACTCCGCATGGACGGACAGGCGTTGTACTATGGCATGAACGCCCTTTCCCACAATGTTATTATGGCAAACCGCAAAAAGCTGAAATCCGCCAACGGCCTGTATCTTGGCAGTACAGGTTCGGGCAAGAGCTTTTCCGCAAAACGTGAGCTAATCAATGTATTCCTTGCCACTAACGATAGAATTATCATTGTAGACCCGATGGGAGAATACGCCCCATTGGTAAAACGGCTGGGCGGTGAGGTAATCGACATTTCACCCGACAGCCCCCACCACATCAATCCAATGGACTTAAAGCTCAATATGACCGCCGAGGACAGCCCGCTTTCCATGAAAGCGGATTTTTTATTGTCCCTGTGTGAGCTGATAATCGGCGGCAAGGAGGGCTTACAGCCCATTGAAAAAACGGTGATTGACCGCTGTGTGCGCCTTGTGTACCGGGAGCTTGCCCTTGGTATCGGGGACGGGAAAATGCCCCTTTTGCAAGACTTGTACGAAACCCTGTGCCAGCAACCGGAACCGGAAGCCAAACGGATTGCAACCGCTCTGGAGCTTTACTGCACCGGCTCCCTGAATATGTTCAACTTTGCCACCAACGTACAGACCGACAAACGGATTGTTTGTATCGTACTGAAAAGCATGGGCGAAAACCTGCGTAAAATCGCCATGCACATCACCAATGAGCTTGTGACACAAGCGGTTGATGAAAACTTTTCGGCTGGCCTTGCGACTTGGTGCTATTATGATGAATTTCACATTTTGTTGCAGGACGCACTCTCCGCAAGCTATTTTGTCCGTGTCTGGAAAATGCTCCGTAAAAAGGGCTGTGTGCCAAGTGCGCTTACGCAGAACGTGAAAGACCTTTTAGCAAGCCGGGAAGTAGAAAATATCTTTGACAACAGCGACTTTATGATTTTATTGGCACAGGCACAGGCTGACCGGGCAATCCTCGCCAAACAGCTTGGCATATCGGAACACCAGCTTTCCTATATCGCCCACAGCAACCCCGGTGAAGGACTTCTGTTCTTTGGTAGTACAACCATTCCTTTTGTAGACCGTTTCCCCCGTGGTGAGATTTATAATCTTTTAACTACTCGCCCGGAGGACATAGCAAGGGAGGGCCAGAATGGAGGATAAAGGCCGCAAGGGGCCAGCAGGCCGTTTGCGGTTTGAGCGTGAGGAACAGGCGGCAACTTCGGGCCAACTTGGCCCGAAGTCAAAAAAGCGGACTACTCCTAAAAAGAAAACTGCCGGGAACTCACCACCGCCGATCTCTGACCCGCCGGAAGCTTCGCCGCCCGTGGGTAATCGCTCTGGCCCAGCTCCACCAAAATCTGCTGACCCTGCCACTTCGGGCCAAGTTGGCCCGAAGTCTGGAAAGCTACGGCAGGACAGCAATAAGCCCCGGCCCTCTGAACGCCTGTGGCGTGACGGTGAAGCCGCCGGGGACGGGGCCGCTCCCCATGCTGGCCCTGCTGATAAAAAGGCGGCAAAAGACGGTAAGCGCATGGAGAAATCTAAGCTCCGCATGGAAAAGAGCGGTGAAAAGCTGAATACCGCCCGTGAAAAGCTGGCGGCGCAGAAGCCACAAAAGAAGCCCGGCCCCATCAAAACCGTGGGCCGGGCCGCAAAACATCAGACTTGGCGGTATGTGCATGGCAAAATTCATCAGGTGGAGCGTGAAAACGTAGGTATTGAAGCGGCCCACAAAACCGAGCTTGCCGGGGAACACCTTATCCGGGGCGGTACTCGCTTTATCAAAAAGCGTATCCGTACCCGCCCGGCCCGGCAGGTTCGCAAGTGGGAACGAAAAACCATCGGCGCAAAAGCCGATTATGCCTACCGCCAGCTTGTGCAGGAAAACCCTGCTTTTCAAAGTAATCCGCTTTCCCGGCTGTGGCAAAAGCGACAGCTAAAAAAGCAATACCGCAAACAGGCGAAGGAGGCCGCTAAAACAGGCGCAAAGGCGGCAAAGAAAACGGCGGTCACAGCAAAAAATATCGCCGGGGCCGCATGGCGGTTTGTTCGGAGCAACCCCAAAATCATACTGCTTGCGGCTTGCCTGTTCCTGCTGATTGTGGTTATTCAGTCCTGCATGGCGGGGATTATCTCTATCGGCAACGGCCTGATTGGAGCGGTGGGCGGCACTTCCTATGTATCGTCCGACAGCGACATTGAAGCTACGGAAGCCGATTATACCGCATTGGAAAAGGCATTGCGGTATAAACTGGCCCGGATAGAAAGCGATTATTCAGGCTATGACGAGTACCGTTATTCGGTGGACGAAATCGGCCATGACCCCTTTGAACTGGCTTCTTACCTGACCGCCAAATATGACGCTTACACCCCAGCAAAGGTTCGGGTCGAGCTTCAAAATCTCATGGAACAGCAGTATACCCTTACCATCACAGAAATCGTGGAGGTACGCTACCGCACCGAAACACGGACGGACACATGGACGGAAACCAACCCCGAAACCGGGGAAACCACGACCCATTCTGACACCTATGAAGTGGAGGTTCCCTACAACTATTATATTCTCAATGTGAGCCTGCGCAATAAGTCATTGGGAGCCGTTGCCCTTGCCAATCTCAACCCGGAGCAGACGGAACGCTACCTGATTTACCAAAAGACCAAAGGCAACCGTCCTAATCTCTTTGAGGGCAATATCTACACCCACCCCGGCGAATACACCGATTACGACATACCGCCCGAAGCTCTGTCTGACCCGGCCTTTGCGGCCCTGATTGCAGAAGCGGAGAAATATTTGGGCTACCCTTACGTTTGGGGCGGTTCCTCTCCCTCCACTTCCTTTGACTGTTCGGGCTTCGTGTCGTGGGTAGTCAATCACAGCGGCTGGAATGTGGGTCGGCTTGGAGCGCAAGGGCTGTTTAACATCTGTACGCCTGTGTCCTCTGCCAATGCAAGGCCGGGAGATCTGATTTTCTTTACCGGAACCTATGACACTCCCGGCGTATCGCATGTGGGCATTTATGTGGGCGGGGGAATGATGCTGCACTGCGGAAATCCCATTGGCTATGCTTCTATCGAAACAAACTACTGGCAATCTCATTACTATTCTTTCGGGCGTTTGCCCTAATATTTGGAGGTGGTAACTTGAACGCAAAAATTGAGCGTGTAAGCAAGGACATACAGAAAACAAAGGACAAAATCAATGAGTTTCAGACGAAGCTGCGGGAACTGGAAAAGCAGAAAACCGAGCTTGAGAATATGGAAATTGTGGACGCTGTGCGGGGCATGGATATTTCCCTCGTTGACCTTGCGGCCCTGCTGAAAGCGGCAAAATCAGGCGGCGCCACTTCGGGCCAAGTTGGCCCGAAGTTAGAAGCACCTGCCATCACAGAAAAAATGGAGGAAAACAAAGATGAAGAATAAGCCTAAAAAGCGTATATTGACCCTGATTGCCGCCGCTATGCTCTGCATGGCGGCTTTTCCTTTGACCGCCTATGCTGGCGGTGGTGAGGAAATCCCGGAGGAAGTGACGGAAACCCCGGCCCCGGAGCCGGTAGCCGCCCCCAATCCGTTCACACCTGCCGGGACGGGAACCGTCATTGACAACGCCACGGACGAGGACGGGAAAGAGTTTTACACCATAATGACCCCAAGTGAAAACGTGTTCTACCTGATTATCGACAAGCAGCGGGAGCAGGAAAATGTCTATTTCCTCAATGCGGTAACAGAAAAAGACCTGCTGGCCCTTGCCGAAAAATCCGAGGAAACGGAAGAACCCGCCGAGCCTGCAACACCTGCAACCTCTGTTACACCGGAGCCGACACCGGAACCCGCCCCCGAACCGGAAAAAGGCGGTAACGGCATGATGATTGTCGTTGTCCTGGTGTTGCTGGCTGGCGGTGGAGCCGGGTATTACTTCAAGGTTTACCGCCCGAAGCAGGAACGGGCCGATAATGCCGAGGACGATTACAGCGAATATGAAGATGACCCCTATGCAGAGCAGGAGGACGACGGGCCGCCGTGGAATGAGGACGAGGACGAAGCCGGGGCCGACAGTGAGGACGGTGAAGCATGAATTTCACCGACAACCCCTTTGAACGAATGATGAAACAGAAACCCCGGCCTATGCGCCCGGCCCTACCGAAAAAGCCGCCGCACGGTTCTCCCTGCTATGGCTGTTCTTACTGGCGGGGCATGGCCTGTATTGGCGTATGCTACCGGGATTTGACCCTTTCCAGAACTTCGGGCCAAGTTGGCCCGAAGTTGGAGGGAGGGCAAAGTCATGGATAGCCAGGAGCTGACCCGCCATGAACGGGCGGCAATCCGAAAACTGGTCACTGGTATGTGCGCCAATTACGACAGCGAATACGGCTGTCTGCCGCTGGACTATGGCGGCTGTTATATGCTGGACAAATGGTGGACGGGCGCATACTGCAAGTATTTTCAAAACGCCGTTCTTCCCAATGACCCAAAGCTCGAAGCTACCTTGTTAGGCCGTGCGGCTCCCGAAATGGACACTTGCGCCATTTGCGGAAAGGCGTTTGTATCAGACGAAACACGGGCCTACTGTTCGCCAGCCTGCCAAGCGGAGGGCAACCGCCGCAGGAGCCGGGAAAGAATGAGGAAAAAGCGGCGTTCAGATAAGGCATAGTTGTTACGATTAGGGCTGAAAAAAGCCGCTGTTTATGGGGCTTTCAAAGGCCGGTTTTAGGCAGGTGCGGCTTATTCTATGACCGCACCTGCCCAATCGTAACATTTTCTAAGAAACGGAGGTAAAAATGAGCGACAACGTACATGGTTATGAAATTAGGCGGTCAATCCTCTTTGAGAATGACCGGGGTTTTGCGCTTGGGGAAAATCCACAGGCCGTACAGCCCTTTGCCACATGGCAGTTTACGGAGAAAAACGGCAAGCGTGATTATTATTGGGGCCACTATACCACTAATAGCGCCGCTGCTACAAGGGATTATGAAAATCGTGTTGCCGGGTATCAACATGAGTATGGCGTATCGGAGAAATCAGCCTACAAATATTACTCCACTCAAAGGCCCGTGGATATTGGCACATTCCCCAAAACGGAGAATGGCCCCCTATACCTTGTGAACTTTGATAAAAGGGAAAGTGTAGAGCAAAGGCAGTTTCAAGCATGGGGCTACCTTGTGTATGACGCTCCCCTGACAGAAAAGCAGATGGGCGATTATGAGCTTCGGGCCGCTCCCGGCAATCCCGACAGAAAAAGTCCTATGCGGGAACAGGTGCAGAACCGGGCCGACAGAAAATCTATCGCCGCCCGGCTTGCCGAGGGTACGGAACAGGTGGCAAAGGACAACGCCGCCCGCCCTGCCCCCAACAAAAAAATGGATAAGGACAGATAACCACTTCGGGCCAACTTGGCCCGAAGTTAGAAAAGGAGGATTTTTCTATGCAGGAAAAAGAAAACTATCTGAAAAATGCGGAGCTTTCCACGGAACAGAATTACAACATGATTGATGGGATTCCCAATAACGCCCCTCTGCCTGTTTCACAGGCCCGCCCGGAGGAAAAGCCGAAAGATCGGGTAAAGGAGCCGCCGGCAAAGCGGCGAAGCCGGGAACGGGAGGAACGGTGACGCCATACAAACGCAAGCGGGATATTCATTTGCATGTCATGGTTACAGCAGATGAATTTGATACGATTAAACAGCGTATGGCAGAAGCCGGGATAGCCAACACAGGTGCATATATCCGCAAAATGGCGCTCAATGGATATGTGCTGAATGTTGACCTCTCACCTGTCCGGGAGCTTGTTTCTCTGCAACGCAGATGTGCCAACAATTTGAATCAGGTTGCTATTCATGCCAATACCTACGGCGTTTATCCGTCCGAGATTACAGCCCTGCAAAAAGATTACGCCGAGCTATGGGGCCGGGTTTCCGATATTCTGGAACAACTTGCGGCGGTTATAGCTATATAAAGAACGGGAGCGGTGGCAATCTGCCCCCGCTCCCTCTGTTCTTTTATGTGCAAGCTCTAATCCTCGACCATACCCGCAATGTATGTAATGACCTCCTCCGGGGTAGGCCGCTCCCCTTTGTGGGGAATAGAACTCCAAAATACCTGTGCCTGCGGTTCAGGGCTTTTCATTCCCTCCGTGATGGCAATTTCAATTTCGTGGCGCACAACCTCCACACTTATGCCCTTTTGTTTGGCAAGTTTTTTCAGTGCCTTTTTTGCTTTTGCAGTATCCATTTTTGCTTCTCTCCTTTTGTTTGACTGTGTAATAAGTCTAACAAGACATATTAGAACTTATATCCTAATTCTACTAAGTGCATACTATATATGTCAATGATATGGATTATTACATAGGGAGGGCTTCCGATGGAATACGGAACTATCAAAATAAAATTGGACGAACTGATTAAAAAAGAGGGTATCAGCAAAAACAAATTAAGCCACAGAGCAGAAATGCAGCGTTCTCAAATTAACAACTACTGCAATAACAAGATAAGCAGACTGGACATTGATGTTCTGGCCCGGATATGCACGGTGCTTGATTGTGAGATAGGCGACCTGCTGGAATTTATCCCGGCGGAAAACAGTAATTCTGGAGAAAAATAAATGAGCCGCAATTACCACTTACAGGGTGATTGCGGCTTTTCGTATATCCCACTTCGGGCCAAGTTGGCCCGAAGTCACAGGACAAGATCGGTGCGACCTCGACAACATTGTTGTCCTCTTTCCTGCATGGTAAAATATAGGTAGGATAAACAATCTAACTTATGTTTTTAAGAAAGGGGCTTTGTATTATGAAAATAATAGGCAAAATTATTGCTATACCATTTATGATTGTGCTGACCCTGTTTAGCGCAATAATACGCTTTCTCTTTTGCTTTGCTTCAACTATTCTTACCGTTATATCAGGCATTTTAGGCTTACTTGCGATTGCCATGTTTATTACAGGATGTATGCTGAACAACTGCATATGGGTAATGGTATTCGCTTTCCTGCTTTCCCCCTTTGGAATACAGGCTATTGCAGAATGGCTGATTGATGGTGTAAACGGCATAAGCAACCGGCTCCGGTTCTATATTATGGACTAATTGAATTTGAATAAGCGCCGGGCAACTTCGGGCCAACTTGGCCCGAAGTTATTTTTTACTGGAAAGGAGGGCCGCACATGGCAACAACCTATTTCAAACCCCATCACATCAGTAAGGGCGAAACGATAGCACAGTCTATGAAAGACCGCTTTGACTACGGGCAGAACCCGGAGAAAACACAGGGCGGCGATTTGGTTCTTGCCTATGAGTGCGACCCGAAAACCGCAGATGCGGAGTTTCTTTTGAGCAAGGCCAAGTACAAAGCCGTTACAGGCCGGGAGCAGAAAAAAGACGAGGACATTTTGTGCTATCAGGTGCGCCAATCCTTTGTTCCCGGCGAAGTGGATTCCGAAACGGCGCTAAAAATCGGCTATGATTTCGCCATGCGCTGGACGAAAGGAAAACACGCTTTTTTCGTGGTTTCCCATGTTGACCGTCCCCACCCTCATGTGCATATCTACTACAATTCTACTACCCTCGATTGCACAAGAAAGTTTCGGGATTTTCTCGGCTCCGCTCGTGCGGTGCGGCGGCTCTCTGACCGTATCTGCCTTGAAAACGGCCTTTCCTATATCGCCAATCCCAAGCTGAAAAGCAAGGGCAAATACAGGCATTACGGGCAATGGCTCGGCGGCAACAAGCCGCCTACCTTTCAGGAACGCCTAAAGGCGCAGATTGATAGTTGCCTTGCTGAAAAACCGCCCGATATGGACAGCTTTTTACAGGCTATGGGGTTGGCTGGATTTGAAGTGAAGCATAGGCGGGGCGGCGGGATTAGCTTTCGGGCGCAGGGGCAGGAACGCTTTACACAGCTTCGGGCTTCTACGCTTGGCAAGGGCTACGGCTTGGACGATATACAGGCGGTGATTGAGGGCCGGGCTGCTCCTGTGGAACGGCGCAAGGTCAATCTGATTGTGGATATTCAGTCCCGTATGAAAGCCGGGAAAGGCCCCGCTTATGAACAGTGGGCCAAGATATATAATCTAAAGCAGATGGCGGCGGCGTTGCAGTATTTGCAGGAAAACGGCTTGATGGATTATGCCGATTTGGAGCAAAAAGCTACACAGGCGGCAGACCGTTTCCATACGCTTTCCAACAGCATAAAATCCACGGAAACCGCCATGCGTACCAACACGGAATTGAAAACGGCGGTGGTGGATTATGCCAAGACCCGGCCCGTGTTTGAGGGGTACAAAGCGGCTAAGTACAGCAGGAAATACCTTGCGGAGCATGAAGCGGATATTGCCGTCTACCGGGCGGCAAGGGCTACAATGGATAGGCTTCTGAACGGTGCAAAGCTCCCCAAAATGGGTACGCTCAAAGCGGACTATCAGCGATTGGCTTCTGATAAGAAAAAGGCTTACCGGGAGTACCGGGAAGCCAAAAAGGATATGCAGGAAATTGTAACGGTGAAAAGCAATATAGACCATCTGCTCGGCTTGACGGACGGGCAGAAAAATAAGGAAATGGAGCGATAGCGACATGACGCAACATCAGGTGCAACGCACCGACTTCGGGCCAAGTTGGCCCGAAGTCGCAGGGTTTGGGGAAGGCACTCCCCAACAAGCAGTTTTGAGGATTTCCCGTAAGGGAAAATCCTCAAAACGTGCAACTGTGGCCACAGTTGCCCTGCTTGCCGTTTAGCGGAAAGCAGAAAACAGGCAAAAAGAGAAACAAGACATACTTGTGTCGTGTTTTTATGATATAATGACACAGAGGTGAGTATATGAAAATTGACCGCTTAATCGGAATTGTAACCATTCTCTTGCAGAAAGAAAAGGTGACAATTCCCCAATTATCAGAGCGATTTGAAGTTTCAAGCAGAACGATTCAGCGTGATATTGATAGCATATGCCAAGCGGGTATCCCTATTATTTCCATGCAGGGATATGGTGGCGGACTGACTGTTGCAGATGGATATAAGCTTGATAAAACCATTTTAACGAAAGAGGAATTGCAAGCGATATTGACAGGGATTAAGAGTATCGACAGCGTTTCAAAAACCGCATATGGACAAACCCTTATCGAAAAATTCTCCAATGGAAAAAACGCTATTATAGCTGAACATGATATGATTTTAATTGATTTGGCTTCATGGTATCAAGATAGTCTGACAGACAAAATAGAAAAGATCAAACAGGCAATTCTTAACCGGGAACAGGTGTCCTTTCTTTACTATTCCGATAAAGGCGAAAGCGAACGCACAATAGAGCCGTATCTGATTGCTTTCAAATGGGCCGCATGGTATGTATATGGCTACTGCCTTACGAAACAAGAATACCGACTTTTCAAATTAAATCGTTTGTGGAAATTAGAAAGAACCAAAATGACCTATGTTCCACGAGATATTCCAGAGGGAAAAATGGATCTTGAACAGTATTTTCAATCAGAAGAAATTAGATTGATGGCTCTGTTTCAAGTAAAAGCAAAATACCGATTGATAGAAGAATATGGGCCGGAATGCTTCACCATTTCCGAATCCGGCAAGCTACTGTTTAGGCGGTCTTTTTCCAATCCGGAATATTTGGTACAGTGGATTTTGAGTTTCGGCGATTGTATTACAGTAATAGACCCTCCCGAATTAAGGGAGACAATCAAGAAAAGTGCAAAAAATATTTTGAGCTTGTATGAGTAACAGGACATACTGTTGTCTGGTTCGTGCTGTTATATTGTATTTAGAGGGAGGAACAAAAATGGCTTCAAGTGAAGAGTTTACAAGATATGTTGCAGAGCAGCTGAGTGGTGCTGGTACAATTACCTACAAAAAAATGTTTGGGGAATACGGACTTTACTGCAATGGCAAGTTTTTTGCCTCTGTCTGTGACAACCAGCTTTTTATCAAAGTTACTGATGAAGGTAGAGAGGTGTTACAAAATCCAGAAATGGCTCCTCCCTATGAGGGTGCAAAGCCGAGTTTCTTAATTGCGGAACTTGAGGACAAAGAGTTTCTTTGCAGGTTGGCAGTTGCGACTTGTAAAGCCTTACCTGCCCCTAAAGCGAAAAGAAAGGAACGATAAAAATGCTTAAATTAAATGCAATCGGCCTATTTGTCAATGATATGGAAAAAATGGTTTCTTTTTATCGGGATGTAATGGGTATGAAAACAGATTGGGCCGGGGATGCAAATGCGGAATTGTATTCTGACAACGCCCGGTTAATCATGTTCAGTAGAAAAAACTTTGAAAACATGACATCAAGAAGCTATACCTATCCAAATGGACTAAACGGTACGGTCGAGTTAGCTTTTGATGTTGCCAATTTTATGGAAGTCGATGCTGAATATGCAAAAGTCGTGAAAGCTGGTGCAACGCCAGTATTCCCGCCAACAGATGAACCATGGGGCCAACGGACAAGTTATGTTGCTGACCCGGATGGAAATTTAATTGAAATCTCGTCTTTTGTTAAGGTATGATTTTAGGGATGTGTCATCTGAACAACAATAACAAGGCCGCTTAATTGGCAGTCTTATCAATTAACTTTTACCAGAACGGCGGCTTACAGGCCGCCGTTCTCTATATTTAGAGGGCTTGGTTTATTGCGCCCTTTTAATGGAACATGGCGGCATTAAGGAGGATGTTGCCATGTTTTATTATGTCAATGTATTTAAGTGCAACAGGCCGCTAAACAAGGATAGCGGCCTAATGTGAACCAACAGACAAACTACTATGCTATCACTTCGGGCCAACTTGGCCCGAAGTCCGGACAGGGCCGCTAAAGCATAGCGGCCCCGGTTGCCGTTCCCCGCCCT
Organism: Lachnospiraceae bacterium 54-53; assembly: GCA_041223105.1. Taxonomy (GTDB): domain Bacteria; phylum Bacillota; class Clostridia; order Lachnospirales; family Lachnospiraceae; genus Lacrimispora. The sequence goes on from JBCLPO010000029.1 coordinate 23,307, forward strand.
CTCCATTCATCACCCGCAGACCCAAAACGTGATGAATGGAGGAAAAAATAATGAACAAGCCATTAGTAACGATAAAATATAAAACCACCAATGGGAACGAGATTTGTGTTGAGGTTTCAACTTCGGTCAAAGAACTGTTGGAGCAGTCCGACCGACAAATCCGATCCCAAAGGCGGCAAGACAGGCGACACCTCGATTATGTGGATTTTATAGACGGTTTGACCGACACGGCTATGAGGAACCCACAAGAAGATATTGCCGATCTCGTGATTAGAATGGAAAGCTATCAGCGGCTTCATACCGCTATCAATCAGCTTTCCGATATTCAGCGTAGACGGTTGACGTTGAATTTCATTGACAACCTGACCCACCGCCAGATTGCGGAAATTGAGGGCGTAAATCAAGCCGCCATAGGCCGCTCGATTAAACGTGCCCTAAATCAGCTTTGCAAGCTCCTTGCTGAATAGCAAATACTTACCGGGGGCGGCCTTGCTTTAGCAGGGCCGTTCTCCTTGCAAAATCAGTGTAACAAAAAAACCATAAATACGCAAGTGCGTATACGTTCGAGCGTATGGATTGATATGCTTGTCACATACCTTTGGAAAGGTGGTGAGGGCATAAAAATCAAAGACGCTATTGCAGAACGCTTTCGGCAGTTATGCAAAGAACGCAACATATCATTTACCGAGCTGGCCCGGTTGGCAGGAGTAACGCCCTCCACCGTATACAGTATGCTAGAGCCAAAACGCAGAGATGTAAGCGCCGTTACGGTAAAGAAGCTGTGTGACGGATTAGATATGTGCATTATAGACTTTTATGATAGTGATTTATTCCGCAATCTACCGCCAGAAATTGAATAAGCCGAAGCGACAGAAAACGCCTTGCAGTATTAAACTGTGGGGCGTTTTTCTATGCAAATTTATGTATGGTTCGGGTCGGCAAAACGCATTTCCCAGTCCTAATAAGTAGAGGGACATACTTCTTCCCTTTCTGCTCTTTGACAACTGAATACCGTTGGCCCGGATACGTTCAATCAAGAGGGAGCCAAGCCGCAGAGTACGCCAAGACCGCCCGTATGAAAGGGGGGAAAGACCTAACGGAGCGTGAGCGATTTATACTGACTGTGGCAGGGGGGATATGGCAAGCCGCCCGGCGATAATCTTTTGATTGGTATAATGATAAACCCGCATTGAACGCCCTCAAAGCATTGTGCGGCTCGCCATCAGCATGGGGAGTGGTGAAATTCCAGTGAGGTTGTGCCACAACCGTCCGGGCCAGCGTTTTTATATAAAGGGAGTGCCGCACCGTTCCTTTCTGTCTTATGACAGGCCAATCCATAACGGTGCGGCATATTCCCGATTGATGAATGGAGATTTTAACTTCGGGCCAACTTGGCCCGAAGTGTGAGGAAAGATTAAACGCCATCACTTTGACCGTAAAAGTGGTGGCGTTTTGTGTTTCCTCATAGGACAAACAAGGAAACGCATATATTGAATCATGCAGAATAAGGAGGTGCATGAGATATGCTTACGCTGGAAATGATAGATGATTTTATGAGCGTAAATATGAACACGGTAGATGTGGGAAAGCTGGCTGACATAAGCACATTGAAGCTGGATAACTCTCTCCCCAAAGAAAAACGGATGGATTATGTTTTGAAAGAACTGAAAAACCCCTTTTGCTTTCGATATGGGGAAATGGGAATTAAACTTGAATTTGACGACAATGCGCCGCCGATTCAAGAGGTACTTACCAACTTTCTTATACGCAAGAAAAGCGGCTTATAATGCGGCTTTGTGCCCTCGACAACATTGTTCGCATTACGCCAAAATGGTATAATATAGGTGTAATGTGAGGAAGGAGGACACATGGCACGAGCGGCCAACAGGCAGAATATTGTCAAAGCATTACCCAAAAGCAAGGTATGGTTAGTAGCGTTCTATATCCGCTTATCACGGGAGGACAAACGAGGAAAAGACGAATCGGAAAGCATTACCAATCAAAGGCTTATCCTGACGGATTTTCTTGAACAGCAGGAAGATGGTGACGAATACGTTTATGTTGACGAATATGTTGATGATGGCGTAAGCGGCACAACGGACGAAGAACGTGAAAACTTCCAAAGGTTACTTTCCGATATACAAAAAGGGAAAATCAACTGTGTTATCGTCAAGAACCTTGCCCGGAGTTTCCGCAACAACGGCGACCAAAGTTATTATCTTGGGGACTGGTTTCCACGAAACAATGTGCGGTTTATCTCTTTATACCAACAACCCATTGATACTTACAAAGACCCGCAGAACGCCCAAAATATTGCTGTACCCGTTCAAGGCGTTTTGAACGAAGAACACGCAAGGGGTACATCTGAAAGCGTTCGCAGAACCTTTGACAAGAAGCGGGAAAAAGGCTTGCATATCGGTTCCTTTGCGGCTTATGGCTACCAGAAAGACCCGGACGACAAAAACGCCCTTATCATAGACGAGGAAGCCGCAGAGCATGTAAAAAGTATCTTTGCTTGGTTTTTAGAGGGTATGAGCAAAAATGCGATTGTACGAAAGCTGAATGACAGCGGCATTTTATGCCCGGCGGCTTACAAGAAAAGCAAGGGCATGAAATACAAAAACCCCAACGCCGAGGGCGGCAATCCTCTATGGTGCGCCGTGAGTATCAACAACATTCTGAAAAACCGCATTTATGTTGGGGATATGGTACAGGGCCGTTACCGCATTAAGAGCTATAAAATCCATGTGCAGGAAACCGTCCCGGAAGATGAATGGTTCATTGTTGAGAATACGCACGAAGCGATTATCAGCCGTGAGGATTTCAACAAGGTGCAGGAGCTTTCAAAAAAGGACACCCGCACCGCACCACAGCAAAAGGGACTATATCTGTTCAGCGGCTTTCTGAAATGCGCCGATTGCGGCAAGGCCATGACACGAAGCAAGGTCGGGGGAAATGTATATTACTATTGCCGCACCTATAAAGACCAATCGAAAACGGCTTGCACCAAGCATACTATCAGACACAATCATCTGGAACAAGGTGTATTTCATGTCATTGAAAAAATGGTTTTCCTTGCGGCAGAGTTTTCCGAGATTGTTTCAAGGATTAACACCGCTCCATTGCAGAAAAGCCAGTCTATACGGCTGAACGACCTGATAGCGGCAAAGGAAAAAGAGCTTTCCAAGATTATGCGCTACAAACAAAGCATTTACCAAGATTGGAAAGACGGAGAGATAAGCCATAAGGATTACCGCCATATGCAGGAAGATTACGAGCGGCAAATGGAATCCATTAACGAGGTTATAAGGAACCTAAACGAAGAAAAGGCAGAGCTTGAAAATGGCATTGATACGGAAAACCCATTTTTAGCAACCTTTCGGAAGTATGAAAATATCGACAAGCTGACAAGAGAGGTTTTAATTGAGCTTGTAGACCACATCAAGGTATATGAAAACGGCAGTATCAGCGTTAGCTTGAAATTTGCCAATGAGTACCGCAGAGTAACGGAATACATCAAGCTCAATACCCATTCAAATGCGGTTTAGAAGAACCGCAATTTTACAGGCAGTTTGTTTTCCTAATATAAACGCTCCGGTTGGGCCAATAGGTCCGGTGTCGCCGGTAGGTCCGGTGGCGCCGATAGGTCCGGTATCACCGGTGGGTCCAGTTGGGCCAATAGGTCCAGTATCACCTGTGGGTCCGGTGTCGCCGATAGGCCCAGTATCACCTGTGGGTCCGGTTGGGCCAATAGGTCCGGTATCGCCGGTAGGTCCGGTGGCACCAATAGGCCCAATATCACCTGTGGGTCCGGTTGGGCCAATAGGTCCGGTTGCGCCGCTGATATATGCACAACGGCTACAATCCGCATAAACACTGGGGTTTTCCAAAACTAAAATACAAATTTTATCCCTATAATCACGCGAAAATGCCACTTATGAAGCTGGACAGGCTTCTAAGTGGTGTTTTTGTTTCTACGGGATATTTAATAACAAGTTTTTGGATTTGAACAAAAACTCTGCTTCAGAATAATATTTGTCTAAGGGGATGCCCGGCTGCTTCAATGCGGCGGGGCACCCCCTTTTTCTATTTCTACGACAAGGGAAGCTTTGCCCATGAAAAATAACACACGCATTTACAACAAATTCGAGTATTGGAGCGTGGAGGACTGCGACTGTAAATACTGCCTGCATCACAGCAAGAAAAAGGGCTGCAAGCTTAAGCTCCGGTTCAATAAGGATGTTTTCAATTTTGGAGATTTGCCGTAGGATTTTAAGTCCTACGGCTTTCTCTTTTTCTAAACTCTGCCGACAAAGTTGAAATAGACATCAACTTGCTGGGTGTAGTTTTTCTTCTTGTGCGGTTCGGAACGCTCATGTACCACAATCTTGTCGATAAACTCCCGCACGATTTCGGGCGTCAGCTTCTGAATATCGGTGTACCTGTCCACAACAGCTATGAAACGGTCGGCATTCAGCATAGTATCTTTACCAGTGTTGATTTGCTGATTCATCTTGCCTGATAGGGTAAGCAATTCCTGTTTTTCGATTTCATAGCTTCCGGTCAACGTCTTAAATTGCGCTTCAGACAGATTTTCCAATGCCAACTGCTCAAAGGCTTTACGGAAAAGCTTATCCAAATCCGCAAGGCGCTTCTGGGCCTTTTCCAATTCCCGTGCCTTAGAGAAAATCTCCCGCTTTAGCTGGCTTTGGTGCTTATCCATTGCCCTTTGCAGAAACTCTTCCGTATGCTCTCTGGCTTCGGCTGTTACCCGCTGGATTTCTGCAAGCACAATCTGGTACAGTGCCATGACTTTGATGGTATGGGGAGTACACTGGTCCTTGTGCGTGTGGTATTTTCCGCAGGTATAGGTATACTGTTCCTCATTCCAGCTTCCACAACGGCAAAGGTAGTGCTTCGTCCCGCAATCTGCACATTCCACCAAGCCAGAAAGCACATCCTGTTCGCCCATCTTGTTGGGCCTGCGCTTGCCCTGCCGTACTTTCTGCACAATATCCCATGTTTCCTTGTCAATCAGCGGTTCGTGTGTATTCTCAAACCGCAGCCACTTTTCGGGAGGGTTGTCCTTGGACTTTTTACTCTTGAAAGAGGGCATATAGGAACGGCAGTTTACCGTTGTCCCGATGTATTCCTCGTGCTCCAAGATACCGCTGATCGTTTTATGACTCCATGCATGGGGCTTATCTGTCTTGAGAAACACATGGTTTGTGCCATAGGTGAGGTAATTATAAACCGTAGGCGTAATGACCTGTTCCTCCCGCAGAATCCGTGCAATTTTGCTGGGGCCAAGCCCACCGGCACACAGTGCAAAGATACGGCGGACGATGGGGGCAGTGTCCTCATTGGGAACAATCCGTTTCGGGTTATTGGGTTCTTTTTTGTACCCATAGGGTGGCTTGGAGCCAATGCGCTCCCCACGCTTTGCCGCCGCCATTTTCACCGCCTTGATTTTCTTGCTGGTGTCCCGGGCGTGCCACTCGTTGAATAGGTCACGGATTGCGAGGCTTTCGTCCACGCCCTTATCGGTATCCACAGCGTCATTGATGGCAATGTACCGCACCTCATAGTCAGGGAACTTCTCCTCAATGAGATAGCCCATGACAAGGCGGTTTCTGCCAAGCCTTGAATGATCCTTGACGATGATGGTGGATACATTCCCGGCTTCCACCGCGGCCATCATTTCGTTGTAGCCGGGGCGGTCAAAGCTGACCCCGGAATATCCATCATCCGCCCATATCTTCGGGTTGGGAAAACCATTTTTTTCTGCGTATTCCCTTAATATTTGCTTTTGATGCTGGGTACTGCCGGACTCACCCGCAAGCTCATCCTCCTGACTTAAACGGCAGTAGAGAGCCGTGATTTTCTCGTTTTGCTGTAACAATGTTTTACTCCCTTCTTCCTTACAGCCAAAACGATTCCGAATAAATTGTATGAATCCATTTTACCCGGAATCGCTCTGCGCGTCCAGACAAAATTGACTCTCTATGCCGTTTCTATCTCTTTTTCAATTAAACGGGCTACCTTGTCCGCAACAGGCATTTCGCTCTGCTCCTTGTAGTATGCGGTCACAAGGTAAATCGCCCCGCCGATCTCAATTTTTCGCTTCTCTTTGTCGCCTTCGGCAATCGTGTTGTTCGACTGACCAAGGCCTTTCATATACGCTCTCCCTTCTTGAAAATGATAGTCAAATATATAATTTTAAGCCTGTTCAGGCGCTTCTTTTGATTTCAGGATTTACAGATTACTGCTTGCTGTGCCGCAGGCGTATTCGCCGTCCTGCAAAATATCGTTGATTGTGCTGTTGCTCTGCTTCATAAATGCCACGCCCATCTGTCCTGCCTGTTCCGCCATTTGAGCGAAGTCCTCTGCGTTGAGATTGCCGGTCAGGTACATCAAAACCTTCAGCAGCAGGAAGTATCCGGCAGCGGAGGTCTTGCCGCTTTTGCGCTGGGTGTTCTCAAACTTTTTGAGTGTTTCCTCCAGCTGTCCGGCCACCAAACGCTGAATGTCAGCAGGGTGATAAATGGCCATCAATTCCTGCCGGATGATGCTGGCAATCAGGTCAATGTGCTGGGCATTGCTGTTGACGGACAGCCCCTCCTCAATAAAAAAGCGGCGGAGCTGTTCGGCAACAGTGATTTGGTTAAAGGCAGCCAGCCGCTTGATTTGGTCAGCGGTGGTATCCGTTACCTTCACGTTGAGTTGAACGGTGGTATAGGGTTTCATTTCACACCTCTTTTCCGGTTGTTAAACCGACAGTCCAAAGACATTCCACAGGTTCCCTCGGATTTCCGTTGCAGGCTTTGCCTGCAAGCCGTTTTCCGGCGAGTGTGCTACTCGCCTATTCCTGCCTATATCGCAAACTTTAACAGTTTGTCAATATAGTTTGCCCTGCCGCAAGCGGCAGGGTGTCGCTTCGCTCCAAAAGTGAAAAGCCATGCTCGCACCTCCTTTTTGTAAAATATAAAAAGCCTGATAAGACCGACACGGCAGGCGTCGATTTCATCAGGCTTTGCTTCTATTCGTTTATCTTCTTTTGGTACGACCATCTTTGCCGTGAATTTATGGTAACAGGTTTGGGGAGGTTTGTCAAGCTGGGGCGGGAATGTCAGAAACAGAAAACTATCAACTTATCCTTATGCGATAGAAAAAATAATAGCGCAAACCATTTTGCGGCCCCTTGAACTACTCATGTGAAGTAATATAAATAGTGGAAAATATAGTATACTTGCGAAAAACTTCTACGAATATTTATGGCTGAAAAATATCTGTCATTTTTGCGGAAGTAATTTTTGAAACCCATAGTATGTGGCTGTACTCAAAATATTGACAACCTCTGTTTCTGTAAGGTTCACTTCATTTCTTAGCCATTTTAAACAAGCTGCTATTAGGCCTGCAACATAAAATTCTGCATATAACGAAAGTTCATCCTTTGACATATCCACGCCGCCAGACATTGTTTCGATTGCTACACTTTTTACAACATCCTTGATTTCTTCCCAGAAAAAAGCGTAGGATGGCATATTTGCTATATGCCGATAAAGCTCAATATCACGTTGAATCAGCACATTGAGAGACTGAAATAAAGCCAAAACATCAAAGGATCGATCAAAAAAGTCGTTCTTTTCAAGTATTAAAAGAAAATCATTGACAAGATTCTTATAAAATTCTTCCATGAGTGCCTCCGGAGAATCGTAGTGGAGGTAAAAGGTTTTTCGATCAATATTAGCCCGATTTGCAATCTCTGTAACAGTTATTTTGGCGGAGCTATTTTCTTTAAGTATGGAGAAATAAGCTTCTCGAATCGCCGTTTTTGTCTTTGTAATTCTTCTATCCTGAGCCATATAAAACCCCGCTTTCATTTATAATGTGTAATATTCCACAACAGTCGATACACTGGCAATTGATTATTTGTGTTCAGGTAAGCATACTACACATATACGGAAAAATCAACACATGAGGATTAAAAGGAGGAGGATTTTGTAATATATGGACTTAAAAGAATATGAATCACTTATTGTAATTGCGGTCAAACAGTTGTGTGAAAATTCGCGTTTTCCTCAAACGGCTGAATTTAGGCAGCATGGAAGTATCAGTATCTATGAGCACAGTATTTCCGTAGCGCGCATGAGTTGCTGGCTTGCATATAAACTCCGTTTTAATGTGGACTATGCCTCACTGATCAGAGGAGCTTTGCTTCATGATTACTTTTTATATGACTGGCATGATAGAAGTAAGGAACATCGGCTGCATGCTTTTTCACATCCTCAAAAAGCCTTGCAGAATGCATGTGAGGATTTTCAATTGACACCAAGAGAGAAAAACATTATTCTCCGGCATATGTTCCCGTTGACACCTATACCACCATATTATCTGGAAAGCTGGATTGTATGTGCCGCAGATACATTCTGTGCGTTGAAAGAAACACTGCGAATGAATGATATGGATCTTAAAAAAGGGAGAGGAGCATATCAGTATGACTTTAAGTGAACTAGTTCTTTGTTTCTTTTTCTATAGTTTTTTAGGTTGGCTTTATGAATCTCTTTTTTGCTCGATTTTTGGAGAGCATCGATTTATAAACCGTGGATTTTTACTTGGGCCATATTGCCCGATTTATGGAACCGGCGCAATTTTATGCTGGCTTGTATTAAGTAATAATAACAATGCTTTTGCGGTGTTTGCGATTGCGGCACTATTATGCTGTGCTATAGAATACGTTACATCTTTTAGTATGGAGAAAACTTTTCATGCAAGATGGTGGGATTATAGCGAATTACCTTTTCATCTGCACGGGCGGATTTGCCTTTATGGAGGTATTATTTTCGGCGGTGGGGTTGTAGTTATCCGGTTTTTCATACAACCAGCATTTATTCAGCTTACGGTTCTATTAAACGAAAGGTTGTTAAATGGATTAGCGATTGCTTTTTTGATTGTTATAGGAACTGATATGGTCCTTACAATTGGAAGCTGGAAAGGACTTAATGCGCATCTGAGTATGCTCCATAATGCAATTTACAATAAAGCAGACGGAACGTTTTCGAAGCTCACAGACCGGTTTTGGGATACACCTATTTCATCTGTTGTTGAAAAAGGACAGGGGATTTTTATCAGAGTGCAAAATATAAGTGTAAAATTCAAACCAAATGAGTTGCGCTTTTTTCGGGCATTTCCTAACATACATATCCCCGCCTATGAGGAAATTCTGAAACGGTTGCAGATCAAAGAAAAAGCCAAAAATAACTCTGCAAAGACTTCAGAAAGGTCAGACGGCTCTTCTGGTATCAGTATTGAAGATGAGATTCAGTATAAATATATAGAATGAGGTGATTTAAAAAAGATGGATCAGATTAGTATACCAAACCATTTGGCAATTATTGTAGACGGCAACCGGCGATGGGCGAGAATACATAGCCTGCCCGGATTTATGGGACATAAGCATGGATTTGAACGTTTGGAAAAAGTAATTGACTATGCAGCAAGAATAGATATTCCGTATATCAGCCTCTTTGTATTTTCAACTGAGAATTTTAAAAGAGATACGAAAGAAGTTGATTATCTAATGGAGCTCTTTTGCAATATTTTTTTTGAAATGGCTACGAAAATAAAAAAAAAGAATATAAAGGTTGTTTTTTCCGGCAGAAGAACTGGACTTATTCCCACAGTAATAGATGCCATGAATTATTTATCCTCTGAAACACAGGATTGCACAGGAACGACCGTTAATTTCTGTCTTAACTACGGCGGGAAAGCAGAAATTATCGATGCCTGCAAAGCAATTGCTGTTGAAATAAAAAATCAGGATTTATGTATACAAGATGTCGATGAAAAGACATTTTCACGGTACCTATATACTGATTTTCCGCCGGTAGATTTGATGGTCCGCACAAGCGGAGAAGTCCGTATCAGCAATTTTATGTTGTGGCAGCTTGCTTATTCAGAACTGTATTTTACCGACGTACTTTTTCCTGATTTTGATGAGGATTGTTTTAACCAAGCACTCCTGGCTTATGAGGGCCGCCGCCGTCGTTTTGGCGGAGATTCTTTCACACGAGGAGGAAATGTGTTTAATAAATAGCTGTGATCAGATGCATTTTAAATCAGAAAGGAGAGATTCGTTTTGAAAAAAGAAATATGTGCCGGTTTTCTGTATAGGAATACCAGCGCCAAAAACCAAATCAGACTGATGGTGGAATTAAAATGACAAGGGATGGGGTAAAGACAAACGAAGTGGGCTTAGTCTTAGAGGGCGGAGCATTCCGAGGTATATTTACGGCTGGGGTCCTAGATTATTTTATGGAACAAGGGCTTAAATTCCCCTATGTAGTTGGGGTATCTGCAGGAGCCTGCAACTTGCTGGGATATGCGGCGCAGCAGATTGGATATACAAAAAACTGCATGATTCAAAGAGAGGCTAAAAATCAGTATTTTGGTGTAAAGCAACTGATACATTCCAAAACCATAGTTAATTTGGATCGCATTTTTTATGAGTATCCTTACAATCAGCTTCCTTTTAATTTTGGGGCATTTTTCAATTCCGGCATTCAAACGGAATTTGTAGTTACAAATTGCTCTACCGGAAAGGCGGAATATCTTTTTGAAAACAATGACGAACATCGGCTTGGCACTTTGGGCAAAGCCTCCGCCAGTGTACCGCTGTTTTCCAAAATGGTGGAACTGGATAAGCAAAAATACCTGGATGGGGGGTTAACAGACTCTATACCCATTGAACGCGCAATTACACAGGGCTTTTTAAAAAACGTGGTTATTTTAACCCGTAATCGCGGAAATGCCCCGGAAATGAATTCCTACCAACGTATGTTGTATCAGACGTTTTATAAGGATTTTCCGCAGTTAGTTGAAGCGATATTAAAACGGCCGGCAATGTATAAAAGCAAACTTGCATTATTAGATTGTCTTCAAGAAGATGGAAAAGTATTTGTTATACGACCAAAGCTGCCAGAAATCAAGAGGTTTGAAACAGACCCTGACGTTCTGGAAGCGTATTATCAACACGGGTTGCAGGTTGCAAAGTCGTGCTGGAAGGAACTGCAAGCCTATTTGGCACATTCCATACCGACACAATTAAGTGGAATTTAACATGGCGAGAATGTGAAAGTACATTTTGAAAAGGAGAAATTAAGATGAATTTCAGTGGTAAGGCAAAGGCATTTGGTTTTGATCAAGCGATAAAATATTTGGAAAAAGATCCGGAAACTAACATCCCTAAACTTGCAGGGCTGGTGGATCGTTTCCTTCCGAAAGAGGAATTTGCCGGGCAGCGTAAGGCTGTCATGTCGGCAATTGAAAAAAAAGACAATTGGTATCAGCTGATTATGAAAATGTATGAGCTGGATGCCGGTGCGAGAATTACTTTTTTTCGCAATTTTATTCTGAATGAGAACTTTTTCGGGTGGCCGGAACAGGAGAGAAACCGTGAAAAATATGGCTGCAATATTCCCTGGGCTATCCTGCTGGACCCTACTTCCGCATGCAATCTGAAATGCACTGGATGCTGGGCAGCCGAATATGGGCATAAACTCAATCTTTCTTTTGAGGACATAGATTCAATTATTGAGCAGGGTAAGGCGTTGGGTACATACCTCTATATCTATACCGGCGGCGAGCCTTTGGTCCGGAAAAAGGATTTAATGCGCTTGTGTGAAAAACACTCTGACTGTATGTTTTTGTGCTTTACAAACTCGACGCTGATTGACGAGGACTTCTGCAAGGAACTGCTGAGAGTGAAAAATTTTATACCCTCAATGAGCCTGGAAGGATTTGAGGAGGCAAATGACAGCCGCCGCGGATGCGGAGTTTATTCCCAAGTAATGAGCGCCATGAAGCTGCTGAAAGATCACAAGCTGCCGTTTGGAATTTCCGTTTGCTATACCAGTGTCAACTGGAATGATGTTACCAGTGAAGAATTCTATGACAAAATCATAGATATGGGTGCTCTTTTTGCATGGTTCTTTCATTATATGCCGGTAGGAAAGGGTGCCGTTCCTGAACTGATGGTGAACCCTGAGCAGCGTATAGAATTATGTAAGCGTATCCGGGAATTCCGTAAAACAAAGCCCATCTTTGTTATGGATTTTCAAAATGACGCGCAATATGTAGGCGGTTGCATTGCGGGCGGGCGGCGCTATCTTCATATCAATGCTGCGGGAGATGTTGATCCCTGCGTATTTATCCATTACTCCAATGCCAATATTCATGACTGCACCTTGCTGGAAGCTTTGCAATCCCCTATTTTCATGGCCTACCATGATTGTCAGCCATTCAATGAGAACATGCTGCGTCCCTGTCCGATGCTGGAAAACCCCGAGCTTCTTCCTGAAATAGTGAAAAGGACAGGAGCACACTCAACGGATCCACAAATGCCAGAAAGCGCGGAGGAATTATGTGCTCGGACAATCGGTTATGCTGAGCGTTGGACACCTGCAGCGGAACAGCTTTGGCATAATGGCACTTCCAGTGCGGGCTTTTCACAGTGTGGGGAGTGAAAGGGGTTGATGATATGTCTTATCAGATTATTACGGATGCTACGGCCGATATGGACTGGAATCTATGGGACGTAGAAGTAATTCCAATGGAAGTACGTCTCAACGAGCTTACCTATTTTTATGGGCCCAATGGTACAATCGGCATCCATGATTTCTATAAGGCACAACAAGCAGGAGCAGAAACCAGTACGTCACAGATTTCCCCCTGTGAATTTAACAGGGTATTTGGAAAGTATTTGTCGCAGGAAAAAGACATTTTATATTTGGGGTTCTCTTCTGGTATGTCCGGAACATTTCAAAACGCGTGCTTAACTGCCGGCGAATTAAGGGAGCAATATCCAGAAAGGCAAATCGTTTGTGTCGACACACTGGCTGCTTCTGTGATGGAAGGGTATCTGGTATATGAAGCTTCCAGAAAAAAAGCAGAGGGAATTCCCCTGCGAGATCTTGCGACCTGGGTAAAAGCACAGCGCAAGAAAACCTGTTGTTGGTTTGTGGTAGACGATTTAAACACACTGAAACGAGGAGGTCGTATCTCACCGACTACTGCTTTTGTAGGCACGGCCCTTCAGATTAAACCGATCTTAGAAATAAACGGAAACGGTTGTTTGCAAGTAATCAGCAAAATACGCGGGAGAAAAAAATCAATCAACGCTTTATTAAACTATTATCATACCAGACGCAAGGAATGTACTGATGGAGTTGTTGTCATTGGACACGGAAATTGCCTGAAAGATGCCCAAATATTCAGAGAAGCGATACAAGAGCAATATCCAAATACAGAAGTTATCCTCACTCATGTCGGTCCTGTAATAGGAGCACATACAGGATCAGGCATGTTAGCAATTGCTTTTTCTTGACTAAAAGCTAAAGTTCATTTTTGTTAATGGTAGCAAATGAATCACTAAACGATTTCTCTTTCCCGCTGTCTGCCCCGATTCGGCGGATGGCGGGATGCTTTTAGAGTCAGCCAAGAAAGGATACCAAAATCCATGTATAACGATCTATTAACGATTGGCCCCATTACACTCCATGGTTATGGCTTGATGATAGCAATAGGTATTATCTGCGCTTTGTTAATGTTTGAAAAACGTGCAAAGGTCAGAAAACTAGATTCCAATACAGCATATCGATTAAGCTTAATATCTGTGCTCTCTGGCTTTATCGGCGCAAAACTACTTTATTGCATAATAGAGTTTAAGGTGATAATAGATAATCCATGGCAAGCAATATCCGGAAGCGGTTTTGTTGTCTATGGAGGGATCATCGGCGGCATATTAGCAGCAATGATATATTGCAAATTGAAGCGCGTCAGTTTCTTCTCATATTTTGATTTAGCGGTTCCGTCAATTGCCCTTGCGCAGGGGTTCGGGAGAATCGGTTGTTTCTTAGCCGGGTGCTGTTATGGCCGTGAAACAAATAGTGCTTTTGGCATCGTGTTTAGACACTCAGACATTGCTCCAAATGGAGTTAAATTAATTCCCACACAATTATTATCCAGTGCAGGTGATTTCATGCTTGCTGCGATACTGCTGTTGTATGCTCGAAAAGAGCGTAAGCAAGGTCGCGTTGGAGCATTATATCTCATCCTGTACAGCATCGGAAGATTTGTAATAGAATTTTTCAGGAACGATGATAGGGGATATATGGGGGTTTTATCAACATCTCAGTTTTTATCACTGATCGTTTTATCCTTTGCAATATTGATGCTTTATATAAGTAATAAAACGAATAGGTATGAACTCTAAACATAAGCCTTTGTATAAAAGGAGAATGTATAAATGACAATAGATCAAAGAAAAAATTTTATTATCAATATGATGTATTTCGCTTTAATTGCAGGGATTGTATATATCTTTATCAAGCATGTTCTGATTTTAGTGATGCCATTTATTATCGGGTTTTTAGTAGCGCTGGTATTAAAGCCAATTATAAATTTTATATCCGCTAGATTTCATATTCCTCATAAAGTTGCTGCTGTTACATTGGTTCTGTTATCTTATGTGGGGGTAAGTTCTCTGGTATCGTGGATAGGCATGCGTTTCGTTATTTTGATAAAGAACAGTATTGTTTGTCTTCCGGAAACATATGCAATTCAAATTGAACCTGCCATTCGTGACATCTTTGAAAATGTTGAAAAAATCTCTGCCAAACTTGATCCCATGATGGTTCAAGTGATTCAAGATATTGCTGCTTCTGTATCGCAATCAACAGGTTCTGTCATTACCAAGATTTCCTCAACTGTCATTGATTTTCTTTCTTCCTCCGTATCATTTTTACCGGGTTTATTGTTAGGAATTATATTTGCGGTGATTTCATCTTTGTTTTTTGCCATTGATTATAATAAGATCACTGCTTATCTATCAAATCGGCTGCCATCCAAAAACCCTGGCCTTTTCACTGAAATCAAAACAATGGCTACCGGTATCGGTTTTAAGTATGTGAAAGCATATGCGATATTAATGGCGGTCACATTTTCAGAACTTGCCATTGGTCTGCTTCTCCTGCGGGTAGACGGAGCGATTGAGGTTGCCGCGCTGATTGCTGTGATCGATTTTCTTCCGGTACTGGGCACGGGTGGAGTTGTTATCCCGTGGATCTTTATTGAGCTTATTCAGGGCAACTTTCCGTTTGCGTTGGGATTAACGGCATTATACCTTCTCATAACGGTTGTCCGCAATATATTAGAACCCAAACTGATAGGAGAGCAGCTAGGATTGCATCCCCTTATTATGCTGATCAGTATGTATGTTGGGGTCAAAATCTTTGGATTCGTAGGACTTATCGCCCTGCCTGTTACCATTGTTGTTATAAAGTACCTTTACGATAATGATAAAATACACATTTTTAAACAGGAGAAAAACCTGTGAATACAATATGTCCAGCTATGAAAGAGTATTGAGGTTCCAGATTTGATCAGTAATTTGAAAATGAACTGAGATAGCCTGTTTCATAACCGCTGTACTATAAAAAGAATTTTTCAAGGAGGACTCAGAAGATAATTTGCTGGACTTTATTGCTATGCCAATGGGATTTATTTTATAATTCATATATGATAGCTTAGCCTTTCAAAATTACGGAATTGCAATTGTGCTCTTTACTGTAGGTGTAAAGACATTGTTACTTCCCATGACGATCAAACAGGTACAATCAACTTCAAAAATAAGCGAGCTTCAGCCGCAAGTACAGGAAATACAAAAGAAGTACAGCGCTGACAAAGAAAAGCAAAGTGCAGAAATGATGAAGTTGTATCAGGAAAACAAAGTAAATCCCGCAGGCGGATGTCTTCCTCTTTTGATACAGATGCCGATTTTGTTTTCTCTGTATTATGTAATTTCTCAGCCTTTAAAGTATATGGTGGGAAAATCTCCCGAGATGATTGCACAGCTTTATTCGTTGATTCCATCTGGTGGTGGAAATATGAAAGATCTGAGCATCATTACTTATTTTAGCAGCCATCCGGAGCAGTTTTCGCAAGTATCTAACCTGCTAAAACCAGAGGATCTGCTGAATATGAACTTCTTAGGAATTAATCTGGGTGCAGTGCCCAGTTGGAATCCTGTTAATTATATTACCTCCGGCACAGATATACATAGTTATCTGCTGCTATTGATCCCCATATTGTCGGGACTTACATCCTATATTTCAACGAAATACTCTATGAAGGACACTTTGAAGGCAAGCGAAACTGAGATGCAAGCCTCTATACAGAATAACATGGCTTTGCTATCCCCCATTATGAGCGGAGTGATTGCTTTTACAGTTCCGGCAGGGCTGGGATTGTATTGGATCATCGGCAATATCTATCAGCTTCTCCATTTGTACTAAAAAAATTCAGCAAAAATAATTGCGACAAACTGAATTAAAAGATTAGTGTATAAAGCTTTTGTAAAATTCTGGAGTGTTTATTTTTAGGATTTAGCAGTGAAAAATAGGACAACCCTTGAAAAAAACAGTAAGTTCGATTCGATTTTTAATTTTATTGGTTTTATACGATAATAAATAGTAAATTGTAGAAACTATTAATGAATATATAAGAGTGTTTCTGAAAAGTAAAAATTGCCCAATATCCTGAGCAATGGTAAAATAGAAAGAAAACGCCAAAGGAAAGTACCGATGCCAATTAGACGATATGAAATGACAGATGAACAATGGGAGCAAATCAAAGATATCATACCGAAAGCACGTACTGGACGACCACCGAAAGATAATCGGCAGATGTTTAATGCAATGCTGTGGCTGGCTCGCAGCGGAGCTGGTTGGGAAGACCTACCGGAACGGTATGGTCCGTGGAAAACCGTATATAGCCGTTTTTGCAAGTGGCGGGACGATGGTACGCTGGTTACCATCTTTCTGACGCTGAACAGCGAAGCAGACCTTGAAAATCTTTCGATTGATTCCACCAGTATCAAAGCACATCAGCACAGTGCGGGGGCTAAAAAAGGGCAATAAACAGCGAATTTAACCAACATATTGGCACAAGTCGTGGTGGAAAGACAACCAAGATTCATACGATCGTAGATGGTCTGGGCAATCCAATTTATTTTCAGCTTTCTGCCGGAAATATTCACGATAGCACCGTCGCAGTAGACGTATTATCTCACGTAGATATTTCGTCCAGCAACGTGCTTGCTGATAAGGCTTATGGTACGAAAGAGATTTTGGACTATATTCAGATTATGGATGGCGAATATACCATCCCTCCCAAAAGCAATGCGACAAACCCGTGGCGTTGTGACTGGTGGGTTTACAAAGAGCGTCATTTGGTTGAATGCTTTTTCCTCAAATTGAAGAATTTTAGGCGCGTTGCTACTCGCTATGACAAGCTGGCGTCCTCTTTTCTTGCTTTTGTATATCTTGCCGCTATATTCATTTTGTCTAAATAGCACAACTTGTCAGAGTTTTCAGAAACGCTCAAATATGACATTACCAAGGGGTCAAAGCAATAGTTTAGGAGAAATGAAGCATGAATATTATAGATTATGCAGAATCACAAATGGAGAACTTTAAAGCCAAGAAATTCAATCTAGTGGATAGCTTGGTTTTATCTCAATTCGTGTATATTCATTTTAATGATGTTGTGCCGGGCCTTTCGGATAATCAAGAGCCAGTGCGGATTGGAGAATTGCTGAAAGCAGAGCATATCCCGCATATGCTCCATAATGTTCGAGATCCAAAAAGCAACCACAGGCTTTTGCTTGCTCTTGGAATGAGTCCAAGGTTTCGGGATATTCGGATGTGCTGCTTTTCAGACAGCTTAAATATAGCGGAACAAAAGCAATTTGCTGCTGTCACCTATCTGATTGATGATGAAACCGCCTATGTAGCCTATCGGGGTACGGACTCGTCTATCGTAGGATGGAAAGAGGATTTTAATATGGCGTTTATTTCTCCCGTACCTGCGCAGCAGGAGGGAGTTTCTTATTTGAATGCGGTGGCTGAGAGGTTTGCCCATATGTTAATGGTGGGAGGTCATTCTAAGGGAGGAAATATTGCGGTTTATTCTTCCATGGGGTGTCACCCAACCATTCAAGATCGTATCGTAAGTATTTACAGTCACGATGGTCCCGGCTTTAGAAATGAAATATTTACAAGTGAAAAATATGCAAGGATTAAAAGTAAGTGCTTCAAAAGATGGCGTACTATTCAGTTTACATTATTTATGCTAAGCTGAAGGCATCATTTTTTGAAGCAC
>JBCLPO010000030.1:0-35476 GCA_041223105.1 Lachnospiraceae bacterium 54-53
GGCGGGGGAGAGTGTCCGGCCCTTCGGCCTTCGGCCTGGGGCCGGGATTAAACCAAAACCCGGCCCGTATTTATTTGTAACTGTATCCCATTGCCTCCACATCCGGATGGATTTGGATAAAAAATGAGATACACGAACATCTAATTTTGAATGGTTTGATTTAAAACCTTAAGAAGGCTTTCTTTTGCCGTTATAACACCTCCCGTGCCATAAATGGTATGGAAAACAATATCACTTACAACCTGGCCAACGCCGAAGTCATGTAAAACATAATACTTGATAAAGCCTTTCAAGATATCTTTATCGCTTAAATTTCCATGTGCTAAATCTAATAGCCAGAGCTTCATTTCTTCCGTGTATCTGTCCATATGTACTCCCTTCCGGTGAAGTATCTCAAAATGCAGCCTGGCCGCCGGCTGCAGCTGCAAATTTGAGATACAGAATTAAACTACATGACGGCTGCGCGCATAAGTCATATCAAAGGACAGCGACCGGAGTTCGGAAGCCATCTTGTCAAATTGCTTTCCTGTTTCCTGAATATACTTCTCACGTTCGGAAATCTGCTTATTCAGCTGTGCGAGCCTTGCGTTTCTTTCCGGCTCGGAATCCCTGGCATCCTTAATGATGTTTACAAACTTCTGGTTAAAGCCTTCCCCGGGATAATTGTCAATGAACTCATAGATATCTTCCGGGATCCTGACGCTTTTCGCTATGCTCATTAAGACACCTCCCGGACCATGCCATGATTCATCAGATACTGGAAGCTGAAATGCTCACACAGAAAATCCAGGTTTTCTGATTCATTGTGAAACCGGATCATGGTATCACCCAGGACGGCCATAACCGTTACCCGGATGCGATCATGGGTTGCCGGATGCAGATATTGCATGTCATAGACCCCTAAGGAAGAATGAAATTCACATTTCCTTACCGGGGGAAGCTGGGATTCCTTTGAGACCTCACACATGAGGCTGTACATCTTGGTTTTGTTTAGATTAAGCTTATAACTCATTTGACCTCCTATCCGCGGCTGGTATAAGAGCCTGCCGCAAACACATCATTAATAAGTTACTGTGTTTACAGGAGCCACCAAAAATGTTAAAATAAGACTGCGACGTTTTATTGTGACATTTCTGGTGTTCCTGCACTGGAGCTCCATATTAAACATCCGCAAGGATGATAATATGGCCTTTTCCGTGAGGGGTGAAAAGGTATCACCCCTTACACTTATAATTATAGTCTACAAATGAAAACTTGTCAACGATTATGGACCACAATTGAAAACTTTTTCTGGGGTAAATTTTGATGTTAAATGCAAATGAAATTGGGAATAGAATAAGACTTAAAATAAAAGAATCTGGATTAAAACAAAAAGATATAGTAGAATCGTCTGGAATATCAAAAGCTGCTCTTAGCAATTATTTAAACGGTAACAGAATACCAGATACGGAAGCAATATATAAAATTAGTAAAGAATTAGATATAAGCATTGAATGGATATTAACCGGAGAGTCCACAATCGAAAACTTTAATGAAGAGGAAAAGCATATAATTCAAGCCTATAAAAATGCTAATGCTGGTATTAAAGAAGCGACAAGAAAACTTCTGGATGTCAATAAACCATGTTCACCGGGGAAATCATCAGAATCAAGGATTGGATAAAATACAAATAAAGGGGGAAATTATGGAGAGCATTTACCAGATAATTTTTATTGGAGTTATATTCATTGGAATATTTGTCTATATCGACTACAAAAAGTACAACAAATCAAATTATAAGAAAGAAACGAATAAAAATTATTTTCAGATGATATTTGATAAAGGAAATGAAGGGGAGTATAGAACTTCCAGAAGAATAAAAGAATTGGAAGGATATTCTAAAACTATTCATAATGCATATATTCCTAAACAAGGAAAAGAAGAAACCTCTGAAATAGATATAATAATTGTTCATGAAAAAGGAATATTTGTAATAGAAAATAAGAATTATTCAGGCTGGATTTTTGGAAGCGAAAAAGATAGAAATTGGAAGGAAACCTTTAAAACAGGAAAGAAGGTAAGCTTTTATAATCCTATAAAGCAGAATAAGGCACATATAAAACATCTAAAAATATATCTCGAAAAATATAAAGAAATTCCTTTTCTGTCGGTGATAGTATTTAATGCTGATGCAACACTAAAAAATGTAAAAGTAGAATCAACGGATGTGATAGTTGCATACAGCCTGAACTATATAAAGCGTTTAAATGAAAAAATCAAAAATTTAACACCTGTGTTAAATAGAGAAGAAATTGAAGATATATATAATACTTTAAAAGAGAAGACAATAGTTACAGAAGCAGAAAAATCCATACATATCGAAAATATAAATACAAAATATAAATAGTGATATGTATCTCATCTCAATTCCTGATCGGAGCAGCTCCGGGCAACCAGGGAAGCAAATTGAGATACAGAAGAGAGGGGCTCCAAAAAACGGAGCCCCTCTCTTTTTCGAAAATTATAGACGAAATATGAAAAAAGAAATATAATATAAATGCTGTTATTTCCCAGACTGCACGGCAGGAAGGGGGTGAATAACAATTGGAATACATACTTACTCTTATACTTTCGGTTACAGCAGGTGTAATAACAAATTGCATTTGCAAATGGCTCAACCGAAAGGACAAATAACAGCGAGCATCAGAAACCCCAGGGACGGCCATCCCTGGGGTTTCGCTTTGAATAACAATTAGAATACATAATCTCTTTGTATTTTTATTTTACATCATAGTTTTCAAAATGTCAACTGCTGGACAAATGTATCTCATGATTCCAGCAGCTGCCAGGATCCGGAAGCGAAATTGAGATACAGAAGAGAGGGGCTCCAAAAAACGGAGCCCCTCTCTTTTTCGAAAATTATAGACGAAACATGAAAAAGGAAATATAATGTAATTGTTGTCCACCCAATACCGGCAACGGGAAGGGGGTGTGCGTGATGCAGTTTATATTAAGTTTCTTAGTTTCGGTCATGGCAGATGTAGTTGGCTATTACATACGCAAATGGTTAGACCGAAACAATATGGACAACTAACCTAAAAGAAACCCCGGAGACTAGCCCTCTCCGGGGTTTCGCTTTGTGCGTAATGCACATATTAAGTTTCTTGGCTATCTTTATCATATTCCATCCGTATGAAGATGTCAAGAAAAATTTGTATCTCAATCATACCGCAGCTGCCGGGATCCGGAATCAAAATTGAGATACAGTAAAATAAACAAGCCTAATATTCATGTACCTCAAAACCCGCCCTTGCCGCCGGCTGCAGCTCTCAAAATGAGATACAAAAGACACCCATATTCCTCTTAATCTATTTGTCCAGGGTTCGAGTCCCTGAAGGCGCAGTAAAAAAGTACTGTTTTTGGCGACTGAGAGCGTTGGGGACGGTGCTTTTCCTTTGTGCAGATTTATGAGTGTTTGATAGATTTTATTTGGTTTGGAACAGGCGGGTAAGCGGATATCAGTGAGGTATCCGCTGTTTTTTATGTAAAAATGGTTCTTTGCTGATTCTTTCCAAATTTATTCTTCATAGAATATAACTTCTTATGATATATTCCAAACTGTTAGTTTTTTATCTTTGGCCTGAGTTATTCATAATAACTCTCCTGACAGCCCTTCTCACCCCATAGTCACTGCATTTTCTTCTTCTGTTGCTTCATTATAAAAGGAAAGAACAGACAACAGAAAGAGAGTTTCAACTTTGCTGGAATGAAGTCACCGCAACTGACATTTTCACAAAGGAGAAACCCTTATAACCGTCTGGCCTTCCAGGCAGGTGTGCTTTGAAATGAGAGTAACAGCAGCCAAAATCTCAGCCCTGTCCCCCTGTCCCTGTACGGTATTGGTTACTGGTCATGCCGTAGTTCTTGCGGAAGCAGGAGCTGAAATATTTGGCGTCCCGGAAGCCTACTTTTTCACTGATTTCATAGGAACGGAGCTGAGTGGTCAAAAGGAGGTCGGCGGCCTTTTTAAGCCGCAGGTCCGTTAAATGTTTTGTAAAAGTAGTATTTGTTTCCACCTTGAAAAGGCGGCTTAAATAGCTGGCATTCAAGTAAAATTTATCCGCCACAGAGGTCAGGCTTAAATCCGGGTTTTCATAATTCTGGTCAATGTAGGCAAGGATGGAGTGGATGGTGTTGCTGTTTTTTTCCGTGCGGATGGCGGAAAAGGTCTCGATGATGGACTTGATTAAGTTGTTTAACATATTTTTCAGCTCGTCAGCTGTTTCCAGGCGAAAGAGTCGTTCGTATGCGGCCAGGGTGTAGCGGAAGCAATCTGTGTCCCGAAGTCCGGACCGGATCAGAAGTTCGGACAAGTGGTTGATGATGGTGGAAACGGCGATCCTTATAGGGATGATGTCGGATAAGTCCTCTGTAAGCCGGTTGGTGATGTAGGACCGGACCAGGCTGTGAGCTCCCGCTATATCTTCCGACCGGACCGCTTCTAAAAGGGCTGCTATGGCGTCCTCCAGATTAAAGGCCCCCTCCTGCTTTTCGATGCGGATGTAGTCGTAAAATATGACCTGGTTGTTTCCCAGTATGGTCCGGCAGTTGGAAGCATCCACCGCATTCTGGTAGGAAAGCCGGATCTTTGACAGGGTGTTCACTGCGGTTCCGATGCCGATGGTGACGCTTGCGGAAAGCTGTTCCAGCAGGAGGACCTTTGCTTCCTCCATAATGTTTAGGAAGGGAGCGGAAGGAGAGTTGGACAGGACTACATTCCTGTGGTTGAAATCAAAGAATAAGTACATGTCCTCATATTTTTCCAAAAGGTTCTTTAGGATTCTCCGGCACTCCATGGAAAGCAGATAAGGATTGTCCTCCCCCTCGGTCCCGGGCTGATCTCCCGGGTATAAGCAGAAGAGGGCAATCTGAAAATGGGGGTTGGTAAAATTCACGGAAAGGTAATCCAGCCGCTTCATGATATCCCCTATGCTGGAGGAAGAAAGAAGCAGTGCATTTAAATTGTTCTCAATCAAAAACTCCCTGCTGTCTTTAAAATAATTCTTTAAATACTCGATCTCCGCCTCTTTTGTCTGCTCGTGGTAAATATCCTCCTTGATCTTCTGGAGTACGGCCAGTATTCTGGTTTCCTCAATGGGCTTTAACAGATAGGCGGATACTCCTGCTTCAATTCCTCTGGAGGCGTATTCAAATTCGTTGTGACCGGAGAGCAGAACGATTTTCATATAAGGATACCGCTCTTTCACCTTCTGGCTGAACTGGATCCCATCCATATAATCCATGCAGATATCGGAAAAGATGATATTGGGCTGGAGCTCCTCCACCAGCTGAAGCCCTTCCTCAGCGCAGGAGGATTCTCCGCATATTTCGATTCCTTCCGCTTCCCAGTCAATGGAGAGTTTCAGCAGATTGCGTATATATGTTTCATCATCTACAATAAAAAGCTTTAATTTATTTTTCATAAGGGGTTCTCCTGCTCTGTGTGGGCGGAAAAATGACTGATCCAAAAGGCGACCTTTGTTCCCTTTCCGGGAGCGCTCTCTATGGAAAAGCGTAAGTCCTTCCCGTAGAACAGCTCCATCCGTTCTACGGTAGCTGCCAGCCCAAAGCTGCGGGAAGGGTCCGGACGGCCTTTTTCCATGATTTTATCAATGAGTTCCCGGTCCATTCCTCTTCCGTTGTCGGCTACGTGGAGGTAGAGCACATCCTCTTCCTCTATACGGACAGCGATGGAGATGGTCCCATCGTCCAGCCCGTAAAGCCCGTGCTTTAAGCAGTTTTCTACCAGGGGCTGGAGGATGAACTTTAAAATGGGAAACTTTTTGACTTCATCCTCCACCTCATAGGTGATGAGCGCCTCATAGGAATCCTGGAAGGATAAAATGGTCTCATACTGGCGGATGCTGTCCACCTCGTACTCAATGGGAATCAGTTTTTGCCCCTTGCTTAAAATGGTCTGGTAATAGATGCCTATGGCCTTTAACAGGGAGGCGGCTGACTTTCCATCCCCTGAAAGGCAGAGCATACGGGCATTGTCAAGGGTGTTGTAGAGAAAGTGGGGTTTAAACTGGGCCTGTAAGAGGCTCAGTTCAAGCTGGCGCCTGTATTTTTCCGCAAGCAGTTCCTTTTTGAGGAGCTCCTGAATCTGGTCCGTCATTTCATTGTAGGAAAATGCCAGGTAACCGATTTCATTGGTTGACTCAAACCGGGTGCGGATCTTCTGGAAGTCCTTTTTGTGGATGTTGCGGATCATTTCCGCAAGGGCGGTGATGGGCTTTATAAGGGATAAAGAAACCAGGAAGATCCCCACTGTAATCAGCAGCATGTTGATAAAAAATAACAGGAGGACTGCAAGGTAGCTTCCCAGACCTAAGGACGCGGGGGCGTGAAGCTGCTGAAGCATTCCGATGGTAAATGGATAATTTTCAAGACTCTTATAGCAGAGCAAGTAGCTGGTGTCGGACCGGTCCATGGTCCGTATGCGCACGCTGCCGTCCCTGACCCGGGTAAGGGAGCCGTAGGAAAAAGAGTCCTTAAGTCCGTCCAGGACAGGAGAGAGATTTCCGTCCAGAAGAAAGTAGGAATTGGATATTTCCGGGTTGTCCGAAAAGGCGGCAGAGATGTCCTCCAGGGAGATGTTGACCACCAGGATGCCCAGAGGCTGCAAGGTGTCCAGACTTTTGATGACTCTTGCTACGGATAAGCCAGGGGTGTTACCGTAGAACACAGAGGAACTGGTGCACAGGGTCTTTCCATCCAGCCGGTATACCGGTTCAAAGACGCCGCCTCCGGGAATCAGGCGCTTCATACCCTGGGAATCCGAATAATAGCAGCCGCCTCCGTTGGGATAGAGATAGGCGGACAAACGGCTGGGAGAGGTTGCACAGGTGCTGTAAAGGGCATATTCCAGTCCGGCAATGTCCTCTCCATCCCTTGCCTGGGGCGGAGTCTTCAGAAAGCTCTGCAGGCTGTGGTTGGAAAGCAGGGAGGTGGAGATTTTTCCGGCCCCGTCCAGGGTGTGGAGGAGGTTGGTCTCGCTCAGAGACAGATTGGCCACCGCCATCTGCTCCGTATTTTCCAGGATGCTCTTCTTGTTGAAATGTCTGAGGAGGAGCAGGGAGGGCAGGGTCACGGCGGTGAAGAGCGGGATAAATATAAGGAGCATATTCATGCGGAGGCTGTTTCTGTAATAATGAAGCTTCAGCCGTAAACACAGGGCGGCCATAAGGATCTCCTTTCACGAAAATCATATTCGTTCTTAATTATATACCATTATACCAAAAAGAAATTTGGGAAATCAAGAAAATCGAAAACAGGTAAAAAAATTGGAGGAAAGTAAAAATTACGGGATGCAAAGGGCCGGTCTGATGGCTTTAAGTAAAAAAAACAGGAGAGAGAGGTCATTTTATTGAGTTTAAAAAAAATGGGGAAAAGGCTATACTGTGGTTGTATATACCAATAAGAAATAATATGGGAGGCAGAAACATGAGATTAAAGAATGTATTGGGAGCGGTCCTTGCGGCAGCGCTTGTGGCCGGACTTGCAGGCTGCGGCCAGAGCGCAGGAGAAAAGGACCGGACAGTAGAGACAAGCGGCGGGACCGGAAAGGAGAAGATGCAGGTCTCCATCTGGCATGTATGGCCGGAGGGAAACGGAGGAACGGCATTGAGCTTCCAGAAGACCTTAAAGGAGATGGAAGAGAAATTCCCGGACGTGGAGTTCGTCATCGATGCAGTGGCCGATTCCGGCGACGCTTATAAAACAAAGATCAAGACCGCTGTGGCAGGCGGAGAGGCGCCGGACATCTTCTACAGCTGGGGAGGCGGTTTCTCCCAGAACTTTGTGGATGCAGGAAAAGTGCTTTGCCTTGACGATTATATGGATGAGGAAACAAAAGGTAAGATCATCGAAGGAACCACCAACAATTTTTTCTATAACGGAAAGCTCTACGGGCTTCCCACCAGGGTCAACGTGGGACTCCTTTACTGCAATAAGAAGATGTTTGAAGAGGCGGGCCTTGAGCTGCCAAAGACGTACGACGAACTGACCCAGGTGGTAAAAGCATTTAAGGCCAAAGGAATCACGCCCATGTGTGTGGGAGCCAAGGACACCTGGACAGCGGCCATGTATCTGAACGCCCTCACCATGAGGGAGGCAGGAACAGATTATGTCAATCAGGTGGTCAACGGAAAGGCTACCATCGATACTCCGGAAATCAAGGAATCTGTCAGGCTGTTCCAGGACATGATCGACGCAGGAGCATTTGCAGACGGCGCTGTGGCCATCAGCAAAGACGAATCCCAGGCAGTCTTCTTATCCGGCGGAATGCCCATGTATTACAACGGAAGCTGGCTGTGCGCCAATATTTATGATTCAGACATAAAGGATGATATCGTAGCGATCAATTTCCCCACCGTGGCGGGAGGAAAGGGAGATCCCAACGAATTCCTGGGCGGAGCGGACCAGACCTTCATGATCAACAGCGAAACAAAGAACCCGGAAAAAGTGGTGGAGATCTACAAATTCATGTGTGAGAGCTTTTCAAAAAATGTATTCGTCAGCGGCGCAGGCCTTCCCACCTGGAAGAGCGACGTGGACACCAGCACCATCGAGAACCAGCTTCTGGCAGAGGCCTACAACTTATATCAGAACAGCACAGGCCTTTCCCTGTGGTGGGATACGGCCCTTACCAGCGAAAAGGCCACCAATCACCTGGAGACCGTGACAGAGACTTTTATGAAGACCATCACACCAGATGAATTTATTGAAAAACATAAGGCATTTTTACAGTAGACGAAAACAGCGGGCAGTCCAATTCATGGGCTGCCCGAATAAAAAGGAGGAAATAAAACATGGAAAAGACCTTGAGCAACAGGAAAGCGATTTTCATCTTTACCTTTCCGGCCCTTCTGATCTTCCTGTTCATCGTTATTTCTTCCATAGTCATGTCCTTTTATTACAGCATGACGGAATGGGACGGAATATCCGGAAAGGTCTTTGTGGGGCTGGACAATTATAAATCCCTGTTCTTTCACAATACGGACGGTTTTTTAAAGGCTCTGGGAAACTCCCTGATCCTGGCGGGGCTGTCCATTGTTGGAGAACTGGTTCCGGCCACGGCCCTTGCCATCATTCTGGCAAGAGGGGTGAAATGGGAAGGCTTCTTCCGAACCGTATTCTTTATACCGGTGCTGCTGTCGTCCGTGGTCTTAGGTCAGCTCTGGGGAATGATCTACAATCCAACCTACGGCCTCTTAAATTCTGTTCTTTTAAAGGCCGGTCTTATAAAGTCCCCGGCAGCCTGGCTGGGAAGCCCGAAGACGGCCCTGGCCTGCACCTTTGCGGTAGTCATCTGGCAGTACATCGGCTATCACATGCTTCTTATCTACTCGGGAGTCAAACGGATCCCTCAGGATATCTTTGAGGCAGCGGAAATCGACGGAGCGACCCGTTTACAGACGGCTTTCCGCATTATCATTCCTTTGGCACTGCCAACCATAAAGACTTCCATGGTGCTTGCAGTGATCGGTTCCTTAAAGATGTTCGACCTGGTTTACGTCCTTACAGGAGGCGGCCCCAACCACGCCACAGAGGTTGCCAGCACCCTGATGTACACCAGCATTTTCAAAAAGAACCTATACGGTTATGGAAGCTCCATGGCAATTTTTATTGTGCTGGAATGCCTGATATTCACAATTTTGCTGAACCTGTGGAAGCCGAAGCAGTATACATATTAAGGGGGTAGTTTTATATGAAATTTGACAGAAAGATCAGACATCTGGGAATCGGAAAGAAGCTTGTATTTCTGATTCTGTGTCTCTATGCGGTTATCCAGATATTTCCCCTGGTATGGCTGGTCCTGTTTTCCTTAAAAGATAACACACAGATTTTCGGCGGAAATGTGATGGGACTTCCATCCCCCTGGGTATTTGAAAACTATCGGACGGCTCTTCAGGGCGCAAAGGTGGGGGTCTATTTAATGAACAGCGTCATTGTCACCGGGATAACAATTTTCATCACCATAGCCGTATCCACCATGGCTTCCTATGCAGTTGCCAGGCTGAAATGGAGAATGAGCAATCTCTTCCTCCTTTTTATTACCATGGGAATGATGATTCCGGTCCATGCTTCCCTGCTTCCTCTGTTCTTGAATTTCAGCAAGCTGGGCATATTGAACACCAGGCTGTCCCTGATTCTTCCCTATGTGGGCTTTGCCATTCCCCTTGCTACCAATGTACTGACGGTGTTTTTCCGCACCATTCCAACGGAGCTGGAGGAAGCTGCGGTTATTGACGGATGTACCATTTATCAGACTTTTTTCCGCATCATGATTCCCATGATCAAGCCGGCCCTTGCCACTGTTTCCATTTTCACCTATTTAAGCACCTGGAATGAGCTGATGTTTGCCACTACCTTTATTAACAAGGCGGGCTTAAAAACCCTGACCGTAGGAATCATGTCCATGGTAGGGGAATATGCCACAAGCTGGGGTCCCATCGGAGCGGGCCTTGTGGCGGCGACTGTCCCAAGCATCATCGGTTATATGTTTGTCAGCGCGAAGCTGCCGGAGGCAATGTCGGCCGGCGCTGTGAAAGGATAATGCCATGGAAGAGAGAAAAACCATAATAAATCCCATATTGAAGGGATTCAATCCGGACCCCTCCATCGTCAGGGTGGGCGGAGATTACTATATCGCCACCTCCACCTTTGAATGGTTCCCGGGGGTTCAGATCCATACCTCAAAGGATTTGATTCACTGGAAATTGATTGCCCGCCCCTTAAATACCACGGAGCTTCTGGACATGAAAGGAAATCCGGATTCCGGCGGAATTTACGCACCCTGCCTTACTTATGACAAGGGCCTTTTTTACCTTGTGTATACAAATACGAGGAATGTATCCGGAAGCTTCTGGGATTGCAGCAGCTACGTGACAACATCCCCCCGGATCGAAGGGCCGTGGTCGCCGCCCGTGTATCTTCACGGCAGCGGTATCGACCCCTCCTTATTTCACGACGATGACGGAAGAAAATGGCTGGTCAGCGCTTTGCTGAGCCATAAAAAAGGTCCGAAGCTGGGATTTCCCCAGTGGGAGGGAATCCTGCTCCAGGAATATTCTCCGGAGGAAAAGAAGCTGGTGGGGGAGAGGAAGCTGATTTATAAAGGCAGCGGCCTTGGCACTACAGAAGGGCCGCATCTTTATAAACGGAACGGGTATTATTACCTTCTGACAGCTGAGGGAGGAACCTTTTATAACCACGCGGTGACTATGGCGAGGTCAGAGAAGATCACAGGACCTTATGTCACAGGGCCGGAGCATCCGGTCCTGACCGCCAGGGACAACTGCACCCTTCCCCTTCAGCGGACCGGCCACGGCGATCTGGTGGAAACCCAGACGGGAGAGTGGTATATGGTCCACTTGTGCGGTAGGCCCCTTCCGTCAAGAGGACGGTCCGTCATGGGACGGGAGACAGGAATCCAGAGAGTCATATGGACGGCGGACGGCTGGCTGAAACTGGAAGGCAAAGGCCATGAGCCCAGGCTTTCAGTGGCTGGGCCCCTTCTGGCAGAACGGCCATGGGAGAAAGAACCGGTCCGGGACGATTTTGACAGCCAGAAACTGAACATCCATTTCCAGACCCTGCGGATCCCCTTAGGAGAGGAGATGATGTCCCTGACAGAAAGGCCCGGTTATCTGAGGCTGTACGGTTATGAGTCCCTGAGCTCAAAATTCTGCCAGAGCCTGGTGGCCAGGCGTCAGCAGGCCTTCTGCTACAGAGCTCAGACCAGGGTCAGTTTCCAGCCGAAGAATTTCCAGCAGATGGCGGGACTTGTGTGTTATTACGATACCAATAATTATATTTATTTATATATTACAAAGGAAGAGGGACTTGGACGGACCGTAAACCTGATGATTAACGATTTGAACCAGTTTTCTTATCCTCTTGACGACGGCATCGCTGTCGGGGAGGAAGGAGAAATCAGCCTGAAGGCAGAGGTGTTCTATGATATGGTCCGGTTCTACTACTCTCTGGACGAAAAAGCATGGGAGCCGGTCGGAGGATATGTGGAATACAGCAAGCTCTCCGACGAGTATTTTAAAGAGAGAAGGCTGGAGCGGTTTACCGGGGCCTTTGTGGGTTTATGCTGTCAGGATTTTACAGGAATCCATGCTCCTGCGGATTTTGAGTATTTTGAGTATGAAGAAATGGAATAGGAGCTCAGTTTTCCTTTGTCCGGAATCCACGGACCGCAGATATCCCATACCGGAAGCGGAGGGGGACCGGCGGTCCGTTTCATATTATCTCATAATAATTACCGGTTTGGCGTTTGCATTTTTTTTTTAGCTTGGCAATATCCTTTGAAAACGAGTCTACGCTTTCATAGATCGACAATTTATTTGAAATACCTGCGATGGACAGACTGGCGATGGGAAAATTTTCTGTTACGCCATGTCTGTTTTTTGATGTAATGTATCCCTTTTCCACGTCCTCGCCCCGGTACAGGGAAGGAACCTTCATGGAAAACTGGCGGATCACGGATTCGCAGTATTCTTCGGCTTCATGGTAATCGAAGATCACTATGAAATCATCCCCGCCGATGTGACCTATGAATTCATTTTTTACGGCGCAGTCTTTCAGGATATCGGCGACCAGGGCGAGCATGATATCCCCGTTCTGAAAGCCGTATACATCATTGTATGCCTTGAAGTTATCAATATCATAATAGGTGATGCAGTACGGATCGCTTCCGAAGACCCGGCTTAATATCTCTTTTTCAATCAGTAAATTGCCCGGAAGCCCGGTAAGGGGATTGGAATGCATGGCAGTGTCCACCTCCGATTTTGTGCAGGCATCCAGAAGGTCCTTAATGGTCACAATGCCCCAGTACTTCCCATCCTTTTCCACCACGATTGGGCTGTACAGCTGCTCGTATGGCCGCTGCATGGCAAGTCTTGATACCTGGTCCGCAGGCATGTGGTAATTTACCCTTAAAAAGTCCGTTTTTATGAGCTGGCTGATGCTCTTTTTTGAATTGAGGCTGAACCCGTATCTGCCTCCGAATATCTCGTTTAAGGATGTTCTTGTCATAAAACCAACGGCTGTTTCTTTTTCCACAACCGTAAATTCGGTTATGGCAGGGTTGAGCCTCAGGGTTTCATAGATCTTTTCCGCCCTTTCCGCCGGTGAAAAGGTATATCCGGTCCTGGACAGGCAGCCGATAATGGGATAGGCCGAATTCTGGGAACGTCCAGGAAAAAGCCTTGTCCAAGATCCACATTCAGTTTGATCAGAGTCTTCAGCTCCGCCTCGGTCTCAATTCCCTCGGCAATCATCAGGATTCCTGCATTTTTGCTGAAATCCACCATTGCCTTGCATAGCAGCTGCTTGGTCTCATCCTGGTCAATGCCCCGGACAAGGTTCATATCCAGCTTTATCAGGTGAGGCCTGACGCTGGCAATGGTGTTGAGACCGGAATGGCCGGCCCCCACGTCATCGATGGCAATTCCGTATTTCTGGTTTTTATAATGATGGATGGAACCTAAAAAGGCATCGTTGTCCATTACGGCAACCCGCTCCGTGATTTCAAATATGATGTTGTCGGAATCCAGCCCGTATTCATTCAGCCTGGATTTGGTGAAGCCCTCGCGGAACTCCTTATCGTGGAGAATGTTGGAATTTACGTTCAGAAAAAGCTTTTTGTCCGCAGCAAGGTTTTTCAGATTTTCCAGAGCCTTGGTCCGGCACAATGTTTCCAGTTCCCATGATTTGTTCTTTCTGTCAGCGATATAAAACATCTGCTCAATATTCATCTCGAGCTTTTTGTCGGATATTCTGCTGAGAGCCTCGTAACCATATGTTTTGTCTAACAACTGATCATTGTCATCCATAGTAATGCTCCTTGCCGAATTTCCATTTTTAATTTTTAATAAGTAAATGTTACCGGATACATTTAAAAAATACAAGCACAAAACTGTAAAGAATTTGTAATTCTTGTACCCCTTTTCTCATCCCATGAAAAAGCCGCCCGGCGGGTAACATGGGGCCGGGCGGCTGAACGATCCGATGGCAGGTATTAAATACGAGCCTCCATCCAGCGGATCACATCCTTTATCACTTCATCCTTGCAGTATTCATTAAAGATCTCATGGAACAGCCCGCCGTAAATCTTCATCTGCTTATCCTCAGATGGAGCTGCTTCAAAGAAATAATAGGTATCCCGGACGTTTACCAGGCCATCCTTTTCTCCGTGGAGCATGAGAACCGGATATTGAAACTGTTTCACAGCTTCCTGAAACCAGTCCAGTCCCCCGCTTAAGGCATAGCACAGGCCTGTGGTAAAGGTTTTTGAATTATAAGGATCCTTTCCGTACCAGTCCACTACCTCGGTTACGGAGCACACGCCTGCTCCAAGCTCATTGGGAAGCTGGAAGTGGGGGTCCTGTCCCTTGGGAACCCCGGTGATCAGCCCGCCTGAGTCCTTAGTCAATGCTCCGCTTGTGATGATTCCCCGCAGATTTTTGTCCCTGTATTTTGCTCCGTACAAAGAGACCGTGAAGCCGCCCATGCTGTGGCCGATTAAGAACACCGGGATGTCCGGATTCTCCTCAAGGGCAATGTCCACCACTGCGTTGGTATCATCCAGCAGCTGGTTGAAATCGTCATAGTGCGTCCGTTCCCCTTCGGAACGCCCATGCCCCCTGTGGTCGAAGCGGTAAGTGGTGATCCCGGCCTGGTGGAACAGCTTTGCAAGATAGTCATAACGCCCCTGATGTTCACATAAGCCATGAACGATCACTGCGGCTGCTCTTGCTCCCCCGATCACTTCCCTGTTGAAAAACAGCTTTGTGCCATCAAATGAAGAAATCATTTCGCCCATAAAATACCCTCCTTTTTTGCTTGTTTTAACCTTTTTCATTATACCATAAAATGCTTCATTTAATATAGGAAGAAAAACGTTAAAAAAAGGTGGAAAAACAAGTGGGAGCATTTGTGATATTTGTTATCCCCCAATATGAAGAACGGATGAAACACATCCTTTTTTTCCATCATTTGGATTAAAATGCGGGTGCTGTTAGGTAGTAATGACGGTGAAAAATGAAAAGCCATAAAAAACATTGTGATTATTAACAAATTATAGAAGATAATACCGCCATAAAACTGGAAATTGCTTTGGAAGAATCTTGAATTTACAAAGACATTACATTTCTCTTAAAAATATTAATAAAAAAGTTAGAACTATAACCAGATAAATTGTTCCAAGTGTTCAAACAATTATAAGCATTAACAAGACGTTACGAATTATTCTAAAAGTTGACAATTTTTGCAGATGAAAGTATGATACACGATATACATCGCGATAATTGTATTATTATGAGTACAATTTTCAAAAGATGGTATGATAAGTAAAGACAGTCTCAAAGAAAGGAAGTGAGCATTACGGAGGATTTGGCAGAGAAGTTAATGGAGGAACTGAACTGCGAAACGGTATTTACTATTCCGTTATTCGGCGGAATTCCCATTGCGGAGTCCGTAGTGGTGACATGGATTATCATGGCGGCACTGACGCTCCTTTCCATCTTCCTGGTGAGAAATCTGCAGGTTGAGAACCCTGGAAAGAAGCAGCTGGCGCTGGAGATGATGATCGGAGGAATCTATGATTTCTTTGAAGGCCTGGTAGGGGATGAAGGAAAACGTTATATACCCTATCTGATTTCCGTGGCAATTTACATTGGTGTGGCCAATTTGATCGGTCTGTTGGGATTTAAACCTCCTACCAAGGATTTAAATGCAACCGTGGCGCTTGCTCTCATGAGCATTTTGCTGATTGAATATGCAGGCTTTCACAAAAAAGGGCTTAAGGGTTTCATCAAGGGCTTTGCCGAACCGGTGCCGGTTATCGCACCGATCAATATCCTGGAATTGTTTATCAAGCCATTGTCTCTGTGCATGCGGTTGTTTGGTAATGTTTTGGG
Organism: Lachnospiraceae bacterium 54-53; assembly: GCA_041223105.1. GTDB lineage: Bacteria > Bacillota > Clostridia > Lachnospirales > Lachnospiraceae > Lacrimispora. Next base: position 15,975 of record JBCLPO010000030.1, read on the forward strand.
ATCATTTGTTGTTATGGAGCTGATAAAGCTGTTGGCTGCGCCCATCGTACCAATTCCGTTCACTTTTTATTTTGATATTTTTGACGGATTGATCCAGGCGTATGTTTTTGTATTTCTGACTGCGCTTTTCATAAAGGAAGCAGTTGAATAAACCAGTTTAAAACAAAAGGAGAGATTATTATGTTAGTAGCTATTGGAGCAGGAATCGCAGTATTTACAGGAATCGGAGCAGGAATCGGAATCGGACTGGCAACGGCCAAGTCAGTGGATGCCATTGCAAGACAGCCGGAGGCGGAAGGCAAGATCAGCAAAGCTCTCTTACTGGGCTGTGCGCTTGCAGAGGCGACCGCTATTTACGGTTTCGTTATTGCCCTTCTTATCATCTTATTTCTCAAATAAACCGAAAGGTCAGGAGTTACATGGAAAAATTAGAAAGAAAGGCAGGCGGTACAGATGCTTAGACTGGATATGAACCTTGTGTGGAATATCGTGAATCTCATCGTTCTGTATCTTCTGCTTAAACATTTCCTGATCGGTCCGGTTATGAATATAATGAATAAACGGCAGGCAATGATTGAGCAGAGCATTTCAAATGCCAGGGATTCTGAGGGACAGGCGGCAGTACTTAAAAAGCAGTACGAAGAAAAGCTGGCCGCATCCTCGGAAGAGGGATTAAGGCTGATTGAGGAAGCGAAAGGCCAGGCTAGGGCTCAGTATGACCGGATCTTAAAGGATGCGGGAGAAGATGCGGGCCGGGTCATTGGAGAAGCACAGAAGAAGGCGGAAGCTGATCAGGAAAAGGCTTTGCGTGAAGCGAAGGCGCAGATCGCCGGCTTAGTCCTGGCAGCAGCGGCAAAAGTGGTTAATCAGGAAGTGAGCGCTAAGGCGAACCAGGCGCTTTACGATTCATTTTTAGCAGAAGCAGGTGATTCCCATGATGCAGGCAGCAATTAATTACGGACAGGTGCTGTATGAACTTTCTATTCCTGAGACGGCCATAGAGGAGGCGGCTCTGGCGCTTAAAGAGGTGCCGGAGCTGAAGCGCGCTCTGAACAGCCCTGTGATAGCAAAAAGCAGCAAACACCGGATCATTGACCGGGTATTTCCGGCAGAAACCAGAAATTTCTTTAAGGTTCTGGTGGACCGTCAGGACATTGGCCTTGCGGATCAGATCTTTGAGGCATGGCGTTCCTATGCCTGTAAGCAGAAGGGGATTCTGGAGGCCGAATTATATTATGTGACGGAACCGGAGGAAGAGCAGCTCCATGAGATCCGGCAGATGCTGATTAAGAAATACCGGAAGAATGATGTGAGACTCCGCTTGATAGAAGACCCCGGCCTGATCGGTGGATTCATCATCCGCACAGGAGATGTGGAGACTGACTGGAGTTTAAAGGGACGTCTGAGACAATTGGAACAAAAAATATTGCGGAGGTGAAAAACATGGCTTCCATCAATTCAGATGAAATTATTTCTATATTGAGAAGTGAAATTGAAGATTATGATGCTCATGCCAGAGACCAGGAAGTGGGAACTGTCATCAGTGTAGGTGACGGCATCGCCACTGTTTATGGGATCGACCATGCGATGTATGGCGAAATCGTTATTTTTGACAGCGGCGTTAAGGGAATGGTGCAGGATATCAGGAGAGAGGATATCGGCTGCATCCTTTTCGGCTCGGACCGGGAGATCAGGGAAGGCTGCAAGGCCACCAGAACAAAGAAGCGTGCCGGCATTCCGGTAGGACAGGCATTTGTCGGAAGAGTCGTAAATGCTTTAGGTGCTCCCATTGACGGAAAGGGAGAGATCCTGTCTGATGATTACCGCCCCATTGAAAATGAGGCGCCCGGAATCATTGACCGGAAGAGCGTATCCGTTCCCATGGAGACCGGTATTCTGGCCATTGACTCCATGTTCCCCATCGGCCGCGGACAGAGAGAGCTGATCATCGGCGACCGGCAGACCGGTAAGACTTCCATCGCCATTGACGCCATTCTGAATCAGAAGGGGAAGGATGTGGTTTGCGTTTATGTGGCAGTGGGGCAGAAAGCTTCCACGGTCGCAAAGCTGGTGAACACCCTGGCCCATCACGGAGCCATGGATTATACCATTATCGTATCCTCTTCAGCCAGTGAACCGGCGCCGCTGCAGTATATCGCACCTTATTCCGGAACGGCTCTGGCGGAGTATTTCATGCATAAAGGAAAAGATGTGCTGATCGTTTACGATGATCTTTCAAAGCATGCGGTGGCCTACCGGTCCCTGTCTCTGCTTTTAGAGCGTTCTCCGGGGCGTGAGGCTTATCCGGGTGACGTATTCTATCTTCATTCCAGGCTGCTTGAGCGGTCCAGCCGGCTGCGCGAAGAGCTGGGCGGCGGTTCCATCACGGCGCTGCCGATCATTGAGACTCAGGCGGGAGATGTATCTGCCTATATCCCAACCAACGTGATTTCCATAACAGACGGACAGATATTCTTGGAGAGCGACCTGTTTTTCTCGGGTATGAGACCGGCGGTTAACGTAGGTCTTTCCGTATCCCGTGTAGGCGGAGCGGCTCAGACGAAGGCCATGAAATATGCGGCGGGGAGCATCCGTATCGACCTGGCCCAATGCCGGGAAATGGAGGTATTTACCCAGTTCAGTTCTGATCTCGATTCGGCTACCAAGGAACAGATCCAGTACGGAAGAGGGCTGACAGAGCTGTTAAAACAGCCTTTGTGCCATCCCATGAGCCTCCATGCCCAGGTGATCAGCCTGGTGGTGGCCAACAACCGTATGCTTCTGGATGTGGAGGTTCCGAAAATAAAGGAGTTCCAGGGAGATTTGCTGGCCTTTATTGAAACCGCTCATGGAGATATCTGTGAGGAAATCGAGGAAAAGAAGGTACTGTCTGACGAGCTGAAGCAGAAGATCCTGGATGCGACGGCCGAATTTAAACAGAAACGGGTGTAAGATATGGCAAATGCGAGAGAGATACAAAGCAGGATGAACAGCATCAAAAGTACCATGAAGATAACCAATGCGATGTATACCATTTCCTCGTCAAAGCTTAAAAGGGCAAGGAAAGCCCTTACGGATACGGAACCTTATTTTTACGCACTGCAGAGAACCATTGCCAGGATCGTAAGGCATACCCCTGACATTGACGATCCCTATCTGGATACCCGGCCGGAGATCCCAAAGAAAGACCGCAGGATCGGTTATATCGTGGTAACGGCGGATAAGGGGCTTGCAGGCGCTTATAACCATAACGTTTTTAAGCTGGCTCAGGAGCAGATAGACAAGGGCGGGAGTCCCATGCTGTTCGTGGTAGGAGAGCTGGGGCAGCAGTACTTTACCAAAAAGGGCATACCCGTGGAGCAGGATTTTAGGTATACCGTTCAGAAACCGAATATGAGCCGGGCCAGAATCATTGAAGAAAAGATCGTGGATTATTTTCTGTCCGGGAAGCTTGATGAGGTGTATATGATCTACACCAGAATGGTCAATGCCATGAAGATGGAAGCGGAGATCCAGCAGCTTCTTCCCCTTCCCAAGACACAGCTCAGCCAGAATGTGCCCATAAACGTTCATCTGGAGGAGATCACCATGAAGCCGTCTCCCCGGGCGGTGATCGATTCCATTGTGCCAAATTATATAGCCGGATTTATTTACGGAGGACTGGTGGAATCCTATTCCAGCGAACAGAATTCCAGAATGATGGCGATGCAGGCCGCGACAAAGAGCGCCCAGGAAATGCTGGACGAGCTGTCCATTACCTATAACCGGGTCCGTCAGGCGGCGATCACTCAGGAAATCACCGAGGTGATCAGCGGAGCGAAAGCCCAGAAGAATAAAAGGAAGAAAGCGTAAATTCATCGAGTTTCAATTGATTTAGAGAGGAGGAGTCCTCACGACTGTGAGTAACAGAATATGAATAAAGGAAAGATCGTTCAGGTCCTGGGACCTGTAGTAGATGTTGAGTTTTTAGAGGGCAGCGGGCTTCCCCGCATCAAGGACGCCCTTGAGGTGGACAATGAAGGGAAACGCTGCGTAATGGAGGTTGCCCAGCATATGGGGAACAACACGGTCCGCTGCATCATGCTGGCTTCCAGCGAAGGGTTGTGCAAGGATATGGAAGTAACCGCCACAGGGGACGGCATCAAGGTTCCGGTGGGAAAGCAGACCCTGGGACGTCTTTTTAATGTCCTTGGAGATACCATTGACAACGGAGAAGCCATCACAGATGGCCCCCAGTGGGTCATTCACAGGGATCCCCCGTCCTTTGACGAGCAGAGCCCGGTGGCTGAGATCCTGGAAACAGGGATCAAGGTCATTGATCTTCTGGCTCCCTATGCAAAAGGCGGAAAGGTCGGCTTATTCGGCGGCGCCGGTGTGGGAAAGACCGTTCTGATCCAGGAGCTGATCCACAATATCGCGACGGAGCACGGCGGGTATTCTATTTTTACCGGTGTGGGAGAGCGGTCCCGTGAGGGCAACGATCTCTGGACGGAGATGGGAGAGTCCGGTGTAATTGAAAAGACCGCTCTGGTATTCGGGCAGATGAATGAGCCCCCGGGAGCCCGTATGCGGGTGGCTGAAACCGGACTTACCATGGCGGAATATTTCCGTGATGAGGAGCATAAGAACGTGCTTCTTTTCATTGATAATATCTTCCGTTTTACCCAGGCAGGTTCCGAGGTTTCCGCCCTTCTCGGCCGCATGCCTTCAGCAGTCGGCTACCAGCCCACGCTGGCTACGGAAATGGGAGAGCTGCAGGAGAGGATCACCTCCACAAAGAACGGTTCCGTCACCTCGGTTCAGGCGGTTTATGTTCCGGCTGACGATTTGACGGACCCGGCTCCGGCCACCACCTTTGCCCATCTGGATGCGACTACGGTTTTGTCCAGAAAGATCGTGGAGCAGGGAATTTATCCGGCCGTTGATCCGCTGGAGTCCAATTCCCGTATCCTTGAGCCGGATGTGGTGGGAGAAGAGCACTACGAGGTGGCGCGTAAGGTGCAGGAGCTGCTTCAGAAATACAGGGAGCTTCAGGACATCATTGCCATTCTCGGCATGGAAGAACTGGGAGATGAGGATAAGACCACCGTTTACCGGGCCAGAAAGATCCAGAAGTTCTTATCCCAGCCTTTTTCCGTGGCGGAGAATTTTACCGGAATTGCGGGTAAATACGTTCCACTTAAGGAGACGGTCCGCGGATTCAAGGCAATTGTAGACGGAGAAATGGATCAGTACCCGGAAGCTGCTTTCTTTAATGTAGGAACCATTGACGAGGTCATAGAAAAGGCCGGGACTTTAGAGGCTTAGCTTGGAGGTGCTGCCTGTGAGTACAAATACATTTTTCCTTCAGGTGCTTGCCAGTGATAAGGTGTTTTTCTGGGGGCCCTGCCAAAAGCTCATCATTCCCCTTGCGGATGGTGAAAAAGCGGTGCTTCCCCACCATGAGGATATGGTCATTGCCGTATCCATAGGGGAAATGCGCCTGCTGGATGAAAAAGGCCAGTGGATTCACGGCGTGGTGGGAAAGGGCTTTGTCCAGATCGTCAACAACCGTGTGACACTTTTGGTGGATACCGCCGAACGTCCGGAGGAAATCGATGAACGGCGTGCGAAAGAAGCCAGAGAAAGGGCCGCTGAGCAGCTGAGGCAGAGCAAAAGCATTCAGGAGCATTCGCATTTTGAAGCTTCTCTGGCCAGGTCGCTGGCCAGGCTGCGAACAAAACACAAATATAAGATTTGACAGGAAAGAAAAAAGATACCCCGAAAGACAGAGCGCTGTCTGAAGGATATCTTTTTTTATGGAGATCAGCCATTGCTGTTTCTGGTCCGGACCATGGCGTATTGCCCCAGTTCGGAAAAACCAAGCTTCCGGTAAATATGGCCGGCCTCCGGATTGTGATAAAACAGGCACAGGAATTTCATGCCCTCCTTCAGACAATCCCCGCAGAGGCGGGCTACCAGCGAGGTAGCATAGCCTTTTTTCCGGTAAGCCGGCAGAGTCCCCACGCTTACCACCATGGCGGACATGGAGTTTTCCGCGGTCGTTCCTGCAACGGATACCAGGACATCATCCTGAATGATGCCATACATACGGCCTCCGTGAGTGATGGAGGCCCGGATATCCTCCCGGTTTTCCTCCGGGGTCTTTTCTTTGAGGGTATAGAATTCACCGATCTGAAAGAGTAGATTTAAAATAGCCGGAATATCTTCTTCCGTCAGCCTGCGGGCGCCGGGGGCGGAAGGTATACCGTCAGATACGGAATCCAGCCTGGCCATATAGGTCGGAACCAGCTCCAGATCCTTTAAATACATCAGGAGGCGCTGGATCAGGGACTTTTTGCCGCTTAAATTTTTCATGGGACAGCCGGATAAGAATTCCGCCACCTCTTCCGCGGGAAAATTCTCCTCATGGCTGTAAAACACATAATTATTCCGATAGTCCAGCAGAAAATAAGGAAAGGTTCCCCCGTTCCAGGAATCTGAGGTGTAAGCGGCCACATCCGGATCATCAAGTCCGTATATTTCCAGATCCCCTATGATAAATAGATTGAATTCCGGTTCTTTCAGAATGTAATCCATGGCATCCCGGTAATCCCGTCCGGTAAGTTTTTTCATAGCAGTCCGCCTCCCTTTTACTTATCCCAGAGCCACGTCCAGGATCATCATGATCAAAAATCCCGTCATGACGCCCAGGGTTCCCACGTTGGAGTGCTCTCCCAGATGGGCCTCAGGGATCAGCTCCTCTACAACCACAAACATCATGGCTCCCGCTGCAAAGGAAAGCAGCCAGGGCATGACCGGAGCGATTCCACCGGCGATGATCACCGTAAGAATGCCGAAGATCGGTTCCACGATGCCGGACATACTGCCCCGTAAAAATGCCTTGCCCACAGGAAGGCCTTCCTGCCTGAGGGGCAGGGAAATGGCGGCGCCTTCCGGGAAATTCTGGATGCCGATCCCTATGGCTAAGGCGACGGCAGCGGTATAAAGGGAAGGATCCCCGCCGTGCTGGGCGGCCAGGGCAAAGGCCAGGCCGACTGCCATGCCTTCCGGTATGTTATGGAGTGTGACCGCCATGACTAAAAGGGTGGTGCGTTTCCAGGTGGAAGAAATGCCTTCGGCCTCATTGCATCCGGGATTGCTCATGTCCGGATGGAGATGGGGCAGAAAGGTGTCCAGAAGGATCAAAAAAAGCACTCCCAGGATAAAACCGCCGGCTGCAGGTATCCAGCCGATGTTTCCTTTTGCTTCGGCTTCTTCTATAGCCGGGATGAGGAGTGACCAGATAGAGGCTGCGATCATGACCCCTGCCGCAAAACCGAGAAAAATTCTCTGAACAGCCTGGTTCACTTCTTTGCGGAAAAAAAACACAACCGAAGCGCCCAGAGTGGTCATGAGAAATGTAAAGCCGGTGCCACCGGCAGCCCATAAAACAGGCGTCATAAAAAGCCCTCCTTTATTGATGATAAGCCGGCTGATTCCAGCCGTCTTTTCCATTCTTTTACTATATCATATCACATGTTCCGGTGCAATGAGATAAATTCCCTTTCCATTTTCGACGGATTTATGCTAAAATAGACCTGATTTTACATGAAGAATCCCAATCATCAGGAAAGGAATCAGATTTATGAAAATAGACATGATATGGAAAAGGCGCCTTACATATTCCGTGCTCATGACGGCTGCATCGGCCTCCCTTCTTGCCGGCTGCGGAAAAACGGAAGGGGCCGCGTCTCCGGGAGGAAATGCCACGCCTTCCATTGCCATTGTGACGGAATCTCAGAAGGAATCTCAGCCCGTCGGAATCCTCACTCCGGGCGGGGACTTAATGCCCAGGCTCTCCCGTGTCCCGGAATTAAAGGAGAATCCGATTCCGGAGTATCTGCGCGGCGGAGTGGAGCATCCGGTGGTGGCCAGCCTTCAGGAGCGCCTGATGAATCTGGGATTTATGGATAATGACGAGCCCACCCAGTATTTCGGAACTGTGACTGAGGCGGCGGTCAAGACATACCAGCGCCAGAACAGCCTGATCCAGGACGGGATCGTGGGTCCTGAGACCTTAGACAGTATTATGTCTCCAACCGCCAAATATTACGCCGTGTCCAACGGCGTGTCAGGCGAGGACATTTCAAGGATCCAGACCCGCCTTTATGAGCTGGGATATCTGGCGAACGCGGGCCAGGTGTCGGGAAACTTTGGGGATGAAACGGAAGCCGCCGTCCGTAAGCTCCAGGAGGTCAACGGCTTAAACATTGACGGCAAAGTGGGAAGGCAGACCATTAATCTGCTCTACAGTGAGGAGATCCGGCCAAACTTTCTGGCCTATGGAGAAAAAAGCGACGTGGTTTTATCCAGCCAGCAGCGCTTAAAAGAGCTTGGGTATCTGACCACCAATCCGGACGGCGCTTACGGGGATGATACGGTGACTGCGGTGAAGCAGTTCCAGTCCCGCAATGATCTGGTGGTGGACGGTTATTTAGGGCCTTCCACCCGCATTGCCTTAACCGGCTCCCATGCCCAGCCCAATGGCTTTATGCTGGGGGAACAGGGGGATTCCGTCACCAGGATCCAGCAGCTGTTAAACAAATACGGATATCTGGCTTCTTCCAATGTAACAGGGTATTACGGGGAAGTAACAGAAAAGGCGGTAAAGGCGTTTCAAAGCAATAACGGGCTGAGTGCGGATGGTTCCGTGGGACAGCAGACCATGAACAAGCTTACCGGAAGCGGCGTCAAAACAGCCGGGTCAAGCAGCTCCGGGGGTTCCTCCAAGGGCGGAACAGTCAAAGGAGGATCCGGTGTCAGCGGTCTGATCTCCATTGCCAGATCCAAGGTGGGACGGCCCTATGTATGGGGAGCCAAGGGTCCCAATTCCTTTGACTGCTCCGGTTTCATATACTGGTCTCTGAATCAGTCGGGCGTCAGACAGAGCTATCTGACCTCATCCGGGTGGAGAAATGTGGGTAAATATACCAAGATCACCAGTTTCGGAAGTCTGCAGGCAGGGGATATTGTGGTGGTAAGCGGACATGTGGGAATCGTGGCCGGAGGAGGAAAAGTGATCGATGCCTCTTCCAGCAACGGACGTGTGGTGGAACGTTCCCTGAGCTCCTGGTGGAAAAATAACTTTATCTGCGGCTGGCGTATATTCGGATAACAGAAGTCCGGATCACGGGGAAGGGCATTGATCTTAGGCCCTCCCTGTGATCCGGACTATTTTTTAAACGGAAATGCCACTTCCGCCTTAAACAGATCTCCGTCAATGTAAAGGTTGAATTCCCCGCCCTGAAGCTCGGTCAGGCTTTTTGCGATGGAGATACCCAGCCCGCTTCCTTCGGTGGTCCGCGCAACGTCACCCCGGACAAATCGTTCGGTCAGTTCATCTGCGCGTATGTTTAAAGGATTTTGTGAAATATTCTTCATAGTGAAAACAACCATGTTTTCTTCCTTTACAATATCCACATATACCCTGCTGTGTTCCATGGCGTATTTAAAGGCATTGTTGTAAAGGTTTTCAAGAACTCTCCATAAATATCTGCCATCCGCTTCTATCAGTATGGAATCGGTGGGAAGGGATGCCACCAGCTCTAAGTGCCGGACTGCAAATTTTTCTTCAAATTCACCGTTGGTCTGGTGGATCAGCTCTACAAAATCAATGCTTGCGATCTCCAGTTTTAAGTTGCCGGAGCTGGCCTTTGAGGCCTCCACCAGATCTTCGGTCAGGATCTTCAGCCGCTGGGATTTCTGTTCCAGAACCTCTAAGTATCCCTGGATCTTGGGATCCCGGATCTGCTCCCTTTTGATCAGGTCCACATAGTTAATGATGGATGTGAGGGGAGTCTTGATGTCATGGGACACATTGGTGATAAGATCCGCTTTCAGGCGCTCGCTGCGCACCTTTTCCTGAAGGGCCGTTTCCAGTCCGGTGCTGATGTGGTTGATGTTCTCCGCCAGCTCCTTTTCTTTTCCGTTAAATTTCACCGTATCGATTTTATAAGTGGTGTCCCCCTGGGAAATGTTCAGCAGAGCCTGGTTGATCTGGTCGGTTTCCCATGCGTTTTTATACAACTGATGGAATACCCACAGATCCGCGCAGAGGAACACAAGGGCCACCCCTCCCATGAGGATCCGGGATTCCAGACTGTTATAAGCGAACCATAAGAAAGCAAAGACCAGGATCATGGCAATGTTAAAGGCCAGGAACAGAACATAGGAAAGGAAGATCCGTGCGGTGAAACGGCGGTTTTCAAAATACAGGGAAAGGTTAGCCAGCCCCCGGTTTATCAGGCTTCCGGACCAGAGGGTCCCGGCCTTGTACCTCTTTAAAAGGCTCAAAGCGGCTGATAAGCCGGCCGAGTAACAGACCAGAACGCGCAGCACCAGCTCTCCGTAATACCATTGCTCTTCATCGAGGAAAAGATGGATGATCTTATAGCCCAGCCGGTTGGAAAGAAACAGGGCAAAAACGGCGGCTGCGGAAAAAAGCAGCAGGCAGCCTTCCGCGGAAAGCTTATCCATCCGGTCCGGCAGAATGGTTCCCGTCCGGCCATCCTGGTGTCCGGTGATCCGCACCAGCTGATAAAGAGTGACTCCAAAGCCGGATAAGCCGAGAAACAGGCTGATCATTCCTGCGATAAATAAAAGGCGCATGCGGCCGTAGGCAGCAGCAGCCCTGGCATAGGTATCTTCATGGGGATAGGTGGTATCCACCGCCACCACCATATGGTAATTGCCGTTGTTGTAGGGATTCATCTTTTCCAGCTGGGAGGAAACATTCTTAGGGGTGGAATTTAAGTTGGTATCCACGTAAAGGGCTTCTCCGGTTACGTAAAGATATTTTCCCATGGATTTGAAGTCATTTATGGTCTTGCCGTATACATTGCTGTAGCGCATCATCTCTTCAGCCGTGTTCTGATAAAGAATTTCAAATTTTAAATTGCTGGAATTCTGGATAAACCGGTAATAAAACGAATAGTAATTGCCCAGGTGAGACAGCACCTCATAGGACAGCCGTTCCATGGAGAAATAAGCCTCACCGGGCTCCGTCGCCTGAAAATCAGGCTCATAGGCCCGGTAATCCACCCTTACGTCCGAATCTTCCTCATCTTCGCTGGAATGGCCGCCGCTCACCTTAAACTCCTCATTCAGATAATACCCCTGGGACTTGGCCAGGCGGATCATCTCATCCACGGTATATTCCTTTTCCTCCCCGGTCCCTTCCGTGACCCGGATAATGGGTTTGGCATAATCCAGCCTCCCGTTGGTCTCGAAGACTTCCTTGTATTTAACATAGTTAAAAATATCTTCGATATCGGATTTGAGCTGACGGTTAAAGCCGGATGTGTCCTCATAGGTCTCATGAGTGAGCCAGCTGATGCCCTCTCCGTAATGGTTGTTGTTGTACATGATGGTGACACCGACGACGACCAGAAGGGAGAAGAGCACATGCATGATAACCGTAAACTCTTTTTTTTTCTTCATAAGCGCTCCTATTGTTTCTCGATCTTATAGCCTACGCCCCATACCACTTTCAGATACCGGGGTTCTCTGGGATTGATCTCAATTTTTTCCCGGATGTGGCGGATATGGACGGCCACGGTATTATCCGCGCCGATGGCTTCTTCGTTCCATATCTGTTCGTATATTTCGTCAATGGAAAAAACCTTGCCCGCATTTTTCACAAGAAGCATCAGGATGTTGTATTCAATGGGCGTCAGCTTGATGAGCTCATCATCCACGGTAACTTCCTTATTATCGTCATTGATGGAAAGCCCTCCGCATTTGTAGACTTGTCCGGCGGACTGCTGGTTCATGTTCCCCAGCTGGGTGTACCTGCGCAGCTGGGACTTCACTCTGGCCACCAGCTCCAGCGGATTAAAGGGCTTGGTGATATAATCGTCCGCTCCTATGTTCAATCCGAGAATCTTGTCCGTATCCTCGGACTTTGCGGAAAGGATGATGATGGGGATGCTGCTGTTCTCCCGGACCTTGAGGGTCGTACGGATGCCGTCCAGACCCGGCATCATTACATCCAGGATCATTAGATCCACCTCATTTTCCTCCAGAAGCTCCAGGGCTTCAAAGCCGTCATAGGCCTTGATCACATGGAATCCTTCACCGGTCAAATATATGTCAATAGCTTCTACAATTTGTTTGTCATCATCACACACTAAGATATTCTGCATACGAAAACCTCCTTTTCCAATATTATACAACGAAGGCGTTAAAAAAGCACATTACTTTTTTCTGAAGAAAGGGAAAAAGTTGTCCGTTTCTATCATGTTTTGGATTTTTTCAACATATGTTTTAACAATTCTGGTAATAGGATGCTTTTATGAAAATTTATGTGGTACAGCAGGGGGACAATGTGGACTCCATCGCCCAATCCCAGGGCATTCCGGTAGAAACCCTGATATTTGATAACCAGATTGGTTACCCATACCGTCTGGCTGTAGGCCAGGCACTTTATATTGAAGATGAGATCCCTCTGGAAGACAGGACCTCTCTTTATGTATTCGGCTACGCATATCCGTTCATCAATCCGGATAATCTCGATAACACGCTGCCCTATCTGACCGATTTATATGCATTTTCCTATGGCTTTACATTGGAGGGAGATTTAGTTCCGCCTATGAGCCCGGACGACTGGATGCTGGAGCGGGCCGTACAGTTCGGGGTGCGCCCCATTCTGACTCTGACGCCTCTGGGACCGGATGGACGCTTCAACAATAACCTGGTTACCACCGTTGTACATAATACGGCGGTCCAGCAGCGCCTGATCTGGAATCTGGGACTCAAGATGCTGGAAAAGGGGTACGGGGGCATTGACATTGACTTTGAATATATTATGGCGGATGACCGCCTGGCTTATGTGGATTTCGTAAGGCGGACCACCCAGATCATGAACCAGTTCGGGTACCAGGTCACCGTGGCACTGGCGCCCAAGACATCGGCGGATCAGCCCGGCCTGCTGTATGAGGGCGTTGATTACAGGCTTTTGGGGGAAGCAGCCAACCGGGTTTTGCTCATGACGTATGAGTGGGGATATACATATGAACCGATACCATATAGGTAATTTTAAACCCTGAAGAAACGCTGTGTTTCAGCGGCTTTCCGGGATTCTGGGATAAAACTGCAATGTGAAATTCGCCGTGTTTCCGGCGCCTTTTTTATTTCGTTCTGCTTTTAAATAGTCAATATGATCTAATACATCCCGCAGCATGGAGTTGCGGAGCCTTATGTCCTCTATTTCCCAATACACATCAACTAAATGTTTTATGGCCGGAAGGAAATCCCTTTTTGCCTGTTCTCTGGCAGTAGTACGGTCGCGTTCCTTTTTTAGATGATCCAGTTCTGCAGTGAGTTCTGTCTTCTGGTCTTCCAGGGTTTTATGGCGCTCCTGAAAGATGTCCAGGGAGTAAATGCCTTGCTCTAAAAGATCAAATGTTTTATTGAGCTGCTTTAAAATCTGATCGTACTTTTCTTCCAGGTTATGGATGGAGTCTTCCAAAATAGATAAAGTAGCTTCATTATCATTATAGGATTCCTCGGGCCAATCCAATTCATACTCAGGAATCCACTCTTTTAAGCCATCAATGACCTTTTCCTCAATCAGGGAGAGAGGGGAAGATATATTCTTGCACTTGCTGTTGGGGCATCGGAGAACGGGATAGCGATCTTTGGTATTGCTTGGCTGCCTGGTCATCATGGTGCCGCATTTTGCACAATATACCAGTCCGGACAGAGGATTCTGTAAAGTATTATTCGTATTGACAGGTGTAGGTTTTCCTTTTTTAATCTTTTGCGCCATATTGTATTTCTCCTCTTCAATAATGGCCGGAAAGCGGCCCCGTACTTTTTCACAGTTTTCGTCTTTTGGCCGGGATTCAATAATTATTCCGTTTACCATTTGTTTATGTACTTTGCGCCATTGCCACCGCTGGTAACCGGCATAGGTAGGGTTGCTTAAAATATCAATAATGGATGAAGCAGACCAGGGGCCTCCGCTTCGGGAAGGAATGTTTAATTCATTTAGCCGGTTGCGTATCTGGTAGGATCCGAACGGCAAAAAGCTGCCGTCATCCTGGAGCTCGCCGGCTGTATACAGATTAAAGATATATTCAACGATCTTCGCTTCTTCCGGAACAATGCTGAGAGTGTAGCCTTTATCTCCTTTATGCTTGACCTTTTCATATCCATAGGGAGCTGTTCCTGCAATGTACCAGCCGTCACGAAAGGCAGCAATGCGGCCCCTTTGGATTCTGCGGTTAATTGTTTTGTATTCCCGGCGGGACATGAAGAGATTGAATTCAAAGTACTCTTCATCGTATTCATCCGATGGATCATAGGTTTTTAACGGAGTGATAATCTTGGTATTACTGAACTTGAAAGCTTCTGCCACGGTTCCCTGGTCTTTGGTATCACCTCTGGCCAGACGCTCTACTTCCATGACAAGAATGCCTTCCCACATGCCTTGCATGACTTCAACAAGAGCTTGCTGCATTTTGGGGCGTGCTGAAATGGTTTCTCCAGAGACCAGTTCTTTGTAAACAGCACCGACCTCAAGTCCCATTTTTACAGCCAGTTCGGTGAGAAGTTGTTCATGGCGGGCGAGGGTTTCGCCTTCGCCACGGGCTTCAGCATCTTTGTCAGCCCGGCTCTTTCTGAGATACATGAGATATGACATAGGCGTCTCCTTTCTTGATCTATTTTATGGGAATAGTATATTCTTAATTCTCTTTTTAGGCATAAAAATACGTCCCTTGCCAGGACGATCCGAAAATGATATAATTCTACTGAAGAGTTAGGTTATATCTTTCCGGTAATCCGGTAAAAGAAAATCTATGCGAAAAGCTCTGGGGGTTGATGGCTCCTGGGGCTTTTTGCATTCTTGTTTTTTGATTAGCGGTTGTGTTTACAATATTTAATATATCTTATCCATTTGGGTATATTTGATATACATTCATCTAGTGTGGGATTCATAAGTTCTTTTATGGACGTCATTCCTCTTGAATATTGCATGTAATTAGTTTTCCCCGATAAACGAATTTTTCCAACATAGCATTCTGAAATGTAATCAACATTCCAAGTACCGTTACTGAGTTTGTGTAATTTTAACAATGAAGGCTTTAAGCGATTCATCTCTAATTGTTTTGTAAGTTCACTAAAAAATAGTGTTTCATCAGCATTAAATGTATGATTTTGAAAAATATTATGTATCCCTTGTTTATATTCTTTTTCTTCCTGCAACGCATTTTCAATCCCAATTTGGATCAAATACGGAACTTCCTTATCTGTTATTTCTTTTCCATCAGCACGATATATGGCATTAGTTGTTTGAATATAAGAGCTATTAGAAGGAATATGAGTACCTAAAATGTCCTCAACATGATTTCGTGGGTATTCTTCATTTTCCAAAGGCTCTAACGAATCAGAATCTGTTGTCAATTTAATTTTATTGCGCAGGGTTTCTTGGGCGAGTAAGGTATTTAGCTTACTCTTTCTAATACTTTTGCTTTTCCTAATAGCTTTTTGGGAAACAAATATCAGAAGGACACCAACGATCATAAACACTGCTGTGATTGTTATAATTATATCTTCACCTTGGACAACCTTTCCGGCAAGTAGAATAATTGCGAAAAGAAATCCGATACTAATTGATATTGTTCCAAGAATAATTAATATTACCCCCAGAATCATTCCGGTCAAATCCCCCTTCTCTCTTTTGCATTAAAAAGCTATGGACTATTTTAATCTAAGCCACCTCATTGAAATCTAATTCGCTGATTCCCTCATTTACACTATCCAGAATACCATTTTTATCAATGAAAGAAGTCCATGATTCTCGAAAGTCGGATTTTATTTCATTCTTCAATTTATTATAGAGTGATTCCATGGCTGTTTTCCACATATCGTAAGTAGCTTTCTGTACCTTCTCATCGTTCCAGCGGCTTTTTGACGGAC
This sequence comes from Lachnospiraceae bacterium 54-53, assembly GCA_041223105.1. Lineage (GTDB taxonomy): Bacteria > Bacillota > Clostridia > Lachnospirales > Lachnospiraceae > Lacrimispora. The sequence continues at coordinate 31,938 of JBCLPO010000030.1, forward strand.
GTTTGAGATTCTTTTCCCTTTGGTACTGTGCGGCCTTATTCATAAAGGTTTTATAGCCCTCCAGATGCTTTTCCAGATACTCTAAAAATTCTTTGTATTTCATGACTGCTCCTTTCTGTTAAAACTTAGCCCTAAGTTCCATCACTCTTCCTAGTATTTTAACAGGCTTATCCATAATTTCTTCATTGGAAAATACCATGGGTTCATATTTAGGATTATTGGATAATAACATTATGCCATCTGAATATTTTTTCAGACGCTTACAGGTGGCATCACAGCCGTTTATCATTGCAATAACGATATCTCCGGAATTGGCATCATCCTGTTGACGAACAACGACAACATCTCCCTCACTTATTCTGGGTTCCATAGAATCGCCATGAATCAGCAATCCGAAAAATTCACCCGTAGAAGCCATTTCTTCACTGATTTCTTCTGTGTCTATTATATCTTCTATGGCTTCGATCGGGACTCCCGCAGCCACTCTGCCAAGAACATTTATGGTGGTGCCGTACTTTTTATGCTTCATTCCATTAATGATAGGGCCAACGTTATTGTCCCAGCCCATGAGATAAGAAACAGTTGTATCAAGAACTTTGGCAAATTCAACGACCTTGCTTTGGACTATATCATTGGTGCCAGTTTCAATTTTTGCAATAGAAGATTTGTTTTTGTATCCAAGCTTTATCGCCAATTCTTCTTGTGTCATGCCGATAGCTTCTCTCTTTTCTTTTATTCTTTTACCAATGTCAGCCATGTTTACTAATCCATCCGTTTCTATGTGATAAAGTTAATATAACATATAGTTTATTTAAAATCAATTATTTTTGGCTAAATATAAAAAAATAGTTGACTTTAAATCACTATGATGGTATATTGAAAATAGATGATTTAAAATCATCAAAAGAAAGGGGTGATAGCTTGACTAACACAGAGCTTTTAAGGGATTTAATTGCCAAGAAAGGGCTAAAAATGAAATTTGTTTCAGATTATCTTGGGCTGTCCGCTTATGGATTTCAGCTTAAATTGGAGAATAAGCAGGAATTTAAAACAAGTGAGGTTTCAGCTCTTTGTGAATTGTTAGATATTAAATCCTTGAAAGAAAAAGAAGATATTTTTTTTGTAAAAAAAGATGATTTAAAATCAACTACACAAACAAGGAGGTGAGAGATGATGGATAATGCGGAAAAACTAAGAAGCATTGCTAACGAAATACCTTCAAAAAAAGCAATACTTCTTAGCGCTACTCAACCGATACTTCATCCGCTGATTAATCTATCAATGGATATGATAGAGAATGTTATCAGAAATACGGATATTCCTGATACAGAAGACGCAAGTGAAAGACTCAATCAACTCAATGGACTCATTAACCAGTTTATGAAAGTCTGTCTTCGATAGCTTGGTAAATGGATATAAGGTACTCTATAGCCTTGTTTGCTACTTGTATGGCTGGTGGTGAGAGTTCAGTAAATAGCTTTATTGCTTGCATTACGGTAATTACCGCTTTGAGAAATTCAAGTGCCTTGTCAAAAGATAATCTTTTTACTGCTACGGTAGCTTCCCCTGTCTTATCAGGGGTGTCTGCGGAATCGTCAGAGACTTCTTCATAGAGAAAATCTTCAGGAATTAACGATTCAGGAACAGACACATAAGTAGGCTGAACATTTATTGAAGCAATGGAAGAAGCAAGAGAAATCAAACCGTTTTGCATGGCTAGTATTTGTTTCTCATAATTCTGGTTAGCTAATATTTCACTGATTGGCAAAAGAAAAGAACTGCTTATCTTCTCAGCCATCGCTGAAGCGGCCATAGCCGCAATAGCGTCATATTGATTTTGCATATTCAAGGTCCTATCGAAAATAGGGTTACGCATTTGGGCAAGTTGATTTTGAAATCTTGCAAAGGTTTGCTCTGCAATTGAAGATTGAATTATGGTTATGTTTTTGTAAAAGTCATCTATGTTACTCATTGAATTTTTCTCCTCTCTATGTACTCAGCTCTGGCAGGAGCCTGTACCTAAAGTATAGAAGAGTTGGAAAATTAAGGCAATATGGAAAGGTGTACAAACCGTCGAACATAAAATCAACTAGAAAGGGGTGATGGCATGGCAAGCGAGCCGGTAAAAGTAGTAAAGAAGGGTGATACAACCTTTGTTTTCTACGATGATTACTGCAAGGATACAACACCTGAAGAGGTTAAAGCTATTTCAAAGCAAATTGCAAAAGCAGTTTTGCCGGCATTAAGGGCAGCTTATTTACATAAGGAGGAAACCGGCTAGGGCCGGTCCGGTTGGACAAGCAGTAACGGCACGTTGAAAAGAGGAGGTGAGAGAAGTGATAAAACGCAGAAAGTATCCGGATAGTCTAAACGTCGGTGATTACTTTGAAGTGAATATGACAGATGTATGGGCTGGCATCAATGAACTGCAAAGAGCAACCAAAGTGGCAGCTCTGATTGCTCTTGTTGCAGTACTGATAGATCCGAGGTCTCTGAGAAAGTTATGCATGAAGATCTTTTATAAATTCAAAAAAACTGTTTTAGGCTTTTTTAAATGAAGGAGGAGGTGAGAGAGGCTGGAGGAGGAAAAAATGACACTGCTGATACATGAGCATTTGAATTGCTATTTGATCGATGATTACACATTTGATCTGCTTGAAAAACGAATCAGCGAATGCATACAGTTATTTGCGCAAAGAAAGGGCTTCAATGCTGAGGACAGTGAAACCCTTAAAAAGCTGATGGAGCTCTATCAATTTACTGATAGGGAAAAAATAAAAGAGATGTCAAAAAGGAAAATCGATTATTTGACTCTCCGTTTCAACGACATGCTCCCCAAGTAACTTGCCCCAACACATGCCAATTTCAGTTATAAAAATATTGCTGTCCTGATCGGCAAAACCAATTTTTAACAATTCATCATAAACATCATGAATTCTATAGTTAAATGGAAGTTCGTTTTCATCAGCCGTAAGCGTCCATAAACAATTATTAACATTTTCAACATCAGGAAAATCTTTAACAAGAAATTGATATAGTTGCTGCCGGTTGCATTTTAGGGTAGCAAAGTCGCAATAAATCAAATATTTTTTCAAGGTGTTTTTCTCCTTTCTTTCGTACTCAGCTCTGGCAGGAGCCTGTAAGTACAGTATAAGGAGAATGGGAAAATTTTACAAGAAAGGAATGGTGATACATATGGAAGAAAACAAACAGCTTATTTGTGATTTGCTCCTGACAACGCTGCGGCAGACAAGAGGGGCATCGGACCTGGTTTCCTTGGTATACGATTCTGAAAAAGAAATCGTTATCGGAACCTTTTCAAGCGGCGGCACCAGGATATGCAATGTTGCGGCGGATTCGGGCTGCGCTATGATCCGGGATATCATGCACCAGTTGGGAGTGTGAGACATGATCACATATTCATGCAAGTCCTGCCGGTACAACAACCGCTGTCCGGAACGAAGCAGGCGGTATCCGTGCAAGGATTATAAAAGGAGGGAGATAACCCCATGCAGAAGTACTTTGAAAACTTAGATGAT
>JBCLPO010000031.1:0-33710 GCA_041223105.1 Lachnospiraceae bacterium 54-53
GTAGGACCGATGGGTCCGGTAGGCCCAGTGTCACCGGTAGGCCCAGTATCACCGGTAGCTCCAATGGGTCCTGCAGGGCCAGTATCACCGGTAAGGCCGATAGGTCCGGTAGGCCCAGTATCACCGGTAGGACCGATGGGTCCGGTAGGGCCGGTATCACCGGTAAGGCCGATAGGTCCGGTAGGCCCAGTATCACCGATAGGTCCGATGGGCCCAGTAGGCCCAGTATCACCGGTAGCTCCAATGGGTCCTGCAGGGCCAGTAGCACCAGTAAGGCCGATAGGTCCGGTAGGGCCAGTATCGCCGGTAAGGCCGATAGGTCCGGTAGGCCCAGTATCGCCGGTAAGGCCGATAGGTCCGGTAGGCCCAGTATCACCGGTAGGACCGATGGGTCCTGCAGGGCCAGTATCCCCGGTAAGGCCGATAGGTCCGGTAGGCCCAGTATCACCAGTAGGCCCGGTCGGTACTTTACAACGACAGCATTTGCATGTACAAGGTTCACATTTTATATTTCCATGATTGGAGCAACTATCTGATGAACATTTTTTTGTGCAACCACAATCGCATATATTCATTTTTTGAAATTCCTCAGACTGCATAAAGCTCTCTCCTATAAATTATTTAACAGCGTAATTTGACGCCTAATGTATTATATTCAAGAAGTATTAAACTGATATTGTCTGGAAAATAGAGGGGAGGACTGCAGCATGAAAAAGCCGTCCAATCGAAAAGAAAGAATTAATATGATTATTCAAAAGATTTTGCATAACTTTCCGCAGTTGCAAGTAATGCGCTCCTAATGCCATTTCTTTTAAGAGAAGGTTTGATGTAAAGCCATTTTAACTACATATCGTTATTCGATTCAGTTTTTGTTTCAACCATGCCAATAACTCGATTATTTGAATCAACGGCTGACCAAAACATAACGTTAGTATCAAATAATTCTTTAAATGTTAAGTATATCACTGCCTAATCGGGCTACACGGTCTAAAGCGTCTTTTGCAGAAAGTAGGCAGAAAATAGCATCATCTCTATAAAATCCTTCAAAAATTATAATTTTGTACATTATATTGCTCCTAATGTTTTGGCTTATAATTATAGCACAAAGCAAAAAAAATAAAGAATTAAATTGACTAAAATAAAGGAGCTGACCTTCGGCAGGAGTAACGCTATAGCGGATTTATCTCAAATTCCGATATCGTTTGTATTACCCCGCCTCTGTTCTCATAAATAATAAGCAGGGGTCACGGCGGGCGTTCGGGAGAGTACCAAACCATACATGCTGCAGGATAAGTTTGCCCTCAAATTTTGCTGCTGTTGATTTTGTTTACGTTTGTTCCAATACCAAAGGTTCCCATAGGTGATCCAGTCATTATATATAATATTGTTCAAACCATTTTGTGGATCTCTGCAATCAGTGCTCTTTTCTTTTTTTGCTCCGGCTTTATAAAATCCACATAAAATATTGTTTTCTTTACAACCGGGTTTGTCCCTTACAAAGTGAGGGTATTTGTTCAGCTCTGGATTAAGGTCGCATTATCCTATCATAGATCATCACCTCTTGCACCTATTGTACGAACGAATGTTCTGCGTGTAAACTGGGAAATATATGCTCGGAATTCCGAGAAGTATTAGACCTGCAATTCAGCATTGATAAAGGTGGATATCCGGTAATCCGGGACCGCCTTATAAATTGTTGACTTTTAGCTTATAATAAGATACCATAGTTTAATAAAACCGAATGGAAAACTCTATATGCAAAATAAATTAGGTAACCCCCAAAAAACTATCGAGATCATACAAAAATATGAGTTCGCGTTTCAGAAGAAGTTCGGACAGAATTTTTTAATTGACATCCACGTGCTGGACAAGATCATCGCCGCGGCAGGTGTGACAAAGGAAGACTGCGTACTGGAAATTGGGCCGGGCATCGGTACCATGACACAGTATCTGGCCGAAAGCGCCGGCCACGTGGTGGCGGTGGAGATTGATTCCAACCTGATTCCCATTCTGAATGAAACCCTGGGGAGCTATGACAATGTGACGGTTATTCATGATGATATTCTTAAGGTTGACATAAATCAGATCGCGGAGCGGTATAACGGCGGGCGGCCCATCAAGGTGGTGGCAAATCTGCCTTATTACATTACAACTCCCATCATCATGGGACTTTTTGAAAATATGGTTCCCATTGACAACATTACGGTCATGGTGCAGAAGGAAGTGGCGGACCGCATGCAGGTGGGACCGGGATCAAAAGATTACGGGGCTCTTTCCCTGGCGGTCCAGTATTACGCGGAACCCTATATTGTGGCCAACGTACCGCCCAATTGTTTCATGCCCCGTCCCAATGTGGGATCGGCGGTCATCCGCCTGACCAGGCACAGGAAACCGCCGGTGGACGCAGAGGACAGAAAGCTCATGTTCCGGCTGATCCGGGCTTCCTTTAACCAGAGAAGAAAGACTCTGCTCAATGGCTTGAACAATTCACCGGAGCTCCCTTTCTCAAAGGAACAGATCGCAGAAGGGATACGCAGTCTGGGGCTTGGGCCGTCTGTGCGGGGAGAGACGTTGAACCTGGAGCAGTTTGCCGCACTCAGCAATTATTTTACAAATATAAATAATAACCGGGCAGAGGATATTTGATGCCGTTTTTATGACACCATTCCCATGGTGTCCTTTTATTTAGGGTTGAAATACATGTATGATGACGAATGAAATGAAGTATGATAATATAAGGTAATCAGTTATAACAATTCAGAGAATGGAGCATCGCTTATGAGAAGGAAAAATGGTTTAGGAAAGGCACTTGCCTGGGGTGCTGCGGCAGCTGCGGCAGGAATGGCCGCAAAAAAAGCTTATGATTACTCAAAAAAGCAGAAGCCCGGGGAAAAAAATGAAATCAGAAAGCCCGGGGAAGGAAAAGGGAAGACAGGAAAAGCATATTTTGTTGGCGGAGGTCTGGGAAGCATGGCCGGAGCGGCTTATCTCATACGCGACTGCAAAATGCCAGGGGAACAGATAACGATTTTTGAAGGAATGCATATTTTAGGCGGAAGCAATGACGGCATCGGTACTCCTGAGAGGGGCTTTGTCTGCCGGGGCGGACGCATGTTAAATGAGGAGACCTACGAGAACTTCTGGGAACTGTTCCGTTCCATTCCGTCTTTAAATAATCCCGGCCGGAGCGTAACTGAAGAGATCCTGAATTTTGACCATGCCCATCCCACCTGCGCCCGGGCCCGGCTCATAGACAGGGCCGGTAAGATCCTGGATGTGAGAAGCATGGGATTTACACAGCAGGAACGCATGGCTCTCTTAAAGCTTATGAACATGCCGGAAGAAAAGCTGGATGATATGACCATCGAGGAATGGTTTGCAGACATGCCCCATTTCTTTACCACCAATTTCTGGTATATGTGGCAGACCACCTTTGCATTCCAGAAATGGAGCAGCCTTTTTGAGTTCCGCCGCTATATGAGGAGAATGATTCTGGAGTTTTCAAGAATTGAAACGCTGGAAGGAGTGACAAGGACTCCCTTAAACCAGTATGACAGCATCATCCGCCCGCTGGAAACCTATTTAAGAAGACAGGGTGTTGTCTTTGCCGAAAACTGCACGGTCAGGGATATCGATTTTGCAGAAGGAGACGGGATCACCGCGAAGGTGCTTCATGTAAAGGACAATGGGATCGAGAGCACCGTTGAACTGTCAGAAGAGGATATCTGCATCATGACCAACGCCTGCATGACGGACAGCGCCACTCTGGGCGATCTGCATTCACCGGCGCCGGCGCCTGTTTTAAGGCCCATATCCGGTGAACTCTGGAGCAAGGTGGCATCAAAGAAGCCGGGGCTGGGGAATCCCTATCCCTTCTTCGGAGATGTTCAGGAGACCAACTGGGAGAGCTTTACCTTGACCAGCCGGGGAAATAAGCTGCTGAAAAAGATCGAGAGCTATTCCGGCAATGTTCCCGGAAGCGGAGCGCTTATGACCTTTAAAGATTCAAGCTGGCTCATGAGCATTGTGGTGGCCGCCCAGCCTCATTTCATCAACCAGCCCATGGACCAGACGATTTTCTGGGGATACGGGCTTTACACCGACCGCGTGGGTGATTATGTAAAGAAGCCCATGAAGGATTGTACGGGAGAAGAGCTTCTGACCGAGCTTCTCCATCATCTTCATATGGAGGAGCATCAGGAGGAAATTCTGGCGGATGTGGTCAATGTCATTCCCTGTATGATGCCCTATGTGGATGCCCAGTTCCAGCCGCGTAAGATGACTGACCGGCCGAAAGTGGTTCCAGCCGGATCCACCAATTTCGCCATGGTGAGCCAGTTTGTTGAAATTCCGGATGATATGGTATTTACCGAAGAATATTCGGTGCGGGCCGCAAGAATTGCCGTATATACGCTGATGGGAGTGGATAAAAAGATCTGTCCGGTAACTCCCTATGCAAAGGATCCGAAGGTTTTAATGAAAGCAGTCCAGACCGCGTACCGTTAAAACGTGAGACCGCGCTCTCTGTGGCAGAATTCACGCACCGGGATAAAAAACCCCTGATTTGACGTCTGTGTAACGGATCGTCAGACCAGGGGCATTTTTATTCCAGAGCTTTGTCGTAGCAGGCGCGGATCCCGCCGATGAACTTCGGCCTGGTGCGTGCGGTGACCACGTGAGCGGAGCCGATATACTGGGTTTTGATGCGGACGGGAACCGCCACAGCTTTTAAATGCATGCCGATCAGGGTATCTCCGATATCCATGCCCGCATGGGCCTTTACGGATTCTACCGCCACCGGGCTGTGAAAGGTATTACAAGCCGCCGTAGCCAGGGAACCGCCGGCTTTCAGCTGGGGGACCACATTGACCGGCTCGTAGCCGTAAAGCCGGGCCGCTTCTTTTTCCAGGATCAGGGCCCGGTTTAGGTGTTCGCAGCATTGGGCGGCTACGTAAATTCCCTCTGCATCAAAGATTTCATAAATGGCGGAAAAGACTGCCTGTCCGATCTCCGCACTGGAATGGGAACCAATGCGGTGGTCGGATATCTCACTGGAGGAGCAGCCGATCACAACTAAGTCCCGCTCATTTAAGTGAGCTGCTTCCAGAAGCTCTTTTGCGGCCGTTCCGGCCTGGTTTCTGATCTCATCTAACATGATACAGCACCTTCCTTCCTCAGGAGTATCATTCATCTGCTTATAATGCGGCGCGGATGGCGTCAGCCATTTCCTCATATTCTTTATCAGTCAGATACACCTTATCCGGATTCATGGTGAACGTACCGCCCCATTCATCTTTGCCGTTGTATTTTGGAACAATGTGCATGTGAAGGTGGCAGCCCGTGTCGCCATAGGCGCCGTAATTCACCTTGTCCGGCTGAAATACCTTATGGACGGCCCTGGAAACCCTGGCCACATCGGCAAAAAAGGCGTTTCTCTCCTCGTCGCTGATGTCTGTCATCTCGCTGACGTGATCCTTATAAGCAAGAATAACCCGGCCTCTTTTGCTCTGCTCCTTAAATAAATATAAAAAGCCTGTCTCCATTTCACGGACCGGGAAGCCAAATTTCGCGACCAGATCTCCCTTCATGCAGTATGCGCAATTCGGATCTTTCATAATCATATACCTTCTTTCTGGCGAATGTTGTTTTTCCTGAACCTATTTTATCAAAATACTTCGAGAATGAAAAGAGAACAGGCCCAAATATTTTTTATAAAAAACAGAGGGTGCTGTAAAATGGAAAAAGTCAACAAGATCTGGTATCTGGTCGTTTGATTAACGCCAGTGTCTTGTATGAAAAGTTCATTTTGCGACACCCTCTGCAGAATTAATGTTAAAGATCATGATCTGTTTTTTAAGTGAGCTGCAACCTTTACATCTTCTCGCTTGATGTGATTGATCAGCCAGCCTGCGATAGCGCCGTTGACTTCACCGACAAGAGCGACTGTGGGGCCTTCTTCTTCCAGCTTGGCGCAGATTCCGGCAACTACCTTTTTGAACTCATCGTGGTACCGCTTGTGGTTTATATAATCCGGATACTGACTCTGTATCTGAAGCTTTTCTTCGTCGCTGAAATGCTTTGCGGTATATTCCTTCAGAAAACTGGTGGTATTGGCCAGCTCCGAGCGTCCCTTACCTGCGGAGCAGGCAGTGAGCAGGTTATTGATTGCATCGATCAGCTGGCGGTGTTCGGAATCAATTAACTGGTTGCCTGTTTCTAATTCTTTCGTGAATACATATGCCATATTTATCGCCTCCTTGCCTCTCATTCTACACTATTTGACAAAAAAATCCAACAGTTAATTTTCCTTCCAGCTTAAGTAAAGGTCAGCCACAACGTCTTCAATGGGAGCTTTTTTGATCTCCACATCCCGGATCTGTCCGAACCCGGCCAGCATGCCCAGGACCTCATGAATCTCCAGCTTTTTCCGGTCAAGCTCATATTCATGAACTCCGTTTTCAGATTTTAACAGTTTCATGCCTTCAAGCACCGGGGCCGGGGTCTGATCACAGGTCGAAACCAGTATCCGGTAAAAGCCTCCAAGCACATTCCGAAGCTCGTCAAAATTTCCGTCAAATGCGATCCGGCCCTTATTTAAAAGCACCATTCTCTGAGCCATTTCCTCTAAATCATCCATGTCATGGCTGGTGACCACTACCGTGGTGCCCCATTCCTCATTGATCCTTTTGAGAAAACGTATCATTTGACGTTTGGCCAGAACATCCAGACCCAGGGTGGGCTCATCCAGAAAAATCAGGTCGGGGCTGTGGAGAAGCAGCATGGCGATATCCGCCCGCATCCGCTGCCCCAGGCTCAGTTCCCTGGCAAATGTCTTTAAAATATCGTTCATGTCCAGAAGCTCCGTAACCAGAGCCAGATTCTTCTGATACACGTCCTCCGGTATATTCCAGACTTCTTTTTTCCATTCAAAGCTGGTGATGACAGGATGATCCCACCACAGCTCCGTCCTCTGGCCGAACAGCACGCCGATGCGCTTCATAAGGGCGGTCCGGTGCTTTGCCGGCTGAAAACCGAGTACGGATACGGTTCCTTCCGTGGGCAGAAGGATGCCGGAAAGAATTTTGATGGTAGTGCTTTTGCCGGCCCCGTTGGCGCCTGCGTAGGCCACGAATTCTCCGGGGTGAACGGTGAGGGATACGTGATCCAGAGCGGTGACCACCCGTTTTTCCGGGTGAAACATATTTTTGAGAATATCCCGGGTTTTCCCGCTTCTCTGCCACTGGCAGTATTGTTTGGATATATTATCGATGGCCAAAGCCGGTGTATCTGGGTGAACCAAAGCGTGCATAATATTTCATTCCTTTCTTAAAAAATAATATTGCGGCGGTAAGAAATACGGCCGACGCCCCGGGTAAATACAGGACGGAAATCAGATCCAGGGAGGACAAGCCCTCTCTTCCTGCCTGAAGCAGAAGATGGGAAGGGAACCAGGCCACAAGCCCGATGGGGATGGCCGTAAGAAAAATCCCCTTTGCCCCGGCATTCATGTTTCCCAGAGGGTAGGTTTTCAGAGTGGAAAACAGGTCTCTTCCCACCATGGAGATCTCCTCTGCCGCGGCAGGTGCATAAAAGGCTGTGCAGGACAGCAAATATTGAAACGATAAAACGATCAGGGAGGAGCAGGCCGCATACAGGAGAAACAGGGCAATCCAGACCGGAGTCACGAAAACGGAGGCCTTTTCCGCTCCGTGCCAGGTGAGGGCCGCCCCGAAAAGCAGCATGGGGGAGCCGGAAAAGGGAGAAAAGCCCTGGGCCAGAAGCTCTGCCCATAAGGGAACGGGCTGGATCAGAATGTGATCGAGCTGGCCCCGCCCGATGATCCTGCTGACCATGCTGGTGTTATTCCCAAGGAAAAAAAGCATGATAATCCCGTCGATCACGACAGAGTATCCCATCATAAACAGGATTTCATCCCGGTTCATGCCGGAAAGGTTTTGGAAGCTTACGGACAGGAGATATACGCCCGCTATGGTGCAGCCTGCGCAGACCACATCAGATACAAGCTGCAGCAGGAAATACCGGGTATCGCGGAGGAACCACAGGAGGTCCATTTTTGCATACTGCCGGTAAAGCCGTAAAAGTGTTTTAATATTATCCGCCAAATGAAATCATCCTTTCTTTGCTTTTTCTGAAGATGCGGACCGCAGCGGTCCACAAAATGATATTCCAAAAAATCTGAAGTCCCAGGATGGACCAGGGGCTGCAGGCACTGTCCGTATAGATGGTCAAAGGTCCATGAGCCACGGAACCCAGAGGCAGCAGGGAAAATATGGTTCCGATCCCAAAGGGAAACAGGGAAAAGGGAATCATTTCTCCGGACAGCAGGGAGTAAATGGCTTCCCGGACCGCCAGGGCCGCCCAGCAGCCGTTTTTTAGATACATGGCCAGGGCAGCGAAGATCAGGTCAATGGCAAAGCCCAGAGAAGCCGCCAGCATGAGGCTGAAAAGGGCCAGAAGCCCGGCGCCTGCGGTCACGGGCCAGGGCCGGATTCCCAGAGCCGGAGATAAAAGCCACAGCGGCAGGCCGAAGAACAGAAAGCTGGGAATCCACCACCTTCCCACGGTCTCCGCCATAAAGCTGACTTCCACAGGCATGGGCCGCAGGAACCGGCTGATGATGGAACCCTCCCACAGGGAAGCGGTAGCCGGAGAGATGATGTTGAATTCCTGATGAAAAATGGTTGACATAAGTGTATATGTCATTAACTGGTCCAATGGGGTGTCTTCCGGGAGGGCACCGCTTTCTGCCAGGGATTTCCATATAAAAATGAGCATGACAAACTGGGCGGCCTGAACCATATATCCGCCTGTTACACACAGTAATCCGCCGTCAAATATCTGTTTCGTACACATTGATACAGTGGACAATACGGCTTTTCGATGAAAGCCGATGCCGGATGAAAATGTTTTTTCCTGTTTCATGAATGAAATTCCTCCATTTTGTGCTCGGTTTATGATCGAAGCTTAAACTTCCGTCCGTTCAGAACCCTTCTTTCGAAAAATGTGCACAAAAAAACCCGGTGCGGAGCATCCGGGCAGAAGATCAGTCATATACCAGTTGACATAAATCACCGGCTGTCAGACAAGATCTGAGGTGGGACGCTGCCTTTTTCGTAAAAATGGGCGCACTGATACACGGACGCGTCAAAATTACCTAAAATAACAGCGATATGCTCAATATTAGACCATAATGATGTGGTTTCCATTGAAATATGGCACACAACGTCTCACCTCCTTTTATAAGAAATTATTTTTAATATAGCATTGGTAAGCCCAAAAGTCAAGTTCAGCAGTTCTCCAGCTTAGTCAGGGCCGCCTCATCGGCAACGATGATAACGTCAGGATGAAGCTGTAAAATAGAGGCCGGAACATGAGGGGTAACAGGGCCGCAGATGGCTTCCTGAAGAATCTCTGCTTTATCCCCGCCGCTGACGATCAGCAGGATTTTTTTGGCTCTCATGATTGTTCCGATTCCCATGGTGTAGGCCTGCCGCGGCACTAAGTCAATGGAATCAAAGAAACGCTTGTTGGCTTCTATGGTGCTTTCCTGAAGATCCACAATGTGGGTATCCTTCGGAAAAATATCGGAAGGCTCGTTAAAGCCGATGTGGCCGTTATGTCCCAGACCCAGCAGCTGCAGATCAACGCCCCCAAGGCTTTTCACCGCCTCCTCGTAACGGGCGGCTTCTTTTACCGCGTCAGCCTCTGTTCCATCCGGAATATGGGTATTCGCTTCGTTGATATTTACATGTCTGAATAGGTTTTCATGCATAAAGTGATAATAACTCTGTTCATTATCCCTTGTAAGGCCCTTGTATTCATCCAGATTTGCCGTCTTTACCTGTGCAAAATCCAGATCTCCCTTGTTGTACCACTCCACCAGCTGCTTATAGGTGCCTACCGGCGTGGAACCCGTGGCCAGTCCCAGTACACAATTCGGTTTCATGATTACCTGTGCGGAAATAATATTGGCAGCCTTACGGCTCATATCGTGATAGTCCTTAGCGCGATAAAGTTTCATTTCTTTATCCCTCCATTTGTTTTGAAAAAAATTTTTATTTTATTCTTTCAATAGGATAACATTTTTATGTCATAGTTGCAATGGCATTTTGCATAAAATAATTATTTACCCTTGATTTATTTATGATGGTTTATCATGTGGTAGGGTATACCTGGATTCAGTATTTTCGTGGCGTTTTGTTTTGTTGACAGTTATGGTGGTGTATCTTTGTGTGGGTACGGAGTGGGTATTAAGTATAATGCATACTGACAATTTTTGTAAGATGCATTATAATAAAATTATTCGTACGAGGGAGGAATGATGATGTTAGAAATTTATGAAGAGGATATAGAAAAACTTGATTCAGGCACCCCTATTGCTAGATATTTTTCTGTTAGTAAATTGACAAAGCTTTTAAGAGATGAATCTTTGTATTTTTGTAATTCTAAAAGATTTCAAGATAACCATGAACGAACGTTACCAGATAATATATACTGGCGTTACAGAGAGGCAAAGAGGATAGCCGGTAAAATATCGGATTATCAAAAACAAATATATGAGGCATATATATCTTGCTGGACAAAATTTGATTCGGAAAATTATGCTTTATGGAAAACTTATGATAAATATTCGAACGGTGTTTGCCTTGTTACTACGGTTGGAGGCCTAAAAGCGCAATTGCCTAAAAATGTATTAATAGGGCCAGTTACATACATACCAGTTAGTGGGGAACCTCCAAAAATAAATATTCCAATGGTACATACATCACAGTCCAGTAATTATATTGCTACAGAATTTTTTAAGATATATCCTTATAAATATGAAAACGAGATAAGAGCAGTTTTTTATGACAGACAATACAGTTTAGGAGAGAGTTTACCTGTTAATTTAAAGGAATTAATAACTGAGGTTTATATTTCTCCCTTTTCTAATGAGGAAAGAAAAGAGAAAACTAAAAATCTTCTTATGCGCAAATTTGATATAAATATAATTAAAGAATCTTTTATCAATGAAACAAATAAGAATTGAAGAGCATGGAAAAAGCCAGGCGGCGGAGAAGAGCCTGGCTTTTGTGGTTACCTTGGATAGTTCAAATCTCCGAAAGCAATATGAACTCTTTTTCGCATTTCAGCAGCTTCATCAAGTTTTTTTCTATTCTCTAAGAGCCAAGCCTCGTGCCTTTCTTCGTGCTGTTTTACCATTTCTAATACCTTGAGACCCATATCATCAAGTTCTTTATCAATATATTTTATATTTTGAGAGATAGGTTTGGTAATAACCTCAGAAGGTATCTTACAATCGTAGTCCTTTTTAATTATATCAAATAAAATTGTTTTTATAGCGTCACTCATTAAATAAGAAATATAATCGAACTTTCTTGCGCTTAGAGGTTTGGCTTTAGGATCATAAAGCAGTGATGTTTGATCCAATAGGTAAGACTGAGAAATGACGTTCTCTATTAAGCGCATAAGAGATTGAAAGTTTTCGTGTTCTAAAAAAGAAGAGATTATGTGGCCGATAGTGTTATTGGCCTCCATTTGGCTCAATGCACTGTCAGTAAGTCCAAATGCTTCATAGCCGAGGGCGAAATCACTGTGGGCGTTTTCGGTATGCCCCAGTAAAAATTCGTAAGGCAAATCAAATATATATTGAACTTTTTCAAGGAAGGCAATATCTGGTGTCCTTTCGCCGTTTTCATAGTAGCTTATAGCTCCTCGTGACACACCAAGTTTTTCCGCCATTTCGGCCTGATTCATATTTGCAGCTTCTCTTATTTCTTTTAAACGCTCGCCAAACGCTTTTGTTACATCAGACATGGTAATAACCTCCATTACTTACAAATGATCAAATTTGTTGAAATAAAATTAATTGCGCACACAAATGTTGACGTTCCACGTTTGTGTCTGTATAATTATTATTGTAACAGATATAAGCATGTATTACAAGCATTAATTAAACAATCTTAAACGAGAAAGGAGCCACACAATGAGAGCAAGAGCTATGAACACGATAGCAGGAGAAAGCCGCCTGCTGGATACGGAAGAATTAAGGGCTTATACGAACCTGGGCCGCAACAACGCCATGAAGTTTGGGGAGGAGATCGGGGCCAAGATTAAGATAGGAAAGCGTGTCCTCTGGGATAAGGTCAAAATCGATCAGCATTTGAATGAATTAACGGGGGTATAAAGCCTATGCAGAAAAATAAACGCATGGGGCTAATGAAAGAAGCTCATGACCACACACCAGAGCAGGGAGCGGCGGCAACCGTAGAACCTAAGAAAACCTGTAATTCCTTTCTTGTAATGGAATCATTACAGGCAGGGAAGGAGAACGCCATCAGCGCACAGGAATTATGTACATACCTTAAATTTGATAACGTCCGGGAACTACAAAAGGAAATTGCCAGAGAGAGAAAGGCCGGAGCAGTAATTCTTTCCACCTGTCAGGAAGGAGGCGGCTATTTCCTTCCTGGGAATGATCAGGAGGTAAAGCAGTTTATAAAGACACTGGAGAACAGGGCCAGGAATACCTTTGCGGCCCTCCATTCAGCTAAAGGGCTATTAAGGCAGCAGGAGGAAGTTTTAAATGAATGATGGCATGAAGGATCATGCTCTGCATTATGCCCGGTTAGGGCTGGCCGTATTCCCGATCAAGCCCAGAAGCAAGCAGCCACTCACCGCCCACGGGTTTAAAGACGCTTCCAAAGATCAGCAGCAAATAGATCAGTGGTGGAAGCAATGGCCTGGTGCAAATATCGGGATTGCCACAGGGAGTGCTTCCGGGGGCTTGGTGGTGATTGATTTAGATATAGACGATAAAAAGGGGTTGGACGGGCGCGTGACACTTAGAGAGTGGGAAGCGCAACACGGTAAACTGCCTGATGAAACATGGACGGCGATTACTGGCCGGGGAGGATGTCATTACTTTTATCATGATGCATCAACGGTAAGGAACCGGACAGGAATTTATAAAGGAATTGATGTAAGGGGAGAGGGCGGTTATATTGTAGCACCTCCCAGTGTACACCCAAACGGGAACGCATATACCTGGGAGCGTGACCCGGTTCTTTATCCTCTGGCAGAAGCAGATGGAATTGTATTTGATTTCCTTTGTCCGCATGAAGGGAAGCAGGAGAGCAAGCCTTTTGTATTGCCCGATCAAATCATTGACGGGGAAAGAACAAGCGCAATGGTCAGGCTGGTATGCAGCCAGCAGGCAAAAGGGCTTTCAGATGAAGCAATCAGGGCCGCTGTGAGGGCAGAAAATGATCAAAAGTGCGTTCCCCCGTTGACTGACAGGGAGTTAGAAAAAGAAGTATTCCCGGCAATTACGAGGTATCAGAAAGGGACAGCCCCGTATCAGGATAGGGATTTTTCAAGGCGGAGCGATTGGAATGTGCAACCGCGAAAGGTTAAGCCCGGACCTGTGAAACTAATGTCTATGGATCAGGTAGAAGAGAGGGAGCCGGAATGGCTGATCAACGATTACATACCCAGAGGACAAATTACAGTGCTTGCAGGTGATGGCGGATCAGGGAAAACGACAATTTGGTGTGCGATTGCGGCAGCCGTAAGCAGTGGATCAAAATGCTTTTTGAATCAAGACAATCCCTTTGCAGGAAATTGCAAACCGGGTAAGGTACTATTCTTTTCTTCTGAGGATACGGCAGAATATACACTGGTAGGCAGATTACGGAAGAATGGGGCTAAATTAGAAAATGTTCTTTCACTCAGTTTGTCAGATGATGCCTTTTCAGAGATAAAGTTTGATTCTGAACGCTTGGAAGAAATAATTAAGGAACATTGCCCCGAACTGGTATTATTTGACCCTCTGCAGAGCTTTATTCCTCCCAATATCCAAATGGGGCAGCGGAATGCAATGAGGGCGTGCCTAAACCCTTTAATCGGGCTAGGCGAACAATATGGAGTTACATTTATTATTGTGGTTCATACCAATAAACAGTCCGGTATATGGGGGAGAAAGCGCATTGCAGACAGCGCGGATATTTGGGATATTGCCAGGAGTGTGTTAATTGCAGGGGAAGGCAATGACGGGTTGCGATATCTTTCTCAGGAGAAAAGCAATTATGGGCCGTTGGCTCAGACGGTGCTTTTTAAGCTGGATTCCGGAAAGGTAGAGTTTGAAAGCTATACCGATAAGAAAGATAAGGATTTTGTGTCAGCAGCTACTGCAGCTACTTACCAAGCCCCCGCCAGGGAGGATGCCAAGGCTTTCATACTGGATTATTTAAAAGACGGAGAAAAGGAAACTTCTGATCTGGATGAAATGATGAAAGCTCAGGGAGTATCGAAAGAAACACTAAAAAGAGCTAAGGCTGATTTGAAGAAAGATAACCAAATATTTTACTTTAATCGGGGCTACGGATCAGAGAAAAAGTTTTACTGTAAACTAACCGCTCCTATACCCAGTGAAACCTTGACCGAGTAAAGGAGAAAACATAGATTTTATAAGGTTTTGTATTTATTGGGTCACCTTGACCCAGTAAACGAGTAAAGGCTTGCTTATTGGGTCACCCTGACCCAGTAAACGCAGGCCATGTAAAATAAGGCTTTCCTCCTTACTGGGTCACGGATTCTCTGTATATATGAGGGGTGCCCCAGTAAAGGCGAAAGAAAGAAAAGGAGAATTATCAGAATGAATAAATATTGGTATGTCGTACAGAACGAAGAGAATAAGGCACAGAATGAATATTTGATAGGGTTTTTATACGGGAGATCGGATGCCGCAGAGGAAGAATTGATAGAGTACACTAAGACATATTGCAAGGAAAAGAAGTACAGGCTTGCATTATTAATGCAAATGCCTTTTAGGATGCCACTCATTAATCAGATATATCCTTATGAGCAGACAGAAGAAACCATGATGTGTTTGGAATATGCTTTACAGACCATTATGCAAGAGGAGGGTACTAATTATGGCTTGCGCGCTTAATCGTTCTGATCGGGTAGGTACTTTCTGGAACTGGCTTAAGTGTCAGTCAGAATTGATCGGCGCGGCAGAGCAGGAGGGATACACAAAGGAACCGGAACGTTTAAAGCGTGAGCAGATGAACCGTTTACTTAATGGAGATACTTTTTAAGTGTAAGGGAGGGAAAGTACATGTTTCTAAACAAATTGTTTGAGGCCATAGAGATTCCGATGGCAGTAAGAAATGTTATGGTTGATTATTGTGATTGTAAGGGAAATTTCTATCATAAGCCCCTTCAGACGGTTTGCCCATTGGAGGTTGTGGAGACTGATACAGAGTTTATAAAAAGAATTAAGGAAGAGATCAGGCAGCAGGGCTTCTCTGTATGCGGAATCCATGAGGTCATAGGGGATTTTGAAATGAAGGAGCTGGAAGAGATTTTCAATGGCAGTGGATTCGGGAAATATCCTATGCGGACCATATACATAGATATCGATAAGGCAATGAGATAGGATTAAAGGCCCCAGGCTCTCCCTGTGATGGCTTGGGGCAAATTGTTAAGAATTGTTAAGGCCTGAATGCTAACAAATGCTAACTTTTGTTAACCTTTGATGCTAAGATTTGCTAAGGTTGCACTCTAAGAAACACTAAGTTATTCGGAGATTCCGGAGGCCCTAAAAGGGAATATCCTGACATCGTCACGCACGCGGAGTATTTGGCACTTTTGGAGGCCTTAATAAAGAATAAGTTGACATCGTTACGCGCGCATGACGGGAGATAATTAGGGGACTGTGTGCAAAAAGTGTGCACACAAAATCTGAAAAGGTGTGCACTAGATTGCAGTGATCGGGTATTCTCAAAACCGACGAATAAGAAGAACCCCGCAAAACCTAACATTCACAGTAGAGAATAGTTTTTTTGTTGAACTCCGGACGCCCCCCGGAGAATCTGCATCCTGCAGGACGGTTGAACCCCGAACGAAGCCCGAAGAATTATATTCGAAGCGTGAGGGAAGCAAGAGAAAAACAACTCGAATATGATGTACTTCCAAAACCACGAATACGGAGTACAACTTTAAAATAGTGTGCTGACCAGGGCCTTTTATCTGGACAATGCACACTTTTCAAAACGAAATAAATACCGAACGTTGCACTTATAAAACAAACTCGAATACCGAACGCCTGGAAAGTCTGGCCGGGAGAAAAAAGGGCATTGAACAGAGAGCGAACAGAGGAAAATTCACATTAAAGCGCGGAAGAATCAAGGAGGGCAGCAGGATATGACCAACGAAGAACTTGTGATCAGGATCAAGGCCGGGATTGATCCGGCAGAGAATATGCTTGCCCTGTATGAGCAGGTGAAAGCCTTTATTCATTCCGTAGCCTGGAAGCACCGGGGCCAGGAGGAAGTAGAGGACTTGGAGCAGGAGGGCTATCTTGCCCTATACGATGCCATTGATGGCTACGATCCTGAAGCCGGCTGTAAGTTCCTTACCTATGCGGAGTACTGGATCAAGCAGCGCATTGTCAGGTACATAGAGCGGAACTCCTGCTGCCTGCGTCTTTCCTTCCAGAGCCAGGCACGATTAAGGCAATATAAGCGGTTCTGTGATTCCTTTATGAAAGAGCATGGCCGGGAACCGTCAGAAGCCGAGACAGCCGCCCAAATGGGTCTAAGTACAGATCAGGTCAGGGATATCCATAAAAATGCCTGTATGGCGAACCTGGGAAGCCTGGACGCTCCTGTAAAGGGATTTGAGGAGGAAGGGTTTACGGTGGGTGACGGCGTTCCTTCCGGGGAGGATATGGAAGAGGATACGCTTGATCAGTTGGAGCATGAGCAGCTTAAGGCGGTGCTATGGGAATGTGTGGACAGCTTATCGGGCCGCCAGCCGGAG
The DNA here is from genome assembly GCA_041223105.1 of Lachnospiraceae bacterium 54-53. GTDB lineage: Bacteria > Bacillota > Clostridia > Lachnospirales > Lachnospiraceae > Lacrimispora. Next base: position 16,849 of record JBCLPO010000031.1, read on the forward strand.
GTAATCCGAAAGCAGTACCAAGACAACATGACTATGGCAGAGATAGGAAGGGAATACGGCGTTTCCCGTGAAGCTATCCGGCAGGATCAGGCCAAGGCCCTCCGGGAGCTGCGCAAGCCCAAGAAATCAGAGAGATTAAGACCATTCTTGCCGGAAGATGAAAGAATCTACAGCATGGGCCTTTCCGGAAGCGGTGTAGAGCGGTTTAATCAGACCTGGACCAGTTCCACGGAGAGGGCGGCCCTTAAGGTGATGGACTTGGATGAGCGGATGGCGGAGCATAAGCGGTGGCTTGAAGAGGTCCGGAAAGAGTTGCGACGGTCGCAACAAAATCTCGCAGCCGAAAATTCGGCCGTGATGTGATACTCGCTTTATGAGTAACACATATATGCAATATTTAAAAACGAGTTTGGCGGCGGAATTTTCCGCCATGAGATTATGCTTGCGTGGTTGGCCGGGGACAAAATGTCCCTGAGGAAGGGATCAAAATGAAGTTGCCCCGGCATTCAACAATGGAGTTGAATGGGGATATACGCACGTGGACCTCCTTCCGGGAAAAGTAATTGCACATTGAAATGGGATATGTTACCATAGTGACATGGAACAATCGTGTCACTGCAAGGGCGTTGGCCTTCCATCATTACATAGATGGGAGGTGATGCGGATGAAATATGACTTTAAGGACCTTATGGCCTTTGGTTCATTCATTTTAGCATTGCTTACCTTTATTTTTTATAATTGTAAGTAACGTTTTTCTATAAAGTCCTGGAAACAGGCATAGAAAAACCACCCTTGTATACTTTGGTCGAGTGAAAAGGGTGGAGTTTTCTATCATTGTCATGGGCCAACCCCTTGTATTGGGGCGGTTGTTCCTTTTGTAATTCAAATATAACATATCTTATGCAACATTTCAAGCCCTATTCGCCCTGATCGGGTACGTACTCCATAATATCCCCTGGTTGGCAGTGTAGGACTTCACAAAGCGCAGCGATTGAATCCGTAGTAATTGCCTTGTTTTCCCTTATTTTTTGTAAAGTGGATTCCGATATAATCCTTTCTTTCCTGATCCTGTAAGTACTCAAGCCTTGTACTTCCATTAATTTTAACAACTTGTCATATACAATAGTTCCCATGTGTCCACCTCTTTTCTGCTTCGACGGGGGCGTGAAAAAATGAACACACCTCTCCCATCATAGCAATATTATAGCATGAATATACACCCTTTACAATGTACAATATATACACTTTTTAACGTTCATGTTTGGTGATTGTGCCAATAGACTATGAACTTTATAAGGTGTATAATGAGTACATAAGATACAAACAACCACACAACAGTAACCGAGGTAGACAAACCCTCATAAACCTGTCAATCGTACCTGTGAGCGAGAGCAATAGACACGCAAGAGTGATAGGGGTTGCAAGGATTCAATCCCGGTGAGGAGGTGCCAAGACTGGCGAACAATAGCCCGGTAAGAATCCACCAGAAAGAGAGGAGATCAATCACATGGGAGAAAAAGCCATTGAAAACAGAGTGAAGAAGCTCAAAGCGATTGAGGCCCAGCAGAAAGCATTAGAGCAGGAAGCAGACAAGCTGAAAGAAGAAATCAAGAAGGAACTGGAAGCCAGAGGAGCGGAGGAATTAAAAGCCGGGAGCTTCCTCGTAAGGTGGAAGAGTGTTATAGGCAGCAGGTTTGACAGTAAAGCATTCCAGAAGGAACATGAAGCCCTTTATAGCCTGTATTTGAAGCAGACAGAGGGTAAGCGGTTCACCGTAGCATAACGGTCCAGTAAGCGCACAGAGCTAATAAAGGAAGCCCGGGCAGCAGTGAGTAACGGCAATTACATTGACCTGCTGCCGGCCGCACACCAAAGTAAAAACCCCATGCGTCGGCAAACGCACAGGGCTAATAAAAGAATATAACCCGACCACACACCAATGCGATAGGGATACTCTGATTATAGCACAGAAATATCCCTTTGCAACCCAAAATGTAAAGGAGAATGATACCAATGCAGTGGTTTGTTGTTTTCCTGGAAAGAGGAAAACTTTGTGAATATAAGAATTGTTAATGCGGAATTAGGTATAGCTTCCTGCAGCAGAGATCAGGTTCCAGGGAATCTCCTTGAACCAAGTACCATTATCTTTTTCTATTATCAGAGAAGAGACTGGATTGTCTTTAATGAAGAACACCAGGATCATGAAATATATTTAGAGTTTGTCCAGGAATATATGAAGCTTGATGATAGGCAGCGTAAAGTATTTATAGATCAGATAGATATTCCGGAGGTTTGCAAAATGATTGACACCGTAAACCTGATTTTGCGGATTCGCCGAAAGTGGTACCGGAAAATGAAAGCAGCGTAAGAGGAGGAAAGGCTATGCAAAGAATGATTTTAGTTCCGGTTGAGCAGTACAACCACATGATAGAAAGTTGTGATAAGGCCATGGAGGGGCTGCAAGAGGTAAAGGGGCAGCTTAAGGCCATGAAATACCAGGATGATGATGTGGCCCAGGAACTCCAATTGTATGAGATCATGGACAAACATAACTGTGATCGGGACGTTGCGGAGCTTCTTTTCCAGGATCGGGAAGGAGGAGGGAGTACCACATGACAAGACAGGACGTTATCAATAATATTATGGCAAGTTACGGGGATTATGATATTTCTCTTGACTGGTTGGAGGATTTAATTAGAATCTGCCTAGAGAAAGGTTTTTCCTATCAGGCAGCATATAACAGGATCAGAATGGAGATAGGAACCGCAACGGGTACGAGAGAAGTATTTACCATAGCAGAAACGGCGGAAGCCCTGGGCGTATCAGAAGAAAAAGTGATTGAAGCAGCCCTGCGGTTAAACAGGGAAGCGGAAGCAGCCGGGGAAGGCCCGGAGCACTATTACAAAAAGGTTGATCCGGATACGATCCAGCGGTTTTGTTATCCAGCCGGGAGAACTGTAAGGCCGGGAGCAATAACTTTAATTCCGGGGAGGGGTAGTTGTGACATTACAACTAAAGGGTACTTCAAAATGGAGTATCCTTTCATACCAAAAAGGACAAGCTTCTATTCTTCCCCAATTAATCGGGGAAAAGGTGTTGTCCTGGCCGACACGTTGAGAAAGGAGCCGTTATGACAAGAGAACAGAAGGTAGATATCACCCTGGAGGAGCTGGACCGTGAAATTACGATAGCCACCTATCAGGAAAAACGGGTTAGAAAGTGCCTTGCTGCAGCATTTGCCCGTATTGAGAGTGGAATGGCAGCAGGAGGAGATGAAATGCCGCTCCCTTCCAGTGTAATGAATACTGATATCCATGCAGCTGGGAAAGATTCCGTTGCCGTGTTGAAAGACTTATATGGGTTTTATGTATCCGATGTGCGTTACAGTGAGAAAGACCAAGGCTTACCAGTCTCTGGAGCGGAAAATGGCTTGCATGTCTTAATAGAAGGTCATTTGGATAATGCAACGAAGTTAGAGGCGGAAAACCTCTTGATTAATGCTATGGCAGATTATGAGCAGCAGGGATTTATTAACGGATTCCGTTATGCAACGGCAATATGGAAAGCGTGTTGAATACATGGCGGCAGGAAGAAGCAGGACCTGCTGCCTTTCTGAAAAAGGAGTGATATAATATGGCAGTAGATAAAAACGGTAAGCCGTTACCACCTGGGATCAGGCAGCGGAGCAATGGAAAGTATGAAGGCCGTGTAAAGGCGGATTATCAAAGCTATTCTGTTTATGGAGATACCGTTACAGAAGTAAAAAAGAAAATGACTGATTTAAGATATAAGCTGGAACACGGGGAATTTATAGCCAGTTCCAAGATAACGTTGGGAGAATGGTTTAAGACCTGGATAGAGCAGTATAAGGAGAATCAGGTTAAGGCCGGTACCATTATTTCCTACACTGACTATTTCAATTATTACATCAAAGATAGCATAGGGAAAAAGAAGCTGGTGGATATCCGAGGAGAACATGTTCAGAAGTTTTATAATGATCTGGTAAAGAAGGGGCTTGCTCTATCCAGTATAAAGATCATATCCGCTATTCTTAATGGCTGTTTGAAACAAGCAATGAAAAACGGATTGATTGAGCGGAACCCGGTACCGCTGGCCACGTTACCCAAAGGAAAAGCAAAAAGTGGGCACAGGGTATTTACAAAAGAAGAACAAGATATTTTCATGAAATACGCCCAGGACAGCTATTTATATAATATGTTTGCCCTGACAATCAGAACCGGGCTGAGAAGCGGGGAAATTCGAGGCCTGAAGCTGTCAGATGTGGACAAGGCAGCAAACTTACTGCATATACAAAGAACCCTGAAATATGTCACTGGAAGGGGATACTTTGAAGATATTCCAAAGACTACCACATCAAAGCGGGATATTCCCCTTACCAAGGACATGATAGCAATTATCGAAAAAGAAAAGCAAGCCTATGGGGAAAAAGTGCTTAGAATGGACGGATATATTTTTCACCTTCCCGATGGAACGCCGATCAGCAGAGGAAGATTCCAGAATGAGATAGACCGGATCGTGAAAAGAATCAATGAAGCTGGTACCGGGTTTGATAGATTTACTCCCCACTGCTTCCGACACACATTCGCCACCAGAGCCATAGAAAACGGGATGAAACCACAGACCCTTAAAACGATCCTGGGACATTCCACTTTGGCTATGACCATGGACCTATATTCTCATGTTTTACCAACGACGAAAGCGGAGGAAATGGAGCTGATTGCAAAAGCATTTTAAATATCTGTGAAGAGAGCCGAAAAGGCTCTTTTCTGCGTCTTGGGAGAATATAAAATATATTTGTGGGTAAATTGTGGGTACGCCACTACATTTCCAAATTATTTTAAACTGCGGCATTGTCAGGATTTCCCCTATTTTAAAAGAAATTTCAAACAATTCCTGTCATGTAAAAATATTCCTGTGCATAAAATAATTATAAAGGAGTGATGGCATGTCTAACTATCGAAGACTAATCTCATATATTTATGCCTACGAAGGCGGAATCAAAGGAAAAAACATCGGATTTGCCAAGATAGAGACGAGAGGAATCCAGTGCAAAATTACGGTCAGTGTCAAAAGAATTTATGTAGGGGGCAATGACATCGGAGTATACTTATTGGCCGGAGAACAGGAAATCTTTCTGGGAAATATTTTTATACGCGGAGGTTCCGGTGAATTCAGAACCACGGTATCTTCCAGCGATATAGAGCACTCCGGTATTTGCATGGATCAGTGCTTCGGACTGACCATCCATGACGTGAAAAATACATGGCGTTCCTATACCACCATATGGGAGGATGCCGTTGCCCATGCAGCAGAAGTGGATCTGGAGAATACGGTATCCGTTTCCAGGGAGAAGCACCAGACTACAGTTTCAGAGGATCAGATAAAAAGGGCTGTACAGGAAATCGAAGAAGAGTTTCCTCTGAAGCCTGATGAAGAGCTTAAAACCACTGCCCAGGAATCCTCTTCAAAGGAGGAGGAAGGGACAGAGGCTTCTTCTGATGTTCCGGAAACAGAACGGGATGACACCGTGCGGGCCGGACAGGTGGATGAAGAAGGGGATCATCTGCAGACAGAGATGCTGCAGACGGAAAGCAAAGAACCGGAGGGTGTATCAGGCGGTGCAGACGGGGATGCTGCGCTGACGGCAAGTGAGGAACCGGAATGGAACAAGCCGGAAGGCGATTCGGCAGATGCCGGCTCAGTGGAAGCCCAGCAGCAGGATACACTTCCGTCAGTTACAGGTCCGGCACCGGATGGACAGCAGGGGACGCGTCCTCTGATGACAGGCCCTGCTCCGGGGTGGTGGGAAGGAATCCAGCCCTCGACTACGGACCCGGTGCAGATAGAACAGCCGGAAACCGGCCCGATTATGACAGGTCCGGTGCCAGCCGGCCAGCCAATACCCGGAATGACGGTGACAGGTCCGGTGCCAACCGGCCAGCCAATACCCGGAATGACGGTGACAGGTCCGATGCCAGCCGGCCAGCCAATCACCGGCCCGGCGATGACAGGTCCGGTCCAGCCTGGCCAGCCAATGCCCGGCACGACGATGACAGGTCCGATACCCACCGGCCAGCCAATCACCGGCCCGGCAATGACAGGTCCGGTCCAGCCCGGCCAGCCAATGCCCGGCACGACGATGACAGGTCCGATGCCAGCCGGCCAGCCAATCACCGGCCCGGTGATAACGGATCCGATACAGCCGGCCCAGCCAATGTCCGGTCCAGCGATGACAGGTCCGGTTCCGGCCGGCCAGCCAATGCCCGGCCCGACCATGACAGGTCCGGTCCAGCCAATCACCGGTCCCATACAGATCGGTCAGCCATTTGCCCGGCCGGCAGGGACGGGGCCGATACCGGCTGTGCAGCCATTTACCACAGGTCCGGTGCCGACCGGCCGGCCGGTACCCCGTTCCTCGGCCACAAGGCAGACCTCACAGGGCCGGCAAATTACCGGCCAGGAAAACAGACGGAGCGCGGCGCGGCCAGGTCAGACGGAATCAGTATCTGCCGAGACTGTGAATTATGGGGAGAGTGCGGGTGTATTCAATGATCCTTACACGCCTCAAAGCAGTCAGGAAGCCGCCCTGAATACCGTCTATTACAGGGCTGATGCTGCCTTAAAGGATGACAGGAGCAGGGATGAGGTACAGCCCAAACTGGGAAATCCGGCTGAACTGGAGCGGCTTCTCCAGAATGAAGATCCGGATGAAAGTTCCCATGATCTGGTCTGGGAGAAGCTGAAAAGAGAGCATACCCGGATCCTGGCATTTGATTATGAGGATGGGTGTGAAATTCTTACGATCAAGCCTCAGGATATCGGCCTTCTTCCGAGAGACACCTGGGTTTACGGCAATAACAGCTTTCTCCTTCACGGATATTACAATTACCGCTATTTAATTCTGGCAAAACTGCTGAATCCACAGGGAATGCCCCGTTATCTGTTGGGAATCCCGGGGCATTATTACAGCAATGAACGATACATGGCTTCCATGTTCGGCTTTCCGAACTTTGTGCTGTCCAAAGAGCAGCCCATGGAAGACGGCAGGTTTGGCTTCTGGTATACCGATATAAAATTGGGGGGCTGATTCAGCCCCCTCATTGACGTGGCCCCGTCAGTAATCAGTTCCCCGCAGCCTGGCGCTTGGAATGAAGGGCTTTAAGACCGCCAGGAACCCTTCCAGTTCTTCTCTGGAAAAGGATTCGAAGCCAGGACATAAAACCTGGCCCGAATCCGCAAAATTCTGCAGAAAATATGGAGAAGGGCCGGCCAGCCATTTACCGATGTCCTCAAAGTCCTCTTGGCTGTGAATGCCATTGACTGCCGTGGTGCGGAATTCATAAGGGATTGACCCGGAAAGCAAAAAGGCCGCGCTTTCCTCTATGAGTTTCATATTCAGACCGCGGATGCCTGCAGCGTTTGAATAATTTTTTCTGCCGGCTTTTATGTCCATGGCAGCATAATCCAAAAGCCCCTTGAAAGCCAGGTCTTTTAAGATCTCCGGCCGGTATCCGTTTGTGTCCAGTTTGATTAAATAGCCAAAAGCCCGTATTTTTTTAATAAAGGGTTCAAGGTCCGGCGCCAGAGTGGGTTCTCCGCCGGTGATGCAGACCCCTTCTAAAATTCCCTTCCTCTTCTCTAAAAAATCCAGGATTTCATTTTCCGTAAAAACAGACTGGGCATCAGCCCCAAGAAGTCCGCTGTTATGGCAGTATGGACAACGGAAATTGCAGCCGCCGAGGAAAATCGTGGCCGCCACATGTCCGGGAAAATCCAGGAGCGTTGTTTTTTGAAGACCGCACAGTTTCATACCTTCACCATTCCTTTGTTTCGTGATATACTATACCAGTATATCACATTTTGAAATTAAGAGGAAAGAACATGACCACAGACGAAAAATATATGCGCGCGGCGGTAAAAGAAGCAAAAAAGGCCGGTGCCATCGGCGAGGTCCCCATCGGCTGCGTGATCGTTTTTGAAGATAAAATCATTGCCCGGGGTTATAACCGCCGTACCATTGATAAGAATGTCCTGTCCCACGCGGAAATCATCGCTGTCCGCAAAGCCTGTAAAAAAATGGGGGACTGGAGACTGGAAGGCTGCACCATGTACGTAACCCTGGAACCCTGTCCCATGTGTGCCGGAGCCATTGTCCAGGCCAGGATCACCAGAGCCGTAATCGGCTGTATGAATTCCAAGGCAGGCTGTGCAGGGTCAGTGCTGAATCTGCTCCATGAGCAGGGGTTTAATCATCAGGTGGAGACGGAAATCGGTGTTTTAGGAGAGGAATGCTCCCTGATGATGAAAATTTTTTTTAAGGAACTGAGGGAAATGAAAAAACAGAAACTGGAAGAGGCAAATACCCCTTAAATCCTTGACAACCTTCGCTTTTCCATGTATACTAAACTCCGATTCAACAAATATGTCATAAAGTTTCCGTGCAGCCGGGGAGATAGCGGTGCCCTGTACCTGCAATCCGCTCCAGCAGGGGTGATGTCTCACCTAGGGCCGGCTATTGCAGGGCTGCCCCTGATAAGTGGCGATGACGTTTGGGTCTTACGCAACAGAACTTCATGAACCGTGTCAGGGCAGGAATGCAGCAGCACTAAGTGAAACCTTCTGTGTGCCGTGAGGGCGCCTGGACTGAGTTAACTGTCAGGGTAACGCCTGTGATAGCGGTTCGAAGTGAGACGCACGGATTTAATATAAAGTATTTTCAAACGCCGGAGAGCAGAGGACTGTTTTGCGGTGTTTTTTACAACATGGAATTACCATTTTTAATATTTTCTTACATTTCTTATGAAATAAAGTTTTCCCTTGCCCCACATTCCCCTTTGTATTATAATTGAGTATAAAATGGGTATAATAGTACCTATTTTATAATGACAAATCGAATCAAAGAAGAGGTGTGCTTTCATGATAAGAATCGGTATGCTTACTAGCGGAGGCGATTGCCAGAGCCTGAATGCGACCATGCGCGGCGTTGCAAAGGCATTGTACCGGATGCCCGATGACGTGGAGATCGTAGGATTTGAAGATGGTTATAAAGGGCTTATTTATTCGGAATACCGTATAATGAAGCCGGACGAGTTTTCCGGAATTTTGACAAAAGGCGGAACCATCCTGGGCACTTCCAGACAGCCGTTTAAGCTTATGCGGATACCTGACGAGAACGGTCTCGACAAGGTGGAAGCCATGAAGAGCACCTATAAAAAGCTGAAGCTGGAATGCCTTGTGGTTTTAGGGGGCAATGGGAGCCAGAAAACCGCCAATCTTCTTCGGGAAGAGGGGTTGAATGTTGTATCACTTCCCAAAACCATTGATAATGATTTGTGGGGAACCGATATTACCTTCGGTTTCCAGAGCGCCGTCAATGTGGCGGCCAATGCCATAGACTGCATCCATACCACAGCGGCTTCCCATGGACGGGTGTTCATTGTGGAAGTCATGGGGCATAAGGTCGGCTGGCTCACTCTGTATGCAGGAATCGCAGGGGGAGCTGACATCATCCTGCTTCCCGAGATCCCTTATGATCTGGATAGTGTGCTGGAGGCGTTGAAGAGCAGGACCAGAAACGGCAAGAAGTTTTCCATAATTGCCGTGGCGGAGGGGGCAATTTCAAAGGAAAATGCCATTCTCACAAAAAAAGAATTAAAAGAAAAAAAGAAGAGCGGAGTAATTTACCCATCCATGGCATATGAGATCGGAGCGCAGATCACAGAGCGCACCGGTCAGGAAGTGCGTGTTACCGTACCGGGACATATGCAGAGAGGGGGCGATCCCTGTCCTTATGACAGGGTGCTTTCCACCCGTCTTGGAGCGGAGGCAGCGAGGCTCATAGAGAACAGGGAATACGGATATATGGTTGCGGTGAACAACAATGAGATTGTCAGGGTGCCGTTAGCCGAAGTAGCCGGAAAATTAAAAACTGTCGATCCGGAAAGCTCCATCATCAGGGAAGCCAAGATGATAGGCATCAGCTTCGGCGACGAATAAGGAGTCTTCAGGCATGTCATATACGGCATTGTATCGAAAATGGCGCCCCTCTTCTTTTTCAGATGTAAAGGGTCAGGACCATATCGTACAGACATTGAAAAACCAGATAGTATCCGAACGTATCGGACATGCATATCTGTTTTGCGGAACAAGAGGAACGGGCAAGACAAGCATAGCCAAAATTTTTGCAAAGGCGGTAAACTGCGAACAACCCAAGGACGGAAGTCCCTGCGGGGAATGCCAGACCTGTAAGAACATTGCGGCCGGGGCCTCCCTCAATGTGGTTGAAATCGATGCCGCGTCAAACAACGGCGTTGAAAATATCAGAGAGATACGGGATGAGGTCCAGTATCCCCCTACGGAAGGAAAATACAGGGTTTATATCATCGACGAGGTTCACATGCTTTCCACGGGAGCGTTCAATGCGCTGCTGAAAACCCTGGAAGAACCGCCATCCTATGTCATATTTATTCTGGCAACCACAGAAGTCCAGAAGATTCCTGTGACCGTCATGTCCCGGTGCCAGAGGTATGACTTCAAGCGAATTACAGTGGAAACCATTGCAGAGCATTTAAAAGGGCTGACAGCTGCGGAGCATATAGAAGTGGAGGAGAAAGCCCTTACTTATATTGCAAAATCGGCTGATGGAGCCCTGCGTGATGCTTTAAGCCTTTTGGATCAGTGTGTGGCCTTCCATTACGGGGAGGCGCTGACCTATGACGATGTTCTGGATGTGCTGGGGGCCGTAGACATTTCGGTGTTCGGCAGGCTGTTCCGCGCGGTTGTGGAGAACCGGACCAAAGACTGCATAACCTGTCTTGAGGAACTGGTGATCCAGGGACGTGAACTGGGCCAGTTCGTCATTGATTTTATATGGTATTTAAGAAATCTTCTGATATTAAAATCCGTGGATGATGCGGATAATCTGCTTGATATGTCAACGGAAAACAGAAATCTGCTGAAAGAGGACAGCGAACGCACGGATAATGAGACGCTGCTCCGCTATATCCGGGTGTTCTCGGATCTTTCCAATCAGCTCCGCTATGCTTCCCAGAAACGGGTCCTCATAGAGGTTGCGCTGATTAAGCTGACCCGTCCTCAGATGGAACAGAACTTAGACTCCATACTGCAGCGGGTTGCCAATATTGAAAGGCAGCTGGAAAATGGCGTCCTGCTGCAGGCTCCGCCGGATCACGGGGGAGCGGAAAAAGAAAATCCAGGCGGTATGGAAGGTTCCCGGGAACTCTCTCCTTCGGAACGGGTAGCTCTGCCGAAAGGTCAGCTGGAGGATTTAAACCTGATCCGGAGTGAGTGGAACAGTATTATAAAGGCATTGGGAGGACCTATCCGCGCCAGCTTCCGGGATACTGTGGTAGAGCCGGCTGGAGAAAGCTGCCTTTGCGTAGTTTTTTCCGATCAGAGCAATTATATGATCGGAAGCAGGGCCGCGACTGTTGCCGAGATTGAACGGTATGTGGAGGACCATTACCAGAAATCCATCACCTTTAAAGCAAGGCTTCGGGGCGGAGGGGAACGGCTTGACACCGTTTACGTCAGCGACGAAGAATTGAAGGCGAATATTTTAATGGATATAACAATAGAAGATTAAAAGAATAAGAAAATAGAGGAGGATTCACACCATGGCAAAACGTGGCGGTTTTCCAGGCGGTATGCCTGGCAATATGAATAATTTAATGAAGCAGGCTCAGAAAATGCAGCGTCAGATGGAGGAAACAACAAAAGAGCTGGAAGATAAGGAATATACGGCCGCAGCAGGCGGCGGAGCCGTGTCTGTCACTGTTTCCGGGAAAAAAGAAGTGACAGCCGTTAAATTATCCCAGGAGGTTGTGGATCCGGATGATATCGAGATGCTGGAGGATCTGATCATGGCAGCGACCAATGAGGCGTTCCGCCAGATGGAAGAGGAAAGCAGTTCCGCCATGGCAAAACTGACCGGAGGAATCGGAGGTTTGGGCGGAGGCTTTCCGTTCTGATTATGGATTACTACAGCAGTCAGATAACCAGGTTAATTGAAGAACTGTCCAGGCTCCCGGGCATTGGCAGTAAATCCGCGCAGCGCCTGGCGTTTCATATTATCAACATGCCGGAGGAACAAGTGGCCGGTCTTGCTTCATCCATTACTGAGGCAAAACGTAATGTCCATTACTGCAAAGAATGCTTCACCCTGACGGATCAGGAACGGTGTCCCATCTGCCAGAGCGAAAAACGCAACCATAAAATGATTATGGTAGTGGAAGATACCAGGGACTTAGCCGCCTATGAAAAAACCGGAAAATTCGACGGCGTTTATCACGTGCTGCACGGAGCCATATCCCCGATGCTGGGGATCGGGCCCAACGATATAAAATTAAAGGAATTGATGCAGAGACTGCAGGGGGATGTGGAAGAGGTGATCATTGCCACTAATTCCAGTCTTGAGGGTGAGACGACAGCCATGTATATCAGCAAGCTGATCAAACCGACAGGAATCAGGGTTACCCGTATAGCCAGCGGGGTCCCCGTTGGCGGAGACTTAGAGTACATAGATGAGGTGACATTGTTACGGGCCCTGGAAGGCCGGGTCGAACTGTAACTCATTAACCTTGTTAGGAGATGCAAAGAATGGATAAGTACGAGTTTAATATAAAGGTTGAACAGATCAAAAAACTGGTCGGCAAAAACGACTATGAGACGGCTATGAAGATAGCCGATACAATCGACTGGAGAAGAGTCCGCAATACCAATCTGCTGTCCATGGTTGCCATGGTCTATGAGAAAAATGAGGATTTCCAGGCGGCCAAGGAGATTCTTCTCCAGGCTTTCGAACGGGCGCCCATTGGGAAAAGGCTGCTTTATAAGTTGGCGGAGCTGGCGGTCAAAGAGGGAAACATCGATGAAGCGGAAGCCTACTATAAGGAATTCGGCGACCTGGCCTCCGATGATCCAAGACAGCAGCTGCTTCGTTATATGATCTTAAAAGCGAAGGGAGCGCCGGCCCAGCAGCTTATCCACTCCCTTGAGTCCTATACAAGCGTGGAGCTGGATGAAAAATGGCTGTATGAGCTGGCTGAATTATACAGCCTTGCAGGCATGCCGGACCGATGTGTGGATACCTGCGACCGTATCATGCTGATGTTTGGTCTTGGAAAATATGTGGATAAGGCCATGGATTTAAAGATACGGTATGCACCCCTTACCAGCTATCAGATGGATCTGGTGGAAAACCGGGACAAGTACGAGGCAAGGCTCAGGGCAGTGGAGCAGGAATACGGAGCCGGAAGAAAGCAGGCCGGGGAACCGGAGGAAGAGTATTATGATGAAGATCCGGTGTACGATCAGGAACCGGATGCAGACCAGGAGATGATGTCTGAAGAGGATCCGATGGAGGATGATCTGGATGCAACCATGCAGGAAGCCGACGCTCAGGAAATCCTGGCCAGAGAAATGTCAAAAATCTCCTATGAGGAACCGGTGCTGCAGGAAGGGCCAGGAATGGAGCACACCAGAGTGTTGGAAGATATCCGGCGTGTAGGCCGCCCTGTGCCGTCCGTTCCAGGTCCAGCGGGTCTGAATGTTCCTGTGAATGAAGCGGTTTTCCCGGATTTTTCAGAACCGGTCATAGAGGAAGAAGAGCCGGAGATCAGGGAAACAGGTGTGGGTGATTATGACAGCGGGGAAGAGGACTATGAAGGCTATGGCATCGAAAACCAGGAGCCCGATTATGCCGTCCACCAGTCAGCCGTGACAGCCGAAGATCCGGAGGAATTTTTTCAGACACCGGAAGCGGTCTGCCCAGCCGCCATGGCAGACGAGGATCCGGGGGAATTCTGCAAGCAGCCGGAGGAGGATTATGATCAGACGGAAATCAGCGGAGCGGATGTCCTGAATGAAGGAGATTTCTATAAAGAAGGGGATGATGAAGGCGAGGATTTACCCCTTCGGAATCATCTGATGATCGAAGCGAGAACTCCGGAAAAAGGACTGCAGCTGGCAGTTGAGGTTCTGAAGCAGATTCACAGGGAAAGCGGAGTAAAAAATCCGGTAGCCAAAATCACCGGATTAAAGCTGTCTAAACGCGGAATACTGGCATCGGCTGAGAAACTGGCCGGAAAAGACCTTGTGGTCGAAGAAGCGGGAGACCTCACACCGGAAGCGCTGAAGGAACTGAATGAATTAATGGAACAGGATGCCAGCGGAATGATCGTTGTTCTCATTGATAATCCCAAGCAGATGGAAAAGCTGCACCAGGAGAATCCGGTACTGGCGAGTAAATTCGAGTGCATCGGCAGCGGCGAGAAGCAGCCGGATTTCCGGGTAGTGGAACGGGAACCGGAGCGCAAGCCGATCAATGTTCCAAAGGCCCCTGTGTATGAAGCAACCGTTCCTGTTTATGAGGAGGAACCCGCCGGGACATTCTATGAAGGGTTTGGAGCCCCGGAATATTCTGCAAAAGAGGATACCTGGCAGGGGGACGATTACAGGGAAGACGATGTTTATGAAGAGGATGACTTCTATGAGGAAGAAGCCGAAAACCGTCCGTCTGTCCGGGATGAGGCAGGCCCCGGCTTTAACGGTGAGGAAATGGACATTGACGAATTCGCCCAGTATGCCTGCCGCTATGCCAATGAGATCGACTGCAGCATCACGGGAAAAAGCATGCTGGCGCTTTATGAAAGAATCGAGATCATGGAGGAGGATGGCATTCCTCTGAGCAGGGCCAATGCGGAAGGCCTGATCGAAGATGCGGCAGACCGGGCGGAAAAGCCCTCCTTTGGAAAAAGGATCAAAGGTTTGTTTTCTACGAAGTATGATAAAGACGGTCTTCTTATTTTAAAAGAAGAACATTTCATTTATTAATTGGAGTATTAGACGTGAATATTAAACTCATTGCACTTGATTTAGACGGAACCCTTTTAGATAGTAAAAAACAGCTGTCCGATGCCAACCGCCAGGCACTTTCGCTGTGCATTCAAAAGGGAATTTGGATCGTACCCTGTACGGGCCGGACCATTTCCGGAGTTCCTGCAGAAGTTAAGGGGATTCCGGGAGTCCGTTATGCAATTACTACCAATGGCGGGGTGATCGAGGACCTGGAAGAGAAAAAAGTCATTGATACCCGTATGCTGCCATGGGAGCTGGCGTTGGAGCTTTTGCAGACGGTGGATGCCTACCGTGTCATGTATGATCCGTACATAGACCGGCGCGGAATCACAGAACCCCGTTTCTTTGAGCATTTGTCGGAATACAATTTGTCTCAGGAATTGCAGGATATGGTCCGTGACACCCGCGATATCTATCCAAATATCATAGAGTTTGTTAAAAAAAGCAGGAAGCCGGTAGAAAAAATCAATCTGTTTTTCGCAGATATGGAAGAACGCGCCAGACTAAGGGCTGAACTGGAGAAGAGGAATGATATTCTGGTCACCTCTTCCATGCCGCTCAACCTGGAAATCAATGCGCTTGGCGCGACAAAAGGAGATGCGATCCTCCGCCTCGCTTCCCATCTGGGAATCGAAAGGGAACAGACCATGGCCATAGGAGACGGAGAAAATGATTTCTCCATGATCCAAAAGGCCGGAATCGGGGTAGCTATGAGAAATGGACGGGAAGAGCTGCTCGCGGCTGCAGATTATATAACGGATACCAACGATGAAGACGGAGTGGCGGCCGCCATTAAACGATTTGTGTCCGGGATGGAATTATGACGAGGCTTAATATGGAAAACTGGTTATCTTTAGCAGCCGGTGCCTATCTTTTGGGTATGGTCATTTATGGTCATCACAGGGGATTTATCCGGCTGGTAGTATCAATGCTGGCAGTGGTCTTATCCCTGACCATTGTCCGCGTATCCCTGCCCGCTGTTACGGGATTTATAAAAGAAAATACGAGTCTTCAGCACACCATTTCTGAGAATATGAAAAAGTCCATAGGCTTAAATCAGGAAGTGGATCCTGCCGGCGAAGCATCGGGGGTTCCTTCCGCCCAGCGTACGCTGATTGAAAATCTTGAACTTCCCGAGAAGATCAAGACGGCACTGATCGAAAACAACAACAGTGAAATGTATCAGATGCTGGGGGTTCAGGCTTTTACGGACTATGTCGGAAGCTATATGGCGGATCTCATTCTCAATTCGGTGGGTTTTGTGTTGTTATTTGCAGCTGTTTATCTGGCGTTCCGTCTGGTCATGAGCTGGCTGGATATCATCGCCAGGCTTCCGATTTTATCCGGAATCAACAAAATAGCCGGCGCCCTGCTGGGAGGATTGGAAGGACTTGTGTTCGTTTGGCTGGCCTGCCTGATCATCACTGCCTTTTCCGGTACTGAGTGGGGATTTGCATTGTCCGGACAGATAGAGTCGAGCAAATGGCTGTCTTTTTTATACAACCATAACTTTTTAAACCTGATGGTTTTGGGAATCTTGCAGAGCTTGGTATAGGAAAAATTGTATTTATCATATATGCAATTAAAACAAATCTACAAGCATGGACGGTGAAGCCCCTTGTTTGTAGATTTTTTGATACACCACAAAATATAGAAAACTTATGGAAAAACGCTTATATATAGTAGGAAGGAAACTATTGGAAAAATTGTTTGAATAAAAGGCACAAATCCCCTTGACATTATCATACGTACATGATATATTAAAGACCCGGTGCGAGATAAAAGTTGCCGGCAATCAGTTATAACTGATTGGTAAGAGTGAAAAAAGTTATTGACAAAAAAGTAGCTGCGTGATATACTACATGAGTTGCTAATCAAGTAACTGCAACAAAAAGCACTTTGAAAACAGAAGATTGAACAGTATGTAAAACCCTGAAAATTCTAATAAAACAAGCCATGTTTGA
>JBCLPO010000032.1:0-30749 GCA_041223105.1 Lachnospiraceae bacterium 54-53
GAAGGGACTTGAACCCTCAAGGTATTGCTACCACACGGACCTGAACCGTGCGCGTCTGCCAATTCCGCCACTTCTGCATTTTTCCGCTGCCTGTCGCAGCGACAATAGCTATTATAGTATACAAGCCCCTGTCTGTCAATAACATTTTACCAAAATTTATAAATTATTTTTTTGTATATATTTTTCAGAAAATATTGACAATTTTGCGCAAGGATGGTAAGATACCTTACGTTGTGCGGGAGTGCTGGAATTGGCAGACAGGCAAGACTAAGGATCTTGTGGTTGTATGATCGTGTGGGTTCAAGTCCCATCTCCCGCACTTTTGTTTTTAATTATTTCAATTTTCTATTGACATATTATTCTTTTTGGGTATAATAGTTCATGTATTCCTCGATAGCTCAGTTGGTAGAGCAAACGGCTGTTAACCGTTGGGTCGTAGGTTCAAGTCCTACTCGGGGAGTTTATCATTGTCTGAAAAGCATGGAGCTGCTGCCCCATGTTTTTTTATTTTTCAGTTTCATCATATTTTCTTTCCCTGAAGCATAGGTTTAAACGTACATACCTGTCAAGGTGGTACTTAGGTGTCTTTTGCGACACCCGCATTTCAGGGCGGAAGTCTCAATCTCCTGTAGGCTTTCCGCCCGTCTTGTTTTCATCGCGCCTGCCAAGGCATCACTGCCGTACTTCTTTTCCCGCAGAGGACCGTTTCTGCAGCCCTCCCGCCAGGCTTCCGGCCGGTCTTGAATCACGTCTCTCTTCCTCATAATATGAATTCCACTGCATAAATATTTATCATATGTTACCCATCATACAGGCAGGGAGGCTATTATGAAAAAAATACTGGACAATAATTATTACGATATGATCATCAGTAACACTCTGGCTCCATCCTATGATACAGGAGATAATATTACATATTTAAACAGAAATAATTCTTTGCTGCATATTCCCATTACCGGCGAAACTGTAAATCCCTGTGACCTGGGCCGGTATTCTTACAGCAGTTTCCCTACCTTATACAATCTCACTTCTTCCATCAACTTAGAAAAAACCGGTGTCGGAGCAGTCCAGAGAAACCCTTATCTGGCTCTGTTCGGGCATGGTGTTCTAGTGGCTGTTATAGATACCGGCATTGATTACCTGCATCCGGCCTTTCAATATAAGGATGGGACATCCCGTATCCTGGCTCTATGGGACCAGTCGGTTCAGACCGGAGAACCGCCCGAAGCCTTCACATTCGGCACGGAATACGGCAGGGAACAGCTGAACGCGGCATTGGCTTCCCAGGATCCTCTCACCGTGGTGCCCACTCAGGACACAAACGGTCATGGGACTGCCATGGCCAGCATTATCGCCGGTTCCACGGACAAGGAACAATTGTTCAGCGGCATCGTCCCTCAGGCTGATCTGATCATTGTAAAATTAAAGGAAGCAAAGGAAAACTTAAAAAAGATCTATTTTGTTCCGGAGGACATCCAATGCTATCAGGAATCCGATATCATCCTGGGTCTCCGCTATGCAATCACCGCCTCGGAAAAATTCAGCCGCCCCGTCGCCATATGTCTTGCTCTCGGAAGCAGCCAGGGCGCCCATGACGGGAGAGGCGCAACCAGCAGCTATTTAAATCATCTGGCACTGCTGCCCGGGATCGGTGTATCGGTCTCAGCCGGAAATGAAGGAAACGATCAGAGACACTTTTTCGGCTCTGTTCCGGAAGCCCCCTACTACAAGGATGTGGAATTGCGGGTCGGCAGCAATGACCGGATGTTTTCCATGGAAATCTGGTCACGCGCACCGGCAAGACTTTCTGTTGACATCTCCTCTCCCAACCGGGAGTCCACCCAGCAGATTTCACCTTCTTTAAATGAATGCAGGAAATTCAGTTTCATATTCAATCAGACGACGGTCTGGGTCAACAATACGATCTTTGAGGAAGGAACCGGTGATCAGTTCATTTTAATACGCTTTAACAATCTCCTTCCCGGAATATGGTATTTGCGGGTATTAAATCCGGAGAACGAACCCTACGCCTTTCATTCCTGGCTGCCCTCAGAAAACCTCATATCCAACGAAACCTATTTTCTGAATTCAAGTCCGGATACCACCACCACCTCTCCCGGAAATGCAAGACACCAGCTGACCGTTGCCGCTTACAATCAGTTCAACGGCAGCATTCTGGCTGAATCGGGCAGGGGCTATACGCGCACCGATCATATCAAGCCGGACATCGCGGCCCCGGGCTATCAGATTCCCTGCGCCCTCCCCGGAAACCTGTACGGAACGGCAACCGGCACAGGAGCGGCGGCGGCCCATGCGGCCGGCATCATTGCCATGGCTTTTGAATGGGGGATTGCCAGAGGGAATTATCCCAGAATAACAGGAAATGTCATCAACCGCCTTTTGATCCGCGGTGCGGTGCGCAGCAGCTCCATTGACTATCCCAATAATATCTGGGGATACGGGCAGGTGGAGGTAAACAGCATGTTTCATAAGCTTACCAACAATTAACCCATGGATGGAACGAAAAAAAGGCGGACCCATATGCCTTCCGCCTTTTTCCGCCATCTACCAGCCGCAATTATTTCTGTTGTTGCGCCTGCGGCTGCGCGCTTTGTTGCATCCAGCCCTGTAACCGGCACAATAAGCCTCTCTTTTTGCCTCTTCACAGGGATCCACATTGCTGCAGCCATCGTCGCAGCTGTTATCGCAGCTATTGTTACAGCTGTTATCGCAGCTATTGTTGCAGCTGTTATTGCAGCTATTGTTACAGCTATTGTTACAGCTGTTATTACAGCTATTATCGCAGCTATTATCGTAGCTGTTATTGCAGCTGTTATTGCAGCTGTTATCACAGCTGTTACTGCAGATATTGCCGCAGCCGTCACTGCAGTCATTATCGCAGTTGTTATCGCTGCTGCTGCAGTTGTTATTGCTGTTACTATTACAGTTTCTATTGCTGTTGCTGTTATATTTATAATGATTGCCGCAGCCATAGTTGCAGCCCCAGGAACCGAAATTAAAACCTCCCATATCAAAAACACCTCATTTACCAGAATATGCTTTATTATATGGGGCCGCAGACAGGATGTGAACATAAGCGCTGATTATGGTACAAGCCCGAAGGGGCGGGGACACCGCCTTCCGGACCGGAATTTTGGCCGGTCTCCTGCCAGTCATTTCCCCGTTCCTCCAGGCGGCAGGCCGTTCTCATAATAGGAATTTCCATGCATAAAATATATATCATGTGCAACATATCAGAAACCGGCAAGGAGGCCTGATCTTGGAAAAGATACTGGATAATAATTTTTATGATTTAATTATCAGCAACACTCTGGCTCCATCCTATGATGCGGGCGACAACATTACCTATTTAAATGAAAGGCTTTCCCTGCTGCATATCCCTGCAGGCTCCATGGATCCCTGCAATTTAGGCCGGTACCCTTACAGCAGCTTTCCATCCATCTACGCCCTGTCTTCAACCATCGGACTTGAAAAATCAGGCGTCAACGCAGTTCAGAACAATCCGTACCTGGGGCTGTTCGGAAGTGGTGTGCTTGTAGGAGTCATCGATACGGGTATCGATTACCAGCATCCGGCCTTCAGAAACAGCGACGGCACCACCCGCATATCCTTTATCTGGGATCAGACCGAACAGGGCGGCGAACGCCCGGAAAATTTTACTTTAGGTTCTGAATACAGCAGGGACCAGATCAATGCTGCATTGCAGTCGGAAGACCCTCTGTCCGTCGTCCCATCCGTGGATACCAACGGCCATGGCACGGCCATCGCCAGCATTGCGGCAGGCACTCCAAGCCAGGATGGGACCTTCAGCGGCGTCGCTCCCCAGGCCGATCTGGTGATCGTAAAAGTAAAAGATGCCAAACAGAATTTAAAGGAAATTTTTTTTATTCCGGAAGACGTTCTGTGTTTTCAGGAGTCCGATGTTCTGCTGGCCGCACGTTATCTGATGACCGTCTCCCAAAGGCTGGGGCAGCCCATCGCCATCTGTGTCGCTTTTGGAACAAGCCAGGGCGGCCATGACGGGCGGGGAGCCGGAAGCCGCTATTTGGATGACCTGGCGCTGCTTCCCGGAATCGGGATATCCGTTTCCGCAGGAAACGAAGGAAACGACCAGAGACATTATTTTAACAACACTGCTGCCGAGCCTTTTTACAACAATTTTGAGTTAAGGGTCGGAAGCGAGGACAGCCGGTTCTCCATGGAAATCTGGTCCTATACTCCCGCAAGGCTTTCCATTGACATTTCCTCTCCCAACAGGGAATCCACCCAGCTGATTTTCCCCGCTCTCAATGAATGCAGAAAATTCAATTTCATCTTTAACCGGACCAGCGTCTGGGTCAATAATATTATTTTTGAGGAAGATACCGGGGATCAGCTTATACTGCTGCGCTTCAGCAACGCCCTTCCTGGGATCTGGTATATTCATGTCGAAAACATTGATAATGATCCGTTTTCCTTTCATTCCTGGCTGCCGGCAGGAGATTTGATTTCAGATCAGAGCTTCTTTCTGAACCCTAATCCGAACACCACCATAACCTCTCCCGGAAATGCCATACACCTGCTGACCGTTACCGCCTATAACCAGATCAATGACGGCATCATGCCGGAATCAAGCAGGGGCTATACAAGAACCGGCCAGATCAAGCCCGACCTGGCTGCTCCCGGTTATCAGATTCCCTGTGCCATTCCCGGAAACCTGTACGGAACCGTCACAGGAACCGGGGCAGCGGCGGCCCATGGGGCCGGCATTATCGCAATGGTCCTGGAATGGGCTATTGTCAGGGGGAATTACCCGCGGATGACGGGAAACGATATCAACCGGCTTCTGATTCGGGGAGCCGTGCGAAGCACTGCATTTACTTATCCAAATAATACATGGGGGTACGGCCAGGTGAATGTAAACAGACTGTTTGAAGGCCTTGCCAATATATGAGCTGCGGACAGATCCGGCGGACTCCAGGACAGCGGGAGCCCGCCTTACGTATGCAGTCATGAAAGACTGCCTGCCGTTCAGTTTGCCGGCATCATTTCTTTTCTCTGTTGACAATTTCAGAGAATAGCTGTATTATTGTATTAATCCACTAATACAATAATATAAAAAGGAGGCTGCATTATGAACTGGAAACTGACAGAAGACCGACCAATCTGGATACAGCTTGTGGAACAGCTCACCATGCTCATTGTATCCGGTGTGTATGCATCCGGTACGGCTGTACCAACCGTGCGTTCACTGGCCGGTGAAGCAGGTGTCAACCCCAATACCATGCAGCGCGCACTTGCAGAATTGGAAAAACGGGGGCTTGTTGAAACGCGCCGTACAGCAGGCAGGATCGTTACAGAAGATCTGTCGCTCATACAAGGCGTTCGTAAGGAGTTCGCCTATCAACGCATGGGAGAATTTTTTGCTTCCATGCATGCACTGGGCTATACCGATGAACAAACACATGAGCTGCTCGCGGCTTGGGATAAAAAGGAGGAAACAGTATGAACCAGGAACTCATCACCACACAAGGACTGACCAAGATTTATGGTGCGAAACCAGCACTTGACCACATAGATCTGACCGTTGGACACGGCCGCATTGTCGGCCTTCTGGGGCCCAACGGCTCCGGCAAGACTACCTTTATAAAACTTCTTTGCGGGCTTCTACACCCCACTTCCGGCACACTGCAGGTGAACGGTCATGCCCCCGGTGTGGAAACCAAGGCTATTATCTCTTATCTGCCTGACCGCATGTACTTTGCCGATTGGATGAAAACCTCTGATCTGACCGATTTTTTCGCGGATTTTTACGCGGATTTTGATCGTGCAAAGGCTTTGGAAATGTTCCGGGCACTGGGCATCGGACCGAACGAACGGCTCAAGACCATGTCCAAAGGAACCAAAGAAAAGGCGCAGCTTGCTCTGATCATGAGCCGGAAAGCACAGCTTTATCTTTTAGATGAGCCCATTGGCGGCGTTGATCCGGCGGCCCGGGATTTCATCCTGAACACCATTTTGACCAACTACAATGAAAACGGCACTGTCATGCTGTCCACACACCTGATTTCCGATATTGAGCGCGTGCTGGATGAAGCCATCTTCCTGCAAAACGGAAAAGTGGTACGCCACGATACCGTAGACGACATACGTGAGCAGGAAGGCAAATCCGTTGATCAGCTCTTCCGTGAAATATTTACGTACAGCAACTGACAAAAGGGGGAAAATAAGATGTTTTACAAACTATGCAAATACGAATTTAAATCCATTGTACGGACACTGGCTCCGATTTACCTGGCCGTGATTGCCGTATCCGTTATCAACATGTTCATGGGAGTGGGCTCTCTGGCTAACGGCTACTATGATAATTTGCTGCAAAACGCCAATTTGGGTCAGAATCTGCTGAACCTGATCCAGATGATCTCCATTTTTGCTTACTTCGGCGTGCTGGTCGCACTGAGCGTACTGACGCTGATCATCATCATTCAGCGGTTTTATAAGGGGCTCCTTTGCGATGAGGGATATCTGATGTTTACTCTGCCGGTCAAGCCCTGGATGCTCATTGCTGCGAAAGGTACGGCTGCTTTTGTAATGTCATTGGCAAGCGGCCTGACTGCTGCGATCTCCATCATGCTATTGTTCCTCGGCGCTGCAGGTCCAGCTGAGTTCGTCAATGCCATTACTTCTCCCAGGATGTGGGCAGAAATAAACCGTTTGTTCTCCCAGGTTCCATCCTGGCCTCTGCTTGCATTGGAATTTGTTGTTTTAGCAATCATCAGCGGTCTGTCACAGCTCTGCCATATTTATTTCTCCATGGCACTGGGCCATCTGGCAAGCAGGCACCGGATCATGATGTCTGTTGTGGCTTATATCGGAACCTCCATGATCATCAGCTTTTTAAGCGGTTTTATGATGATAATAGTGGGCACCTCCCCCTTCCTGGAATCCATTGGCAGTATGATCGATTCCATGCCTAATAATGCGCAGGGTGCTGTTTTTATATTAAACCTGACATTTTTAGCCTCTATTGTCTGCAGCATAATAGAGCTTGTAATATTCTTTTTCGGTACGGAACGCATCTTGTCCAGACGCCTCAATCTGGAATAAAGTCAAAAATCATGTGATTGATGTGGAAAAGGCGCCTTTAAACAATTCAGCTTGTCTAAAGGCGCCTTTTCTGTGTTTATGGGCATCAAAAAACCCCGTAAATACGAGATTTTCGGGGTTCGGAAACGGGATTAAGCCACTTTGGACTTAGCCAGCTCTGCCAGCTTGGAGAAGCCTTCCGCATCGTTTACTGCCATATCGGCTAAAACTTTTCTGTTCAAGTCTATTCCAGCCAGCTTTAAGCCGTGCATAAATACGCTGTAAGATACTCCGTTGATACGTGCTGCAGCGTTGATACGTGCGATCCATAACTGTCTGAACTGTCTCTTTCTCTCTTTTCTGCCTGCATAAGAGCTTGTTAACGCTCTCATAACTGACTGCTTCGCTACTCTATACTGTTTGGAACGAGCGCCTCTGTAGCCCTTAGCCATTTTTAACACTCTGTTATGTTTTTTCTTCGCGTTCATACCGCCTTTAATTCTTGCCATCGGTTTTTCCTCCTTCTTAACTTAAGATCCTATAAATATGGTAAAATCTTCTTCATTACTTTTGCATTGGTCGCATCTGTAACGATATCTTTTCTAAGATTTCTTTTTCTCTTAGTGGATTTCTTAGTTAAGATGTGAGATTTGTAAGCTTTATTTCTTACAAGCTTTCCTGTCCCTGTAACTTTAAAACGTTTTGCAGCTGATTTGCTTGTTTTTAATTTAGGCATTGTATCTTCCTCCTTGATAATGTTCTTTTAGCGTTTTGCGGATAAAAACATAACCATGCTTCTTCCTTCCACCTTGGACGGCTTGTCAATCGTTGCAATGTCGGCCAATTTCTCAGCGAAATCATCCAGAATATACCTGGACTTGGACATATGCGCCATCTCACGACCTCTGAAACGTAAGGTTACCTTTACTTTATCTCCTTTTTCGAGGAACTTCCTTGCGGCGCTCATCTTTGTGTTCAAATCATTCGTGTCAATATTAGGAGATAAACGAACTTCTTTTATTTCGATTACCTTCTGTTTCTTCTTAGCTTCTTTTTCTTTTCTTGCCAGTTCATAACGATATTTACCGTAATCGATAATCTTACAAACCGGTGGTTTTGCAGTCGGAGCAATTTTTACCAGGTCCAGTTCAGCTTCCTTTGCCATCTGCAAAGCATCCCTGGTAGACATAATACCCAATTTTTCTCCGTTTTCACCAATCAACAGAACTTCCTTATCTCTGATCTGTTCATTAATCATTAAATCGCTAATTGTCGTGCACCTCCATCATATAGTGTGTGTTGGCCGGAATCCACATTGCTGCCCATAGGCATAAAAAAAAGTAGATAGACAAACGCTATCCACCACCAAAGTCTCTACACAGTTCACCTATGTATCAAAGGCTATAAACCAAGGTCACTTACTCGTGCCGTGGTGAGGCGGATACCTACTTTCCTGTCTGTTGTTTCCACAACTTAAATCATAATACTACAGATACAGCCGCCTGTCAATATATTTTTTGATAATACCGTATTTCCTTCCGTTAAAAGCAAAGACACGTCAGGAAAATTGTTCCCGGCATGTCTCATGCTCCCGCTTTCTTATCTGGTTTTAAAAGTAGCGCATTCCGTGTGCTCCGCCTGACTGGCTCCGTCTCCTGCAATACCGATATGTTCTGCGGAACAGTGACGTCCTTCGTTGTATACGCAATTCACCGCTTCGCAGTCCACTTCCAGCCTGCTTTCCGGAGTTTTGAACAGGTTGTGGAAGGAACCGTCCTTGTTCTCGTCAAAGCTTCCGCAGCAGGTATCATACTTATCCTTTGCCTGTGATCCCTCTACAATGATAGCGGCCTTGCAGCAGTAATTGTCCGAATTGTGTAAACAGCTTGTAACATTACAGTCCAATTTTGTCATGACCCATGACCTCCTGAAATTCTTTTTTTGTTGATCTTTCAGGAGATAGTATGCGCAAAGGGAAAGAAAAGTATTCTCACGAGTATTTCCTTCCCCTTCGCACAGCCTTACGGCATGCTTACTTTTTTTCTTCCGTTATATTGACTTTTTTGATCTCCTTTGTACGGATCTCACGGCAGATATCATCCATAAAATCCGCCAGAGGACGCTGGCCTTCATCTCCGTTAAAGCGGCTGCGGACAGATACCACACCCTCCTCTTCTTCCTTCTGGCCCACCACCAGCATATACGGAAGCTTTGACAGGCGGGCCTCACGGATTTTATAGCCGATCTTTTCCGCACGTTCGTCAACCGTCGCAAGAATGCCGTTTTCCTTTAACTGAGCCTCAACCTTTTCGGCATACTCATGGTATTTTTCAGAGATGGGAAGCACCCGCACCTGCTCCGGACATAACCAGGTCGGAAATGCGCCTTCGTATTTTTCTATCAGCCATGCCAGAGTTCTCTCGTAGCAGCCCAGGGAAGTCCTGTGAATGATGTAAGGGCGTTTCTTCGTTCCATCCTTATCCACGAAGCTCATATCAAATCGGTCGGCTAAGAACATATCCAGCTGAATGGTGATCATGGTATCTTCCTTACCGTATACGTTTTTGGCCTGAATATCCAGCTTTGGTCCATAGAAAGCCGCCTCTCCCGAAGCTTCCGTATACTGGATGCCGATATGATCCAGAATCTTGCGCATCATGTCTTCCACTTCATTCCACATTTCCGGTGTTCCCAGATAGTGGTCCGCATTGTCCGGGTCCCACTTGGACATGCGGTAGGTCACATCCCCTTCCAGGCCCAGGGTGGTGAGGCAGTATTTTGCCAGGTCCACGCAGCCCTTAAACTCCTCCTCGATCTGGTCCGGGCGAACGATCAAATGGCCTTCGGAAATGGTGAACTGGCGGACACGGGTCAATCCATGCATCTCACCGGAATCCTCATTCCGAAACAGGGTGGAAGTTTCCCCGTATCTGCATGGCAGGTCACGGTAGGATTTCTGGCTCTGCTTATAAACATAATACTGGAAGGGACAGGTCATGGGACGGAGGGCAAATACCTCGTCATCCTTTTCCTCATCTCCCAGCACAAACATGCCTTCCTTGTAATGATCCCAGTGATCGGAAATAATATATAAATCCTTTTTGGCCATGAGAGGGGTTTTGGTCCTCATATAACCGCGCTTCTCTTCCTCATCCTCAATCCATCTCTGCATGGTCTGGATGATCTTGGCTCCCTTGGGCATCAGGAGAGGAAGCCCCTGGCCGATGACATCAACCGTTGCAAACAGTTCCATGTCACGGCCCAGCTTGTTATGATCCCGGTTTTTGATGTTTGCCAGATATTCCAGGTATTCATTCAGCTCTTCCTTCTTCGCAAAAGCCGTTCCGTAAACGCGGGTCAGCATGGCGTTTTTCTCACTGCCTCTCCAGTAAGCGCCGGAGGAAGAGGTCAGCTTAAATGCCTTTATTGGCTTCGTGCTCATGAGGTGAGGGCCTGCGCATAGATCGGTAAAATCACCCTGGCGGTAGAAGGAAATCTCTTCCCCTTCCGGAAGATCCCGGATCAGCTCTACCTTGTAAGGCTCTCCCTTCTCTTCCATGAACTTGACAGCTTCCTCTCTTGGAAGCGTAAAGCGCTCGATCTTTTCCCCTTCCTTTATGATTTTCTTCATCTCCGCTTCGATCTTATCCAGATCCTCTCTTGAGAAAGACGGGATATCGAAATCATAATAAAAACCATTTTCAATGGAAGGCCCGATGGCAAGCTTTGCTTCCGGGTACAGCCTTTTTACTGCCTGAGCCAGGATGTGGCTGGCCGTATGGCGGTAAGCCGAAAGACCTGCCGGATCGCTGACCGTTAAAATGCTTAAGCTGCTGTCCTTATCAACCACAGTCCTTAAATCCACAACTTCTCCATCCACTTCGCCTGCACAGGCATTTCTTGCCAGGCCTTCGCTTATATCGGAAGCGATATCAATGACTGACATTGCGTGTTCGTATTCTTTGACCGAACCGTCTTTTAAGGTAATCTTCATATGCCTTCAATCTCCTTTACAAAATTATTGTGAAATATTCCATTTCAAAAATAAAAAAAGCCCCTTTCCGCATGTTTCCACACGGAAAGGGACGATTCAACGATACAAATCGCGGTTCCACCCTCGCTTGAGTGAACGAAAAAAAACGTTCAAACCACTCATTCTGATGATAACGGTATCACCGTTCCCTATTAAGGACGCTCCGGGCTGGTCTTCTCATAGCATTCCGGTAAGGCAATTGCACCAAACATGCCTCTCTCTGGACTTTCCTGATATGATACTGGTCCCGTCAACGCTTTTTCATAATTGTTTTCTGTCTTTAAATTATAGCACGCTGAAACCGTTTGTCAAGCTTCCCTCAAAAAAATCTCACAAAAGGATGATAAGAGCGGCCGTAATCGCCACAATGCTGATGACGATGGACAAAGAATTGATAGCGCTCGCCAATTCAATATCACCGTTTAAGGCGCCGGTAAAGGCTGGCGCCACCGACGCCACCGGTCCGAGGGAAACGATAGCCAGCGTCTGGCGCACCTCCAGCCCAAAAGGTGACAGAAAATAAAATCCCATCGCCATCAGAACAGAGATCACATACCGTGTCCCTAATATTTTAAGGATGCGCGCCATTTTTTCTTTTTCCATGCGTATCTCAAAACCGATGCCCAGCATGAGCAGGGCGAGGAAAGCATTGGCTCCCCCTGCAGTGTCCGCAAAGCTGATGATAATGGCCGGGAGCCTTAAATTTAATATGCTTAAAACAGTCATGATGACATAGGTGTCAAAGGGAACGGAGGAAAGCAGCTTCCTGACGATCCTCTTGAAAGAAGGCTTTTCCTCCTCGCCGATCACCATGCCGGCCAGGGTAAAGGTCATGCCTGTGCACATGATGGAATTGCCTGCGTCAAACAGGCTCGTCGCCGCAAACCCCACAGGACTTAAAAAGCTCTGTACAAAGGGCATGGTAAAATTCCCCACGTTATAACCGGACATATTGAGCATTGCAAATGCCCTTGCCTCCCTTGATTTTGAAACATTCATCAGGTACCCGGCAAAGATCATCACAAAATTACATAAAAGGCCCACCGCGCACATGGCTAACAGGGAATAATCCATGGCAAGCTTGCTGAAATTAGATATAATGGCTGCCGGAAGGGTGATTTTGATCACGATCCTGGAAATCAGATAAAAATCATTGGCCCGAAAAAAGCCTGCCCGTTTGAGCAGGTAACCCATAATGATAATTGCAACGAACGCAACCGCTTTTGTAAGTACCGCTGCCATAGGAATCTCCCTTTTTCCACTTGTCTTCCTCAATAAATTCCGGCGGCGCCTGTCGGCTCCGCCGGTTGCATTTAAAGAATTTTATTTCACTTCCACGCTCCAGCCCTTTGGCCCATCCACTTTTCCAAGCTGGATGCCGGTAATGGTGTCATAGAATTTCTGAGTCAGCTCACCGATTTTGCCGCCGCCGATGGGCATTTTGTCTTCCTCGAAGCGAAGCTCTCCCACCGGAGAAATCACGGCTGCCGTTCCGGTTCCGAAGCATTCCTCCATGGTGCCGGATTCAGCCGCCCCAACGACCTCTTCCACGGAGATCTGCCGCTCTTCCACCGGAATCCCCCATTCCCTGCATAAGGAAATCACGGAATCCCTGGTAACTCCGGGAAGGATGCTCCCGTTCAGCTCCGGAGTGATCACCACGCCGTTGATTTTAAAGAAAATGTTCATGGCGCCCACTTCTTCGATGTATCTGCGGTGAACACCGTCCAGCCATAATACCTGGGAATACCCTTCGTCATGGGCTTTTACCTGGGAGGCCAGGGAAGCGACATAGTTTCCGCCGGTCTTCGCCTCACCGATCCCGCCCTTTACGGCTCTCACATACTCATCTTCGATCCAGATCTTAACCGGGTCAAGCCCGCTGGCATAATAGGCCCCCACCGGCGATAATATGATCATGAACTTATACGTATGGGAAGGCCTGACTCCAAGGAAGGGATCCGTGGCAATGACAAAAGGCCTGATATAAAGGGAGGTTCCGGGCTTTGTGGGAATCCAGTCCTGATCCACGCTCACAACCGTTTTCAATGCTTCCAGAAACAGATCCTCCGGGATCTCCGGAATGCAGAGCCTCCGGTTGCTTCTGTTGGCCCTCTCAATGTTCTTGTCCGGGCGGAACAACAGGATCCGGCCGTCTTCCGTCTTATAAGCCTTTAAGCCCTCAAACATCTCCTGGCCGTAATGGAACACCATGGAAGACGGCTCCAGTTCCAGATTATGATAGGGCACGATCCTGGGGTCGTACCAGCCCTTTCCTTCTTCATAATCCACTTCAAACATATGGTCCGTAAATATGGTTCCAAATGTCAAAGGATTATCTTTGCCTGGTTTTTCTTTCGGGCAAGTTGTTTTTTCAATTCTGATCGTCTGCATTTTATACTCTTCCTTTCCCATACCGGCATATCTGTCAGTTTTCATGATTTGTCTTTCATTATCTTCCAAAAACCGCTGACTGTCAAGGAAATTTGACCTGATCTACTCTGCCGATATGGAATCAAAGCCATAACTTTCAGTTATATATCTGGGAAGTTCCATCCTCACCGTCTTCATGGGATTGACCGTCTGGCATATGACAAGATCCCCGGTCATGGTAAGAAGCATGCCGGCATCCTCACGATCCATCCCGATTTTATCCTTCATGAAATCATACATCTGCCGGGTGGCCCCCCGCCATGCTTCCTCCACGTTCTTTTGGGAAGCGATGGTGATGAGTTTGTCCACGGTCTCGAGCATGGGGTAGGGAACACAGTTTTTGTTCCTCACCACATCCACCCGGACCGTGGCACGTCCTTCTGTTTCCAGGCCGCAGTCTTCCACCTCCCCGTCTCCCATGATCCCGTGGAAGTCCCCCATGGAAAGGAGCGCTCCCTCCGCAGACACCGGCAGATACAGGGTCGCCCCCTTCCCGATCCGGGTGCAGTCCATGTTGCCGCCATGATCCATGGGTGTGATGGTGGATACGCCCTCCCCGGCAGGAGCCACGCCGATGACTCCGATCATGGGGTTAAGCGGAATTTTGACCCTTTCATTATAAAAGGCGAAGCCATCCTTTACGGGAACCCTTTTTAACACCTTCCGCGGGAATTCCTCCTTTTCACTCCCGCTGCCCGGACCGAGCATGACGATGCCCACAGGGCCCAGTTCAATGTCCAGGATATCAATTTTCAGCATGTCCCCCGGCATGGCTCCCTCAATGTAAACCGGGCCGGTGGCAGGATTTCCCGGCTTCCTCACCACATTTTCAAAGGTCGCCTCCTCCGGAAGAAACTGGTTTGTAAAACAGTCATAGGTTTCAAAGACCATTGTCTCTTTGGGCTTCACCCTCCGGCAGGGCGGATTCTCCCTGGAAAGCATGGTTGTAATATAATCTCTGGTTATGGTTATCATACGTTTTCACCTCTGATTTCTTTCTTCCGGCCGCTGAGCTCCGGCCATACGGTAACAAGCATCGTAATAAAGCAGGCTCCGCCTCCGATTAAGTTGGAAATGGGCTCGGCCATAAAAACTCCCGATGTCCCGTTGCCGAAAATGCCGGGTATGAGAAAGATCAGAGGGATCACGATCACCACCTTGCGCAGGATGGAAAAGAACACCGCCCGCTTCGCCTTTCCCAGGGCCACATAAACCGACTGTCCCGCAAACTGGAGGGACATGAAAAAGAAGCCGAAATAATAAATTCTCATGGCCGGAACACCGGCTTCCAGCAGCTGGGGATCCTGATTGAATATGCGGATAAAAAATTCCGGAAAGCCATGGACCAGCCCCCACATGGCCGTGGTATATGCGATGGAAATAACGGATACGAAAACAATGACCCGCTTCACCCTTCCATACTCTCCGGCTCCGTAATTAAAGCCCATAACCGGCTGGGCGCTGTTGGTAAGACCGCTTACCGGCATGGAAATCACCTCCCGGACCGAGTTGATGACAGTCATGACCCCCACATACAAATCTCCTCCGTAATGCTGGAGAGAGGCGTTGTACATGATCTGCACCGAGCTGTTGGTGATGGCCATGGTGAATCCCGACATTCCCAGGGCCACAATGTTTCCCACCCTGTACTTTTTCAAACGAAAGCAGGAAGGTCTGAGTTTTAAAATGGCTTTCCTGCCCGTAAGAAACTTAACGGTCCACAGTGCGGAAAGGAACTGGGAGATCACGGTCGCAAGGGCCGCCCCCCTCACTCCCATATCCAGGACAAATATAAATATGGGATCCAGGATGATATTGGCGGCCGCGCCTAAAAGAACGGTCATCATCCCCACGGTCCCAAACCCCTGGGAATTGATAAAGCTGTTCATTCCAAGTCCCATCATGACGAAAACCGTCCCCAGAAGATAAATGCTGATGAACTGGTCCGCATAGGGATAGGTCAGATCACTGGCCCCAAACAGATAGAGCATGGGCCTTTTAAACACCAGGCCCAGAACCGTGAGCCCCAGGCCAAACACCACCAGAAGCACAAAGGAGTTGCCCATGATCTTTTCAGCTTCATCCACATTTCCCCTTCCCCTTTCAATGGAGCACAGGGGCGCACCGCCCATACCGAATAAATTGGCAAAAGCGATGACCATGGAAATGATTGGAAGGCAAAGTCCAAGACCCGTCAATGCCAGAGTCGCGTCCGTTTGCATTCTCCCTATGTAAATCCTGTCAATAATATTGTAGAGCACATTGATGAGCTGGGCCATGGTCATGGGTACGGCCAGTCTTAATATGTTTTCAACCACATTTCCCTTTGAAAAATCGTTTCTTGTATCTGCCATCCGTCGCTGCCCTTCCTTTTTCTCCTGTCTTTGATGCAATTCCATTTGTACATCCTCTTTATTTATTAATCATATCACCATCCTTATTTTTTTGCATCCAGTTTTTCCCGCAAGCCTTGCCTGGACACAGGGGACATGCTATGATTAATAATGATAATTTTATTCAGGAGGCGTATCTGATATGAAAATCAGCCGTATTGGCGGCGTGATTGCGGCCGCCAGCAAAAAGGATGCAGAACCATTGCTGCAGATCGGGACAATCCCCATTATAAAGCGTATTGTTATTTCCTTCCAACAGGCCGGCATTTTCCCCATTGTAGTTGTAACAGGAGCCGAAGAAGATGAAGTGAAGTACCAGCTGTCCGGTTATGGTGTGATTTTTATCGGAATCAATTCCAGGACTGATCCGGCTTTTTCCATTCTTTCATTCATATAAAACTTCCCCTTATCCATTTATTCTACTTTCAGAATAACCGGTTTGTATAATATTGCAAGTTCTTTCTCTGTAGAAATCGGATAAAACCCCTCCGGTCCAAACAGCCGGAAGGGTTTTTAATCATTATTTACATGAGTGAATGATAAAGCTGAATGATTTCTTCCAGGCTCGCTTCCTTGGGATTTCCGGGCGCACAGGCGTCTGCCACCGCGGATTCCGCCAGGAACTGAATATCCTCTTCCTTTACGATCTGCTTTAAATCGGCAGGTATTCCCACATCGGAGGAAAGTTTTTTTACAGCGTCAATGGCAGCCCTGCGGTATTCCTCCTGTGTCATATCTTCAGCCTTCTCCACGCCCATGGCCTTTGCGATATCCCGGTATTTTTCACCTGTGGCATCGGCATTGAATTCCATAACCGTGGGAAGAAGAATGGCATTTGCCACACCATGGGGGGTGTCATAAACAGCGCCCAGAGCGTGAGCCATGGAATGGACGATTCCAAGTCCGCAGTTGGAGAATCCCATACCTGTAATATACTGGCCCAAAGCCATGCCCTCACGGCCTGCAGCCGTATTTTCCACTGCGCCTCTCAAGCTCGCGGCGATCAATTCAACGGCCTTTAAGTTAAACATGTCCGTAATGGTGTTGGCGCCTTTCGTAATATAGCCTTCAATGGCATGGGTCAGGGCATCCATGCCTGTGGCCGCGGTCAGGCCCTTGGGCATGCTGGACATCATATCCGGATCAACCACAGCAACCACAGGAATATCGTGAGGGTCCACGCAGACAAACTTGCGTTTTTTCTCCACGTCGGTAATCACGTAATTAATGGTAACTTCTGCGGCCGTACCGGCTGTGGTCGGCACCGCAATGATCGGCACACACGGGCTTTTGGTGGGAGCAACACCTTCCAGGCTTCTCACATCCCCAAATTCCGGATTGGTTATGATGATGCCGATGGCCTTTGAGGTGTCCATGGAAGAGCCGCCGCCTATGGCGATGATGTAGTCGGCACCGGATTTCTTAAATGCCTCCACTCCTGTCTGAACGTTTTCTATGGTCGGGTTTGCCTTGATATCGGAATAAATCTCGTAATCCAGTCCATTCTCATCCAGAATCCCGGTCACCTTGGAGGTCACATTGAATTTGATCAGATCAGGATCAGATGCGACAAATGCCTTTTTGAACCCTCTCTTGTTTACTTCTTCCGGAATCACCTGGATCGCGCCGGCTCCGTGATAGGAAGTTTCATTTAATACGATTCTGTTTGCCATGATATTCTCTCCTTTTTTCCTTCTTCCCTTGGAAGACATGTTCGTTATGTTATTATTTTAACAACTCGGATATAAAAAATAAAGTTACAATCTCTGCCTTTTGTAACAAATGTTACACAAAACACAAACTGTAACTCTAATTATGTGCATATCAACCATATTTTAAACCAGGCCGGCTTCTGAAAACACCGCGGCCAGTTTGGGAGGCATGGCCTCCACCAGGCTTTCCGCCATCTCCCCCGGGGTCTGGCGCATGCCGGAGAGGACCCATTTCACCGTCATATATACGGATCCCCGGCAATACATCTCCAGAAGGAACTGGATTTCCTCGGAAAGAGGCTCCTGTCTCCTGCGGGTGATCAGTTCCGTATAAAATCCCATGATCAGTTCAAAATCATGCTCTTTTAAGGAATTATGATCATCGGACCGGAATGCCTCGGTGAAAAACACCTTTTCCTTTTTGATGAACCGGAACTTTTCACTGAGGCTCTGGCATACGGTTTTGTCCACTCCGATCTGGGCAAAGGATTCCAGCACCAGCTTGTCAAAATACCAGTTGATCAAATCATATTTATCCTTAAAATTCCGGTAAAAGGTCTGCCTTGTCATCCCGCATCCGCCGACGATGTTCTGAACCGTGATCTTGTCTACGGGCTTCGTCTTCATGCAGGTTTTTATGGAATCAGCCAGACGGTATTTTGTTTTTTCGCTTTTGTTTGGATTTTCAGCCATGTTCCGCTCCTGTCCTTTTTATTTACTTTCTATTCTACCATAAGACAGGGTTTTTGTGAACATGTCATGACAAAAGGAATGGTGCCAAATTTCCGGTTTAAGTGATGGGTGCCGGATTAAAAATGCATAAGTCATTGTGAAGCCGGTATTTCTCCGCATAGGTCTGCTTGCGGCCGCTCGCCACATCGATGATTTCCTGAAACAGCAGGGTCCCGATCTCTTCAATGGAGGCTTCGCCGGTCGCCACAGGACCTGCGTTTACATCTATGAGGTCCATCCACTGGGCCTTCATATCATTTCTGGAACATACCTTGATAACGGGCGCGATGGCCAGGCCGTAAGGAGTTCCCCGTCCTGTCATGAACACCTGGAGTCCGATGCCGCTTGCCAGCTGACACGGTCCGCATACAATATCACTCGCCGGAGTGGCCGCATAGATCAGCCCCTTTTTGGTCGGCTTTTCCGCCGGTGACAGCACTTCCACAATGGGCGACGTTCCGGACTTCGCAATGGAACCCATGGCCTTTTCCACGATATTTGCCAGTCCGCCTTTCTTATTTCCGGGAGTGGGATTGGCACTCCGGTCCACCTCCCCTTCCTTCAAATAATTATCGTACCACTTCATCTCCTCTGCCAGCCGTTTTCCCACTTCTTCATTGATGCAGCGCTGTGCCAGCAGATATACGCCGTCACGTACTTCCGTGACCTCGGAAAACAGCACGGTGGCACCGCCCTTTACCAGCATATCGGAGGCATAACCGGCTGCCGGGTTTGCCGTCACGCCGGAAAAGGCATCGCTGCCTCCGCACTGCATGCCGATGAGAAGATCGGATAAGGGAAGCGGTTCCCTTTTTCTCTCATTTAAGATTTTCAGCTTCTTTTCAGCCATTTCCATCAGGGAACCGATCATATCGTCAAAGCCCTTTTTTTCCTGAAGGATGATGACATTTTCTTCCGTGATATCAGCTGCGTCACAGAGCATATCCACGGTGAACTTCTCACAGCCCAGGCCCACGACCATCATCTGTCCCCCGAAATTGGGATGCTTGGATAAATTGCGGAGGGCCCGGATGGGAACTTTGGCTTCCGGCGCATCAATGGCGACACCGCAGCCATAGGCATGATTGATGGGAACGATATCATCAACGCCCGGATACTTGGGCAGCAGCTCCCGCTTCATTTTTTCCACCGCCACATTCAGCACACCGGTCACGCACTGAACCGTTGTGCTGATCCCCAGGAGGTTGCGGGTACCCCCGAAACCTCCGCCCGGATTTGCATATCCTTCCCATTGGGTGACCGGGGGCTTTGGCAGGTCCGTGACCAGATTGGTGCCGTACTCCATGCTGTCAATATCGGGCGGAGCCGGCAGCTCCAGCATATGTTCGTTGATCCAGTCGCCTTTGGCAATGGGTTCCACGGCATAACCCAGTATTACCCCGTAGCGTATGATCTCTCCGCCTTTCGGAATATCACAAAGAGCTATCTTGTGAGCCTGGGGAATATTCTGACGGGCGATCACGCCATCCATGACTTCAGTTCCTGTCTTTATCTCATTGACCGCAATGGCGACATTATCCTGTTCCTTGATCTTTATAAATAACGGTGTACTCATGCTCCTATTCTCTCCCTATATTCCGGCGGACACCGGTGCCCGGGTATGCCGGGTCCGCCTTTCTTTCTCAATTATATAAGTACATCCGTCATTTGTAAAATCAATAGATTTTAGATATCTCTAAATTAAATTTATGATAATCCTGCCGGAAAAACAGCTATCTGACCCGCACAGGACAATATTTCATCGAACTGGCAGAAAAGTGCTGGAAGGATCAGTCTTTTGTTTCAAACCGGAACAGATTCAATCCGATGGCGGGGTCCTCTCTCCGGCATACTGTTCCCGGAATTTCCGTTATGATCAGTTCACCGGTAGCGCTGATGACCCCCCGGTTCAAATGGCCTCCCTGGCATTCTCCGGTATGGGGATTGCCGATCACCATGTGCAGGTGAAGGTAAGGCTCTCCGTCCTTCTGAGTGATGCTTCCCATCAGGGAGGCGATCTCATAAAGCCCTTTGTATTCCCTGCTGTAATACTGCTTTTTTTCCGTATCAAAAACACCGAGCCGGACGGTTCCCACCGCCCCGAGCCCTGTCACAGAAGCCAGTGAAATTTTTTCTTCCCTGCAGAGCCTGATAAGGCTGGCCAGTATCTCGTCCCCCGGATCCAGACGTACCACAAATGTATGTTCAAATTTTCTGTATTCCATAATTCCGTACCTCCTGTTCTTTTATGAATGCATCCTGTTACAGGATGAATTATAAAAGATCGGATGCCTCTTTCCTATGGGTATAATCCACGAAAGCCCCCTGCATTATTGTACAAGAAATACAATCTTGCAGGCATTTAAAGAAGCGTTTCAAAAACATTTCATAAAATGAACGGTTTCAGCCCCTTTTTTCAGGGTGCGCTTTCAGGAGCTTCTACATCTTCCCGGATAAACATGATTAAAAACGCGGCAATCAAAAGTCCGCAGGAAAACCATATGGTCTTTTCCGCGAAAAAAGGCGTCAGAAAGCTTCCCCCGCCGGCTCCCAGGGCGAATATGGCAATGACCCCGTAATAGCGGACGCACTTTTCCAGACTCGCCCGCTCTCCGGTGTGCCGGTAGCGGTAGAGCATCTCCGTGGCACTTCTTAAATTCCCGATGCACATGGTGCTGGCAAAAGCGCTTCCCTTCATCTTGCGGAAGGCTTCCACCTGCATGGCGCAGACAAAGGAAACCATGGCATTTGCGGCCATATCCAGGGACTGGGGAAGAAACCCCACCAGAAAGAGCAGCAAAATCTCGATGAGCACCACGATCTGTCTCCAGTGCAGGAGCCGATGCTCTTTGAAAATCCCGCGGATCACTTCCGACACGTAAATCCCGGCTGCAAACGCCAGAACAGGCAGAAGGTAGCGAAACGCCGTCTGCCAGTTCCCGTCTATCACATTACAGCTTAAGATAATAATATTCCCGGTCTGGGCATTGGCGAAGACCTTTCCACGGAAAAAATACGTATATGCATCCTGCAGCCCTCCGGAAAGGGTCAGGATGATTCCGGTGGAAACCGCCTCCGACATCTGCCCACGGATCTTTTTCTGAATCATTCGGTATCACCCCACAGCACAATTTCCCCCAGGGAAAGGGATTCCGGCACCTTGATGATCCTCTGATTGGAGGATCCCTTAAACCGCAGCTTCAAATCCTTTTTTTCCACTTCAAACTTACCGTCCACCAGAACATCCACACACGCCAGGATCCTCATGGTCTCTGCAAGCTTTCCCGCCATTTTCCCCAGAAGATCCTCTTCAAAATCATAGCCTGTATAGCACCAGATCGTCTTCTCCGGGTACCTTTCCTTTACCGCCTCCACCAGGGGCAGGATCTCCCTCTGGTTTGCCGGATGGAGAGGCTCTCCTCCCAAAAGGCTGAGACCCGCAATATAGGTATGGTCCAGATATTCCAGTATCTTTTCCATGGTCTCCGGCCGGAATTCCTGACCGTAATGAAAATCCCAGGCTTCGGAATTAAAGCATTCCCTGCAGAAATGGGTGCAGCCGCTGACAAACAGAGACACCCGGACGCCGGGACCGTTGGCTACATCCGTAGGCTTAATGGCCGCATAATTCATAATTCAGCCTCCTACAGATGAAGAACTCTGGATTTGATCTCCTTGGTCTTGCCGATATTCCAGAAATTCTCTCCCAGATAACCGCAGGTTCTCCTGGTCACATTCATTTTTGCCTTATCCTTGTTATGGCACTGGGGGCATTCCCACTCCATGTCGTCGTTGATGATGATCTCACCGTCAAAGCCGCACTCCTGGCAGTAATCCGATTTGGTGTTAAACTCTGCGTATTGGATATTATCGTAGATGAATTTCACCACTTCCTCCATGGCTTCCAGGTTTTTCTGCATGTTGGGCACTTCCACATAGGAAATCGATCCGCCGGAGGAAATCTTCTGGAACTGGCTTTCAAAGGTGAACTTGGTAAAGGCATCGATATTCTCCCTCACATCCACGTGGTAGGAATTGGTGTAATATCCCTTATCCGTCACATCCGGTATGATCCCAAACCGTTCCCTGTCAATTCTTGCAAAACGGTAACAGAGGGATTCTGCCGGCGTTCCGTACAGGCCAAAGCCCAGGCCGGTCTCCTCTTTCCACTTGTCCGCGGCTTCCCGCATGCGGTTCATGACCCGGAGGGCAAACGCTTCTCCTTCCGGAGTGGTATGGCTGATCCCTTTCATGAGCCTGGTGGCCTCATAAAGGCCAATGTAGCCCAGGGAAATGGTAGAATAGCCGTTGTTTAACAGAGGATCGATTTTCTCCCCCTTCTTAAGCCTTGCGATGGCACCGTACTGCCAGTGAATGGGACTCACGTCGGAAAGGGTGCCTTCCAGGGACTTGTGTCTGCACATGAGGGCCTCATAGCAGAGGCTCAGACGTTCATCCAGAAGCTTCCAGAACGTTTCCTCATCTCCTTTTGCAAGAATGCCGATCTGAGGCAGGTTTAAGCTCACCACTCCCTGGTTGAATCTTCCTTCAAACTTATAATTTCCGTTCTCATCCTTCCACGGGGATAAAAAGCTCCGGCATCCCATGCAGCTGAACACATTGCCTTCGTAATTCTCTCTCATCTTCTTTGCGGAAATATAATCCGGATACATGCGCTTGGAGGAACATTTCACCGCCAGTTTGGTGATATAATCATATTTGCCGCCCTTTAAGCAGTTATTCTCATCCAATACGTAAATCAGCTTGGGGAAAGCCGGCGTGACAAAAACTCCCGCCTCGTTCTTGATCCCTTCCAGCCTCTGACGGAGGATTTCCTCCACGATCATGGCATTTTCACTGATATATTCATCGTTTTCATCCAGGCATAAAAACAGGGTCACAAAAGGAGCCTGTCCGTTGGTAGTCATCAGGGTATTGATCTGATACTGGATGGTCTGGACTCCGGATTTGAGTTCATCCCCAAGGCGGATCCTTGCCATCTTCTCCACCACCTCCTGCGTTACCGTATCCCTGAACTCCTCGCGGATCTGTTTATGGAATTTATCATTGCTCTTTCTTAAATATTTGCCCAGGTGACGGATGTCCACCGACTGCCCGCCGTACTGGTTGCTGGCGACGGCCGCGATGATCTGGGTCATGACCGTACAGGCCACCTGAAAGCTCTTAGGGCTTTCAATCATCTTTTCATTCATCACCGTGCCGTTATCCAGCATATCCCCGATGTTGATCAGGCAGCAGTTGAAGATCGGCTGAACAAAATAATCCGCATCATGGAAATGAATGGCACCCTGCTCATGGGCGAGAGAAATCCGCTCCGGCAGCAGCATGCGCCTGGTTAAGTCTCTGGACACTTCTCCGGCAATATAATCCCTCTGGGTGGAGGCCAGAATGGTATTCTTGTTGGAGTTCTCCTCTGCCAGTTCCTTGTTTTCGTTTTTAATCAGCTTGAGGATGGACTCATCCGTTGTGTTCGCCTTCCTGAGCAGCGCCCTCTGGTAACGGTAAATGATATACTTCTTGGAAAGAGTGTATTTATTCCTGTTCACCAGGCTGCTCTCGATCATATCCTGAATGGTCTCAACATTGACCACCTCATTGGTGTGGTCCTCCACATAATCCAGTATGGCACCGATCATATCCTCCCCGGCCCGCTCGGAAGCTTCCACTTCCGCGTTGGCTTTCCGGATAGCCGTAATGATCTTCCCTCTGTCATACTCCACAATTCTGCCGTCCCGTTTTTGAACTTTAATCATGCCTGTCACCTTCGCTTCTTCTATATTTTGTATCTTACAATTTAAAATCACTACA
Source organism: Lachnospiraceae bacterium 54-53 (assembly GCA_041223105.1). Lineage (GTDB taxonomy): Bacteria > Bacillota > Clostridia > Lachnospirales > Lachnospiraceae > Lacrimispora. The sequence continues at coordinate 24,219 of JBCLPO010000032.1, forward strand.
TATAGTGCCTTTTTCATTATACACTACCAGGAGAAAAAGTAAAGGGAAATTTTGCATCTTTTGCCGGGGAAATTTTTTTATCCTTCATCCAGAAGCCCGATCAAGTCTTCTCTGGTCAAATTGGAGAGGGAAATCATTCCCTCCGTGATGATCTGTTCCGCCAGATCCTTTTTGGACTCCTGCAGTCTTAAAATGTTTTCTTCAATGGTTCCTTTTGTGATCAGCTTAAATACGGACACCTGCTTTTCCTGACCGATCCTGTGGGCACGGTCCGTAGCCTGATTCTGGGCCGCCACATTCCACCACGGATCATAATGGATGACAATATCAGCTGCCGTCAGGTTAAGCCCTGTCCCGCCCGCCTTTAAGGAGATCAAAAACAGGGGAACATCGTCACCTTTAAAGGAATTTACCATATGGAGCCGTTCCTCCTTGGGTGTTGCCCCGGTCAGCAGGTAATAGGGGAAGCCTTCCTTTTTCAGCCTCTTTTCAATGATTTCCAGCATGGAGGTGAACTGGGAAAAGAGCAGGATCTTATGACCTCCCTCGATCCCGTTTCTCACCAGATCAATGCAGGTCTCCAGCTTTGCGGACGCTCCGCCGTAATTCTCATAGCATAAATGGGGATCGCAGCAGATCTGCCGGAGCCTGGTGAGCTCTGCCAGGATCTGGATATTATCCCTTCCCGATCTTCCCTCCAGGCCTTCCAGCTCCTCTTTCAGCCGCAATGCGTTAGCCGCATAAAGCTTCTTCTGTTCTCTGTCAAAAGCCGAATAAATAACGGTCTCCAGCTTATCGGGCAGCTCTTTTAACACATCCTTTTTCAGGCGTCTTAAAACAAACGGCCCGATGAGCCGGTGCAGCCCCGAAAGCGCGGAACGTTCCTGATCCCTGACAATGGGGGTTTCGTATTCCTTTTTAAACTTCTGGTATGTGAACAGAAAGCCCGGCATCAGAAAATCAAAAATACTCCAAAGCTCGGAAAGCCGGTTTTCTATGGGAGTGCCGGTCAATGCAAATCTGCCTCTGGCACAGATTCCCTTGACCGCCCTGGCGCTCTGTGTGGATGCGTTTTTGATATACTGTGCTTCATCGATGATCTGAAAGCGGAAGGTTTTCTCTTTATAGAGGTCAATATCCCGTTTTAACAGGTCATAGGAAGTGATCAGCACATCCTCCTCGTCCGTCTGCTTTAATAAGTCCTCCCGCTCCTGGGCCATGCCGGTGACCGTCCGCACCTTTAAGGACGGTGCAAAGGTGTGAAACTCATTTTCCCAGTTATATACCAATGAGGCCGGACAGACGATGATGGAGGTCGTATGGTCTTTTTTCTCCGCTTCATCAAGAAGCAGGGCAATGACCTGAATGGTTTTACCAAGGCCCATATCATCTGCGAGAATTCCCCCGAAGCCATAGCTGTCCAGGGTCTTCAGCCATCGAAAGCCCGTCTTCTGATAGCCTCTCAGCACATTCTTAAGGGTCAGGGGAACTTCAAAATCGCTGTCTTCCACCGATTTCATCCCCCGCACTACCGCCTTATAAAGCTGATCCCGGTAAAGGGTGATCCCATTTCCATCCTTTAAAATCCCATCCAGATAGAGAGCCCGGTATTTGGGAAGGCGGAAAGACTTGTTTTTCACATCTGATTGTCCGATGGAAAGGCCATCCACAAGCTTTGCCACCGTCATCAGACCATTGTCGTCAAGGCTTATAAATTCCCCGCTCTTCAGCCGGTAATACTTCTTTTTTAATCCGTATTCCGCAAAAAGCCTTGTCAAGTCAGCTCCTGACAATCCGTCCGTATCCACCTCCAGCTCCAGCCAGTTCCCTGTGCTGCGGATTCCTATGGAAACCTTTGGAGGCGGAAGGACCTTGAGTTTTTTAAAGGACTCGGAAAAATACACCTCTCCCAGCGCCATAAAATCATTCATGCCTTCTGTCAGCAGGCGGTAAACCGCTTCTTCATCGTCCCGGATGGCCGGGTATTCCGACTCATATTCCTTATACTTGAAATACCGGGTGATGAGCTGGCTGATGCGGAACTCTCCCGGCACATCCCGGCACACGGTACGGGGCAGCCGATCATCCTCCACAGGCTGGAAAGAATAGTCTCCATAGGAAAGGGTGGGCTTTAAAACCAGTTCATTGGGCCCATCCGAATCAAAATCAAACCTGGCTTTCAATTCCTCCGGTTTAAATGCCTCCAGATCCAGATCCCCGGAATCAATGCTTAAGTAGGATGCGATCCTTTTTAACACTCTTTCATAAAAAAGAGGCATATCCTTGTTATTGATTTCCGTCTCACAGGCGGTGCCGTAGCCATCCATCATCTGCTGCAGAAACACTCCTAGGGCTTCGCTGCAGGCCTGGTCGCAGCAGTATAAATATTTTGCATCCGCAAGATACAGATGGTGTTCCCCTTCAAAGGCCAGAAGATCCCGGTCAATGGATACCAATACCCCTTCCCGTCCCCGGCGCCTTACAGTGACCTTTAAATTCGGGTTGCGTTCCACGATCTCCAGCTGGCGTTTCTGCCCTCTGTAATCCTCCGCTTCCAGAACCGTTCCCTTCATGATCCGGAAAAAACGGTCCCGGCTGGCCCGGCTTAAATTTAAAAACCGCAGAACAGGCCGGGTGGAATAGGTGCTTTTCTGCAGCTGCTCATACTGTTCGCAGGAAACATTGACGATCTCCAGTATAAATTCCAGCAGCGGCCTGCTTTCCCTGACAAAAACAGAAAGGCTGTGGTGGAATGCCAGGTTCTTCCCATATTCCACATAGGTACCGTTTTCAACCGCCTTCGCAAAGGCGGCCAGATCCCTGATCATATAAAGCCGTTCTTTTCCCAGCTTGAATTCCAGCCTCACTTCCTTCCGGCTGACCACCATGGAAACGGAAAGCCTGACCTGCTCCCGCTCCCCCTCGCTCATGATGCGGGCTACCTCCCGGTTCGTGTATTCCCGGATCATGGCCCTTGCCTGCTGGGATGTGATGACCGGCCTGCCCTGGTTTTCCGCCTCCTGCTCCTTATAAGCCTCAAACAGGGCCTTGCAGTGGGGACACATGCCGCGGTAGGAATTCCCCCATGCACAGGAACAAGAGTAGTCAAAAACCTGACTACCCTTGATATGGAGACTTGCCCTGTATTCTTTTTCCTGATCCTCCACCATGGCCTTAACGCCTGATTCGCCTTTCCAGAAGGCATTTATCGTCATATGTGAAACTCTCATAACTCCTCACATCCGTTTCCCATTTACATTCGTTCCGGCGCCTCGATTCCCAGCACGTCAATGCAGCAGTTCAACACATCCTTTGTAAGCCGGATAAGGCATATCCATGAGGCCCGCTGCTCTTTATCTTCCTCGGATATGATCTTTGTATCGTGATAAAACCTGTTGAATGCATTGGCCACCTCGTAAATATACTGGCAGATTTTATGCGGCGCAAGCTCCCCGAAGCCCGTTTCCATGATCTCATTATATCTGGAAAGCTGCAGCATCAAATCTTTTTCCCCGACCGAGGCGGCAGGACGGATCCGTTCCTCTCCCCGAACCGTTTCTCCAAGGCTTAGGTATTTCGTCAGTATGGACTTGATGCGTACAATGGTATAAAGGACATAGGGACCGGTATTCCCTTCAAAGGATACAAAGCGGTCCATATCGAACACATAATCCTTGGATGCCTGATTGGACAGATCCCCGTATTTTAAGGCCGCCATTCCCACGATCCGGGATGTCACCCTCGCTTCCTCCTCGGAAACGGTGCGGTTCTCCACGATCTTCTCATAAGCCGCCTGGCTGATGTCGGCTATCAGGCTTTCCAGACGCATGACCCCGCCGTCACGCGTTTTAAACGGCTTTCCGTCCTTGCCGTTCATGGTGCCGAAGCAGAGATGGGACATTTTCTTATCCTGCTCCACAAAACCCGCCTTTTTTGCCACCCGGAACACCTGAATGAAGTGAAGCTCCTGGCGCTTGTCCGTGATGTAGATGTACCAGTCGGGCTTTATTTCCTTCTCTCTCTCAATAATGGTTCCCAGATCAGAGGTGGAATATAAGGCGGCGCCGTCGGATTTTCTTATGATACAGGGAGGAAGTTCCCTGGCATCCCCTTCTTCGGCGATATCCACCACCAGCGCTCCCTGGCTTTCATAGGCAAATCCTTTGTCCTCCAGCTCCTTGATCAGACCGGGGATATAGGGCTCCGCATCGCTTTCTCCCTTCCACAGATCAAAGGTTACATTGAGATTTCCATAATTCTTCTTTAAGTCGGCGACCGACACCGAAATGATGTGCTGCCAGACGGCCCGGTAAGGCCCGTAGCCGTTCTGAAGCTTTAAGGTGGCTTCATGGGCTCTTGCACTGAATGCCTGATCCGCTTTGGCCTTTGCACTGGCCGCCGGATATATCTCTTCCAGCTCACTGATGGTAAAGGGCGCCTCCACCGGATACGCTCCTTCATAAGAGTCTTCAAAATACGGAAGTTCCGGCTTTCTGTCCTTCAGTTCTTCGATGATCAGCCCCATCTGAAGCCCCCAGTCCCCCAGATGGACGTCACCGATCACCCGGTGGCCGAGAAACCGGCCCATTCTCTTGATGCTCTCTCCGATTATGGCGGAGCGGAGATGGCCCACATGGAGAGGCTTGGCCACATTGGCGCCGCCATAATCCACAACAATGGTCATGGGGGACTCAGCCTTTTCGCATCCGCACCGTTCGCTTTCTGCCATGCCGTTTAAATAACCGGCAAGATACTCCCCATCCACCTTTAAGTTAATGAAGCCCGGCATCACGGCATCCACGGCTGCAAATACACGGCTGCCGGAAAGCTTCTCCACCGCTTCCGACGCTATATCAAAGGGTCTTTTTTTATAAGCCTTGGCTGCCGCCATGGCACCGTTGCACTGGTATTCGCAAAGGTCCGGCCGGTTGGATAAGGTCACCTTTGCGTAGGCTTCGCCGTATCCGCATTCCGTAAATGCCGCCTTCATCTCTGCCGTAATCAAATCAAGAATCTTCTTCATCGGTTCCTGGTCTCCTTTTTCTATTCCAGATATTTCTAAGCTGAATATTAATTATATTACAATCAGCCTTAAAAATCAAATTTTTTTACATGACTGCTGCGCCATTCCCTTATTTCCTCCATACGTTTATGAGCCGCCTTTTCTTTTCCCTCCTCCGATGGCCTGTAATATTCTCTGTCCTTTAAACCATCGGGCAGGCACTGCATGGCGCTGATCTTGTCCTCGGTTTCATGGGCATACTCATAGCCTTCCCCGTAACGGAGCTCCTTCATCAGCCCTGTAGGCGCATTCCGGATGACCAGGGGCACCGGCTCCGCCAGGGTGTGAAGTGCATCCTCCCTGCACATCTCATAGGCCCGGTAGGCAGAATTGGACTTGGGCGCCATGGACAGATAGATGACTGCATGGGCCAGATTCACGTTGCATTCCGGCATTCCGTTAAAATGGCTGGCCTGATAAGCGGACACAGCCACCGTAAGGGCCTGGCTGTCAGCCATCCCGATATCCTCACTGGCAAACCGGATCAGGCGTCTGGCCACGTAAAGAGGGTCTTCTCCCGCTTCCAGCATCCGGGCCAGCCAGTAAAGGGCGGCATCGGGGTCGCTGTTGCGCATGGATTTATGGAGTGCGGATATGAGATTGTAATGCTCCTCCCCGTTCTTGTCATACAGCAGGGATTTCCGGCTTAAGCACTGCTCCAGCACCGCATCCGTCACCGTGGTTTCCTCAGCGCTTATTTCGCCGTTTAGTACGGCCATTTCCAGCGTGTTCAAGGCTGTTCTGGCATCGCCGCCGGCAAAGCGGGCGATAGCCTTTAAGCTGCTTTCTTCTATGCCGATCCTCTGGTCTCCAAGTCCATCCGGGCTGTTTAAGGCATGGTGCAGCAGCTCCAGCAAGTCCTCAGTGGTGAGGGAATGAAGAACAAACACCTTGCACCTGGACAGCAGAGCGGCATTGATTTCAAAGGAAGGATTTTCCGTGGTGGCTCCGATGAGGATGATGCTCCCTTTCTCCACATACGGAAGAAACGCATCCTGCTGGGCCTTGTTGAACCGGTGGATCTCGTCCACGAATACCAGCGTGTTCAGCCCGCTCCGTCGGTCTCTCTCTGCCCGGGCCATGACGTCCTTGATTTCCCGGATCCCGCTGGTTACGGCGCTGAAATCCACAAAGGCCGCCTTTGTACGGCTGGCAATGATCCTGGCCAGAGTCGTTTTCCCCACACCCGGAGGGCCCCAGAAGATCATGGAGCAGATATGATCCTGGTCAATCATCTGCTTTAAGACCCTGCCTTCGCCAAGTAAATGTTTCTGGCCTGCGAATTCATCAAGACTTTTGGGACGCAGCCTGCTGGCCAGGGGACCGGCATTTCCCTGCATGTGATCAAATATGGACATCTGTTCCATCATAGTCTCAGCTCCCTCCTTCATGTTATCGGGTAGGAGGCTAATCATTAATTGATTAGCCGACCTCCCACACCGCGCGTACGTACCGTTCGGTATACGGCG
>JBCLPO010000033.1:0-30243 GCA_041223105.1 Lachnospiraceae bacterium 54-53
CCGCCGTATACCGAACGGTACGTACGCGCGGTGTGGGAGGTCGGCTAATCAATTAATGATTAGCCTCCTACCCGATAATTATATTGCGATACCGTTTTTTAATTTTTTTGTATCGGCCTGTTTTATGACAATATTGGTCAATCTGTTTAAAATACAAGTTTCTCAAAAAACAAAAAGAATTTATAAAATGATTGATATAGTCATGGCAACAAGTTACGTACTTTTTCTTGTTTTAAAAATGGCAGGAGTAATTGCAATAGGAAATTATCCTTTTATTTCATTATATTGGACTATTTTTATTGCTTGGGGATTTATATTTACTATTGATATTAATAGTCAGATAAAAGAGTCTATATGAAAAGAGAAATAAAATGTCTTAATGCTGCCCCCTGTTGATTACTGTGGATCAGTTTCAGTTTTCCTTTAAAAAGTCTTAAATCCGGTGAAGTTATAAAATAAGCAGACTCAGGCATCGCTTTTTGTATGAAGTTTAAGAAGACGAAAGGCCAATAAAAATTATCATTCCTTGGTCATACAATAAATTTTGTTCGTATTATGAAGTCTCAGATGCAATTCTTCTGGGGCTTTATATATTTTAAAATACTGATTCATAAATAGCTTTGTATCTGCGTTGTGCCCCGGGAAGCCGAATTAAAATATTTCTGGATGAAATAAAAAAACACCTGATGTTCTTTTATACATTAGGGTGGACTATGGATTAGAAGATAACAACAGATTTACGGATGGATATTATTTTAAATACGGTGCGGAATCTTTTTCTTAAAGCTAAAACCTTCCGAAAAACAGAACAGCCGGCCCGGAAGGAGCCCAGGGCCGGTCCGGAATTCTATTTCTCATGGGGTGTCGCAATATGTAATGCTGGTCCGTTCTCCTGTTTGATCAGGCCAAGTTCTGAAAGAATTGAAATAGTGGCCAGCGCTGCAAGCTCCACCGAGACGCTGACAGATGCTGCAGTAACACATCCTATCAATGCTGCAGTATCCTGGTTGATTTCCATATGCTTGTAAGAATGGCTTGTTACCACGGAACTGACTTTTTCAATTACATATTCCATATTCTGATTTATTACCTTTGATGTAATTTCTTTGGTTAGATCATTAAGGTCCGGCATAGTGGTTAACTCCTTTTCTTTGTTCGGCTGGATGGAACTGGTAATTTCATTATAGATAGGAAATTTTATAAAAGCAACTAAAAGTATGCTAAAATCTTGTATACATAATAAACGGAAAACCGGGTAAGACGGGCCTGCAGGGGAAAACGCTGCCTGAAAAGTGTTTTAAATTGTGTTCTCATATGTTAATATAATTTTACATAGAATGCAGTGTTTCATGACTTTTTAAAGATGGGGAGGGTATTATGAGAGATCTGGCGTATCTGAAACTGATGGCAAAAGAGTATCCGACGATTAAGGCCGCATCCAGTGAGATTATAAATCTGACGGCCATTCAGGGACTTCCGAAAGGAACGGAGTACTTTTTCAGCGACCTGCATGGGGAGTATGAGGCTTTTTTGCATCTTTTGAAAAGTGCCTCCGGCATTATCCGGGAAAAGATAACGGAAACATTCAGCCACATCCTGCCGGAAAAAGAAGAGGTGAAACTGGCAAACCTGATTTATTACCCGGAGCGTGTCATGAACCAGCTGGAAATGAGCGGTCTGGCAGACGCTGACTGGCAGAGAGTGACCATATACCGCTTGGTGCAGATTTGTAAGGTGGTATCTTCCAAGTATACCAGATCCAAGGTGAGAAAAAAGATGCCTCCGGAGTTTTCCTATATCATCGATGAGCTCCTTCACGTGGATTATAATGATGACAATAAGCGTGTATACTATAGTGAGATCATAAGATCCATTATTGATATACGGGTCGGAGACAAATTCATCATAGCCCTGTGCGAGCTGATCCAGAATCTGACCATTGACAACCTGCATATCATCGGAGATATTTTTGACCGGGGGCCGAGAGCGGATATCATCATGAATGAACTGCTTCAGTTTCATGATGTGGATATCCAGTGGGGCAACCATGATATTTCCTGGATGGGAGCGGCTACGGGGAATCTGGCGTGTATCTGCAACGTACTGCGCATTGCCATCAGCTATAACAGCTTCGATGTGCTGGAAGAAGGCTACGGCATTAATCTGCGCCCTCTATCCATGTTTGCGGCCAGAGTTTACCGGGAGGATTCCTGTGAACGGTTCACCCCCCAGATTCTTGATGAGAATATTTACGATGCGGTGGATCCGGGGCTGGCGGCTAAAATGCACAAGGCCATTGCCATCATCCAGTTCAAGGTGGAGGGACAGATCATAAAGCGGCATCCGGAATATGAAATGAATGACCGGATCCTGCTGGAAGCCGTTGATTTTAAACGGGGTGTGGTGGTTATGGAAGGCGGGGAGCATCCGCTGCTGGATAAGTCTTTCCCTACGGTGGATCCCAAAGATCCCCTTAAGCTGAGCAAGGAGGAGGAAGAGCTTCTTCATACCCTGCAGCTTTCCTTTGAGCATAACGAGCTTCTTCACCGGCATGTCCGCTTCCTGTATTCTCACGGCAGCATGTACAAATGTTACAATTCCAACCTGCTCTACCACGGCTGCATTCCCATGAAGGAAGACGGTACCTTTGACGAAATCGTGGTGGACCATCATGCTTATTCCGGACGCGCCCTGATGGATCATGTGGACAGAAAGGTACAGAATGCGTATTTCATGCCCGAGGATTCCCAGGAGAGCCGGGATGCCAGGGATTTCATGTGGTATTTATGGTGCGGAGCCAAGTCGCCGGTTTTCGGAAAGGCGAAAATGACTACCTTTGAGCACTATTTTATTAAAGATCCTGCAACTCATAAGGAGCCTATGAACCCCTATTACAGGCTCAGCGTGAAAGAAGAATATTGTGATAAGATTTTGGAAGAGTTCGGACTTCCCCCGGAGGGCTCCCATATTATCAACGGGCATGTCCCGGTGAAGATCAAGGAGGGAGAATCGCCGGTCAAGGCGGGGGGAAAGCTGTTTCTCATAGACGGAGGCCTGTCAAAGGCCTATCAGTCCAGAACAGGCATCGCGGGCTACACGCTGATTTATAACTCCAATCACCTGGCCCTTGCGGAACACAAGCCTTTTGATCCCAATAAGGAGAGCACGCCCCGGGTATCAGTGGTGGAGAATATGAAGCACCGGATCATGGTGGCCGATACGGATAAGGGTGTGGAACTGGCCGGGCAGATCGGGGATTTAAAAGAACTGGTAGCTGCTTACCGGGAAGGAATTATTAAGGAAAAGGTTGAGTAGTCTGTCATATTATGAAATTTTAAGAATTTTTTCAGAGAAGATTTCTTTACGAAGTCCCTGTCGGATGATACAATAGTCAAAGTTATTTACTTAATTGAAGGAGGCTCAGATGGGCAGGCAGGAGTTTTTACAGCGCTTAAGGGAAGCTTTATCGGGTGAAGTTCCCGGCAGCGTAATCGAGGAGAATATCAGGTATTATGATGAATATATCAGCACGGAAGTGAGGAATGGCGGAACGGAAGAGGCTGTCATCGCCTCCATCGGCGACCCAAGGCTGATTGCCAAGACGATCATGGAGGCCAATGAGAACGCAAAGGACAGTGGAAGCGGAACGTCATATTATGAATCCTATTCAGGAGGCAGCCGGAATATTTATGAGGAAAACGGAGATACCGGACGCCATATGCACTACATTGACTTGAATAAATGGTACTGGAAGCTGCTGGGGGTCGTAATACTTGTTTTGTTTTTCTTTGTGGTTGCCAGCATTCTTACAGGGATTTTCAGCATTCTCATGCCACTCATGGGTCCTTTGCTTCTGGTATTTCTTATCATCTGGTTTGTAAAAGGAATGAGACGATAGTGTCATATATTTTTAACAATATTATATAAATATTACAAAAGTGTAACGGAGGTTGCGGCGCATCAAGCGTCACAGCCTCCGTTTTCGCTTGACAAATGCTGGGGATAAGTGTATACTCAGAAATGTAACAATTATGTAACATTTTGGACAAGCCTATGGATGTATGACAGAGAAACGTAAAAACAGGGGATTCTTATATGAAAAATAAAATGTGGAAGGCGATGGGGCTCTTGGGGCTTTGCGCATGCCTTGGCTGGGTTTCACCGGCAGAGGCAGAAGCGGCGGAAATTGCAGTGGAAACCAGCACGACACTTTATGCAAAGATGGATAGACCTGTATCTGTCAGAGATACTGCTCAGATGTCGGGGACGGTATTGTCCCAGGCCGCGGAAGGTCAGACATATGAGGTGGTGGAGTCCCCGGGGGATGGCTGGTTAAAGATCAGGACTTCCGATGGAGAAGGATACATACAGAGCGGTTTGGCGACTCTGATTGAAAAGACTCAGGAAAAGGTGGACAAGGCTGTCCTGCAGCGCCAGGGAGTCGTGGATTATGCCCTTCAGTTTGTGGGTGGACGTTATGTTTACGGCGGAGTGAATCCCAACACCGGAGTGGACTGTTCCGGGTTCACCAGATATGTGTTAAAGAATTCGGCCGGTGTGAGTTTAAGCCACAGTTCCAGGTCACAGGCAGGGGAAGGCCGTATTGTAAGCTATGAGCAGGCCCGCCCGGGGGATCTGGTATTTTATGGAAAAAATGGTTCCATTAACCATGTTGCCCTTTATATGGGAGATGGCCGTGTGGTCCACGCATCCACGGAAAAAACTGGAATTATCGTAACAAACGTCATGTATCGAAAACCTGTGAAATTTGTCACTGTTTTAAACTGAAATAATTTCGAATTCGTGCAGATTTAAATAATACTTGACGAAAAGATAAAATAAATGTATAATAACCGTAATGAATTTAATATTTACGTAACATTTGAAAACCAAAAAGTAAAAATAGGAGCAGATTTCCCGATGATAAACAATACATGGAAAACGTTAGGCCTTATGGCTTTTTGCGGCGCAATTGTGATTGCAAGTCCTTCAGATGTAAGAGCAGATGAAATTTCCGGTCCGGGACTCAGTTATGGGACCTATATGGTGACCGTTGATGCAGATAGTGTTACGATCAGTAAAGACGAAGCTGGTCAGGAAGCTTTGATGACCGCGTCCAAAGGATCTTCCTTTGAAGTTGTGGAAGATATGGGTGACGGATATATTAAGGTCAAGGTAAACGATACATACGGCTACCTTCCGGCAGCCGGCAATGCTACTATATCTTCGACCGATGAGGCTACCCTGGCAGCGCTTGAGGTAAAGGCCCAGGTTGATGAGGCAGTTAATTTCAGACAAAGTATTGTTAATTACGCGCTGCAGTTTATAGGCGGACGTTATGCTTATGGCGGCAGTGATCCGAATACCGGAGTGGACTGTTCCGGATTTACCAGATATGTGATGCAGCACGCGGCAGGTCTTAACATCAGCCGTTCCTCAGGTGGACAAGCTTCCCAGGGGAAATCGGTGAGTGCGGACCAGATGCGCCCGGGCGATTTGATTTTTTATGGAAGCGGCAGATCCATTAACCATGTGGCGATGTACATCGGTAATGGACAGGTAGTGCATTCTTCCACCTACAGAACAGGTATTAAAACTTCCCCGTGGAATTATCGGGCACCTGTGAAGATCGTCAATGTTCTTGGCGATTGATTTGAGATAGCGGACAACCGGATTTTGGAAAGGGATATGAGACCTTCGGCATGGGATTGCCGAAGGTCTTTTTACTTGTGTGCCCGGCGGACGCACGTTCTTACGAAAAGCAAGCAATTATGTTGCTGCCTTTGGTTCATTTAGCTATTACATAAGTTATTGTGCGATAGCAGATGCAAAGTAGTATTTTTCCTTAAGTGAACATAAAAACAGGAAAGAAGCTGTTGACATAAACCCACTATGGTAATATAATGGTAAGAGTTAGTTTCGGCTAACTTAATACAATTAATCAAGGGAGGCCACATGAAAAAATTCAGACTTTTTAAATCAACCGCAATTATCGCAGCTTCTGTTTTGATATTAACAGCATGCTCAACATCAAGTAATACAACTGCTACTACTGCTGCAACTGCGGAAACCTCTGCAACTGATGAAACGACTGCAACAGCAGCTGCTGAGTCAGAAGAGGCAGCTTTAACGGTTGAAATCACTGATCTTCATGGAACCGTAACGGTTCCCGTAAATCCTAAAAGGGTAATTTCTTTGGATAATAGAACTTATGAAACGTTATCTGATTGGGGAATTGAGTTAGTTGCGGCTCCAAAGGGTGTAATGCCGGCAGATTCACCTTATGTAGCCGATGAGTCGGTTCAGGACATTGGTGATCATCGTGAACCAAATCTTGAAATCATAGCGGCTGCAGATCCGGAACTCGTAATTGTCGGCCAAAGATTTGCCGGCTATTATGAAGAAATAAAAGAATTGGTGCCGAATGCAGTTGTTATTGATTTGAATTTTGATGTTTCTGAGGAAGCGGAAACGCCTGGGGAAAACTTGGTAAATGGACTTAAGAATTCCACCGTGGCTTTGGGACAAATTTTTGATAAAAATGAAGAAGCTGAAAAGTTGACAGCTGATTTTGATCAGGCGATTGAAGCTGCCAAGTCTGCATATAATGGAACAGATACAGTAATGAGTGTTGTGGTTTCCGGTGGAAATATTGGTTTTTCAGCGCCTCTTTCGGGACGTGTCTGGGGACCAATGTATGAAATTTTCCAATGGGTTCCTGCATTAGACATTAACAATTCCACTTCCGATCATCAAGGGGATGATGTTTCTGTTGAAGCTATTGCGCAAAGTAATCCTGATTGGATTTTTGTATTAGATCGTGATGCGGCCATATCTTCATCTGATTCGGTTCCTGCTCAGGATGTGATCGATAATTCACCTGCTCTTCAAAATGTAACTGCTGTTTCTGAAGGACAAATCGTTTATGCACCGGCTGACACTTACACAAATGAATCCATTCAGACTTATCTGGAGTTATTTGAAGACCTTACAGAGGCTTTGGCTAAATAAGGTTATAGGAGAGAATAACATAGTGTCGAAAAATAAAGTGAAAAAAATGATTGGGGCTGAGAAATCTCAGCCCCAGCATTATAATAAGATATGGACAAAACCTTTTATATCAGCGTTTATCGTTGTTGTCATTTTAGGTATAATATCAATGCTTACAGGAGTTTATGATATCCGGGGACAAGCGGATGGAATGAATATGTTTTTCATCACCCGGGTTCCAAGAACAGCTGCACTCATGCTTACCGGAGCGGCAATGTCCATGGCAGGACTCGTAATGCAGCTTATTACACAAAATCGTTTGGTTGAACCAACCACAACAGGGACGATTGAATGGGCAGGTTTGGGACTTCTTTTTGTTTATTTATTATTTCCCGGACCAACTTTAGTTTTAAGAATGACAGGTGCAATCATATTTTCTTTTATAGGAACTATGATTTTCTTTTTGTTTTTAAGAAGGGTTAAGCTTCGTTCTTCTTTAATTGTTCCGATTATTGGGATGATGCTTGGAGCAGTCATTTCTGCATTTTCTACTTTTTTGGGACTTACCTTTCAAATGACACAAAATATTGAAGTTTGGTTTGTGGGTTCTTTTGCACCGGTTCAAATCGGAAGGTACGAATATTTATGGTTGATTGTTATAGTTACCGGTCTTATTTTTATTTATGCGGATAGATTGACTTTAGCCGGACTGGGAGAAGATGTTGCGACAAGTCTTGGAGTGAATTATAACAGAATAGTTCTTCTGGGAACCGGTCTTATTTCTTTTGCCGTTGGAATTGTTACGGCTGTTATTGGAAATTTGCCTTTTTTAGGTTTGATCGTTCCCAATATTGTTTCCATGTACAGAGGCGATGATCTCAGGAGTAATTTACCCTGGGTATGTGTGCTGGGAATGGGGACAATCACTCTTTGCGACATTATTTCCCGGACAATTATCATGCCTTTTGAAGTACCGGTCTCTTTGATTCTCGGAACAGTGGGATCTGTTGTATTTATAGTTATTTTATTGAGACAAAGGAGGCAAAGATGAGCGGATCAGAAAATAGATCAGCGAGAGCTTTTCGTTCCAGGAAAGAAGAAAATTGCTATTGGATTTTGTTGATAACATTGATCGCTTTGGGCGCTCTTTCTTCGTATGGGCTTTTGGTTTATAACAATCCGGTTCCTATAGATTCGCCTTCTTTTCTTCCTGTTGTCAGAAGAAGGATGTTTGCTCTTACGGCAATGATTATTTCGGCGGTATGCCAGAGCTTGTCCACCGTCACGTTCCAGTCAATTACGAATAACAGGATTATAACTCCTTCACTTTTGGGTTTTGAAGCGCTGTACTCGACCATTCATACCGGTACAATATTTTTCTTTGGTGCCAGTGCATTTATAAATTTCAGTGGGCTTGAATCATTTGTATTTCAAGTTGTTGTTATGGTACTGATGTGTTTGATACTTTATGGATGGCTGCTTTCCGGAAAGTATGGAAATTTACAGCTTATGCTTTTGGTTGGCGTTATTATGGGAACTGGATTGAAGTCTCTTTCATCTTTTATGAGAAGACTCCTTGCGCCGTCTGAGTTTGACATTTTACAGGCAAGGTTGTTTGGTTCTGTCAACAATGCGGATTCTGAATATTTTCCTCTGGCAATTCCAATCGTAATAATTGCAGCCTTATTGCTTTTTGCTTATTCTAAGAAATTAAATGTGGTGTCACTTGGAAAGGGCTGTGCTACTTCTTTCGGTGTAAATTATCAATTTAGTGTAATTTATTCTCTTGTATTGGTTTCTGTTCTTATGTCAATTTCAACGGCTTTGGTTGGACCGCTTACTTTTTATGGATTTTTAGTTGCAACTTTGAGTTATCAGGCAGCGCCAACGTATGATCATAGATATATTTTCCCAATGGCTCTTGCAATTGGCTTTTTGATAATAACCGGAGCATACTTTTTTATGTATCATATATTCAATGCGCAAGGTGTGGTTTCCGTTATTATTGAAATGTTTGGCGGGATAGCATTTTTAATTGTAATTTTAAGGAAGGGGACTTTATGATAACGATTAGTAATGCCAGAAAGTCGTATGATGAGGTGGTAATAGGACCTTTGGATATTAAAATACCGAAGTCAGGTCTCACTTCTTTAATCGGACCCAATGGCGCTGGAAAATCTACGACACTTTTGATGATTGGGAGACTTCTTGATATGGATGAAGGTCATATTAAGGTGGCGGAAATGGATGTTTCTGAATCAAAATCAGAAGATTTAGCAAAGGTGCTGACTATTTTGCGACAGGAAAACCATTTTGTGACGAGGCTCACTGTCAGGCAACTGGCCGGATTTGGGCGTTTTCCTTATTCAAAGGGGAGATTAACGAAGGAAGATGAGGCTATTATTTCAAAATATATTGATTTTTTAGACTTAACTAATCTGGAAAACAGATATCTGGACGAACTTTCTGGTGGTCAAAGGCAAAGAGCATATGTAGCAATGGTTTTATGCCAGGAAACGGAATATGTACTTCTGGACGAGCCTCTGAATAATCTGGATGTAGCCCGTTCTGTTCAAATGATGGAGCATTTGAGGCATGCCGCTAATGAATTTGGAAGAACAGTTCTGATTGTTATGCATGATATAAATTTTGCAGCCAAATATTCTGACCGGATATGCGCCATGAAAGATGGAAAAATCGCAGCTTTTGGCACCGTGGAAAAGATTATGGATTCGAAAGTTTTGACAGATATTTTTGAAACGAAAATAGAAATTATCGATGGACCGTATGGGCCGATCGCGATTTATTAGGGTGTGTCTGGTCTTTTTATATAGTCAATGCCAATATGTTAAAATAAATTTCGATTCCATATAAAGGAGAAACAGCCGGATAGGGGAGCTATCCGGCTGTTTCTGAGGGGAGTATAAATAATTAATAAGGATGAGGAAATCTTATTCCTCATTTTAATTATAATATAGCCGAAGTGAAAATGCAAAGTTATTTTTTTAAAATGGCCGATACTTCCACGATTTTGTGAGAAATGGCTTAAAATCAGGCCTTGGGACGCTTTTTTTGGAATTTTAAATAAAAAAAATTAGTATAATCTGTCGAAATAGCGGCATACTAAACCATGTAACAAAAAACGCCCACAGGAGGTATTTAAATGTCTAAGGATAATTACAACGATAGCTACAATGATATGGACAATTCTTCCAGGAATTTCCATAGCACCAGCCAGAACAAGAATCAGAACAACAGCCAGAACAACAGCCAGAACAACAGCCAGAACAACAACCAGAACAACAGCCAGAACAGAAGCCAGAACAACAATCAGAACAACAGCCGCAATTCCAGCCGCAACACCAGCCGTGATAGCAGCCGTGACAACAACCAGAACAGATTCAACTAGTTTCAGAAGCTGGACAAAGCATTTTTGAAAAAAGCGCGGGAAAGAGACAAAGGGGTCTTTTCCTGCGCCTTTTTCATTTAAAAAGCAGGGGTATTTCCGGATTTTCGCATTCCCAAAAGTATGGAATATATTATTACTAGAAAGGACAGGTGATAGTATGTTCAGGACCATACCGATTTGGGAAGTGGACCGTTATATAGATAATAACAGAAATGTGATGATCATCGACTTAAGGGAACAGGAAGCCTATAAGAAGGCCCATATCCAGGGGGCGGTGAATCTGCTTTATGAGGATATGGAGAGCTGGAAAGGCAGCTTGCCCAAGGATAGGATTCTAATCTTTTACTGTTCCAGGGGCGGCCAAAGCATGCAGGCATGCAGGCATCTGGAACCATATGGGTATCGTGTGATCAATATAGCCAATGGAATCGCATATTACCGGGGAAAATATATGGTGCGTGGATAGGTAAATTCATTGACAGAAACACCCCCCTGGTTTTAAAATATACCTATTAACTGCAAAAGGAGAAAATAACTTATGAAATATATGATTGCTTCCGACATCCATGGATCTGCCTATTATTGCAGGGAGCTGTTAAATGCATATAAAAGTTCCGGGGCAGGCCGGCTGATCCTGTTGGGCGATATCCTTTACCATGGCCCCAGAAATGATCTTCCGAAGGAATATGCGCCCAAAGAAGTGATTTCCATGTTAAACGGCTGTAAGGACCATATTTATAATGTACGGGGCAACTGTGATACGGAAGTGGATCAGATGGTGCTGGAATTTCCGGTCATGGCTGATTATGCCCTGATTGCCGTTGACGGCCTTACCATTTATGCCACCCACGGCCATATTTACAACAGGGATAATCTGCCTCCCATGCAGAAGGGAGATATCCTGCTTCATGGACATACTCATGTTCTGACTGCGGAGCGCTTTGGAGACATAACCATTTTAAATCCGGGCTCCGTTTCCATACCGAAGGGGGGAAATCCGCCTACCTATGCGGTTCTTGAGGATAAAGTGTTCCGCATACTGGATTTTGACGGAAATATAGTAAAAGAAATGAACTTAGGAGAATAAGGTGAAAAAAACATTTGAGCTGATTGCACCCTGTCATTTTGGCATGGAGGCGGTATTAAAAAGAGAGATTACGGATCTGGGGTACGATATTTCCTCCGTGGAGGATGGAAGAGTGACCTTTATCGGGGATGACGAAGCGATCTGCCGGGCCAATGTGTTTTTGCGCACGGCGGAGAGGGTTCTTTTAAAGGTTGGAAGCTTTCATGCGGAATCCTTTGAAGAGCTTTTTCAGGGAACCAGGGCCATTTGCTGGGAGGATTATATCCCCCAGGACGGCAAATTCTGGGTGGCAAAGGCATCCTCCATCAAAAGCAAGCTGTTCAGCCCTTCTGATATCCAGTCCATCATGAAGAAAGCCATGGTCCAGCGGCTGAAGGACACCTATGGCGTGGAATGGTTCCAGGAGAGCGGGAGCAGCTATCCCCTCCGGGTCTTTCTCCATAAGGACGAAGTGACTGTCGGCATTGATACCACAGGGGACTCTCTCCATAAGAGAGGATACCGGACCCTGACCAGCAAGGCTCCGATTACGGAAACTCTTGCTGCGGCCCTGATCCTGCTGACTCCCTGGTACAAGGAGCGGATTCTGGTGGATCCTTTCTGCGGAAGCGGGACCTTTCTCATTGAAGCGGCCATGATGGCTTCCAATATGGCTCCCGGCATGAACCGTTCCTTTCTGGCGGAGGACTGGAAAAATCTGATCCCCAGAAAGTGCTGGTATGAGACCATGGATGAGGCCAATGACCTGGTGGACGTCAATGTGAAGCCGGATATCCAGGGGTATGACATTGACGGCGATATCGTCAAGGCAGCCAGAGCCAATGCGGAGTCCGCGGGAGTGGACCACATGATCCACTTTCAGCAGAGGCCGTTAAGCGCCTTAAGCCATCCCAAAAAATACGGGTTTATCATCACGAACCCCCCATATGGGGAACGGCTGGAGGAAAAGAAGAACTTACCGGAGCTGTACCGGCAGATCGGTGAACGGTATAACGCCCTGGACTCCTGGTCCCTGTATATGATAAGCGCCTATGAGGAGGCGGAGAGATACATTGGCCGGAAGGCAGATAAAAACCGGAAGATATATAACGGAATGATGAAAACCTATTTCTATCAGTTCATGGGGCCCAGGCCTCCAAAAAGAAAAACGGGAGATTCGGTTGAAGATTAAGAATGTGTTTGCCCTTATCCTGATCGGAGCGGCTTGCTTTGCGGCGGGATTCTGGTTTTCTGATCCTGATTTCACCGTTTCCGGCCCCCCGGGAGAAAACGGACGGAAACAGACGGAGACTTTTAAAAGCGAGGGAGGGGAAAGCGGGACCGCGGCTTCGGAACCGGTGCCTTTGGACGAGCTTCCTGCGTTCTATGACGGAAGAAAGGAAGGGCGGGTCCCTGCCGTAAAGAATCAGGGATCCTTTGGCACCTGCTGGGCGTTCGCATCGCTGCAGGCGCTGGAGGCCAGCCTTCTCCCCGGGGAAGTCCATGATTTCTCAGAAGACCACATGTCTTTGAACAACGGCTTTTCCAACCCTCGGGAAGAAGGAGGGGAATATACCATGTCCATGGCCTACTTACTTTCCTGGAGAGGGCCGGTGGCGGAGGCGGAGGACCCGTACGGCGACGGCATATCACCGGAAGGGCTTAAGGCGTTGAAGCATGTGCAGGAAATCCGGATGATACCTGGCAGGGATTATGAGAAGATCAAACAGGCTGTCCTTTTGTACGGCGGGGTCCAGAGTTCTCTCTATACCTCCATGACCGACGAGGACAGCCGGTCTGCGTCTTATAATGAAGATGCCTTTGCCTATTGCTACATAGGTTCCCAGCCGCCGAACCACGATTCTGTGATCATCGGCTGGGATGATGCCTATCCGAAAGAGAATTTTAAGGCCCCGGTAAACGGGGACGGCGCGTTTATCTGCATGAACAGCTGGGGAGACGGATTTGGAGAGCAGGGATATTATTACGTTTCCTATTATGATTCCAATATCGGAATGAATAACATTGTTTACACAGGTATTGAGGATACGGATAATTATGATCATATATACCAGACGGATCTACGGGGCTGGGTAGGGCAGCTGGGTTATGGAAATGAAACGGCCTGGTTTTCCAACGTATATGAAGCGGGAGATGACGAACGGCTTCGGGCCGTAGGCTTTTATGCTACAGGCGCCCATACCTCCTACGAGGTTTATGTGGTGCGCCGTGCAGGGGAGGAACGGGACATTGTGAAAAACGGTGATTTTGACCGCAGGATCCTGGCCGCCCGCGGAAGCTTTGATTATGGAGGATATTATACGGTTTCCCTGGAAGAGGACTTACAGGAAGATTTAGAGCTTGCTCCGGGGGAGCGTTTCGCAGTGATCGTGAAAATAACCACACCGAATGTGGTTCATCCGGCGGCCATTGAATACGATGCCGGAGACGGACGTACCCTGGTTGACATAACGGATGGGGAAGGCTATGTCAGTCCTGACGGTATGGTCTGGGAACGGGTTGAGAAAAAGCAGAACTGTAATTTATGTCTGAAGGCGTACACAGAGGACCGGCAGAGGCCGGTTCAAAAAGGAGAGGACAGATGAACGACAATAAAATCATATTTGCCACCGGCAATGAAGGAAAAATGCGGGAAGTCAGGGAAATACTCAAAGACCTGGGAATGGAGGTCCTGTCCATGAAGGAGGCAGGAGCTGATCCTGAAATTGTGGAGGATGGCAGCACATTTGGGGAAAACGCCGAGATTAAGGCCAGAGCGGTGTGGAAGGTGACAGGTGGAACCGTGCTCGCGGATGACTCGGGTCTGGTGGTGGACTGCTTAAACGGGGAACCGGGAATCCTTTCGGCCAGATACATGGGAGAGGATACATCCTACGAGATCAAAAACCGGAATATCCTTGAACGGGCGGCCCATGCGGAGGGAGAAGACAGAAGCGCCCGCTTTGTCTGCAGCATTGCCGCGGTCCTGCCTGACGGCCGGGTGCTTCATACTGAAGGGGCTATGGAAGGCGTTCTGGCGGACCGGCCTGCGGGAGACGGGGGATTTGGCTACGATCCCATACTCTATATTCCGCAATTTAAAATGACGGGAGCCCAGCTCACAATGGAGCAGAAGAATAAAATCAGCCACCGGGGAAAAGCCCTGGAGGCCATGAAATGGAAGCTGAAAGAAATATTACAGGGAGGAGAAGCATGAAGATACTGATTGCCAGTGATACGCACCGCAAGGATGAAAACTTACAGAAGGTCATTGCGGAAAACCAGCCTCTGGATATGCTCATCCACCTGGGAGATTCCGAAGGGAGCGAGGATAAGTTTGCTGCCTGGACGGGCGGGGACTGTGAGCTTCACATGGTTCTTGGAAATAATGATTTCTTTTCCGACTTAGACCGGGAGAAGGAGCTGAAGATCGGTAAGTACAAGGTTTTTCTGACCCACGGACATTATTATAATGTATCCCTTGGGGTGGAGCGCCTGGAACAGGAAGCCAGGGACAGGAATGCTGATATCGTAATGTACGGCCATACCCACAGGCCCTTTTATGAAATACATAACGGCATCATCATTTTAAACCCGGGCAGCATTTCCTATCCGAGGCAGGAAGGGAGGAAGCCTTCCTATATGCTGATGGAGATCGATGAGCAGGGGGAGGCGCATTTTACCTTGAATTTTCTCAAGAAGTGAGCTTTGATAAAGGGGAAACCGGGAGCAAAGTCCCGGTTTCCCCTTTGTACAGGTTCTTATTTCCAGCCTTCAGGCAGGTAAGCAGCTGTATTGGCGATCATGTCGTCCGCCAGTTTTTTGACCTCTTCTTCGCTTGCCCGGCCTTTTACCAGAGGATCGTTTAAGAAGGCTTCGTAAACCAGGGAACGGTCATAAGTGAGGGAGGCCTTTAAAATCCGCTCATGATTAGCCACGTGGGGCTTGATTAAGTCAAGGACGTTTTCCGGTATGCTGCCGGCAACCACTGGTTTGATGCTGTCCCGGTCGAAAACGGCATTGGTCTCCACCACCGCATCCGCCGGAAGATTGGGGATCTGTAAGCTGGAGTTGGGAATGTTTACATTGCTTATGGTTCTTTCAAGGCCGCATAAGGACTTGATCAGGAGGATTCCCTCTTCTCCGGAGGCCTTGAGTTCAATCTCTTCCTCTCCGCCTGCCAGCCGGCGGCTCTTATCCAGACGTTTCTGTAAATCCTGTTTTCTCCAGTCTACGGTGGTTAAGCCGAATTTCCAGCTCTTTACGGTATCCGGATCCTTTAAATAGTCGCTTCCCGGCATGAATTCCGCGAGATGGCGGTCACCGGCGGCAGCGATGAGGCCATAGCGGCGGAAAAGATCGAATTTTACCCGGTGTACACATTCAAAGGTATTGTTGGCCCAGTTCTTGTCCGGCTCGCTGTAGCCTTCCTCATAGTGAGAGTCAATATAATCACGGTAAACAGGGAATAAGTCAATTCCCTTATAGGAGGCCTGGTCAAACCAGGTAAAGTGGTTGATTCCCAGAACGTTTACATGAATGTCCCTGCGGTCTGTGTTTTTGAGACCAAAAGTCTCCTCACAGATCCCCTTTAAGACCTTCTGGGTGCCGAAGACCTCGTGGCAGCAGCCGAAGGCTTTGATCTCAGGGAATATGTGGTACAGGGTTTTCACGCATAAGGACATGGGGTTCGTGTAGTTGATGACCCATGCATCGGGAGCGTATTCCTTAATGGCTTCTGCGATGTCCACGAACATGGGAATGGTGCGCAGCGCCCGGATCATTCCTCCCGGTCCGGCGGTATCGCCTACGGACTGGTAAATGCCCAGACGTTCCGGAAGATGAACATCAGATTCCATTTCGTCAAAGGTTCCCGGAAGGATAGAGATGACCGCGAAGTCACATCCGGTCAGCGCTTCCTTTAAGGACGGAGTGGTCACATAATTCCATTTTCCGGTGGTATCCTCTCTGCCGGTCAGCTTGCGGCCGATGATCTCATTGTTTTTTGCGGCCGCCTCATTGATGTCGTACAAACGGATGGTCCCGCTTATGGACTCATCCATGGAAAGGTCGGTCATGAAGGTCCAGGCCCAGCCTCTGGAGCCGCCGCCGATGTAGGCAATGTTGATATCGCTTACTTTGTTGTCTGCGTATTTCATTGGGTATTCCTCCTGTTAAAAGAATTCGTTAAAAGATTCTTATGGCTCTATATCCATATTATAAAGGATAATAGTATTACAATTCTCATATAATCGGGGCTGTTTTTACAAAAATAGTACTTTTGGATACTCATAGGAAAGGGATTGTTGCCGGCAGGGCGTGAATTCCGTATTGCATATTGCAATGTATTATAATATGATGTTTATAAGGCCGTTTTCTTAAAAATCATACTTTCGGCCACTCATATGGAGGCGGAAATGGAAAAAACCATATTTTCGGAGAGCATGGAGGGAATAGTCATTGACCGGGTGGTGAGGGATCAGGAATATACCATGACCATGAAGCATTTTCATGATACCTATGAACTTTACTTCCTGCTGGAGGGGGAGCGTTATTATTTCATCGAGAAAGAGACCTATCATGTGAAAACAGGGGATGTGGTCCTGGTGAACCGGCAGCAGGTCCATAAGACGAGCCAGGCGGGAAGCCGGCGCCACGACAGGATCCTCCTTCAGCTGAACGGCAGGACTCTGGAGCCCTGGCTTAAGAGCATCGGGCTGAATTCCCTGGAAAAGACCTTTGGGGATTATTATGGGGTGGCCAGGCTTTCCGGAAAAGAATGGGAAGAGATGAAGGGGCTTTTGCTGGGGATCCGTGAGGAATTAAACCATCCCGGAGAGCGGTATGAGGTGATGGTGCGCCTTAAGCTTTCCCAGATCCTCCTGATGGTTTACCGGAGCAGGAAAAAGGCGGTGCTTAAAGACGTGCTTCCCACGGTGCAGACGGCAAAGCACGGAAAGGTGCATGAAGTGGCGGAATACTTGACCTGCCATTGCGAAACAGGGGAGAGCCTGGAGGAGCTGGCGGAACGTTTTTTTATCAGCAGGTCCTATTTGAGCCGGATCTTTCGGGAGGTAACGGGCTTCTCCGTGAATGAATACCGGAATCTGGCCAGAGTGCGGAAGGCCAGGGAGCTCCTGGCCAACAGCAGATATTCCATTACGGAAATATCGGAAATCCTAGGGTTTGACAGCGTGACTTATTTTGAAAGGGTCTTCAAAAAGCATGGGGGCGTAAGGCCGTTAACGTACAGGAAGGAGGCCAGGGGGCTGAAATAGCGGACTGCTCTCAGCCTTTTTTCAGCTTTTCAATGTATTCGGTGGGCGGAACTCCGGTATACCGCTTAAATACCTGGCTGAAGTACTGGGGATTGCTGCCGTAGCCTACCTGATGGGCAATTTGTTTTATGTTGTCGCTGTGATAGTAGGTCATCAGCCGGATGGCTTCTTCCATTCTCTCCTTATTCAGATAATCGGAAAAACGAATCCCCTCCTCTTTGGTAAACTGTCTGCTTAAGTATCCCACGCTTACGAAAAGATAGTTCTCAGCCAGCCATTTTAAAGAAAGATTTTCAGAATCCAGATGCTGGCGGATATATGATTTCAAAAGAGTGATATTGTTTGCCTTCTGCCTGCTGCTTTCCCCGTTTTTATTGAGCAGAGCCACCTGGAGCAGTTCCCGGATGCTTAAGGTGTCATCACAGGAATAAAGGCGCCGGAAGAAATCGCTGACAGCGTCCACAGGGAGCTTTTCCTGTTCCGGACCGGACTGAAGGAACAGCCCCAAAGCCAGGTTTCTGGCTGTCTGGAGAGGCATGGATTCCATGAAGGCGGAGTCGAGGAGTTCTGTGGCCTGTATGGTATCCGCAGCAGCCGTTATGGAGTTTTCCAGCCGGCGGATCATCCATGGAGAAGTGATATGGTTTCTGATTTCATGGGTCTCCCCATCTTCCCCGATCAGGAGAATCCGTTCAAAACGGGAAATTTTCTGCAGGATATCCCAAAAGAGCTTTTCCGTGGAATCCCTGTGTATGAATTCCGTTTCAAAGGTCACGGACTGGCCCGGATAGCGGAGACCGGTTATGGCTGCGCCGATCTGTTCCTGGATCGTCAGGGTGGAGGCCGGAAAGATCAGGACCGCCGTATTTTTGACATAGAGGATGGAAAACTGCAGCGGTGCCCTTGAAGTGTCCAGAAGCTTTCTCACATCGTGAGTAAAGCTTTTTAAATAGCCTTCTTCCACAAAGGAACAGATGCACGCGCATCGGCAGTCTTTGGGAAGGTCAAGGAGCCCCTGGTATTTGCGCAGTATTGCCGGAAAGGAGTCCTGGTGTTCCAGGGCTTCCATGATAAAGCTCTGCTCTAAGGGAACATGCAGGGTTCTTAAGAAATCCTGCTGCTGGAGCTTTCTGTTTTCTTCCTCCTGCAGACGTTCCTGCCTTATGGAGATCAGGGATTCGATCAGCTCGTTTTTATCCGTGGGCTTTAAAAGATAATACCGGACTCCGTATTTCATCGCCTGTTTGGCGTATTCAAAATCATTGTAGCCGGAAAGCAGGATAAATGTGATCCGTGAATCGGATTTCATGGAACGTTCAATGAGATCCAGTCCGTTTAATATGGGCATCCGGATATCGGTGATCACCACATCCGGGTAATCGTCGCAGATGACGTCATAAGCCTCCATTCCGTTTTTCGCGGTGGAGACCAGCTGGTAGCCGATGGTTTCATAGTCGATCATCCCGGAAAGCGCCTCTCTTATAATCTGTTCATCATCAACGATCATCAGTCTCAGCATATGGGTCCTCCTGTTTTCGGGGAATGGACAGGGTGACAACTGCCATTCCGTTTGCATTGTAAAATTTCAGGCCGTAATGGGTTCCATAGAGCAGCTCCAGCCGGGAATTGATATTGACCAGCCCCACGCCGGAACCCTGAGGAAGGATCTCCTTATTCTCGATCTTCTGAAGAAGATCCGGTTCAAATCTGGAGCCCGTATTGGCCACCTCGATCAGATAATCCTTTTCCATTTCCCTTATGATGACCCGTATGGTGCACATTTCGTCGGTGTCCTCAATGGAATGCTTCAGCGCATTTTCAACCAGCGGCTGGATGCAGAGCTTGGGAACGAAAATCCCTGAAACATCCTCCGGCGTTTCCAGTTCAAAATGAAGCCTGTCCTTGAAACGTATCTCCTGTATCCGGATGTAGTTATCCAGCACCTCCAGCTCTTCCTTTAAGGGAATGATGTCCTTCTGCCCGGCAATGGAGGCCCTGAACAGGTTTCCAAGGGAACAGACCATGACGGAAATATCCTCTGCCCCATATTTTTGCGCCATCCAGTTTATGGTGTCCAGGGTATTGTATAGAAAATGGGGGTTGATCTGCTGCTGGAGCATTTTGATGGTGGAGTCCCTTAACAGAAGCTGTTTGTCATAATTTTCGTCCCTGAGAACCTTGACGCTATGGGTCATCTGGTCAAAGCTCCGGTGGAGCTGGCCGATTTCATCCCGGCGGTTTTCATAATCATAGCGTTTTACGCTGAAGGCCGGGGATATTCCGCTGCCGAAGCACTGGATCTTTTCAATCAGGTAGTCCAGATGGCGGAAGATGTGGCGGAAGACCAGGCTTACACAAACTGCGTTGACGGATACGATGCAGACGGTGAAGACCAGGAGCTGCAGGGTCACCAGCATGATCCTGGAAAAGAGCGGATTGTAATCTCTGAAATAGACATAATCCCATCCCGCATTGGGAACATGTCCGGATATGATGAATTCCTTTCGGTTGTCCAGCGTGGATATGATGTAGGTGTTTTCCTTCTGCCCTCTTTCCGCAACGATGTTCCGGCAGAATTCCTCATGGTAAGGGGATTCCGGATAGATCCTTTTCTGCCCGGACATCAGTATGAAATTGGAATTTTCCGCAAGGCTTCCGGCGTTTTTTAAGCCGTCATCGATCATATCCTCCATGTTCACCGTAATATAGAGTCCGGCCAGCTTCCGCAGGCTTAAATATTTAAGCTTTAATATCTGCCTGGCGCACATGGTATCATCCCCCGGCTTCATACCCGAGGTCCAGGCGGCCCTGCCTTTTTGGCTGCTTAGGGTCCGGTCCAGCTCCTTGATGTCGAATTTCAGGATGTCATCCGAACTGCCCATGCAGATGATGGTTCCGTCAGGCAGAATGATGTTGATGGATTTTATATAGCTGCTCCGGTAAATATAGGAATAGAGCTGCTGGTATATGTCACGGCGGGCCACGGCACGGCGGTTACTGTAGGGATTCTCCTCTAAAAATACCAGATTCTCCTGGATGGTCCGGTTTCCGATCAGGCTGTCGGAAATGCTCTGAATGATCTCCATTTCTGATTCCAGATATGTGGTCACGTGGTTTAAGATATTTGCATTAGCCCGGTACAGCTCCTCGTTATATCGTGCTATCAGAATGTTGCCGCTTATGAGAAAGGTACTGCAGACCGACAGCAGGGCGAGGAGAAATATGGTTAGTATTTTTTTGTATAATGATAGATTGTTAAACCATAATGTACTTCGTTTCATATTTTTACGACCTTTCCTGTTATTCGTATTATATAGGAAAAGCAGAAAAAAATAAATTGGAAAACCGCTTATATTACAGAAAGTAGTTTTTTTAATCATAAAAGGCAAGGTTTTAACTTTACCGTTGTACATAATTGCCATAAAATATGGTTATTATAAATGAAAGGGAGGTTTTACAATGAGAAAGAAATTATTAACTGCATCGCTTGCTGCATTGCTTGCAGCTACAGCTTTGACTGCCTGCGGCGGTTCGAAGGCGGAGACAACACAGCCGGACAAATCAGATTCGGCAGCAACACAGGCGGCCGGAACAGACGGCGCCTCAGAAACAAAAGCGGTATCAGGAGACAAAGTAACCTTAAACCTCTGCTGGTGGGGGAACCAGACGAGAAATGACGTGACAAAAAAAGCCGTGGACTTATACATGAGTGAAAATCCCAATGTTGAGATCAAGGTGGAGTTTACGGACTGGTCCGGATACTGGGACAAACTGTCGGCCATGGCGGCCGGAGGAAATCTGCCGGATATCATTCAGATGGACTATTCCTATTTGAACCAATATCAGAAGAGCGGACAGCTGGCAGATTTATCTGAATTCATCTCCAGCGGGATTATCGACACCTCCAAAATTCCGGAGAGCATCATCGAAAGCGGATCCATTGACGGCAAGTGTTATGCAGTCAGCCTGGGGAGCAATGCGCCTTTGATGGTTTATGACAAGGCCATTGTGGAAGAGGCCGGTGTGACCATACCGGAGCAGGTGACCATTGATGAGCTGTATGATATTTCCAGTACGATTTACGAAAAAACAGGAGTAAAAACTTATTATGACGGCGGGATCAATATGATGCAGATCGTCGCGAGAGCCAACGGTTCCCACTTGTTTGACGAGCTGAGCGAAGGCGTTGCGGATGCCATGAACGTGCATTTTGGAAATGTTGAAAAATTTGCGAAAGCGGAATTCAGTATTTCAGCGGACCTTCTGGCGGAGAAGAATCCTGATGTTGTGGAAACCAAGCCGATCATAGACGGAACAACCTGGAATGATTTCGCATTCTCCAACCAGTTTATCAGCATCTCCAGCACGGCGGGAAGAGAGCTTGGAATTGCCATGTATCCCACTTTAACCGGTGCAAAGACCCAGCCCATGTATTTAAAGCCCAGCCAGTTCTATTCCGTTGCCGAGACTTCAAAGAGCAAAGAGGAAGCGGCTGAATTTATTGACTGGTTTGTCAACAGCGTGGAATGCAATGAGATCCTCATGGCAGAAAGAGGCATACCGATCAACAGTGAGGCAGCGGAGGCGATCAAGCCCAAAGCAGATGCTGTCGCCCAGAATATTTTCGATTATATTGCCAAGGTTTCCGAAATCGCAACGGCCATAGACGCTCCGGATCCGGCGGGAAAGGGAGAAGTGGAAGCATCAGCGAAAACCATCGTGGAAGCAGTCCGTTACGGAGATGCAACTGCGGACGATGCAGCCGCTCAGTTCGTGTCTGAATCCCGCAAGATTCTTGAAGAAGCAGCAAAATAGCAGTTATAAGATCCGGAGGGGATAAGATGAAGAACAACCAATTGATCCCGAAAAGAAAAAAATCATTTGCTCAGACCATGAACACACCGAAGGTTGCAGGATATATTTTTATCCTGCCCTTCATCATAGGCTTTCTTGCATTTATGGCACTGCCCATGATTTTATCTTTAGGGTTTTCATTCACCAGATACAATATTTTGAAGTCACCGGTTTTTATAGGACTGGAAAATTACAAGACAATGTTCACCGCTGATCCAAAGTTCTGGAAGGTATTCGGCGTGACCATGTACTATGTTCTGTTTTCGGTTCCTCTCCGTCTGATCATGGCTCTCGGGGTGGCCCTGCTGCTTGTGAAAAGCACCCGGCTGTCCGGCTTTTACAGAGCCGTTTATTATCTTCCTTCCATCATAGGCTCCAGCGTTGCCGTGGCTATCCTGTGGAAGCGGATGTTTGCCAGCGACGGGGTGATCAATGCGCTCTTAAAGGTGATCGGACTGCCGTCTGACACCGCATGGCTGGGAAGGGAGGATACGGCCATCTGGACCCTGATCATCCTTGCCGTGTGGCAGTTCGGTTCCTCCATGCTCATATTTTTATCCGGGCTGAAGCAGATACCGGTAAGCCTTTATGAGGCGGCCACCGTGGATGGGGCAAACGGCATCCAGCGCTTCTTTCAGATCACCATCCCCATGCTGACTCCGACCATATTCTTCAACCTGATCAACCAGCTGATCAATGGATTTATGGCATTTACCCAAAGCTATATTATTACCCAGGGAAAACCGAGGGACAGCACGCTGTTTTATACGGTGTACATGTACCAGAATTCCTTTACCTATAATAAACTGGGTTATGGCTGCGCCATGGCGTGGTTCATGGTGTTTGTGGTGGGAATACTGACCCTGATCCTGTTCAGGACTCAGAATAAGTGGGTATATTACGAATCAGAAGGGTGAGGCAAATATGAAAACAGGATATAAAGAAAGAAGAACAGCCACCTCAGCGGTTTATCATGTATTTACCTTTTTGTTCGCATGTGTTATGATATATCCGCTTGTATGGATGGTGATGAGTTCCTTTAAGAGCTCCAATGAAATATTCCGGACCGCGGCCAGGCTTCTGCCGGATCAGTTTTCTTTTAAGAACTACGTGGTGGGCTGGAAGGGCTTTGC
The DNA here is from genome assembly GCA_041223105.1 of Lachnospiraceae bacterium 54-53. Taxonomy (GTDB): domain Bacteria; phylum Bacillota; class Clostridia; order Lachnospirales; family Lachnospiraceae; genus Lacrimispora. Next base: position 23,731 of record JBCLPO010000033.1, read on the forward strand.
CGGCTACGGCTTCGCCACATTTTTTAAGAATTCCTTTATCATAGCGGGGCTTTCCACCGTTGGAGCGGTGGTATCCTCCGCCGTTGTGGGTTATGGGTTTGCCCGGATCGACTTTAAGTTTAAAAGCTTCTGGTTCGGCTGCATGCTGCTGGCCATGATGCTTCCCTTCCAGGTCATCATGATCCCTCAGTACATCATATTCAATAAAATGGGCTGGGTAGGCAGCTATCTTCCCATCATTGTACCCCAGTTTTTCGGTCAGGGGTTTTTCATATTCCTGAACGTGCAGTTCATAAAAGGGATTCCAATTGATCTGGATGAGGCCGCCCGAATGGATGGATGTACCTTATACACCATATTTGTGCGGATCATTCTTCCGCTCATAAAGCCGTCTCTGGTTACAAGCGCCATTTTCTCCTTCATGTGGAGATGGGATGATTTCCTTGCGGCTCTGCTCTACTTAAGCGACCCGTTAAAATATCCGGTCAGCTATGCGCTTAAGATGTTCTCAGACCCTACGGCAGGTTCGGACTGGGGCGCGATGTTTGCAATGGCAACCTTATCTCTGGTTCCTATTTTCCTGATATTCTTAACCATGCAGAAATACCTGGTGGAAGGAATCGCATCAACAGGAATTAAGGGCTGAAAGCAGATTTTCAGGTGGGAGACCCGCTTTGCGCGGTTTCCCGCCTTTTTTAAAATTCAATAAAAAGGCGGAATTACGTATGAATCCTATGAGAAACAGATTGAAAGCAGCGGTGGAAGCATTGGGACCTCTGCGCTATTCGGACATGAAACCGGCGGAAAATATCCAGGTCAGTCCGGGTAATTATGAGTTTAAGGAAGCTTTTGACGGAAAAAGCCTGTCTTGGCGCCCATATGAATGGGATGAGACATGGGGCGGAGGGGATAAGCATTACTGGTTTATGACCTCCGTCACATTGCCGGAGGACTGGAAGGGAGCTGAAGTCCGGGCAATTCTTCATACGGGAGCCACGGATATCTGGAACACGGATAATCCACAGGTCATGGTCTATTTAAACGGCAGGCTTTCCGGGACCATGGATATGAACCATCAGGATTTTCCGATGACTTTAAACGCTTTGGGCGGTGAAACATTTGAGCTGGCGTTTTACGCTTATTCCAACAGTCCGGGACGCACCAATTTCTTTCATCTGGAGACGGCAAGGTATCATGAAGACGTGGCAAAATTATATTATGACTTAAAGGTGCCCTTTGAGGCGGCCGAGCTTCTGGAAGACGATGATCCGGAGCAGACAGGCACCTGTAAGGCTCTTTTGGAGGCGGTAAACCGGCTGGATCTTTCCAGGCCGTTTTCCGGGCGTTTTTTCTCTTCCGTAAGGGAAGCGGACCGCTGGCTCTTAAAGAACTATTATAAAAACAGGCCGGAAAATCCGGTGACCGTACACAGCATCGGCCACACCCACATTGACGTGGCCTGGAAATGGCCTTTAAGGCAGACGAGACAGAAAGCGGTGAGGAGCTTCCGGACGGTGCTGAATCTGATGGAACGGTATCCGGAATATAAGTTCATGTCCAGCCAGCCCCAGCTTTATGAATTTGTAAAGGAAGAGGCGCCGGGACTCTTTGAAGAAATCAGGGAAAGGATCAGAGAGGGGCGGTGGGAAGCGGAAGGCGCCATGTGGCTGGAGCCGGACTGCAACCTGGCATCAGGGGAGTCCCTGATCCGCCATATCCTGTATGGCCGGAGATTTTTTGAAAAGGAGCTTGGGGGATCTGTCAATGAAGTCCTGTGGCTTCCGGATGTATTCGGCTACAGCGCCGCCCTCCCGCAGATCATGAGACAGTCGGGTCTGCCTTATTTCATGACCACCAAACTTGGCTGGAACGAATACAACCGGTTCCCGTATGATACGTTCCGGTGGAGGGGGATCGATGGAAGCGAGGTCCTTACCTGGCTCATTACGACCAGGGATTATCATAAAAGGGATGAGCCTGTGAGGAATTTCAGCACCACCTATAATGGCAGACAGGATGCCAGGCAGATCATGGGGACCTGGCAGCGGTATCAGAATAAGGAAGTGAGTCAGGATGTGCTCACCTGCTACGGATATGGGGACGGAGGCGGCGGGCCAACGGAGGAAATGCTGGAGCAGAGCCGGCGGATGGAGCACAATGTGGCCCGCTGTCCCAGGACAAGGCAGACCTTTGTGAAGGACTTTTTCCATCTTCTGGAGGAACGGATGGACACGAAACAGCTTCCGGTATGGTCGGGGGAGCTGTATCTGGAAACCCACAGGGGGACATATACCTCCATGGCCCGGAATAAAAAGTATAACAGGACCTGTGAATTCTTAAACGGAGACGCGGAATTTTATTCCGTTCTCGATCTCCTGTTTCATGGAAATGCCGGATATCCGGCAAAAGCCCTGGAGGAAAACTGGAAGCTTCTGCTGCTGAACCAGTTCCACGACATCCTTCCCGGATCTTCCATCAGGGAGGTTTATGAGGATTCAAAGGTCCAGTACGAGCAGATCTTAACGTCAGGACAGGATATCATAGACAGAAGCCAAGGCCGGGTGTTACAGGCGGCCGGCTATGAGGAAGGAGAGGAAACGGGGGAAGGACTGGCCGTATGGAATTCCTTAAGCTTTGGAAGGACCGGCATGGTGGAGTTTCATCATCCGGTGGGAGGAACCGGCCTTCTCTCCCAGGAGACTTATGACGGAAGGGTCCTGTATCTGGCCCCTGAGGTTCCCTCCAAGGGCTTCCGTGTATTCGGAACAGAGGCGTCGGAGACCGGAGGGGAAGTATCCCCTGTCTTTGCTTCGGTTGAGACTGACCGGGAAGGCAGGCCGGTGAAGGTGAAGACCCTGTTTTATGAAGCGGAATTTGATGCCCTGGGAAACTTTCAAAAGCTCTGTGACCGGAGAGAAGAGAGAAGCCTGTTGAAGGAGGGGGCGGCGGGCAACCAGCTCCTTGTCTTTGAGGACAGGCCTCTGGAGTTTGACGCCTGGAACATTGATTCCACATACGGGGAAAAGGTTTGGCCGGTAAATGATGTTCAGGAGATCAGGCTCCTGGAAAACGGACCCGTGAGAGGATGTATCCTGGTAAGACGGCGGTTTATGGATTCGGAACTGGAACAGAGGATCTGCTTTTACAGCCACACGGCCCGGATCGATTTTATGACCCGGATCCTATGGCATGAGCATCAGATGCTGTTAAAGGCGGCCTTTCCCCTGGATATTTTCTGCAATGAAGCGGATTATGACATCCAGTTCGGCAATGTGAGCCGTCCGACCCATGAAAATACCACCTGGGACCAGGCGAGATTTGAGGTATGCGCCCATAAATGGGCGGATATATCCGAAGCCGGCTATGGAGCGGCATTGTTAAATGACTGCAAGTACGGCTATGATATCCATGATTCCGTGATCCGTCTGACTTTGATAAAATCCGGTATTTTCCCCAATCCGGACGCGGACCAGGGGGAGCATGCATTTACTTATTCCCTGTTTCCTCACAGGGGTGATTTCCGGGCCGGAGGCGTGGTACAGGAAGCCTATGATCTCAACTGCCCCCTGAAAGGAACCGCTGTCAGGGGAAGGGGCCTCAGTTCCTTCTCTTTTCTTGAGATCAGGGAAGAAAATGTTCTGGCGGACACGGTGAAGCTTTCAGAGGAGGGAGACGGGATCATCGTGCGTTTCTATGAGACCTACGGGAAGCGGACAAAGACTCATGTCAATTTCCCCGGGGGAAAAGATGCGGATTTTGTGGAGTGCACCTGCATGGAGGAGGAAAAGAGACGTCTGGAAGACAAAAAAGGAACCTTGGAAATTATTTTTAAGCCCTATGAGATAAAAACCATAAAGATCAGGTACCGGTAACAGACGGCGGCACGGCTCATAAGAACATTTGGGCCGGCCGCCGTTTTCTGAAATAAACGCAAAAAATGCGAATATGTCAGGCCGGATAAAACAAATTCCGCATAGCAACAATTTACCCAAAATATTATAATGTTTTCATCAGCTTTAATAAATAATATACCAAAAAATGATGCGGAGTTAACAAAATGCAAAAAAAGTTAATCATTTTTACAGACAGTGGGGACACAATCATTGACGAAAGCACCGAGATATGCGACCAGGATGGGATCGTGATCCATGCAAAGATGATCCCCGGAGCAGGGGAAACCTTAAAGGCGATCCACGATGCCGGATACACCATCGCCATGGTGGCGGACGGAGATGAGCAGTCCTTTATCAATGTATATGAAGAAAACGGCCTTGGCCATTGCTTTTGCACCAGGACGATTTCAGAGATCGTGGGAGTCCAGAAGCCTTCGGAGAAGATGTTTCAGGATGCCATGGATAAGAACCATCTGACCGATGAGGATAAGAAGCGGGTGGTCATGGTGGGCAATAATGTCCGCAAGGATATTGGGGGAGCAAACCGTTTCGGAATCACCTCCGTTCTCCTGGACTGGTCCCCCCGTTATGACATGACCCCGGCGGATGACTGGGAAAAGCCGGACTATATCATACATGAGCCGAAGGAGCTTTTGCCCCTTATCCGAAAGCTGGAGGAACAGCTTGGGGAAGACGGCAAAGAATAGAAAGAAGGTGTGGGTTATTATGAAAAAAGGGAAAACAAAGGAAAGAGCGCGGAAAATACCCTTTAAGGTGTACATACGCAATACCTGGCAGCTGTATCTCATGCTTCTGATCCCGGTGGTCTATATGCTTTTGTTCCGCTATAAGCCGATGCTGGGAGGAATCATTGCCTTTAAGAAGTTTAATGTATTTGCGGGGATATGGGACAGCCCCTGGGTTGGGCTTGCGAATTTCAGGGAGGCCTTCGGCTCCAAGGATTTCTGGAACGCCCTTAAAAATACCCTGATTTTAAATATGGGAGATTTGATCCTTGGATTTCCGGTACCCATATTGATTGCGGTATTCCTGTTTGAGATCCGGAATTTAAAGATCAGAAAGATGACCCAGACGATTTTATATCTGCCCAATTTCCTGTCCTGGGTTATTATTGCAGGTATCATCACACAGCTGTTTTCCACCAGCGGACTTGTCAACGTCCTGATCCGGAGGGCCGGCTTCAGCGAGGTCAATTTTTTAAGCTCTCCCTCCATATGGAGGTTTGTTTACTGGTTTTCCGGGATCTGGCAGTCTGCCGGTTATTCCCTGATCATTTATCTGGCGGCCCTTACGGCCACGGACCCCTCCCTCGGGGAGGCGGCTTACATCGACGGCGCCACAAGGCTTCAGAGGATCGCCCATGTAACCATACCTCAGATACGCCCCACCATTTCCATCATGCTCATCATGCAGCTGGGAAAGATCGTATCCATTGATTTCGACCGCCCCTACATGATGGGGAATACCCTTGTAAAGAGCGCTTCCGACGTAATCAGCACCTACGTTTATAATGTGGGCCTCCAGTCCGGGCGTTTTGACTTTGCAACTGCCGTGGGCCTGTTCCAGTCAGTCGTGGGGATCATCATGATCCTTTCGGTCAATAAGGTTTCCAAAAGAATGGGAGAGGAGGGAATTATGTAATGGGTGAGTTAAAGAGCAGGGCAGACCGGAGGTTTCAGCTGTTCTGGAATACATTTTTCATATTGATCAGCATCATAGCGCTGATTCCCATCATCCGTGTGGCATCCATGTCCTTCAGCTCCAAGGATGCGATTTTAGGCGGAAAGGTGTTTCTTTATCCGATACAGTTTACAACAGAAGCGTATGTCAGGGCATTTAAAAGCGGAAGCTTTCTTTCTTCCTTTATATATTCCGTGTTTCTGATGTTCGGTTCCACCGCGGTTTGCATTGTCATGACGGTGCTTGCGGCATATCCCCTTTCCAAGAAGGGGTTAAAGGGCGGTGCCGCCATCATGGTCCTGTTTGTTCTGACCATGTATCTGGACCCGGGCATCATTCCCAAGTATCTGAATGTAAAGGATTTTAAGATGATCGACACCCCATGGGCGCTGATCATTCCCGAAGCTCTGAGCGCTTACAATATGATCATCATGTGCACCGCCTTTAAGGGAGTTGATTCTTCCCTGTATGAAGCGGCCAAAATCGATGGCTGCAATGAGGTCCAGACCCTGTTTAAAGTGGCCCTGCCTCTGGTGTACCCGACCCTGGCGACCCTTGCGCTGTTCTATGCCGTGGGGAGGTGGAACCGTTTGAGCGATGTTCTTTACTATGTGAATTCCTCCAGGCTGTATACGGTACAGATGGTGTTAAAACAGCTGATCGAGTCTGTGGCCATTTCCCAGGAAGAGGGGGTGGCGACCCAGCTGGTAGCCGATAATATTAAAGCGGCCAGCATCATGATATCCATGACCCCCATGGTCATCGCCTATCCGTTTATTCAGAAGTATTTTACAAAGGGCATCATGCTTGGTGCGGTAAAGGGGTAAGCGCGTCCAGAAAAGGACGATTGGTTTAGTGGGTGGAAATCCCACACGGCAAGGCGTAGCGAGCCACCGTTAGCGAGTCTTGGGTGTTGTCT
>JBCLPO010000034.1:0-29559 GCA_041223105.1 Lachnospiraceae bacterium 54-53
AGATTGATGAATATATAAGCAAGAAGGCGGAAGAACAGAGGACGAATCATGATTTGGCTGAATCCGATGGTGAAGAGTCTGAAAATGTTATCAAAGAGCCGGAAAACGTACCAAAGCAACTCGAACCCGTACCAGAATCACCGGAAACCGTAATTGACGGGGAGTTTGTGGAGGTCCCTCCGGAGTCGGAAACACCTGAATATACGCCGCAGTATTTCCTGGAGGAGCAGAAAGAAAAGCTTGATAAGTACTTAAGGATCATGGAGAGGACGGAGATGAATCCGGCAGATGTCAAGTTCCTGGAGTGCCAGAAGACAATCGTCGCAGCGCTGGCCTGCATGGTGGCGGAGCTGGAAAGGCCGGAACTGGAGCCTGAACCAGTAAAGCAGGAACAGCCGGAGCTTCCGATCCTGAGGAACAATGACCAGCGTGCTGCCTTTGTGGATGCCTATGAGACATGGCCGTTATGGATTGAGACCCAAGAGACCGGGGAACGGTATTACCGGTATGATCTTCCGGACGGTACCAGCATGGTGGTTAAGGTGTATCATGCAATGTTGTTTGATTATAAGGCCACCGGAAAAAAGTATGAAGACAGGTTTTGCGAAGGATACGGCAAGCATGAGTATTATTTCCTGCGGGAAGGAAAGTTCTTCCGGGATTGTGAGACAAACCGGTCAGATCTGATTGAGAAGCTGAAAGAGATTCAGAAGAAAGGAAAAGGTGACAAATCATGATTGTAAAACAAATTGACTTAAATAAAGCACTGGAATTGGCAGGAAAGGGAAGTGAGGTACTGGTGCTGGTTCCAAGTGGGCCGGAAACAAGCTGGACGGGCTATATGCCCGATACGCTGCAGGAGATGTTGGAGGGCTGCTTATTCTTCCGGAAGGAACCGGCAATGGAGAATTCAGCTTTTGAAGATGCTGTTGAGGAAACCTTGAAACCGGAATCCGATAGCCCCCCCCCCTGTCAAGGAACAGGCTCCAGCGGAGATCCCGGCCTGGAGAATGGGGCCACAGTGGACAGTGGTCCCAAACGGACCAAGATGATAGATACAGGAAAAATAATGGCCCTGCATAAAGCCGGCTGGACAGGAAAGAAGATTGCAGAGGAAATGGGAATCAGCGAGGCTACGGTGTGGAGCCGTATAAGCAAAATGAGGGAGGAAGGGAAGTTGTGATGTTAGAACAAAATGAAATGGAAACAATCATTACTCCCATGGTAGAGCATGTATGTGATCACCTGTGCCGGTTTCCGAGGGAGATCAGCGATCAGGAAGAGATAGACAGGATATGCGGAGGTTGCGAGATGGGACAGCATTTGTGCAATATCCTGAACGCCTACAACGCAGCCACTCTGCTTCAGGCAGCTGCGGAGGTAGTCAGGAATGAACTTCTGCAGAAAGGTGACTGGTACAATGCGCTGGTGGTTTCGATTCATAATTATCTGCTGGAGGCTGGTTGTATTGCCTCATGGGAGCAGATGGCAAGAGAGTTGGCGGATCAGATAGTGGGAATTGAGCAGGAGCAGGAGGTGTGAATGAAATCATTATTACATTATCCCGGTAGTAAGAAACGGATCGCCCCGTGGATAATTGAAAATATGCCAGAGCACCACAGCTATCTGGAGCCGTACTTTGGAGGAGGGGCTGTCCTTTTCGCAAAGCCCCCTTCCAGGATCGAGACGGTAAATGACCTTGACGGTGATGTGGTGAATTTCTTCCGGGTGATTAAAGATCCGGAAAGCTGCCAGAAGCTTCAGGACTGGCTTACATATACACCGTACTCCAGGCAGGTTTATGAAGAAACCTACCAGGAAGAGCCACAGTCTCCGGTGGAACAGGCCGGATATTTTGCGGTCAGGTCCATGCAGAGTCACGGCTTCAGGCTGACAGAAAAGTGTGGCTGGAAAAAGGATGTTTATGGCCGAGAGGCGGCCTACGCGGTCCGGTATTGGAATGAATTGCCGGAAGCACTGGCAGAAATGGCCGTCAGGCTGAAAGGCGTGCAGATTGAGAATAAGCCGGCGCTGGAGCTGATCAGAGCCTTTGATCATGAGAATGTGTTGATCTACCTGGATCCGCCCTATGTGTGGTCCACGCGGGGCCGGAAGCAGTACAGGTATGAAATGTCTGATCCGGATCATGAGGAGCTGTTGGATACAAGCATTCACAGCCGGGCTAAGATAATGCTTTCCGGATATGACTGTGAACTTTATGAGAAGTACCTGAAGGGCTGGCGTAAGTTGCAGATGCCGGCTAGGGCGCAGAACAGCCTTCCGAGGGTGGAGACGTTGTGGATGAATTTTGAGCCGGTAAACTAAAATTTTCAGAAGGAAGAAGGTGTAAGAATGGTTGATGCAGAGGAAACAAAGCGCAGAAAAGCAAGAGAGCTTAGGTACAGGAAGCCGATTGTAAAGAATCTAAACATAGAGACAATTACTCAAGAAATCTGGGAAATCCAGGAAGAATGCGAAAACGTACATTGGTACTTTGATACTGACGAAGATACTCTTATCAACGCCCTGGACGGTGATGAGGATGAAGCCTACGAATTTAAAATGATGTTTGGGGATTTGTGCGCTGAATGTGAGAAGATGTTAGAAGACTTAGCTAATGAATATATACCGGAGTATTTCAATTCATTCTTTGTCGCAATCGAGGCCGGTGATTTTGGAGGCGGATATCTCGGATATGATTCATATGAGCAGGATTATTTTGGATTGCAATGTTCGGACAGCTATGCGGAGCAGGAAGCCGGAAAAAAATTAAAGCAGCTGACCAAAGAACAGCTGATACAGGGAGCACATATGTGCTTCAAGGTCTATCATTCCTACATCGGACTAAGGCATAGGTATGATTGCCTGAAAGCATCTATGGATATACTCCGGGACCAGAATACCGGGCACCTCCAGCTTGTGAAGCAGATAGAGGAGGTCTATGAAAAAGCTAATGATGATAGATTCTATGAATATCATCAACCAACACGGGATCTGATTAGATTTGCTAATAACCTGCCACCGGAAGCGTGGATTGCATAGTTAATATAGTATTTTAATAAGAGAGGCGGTGTGTTATGAAATTTGAAATATTATATTTTCTGGCAAGGCTGAGAGGATTGTTTCCAGATAATCATAAAGGAACACTAGTGTGTGGCGGGACAGAAAAGGGTACCGTCAGAGAAATGTATTATCGAGGCGGATTTATCCCGTATCGTATTGATAATCTTGTCACATACAGATAATAAGTATTTTAAGGAGGAAAAATGACAGTAAAAGAAGTAAAAAAACAAATAGAAATCCTGGAGAACAAATATAAAAACATGATTAAATTACAGGAATATTTTCTTGGAAGCGGCACGTCTTCGCAGGAAACAATAGATAAAGTAAAAGTTGAGCTGGAGGAAAACGCTGATTTAAGTATTCCTATCCGTGATCTTTGCAGTTCGGTTGCAGCCATTCTAAGAACAGACATAGAAAGACTGGAAAATTTAATTGACAACACTGTTGTTAAGGTAAACTGATATTTTATTTCCTATTCGCCTTTTTTGCGGTCATATATTAGACCTATTGCTATGCCTAAAATAAGACCAAGGGCGAGATTGTCAAATAGTAACCCCAATATCAAGCCTAGGCTCATGCCTGTGGCTAATCCAGAACCAGGAGAATTATTTTTATTATTTTTCAGCATAATGGCTTTCCTTTCCGATCATATAAAACTAGTTTACATTAGGAACGCAAATAAGTACATGGGAATTTTTACAAGAAGGAGGGATAGATTGAGAAAATCATCAAAGGAGCATAAAGGGCAGCTGGCCAGACGTGAAAAGGCCCTGCAAGCCGAAACTGCCACGATGATAAAGGCGCCGCCGGTAGAGACCTTCAGTGCTCAGATGCCGGCGTTTACGTATACGAGCTTGTGTCTGGATCCGGAGCTTCGGGAGCCGCTGGTGAAGAGAAAGAAGGTAGATCATGAAACTGGAAGATAAAAAGAAAGTCACTGTCCAGGTTTATCCTGGCCGGCAGTTTGGAACTGTGATCGGCAGCAATGACGGGCTGATTGGGATCTTGATGGACAATGGCGAATACATAGATGTTTCACAGGAGCGGTTGAGGATTATTTCAGAGGAGGTAGAGACTGATGGGAATTGTAAAACTGTATGAAGTTTACGATGAAGGAGTTTCCCTGGGTGACTTCACTTCGAAGGAAGCAGCGGAGTTCTTGCAGATTCCCAGAAGTGCGGTAGTTAATTGTGCGAATACCGGGTGTACATATAGGGGCCGGTACACTTTTGAAGTGGTTGACACATTGGATATAAAATCATTGCTTCCTGTGTGGGACAAGATGAGAAAAGAAATAAAAACGGCGGGGAGGTGATAGGGTGGGAAATGTAAGGCCATTAAGCCATAGCAAGTACGGGATTAGCAAAAATCGCTTCTGGGAATTGTATTACTGGTGCCTGCAATATGGGGAGTGGAAGGACGAGCTTAAGTACAAGACGGACACCGTAAGGTCTATGGAAATCACTGACATGCCTTCCGGCCATAATCCCGGTGATGCTACGCAGCAGCTGGCGATCAGGAGAGCGATGCTGGAGAAGAACTGTCAGCTGATAGAGCAGACGGCCATTGAAGCTGATCAGGATATATACCAGTATTTGCTTAAGGCGGTAACGAATGAAAATATAACATTTTGGTATTTAAAAAAGATCATGAATATGCCATGTGGACGAACCATGTACTACGATCGGCGTAAAAAGTTCTATTGGTTACTAAGCCAGAAAAAATAATTTAAAAAAGTGCGGTACTCACGGGACAAGTCAATATGGTATATTAATATTATCCAAAGTTAGATAAATTTGGAAATCCCCCTACAGCTGCCGGGTGTAATAGCTTGGTGGCCGATTCATACTTGATTTTCTCCTTTTTAAAAACGCCTGTCAGATTTTAGCTGATGGGTGTTTTCTTTTGGTAAAATATGGTGTATACTTATATCAAAAACTACTAAGGGGGCTAACATATTGGGAGAATATTCAAATAAGGTTGTATGCAGTGCTTGTGATAACACAGGGATTTACAAGAAGCCAAAAGATGAGAAAAAGTATGATGCAGAATTTGATAGATTAGATTTCATGGGTTCATTTGCTCATGATGATTGTAGGGAAAAGGCACTAAAATATGCTGGATTTATAAGAATTCCGTGTCCTTATTGCAAAAAGGGAAAGCATTTATCGGCACTTATAGAATACAGAGATAGTACACAAGAAACTATAGAAGTATTTAAGAATTTGGAAGAAACTTTGGGTAGTTTAGGCGATATTGCAAAGGTTGGAGAAATCAAAAAGATGACAGCAGAATTGAAGATAATACTATCGGAGGTTACTTTGCAGTTGAAAAAAGATTTTAAGTGGGTCTAACGTTCGAACTTAGTTTATAGAATGATTTTAAGAGGCGGCCCAACCCCGTCTCTTTTTTTAATGTAAAAAACAGCCAGATTGGAAGGTGAGGTGAGACTGATGGCATTAACAGCCAAACAGAAATTATTTGCAGATGAATATCTGATTGATCTTAATGCCACCAGGGCTTACAAGGTGGCTTACCCCAGGGTTAAGAATGATGAAACAGCCTCAGCTGCAGGAGCCAGATTGTTAAGAAATGTTAAGGTTGGGGATTATATCCAGAAGCGCATGAAAGACCGTGAAAAGCGCACTGAGATCACCCAGGACATGGTTTTAAAGGAGCTTGCCAAGATCGGCTTTGCAAACGTCACCGATTTTGTGACGATTGAGGATAATGGATCCTATAAAGCAGTAAAGGTAAAGTCAACTGATGATATGCCCAGAGATAAGCTGGGAGCCATTGCAGGGATCAAGGAGGGGGCAAACGGCATAGAGGTCAAGCTGAATGATAAAGGGAAGGCCCTGGAGCTGATTGGTCGGCATCTTGGTATGTGGAAGGATAAGATGGAGCTATCCGGAGAGGTCAATACCAACAACCCCTTTGAGGGCCTGACAACAGAGGAACTAAAGAAGCTGATCCATGGTGGATAGAGAGAGCATAATCAGAGGTGCAAAGATAGAACTTGCCAGAAGGGAGTTCTTTTTTTATTGCAATCTGAAAGCCCCGGACTTTTACAAGGAAGACCGCAAGTACTTGGCGGAGCTGTGCAATGAGTTTCAGGACTTTATTCAGTCCGATGATGAAGTCATGATTGTGAATGAGCCTCCGAGGCATGGTAAAAGCCGTACAGCGGGCCTTCTGGTAGAGTGGGTGCTGGGAAATGATCAGTCTCAAAAGATTATGACGGGTTCCTACAACGAAACGCTTTCTACTATGTTTTCCAAGAATGTCCGCAATGATATTCAGGAAGTCAAAGCCGATCAGAATAAAATAATCTTTTCTGATGTGTTTCCAGGTGTCCGCATTAAGCAGGGAGACGGAGCCATGAACCTCTGGAGTCTGGAGGGCGGGTATAATAACTATTTGGCTACCTCTCCCACTGGTACAGCCACCGGCTTCGGCGCAACGCTGCTCATCATAGATGATTTGATCAAAAATGCAGAGGAAGCCAACAATGAGCTAACCAAGGAAAAACACTGGTCCTGGTTCACTGACACCATGCTGTCCCGTCTGGAGGAAGGCGGCAAGATCATTATCATCATGACACGGTGGGCCAGTGATGATCTGGCGGGCCGGGCGCTGAAGTATTTTAAAGAAGCCGGCGCAAAGATCCACCATATTTGCATGAGGGCCCTGCTAAACCCGGAAACCCATGAAATGCTTTGCCCGGAGGTATTATCCTATAAATCCTATCAGGCTAAAATAAAAGCTATGGGTGCAGATATTGCTTCTGCCAACTATCAGCAGGAACCAATTGACCTGAAAGGAAAACTGTATACCAGTTTTAAGACCTACAGCGGAGAGCTGCCAGAATTTAAAGAGATCCGGAATTATACTGATACGGCTGATACCGGCGAAGATTATCTTTGCAGCATTGATTACGGAGTTACCTTTGCTAATGAGGCCTATGTCCTCGATGTTCTTTACACCAAAGAGCCCATGGAAGTAACGGAGCCGGCAACGGCAGAAATGTTTTATAAAGATGGCGTGGACGTTTCCAAGATAGAGTCCAATAACGGCGGCCGCAGTTTTGCCCGTAACGTGGAGCGGATCCTTCAGGAGAAATTTGACAGCAATCATACCACAATCAAATGGTTCCATCAAAGCAAGAATAAACAAGCCAGGATCTATTCCAATTCTGCCTGGGTCATGCAGCATATTTATTACCCTAAAGACTGGAGGAACCGCTGGCCAGAATATTATAATGCCATGAACCGGTACCAGAGGGAGGGGCAAAATAAGCATGATGATGGCCCTGACGCCACAACAGGTATCGCAGAGAATTGCGGCAAGAGATCCGGAATGTTCATTTTTAAATAAGAAAGGTGAGAGAAAATGAGCATAGATGAATGCATTGATTTTTTAGGATATCGCATAGACCGGATAGTGCAGCCATTATTAGATGTAAATGTGCCGGCTGTAAATGGAATTATGGGAACGAATAAAGGTATCCAGTTAAATAGAAATAGACTCTGTAGAATGAATTTACCCGATACGGAACTAAAAAAAGTAAAACGGGTGTGGAAAGTTGGAATCTATGATGATAACAATAGCCATGGGGTATCCGTGTTTGAAGGGAATACATTGCTTGACGCCCTGCTAAAGGCAGTTGATTACATTAAGAAATAAGGTTCAACAAAGCAAAGGCGAAAGGCAGGTGAGAAAAATGAATGATGAAAAGCCCAACATTGAAGTGGTGAAAGACTTGATTAAGAGCCGGGCCAGCTGGCACAGAAGACATGTGAAACGCTGCCAGGAAGCGGACCGGTATTACAGAAATGAGAATGATATTCTAAAGCAGGGCGTCAGGGGGCAGGATTACGGCCCGCTAAGAAATGCAGATAACCGGATTCCCCGGAACTTTCATGGGCTGCTGGTGAACCAGAAAGCCGCTTACATGTTTGCGGCTCCTCCGCTGTTTGATACAGGAAAGGAAGCTGTGAATAAGCAAATTGCAGAGATCTTGGGGGACTCATACGCAAAGCTTTGTAAGGACCTGTGCGTCAATGCCTCCAACCATGAATGCTCCTGGGTTCATTATTGGAAAGATGATGAAGGAAATTTCTGTTATGGCATTGTAAGTTCAGCGCAGATCATTCCTGTTTACAGCAATGACTTGGATCGGGCGTTGATTGCCGTATTGAGAACCTACAAGGATATTGACTTTGCATCAGGAAAGGAAATTACTATCTGGGAGTATTGGGACAGAGAAAAATGCTACAGCTATTACCGGACCAGCAGCACCATTTCGATTACCGGCCTTTCGGAATATAATGTTTTCCAAGGTGTCCCGGAAGATGGAACGGCTGAAAAAAGCAATGTCTTTATCCATGGCTGGGCTGAGGTTCCTTTTATACCTTTCAACAATAACAATATATCCACCAACGATCTGGTGAACATCAAGCCGCTGGTAGATGCCTATGATAAGGTGTTTACCGGCTTTTTGAATGATCTGGAAGATATTCAGGAAGTGATTTTTATTCTTACCAATTATGGAGGCGAGGATAAAAAGGAGTTCATTGATGACCTTAAAAAGTATAAGATGATCAAGCTTGATGATGATGGGGACGATGATGGAAAAACTGGTGTGGAGACCCTGACAATTAGTATCCCGATTGAAGCCAGAGAGAAGTTTCTGGAAATGACCAGGAAGGCGATCTTTGAGCAGGGGCAGGGCGTGGATCCTGATCCGCAGAAGTTCGGGAATGCTTCGGGGGAAGCGCTGAAATACTTATATTCCCTCTTGGAGCTGAAAGCCGGTCTTATGGAAACGGAATTCAAACAGGGATTTGGTCGCTTGGTTCGCATTATATGTAAATTCCTGGGGGTTAAATGCGGCCAGATCATACAAACATGGACTCGTTCTGCTATCCGTAGTGATTCTGAGCTTGCTGACATATGTGAGAAGAGTGTGGGTGTGATCTCAAATAAGTCAATTCTTAAAAATCATCCGTTTGTGGAAAATCCAGATGAGGAAGAGAAGCAGCTGAAAAAAGAGAAAACAAAGGCTGTGGAGGAAGCCGACGAATACCGGAAGGCATTCCAGAAGCAGGCAGAGGGGGATCCGGGCGGTGAAATAGATGACAAAGAAGAATGATTCTTACTGGAAGGTACGAATGGCTGCGTTGGAAGATGAGCGTTATAGTCGAAGTTCGGCATACTACCGGGATCTGGAAAAGCAGTTCCGCGAGGCTTCCAACGACATACAGATGGATATTGAGCGCTGGTATAACCGGCTTGCGGACAACAATGGAATCAGTTATGCCAAGGCCCGAAAGATGCTTAAGGCGAATGAACTGGAGGAATTTAAGTGGACAGTTCAAAAGTACATAACGGCCGGAAAAGAAAATGCAATTGATGAGCGCTGGATGAAGGAATTAGAAAATGCTTCTGCCAGATATCATATTTCCTACTTAGAAGCCATGAAGCTGCAGATCCGGCAGCACGCCGAACTTCTTTTTACAGCTTATGAGGGGGGCATGACAGAGTTTCTCCAAAATACCTATTCCGAAAATTATTATCATAGTGCTTTTGAAGTTGCCAGGGGAACGGGAGTTGGTAGTAACCTCGTCCGCTTGGATACGAAAAAGATAGACACGCTCATTCGTAAGCCCTGGGCGCAGGACGGCTCCAGCTTCTCAGATCGTATTTGGTCTAATAAGGAAAAGCTGGTCAATAAACTGCACACGGAGTTGTCGCAGAGCATGATCCGGGGGTCAGATCCAAAGAAAGCTATCCGTAACCTTGCACAGGTGATGGACGTGAGCCGAAGCCAGGCCGGGCGCTTAATTATGACGGAATCCGCAGCCATAGCTTCCTCTGCACAGAAGGACTGTTTTAAAGGGCTTGGAGTGGAGCAGTACGAGATCCTAGCCACGTTGGACACCCGTACCTCAGAAATATGCCGGGATATGGACGGAAAAGTTTTCGATATGAAGGATTATGAAGTGGGAGTTACAGCGCCCCCTTTCCACCCACATTGCAGGACAACAACAGTTCCTCATTTCGATGATGAGTTTTCTGCTGTGGAAATGCGGGCAGCCAGGGATCCAGTCACTGGTAAGTCTGTTGAGGTGTCGGCCAGCATGACCTATAAGCAGTGGCATGAAGAATTTGTGAAGACTGATCCTCAGGCGGTTTTACTGGAAAAGCTGCAGAAGAACAAAGCGTCTGACAAAAGCCAGTATGAAAGGTACAAAGAAATTCTTGGAAAAGAAGCTCCAAAATCACTGGATTCTTTCCAAAGATTGAAGTATACTGATAGTGAGGCATGGAATACCCAAAAGCGCGAGTACGCTACGATCTCAAAGATTAAGTCAAAAGATTCTTATACGGACGCATATAGAGAAAAAATGCTTGCAACGTACTACGACTTCAAGGAATCAGGGTATGAATTTACAGACCATTCTTTAAACCGTTTCCTAGGGCAGAAGTCCGGAAAAGGTAAGCGGGCATTCGGTAAAGAGGATTTGTTGAGGATCTTGGATAAGGATATAAATTATATGGAGGAAGGAAATCGGACTGTTAAGTTTTATGATGGCCTGTCCATTATCCAAAATAAGGACACAAAAGAGGTCGTGTCAGTGATAGCGAGAGAGAATCCAAAGAAGGGATGGGAGCGGAATGACAAATAAGTTAAAAGAAATGATGAAACAGCTCATTGATGGGGCTTATGATTGCAATGACTTTTCTTATGACTTTCCTTATGAAATGTTTGGCCTTACGGATACTAAGGCGGCTCAAATTTTGGACGATATGCCGGAGATATGCGCCGCTTACGATCCGTACAAGGAGGATGAACCAGATATCTTAAATGGCGATGAACTTATTCAAAAGGTTAAAGAGGTTTATCAAAAATTAATAGAAGCCGGTTATTAATACCACCAGTCAAAATGGCCGGTGGTATTTTTATTCAAAAGTTGCGATATCGCAACAGAAAGAGAGGAATTTATGAAATATAGAAAAAAACCAGTGGTAATTGAGGCTTTTAAGTGGACTGGTGGACCTGACCAGGAAGAGGATCCGGCGTGGATTGTGGAGGCGATCAACAAAGGGGAGGTATGGTTTAAAAATATCGGAACCCCTGATGTCCAGTGCTGCATTGAAACGCTGGAGGGAACAATGGTCGCCTCTGTTGGTGATTATATCATCAAGGGTATAAAGGGCGAGCTTTATCCATGCAAGCCGGATATTTTTGAAGCAACCTATGAACTGGCAGGATAACAGGAGGTGATCCGATTATCTCCCTCCGGGCGGCGGGGTGAAGCCTCCTACTGAAAGATACAGCTATTTCGCGCGCAGGATTTCCTGGGCGTTATTTTATTACAAAGAAAGGATGAGCTCATGAAAAAAGAAGAATTTGTTGCACTTGGGATCAGCGAGGAGCAGGCTGCAAAAGCAGCGGAAGCGTCCAAAAAGGAACTGGAATCCTATGTCCCTAAGTCAGACTATGATACTGCCAAGCAGGCGAAGGAGCAGCTGGAAAAAGACATCAAGGACCGGGATAAGCAGCTGGAAGACTTAAAAAAGAACAGCGGGGACAATGCTGAGCTGAAAAAGACGATTGAAACCCTGCAGGAAGAAAATAAGGCCGCTAAAGAAAAAAATGAGGCGGACATGAAAGAACTGAAGCTTTCAACTGCCATTAAGGTGGCCCTTGCCGGCACCGTCCACGATGTTGATATCGTGACAGGCCTTGTGGACAAAACAAAGCTGATCTTGGCCGAAGATGGAAAAGTATCCGGTCTGGACGAGCAGATCAAGTCCATTAAGGAATCCAAGGCATTCCTGTTTAAAGAATCCGATCCGGGTAAGGGCGGCGGTGCCGGAAAAGCGCCGGGGGCGGGAGGTTATAAACCCAAAGCCGGAAGCACCAATGAAAACGGTTTTGGTAAAGGAATTGCGGAAGCCTTAAACAAGTCAACCGAAGCAACGGAAAACCCTTATGCAAAGGCATGGGGCTAACAAAAATGAAAGTGAGGAAATGAAATGTTTTTAACAAAAAAGACCTTTGGAAACACCCCGGAATTTTTAAAAAGCGAAAAGTACCAGAACATCAGCTGCACGGTAAATGATACCGGCATCACCACTGATGAATACGGAAAGAAGTTTGTCCCTGCCGGCACTCTTCTGGACAAGGACGGAAATGTGGTAAAAGTGACAAGAAGCGGCTCTTCCGGCTCTTATACTTATGCCCTGTCAGCAACACCAGCGGGCATTCTTTTTGATACAGTAGAGGTCACTTACGGTCCACAGCCGGGGGCGCTTACGATTGATGGATCCGTTAACGCAGAACGCCTTCCGGGAGATTACATCGCGGAAGCCGTGCAGCAGCTCATTGTAAAAATGCCGTTCATCAAATTTTTTGTTGATGGACAGTTACAGATTAAGGAGGACTAAAACATGCCCAGAGTAGAGGAATTATTAACGCCAAGGGATCTGGTTGATTACACAAAGGAACGTACCCAGGAAGCTTATATGGGGGAATATTTATTCCCGGAAGACAAAAAGGAAGCGCTGGAAATTGACATGGTAAAGGGCGCCAGCAATTTACCGGTATCCGCAAAGGTTCATGCTTTTGATACTGAGGCAGAGATCGGATCCAGGGAAGGCGCCGAAGTATTTACTCAGGATCTGGCTCTGATCAAAAAGAAAATCAAGATTCCGGAGAAAACGATCATAGCTCTGGAAAGCCCTAGAAATGACCGGGAAGAGGAGGATATGATTAAGAACATCTTCCGTGATGTTGACAACCTGGTTGCCTCCGTCCGCACCCGTGTGGAATGCATGAGAATGGAAGCTCTCTCCACTGGGAAGATCGTAATCAATGAAAATGGTGTGAAGGCCTCCATTGATTATGGAATGCCGGCAGAGCATAAGACAAGCAAGACCTGGCTTTCCGGAAGTCCTGCGATTCTGGAAGATATGGAGCAGATGGTGGAAACCATTGTGGATGACACCGGGTTTACTCCTGTCAGGGCCCTGACTTCCAAGAAAAACTTAAGCGCAATCCTGCGCGATGAAAGGATCCGGGCGGCAGTATTTGGCGTAAACAGTGCCAAGCTTTTGACCGTGGCGGAGCTGAATGCATTCCTTGCCCAGCAGAAGCTTCCCCAGATTGCTGTTTACGATAAAAAGTACCGTGTTCAGGATGCGAAGGGAAAATACACGGCAAAGCGTTTCCTTCCGGAGAATGCCTTTGTCATGATGCCTGAGGGAAAAATGGGAGACACGTTCTATGGCGTGACCGCAGAGGAACTGGAGCTTAGAAGAAATGCTGATGTGGAGATTTCCGAGGTAGGGAAAATCATTGTCTGCCAGTACAATACCATTGATCCGGTGGCTAAGTGGATCAAGGCCGTGGCTACAGCGCTGCCCTCTTTTCCCTATGCGGATCAGGTATTTGTGGCCACCATTTCATAAGGAGGATCCTATGGAACTGGGAAAATTAAAGGAATTGCTGGGAATATCTAAGGAGGATATCTCCCAGGATCCCCAGCTTACCTTTATTTTGGAAGACGTGGAGGAAACGGTAAAGAACCACTGTCATATCAAAAGCGTGCCGGAAGGGCTTATAAGCACCTGTTACCGCATGGCGGTAGATTTATACCGTCATGAAAGGCCGGGAGAGGGGGAGGCGCCGGTTACAGTCACCTCCATCTCTGAGGGAGATACCAAAACCAGCTTTTCCAGTGCGGCTGGCGTCTTGCAGGGGAGTATTCTGAAAAACTACAAGGCACAGTTGAACCGATATCGAAAGACCGGGTGATGAAAAGTGATAGCAAGTGCAATGAAGCAGGCAAGAAAGATGCACCGGACGGCCATTGAATCTACTTATGACGGGACCTGTAATATCTATGAAAAACAGCCCCGCAAGGATCCGGACACAAAAGTGACCAGTCAGAAAATGGTGAAGGTGGTGGAAGGTCAGCCCTGTCACCTTTCCTTTTCAAGTATCCCTGCCACTGATGATACGGAGACTGTATCCAGGCTGCGCCAGGTGACAAAGCTGTTTCTGGCTCCGGAGATCGTGGTGAAGCCCGGAAGCAAAATAGAGGCCACCCAGGCTGGCCGGACCGAATTCTATTCCGGAAGCGGCAAGCCAGCAGTGTATGCCAGTCATCAGGAGATTGTTCTGGAGCTATGGAAGGAGAAAGCTTAATGTCTGGTGGAAAATTTGATTTTAAAGAAGTGAGACAGCTTCAGAAGCAGATTGCCCAGCTTGATAAAGACCGGGATAAGTTTTGTGAAGATTGCGCCAGATATTTAGCGGCCCGGCTGCTTGCCAAGGTGATTAAGCGTACTCCAAGTGACAGTGGTAATCTAAAGCGGGGCTGGACTACACAGGGAAGCGGATCTGGCTCAGAAGGATTGAAGACCAGAGGGGCAGCCCAGTATGTGGATACCCTAAAGGTCAATCATTTTGGAGACACCTATGTGGTTGAGATCATAAATCCTGTTGAGTATGCCTCTTATGTGGAATACGGTCACAGGACCGCCAATCATAAAGGCTGGGTGCCAGGAAAGTTCATGCTGACGATTTCGGAACGGGAGCTGGATGCACAGGCTCCCAAGATGATTGAGAAAAGGATATCCGATTATTTAAAGGGGGTATTTCATGTATAATGACATCATGGACGCGGTGACTCGGAAGCTTGATGCACTCTTTCCGGAAGTCACCGTCTATACCAGCGGGGTAGAACAGGGACTGATTGAGCCCTGTTTTTTTGTTGGCTTTTTGGAACCATCGGAAAAGCCTTTGCTTGCAAATCGGTATTTTAGAAGTACGGGAATGAGTATCCAGTATCTGCCTGGAGAAGTAGAGAATCCCGCCTGGGAGTTGAACCGTGTGCTCGATATATTGATGGAATCCATGGAATACTTATCCCTGGCTGACGGATCCTTGATAAGGGGAACCAAGAGAAGCGGGGAACTGAGGGACGGAGTTTTAAATTTCTTTGTTAATTATGATCGGTTCGGGCTGCGGACTGGAAAAACGGAAGATTCAATGGAAAACATCACAGTAAAGTGAAAGGAGTGGAGTTATGGCAGGAAAGACAAGTAAACAGACAGGGCTGCAAGAGGCCGTCCGCTATACCAAAGAGCAGTTAACTGGTGCGAAACGGTACAGGGGGAAAAAGGATCTGATCAATGCTCTTTTGGAACCGGGAAAGGTCTATTCGATGGAAGAAGCAGACGAACTGCTTGAGAAATTTATGAAAGGAAAGGTGAGTGTATGTTAGGCGGAGGAAGCTTTACAGCACAAAACAAGGTGCTCCCAGGCGCCTATATCAATTTTGTAAGCGCCGCTTCTGCGGGGGCGGTTATGGGAGAACGCGGAGTTGCAGCTATTCCCATGGTGCTTGACTGGGGACCGGAAAAAGCGGTATTTGAAGTGACCGCAGAAGTATTTCAAGAAAAGAGCCGGGAGATCTTCGGTTACCCATATGATGATGCAGCCATGATCCCAGTCAGAGAATTATTCAAAAATCTGACGAAGGGAATCTTTTACCGTCTGAATGCCGGCGCAAAAGCGGCCAGTGACTACGGTACCGCTGCTTATAGCGGTTTAAGGGGTAACAGCCTGAAAATTGTGATTGCTAAGAATATTGATGATGAAACAAAGTTCGATGTAAAAACCTTCTTTGCGGGAAAAGAGGTTGATGCTCAGACAGTGGCCGATGCCGGCGGCTTAAAGGATAATGCCTACATAACCTTTAAGAAAACAGCAACACTTGCGGAAACCGCCGGAACGTCATTTACCGGAGGGACCAGTGGAGAAGCGGTAACCGGTGAGGACTATGCGGATTTCATTACCAAAATGGAGAATTATTCCTTCCAGGTTCTCTGCTGTCCTTCGGTTGATGAGAATGTTAAGGCTCTCTTTGCGGCATTTACCAAACGAATGAGAGAAGAAAACGGAATCAAGTTCCAGACAGTTTTATACCGGTATACAAAAGCAGATTATGAAGGTGTGATTTCTGTGGAGAACGAAGCAGAGGAACTGGAGACAGGCCTGGTTTACTGGACCGCCGGGGCAGAGGCTGCCTGCGCGGTCAATAAGACCACGGAGAATAAAACCTATGACGGAGAATATTCCGTTAAGGCTGATTACACCCAGATTCAGTTAAAAGAGGGGATACAGTCTGGAAAATTCTTATTCCATAAAGTAGGCAGTGAAGTCCGGGTACTGATGGATATCAATACCCTGGTAACTTATACAGAGGAAAAAGGAGAGGATTTTTCCAGTAACCAGACGATCCGGGTCCTGGATCAGATCGGAAACGATATTGCCTCTCTGTTCAATACCCGGTATCTGGGCAAGATTCCTAACGACGCTGCAGGACGGGTAAGCCTCTGGAATGACATCGTCACCTATGGGAAACAGCTGACCACGCTCCGGGCCATTGAAGCTGTAAGTGCAGAGTCTATCACAGTTGATAAGGGATCCAGCAAACGGTCTGTCGTGGTGAATTTCCCGGTAGAGCCAATTAACTGTATGAGCCAGCTGTATATGACCGTAGTGGTTTCGTAATAGGAAGGAGTGAAAGAATATGAACCAGAACACCATGAACGCCTGGGACGCCATCAGCGCCTCTCAGGCGGAATGCTATGTCACAATCGGAAGCAGCCGGTACAACTTTATGCAGGCCTTAAACCTGGAAGCCAAGGTTGAAAAGACCAAAACGGAAGTCCCTATTTTAGGAAGAACCATGAAAGGAAATAAGACCATTGGTTCCAAAGGAAGCGGATCTGCTACCTTTCATTTCAATACCAGCATCTTCCGGGAGCTTTTATATCAGTTTCAGGAGACAGGAAAGGATACCTATTTTGATATCCAGGTGACCAATGAGGATCCGACCTCCAGTGTGGGACGTCAGACGATCATTTTAAAGGACTGCAACCTTGACGGCGGAACCATTGCCAAATTCGATGCGGATGCTGATTATCTGGAAGATGAGTTTGACTTTACCTTTGAAAGCTGGGAAATGCCGGAGAAATTCAGTAACCTTGCAGGAATGCAGTAAAAGAAAGAGAGGATAAGAACCTATGGGAGATTTAAGCTGTTTTTTAAGCCAGAATGCGTTGACGGTGGAGAATGTGAAATATGCGGCATCAAAGAGATTTCTGGATAAGAATAAAAAGCCGATGGAATGGGAGATCAAGTGCATCACTCCTGAGCAGGATGAGCTGATCAAAAAGGAATGCACAAAACGGAAGCCGATTCCCGGAAAAAAAGGAGCCTATATGCCGGAAACTGACTATGATCAGTATGTGGGAAGGCTGGCCGTGGCGTGTACGGTGTTTCCGGATCTTAATAACAAGGAGCTTCAGGATTCTTATCAGGTGATGGGGGCGGAGTCACTGCTTAAAAAAATGCTTACACCGGGAGAATACCGGGAGTATTTGTCAAAGGTGCAGGAAGCGAACGGCTTTGATATTGCACTGGAAGATCTGGTGGATGAAGCAAAAAACTAATTGAGGGAGGCGATATGGAAGCCAATATTGCTTACTATTGCCTCCACAAGCTTCATAAGTGGCCCCATGAGTACCTGGGGCTTCCCCGTTACGAGAAAGCCGTTGTTATAGCAGCTGTACAGATGAAGATTAAAAACGATAAGAGAGAGGCCGCCAGGGCCAGAAGGAAAAGGGGGTAGGGAAAATGGCAGGATTACAGACTTCCATTCAGTTACAGGACCGAATGTCAGCAATATTAAATAACATCACTTCATCCATGTCCATTATGCTCTCAACCTTTGAACAGGCACAGGCGGCCACCGATGCGGGATTAAATGCCGCTTCTATGGACGCAGCAAAGCAGGGAATTGCAGAGGCTTCAGCAGAAATGGCCAGGTATCGGGAAGAGATTGAAAGAGCTGCAAACACTCCGCCGCCCGCCCCTCCGGAACCTGTCTGGAACAGCGCGGCGGCACCGGCTGTTTTCATGAATTCAGGAGCAGACCGGTTTCAAGCGGAATACCAGGCCGCCGATCAGATGGCAAGGCAATTATACGAAAGCCAGAAAGCCATATCCGCCCAAGCCCGGAGCATGAGGGTGACACCGCCCGGAATGTTGAATGAAGTGGCGGCCACAGAAAACCGGATGCAGGCGTTGTCCCTCCGGATCCAGCAGCTTAACAGCATACCGGTAAATTTAAGAACAGATCAGACAAACAACGAACTGGAATCTCTTCGAGGGAAACTAAGCCAGGCAGTAACTGTTCAGGAAACACTGAATCAGGCCATGGGGCGGATGGATATCAGCGCAGCCAATGCAGCCTATCAGCAGCTTAATTCCGTGATGGATTCTGCTGAGAGGAATATCCGTGATAATTTAAACGCACAGAACCAGTTTAATAACTCTATCAGAGACGGAACCGGTGCAGCTTCTGCGCTATGGTCAAGACTAAAAGGAGTAGCTGTCAGCGCAGGAATTGCTTTCAGCGCCCAGAAGATAATAGGCCTGGCAGATACGTATACTCAGACTACTGCCAGACTGAATCTCATGAATGACGGTATGCAGACCACCGCACAGCTACAGGATAAGATTTTTGCATCGGCCCAGCGATCCAGAACTGCCTATCAGGTAACCGCTGATACGGTTTCAAAGCTGGGGCAAAGAGCGGCAGACGCATTCAGTTCAAATGATGAGACCATTCAGTTCGCAGAAAACTTAAACAAGCAATTTGTTATTGCAGGGGCCAGCCAGCAGGAGATTGCTTCTGCTTCCTTGCAGCTTACTCAGGCCTTAGGATCCGGAGTGCTTCGCGGGGAAGAACTGAATGCTGTGTTTGAAGCCGCGCCCAATGTTATACAGACCATTGCAGATTATATGGGTGTTCCGATCGGGCAGGTTAGGGAACTAGCATCGGAAGGTGAAATCACATCACAGATAGTAAAAAATGCCATGTTAGGTGCGACCAATGAGATCAATGAACAATTCGCAGCTATGCCAATGACTTATCAGCAGGTGTGGACATCTGTGCAAAATACGCTTCTGCAGGCATTTCAGCCCGTTATACAGGCGATTGGCCAGGGGGCCACTTTTATTAATGATAACTGGTCTACCATAGCTCCTGTGTTTTACGGTCTTGCCGTGGGCATTTTGGTTGCCGCTGCGGCATGGGGAGTATATACAGCAGTCACTTGGTTATCAGTGGCAGCAAATAGAGCGTTACTGACCAGCATGCTATCTAATCCCTTTCTTTGGATTGCTATAGTGATAGGCGCTATCGTTGCAGCTATTTATAAGTGGGTCCAGTCTGTAGGAGGAATCAGAGTTGCATGGCTAATTTGTGTAAATGCAGTTCTGACGCAGGCTGACAGGCTGAAGCTTGGTTTTCTGGCAGTCTGGAACATGATCAAAGGCGGTATGCTTGACGCTGCCTTCGCTTTCGATTCGTTCCGTGTAAAGGTACAGAACACTCTTGGAAATTTAAAGGTCAAAGCTCTCACCATTCTACAGGATCTGGTAAATGGAGCAATAGACCGGATCAATAAACTGATTGGAATGGCGAATAAGATTCCCGGTATTTCTATCGATCTGCTTGGCCACGTAGAGTTTGCCGCCGGAGCTGAGATTGAAGAACAAATGAAACAGGAGGAAAGGGCGGCGGAATTAGCCCGGAAACAGGATGTAGTAACAAGATCTAAGGCAGAGTGGAGAAGTGAGTACGACAGGGCAGCGAGGGCCGCTGATGATGCGAGAATGCAAAGGCAAGCAGGAATAGAGGGGGCAAAAGCAGATGCTGCTGCCCGGGCTGCAGGAGGCGATGCCGCTGCTGGGGCTTATGACTCAGATATTGCTGGAAACACCGGACAAACTGCTGGAAACACTGCGGCTATGGCTGATACCATGGACGCTATGGATGAAGAGATTAAATATATGAGAGATGCCGCTGAACAGGAGGTCATTAACCGGTTTACTCTGGCAGAGCTTAAGATTGACTTAACCAATAACAACACCCTGAAAACCGAAACTGACTTTAATCGGATGAATGGCATGTTAAATGATCTTACGGATGAGATTTTGTCAACAGCAGCGGAAGGAGGGCATTTATAATGGCTTATGAAGTTTACATTGATGATATGCTCCTCCCCCTGCCTCCGGAGAAGATTCCAATGAAATATACCGGTCAGAATAAAACGGTCACGCTCATTAATGGAGAGGAGATCAATATGATCCGGCCGGCTGGTCTGGCAGAAATCAGTCTTGATGTGGTGATTCCCCAGATGGATTACCCCTGTGCAGTATGGGATGGAAGTATTGATAGCGCAGAAGACTTTCTGGAGAGGCTGAAAGAGCTGAAAGAGGACGGAAGCTCCTTTGAGTTTATTGTAATCCGTGATGGTCCCGGAAGAAATAACTTTTTTGATACCAACATAGATGTAACCTTGGAAGACTTTAAAGTTTCCGATGATGTGAAAGAGGGATTGGATCTTTCAGTTTCTCTATCTTTGAAAGAATACAAAAGCTATGGGACCAAGATCATGAATTTTGTAATCATAGAAGAGCAGGCAGTTCCCACCGCTTCGGAATCGGAACCGGATCGCCAGGGGACGCCGCCTGCAGCTAAGACCTATACGGTTGTAAAAGGGGACAGCCTTTGGGCTATCGCAAAGAAACAGTTGGGAAACGGGAGCCGCTGGCAGGAGATATATAACCTTAATAAAGACAAAATCAGCAACCCTAACCTGATTTATCCGGGCCAGGTATTGAATTTGCCGTAAGAGCTTAAGGCCTGGCCTGAAGTTTTTCAATCAAAGCTTCCTGCAGAACCTGAGAGAAGTTCACTCCCATAGCGGTAGCCTCCTCGTTTAACCATTCCGGAATGCTTAAGGTTTTTTTAACGGCCCTTGAATTGGTTCGCTTTTTGTAGGCAGCCATATCAAATTCAATTATCACAAGAAAGCTGTCTGGTTCTACAAATACGGTATCAGGAGATGACGGGGAGGGGAGGGGCTCTCCTTCTCTGCCGGTAAGCGCAAGGCCCAGGGCATCCACTGCCATTTCATAGGCCTGTTCCATGTCATCGCCATCTGTCAGACATTCCGGCAGATCGGGAAAGGAAACCCAGAATCCGCCTTCTTCTGCTTTATGGAAAAGTGCGGGATAGAAAAGTTTTTTCATAGAATACCTCCAGTTAAACAAGGTGGGGTGGGGCTTATTTCAGCCCCGCCTGTTTTAATATTGCCTGTTCCAGACCTTTCTTTAAAGGCTTGGAATGATAAGGAACTATGGTTTGTTTGTCAGTTTCGGGATTCCTTAGTTTTACATGGGAGCCATTTTGACTGATTTCTTCAAAACCATTTTTCTTGAGATGTTTAATCATCTCTCGCGGTGTCATAGGCATCTTTTGTAGCTCCTTTCCTTATCATGACTCCATTATAACACGTAATAATACGTATGTCAATGTAAAGCACGTATTATTACGTAAGAAAGGGTGGTGAAAATTTGGAAGTACATTTATATATACAGAACGGACAGACGGTTTATGAACCGGTAGTTCAGGGAAGCATCACCTGGGAGACTCAGCGCAAAGGGCAGCCGGGGAAATGTTCTTTTACGATTATTCCAGATAGCAAGCTTCAGATCGAGGAAGGGAATGCAGTCCGTCTTGATGTAGACGGGAAGCCTGTATTTTTCGGTTTTATTTTTGAACGGAGCTGGAACAGTGACGGGCAAACGAAGGTTTCCGTTTATGATCAGCTCCGGTATTTAAAGAATACAGACAGCTACAATTATTCCAATCTGGCTACCGGCGAAGTGATTCTTATGATTGCCCGGGATTACAATTTACAGGCCGGCACTCTTATTGATACCGGCCATAAGCTGTCCAGGAACCGGACAGATAAGACCCTGTTTGATATCATTTTGGATTCACTGGATTTGACCCTGATCCACACAGGGAAAATGTATGTCCTGTACGATGATGTTGGGAAGCTGGTGTTAAATGATGTGGAGAACATGAAGCTTGATATCATGATTGATGGCAGCGCCGCTCAGGATTACGATTATAAAATCAGTATCGACAGCAGTACCTACAACCAGATTAAGTTATATTACGACAACAACGAAACAAAGAAACGGGAAGTCTATATGGTGAAGGCTGAAACTATCAACAAATGGGGGATTCTGCAAATGGATGAATCCATTGAAAAAGGAGTTGATGGGCAGGCGGTGGCGGAACGGTATTTGAGTCTTTATAACCGTCCTTCCAGAAGCTTAAGTATCAAAGGGGCTTTTGGAGATATCCGGGTAAGAGCCGGCTGCTTGATTCCGGTATTTTTAAATATAAAAGAAATGGAACTGAAAAACTATCTGTTGGTGGAATCTGTCACCCATAAGATTGATGAGGGGATTCATACCATGGATTTAACCCTGAGAGGAGTTGGGATCAATGGCTGATGCAGCCTGGGTAGAGAATATGAAAAAGATCGTACTAAAGGCCATGGAAGAAGGGGATCCCTGCGATGTTATTCCGGGTACGGTAACGAAGGCTTCCCCCCTGACCGTGCAGATCGATCAGAAGACTATCCTCTTCGGAAATCAGATCCTTGTGCCGGAACATTTGACCGATCATGCAGAGCAGATGTCAATTCCGGGAATAGGGGAAGTTTCAGTGACGGTAAAGAGCAGCTTACGGTCTGGCCAGAGAGTTCTTATGCTGCAAAAGAGGGGCGGACAGCAGTACGCCGTGATCGGCCGGTGGTAGGAAAGGAGAGGAAGTTATGCTCCCTGAAGCAGGAAGTATTTTAAAACAGGACTTTGATATCGTACAGCAGCCGTCTAAAACCTTTAAGGTTGATGTGGAGAATCAGCGGATTACTGAAATGACGGATGGCCTTGAAGCAATCAGTCAGGCCGTGTATTGTGCGCTCCATACCGAGCGTTTCGAATGGCTGATCTATAGCTGGAATTACGGAGTGGAGCTGGACCGGTTATTTGGCCAGTCCATGGGGCTGGTGAAGTCTAAACTGAAAAAACGGATAAAGGAAGCATTGATTCAGGATGACAGGATTCTGAGCGTTGATGCTTTTTCTTTTGAAGTATCTGGAAGAAAGCTCCTTGCGAGGTTCACCGTTCATACTTCCATAGGAGATATCAGCGCTGAGAAGGAGGTGAGCGTTTAAGAATGTATGAGGATGTAACCTATGAGGTTATTATAAAAAGACTTCTTAACCGGGTATCGGATGAACTTGATAAAAGGGAAGGATCTGTTATCTATACGGCTATTGCCCCAGCTGCGGCAGAGCTCGCCATCATGTATATTGAACTGGATACGGTTTTAAAGGAAGCTTATGCAGATACTGCGGACCTTGAATATTTAACCCGGTTGGGAAAAGAGAGGGGGATCACGCCAAAAGCAGCCACTTATGCGGAACTCAAAGGCGAGTTTAATATGGATATCCCCATCGGCAGCCGTTTTTCTTTGGATACGCTCAATTACACTACGGTGGAAAAACTGGGAGAAGGTATGTACCGTCTTCGCTGTGAAGTTGCGGGTACGACGGCAAACAGCAAGCTGGGTTCTCTTGTGCCGATTGAGTATATCAGCGGGCTCACCAAGGCAGAATTGACTGAATTGCTGTTGCCGGGAGAAGAGGAAGAAACAGATAAGAGTTTAAGGGAACGGGTCCTTACCAAGCTGCAAAAGCCATCTACCGGAGGAAACCGGTATGATTATTACAACTGGGCTATGGAGTGTGAAGGCGTAGGAGCTGCAAAGGTCTTTCCCCTGGCAGGCGGCCCCGGTACCGTAAAAGTAGTGATTGCGGATTCCAACCGGTCCGGCGCCGGTGCCGATCTGGTAGCCCTGGTTGCAGATTATATCGAAGAGGTTCGCCCCATCGGAGCGGATGTATCCGTTGTGTCTGCGCAGGAAAAGGAAATCAATGTGTCCGCTGGAATCAAGCTGAAGAATGGGCTGAACCTTGGTACAGTCCAAAACCTGTTTGAAGAAGCACTTACGGAATACCTGCAGGAAAATGCATTTGACGTTTCCTATATCAGCCTGGCTAAGGTCGGAAATCTGCTGCTTAATACGGCAGGAGTTGAGGACTTTACGAATCTGCTGATCAATGGGGCGGCCGGAAACCAGGAGCTGCAGGATGAGGAAATCGCCGTGCCCGGCACCATCACTTTGGAGGTGATTTGAGGTGGAGCTCAGTAAATTTAATGAGAAGCTGAACAAAATAGACGGAAACATTTATGTGGTGGAGGAAAAAGTGGAGCTGACAGGAGGCGCTTACGACGCTCCTTTGCAGCACGATAACATCAATACCTCCACCCTTTCTGTGTACACCGGCCCGAAGCTTACAGGAGAGCGGATCCAGAGCTATACACTTTCTACACCAAGCCTCACTCCCTGGAAGCGGACCATACGGATCTATGCCGATGTGCCTGTGGTTTATATCAGCTACGAGGCCGAAGGGGATACCGTGGAGGCAGAGGATGTAAACCGGCTTCAGGAGGAAC
The DNA here is from genome assembly GCA_041223105.1 of Lachnospiraceae bacterium 54-53. GTDB lineage: Bacteria > Bacillota > Clostridia > Lachnospirales > Lachnospiraceae > Lacrimispora. The sequence continues at coordinate 24,599 of JBCLPO010000034.1, forward strand.
TGGTCCGGACCCAGGAAGCGGTGAATGAAGAGATCGTAAGGGCAGGGGAAGCGGAACAGGACATTGCTGCAGATTTGGAGGAAGAGGCAACCAGGGCACAAACGGCGGAGCAGACCATTGCCGGGAATCTGACTGCCGAGATCAGCCGGGCCAAGGGAGCAGAGCAGGAGCTTTCCGGAGATCTGACAGCGGAGGTTAGCCGGGCGAAAGCTGCCGAAGAAGCAAACGCTAACAATCTGACCGCAGAGGCGTCCAGAGCAAAGGCCGCTGAAAATACTCTGACAGAAAACTTATCAGCGGAAAATATCAGAGCCATGGCCGCAGAGGAATCCATCAGAGGAACTATACAGAGCAACAAGCCAAACTGGGATGACAAATATACCCGGAATGAGGTGGATAATAAATTTGCTGCTCTGGAAAGTGCCATTGACTGGAAGGAAGCTGTTAACACCTATGCGGATATCGCAGAGGCTTATCCGGATCCGCAGGACGGCTGGACGGTCAATGTAAAAGACACAGATTATACCTACCGTTACAGCGGTACGGCATGGGTGGTCATATCGGCCAATGCGATCCCGAAGGCCACCCAGAGCGTGGATGGGCTTTTGGCAAAGGAAGATAAGGCCCTTTACGATGACGCGAACAGCAAAAAGCATACCCATGGCAACAAATCCACCATTGATAAGATCACAGAGACACTGCTGGCCCGGTGGAATGAAGCCTATGAGCAAAGGCATGAACATGAGAATAAAGGGATCCTGGACACGATTACACAGGCCCTGCTGGATAACTGGAATGCTGCCTTTACCCATATCAGCGATGCAGTGAAGCATATCACTGCGACGGAGCGGACCAACTGGAACGATGCCAACAGCAAGAAGCACACTCATTCCAATAAGTCCCTTCTTGACGGAATCACCCAGACCCTGGTTGATCGGTGGAACGCAGCCCATACTCATGTTTCTGATACGGTGAGGCATGTAACGGCAGAAGAACGGGAGGCCTGGAATACGGTTTCCGATAAAGTGGATACCGTCCCGGGAAAGGGGCTTTCCACCAATGACTACACCAATGCTGAAAAGAATAAGCTGGCAGGAATCGCGGCCGGCGCCGAAGCAAATATGCAGGTGGATTGGGATGAGACGGATACGGCCTCAGATGCTTACATAAACAATAAACCAACGTCCCTGCCGGCCTCTGATGTGGCGGCCTGGGCAAAGGCGGCGTCAAAGCCGGGATACTCCTGGAGTGAGATATCCGGAAAGCCGACCAGTTTTACTCCGGCAGCGCATACCCATACCAAGTCCCAGATATCCGATATGCCCACTAAGGTGTCGGAGTTTGAGAATGACGCGGGATACATAACGTCTGCAGATATTGATACCAGTCAGAATCATACCCATGCAAACAAAAGTGTGTTGGATAAGATCACCCAGGTCTTGATTGACCATTGGAATGCTGCTTACTCTCATGTGGGCAGTAAAAGCAATCCTCACGGTGTGACGGCAGCGCAGGTGGGAGCATTGGAATCTTTACAACTAAGTAATAGCGATAATCTTGATGATATTAAAATGCCTGGGGTCTACTTTGCTGGTGGAGGGAATGCAGTCATAGGAAAACCTGGTGGAATAGACGCATTTGGAATACATGTTTATAAAACCGCTAATGGGTACACAACCCAGGACTTAATAGCTGGAACCGGGAATCCTTATAAAAGATATGCCAGACAATGGGGAAACAGTGCTTGGAGCGGGTGGATTCCCTTGCCGACATTTGCTTCTGCTCCTGTGTCCGGACAAGTTTTGATTTCTGATGGAACCGATGGAGGTATTAAGTCATCCGGATATGTCATAGCCGCATCTGTGCCGGACGGCGCGAAGTTTACGGATACAGTTTACACCCACCCGAATAGCGGCGTGACGGCGGGAACTTATAAATCAGTGACGGTAAATGCTCAGGGTCACGTGACTGCAGGAACCAATCCCACCACACTGGCCGGATACGGGATCACGGACGCAGCAGCCAAAACGCACAACCACGACAGCGCATATCTAAAAAAGACCGGCCTGACCTGGGACGATCTGAAAGGGGTGTAAGCCATGTATGGAAAAAATCAATATGGCCTGATCCAGTACGCCCAGGAGAAAAGCACCGATGAGGAGCAGAAAGACTACTATGTGGACCTGGCGCGCTATGCTCCTCCCTTCCTTGCAGAGATCAGGGAGCTGAAAGCCATTTATGAAACGGAAGGATATGCGGTGGGGCTGTTAGAGCATGAACTATCTGATCTGCTGGATCAGTGCTTCATCTCAACGTCAACCTGGGGCCTGACCCGGTGGGAGGAGGTTTACGGCCTTGTTACAAATATGGCTCTGTCCTATGAACAGCGCCGGGAGATCCTTATGGCAAAGCTACGGGGCCAGGGAACCACTACCGCTCAGATGATAAAGGAAACAGCGGAGACGTTTTCAGGCGGGGAGATTGAAGTGATCGAGGATAACCCGAACTATCATTTCACGGTGCGGTTTATCGGGATCAAAGGGATTCCCAGAAATATGAATGCCTTTATCTCCATGCTGGAGGATATCAAGCCGGCACACCTTTCCTATTCCTTTGAATACCGGTATACGACATGGAGCGAACTGATCAACCGAAGCTGGGCCAGTGTGACAGGCTTTACCTGGGACGGCATCAGAACATTGAAGGAGGCATGATTGAAATATGAAATATACTCAGAATCTTAATATGAAGATTCCGGAAGGCGAAGATCCGATTGAAATAACGGACATTACAGACAATTTTGAAACTATTGATACTGAAATGGCTAAGAAAGCCGATTCTACAGGAGGAGATATTTCCAATACTACGATAAAAACTGTAGACACTATATCAGCGGAATTTCCGATACCCAGTGCGGGAGAGAGCAGTAAAACCTTCCTGGGAAAGGTGAAGAAATTCATTCAGGATTTTAATGACTTCAAAACCGGAATCCTTACCCTGGGCCATCTGGTGAATAACGGTCAGACTACGGAACCGGGATTTGCCCTCGATGCAAGGTATGGAAAGACACTGTATGACCTGTACGCTCAATTAAATGCTAATTTGAATAACAAAGCCAGCCTCGGCACAAATGGTTATTCTGGGAGGCAAATTATAAATGCTGCATCTGGTGTCGGCAATCAGTCATATTTGTCCGCTCAAGTATCAATACGTGCGCCATACGACATCAATCAAGCCGCTAGAGCCATGATAGGCTTTGAGAATAAAGACCGAAACGCTGGTGCATTGTATTTGGAAGATGATGGTCGACTTAAATGGATATCTCATGAAGGCGTAGTAAAGGTTATTGACTGGACTTAAAATCTTTTCATTAATTAAATAATGCTTACCCAATCTGTAAGCCACGATTTATTGTAATAGCATCTGTATTTAACTCCTGGTAAGCCATTGTATTCGAATGCTAATACAACACCCCTGGTCCCTGTTTCATCCTGAAGATTTAAAGTACACCATTCAGGTTTTGGGCTTGAACTACTGGGAAATCCAGTCACATTTGTATCTATAATTTTCCACAGAGAAAGCCTCTTAGCATTATCAGATGCCCAATTTAATAAATCTGCATTATTGGGATTTGTACCTTTTAGATTATGTACATCAGATTTATTCGCTTTATTAGCATTTAATTTAGTCTCACGGTAGACCAAAACAGCCCTGCCTTTTACAATAATGTGGAAGGAGGGCTTTTACTAATGATAGAGCAGATACTAGAAAAGGTGATCAATGCCATGATTCCGCATTTGGATAGCGGCCAGATGGAGCAGCTGCACAATGCGCTGTATATCAATTTTCACGGCGTTGAGGTGAAGGAAGAGTGCTACGAAGTGGCAGAAACAGGCGTTGACGGTGACACAATGAAGGTAAAAATGTTTGTGGCCAGCAAAAAAGCGGTCAACCGGCAGGACAATACCCTGAAGCAGTATACAACGGAGATCTGCAAGATGCTGGATTTCCTGGGAAAAAGGATTGAGGATATCACCGCCATGGATCTCCGGTATTATTATGGCATTATGCGGGAAGCTCATGGTATCAAAATGACCACGATGCAGACCAGACTTCATTATCTCTCCAGCTTTTGGGACTTTTTGACCACTGAGGAGCTGGTTGCCAGCAATCCGGTTAAGCGTGTAGGAATTCTGAAGCTGGCAAAGACCATTAAAAAGCCGTTTTCCCAGGAAGAAATGGAGGCCCTGCGGGTTAATTGTACAGTGTTACGGGACAGGGCCTTGATGGAGTTTTTGTACAGCACTGGTGTCAGAGTGTCGGAGCTGGTGGCCTTAAATGTTTGTGACATAGAGCTGGGGAGGCAGGAGCTGATTGTATTTGGAAAAGGCAGTAAGGAAAGAAAGGTATATTTGACGGACAATGCCAGGTTTTACCTGAAGCGATATTTAAAGGAACGCATGAAGGAGGAGGGAATAACAGAGGAAGAATTGGGGGATAAGCCCTTATTTGTAACATTGGACCAGCCACATGCACGCCTGACGGTTGCCGGGATCCAGTACATGCTCCGGCAACTTGGGCGGCGTGCCGGCGTAAAGAAAGTTCATCCGCATCGGTTCCGAAGGACCATAGCAACCGATCTTTTAAACCGGGGTATGCCGGTAGAGCAGGTGTCGAAGCTACTGGGACATGAAAAACTGGACACTACGATGATTTACTGCACGGTCCAGGAGGAAAACGTGAAGGAGTCTCACCGGAAGTTTGCGTAAAAAAATGTGTATAAACTGTTTTTAAGCGGCCAGAAACGGGTGCTTTATTAAGTTTACCCTTCTTCCGGCAGAAAGCCGTAAATGGTGCAATATGGAGCTATGAGAGGTGGCTAAGTTAAATGCTAATAAAGCGAATAAATCTGCCGTACATGATTTAAAAGGTACAAATGCAAACCTCCAAAATTCTTCATT
>JBCLPO010000035.1:0-27471 GCA_041223105.1 Lachnospiraceae bacterium 54-53
ACTTTCAGTAATCCAAAAAGCCTTGTAAATCCTTACTTTACGCGGGATAAGAGCACAATTGTTTCTGTGTGCCCCGTTTATCAAAACTGTATTCTATAATAGCACATATTTTTACTTATTGACACCTATTAATACCGCAAATACGGGGTAAAAACGAAACTTTAATACAAACCGTTATATATTAATATCTGGTATTATCTGGTGATATCTATACACGGTTGTCAAATCGGTGTCATTGACAACATAGGCGGGCCCGGAACACCGGATGCTCGCCTTCGCTTTACCCGGCCACCGCAGCGCCCCATCCTGATCCGGCGCATGCATCACCGGCTTTAAAACTCGCCGGGTCCCTGGGCTCCATTCGAATCCGTTACATACATAGCGCATTCCAATTCATGCCCTGTTCTTGGTTCAAAATAATAGTCCTTTCCGTCTATGACCTGCCAGCCGGTTACAGCATATCCGTCCAGATTAAAATAGTACCAATGATGATTAATGAGCTGCCAGCAGGACCGATGATATGTAGTCTTGCTATCCGCATACCACCAGCCATTTGCATCATGGTTCCAGCCCATTGTGTATTCCGGCTGCTCCACCAGGGACCAGTCCGGCCGGCCGTATCCATCTATCCTGCTATTGGTAAGAGCGTATTCTTTTTTGCAGACCGCCCCACCATTTGCGATTACCTCCGTTCCGCTGCTGGTGTTTCCTTCGACCGTATAGACCTTTGAACTTGTGACCTTATCAACTATTCCGGTATGATAGATCCGGATATCGTTCCGGAAGAATATCTGATCACCGGGAAGCGGATCTGATTTATAGTATCGGCCCTTATTTTTATAATACTGCGCGCTGGTAGGCGTGTACGCGCTGTATCCTCCACCAAGAAGCCGCTGGGCGGTAACTTCCCCGAACGTCCGCATAAAGCACCAGTCCACAAACATATCGCACCATGGCTGCCCCTGTAGAGATGGATACAACTCTGCCGCATATCTTGTATAGTTATTGCTCCCGGCATTGTTTGTCTTGCTATCAAGCTGGCTATCTGACTTCTTTTCAAGGTAGCCAACCTCCGCTTTTGCTGTTTCAAGTAATTTTTCTACTGCGCTCATAAAAATCACCTTGTCCTTTCATCAGAAAAAGGCCCGGGATATTCCAGGCCTGAAAAGTTGCGATGTCGCAACAAATTATTCAGTTACTTCCGCTTTCTTTTTTAATACATCAATGGCTTTCACCAAGATGGCAGGAAGCGGCAGGCCCATGAGCCCGGCATTCTCTACGATGGAGATCAGCTCATTCGCCATAAAGCCTATGATCACCGCGTCCCTTATGTAAGTTGTTCCGATCGCCAAATCCAGGCGGTATGCGATCAGGACAAACAGGAGTGTCATGCACTTGCGGCACAGTCCTTTAAAGCCGGCTTTTGATTCCAGGGCGCCGGTATCCGATTTAGTACTTTTCTTGAAGACTCCGGCAACCGCTAGTCCGGAAAAGAAGTCAATTCCCATAAAAAGGACCAGAGTACCGATCCCGGTATCCCAGCCCCCAAACAAAGATGCTATAAAGCTACCCACTACTCCTGCTGTTGTGCATAATACATTTTTCATTTTCATATTCCTCACTCTTTCTTCTCATATTCTTTCCCGGTAATCTCCAGGTACTCATCAGCTGTGATCCAGCGGTCTACGGCGTTATGTACCATTTCCTCAGTCCAAAGACGGCTTCCCTTGTAAAGGGTATCGTAATAATATTTTACCTTTTCATAGTTTTCGCTCATAACAATTTCCTCCTACGCACTCATCATTTTAAGGTAGTCAATTTCAGATTTCAGGCTTTCTATCTCTTTTGCCAGAGCTGATGTCTGAGTTTCTTCGATAATAGCCTGAACATTATCACCGTCAATCGTAAGTCCGGTTATCTGCTCTCCTTCACCGATTTCAAAAATTTCATTTCTTAAATCGTTGTATGTATTTTCTACTCCATATTGAATAGCCAATATTGCTCCATTTTCATGATTATAAATTACTAATACTTTCATTTAGAAACCTCTTTCTTATTTTACAAATTCAATTTTACTAATAGTAACAGTTGAAGAAGCGTTGACACTTCCTACTTTACTGGCACTTCTTATATACGTTCTAAAAAATGCATGCTGATTTATATCGCTAACGTCTACTGTACACACTGTCGTTGAATTAAAGCCCGCCCAAAAAACACCGCTTTTAGTTTTTAATGCTGCTTTAGATGTTGTTAAAAAATACAAATCTCCAGCACAACCAATACCATCATTACCAAGAGAAAAATCTGCTTTAATAGTAAATTTTATTTGACTGAACGGAGTAAAATCTATGCTTATATTGTTAACTAAATCAGAACAATATTTCTGCATATCCTCATCGCTACCACCATATCGTGATGCCAAAACTATTCCACTACTATTAATAGAATAACCGTACTGTTGCTTATATGACTGCACGCCGTTCGCCAGTACACCCGAAAACGTGCCATTTAAAAAGCCACCTGACCAGAAGCGAGGTAGGAATAGTCAACCATAGAACCAGCAACTCCAGCTATTGACGTACCTTGTCTTATATTTGCAGCATTTACCCCTATAGCACTTCGAAGCCTGGCAATTGGTATTCTATGCAAACTTCCCCTGCTGTCAAAAGCGCCATAATACCCCACGGGAAAGAATGAATATAAGTTGTCGGCTTCAAGCCCAATTCCCAGGTCGTTATTCCAATAGGTCCCACCATATGACGGCATGCTCCCAGTAACCTTACTACCATTCACCCAGGCCGTCTGTCCACTTAAAATCTGTGCTGCCGTTGCTGTTGCACTGGTCTGACTTGCCAGGCTGTTCGCAGTCACCTTACCGGCTCCGTTATGATATCCGGCAGGAATTGTATAACTCCCTCCGGCATTTAAAGCTTGGTTCACTGCGCCGCGATTCGGCATAGTTCCTGTTAAAGACTCCCCCTCTTTGTCGACGATCACCTTACCAGCCATCACATCACTGGCCCCAGCTGTTATCACATCCAAATCTGCTCCACCACCGCCTCCTGGCATCCATATCTTTCCCATGCCCTATACTCCTTTCAATCCAATTTTAATATCCGTTACCGGCTTCTTATAAACATTGAATGTCGCTGATCCGGTCGGAAATCCAATTGACGGCTCCAAACTCCCATCTAAAAATATAAGCAAGCCTTCTGATCCTCCGGCATTATCCGCTGTATCCTCCACTGCAATACCAAAATAATACTCATTTTCTGTGACCGAGATAACGGTTCCTGATGTAACAGAATTGCCTATACTTCTAACAAAAACACGATTTGAGTTATATGTTCTGATTTGATAAACAGCATCCCAAAGATATTCGATAATAAACTTATATTTTTGAGACGGCACGATCGGGAATAAATCTTTCATTCGGATTATTGCGTTTGAAGGGGTTGATATTTTGCTGCCATCGGTGGAAGAGTACCCTCCAGCTTCCCATAAATTGGAGTCACCGTATAATACTTCACGAAAGGCATTCATGCCAAGTTTTGCAGTGCCAGCAGTCACAATACCAAAAGCCTTGTTGTAAGCTTTCTGGGCGGCTTCTGTAACCCCATCTGCCAAAGCACTTACTACTGTGGCCTCCATGTCTTCCGTGGCTTCCGAGACCGCTACTGTCTGCGTGTAAGGAGCTGCGCTGCCGGTCCAACCAGTGGCGGTCAAAGTAACCTCTGTCACATGATCAAGCCGGTTAATGGCTTTATTCGTTGTATTGATGTCCAGTGCTCCGAAACTATCCCCCACCGGATCATAGGGAGTTACATCCTCAAAACTCATTGTTCCATCCGCATTGGTTATCATACGGTATTTTCGGTTCCCCGCGAACCCATCATCTTTATAATCAATTTTTAATGCCATTTTTGCCTCCTAACTTAAAGGGCAGCCGGTCCTGATACTCCGCCCATATCCCCACCCGGACGGAGACTACAAAACTTTCCTTGGCTGTCACTGGATTTTTACTGATTGTTACGCCTGTGATCTCAATCTTTGCCATAGTCCCTCCTTAATCCGTTACCTTTACGGACAAAACAAAGGTCTTGCCGGCGTCTACAGGATTAGGTACTAAGCTCACCTCCGAAATCACTGGGGCTGCCGTATCAAGGGTAACTGCCCGTGTTACTGTGGTTGTCTTCCCTGCCCCGTCTTTGGCTACAACCGTAATAGTATTGGATCCCTCTGTCAATGAAAAGGCCTTACTAAAGGTGCCGTCTGATGCCACTGTTACCGTCTCCGCGGATCCACTGTTAAGCTTTACCGTCACAGTCACCGGACTGGAAGTGGCGTCATTGGTATTTCCAGTTACAGTACAGGCTGCTTGATTGGTAATCAGGTTATTGGCTGGAGATGTTACATTCAAAGTAGGCGGAACCGTATCAATACGGAAGGTGACAGTCTTTTGTGCTGCAGTATTACCATCATAATCCTTTGCATTAACATAAATCGTATGGTCATTGTCAGAAAGAGTTGTTCCCGGCGTATAGCTGCAGGTGTATCCTTTGCCATTTACCGTCTTGGTGATTCCTGAGGTAATGACAGATCCGCTGTCAATCTTAAGTGTGATGGTATCCGGATCCACTCCAGAGTCATCATCTGTAATGGTCCAGGTGATAGCTGGTTTGTTATTAGTAATCAGGGCAGATGCCGTAGGAGCTGTGATCGTGAGGACCGGGATCACTTTCTCTTTTACCGTAAGCCGCAGATCTCCTCCCAGGGTACTGTCCGTTGCATCCTTTGCAGTAACGTTCCCTGCTGTATCCTCCGCCCTGATGAATAACGGATAATAATGTCCGCTCAGAGGATAACTGGATTCAGCCGGAGCAGTGATGGTTGCTTCATAGGCTCCCGTGGAGCTGTTCAGCGTTAGGTTATAGGTCTGACCGTTTAAAGTGGCCTGTACCGTTTTGACACTCATAATATACCTCTCTTTCCTAATGTAAAAGGCAGCCGCCTACGGGCCTTTATGATTCCGTAAAGCCGGTCAAACAACTTTTGACAAGCGTCCTCGATCTGATTCAAATCCTCATAACTTGAAAAAGGCTGATTTCCCAGATGCGGGCTGTACTGTTCTGCCGGGAGGCCGGAGGCTTCGCAGATATAATTTAAATTTTGTTCCATTAACCTGAATTCCTCCGGCGTCGGATATTCCTCCCATGACTTATCCGACCCCATGTTTACAAATTCCACGCTGTCAAAGAGGGCATCTGCAATCTGCTTCAAATAACATATGTTACTCTTGATGCGGTTGTAATCTGCCACATTGAAATAATCAGGCGGTTCCCAGTGCCTCGTAGTGATAAAGATGTTTTTCTTGACTACCAGCCAGAGATTCTCCCCCAGATCCCCCTTATTCTTAATAGTAATATTCCCGGCGTCGTCCTCTGTCTGTAGGTTAACCCCATAGCTCCGGTATTCCATCATATCAGTATCCGGAGCTCTTGGCGCAGGGATCACCGCATGATACAGGCCGTCATCTCCTAATGTCAGATCGTAGGTAATGCCATCTACGACAGCTTTTGCATACTTTACCGACACACTGCACACCTCCCCCGCCCCAAGGTAAAAGTAAATCGGGGACGGCCTCTTGATTGCCCCATAAGATTCTCATACATCTGCCGGCAGCCTCCTTCAATGCGGTTTAAATCGTTATAATCCGGAAAGGGCTGATTCTCATACCAAATCATGGTCTTTCCATTCCAGTAAGGGTAGATCCCGTTACGAATCCGTCCCAGGTTCTCTTCTAGGGTGCTAATCTCATCGGCATAGAAGCTGTAGTCCTGATAAGTTTTATCCGGTCCCATATCCTTGATAAAAAAATCCGGATACAGGGTAACAGCCAGATTTCTAAGTTCCTGAAGGTTATTCTTGATCCGGTTGTAATCATCAATGTTAAAGCAGTCATTCTTTTTCCAGGTCTTGGGCTGTATCCACATCTATATACCTCCTTGCCTTGATGCTTCCGGAAAGAGCTCCGTTAAATTTTAGGGTGTGCTCATAAACTCTTACCATCATGGTGGGAACGTACCTGTTTTCCAGAAATGCCAGGTCATTGGCCTCAATACGGGGCTCTCCCCTGTACTGAAGTTCATATTCCCGGTCCGACTTCATATAATTACCGATCCACTCCGCAAGGTCCCCAGCGTGTACAACGGAGGAAATTAAAGGATTTTCCCAAGTCTCCAAAGTGCCCGTTGGGTTTAACTGCCTGCTAATCTTCACCTGACTGGTTGTGTATTCCCGTCCGGTCAAGACGATCTCAACGGTACCTGTAATTCCTGTGATCTTTACCGTTGCAAAGTAGCTGCTGCTGTCCACAATCAAAGCCTCCTGCCCCTCCTTAGGTTCTGTCAACACACAGGATAAATCATAGCTGGCATTATTAAAATACAGTGTGTACCAGTTTTCCATAGGTGTGATTGTGATCGTCTCTTTAGCAAGCTCCTTTAATTCTCCTGACGGATTGTATATAGTCCGGATAACCTGCAGCTCTCTTACCTTGGTCTGTTGGGTACCTTTGGGAGTCTTGGTCAGTTCGTGACCATATTCCAGGTGATAATCTGTTACATCCCCAAATCCTATGTAATCCAGCAGGATCCGGTTATGGGGCAAGGCTTTGGTAAATTCAACTTCCATTCGGTCAAATATCTTAAACTCCCGATTAATGATGGTTTCCTGTTCAATTTCTCGTACCGCGATGTCTTCCACTGCCTCCCCGAAAAGGCTTGTATGAATTATAAATTCTTCCGGGGGATTTCCTCCGAAAAGGAACTGCACCCCGAAGCATGTAAAGGAAGCTTCCAGCTGAACCGTGACGTAGGGATTGACTGTAAACGTGCCGTCTTCTCCGCTTATTTCCCGGCTGACATAGCCGGTATCCAGGTACGGAGCCTGATCGGTGATAAAGTACTGGCTGGCATCGGCCCTGGTAAAATCCGATGCATAAGAAGCATACTCTGCTTTCTTTCCCGGTCTCAAAACATTGGCTGCCTTGCTGTATTCTGTACCATCATTGGCACTGGCCGTCATATCAGGTATAAAACTGGACCGCAAAAAGATATTTCCACTCCGGTCCTGATAAAGAATACACCGGCCAGCATTGGCAATCAGCTGCAGGGCTTCCTTGTGCGCAACAACCGGCATAGGATTAGCGACCTTTACGGATTTTAAATAGCTGTCCACCCAGTAGGTCCTTTCATCTATTCCGGCATCGGAAAATACATCAACCGCCAGATCGTACAGGCTGATCCCTTCCGGCCGATACAGCCCCTTATAATAGGTCCCATCCATGTTGTCGAACCGGTCTGTCGCTGAAAATTCCATTTGCTCGTCATCGGCAGACCATTCTTTTAATTGCGCCGTTGCACCCGGAAGCCACTCCACGGATCCGTCATTCAATTCCTGGCCGTATAAAACGGTGATATCCTGGCCAATCTCTAAAAAGTTTACGGAGCTTTCAGCGTTCTCAATGTCAAAGGTCCGATCTTTATTGTTTACAACTAAGTTAAAATCAATGGTCGGCAGTTCTTCCATGATCGGGCTAATGTGCTCTTTCTTAGTGGCTGAAAGGATCTTTCTGTTATCAAAGTAGATACCGATACCCATAGTCACCTTGTGGATCCGGAACCGGCTCTGACCGTTTACCATGACCAACGGTGAAAAGCGCAGAAATGTGGCTCCATTAAATATCTCTTCTGTGACAAAGTGGCCACCTGTGTTCCCAGTGATCTCCACGGCGTTGTTATCGGATTCAATTGTAAAATCTACAGGGTAAGCCTTGCCAAATTCGATAGTAAGGCCCTTGATGTCATAGGCCACCGGGAACCGGATCTCCACCGGCCCCAGAAGCTCCTCTGACACAACACCCTGATTCAGGACCACATCAGCCCTTTCCCTGGGCAGAAAATACATGCTGCCGTCCACCGTTGTATAATTCTGATCACAGGTGGCATAAAGCTCCTGGACCTCATAATTATCCAGGGGCATTTTGAAGCTGCTGTAATACGTATAATTTTCCTGATCCGGAACATAGGCTCCGGCCTGGGCTTCCTGGTTGATCAGACCTATGGTGACACGGATATAAGACTGTCCGCGCAGGCCATCTTTTATTTTCATGTGCTCTTTATACTGACTGCTGGCCGGCTGCATTACTCTATCACCCCACAATCAATAATATTTACCTTACAATCCTGATACATGGTAGGAAGGCCGTCCTTATCAAACTCAATAGGCGTAGCTGTCCGGTTCCCCGGATACATTCGGATTGTCATCATGCGATTATTCACCATATCCGGAATCTTTGCGGTCACCACAAACTTATTAAATTCCTGCAGCATGGCCGACCAGGTCGCAGCGTCCAGAAACTTCCACTGCAGGTTTTCAAATTTGTACTGATCTCTTCCCACTCTCTGACCGACAAACTCGCCGTTAGCATTCTTGCCGTCACTCACATTCGTTGCAACAACCAAATTTCCTCCGATGTCGGGAGACGGAAACTCCCGGCCATTGATCGTAATTACTGCCATATTCTCCGCCTCCTTTATGTAGTCTTAAGCGAATAGCCACTCCTCTTTTCCAGATCAGCCAGTTTCTTTTTAAACTCACGCATATCAATAGTAACAGTCAATTCCATAGCTTCAATCAGCTCTACAATCTTCCGGAGCAGATCCACCATAAGGGCCAGATAATGGTCAGACATGGACTCTGTCGGCATGGACATGACCTGGTTGGCCATTGACTGAACCTGATCCGCGGTGCCTGTACTACTTCCTGAGGTTCCGATCAGGGACAGTTGCGGGGTCGCATTGTTTACCACGGTGCTCATATTGGCAAGAAGTGGAGCAATAGCTGACCTCATGCCGCTTTGTACCGCACTGGAAATTCCGGCTGTAATCTGCATGTTGTTAGCAACTGCGGCCTTACCTCCCCAGCTCCCTACCATCTCAGACTTACCGTCTTCATTGGCAATATACAGGCTACCGGATTTTGGAAATCCCCCGGTCGCATGACCTTTTACACCCGGGCCGCTACTGACATACCCCTTACTGCTTCCCGGCCCGGAAGAATCTTTTTCGTCCTCCTCCTCTTCTGCATCATCCTTAGCTTTGCTGAATAGATTCTTAGCTCCATCAACTATTTTGTCCCAGGCTTCTCCCACTGCCTTCACAACACCGTCCAACCAGTTTGTGATACTCTTCCACACCTCCTGCATACCGTCCCAGAGTTTATTCATGACGCCTTTGCCGATTTCCAGCATTTCATCCAGTTTAAATACGTCTTTAATCTTCTGCCAGATTTCCCCGAACCAATCCTTGATGGCGTTCCACTTTTCTTCAATAGTGGACTTTACACTGTCCCATATTTCGGAAAGTTTATCCCGGAGGGCTTCGAAGATTTCAGCGGCTTTATTTTTGATGGCGTCCCAAATATTTGACGCAAAAGTTTTAATACCATTCCACACTAGTTCCCAAACACCCTTGATGATATCAAGGACGGTCTTTATGATGGAACTAATCGTATTTATTGCAAGGGATACGATACTCTTCATAGCGTCCCAGATGCCGCCTAAGAAGGTCTTTATTCCCTCCCACGCTTTCTCCCAATCGCCAGTAAACACACCGACAATGAAGTCCATGAGACCACCAAGGGCCGTCAGGATATTGCCCACTACTTCACTTACTCCTGCGAAAAACTCAAAGAATCGGGAAATGGAATTTTGAATAAATTGTGCAATAATTGGAGCCGCTGTCTCCATAAACCAAAGGATAAAGGGCAGTAAAACATTTTCCCAGAGAACCGTAATAGCATCGGCTGTCTTGCCTGCAAACTCCATGAACTTATCAATCAGAGGGGATAAATACTGTTCTCTGAAATCTTGAAACTTTTCAGATAGATAAGTTAATACTGGGAGGAAATATGTGTTATAAAGCTCCAGGAACTTTGTTGCAATCTCTGTAAATCCCTGCTTAAAGGAATCAAGCATAGGCTTAATATGGGCGTCATAGGTTTCATTAAGCTTAGTAAATACCTCTTCAACAATAGACTTTATCTCAGAAAAAATAGGTTCTACTGTAGAAAATGTATCCTCCAAAGTCCGCTTGATCAGCTCCTTATTTTCGATAAAAGGCGCCGTGAGCACATCAATCAAATCTCTGGCCAGTTTGCTGACCAGTTCCGTCACGCCCATAAAGGCTTCTGCAAAAATACCAATGACGTCAGCGGTTATCTGTTTTGCGCTGTCACTCCTGAAAGCAGAAAAAATCTCCGCAAAAGCCACATTAAAACTACCTATAATATCAGCAGTTTCTCCACCGATATCAAACATTGATATCAGATAGTCTTTTATCCGCTGGCTGTTCTGTTCCAGGAACTTATCAATACCACCCAGCAGGTTGTCTGCAATGGTGGCTCCTATGGAAGCCATGCTTCCTGCTGTCTTTCCCAGATTGAGGGCTATCCTATTCCCGAAGCCCTCCGCAGACGCTAAAACTGCTGGGTCTGAGAAAATCTCCTTTAAGCTCTTGCCGATGTTCTGTACGGACTGCTGAATGCTGTCCAGCACAGACGTATCACCGAAGCCGATGTTAAACCCGCCTTTAAACAAGCTGGCAAGCTCTTTCACTCGATCTATCAGAGCCTGATACTTACCATTGGCTTCATCTACGCCAGAAGTGTCCAGGGTCCCCACGTCAAATTCATCCGCCGCATAACCGCCAGCCCCTCCGGCATCACCTGCCCCGCCGCCACCACTTCCAGTATCTGGATTGATGATATTTAGCTCATCAATTCCGGAAGACATTCCCTTGATGTCCTTTGCCGCTTTCTTGGCAGCTCCTCCGGTTCCGCTGATGGCCCCCGAAGCATCAGTTGCCGCACCGGTAACAGCCTCCATACCGGAAGCGGCTGCCGCTGACACTCCTCCGGAACCTTTTTTTCCGGATACCATCTCCGTGAACACCTTGAAAGCATTGGCAAGGCTCATCAGCTTTCCGATGATTGTATTTATTACCTTAACCACCGGAGTAAGGACATTGATGAGCCCCTGGCCGATAGTTGCTTTCAAAGCGTTAAATCGTTCGGAAAGTATTCTGGTTTGATTCGCCCAGCTTCCGCTATTCCTGGCAAAGTCCCCGGTAGCAAGAGCCAGCTGATCCTGTACGAATTTATACCGCAGGGCTACCTTTTCGGCCTCTGACATCTTTGCCGTTACTTTCCCGTATCCGTTAGCCAGAGCGTAGCTGTCAAGGGCGCTCTGGGTCATGACCACTCCCAGATCCTTTAATGTTTCAGTTTCTCCTGTAAACACGGATTTTAATTTTGTGTAAGCCTCATCAGCGGAAAGATTATAAAAGGATGCTACGTCTCCGGCCAGTCCGGTCAGTGTCGTGGACATGTCATAGGCGGCGCCTTCCGAAAAGCCGAATGCCTTGGCCATAGCACCAAAGGTTCCGGTAAACTTCTTTGCCATCGTTTCCGACATGCCGAAAGAGGTAATTGCATTCTTGGCAAACCGGTCTATCTGCTTAGACATCTGAGGAAAAGTTACATCAACAACGTTCTGCACCTCCTCCAGATCGGATCCCAGCTCTATTGCGCTTTTTCCGAAATCAATAATCTTTTTTACAGCAAAAGCGGCAGCCAGGGCTTTTCCTGCCTTTGCGGCAAGGCCCTGAATGCCGGCCATCTGTTTATCAAAACTATTCTTATTTACAACTAAATCAAGCCCGATCCGACCTACACTGTCAGCCACCTACATCACCTCCCACACAACTGTGCAAACATTTGTTCCAAAGCTTTCATTTCCTGATCATAAGTGGCCGGAGACATTGTTTCTGCTTTCCGGTTCCTCCAGGCATCGTAAATCCGCCTCTGGTCTTTGCTGAAATGCTTGATCACATTCTTATCCGTTTCGGACCGGATTGCCACGATGCGCCCCAGGGACGTTTCCGGAGCAATTCCGGAAAGCAGGGATCTAAATTCGTCCCAGCTAACCGATTCAAATTCCTTTGTCCGTATCCTCAACCCGTACTGCGAAAGGAAACTGGAAATGATTAAATCCCAGTCCTCAAATAAATCGTAGTACGGGTCACTGCTCTCCCTGGTTCATATCCTCGCCTGTTATCAGTCCTATCGCTTCTTGAATTACTACCGTCAGATCCTGAAAATTAAGTCCCAGCTTTTCAATCTCTTTTTGGGACTTCTCCGGAAACATCAGATCATATGTTTTTAAAACCTCACCCACACTGGGATCTCCTGAACTCATAAACCCCATAACCTTAAGCATGGTGGGGGCATCTGCGTTTACTTCCAGCTTTTTCCCTTTAATCATCAGTGAGGGATTCCCCTCAAAGGTCAGTTTCTCTGTAATATCAATCACTTTAGCCATCTGTCATATCCTCCTTATTCTCCCGTTCCAGCTGCTGCGAATGTTGGCTTGCCTTTGCACTTCACTTCAAATTCCAGAGCGTCTACTGCCGTACTCTCGCCACCGGCAGGGGTGGTCACATTAATGATGGCATCAAAAGACACCTTAACTCCGGATGGCATCTCCCACTCAAAAGGTGCCACCACATCATTGCCCGACTTCCACGCAAGGCCTGCCACATAATCATTTCCCGGATCTCCATAGGTACGCTTCCCTTGGAAGGAGAAGGACAGCTTTTTACTGGTCATCATGGCATCTCCCCAGCCTTCATGCTCCATGGCGTTCCACTCCTCCACACCGCCTTCGATACTTGGGGCAAAGTTCGTTAAATTGGCAATCACGGTCATTGTGTCCTTGCTGCCGTTCAGGCCAACTTTGAATTTATTGTTATTAACCGGATATACTTTTGCGGTTGTATCCGCCATAGTCATCACCTATTCCTTTCATAAATAAAATCCAACCAGATCACATACTCATATACCCCGTCATCATCTGTCCCAACGTCTTGCGGCTCAGGAACCATCAGACGCAGGTAATTGATATGGGTATCTCCTATGGTCAAACTGGTTACACTTCTTAGCTTCTCAAATAGATCATAGGCCGTTCTCTCAGTCTCGTCCTTACTTTTACTCCAGTGAACGAGAAGAGAAACCGGCTTTGTATCATAGGTGGTGCACTCAAGGCCACCGATGGCAATATTCGCCGGGCCAGAGGTTGGCCTGCTGTATACTCCAATGGACTTTTGTTTTTTACTATCCAGCTTGCCGATGTAGACATTATCATCTGCCGCAATACCCAAACTGGAAATGTACTGCCTGATGTCATATAGAGCCAGCATCATACACCACCGGCTTTCTTATAAAATTTCTTAAATGCTTTGGGGGCAAAATGCGCACTAATCCCTCCCGGCAGCCACGGTTCATACCACTGGCCGCTGGCAAATGCGTGTTCATCTGTTCGGAAATTATACTCCGGGTGATAATAAAGACGCCTTGCATAAGGGGTATCAGACACTATTTGGACCTTTCCGCTTTCTGATTGACTATAGTCCACAAAAGTACTGTCCTGCAAATTGCTGGTGTCGAAAGGTATTATTTCAGAATTCTTCACCTCAGTAAGTAATTCATCCGCTGTATATCCCAGGGCCGTTACCGCCGCCTGTGTCAGTTGCCGGATCCGGGGCAGGTTCATCTTGATCGTTGATTTCACCTGCATCAAATCACCTCCAGCGTACAGAAATTCACTGTCCCGTCCGGATTCCGGTTCTTGGTTCCCTGCTCAATGCGCCGATCTTCCCCAAATACAGTAACGGTTCCCCCGCTTAAGGTTGGGAAGCTTGGGGCAATATCGCCAGGGAACATGGCCGTCCCGGTTATCTGGACCAGTTTCTTTTCTGCTGTAAGGATCGTCTTTGCCCGGTCCTGGAAGTTGCATTTCAAGTCCAGATCGACCTTGTATTTGGGCTCACCCAGGTTGTTGGCTTCCTCACTCTCCAGATGAATATGAATATCGGTCTTACAGAGCCGCTTCGGTACTAAACATGGATATTTCATAGGTTCACCTCGCTAACCGGCAGCACAGGCCAGTCTGGGATAGCTGGGCGTATACGTCACGCTTCATGGCGATTCCTTTATCCGTAAACACATTCCAAGAGCTGCCAAACTGTGCCGATACCCCATTGATGCTGTAACTGGACAGAATCGTATTGATCTCATCGTCGTTCTCGTATTCAAAGTCAGCCTGCTGACAGATCACTTCCTGAATGACTTCCTGCTGGAATTCTGTCAAAGAAGAAAATTTCCGGCCCAAAATTCGGTTGCAGGTCAGGGAATCAATATGCCGGCTGCTCTGCCGGAGTGCTTTTTCCAGTTCATCATCTGGTACCGTACTGCCTTTATAAGTTTCTTTGTAATATTCTGGTGTTACGTAGGAAGCATAAGCCATCTTACTCACCGCCTTCCGGCTTAAGCTCCTTAATCTTCTTTACGATCCCCGACACACTGGCGGCTTTCCCCAGATCAATACCTTTTTCAGCGGCATATTCCTTTAAAATATTAATGACCTCCTGATTGTCCGGAGCATCATCACCACTCTTTAAGCTATCCAGCTCTGCCTTGAGTTCCACGTAATCACCATAAGGGACTGTTTTTCCTCTTCCGTAGGCAATGACATTCCCGTTATCATCTCTGATGTCAAAACCGCTGTTCTGGTAGGCTTTCTGCTGGCTTCCATCAATGACGTATTCTTTATTTCCTTTTGATGCTCTCATAATTCAGTTCCTCCTTATTCCGCTGCCACATTCATGGAGCAGCCTCCCACTTTCTTTTCAAGCAGGAACAGATCTCCATAATTCCGGTTCTGATATAAATATCCGTCTGCGGTCCGGCTGTCGGTTCCCGGAGTAAACAGCTTGATATAGCTGTATTTATCCCTGGCCACCACACAGGAGGTATGGATCAGGATCCAGTTGATCTGCTTGGCATCAGAAGCCGGCACGCAACCGTCTGTAAAATCATACTTGGTTTTCAATCTGGCAGCTGGTACCATTTTAATTGTGACATCATCAAGGGAATGTACCTTCCGGTTGATGGTTGCGGGAGAAGTAACTGTCATCATGCGCTGGATTCCTTCCGCTTCCTTTACAATCTTGCGCATGGAAGGAGTTACGTACAGGATTCTTCCCTCCTCAGGCACCCCAGCTTCATCCATGATGGCCATTTCCGTATCAAAAGCTTCCAGGAAATTAGTTGTCGTGATTACCGTTGTATCAATACGACCGGAATACTCTGTCAGCTCCGCGTGGAGCTTAGAGAATCTGTAGGAATCCTTTTCAGGAATTGCCTGCTCTGTTTCAAAGGTATTCTGAATATTGGCCACGGACAGAGTCAGGTTTGTTTCATCAATATCCATGGGATCCACAAAGAATTCGATATCTCTATCGTGTTCCAGTTTCTTAGGCTCCCAGTCATTGGAAAGTACACCAGAATTAAAGCCCGGTGTCCTGGTATGGTCCTTGTATCCAGATACTGTCATTCTGGGTAATTTAATTGTCTGTGCATTTAAGAATTTCACCTGCGGATTGCTCTGCGTCAATGCGTCAGAACAAAGCTCCTTTGCATATTTCCGCTGAAGGAGATCTGTAAAAGCTGTTGCGTACTCATAAACTGCCATGTGTTAATCCTCTCTTTCTTAAAGTCCAAAGGCTTTTTCTAAAGCCTTGTCTGTTGCTGGCTGCTGGCCAGATCCACCTGCCCCTACCTGGACGAAGCCGGAAGCCTGGCTCGTCTGCGGCTTCAATGCCGGCACGTCTTCTAATACCTTGTTTAAGGCATTTTTCATTGCATCATCGTTGATCTTACCGTCCTGCCCCATGACCTGGGTTAGATCAGCCATTTTAAGGACGTAAGGAATGGTCTTTGCGTCTAACCCCAAACTGATAGCGGCCATAGTGGCTGCATTCTCAATCATAGCCTGCTGTGCTGCCGCCTGGGCCTGTGCAAGCTGCCCCTGAATAGCATTTACATCTGGCTGGGAAGCTGCCTTTTGCTGTTTAAATGCTGCTATAGCCTGGCTCATTTCCTCCTGGCTGAGGCCCTGCTGTTTGAAATAACCTTTCAGGACGCTATCCTCCGTCGCGGTCTGCTTCCCAGATACCAGCTGGGCGATCTTTTCATAGTCAATCGCAGGAGCGGCTGTCTGCTGGGCAGTTCCGGTCTGTGGAGCAGGGCTTCCACCCGTCCCACTTGCGGCGGCTGATCCGGATCCTCCCTGACCTCCATCAGCGTCAAACAGTGGCATCATAAATCTTCCAAATCTCATTTTATAGTCTCCTTTCACAGTTGAAATGGTGTCTCCATATAAACAGTTTTTCATGTGCTGTCTGCACTTGACAGTTGATATCGGTGTGTCTCACCGTAGTTTATAGCGCCTTCGGGCATAAAAATAAGACGCATAACCCTGCGCCTCAAAGGGAGATTATTAGATCACCGCCCTTCTGTTGCGATATCGCAACTTTTGAATATAAAAATACCATCAGCCATTTCTGACCGATGGTATCACCCATTCATTACAATTTCCCCATTTTCATAATGCTTTAAGATTTCCAACTCTCCAAGCTCTTTCAGCTTGTTAGGGAATTCCTTCTGTTTTTCAATTTCATCGACAGACAAAACGCAGGTGTTTGGAAAATACTCATTGAATAATCTGTAAACCTCCTCTTCTTTGCCCGGATCTTGAAACCAAGATTTTAGAATAAAAAACATTACTTTATCCCCTCCTTCCACATAGCATTTGCTATAATGTTTGAAAATATCACACGTTCATTAGTGTTCAGATTGTCTAGGGGTATTCCAAGATTAATCTTTGTCACTGCGTTTTTTAGATCATCTTTTAGCATATCCTCATACTGTTGTAGTTTTGGATTGTTTTCAAAAAACTTATTGAACAGCTCTTTCTCATGCAATCCAAAGATTTTAAAATACTGCTTATAATAAATTCCTTCATCAAAGCCCAGGGAGAATACATCATCATATAACTGTTCCCAAACACCGCTATTACCAAGAAGCCGATCCCTCCAGGCAATCTTACCAAAATCCATTGCTGTATTGCAATTTTTATATTTAGGCAGCCGTTTAAGCCTTGGAAGCGTCTTTACCAGAATATCCCCATAAGCTGGCGCAAGCATTTCTTCTATTCCGTACAGATCCGCAGCATAATGCGCTGACACTTCTGCGAATGTTTCTTCCATGATGCGCCACTTTTCATTAGGGCGCCCGCCCTTTACCGCATCCCACTTATGCCCTTGTAAGGACAAGTGATAAGATTCATGAAAAGCCGTTTTTATTTGATATTGTAGGGAACGATCATCATCTGCTTGAAGTGCATATTCTATGTATTCACAAATGCCTTTATCTGACTGCGGATAATAACTGCACCCACCTCTGGAATCCATCTTCCGGAGCTCCACTGGGATATTGGTTCTGTCAATCCCCAGCCTGTCAATTAACTGCTCTGCAAATACTTTTCTATCCTGGACGGTATTCACGCTCTCAATGTCAGGAAGCTGATCAATAACAAGGTTTTTAAATGCTCCTTCCTGTATTATATCAGATTGTAGTACCTTTGACCATTCGTCAGCCTTATTTTTATATTTTTCTTTATTTTCTTTATCCAGGGAGAATTCAGCCAGCCTTCCAAACTTATCTGCCTGCCGCCTGGCGTATTGATGATTCTGTTCCTGCTTGTATTTCTGTTCAATGGATCCCAATTCTTTTTTCGTCCAGGTATCCTCCGCTGTAGAAATCCCCGGGAAATAGGTACTGTGGCTATCCTTACATCTTGGGTGATAAAGCCCCCTTTCAATGGCTGTGCTCATTAGTGGATAAGGACCGTCACCAGCTTTTCCTCCTGACCACACGTCATCAATTAATACCTTTCCCACAAAGGGCAAGCACTTAGGACAGGGATTTCCGCGCTTCGCAACAATAACGGTGGTAATTCCCCATTCCTTCCGCTTCTCCCCTTCTCCTTGCAGGTATGCCCGCTTACTGGCCGTCCGGATTGCCATATCCGCATAATCTTCCAATGTGTGAAGGGTTCCATTTTTATACTCCACGCAAGCAAGGCCGCGGGCCAACATATCCTTCGTAGCCATATCCACAGCTTTCTCATAGGTGCCGGCTCCGGAATTGGCATACACCTGAGCATTAAAAATAGTCTTACGGTACTGGTCATTCGCGCGGCGCAAGATCGCTGTCTCTGCCTTTTCCATGTCGTGAGTGGTTGCTTCGATAAGTGCTTCCAGCCTTCGGTCATTCAGTTTGAAAAACTCTGCCGACATAGCCCGGTGCGCAGGTGACTTATTAGTTCCGTGAACTTTATAGCCCTTCTTTATCGCTTGAAGAATACGGATCTCCTGTTGCATGTTACCTTTCTGGCGGGCCTGCCAGATCAGCTCCCCCATCTGAGCATTGATATTTTTAAACTGCTTGCCATACTTTTTCTGATTCTGCAGCTTATAATTTTCCAGAGCCTTAAGCTGTTCAGCCTGCCACATGGACCAGTTATAGCCTTCCTTCAGTTCCTCGGCCCGGTGACGGTCCATATTTCGGATCATGGAGGAAATGAGATCCTGTTCTATTGCTTCAAAGGCCGCTACGATATCATACTCATTCATAGGATCACCTGCCGTTTGCAAGCACTTTAAATCCCTGTGCTTTAAATTGTCGAGTGAGATCCTTCAAGCGGGTAATACTCCCACATTTATCACACCTCAGTTCTGCATATCCGTTCTTCTCAATAGCATAAATACCGAACGGCACCTGATCACTTGCCACCTTCAGAAGCCCCTGGTACTCCGACTGGCTCATTTTGTACAAGTGGTTCATTACCAGTACCTTCAAAAATATTCACCCCTTCCGTATTCAGTCCTGGTTCATCGGCTTCCACAATCCCGAGTTCAGCCTTTAACCGGCTTACCTCTTCGGTTTTCCACTCCTCATCCTTGCTGTCTCCCCACATTTCCTCCACCTGGGCCTCAATGCTCATGACCGGAGATCCTGGCCGGGCCTTTGACAGGGTTTCCACCTGGCTTTCAAAGGACGGGTTCGCATATTCTCCGAAAGGTATTTCCACCTTCACCTCTTCCACCGGCTGTTTGAAAAGAATATGATAGGCATTGATGCAAGCCGAGATAACCTCCGGTAACTCCTCCTGCAAGGCCTCCACAATCGCATTTCTGGTGTAAAGGGTGGCCTTTTCTTTCTCCCGCTGGGCTTCCGCATTGTCCAGCTTCTTAACATCAATCCCCAAAGTACTGGGGGAAATAATCCCCTGCAGGCAGAGGTCAAGAGCAGTCACATAACTGGCAAGATAGCTTTCATGGGGTATGCTTGGCTGCTCTGTATTGATTGCGTTCTTTCCGTTCTCGTCCATATTGTCATCACCGGCAATGAAACGGTTATCAAACGGGTTGGGTTTTAACAGCTCGCCGGTTCGGGGATCTCTGGGAATATAGGATTCTGGTATGTAGGTTCTGGCCCTTCCTGCCCGGAGTGCGTCCATCCATTGGCTCCAGGCCTCGTCAAAGGCATCAAAACTATCCAGTTTCCCATCAAAGATAGAACCGCCCCGGCCTTCCCACTTCGTACTTTCATACACTTTCAAATGAACTGCCAGAATGACAGACTTATCAAACTCCCAGTCAGAAATACTCTTCGTAGCTTCTATAGTTTTCATATCCACCTGCTGATCCCCCCGGTAAAGCTCATTTCTGATGTACCCATACCCATAATGCTCGTATAGGACATACTGCTGTCTGTGATCCATGTAGGGTGTTTTGAACACCACTTCTTTCAGACGGCCATGTTCCTCTATGATCTCGATCCGCTCCCCAGGGTACCATTCCAGAATAGGATATTGGCTTAAATCTGTGTTGATCGTCACCTTGTAAGCTCCATCACCAATGTACAGAACTTCTTTTAAGGACTTTTCCAGAGCCTTCCGGAACTTATTTTCCTTTTCAATCTCCTTCCATATCCCCTCCTGTGCCGGCACTGTAAATTCAAAATCATTCATATCGGCCAAGACGATCCCGGAAAGAATACGGACAATCAAGCCTGGTAGCCCGGTATGTATCTTGCGCATTTCCATTCCCGGCGTACACTTAGAAGCCCAGAACTTATGTTTATCCGCATATTCATTCACACTGTTGTAAAGCTGCTCCAGTTCGTTACTGTCTCCCCGGTACCAGATGCGATTGCGGATTGCGTTCAATTCATAGTCTATGGTCTCCTGAATCTGAATACTGTACGGGCTTGATGGCTGGATCTGAAGCCAGCTACGGATTCCCCGTTTTATGTTTTCATTCAAAGCTGACATCCACCTCATTTCTTTTCTTCCTCCTCAAATCCTATCAAATTCCGATACGGGATCCACCCATACTGGCTGGCATTGATGGTGTGATCGTTGCGGTCTTCCGGTTCGTCTTTGTCCTCTTTCCAGGAATACCGGTCCAGCTCTCCCATGTGCTCTGTGCAGGTATCCACTGCCAGATAACAGCCTTGTGTGATCCAGCCCAACATGAAGTTGATACGGTCCAGAATCGTCACTTTTTTGTATGAATCATGGAAGTTATACAGGCAGCCTTTGAGCCGTTTATATTTCTTAAGCTCCGTGATCGTTGCCTGATCCGCACAATCTATGAATACATCTTTGGCAAGGCCCCATTCCCCCCGGTTTCTCTCCAGGAAGTCAAGGAACTTCACAACCGTATCCGACGGAGCCAGCGGGATTGATAGATCCGCGTTACTGTACACCTTTTCATCAAGGATAATCACTCGCCGATCTATTGTGATGGCCTGATAGATCATGGCTATGGTATCCGGGCTTTTGCTGGAATAAGATGTATCCAAGGCAGCGGAAAACTTCTTGACCTTTATCTTTCCGGATTCAATCTGCTGTTTCGCCCAGGCCTTGCTGACCACATGTTTTTTACGGTCAAAGTTCGGGAAGATCAGGCCGGTTGCTTTTCCTCTCAGTCCCTGGATCTTGTTTTTCCAGATCTTTGTGCCTTTTGGAGTGTTTGACATGATCCGATCCAGCTTCTCCTTGGACAAACCCAGGTTATGGGTAAAAGAAAAGAACCAATGCACCCAGCCGGGCTTTGGTTCCTCACTTAATTCCTCCAATATTTCTTTTGGCGTCTCGTCCTTCCATTCAGGAAGTGGGCGGGAGCAGTTTATATACTCTTTATAGACCGGGAGATTCGGATCATCGGGGTTAAGCGTACCCATGAGGTAATCCGACCGCATAGCTGACTCCCGTACAAACTCAATATCAGCTGTGTTGATCTCGTCAATGTACGAGCAGCCGTACTGACCGCCCAGGGCATCTTTCCACTTGCTTTTATTGCCGTAGCCAACAACGAATATGATCTTATCCCCACCGCTTGTATGGAATACCAGATGGGGCATTTTGTATTCGCCGGATCCGTTGCCCTTATATTCTACCAGAACACCAAAGTCATCTAAGATTCCCAGATCCTTGTTGATGATATTCTTCTCAGCAGCTCCCGTATCATCTGCCGCTATAATGTGCAGCTTCTTGGGACTCTCCGCCACCTTCAGCATGAACTTAAACAGGCCGACTGTAGTTTTGCCGGCTGCTGTAGTTAAGTTCCCTCAAGGAATTCTACGGGAGCATCACATTTTAGAAATGCTTTGTATTTTTCAGATAACAATAAGCTTTCAGAACTCATGAGGTTAAACCACCTCCTCATAAGCCCATGTAAAACCGTAGGCACTGTTACATTTCCCTCTAGCACATCGACTAATCAGTCTATCTTTATATCTAATTTCTCCAAACAAAAAGCGGGCAGCATCATAACAGTTTTGGAACCTGTTAATTATCTGTCCGCTTACAGAATCTATTTGCAGCACTGGTTTTGTCAAACCTGCCTCAGCATTAATTCTTTGCATCTTCTTTCGATATTCACTTGTTTGATGAGCTCGCCTGCTTGATTCATAGGACCGCCTGTTCATAGAAACATAATCGGGATTCATCAACCCATGCTTTATGGCGTGTTTTATATTCTCTTTTGGAGTACACCATTCCAAATTACTTAAAGCATTATTACTTTTGTTGCCATCAAGGTGATTCACACAGTTTTTCCCGGGTATTACAGGTAGAAACGCCTCTGCCACCAACCTGTGAACAGCTTGCGTTTTAGGTTTTTCATATTGTACATTCCCCTTTCGCAGATTTACACGTATATAACCATTAGTAGCCTTTCTCTGGCTTAGAATTTGTCCAGTGATATTGTTAATTACTATTCCATCACTACTTACCGAATATCTTTCAAAGCCCTTTATCTCTCTAAATTCTCTCATAGATGTTATCCTCCATCTTCATCACTCACTATCCATCACCGCCGCGCATCTGCTTGATCAGATCGTCAAGCTTGGTTTTCTCTGTGTCCAGGGTACCGGAGATGTTATTTTCGACTTTGGTGGTGTATCCGTACTTACTCATCCAAAGTCCGGCCAGCTGCGGAGGGATCACCTGAAGTTCGAATTTCTTCCGGGCGTCAACCTCACATTCTTCCCTTATGCGCGTAACGATGTCAGTATATTTCTTCATCTTCGAATAATGATCGTAAAACTGCTGTCTGGAAATTCCTACGAATACACAGAATCCTTCAATCGTGTATGTGATACTGCGCTTCAACGTGGCGCTGACAAATTCGCTATTCTTGGAACTGAAGTCATGGGTAAGGACCTTCTGGTTATCACAATCCTGTTTATAATCTTCCCATAATCGTTCCATTTTCTCTGGAGTTTTAATTTTTAATGGCCTTCCCATGAACTCACTCCCTTTCGTTGTTTTGGGCATAAAAAGAGACGGGGTTGACCGCCTCTGTGGTGCTTGCAATCTCTACTTTCTATAACCGCATTTAGCACAATGCACCTTATTTGCATTAATATATAAATCACTCTTGCATATTGGGCATTTACCCGTAATTGCTTCTCTTGATTTATATACTCTTTTCCCACAAATATTACAGTGAAAATTGTCAACATTCTCAAACATTTTCTTACCACAACACTGCATATCAAATCCTCCTCTTTTTTAGCATACTCTAAATTTAATTAAAAGAAAACACCCATCGACTAAAAAGTACGACAGGCGTTTCCTAAAAGGAGAATAAGTATGAATGAAGATCAATCGGCCGCCAAGCTGTTACACCCGGCAGCCGTGGGGGATTGCAGTCCATGTCACGCCGCCAACACCAACTGCATGAGGGTTTCGGTCTCCAGACCATCTTTTGTTAAGGCAGTAACATTATACCCTGAAGTAGACTGCCGCTCTCCGGCGCTTTGTACATTCATCATATCGGAGAAAAAATGCAGGACGGAAAAAACTTCTGCATATCCGTCTGGCTTCTGCATAGTATCACATTAGCACATTTTAAGTGAACATGACCGAACATTTTTAAATTTCTTCAAAAAATCTATTATTTCTCATTCTGCACCCGTCCTCCGTGAACCTTTTCCTCCGCTTCGGAAACATCCGATTCATGGCCTGCGCCACCTTCCACCAGGGAAGTCCATCTATGTAATACAGCCGAAACATGGTTCTTACCTCACTCTTTGGGATAGTCTCAATATATTCCTCTGCCTGGGTCATAAGCTCCAGAAGCTCTGCCTCCTTGGTATCAAGCAGTTTCCGGATTCTCTCAACAGCTGTTTTCTTCCGGTAGTATTCCGGTGTAGGATACCCGGTGATCTTAATGCTGCCATAGGTCCCGTCATGCCTGGTTCCTTTTACGGAGTCCGAAACAATGCCCAGATTCCTTATTTGTTTTTCCAGCTTCTCCTTGCGGCGCCGGATATCTTTGATTTCCTCCTTCATCTCACAATACTGGACTAATATTTCCTTGTCCACTCCGTCACCTCCCCCGCTGTCAGCTGCCTGCCCTGGGCTTATAAACCCTGTCACCATTCAAATATTCCTCTTCCTTCCGCTGTTTCCCCAGGAGCTGGCGCATCCTGTTAAGCGTTGTCTTATTATTCTGGTCATTGAAAAACTCCACGATCAACTGATTCCGCCTCACAGCATCTTTACTTTCCCTGCGTGCCTTACGGCTCCTGCGAAGCTTTGTTGTTACCTTATCCGCCTCGGATCTCGTTTCAGAAAACTCCATTGCATGAAGCAGATCCTGCAGGCGCTTGTCCTCCTCGCTTACCGCCTCACAGGCAAGCCGGTATTCCTCTTTGCTCCGGTCTACGAAAGCGAGGAACTCCGCCAGCTGCTTGGCCGGGCTTTCGGGCTTTTTCTTCATCCGCTCTGCCTCCCGGCCGCCTGTTTTCTTTTTCTTGCCCGTTCTACCTTCTGCTCCAGAAGCTCTGCATAAGTCATAGTCACTTCCTGTCCCGGATTGTCAATACTGGCCAGTAGGACGGTATGAGAAAATGTTCTCACCACCATAACCTTTTCCCTTACAATCCGCGATCCCAGGACAAAATCCTTGCGGTAACTCTCGTAGTCAAACCGGGCCCCGATCTTCACAGACCGCTTAAACTTTTCTAATTCCTGCACCGTGACGATTTCAGGGGCCGACCTCCGGGCCTCTGCTTCCTTAGGCACAGGCTTGGCCTTCTCTATCATTTGAAACGTGTACCGGCCTCCGTAGGTTCTTCCTTCCCGGGCATAATCCCTTATAGTCTGCCTGGGTATAGACAGCTCATGCTCCCACTCCCTGGAGGTACGTTCGCCCAGAGGCTCTCCACCCTCATAGGCCGCGTACAAATATTTAGTTGCCATGTGACCTTACCTCCTGCTTTATACTGCTCAATCAAATCTCAGTTTTCCTGCTTAGCTGGTTCGTGGCATTCCAAGCTGATCGACACACAATTCATTGTTGTTCTGACCTTTCTTGCCACTTCTTCCTGTATTGCTCTTGTGGTTATGTCCTTGACCCGGCTATTAACCATTCCGTCAATATTTGTTTCATGTACTGCCTGATTAATAGCTTTTTCTACTTTCTCATCTATAACACCTTTAACAAAATCAACAATAGTATCTCTGTTAATACCATTATCAGCTAACATCTGGCTTAAAATCTTTCTTAATTCAATCTGTTCTACTGTCATATCTCATTCCTTTCTCCCGGTGCTCCGGGAAATCCCAATTTACCGGTTCAAAATTCAACCACAAAGTTTCCGTTCTCGGAAGACTGTTCTGCGCCCTGGCCGGCATCTGCAACTTACGCCAGCCCTTCAGGTACCGCTCATAAAGTTCACAGTCATATCCGGAAAGCATGATCCTCGCCCGGCTGTGAATACTTGTGTCCAACAGCTCCTCATGATCCGGATCAGACATTTCATGCCGGTACTGCTTCCGGCCCCGTGTGGACCACACATAAGGCGGATCCAGGTAGATCAAAACATTCTCATGATCAAAGGCTCTGATCAGCTCCAGGGCCGGCCTGTTTTCGATCTGCACGCCTTTCAGCCGGACCGCCATTTCTGCCAACGCTTCCGGCAGCTGATTCCAATACCGGACCGCATAGGCCGCTTCCCTGCCGTAAACATCTTTCTTCCACCCACACTTTTCCGTCAGCCGGAAGCCGTGACTCTGCATAGACCTTACCGCAAAATATCCGGCCTGTTCCACTGGAGACTGTGGTTCCTTTTCAAATGATTCATCGTATACCTGCCTGGAATACGGCGTGAATGTAAGCCACTCATAGAGTTCCTGGCAGCGTCTCGGGTTCTGTATCACCCGGAAGAAATTAACGACATCACCGTCAAGATCATTTACCGTCTCGATCCGGGAAGGGGGCTTTGCGAAAAAGACACCCCCTCCTCCAAAGTACGGCTCCAGATAGCTGTGGTGCTCTGGCATATTCCCAATGATCCAGGAGGCGATCCGCTTCTTGCTTCCGGGATAATGTAATAATGATTTCATTCATACCTCCTGCTCCGGCTCAATTCCCACTATCCGATCCGCCAGCTCCCTTGCCTGCTGATCCCAGGAGGTAATATATCCAGTTTTTCGTAGATATCTATAAATAGATTCGACCAGCGCACTGTACCAGTCATCTTTTTTCAGGAGTTCATTCCTGACTACCTCCGCAGCTGCCTGAAGCAGAGTGGCTGCATTGTATGTATTAAGGATATTGCACAAATGCTGTCCCATCTCGCAACCTCCACATATCCTGTCCAACTCTTCCTGATCGCTGATCTCCCTCGGAAACCGGCACAGGTGATCACATACATGCTCTACCATGGGAGTAACAATGTTAAGCATTTCATTCTGTTCTGGCATCACAGCTTCCCTTCCTCCCTCATTTTGCTTATACGGCTCCACACCGTAGCCTCACTGATTCCCATTTCCTCCGCAATCTTCTTTCCCGTCCAGCCGGCTTTGTGCAGAGCCATTATTTTTCCTGTATCTATCATCTTGGTCCGTTTGGGACCACTGTCCACTGCGGTCCCATTCTCCAGGCCGGGATCTCCGCTGGAGCCTGTTTCCTGGCAGGGGGGGGGCTATCGGATTCCGGTTTCAAGGTTTCCTCAACAGAATCTTCAAAAGCTGAATTCTCCATTGCCGGTTCCTTCCGGAAGAATAAGCAGCCCTCCAACATCTCCTGCAGCGTATCGGGCATATAGCCCCTCCAGTTTGTTTCCGGCCCACTCGGGACCAGCACCAGTACCTCACTTCCCTTTCCCGCCAGTTCCATAGCTTTATGTAAGTCAATTTGTTTTACAATCATGATTTGTCACCTTTTCCTTTCTTCTGAAGCTCTTTCAACTTCTCAATTAAATATGACCGATTCGTTTCACAATCCCGGAAGAACTTTCCTTCCTGCAAGAAATAATACTCATGCTTGCCGTATCCTTCAGAATACCTGTCTTCATACTTTTTTCCGGTGGCCTTATAATCAAACAGCATTGCGTGATATACCTTAACCACCATGCTGGTACCGTCCGGAAGATCATACCGGTAATACCGCTCCCCGGTTTCTTGGGTCTCAATCCATAACGGCCATGTCTCATAAGCATCCACAAAGGCTGCACGTTGGTCATTGTTCTTCAGGATCGGAAGCTCCGGCTGTTCCGGCTCTGATTCTGATTCCGGCTGTTCCTGCTCTTCCGCCAAAGCCTCCAGTGCTGCAACAATTATCTTCTGGCGCTCAATGAATGGTGGCCACTTCTCTGGATTTTCTCCTTCAAATGCGCTCATCCAGTCTTTGAGGGTTTTCTTTGCTTCTTCAAGAACTGTTTTTACAGAAGCAGATATGTCTGGGAGAATAAGTTCCACAAACTCTCCGTCAATTACGGTTTCAAGGGATTCCGGCACGGTTGCAGGCTGTTCTGGTACAGGTTCAGGCTCTTCAATAACAGGTTCAGGCTCTTCACCATCGGATTCAGCCAAATCATGATTCGTCCTCTGTTCTTCCGCCTTCTTGCTTATATATTCATCAATCT
>JBCLPO010000036.1:0-26811 GCA_041223105.1 Lachnospiraceae bacterium 54-53
ATTGTCTCATTTTGATAACCTCCGTTTTGTTTGTTTTGGAGATTATTACCATTTACACGGTTAAAAATTCAGCCTCGAATTCCTAGCTCTTTTGCAACTAATAAAGATTGTTTAACCGTATCCAGGTAAACCTTGGTCACAACATTTTTGAAATCACTTATATTTAGATTTTCATCGAGATGGATCGTGTAATAGACTTTGTATTCCTTAGATATATCTAGTAACATTTTGGGATTTTATAAAATCTCCACTTGATATTGTGGTAAATTCATATTTAATTCAATAAATTTAAGGCCAAGACTATTACAAGGCCTTGCATTTTCCTCCAAGCCGGCCAGTTCAATTAAAGTGGGCATCCCAAAATCAATGCTCATTACACTCCTCCTTAGTTTTGACAGCTTATCATTATCAAAGTAGAAATAATAACAGTATATCCTTTACCAAATTCCGCAGCCAATTTCTTAGATAAAAATTTCAATAAACCTTTTCCATACTCTGCACGTTCATTTTTACCTTGTGCTTCAAATATCTGTTTACCAAAGTCCCAATAAAATTCTACCATTACGCATTTTTTAGCCCCATTTTACGCTCGTTTTTCAGTCGAATTCCACTATATTTTGTGGTCTATCCCCTATTTTTCTTATCCAAACCACAATACATCATCATTATCACCGCTTCAACATAAGGTTTTTAGGCTATTCCTAAACAAGTCCAAAAGCACTCAAATCTGCTGATTTTACAAGGTTTTTTAAGAATTTTATCTTCTCAACCCTTTATGTTTTTGATTAGGCTATTTTTGTCTATTATATTCTATTATATTAAGAAACGAGGCTTAACACATTAACATCACTTAATGTAGCCCTAACTTTTTCTTAATCAGCGAGAGAGTTTTCTGCTCCACTTTTTCTTCAGTAAAACTTTCCAATATTTCTTCCATAGTTTCAGCACTCCAGAATATCTTCAATTTCTCCTTTGCCCGAGTTATCGCAGTATAAAAAATAGAATGTGATATCTTTTCTGCGTTGCAAGAAGGAATAATAATCTTTACAGACTTATATTCTAAACCTTGAGCCTTGTGAATAGAAACAGCATATGCAATTTGAAAAGGAATAATCGTCTTGATACGTTCATCATCAGATGTTAATTCGTCATCACTTGTAGTTACTTCTAGACGGATTCGTGTTCCAAAATCTGTAACATCAACAAATTCAAAACTTTCATTTTTACATTGTCGTTCTGTTAAAATAGTGTCTATGTCAAGCGTAAACGATATAGCTAAATCATTTCTTAAAATGTCTACTATTCTTCCCTTCAGATTATTATATAATAGAGAGGAACGCTTAGTATCAATAAAAATCACAGGATCTCCCACTTTGAATGTCCACTCAGCCCATGTGTATACTTTGCTTTTAGTATTGGCATTTTGGAAATAAAGGTTCATATTATTTAACCCAAATTTCCCATCATAATTTAAGCACAATACAATCTCATCATCCTCCTCAAGAACAAATATTTCTTCTCCTATATCTGCAGAAAACGGACCATCTATTGCAAGCTTTTCAGTAATGATAGGTTTAATTCTTCGAACTTCATCCCATAAGCTCTTTAATTCCTTTTTGTCCGTTCTCCAAGTGTTTAAAAGTTCAATGTTGGCACCATCCGTTTTAATAATATCCTTGACATAATAAAACCAGTTACCGAAATCGATTGACTCAATTTGATAAATATCTCCTGCCAAAACCAACAATGTGCCTTCATTAATTTTTTCGAGTAGCATTTTCATAGTTCTATTGTCTATGGTGCTACATTCATCAACAAAAACAATATCGTAATCTGTAAGCGTAATTTTCTTTGTAAAACTATCAATACTTATAAAATCAGAGTCAGGTCCTGGATTTTCTATACGTCTTTCCAAATTCTGCAAAGCGGTATGAGTTTTTGTAAGAAATAGTTTCTTTTCCTGATTCATCATATTGGAAATATAATTAATCAATGTGGTCTTTCCAGTACCGGCTGCGCCGTAAATTAGCATGATTTGAGAATTTACAAACAATTTATTCAATGCAACTTTTTTTAATGAATCTTCGAATTTTATATTACATTTGCGAAGATATCTTGCATTTGACTCCATTTGTCCTCTGTTAGCGATTTTTGAAAGTTCTAATAATTTTTCAATTATAAATAAAGTTGTACTTTCGTAGGAGTCAATTGATAATAAACCATTTTCTTCATTGATTGAAAAACCATTATTGCACTCCCACTGATCTAGACTGTCATTGTATTTTTTTATTTCATCTCGGTTTGCTACCGAAGCGACATCATAGTACAACTCACCCGTTTCACGTATTAGTCTTTCGATTACCAAGTAAGGCCTTACAGTATTGAGTTTTTCAGAATCATTCGTTATTTCGAGGATATCATTTATACTACCTTTGCTTGTTTTCCTTCCAGCCAGATTTGAAATAAATGGTTTTTTCTCAAATGGATAGCACCTACTCGTAATGTAAAGATCCTCATCTAGATATTTCTTATCAAATGCATTTGGCAATACAGATTCCAGTATTTCTTCCCTCAAGTTTAGTAATATGTAACGTACGGTATGTTTTCCTTTTTTGTTTGAAGATAATGAATACTCTCTCCTTAATTTAAGAATTATCTCCTTAAAAACATCAGTGTTTGTCTTACCATAGATTTGATGCAAAACATTTTGAAAGCTATCTTCCTGTAGATTAATTAAATCAAATAGATTCATACCCGTCTTAGTAAGAAAATCCATTAATGAAATATACTCACCATAATTCTTGCTTAATTTCATGTTGATTTTCAAAATTTTACCTAGCTTATTTAAACATGACGGATCAATAGATGCTTTCCAATTTGTTACTACTTTGACTTTACTTTTCGCACCCCAAAGATTGATTTCAGCATTGGAATATGCAATTTGTATTGAGTAATTAGTTGATATATTCTGTTTTGTATATACAGTTATCCGATTAAATTTAGTTGCATATAGTCCAGCCAATTGCAACGTGATTTCAAAATATCTTTCCCCATTGACAAAGAAAGGGGTCTTTTTTTGAATATAATATCGAGAAGTCCTAAGGTTCTTTGGTGATAAATCAATTACCGCCATGCTTGATGCTATCATTTCATAATACTCTGCATCAAGAGTGTCGGTATGTAAAGGAAATGCTTCTAAGTTCCCTAATACAGCGATATTAAAATTATTTTCCAAAAACCGTCTAATCTCCCATAAATAGCTGTAGTATTTCAGCATCAATCTTTCAGACTGACCTTCATCCGGAATTCTTGAACCAATATATTTAAGGCCCTTCAAAAAATTAGTTAAATATTTTGTCCCAATATTAAACTGAGACAATTCCCATGCCAACCTCTCATTAACATTCGTATAGCCAAGATTTATTGCATTTAAAACCAAAACAGCATAACACAAATCATATAATCCATTTATGATCCTTCTTGATACATTATCACGAGACTTATTGTCGTTATTGATTCTACCAATTTCTAGTGATATATCTTCACACCTAGTCCCAATAATTTTTATAGCATCTTTTTCCTTGAGGTTATCTCTGTTCAACTTGTTTAGGAATAGATGAAAATCAACAATTCGTTGAAGTTTATTACAAAACTGGTTAATGCTTTCATCTGTATCTTCTATCTCATCTTCGATTTTTAGCTTAATTGTAGCACTATCTTTTTCAAAGTCTATTGATTTGATAAAGCTAGGCGATATATATTTCCAAAAAACACGCTTTTCGCCTCTAATATCTGGATTAAGAACTATAAAAAGAATTCCTGGATCTGCGGTTACTTCTTTTGCTATAAATGCTGGAAAAGCCAAACTTTTTAAGCTATACGAAATTGTATCACCGCTTTCTTTATAATTATGTGTTCCTTTTATCTGGACTATGAAGTTTTGCTCCGGACTCCTAGATATTTCAGGGTTTGAGACAAACTCAAATGTGCCGTCATGATTAGGCCATTTATCATCACAAGAAAAGTTAGTATTGATTCTCCCACCTGAGTTCAGAAATGTTTCTAAAGTTGAAACTGCTGCACGATCTTCATTTGAACGTTCAGAATGTGTCGAAATATGCCGTCTAAATAAATCATTATTATTTGAATACAAAAGTATCACCTCCTAATATTTTTTCTTCTTCGAATTATACTTATTACTCTTTCTCTTTTGACCATCTTCGTTTTTTACAACATTGCTTCTCTTAGTTTTTTCTATCTGCACAGCCTCAAAAATTTCTTTTGATACGATCGCAGGATTGTTTTCTGAAGATAAATATTGGACTTCGCTTATTCCGGACTTTAAAAGCTCGACATTTCCCATATACTTTTCATTGCTAAGAATAACATCAATGGTTCTTTTACACCAATTTTCTTTTCCAGTTGGCGAAAGAATCTTGCGCTTCTCAAGTTCCTTGGCGATTCCTAAAACACTTTGTCCACCCAGATATAATTCGAATATCAGCTTAACATTTTTAGACAACTTCTCACAAAAATGATGCCTTCAGTTTAGCATGAATAATGTAAACTGTATAGGACGCCATCTTTTGAAGCACATACTATTCTTTCCATTTGGTATTAAAGTTTTTTCATAAAATTATCTTTAATTTTTTTTTTTATTAGAAGCATTTATCATACCAATTATTTTAAGCATCTAAATCCTCAAAAACAGACTCCCAGAATTATTTATAATAAAATCTGGGAGTCTGTATTCTATTAATATGCGAAATAATCTTCTTATTTTATAACTTTCTTTTTATTAATTTCATTTAGTGGCAACAGAAATCATTACGCTTATCTATAAATAATACCAAATCTCTCAAATATAGAAGCCATTTATAATTCTATTTTTATTTTATCATATTTTACATAATACGTATATTACATACTTTATATTTTATATCGACACATTTCGACAATTATTTCACAATGTCTTGAGTAGATAAAAAAGATGCCGTTTGAGCCTGCTGGGGCTTTGGCGGCAAATTTGTTATATATATATTGTTACTGACCGTTACACTATTTCTTTAATTTGACTGGAATGAATGTCTCCATCTGGCCCCATCCCTGTGCTTCCATAATGGCTTTCGGAGTGATAATATGTCCCATAGCGTAGTGATTTGGTCGAATATCTAGTTCCAGAATATCAGAGTCATTAATATATTCATAAACTTCCTTATTCAACTTATCATGATCTTCCCAGTCACCATCCCTAAAGGCAAAAGTAATATAGTAACCACCATCAAAGTCAAACGTTTCAAAACCACCGGTTTCTCCGCTTTCTGTTATTGCCCATATCCAGACCATTCCTTTTTTCTCCTCATCATAATACAGAAAATCTCTGGGCTCAAAGCTTTCACTCGGTCTAGGCGTAATTGATGAAAAAAATTCGTCAAACTTTCGTAATTTCCCATCAGGAGCAAAATCTCCCACTGTATCCACCTCGGATGCTGCCGCACGAAACTGCGGTAAAGAAATAATCCTAAATTGCATAATAACTCCTCCCTTCTACTTACCTTTCTGCTTGAATTGTTCTATCAAAAACACAACTTTGTCCGTACATTCTGCAAAATTTCTCAGTTTCCCTACAATATTTCTGCGCCTGTTCTTATCCTGCAATAAATCCAGTGTAATATTAAAGCCTCCTCCAAGTGCTTCCAGATCAGAACCGTTGTCGTTGTTCCAATAACACTCCATCTGCTCATACAAAGTGATAATGTCCGGGATAAAGGTCAGATCTGGATTCAAAGTCAGCGCCCTCTCTAAAAACCCTTTGTTAACACTGCTATTGGTAGCAAGACAGCATATATAAACCGTATACATCGCCCAGTTGTCAAATTCATCTGACTTGATGTGCTCATAATATCCTTCTTCAATGTAATCCGCCCAGGTCCCAAACGCTTTTGCTCCCAAACAATATAAAGCTGTTTCTGTAGAAAAGAGCTGTGGCAGCGATAAAATACACTCACGATAGATAACGGACAGACTACGGTCTTCCTGCTTTTCTCCGATAAAAAGCCAGCCATAGCAATTCTCATTCGTATCTGCATAATCCATAGAAAGCAGATCCTCTTTCGCAATTGCATCTGGTTCTGTTCCGTCACCACCAATATAAAACAGTGTTTTCCCATAATTTGAGTAACCAACAATCACGCTCCAGCCATATCGGTGGTTTGGATTCTTCCCGTAATTGTTAATGATTACAGGAATCCCCCTATCGATATACATAATTAGCTTCTGAATATACAGATCACGTTTTTTGTATATCATCCATTTCCAAAAAAAATATCTTTAGAAAAAACTTGTATGAAATTCTCCCCTGATATACCTGCAAAAAACTCATAATCATAGCTTTTTTCACCAAGACATTCCATAAGATAGGCCGCACAGCCGTTGAACCAATAATTTTGTCCATACTCAGGATGAACGATCTGCCGCAGATTCGGTAGCATATTGTTACTTTGCCTTATATCCACATTTAATATTTCTTGTTTACTATTTGTCTTTGGAGTATTTTTCAGCTGCGAGATTTTTATAGACCGAAACAGCTTCTTTCCTTGGCCATTTGATCCAATAATGATAGGCTGTGGTGTCTGCAAATGTAAATTCATTGACATATAAGGGAAGTTTGTACCGCAGAAGCGAACTTCTTCATTTACTATCACAGCGAAATGCTTTTCACCAATGATCCAGCTCAGTCTGATGAATTGATCATGAGGATATTCACCGATACCTGGGTAGATTAATTCATTACCAAGTATTGGTTGCGAAAATGAAATCGCATGCTTCTTCAAGCCTTTATCTGCATGAAGAAAGATACCCGTTGGAACCTTCGCCTGGCATTTGGATGCCACGCCAGCCGCTAACATCACACTGCCATATTCATTATTACCTACAGCAGCCACCGTTCAGTCTGCTTCTTATTCTTCATAATTCTCCACATTTAATCTTAACCCATAGAACTGCTTCACCAGTTTGTCATCAATGTAAACTTCGAAAATATGACATCCATGCCAACATAAGTAATACAGTTATACGGAACCCATCCGTGCAAACTGTGTGCAAGCATTTCCTGCTCAAGATATTTTCGCATTCCACCCCAATATCCTAATATTTTCCCCATTTAACTACCCCTATAACTCCAAGCTTATCGGCTTAAACTTTTCCAACAGATATACCATCTTAAATGTTATTTCTCCATCCCTGTCATGCTCCACAAGTGCTTTTTCTAAATCACTTTCCAATACTGGTTTATCTTCAGGTATCCCAAGAAACTCAAATACATATGGATCCTTAATAATATCTTTAGGTTCTGTAATTTCAATTCCATTTGTTGATAGCCTTAATACTTCCTGTCTATTTACCTCACCTTTTGATAGCAACAGTCGTTCATATAACGAGGTATTAATTTGTCGTTTTAATTCTCGTACAGACCAATTTGAATTAACTGCTTCTCTTTCATAAAAATCACGTTTATCTTTTTCTGCAATACTTAGTAGTTCGCAATAATGAGACTAACTCAATTTGCCAGACAGCGTCTGGCATTTTTCATAATTCACATAAAATGATCTCATATTCTGCAAGTTGGACCGGGAAAATACGCTGCGTATTCCACCGCTTTCATTCTTTCGCACATTTTTATATCGTAACTTTTCAATAACCAAATGATTTCTCCAATATATCAGCTATTCTCTCACTTGCATGCCCATCGCCATATGGATTGCTCGCATAGCTCATTTTTTCATACTCCGCTTTGTCATCAAGAAGCTGTTTAAATGTTTTATAGATTACTCCTTCATCTGTTCCAACCAGCTTTAAAGTGCCGGCAGCTATACCCTCAGGCCGTTCTGTTGTATCACGCATAACCAGAACCGGCTTTCCCAGACTCGGCGCTTCTTCTTGTATCCCACCGCTATCAGTCAATATCAAATAACATCTTGAAAGAAAATTGTGAAAATCCAAAACACCAAAAGGTTCAATTATTCTTATTCTATCATGTTTGCCAAAGATTGTATTGGCAGCTTCCCTCACCACTGGGTTCATATGAATGGGATAGAGTATCTTTATATCTGGTGTCTCATCGACAATTCTCTTTATTGCCCGGAACATATTGTTAAGTGGTTCTCCAAGATTTTCTCTGCGATGAGCAGTCAGCATGATGAGCCTGCTGCCTTTAGCCCATGTGAGCTGTTCATGAGTATAGTCCTCTCTCACCGTAATCTTTAGCGCATCAATCGCAGTGTTTCCAGTCACATAAATTGATGAAGGGGCTTTTCCTTCACGAATTAAGTTATTCTTAGACAATTCTGTCGGTGCAAAATGATACTTTGCTATGATACCGACTGCCTGGCGATTAAACTCTTCCGGATATGGGGAAAAAATATTATACGTTCTAAGTCCGGCCTCAACATGTCCAACCGGAATTTGCAGGTAGTAGCAGGCCAGAGCAGTTACAAAAGTAGTAGAAGTATCGCCATGTACTAATACCACATCAGGTTTAACTTCTTCTAAAATACGTTTAATGCGATTAAGAATGTTGGCCGTTATATCAAACAACGTCTGATTATCATGCATAACTGACAAATCATAACCAGGTATTACATTAAAAGCTGTCAATACTTGATCCAGCATCTGACGATGCTGTCCAGATACACAGACTATTGTTTTTATATTTTTTCGAGTCTTCAATTCATTCACCAAGGTGCACATCTTAATTGCTTCCGGGCGTGTACCAAAGACCAGCATAACTGTTTTCATCCTGCTATTCCCTCCTTTTATATTGTCAGATCATGTGTCACTTAAATTTGATTTCATTTTTTGATATATTTTCATTAGTCTTTAGAAACTCAATTATCTTCGACCACGCTAACTTTGTATTTTCAAAATCACTATAGTGTTGTTCTACATGTGCGTGATAAAATTCAAGTTCATCCAATATATTATTAAATTGATCATTCCCAAAATAATTGCAGACTTTTGGAATAACTATAGATAAGTCTTCTTTCATTTTTTTTATTTCTGCTTCATAATTATCTCTTTGTGTGATATAAAGCAAAAGCGGCTTGTACCTGATCCAGCCTATTGAAGCTTTTAAAAATCTAGTTGTAATAGCCCCTGAATCCGCTTTCAAAGCTTTTAATTTGTTAGGAAGAACTCCCAAAAGTAAATGCTCATAATTAGAGAAACCGTCGTGGAAAGTGTAGCAAGGAACTTTTCTTATATTACATTCAACAATACAGGTACTTAAAAAAGTATCTTCACCTCTTGCTCCCGGGGGGTTATAAAACGGAAATAATTTATCAAGATTTATAAGATTAAAGCCCAAATTAGCACCCGAAATAAATTTCATTCCATTTACTTCTTTAACTGTTTCAATTGTATCACTATTAATAATATCAAGGTCGGCATATGTAACACCGCCATCTTTCATTTTTTCTTTTATTGAGTCCCAATTAATAATATCATTGCTTATTGACTCAATGAAAATTCTAAACTCTTTTTCCGAAAGCTTTTCGTTAAAATCCAACTGAGGTATTGGAGAAATATAACCGCAATGATGCCCATGAGTCATATCCGCATATTTAATATTGTTAATATGTGTTGATAAAACTTCCTGACCTTTCCAAACAATACTGTCGTTAATCTTAATCGTCGCTATTGGATATTCATCGTCATCAAGGAAAATGAGATAGTCCATTTTATTTTTTAAAGCAAAATATAAAACTGCATTTCGTTTCATCGCATAGCCTTCACCAAAGATCAGTTTCGCTTCTTTCAAGGTGATTACATCTTTTTCTACCAGATATTGCATTTCATTTGTTATGGCAGAATTTCCTAAATAATAAGCGGAATCCACCAATGACAATATCTCATCGTCCGTAATTTTGTAATCGCTTACTTTAGTACTGTAATACTTTAAATCATATGCCACAAACAGATGAACAGCAATCTTTTTCTTATCAATGAGTCCGGATTCATTCCAGTTATCGACATAGGTTTTTACAACATTTTTAAAATTCTTTCGTCCTGTTACAAAACCCACGCCGACGTTTATCTTCTTTTTTTCAATTTTCATTGCATTTGTTCCTCATCCCATTTTACTAAATTGGGATTGGTATCCAGGATGGAATCGTATTGTTCCTTAACTCCAAATATGGCATCCGGATCTAAAAGCTGATACCTTTTATACTTTTCTTCCCGATCGGCCGGCGTCGCCCAGCCAAGATGTTTTACTCTAAATTCTGATGCTGCCTTTGGAAAAGACGATATATTTATGGGAAATCTTCCGCAATGTTGTACTGCTTCACTCCATATATATTTAAAATCAGGTTGATATCTCATTAAAAACGGTCTGTGAACGCTATGTGCATTCCAATATTTATCTTCCCGATATTGAGTTTTATTCCACATATCATATAGCCGAAAGCAATACAAATCATAATCCCGGTTATTAATGAGTTCCTTTGCGTTTTTCCAAAAATTCTTTTCTAATATTTCATCAGCATCCAGGTTTAAAATCCAATCCGGATTTGTTTTTACCGTTTCATCCCATTGCTTTTTCCTAAGTTCGGCCTCACCCGCAAACATAGATTTATCATTTTGTATGATATGTACTGGAATTTCTTTTAGTATTACTCTGCACATATTTATTGTATTATCACAGCTTGCGTCATCTATGATAACAGCTTCATCAATATGCTCCTTTAAACTTTCTAATACCTGTTTCAGATAACGTCCCGCTTCATTTTTCACGATCATGGAAAGAGTGATTTTATTTCCCTCTTCTTTATATTGACGTACAAAGGCAAGGTCAGCTTCGCAATCTTTTACATAATCTTCAACTCCATCCAAATCCTGCTCTCTATAAATATGATATGCCGGATAAGCAGTATCAACAAAAAGGTCAATGCCGAGTACCGCCGCACGTATACAGAAGAATCTGTCTTCACCATGTATGGTCAAGTTTTTAATTGGTTTAAAATTAACGCCTTTCATCAATGAAGCTCTGCTTATCAATGTGCACGCTCCCAATCCTCCCACTTCGTACACGCCCGGTCTCCTGAGCTGGTTTAAAAACTTCGCCTGCCGTATTTCCATCTCTTTATCACTTAAAACTTCGCCTAATTTCTTAGGAACCAAATCATATTCGTCAAACATCCAAACATTCGGTTCGAAAGGTCTGTTTTTA
Organism: Lachnospiraceae bacterium 54-53; assembly: GCA_041223105.1. Taxonomy (GTDB): domain Bacteria; phylum Bacillota; class Clostridia; order Lachnospirales; family Lachnospiraceae; genus Lacrimispora. Next base: position 11,228 of record JBCLPO010000036.1, read on the forward strand.
TGCCATCGAGACCAAAATATTTCAGAAATTATGTCTTTATCTTGAATTTTCAAATGCTCTATCAAATTCGGATGTAAAACCAAATCGGAGTCCACAAAAAACAGATAATCATAATTATTGTCTATTGCATAATTGATAATGGAATTTTTGTAATTTGCAACTTTTAACATTAAGCTGTCGTTCCATAGATGGGATTCGTCATTACACTCATACTCTCCCAGTCCTTTCCCGCGGATGATAATAACCTTCGATTCTTCTCTTTCAAAGCCAGTTAGCAACTGACTGGCTTTGTCATCAATATTGTCATCAACAAACATATAATCAATTGCAATCGTATTCCGTATAAGATTTTTTAACGAACTTAAAAACGCTTTCAAAATTTTTGTTTTTTGATAAACCGGACTGCCAACTAGTACTCTTTTTTTATCCAAATTAAGTATCTCACTTTCGTTTTATTTAATATTTTTTCTTCGTTTTCTTTGCTGTGACTGTTTCTGCTGCAATTTCCGGCTGTACAGACTCTTTCTTGATTTTTTTCTTCTTTAATAGCTTCTTTGGATTTTTATCTCCCATTTAAAATCACCTCTCTTTCAGATTCCACCTCACGATGGACACCCTTGATGTTCCGCTATGTTCTCACCAACAGAACGAACAAATGACTTTCACTCATTAGACTGCGCCCATTGCTGGTCGCATAATAAAAAAAGCCACTTTTATACAAAGTGACTTTTATAAGCTCTATTTATTTGTATGTTGTCAGCGTTTGTAATCATAGAATGCTAACATGTTTAGTATATCACTAATTTGATATATTGTCAAGTTTAATTTCAAAATCATAGATATATCTCCGACAAATCTGCTCTTTATAATCAATTTTGCAGATTTATTCCTTACATTTTTTTGTCTGTCAATATGCAAAAACATACAGAAAAAATATTTTGAAAAATAGTTACTTTTCTATAAATAGTTTGAAACAATCCTCTTTTAATTTATTTTGCAGAAAATATTGAACCTCCAGGCCGGCACCTCTTTGAAAGAAGCTTTTTCTTACAAAAAATCACCCTTGATTCCATTTATCTTCCAGGGAATCTTATAATTCCGAGTGCACGGCGCGTTCTTATCGCCGGGCATTTTGTGGAGTTTATTAGCCATCAACCTTCAACTCTTCAAAACTTTCTCCATTGGTTTGCCTTTTGCCATTTCGTCTTTGACACATTATATTATTGCTACGATTTCCGATATTTTTTATTGACGAAGCACAAGATACTAATTCATTTCAATGGTAGCTAATTCATAAGGCATTTCCGGAAGCAAGCGGCATGACGATTCGACAGGGATTTGGTGATAGCAACCAAGCAATTTATAATTATGTTAATGAGGTCGTTGAACAACCTGCGTTCCCACGCCCATCACCACTGTTATTTAGGGTTTGAAATCCTTCACTTTATCAATTTCTTGTTCGATTTGAGCATAAGTTAATCTTTCTACTTTTTTGCATTGAACTCCAATAAAAGAGGAGTTTTCGTCCTGCAAGTAAACATCCACTCCATGCTGAGTTTGCCCACCTCTCCCAAATAAAGCAATCATATAATAGGCCATCTCATCCTTAAATAGCTTTCTACTAGTTGCTCAAAGTCCTGCCAATTTCGAGGTTTTGAAATTTCCATATTATTTAATATTGGCATAAGACACCCCTCCTATATATCAAAACCAACTGCTCAAAGTTATCTTGGTATGCATTCCTAAACACTAAGATAACTTCATTAAGAACGATCAGTGATAATTCGTAACATTTATTTCTGCAATTACACCTCAATCACATGGTAAACTGCTGTCCTAAGTCTTCATCTTGCTTGGGTTCCTGCTTGTCAAATTTCATTAGCTGCTCCATACCATAATCCAGGATCTTTGCCTTTCGCTCTGAGATCATCACCATATAAAACGCCTTTTGCACAGGAAGTATTGTTGGTGTTTCAGAGAGGAGATGACAGCTCTTTGCCATATCCGTTTTGTTCGCTGTTTATACAGGTATTCTTTAAGTGAGCAAACTTAAGAAGTCTTTTACCGCCTTCGGTGAAATCCTTGCAGGCTACTACTACCTTTTCTTTCCCTCGCAAATCGGTATAGGTTCCCAGCAAGGTTTCCTGTGTTTTAAACCCAAGAGAAGCAAAGATGTGGCAAGCGATATATTCGCTATGTTCAGAATTGCTAAGCAAATCAGGCAGAAACTTGGCATACAGGACTATTTGCCGGACTGTTCCCTCTACCTCTTTTTCGAGGGAGTCAGCACATTCCTCGTTTGTTGTGTATCAGTTAAAAACGTTTGTTACGTCGATATTCAGCAATCATCCAAATTACCCCAAATATTGAGAACACTAAAATTACTGCCCAAAAACTAAATTTGAACGGTATATTTAGTTTGCTTTCCAGCGTTTCAAGTGCACCAATAGAGCCCAAAAGCGAATCTATATATATAATAAGACATTAAGTAAAACAGCGTTTCTATTTTTTTTAGATTCATTTTCCGCAGTCATATATGCAATTTTCAGTTTGGTAACTTCCTTATGATGACAAAAGAATTGGTTTTGTAAATAAACGAGTAGATTATGAGTTTCAATGGGGGATTTGAGGGGCAAAAACAGATTTTCTAAATTCAAATCGTTTCGCACGACCTTTTTCATATCGGTAGTTATATCCACATTGATGATTTGAAACAAATATATGTACAACTTAATAGACTCAAGCATAAATCGACATCATCAGAATTATAGCTTTTAATGACAGACGCACCGTCTTGAGGATAATATTCATAATTCCCTGTCGTACTGATATTTTAAGTTTACGATTTGCACAAAATATTCAGTTGATTTTTTATAATTTATTATATCTTTTGTTATACTAAAAATCCTTGTATTTTTGATACCGTTCCGACACACTGCTATTCCAATAGGGTGTTTGGTGAATATTTATAAAAATCCAGAGCGCCTTTTGCCATGCACAATGTCACAAGGTTTGTATACTGAGCAACATAGGAGAGGGTATCTGAATCTTCGGTGCTGGTGACCCCCAGTGTTTTTAATGCAATACCAGTTGCCTCTAACTCTTTATTTTCAATTATAGATACAGCTGTTTCTGTGAATTGTTCCACCATGTAAGTGATTAGTCCGCACAATGTTTTAAATGTGGACTCCAATCCCCTTTCAACGATCATTGGCTTCAAAAGATCGTCAAACAGATCTTTTACCTTGTTCAACGGCAGTATTGGTTTGAACATGTCTATTAAAATATAGTAGATGATCTGTTCTTTTGTGTAATAAGAATACCTGGAGTTTTTTACTTCATGCTCTGCAGGGATAAGGTTCTCTGCGAGATACGAGAAAAACATTTTCCGGGTAACCTCAACGTTTATAGATCGAAGGTATTTCTCGACCTTGGAGTAATTTACATGATCCGGAATTTTTTCAAGATCGATTGTATTATATTTTCCTTGAACATTTTTAGAAATATCAGTTACAACTTTCTGAACAATGGATTCATCATTGCCTTTTTTTGAATCGCCCGGTTTTGCTACTCGCTTTTCACTCATGTCTGTACCTCTTATTTTTCAGTTTAGCATTCTTATACTAAAGCTGTAATTTGCCTGTCCATTAGGTGTCACCTTAATGATAAAGTGATTATCTATATTTGTCAACCTCATAATATAAGCAAAAACGCAGCATAATTCGCTGCGTTTTTACGATTCTTTCTGTTTTAGCCGTACCGCTCGTCAAAAAAATTTCACTGCGCTTCTGCAACACTTACTGCTCAATCGTGTTTCGTTGTTGCTCATTTTCCTTCTTCAACTGATCTATTTCCCTTTTTAACTGTTCATTTTCTTTTTTTAACTGTTCCGACATCTCCAGTCTTATCTTCTCATTTTCTTCTCTCTGTTGGGAATTTTCCTTTCTCTGACGTGCAATTTCCCCACCTCGTCCAGCATATATTAAGACCAGCAGCCCCAGTATACCAAGAACAATTGCCCCGATGTTGGCTAAAACGGGATAAGTTATGAATAGCGGCAACAGATTGGTAAGGCCCAGAAATCCTATTACCAGAAAAGCCAGACTGAGAATAAAACTCATCATTTTTGCCATAAGAAGCACCTCCAATTCTATTAATAAGTTATTGTATGCATTGATTGCAATCCGCCACATGCAGGTCAACCAATCTGGTGAATGCCGTCAATTGACCAGATATGGGAATGTAGTTGAGGGGAAACAGGCTATGTGGTTTGCTCCATCCCTTTTTTAATTTTCTTATACCCATCTTTCATTTCTTTTGCTATATCCTCCGTTTTTTCTTCCACATCCTCAATAGCATCGGAGACTTCCTCGATGGTATCAGTTGCCGTATTCTTTATGGCTTTCTCTTTTTTCTGAATGAAATCGCCGATGTCCTCTGTCGTGTCAATCGCCTTATCCTTTATTTTTTTTCTTGCTTTGGGAGCGATCAAAGCTCCTGTTATTACACCTACAACGACTGCAATACCCACGCATATCACAAGTCTTTGAATTCCCTTTGTTTTTGCCTGCTGCTTGCTACCTAATTCTAAAAGATATTTTGTTTTCATAAATAAATCCTCCTAATTTTTAATTACTTGGCATTGTTCAACCATTCAAGTCCAAATTGTTTTTTACTTTTCAGATGACCGGAATGAGGAATGAAATTTGGCCAATAATTTTATCTTCCCCTGATTATTCTTACTAAAATCGTGATAATGGCAATTACCAGAAGAATATGGATAAATCCACCCAACGTATACGAAGTTACTAAGCCCAGAATCCATAAAACAATGAGAATAATTGATATTGTCCATAACATTACGCATCTCTCCCTTCGTGTTAATTTAATAAACTTTCTATTTAAATTTCTCTATTGATTTTATTACTAAAATCTTTGTTAAATTATTTATTTATTTCCTCTCTTTTTAGCTGTAAAATCCAATCTTTACACTCATACAGCTCTTTAATGTATAGGACACTTTTATTTGCAACGCAAATGTTATACCTTTATGTTACACCATATAGTAACACAAGTCAATGCTTTTTGAAATTATATATTCAATGGGGGATACCTTTCCCTAAACGACAATCAAATGGGTTTTACCGTCATCCGATAGCTTTACCCTGTTGCCCTCCACCTTTTCTCCGTCAAGCATTAACTCCTCTGTAGTTAACCTGCCTCTGCTTCTGCCCTCTACTTCTATTTCGTAAATAGCAGTCCCATGCTTATACTGAACAGAAAAATCACCAAAGCCGGCCGGCGTTGCGGGATCAATGATCAGATATCCCCCTTCTTTCCTTATTCCTAAAAACCAGTTTACCAGCCCCTGATACATCCACCCTGCTGAGCCTGTATACCAGCTCCACCCACCCCTGCCTGTATATGGAGCACTCAGTGATATATCTGCTATCATAACATAAGGTTCTTTTTCATACTTAAGGGCATCTCTCTTAAGGGAAGTGATGTGAATCGGATTCAGCATGGTAAAAAGAGTGTGAGCCATACTGTAATCCCCAATCATTGCATTGGCGATAGCAAGCCATACTGCTGCATGAGTATATTGACCGCCATTTTCCCGGATTCCGGGATAATAATTTTTAATATAGCCCGGATTTTTATTCGTCTTATCAAATGGAGGAGCAAGAAGCAGTGAAATCCCTTCCTCTTCTTTGATTAAATAGCGTTTGGCAGAGCGCATAGCTGCTAAAGCTCTGTCCTTTCCGGCACCTTTCGATATCACACTCCAGGACTGACTGATTGAATCAATTCTGCACTCATCATTTTCTTTTGAACCCAGTTTCGTCGAATCGTCATAAAAAGCTCTCAAATACCATTCACCATCCCAGGTATTTTCTTCCATACTGTTTCTAAGGGTTTCTTTTCTCTGCTCCAGTTCTTTTGCAAATTCCAAGTCACCTTCCTGATAACAAAGTGGTATAAAGTCTCCCAGCAAAGCATAGAGAAACCATCCTAACCATACACTTTCTCCGGTTCCTTCTATTCCCACTTCATTCATGCCATCATTCCAATCACCTCCGCCCATGAGAGGAAGTCCGTGTTCTCCAACCCGTGTATAAAGAATTGCTTTCTTGCAGTGCTCATATACACTCTCCACTATATCTGATTGTTCAGGAGTAAACATTGCATCATGTTGATTTTCTTCAAGCAAAGGTCCTTTGAGATAAGGAACTTTCTCTTTTAATATAGAATCATCTTCTGTACCACGAATATAGGCGGCCGTGGCATACGGCAGCCATAGCAGATCGTCCGATATTCTCGTGCGGACTCCGATTCCCATAGGAGGATGCCACCAGTGCTGCACGTCGCCTTCCTCAAATTGCCTGCCGGAAGCAATGAGAATTTGTTTTTTTAAAGCATCCGGGGCTGCGTATAGAAGTGAAAGTGCGTCCTGAAGCTGATCTCTGAATCCATAAGCTCCGCCGCATTGATAAAAAGCAGCTCTCGCATTCATCCTGCAAGATATTGTCTGGTACAAAAGCCAGCTATTTACCATAATGTCTATTGCTCTGTCGTTAGTCTTGACCTTGATTGTTCCCAGTGTCTCCTCCCAATAATTCCTGACCCTTTCCAGCTCTATCCTCACTTTTGAAATGTGATTATACTTGTGACGAAGTATGCTTATCTCTTCAATATCAACACTTTGTCCCAGCCCAAATATTACTGTTTTACATTCATTCGGCTTAATTGCTACCGATACCTGTATGGTGCCGCATGCATCGTAACACACTCCCGTATTATTCGATAATTTGATATCCAGCCCCTGCGGATTTAAGATTCCGCCTTTTAACCCAAAGAATTCTTGCCTGTCACCTGTATATCCGGTTATCATCTCACTGGAGAATATAAAAGCATTGTGCCTGTGAAAATTATAGTTATAAATACTCTTTGCACTTAAGTATTCATGTTCATTGTTATAAGCGGATAAGACATAAGGATTCGTCTGATCTCTTTCTGCACCAAGAACCCACTCCACATAATAAGTAAGGCTCAAATACTTTTCTCTGTCAGAAGTGTTTGTTAGTTTAAGCTCCCAAAGCTTTACCGGCTCATCTAACGGAGTAAATACAGTGAGTTCCTGTGTCGTTTTTTCTTCTTCATGATGAAATATGGAATACCCAAATCCATGTTTTACCCGGTATTTTCCCCTGTCCGATCTTCCAAGGGACATGGGGGTCATTACCTTTCCCGTCATTTCATCTTTAATGTATATAGCTTCTGAAGCTCTATCACTAACAGGATCATTTGACCATGGAGTTATCTTATTTTCTCTGCTATTACCAGCCCATGTAAACCCGGCTCCTGACTCAGATACAAAAAAGCCAAAGTTCTTATTCGCGATTACATTAATCCAGGGCGCCGGCGGCTTATTGTTTCCTTCAAGAATAATTTCATATTCTCTTCCCTCTTCTGTAAAACCGCCAAAGCCATTAAAAAATTCATGATTTTCCTCCAAGTTCTGAGAATGCGAGCTTGCTGCTTTGTGATGCATTTTGGGTGTATTTATAGAATTCAAATAATTTCCCTCCTTTTCTAATAATCTTCAACTTTTATTTCTTTTAAATTTTCCTTGATATTCCCAAAAAATATACCCGTCTTTTCAGAGAAAACCACACTTGCAACTGTAAAAAGCAAATCCAGTTCTGCAGGTATCATCTGATAAGAGTGAAGTATGAAAAGACTTGGTCTTTCTCTACTTTCATCATATATCCGAAGGGAACTTGTCATATCATCCAGCAGATCAGTAAGTTCCTGCAAATAACCATGTTTCGCCTCACTTAATATAATTAGATCAACCTTGACACGGTTAATTCTAAGATATTCATATGCCTTTAGCACACTCTTGATAATTCCTGCATCTTCTATCGATTTTACTCTTAGCAGCATGACAGGATTATCTCCCGACACACCAAATTTCCATAAGAAACTTTGGTTTTTCCAATTCCGCCTTATATTCTCGGCAGGACCTCGGTAATAACTTGACGGATAAAATATGGGACTGATTAAGTCCTGGAACGCATTCACCTGCGGTCTGGTAATGTCCAGGTATTTGAGCTCGATTTCGCTTTGCAGTCTAAACTTTTCAAATATATCATCAATTTGATAAGCACCGCTTAACTCTTCACTTATTTTCACCGCTTCCTCTTTGCTGTCACACACACCGGTTATAAAGGACATATGCGCAGTTTCATTTGCTCCTAAGGAAATATTAACTCTCAGGCTCATTATCGGATCATTACTAAATCCTGTGGTATTGGAAAGTGATACACTATTTACTACTGCATTCGGATTTTCAAGTGTGTTGTTCCTGCCTATGAATTTAAGCCTGTCATTCTCATACTCCACACTCTTTGTCAGCTTTACTCCAGATTTAACCATATGCATAATATAAGGGGTTCCGCCGTCCTTGTTCCCCCGCCTCTTAGATAAGAATACAGATTGTTCTTCTAAAAACTCGCTTTCAATGAAAAGCTTATTAAACGCAGGATGACTTGACTCAGCGCGATAGCTGTCTCCGACCACCTCCAGATAGCTGGTAATTTCCATTTGTTTCACTGTATTATCGTTATTTGTAAGTGTTAATTTGCGAATCTCTATGTTGTGATTTGGAGACAAGCTAACCGCTGTATGAGAAGATATATCACCGTCTATTCTCTTAAATTCAGCCTGATGAGGAGAAAATACAGCTTGATACTCATCCGGTTCTGCTTTTGCAGGATGATAGGCCGCACTCCAAAACTTACCGTCATTGAGGTTCTTAATATAAATATAATTACCCGTGCTGGCATAGAGGTCCGCTCTCCACCGATAAAGCATCATATCCCTGTAATTACTAAATCCGTCTCCATCTGAAGTAATCATAAGAGCATATTTATTGTTGGACAAATAACTTACCACCGGTATTCTGGGTGCCACACTGTTAACATATCTGTTGCTTAATAACTCCTCCTTAAAGTTCATATCTCCCATCTTAATTGTGTATCCTTTTCTGGCAATGGATATAAAATGAGCCTGGCGTTTCTCCTCAAGCAATACCTCTGTAGCCTTTATCATTGCCTCTGCATGAAACCTTCTTCTCATGATACCATCGTTTAGAAAATTATTAATCGCTACAAGATTCATGCCTTGATGATGTGCCATATAGGACTTCACGATACAATAAGGTGCCATAGTCAAGGAATCAGGACCATTAAAATCAATTGCTTCATAATATCCGTAATCACCGAATACACCTTGTGAGGTCATTTTTTTAAGATTTAACAGGCAGTCCTTTGCAGCATACTCCAGGGCCAGAATAGTAGCATATGGGGCTACCACCAGGGAATTTTTACTTGCCGGCTGCAACCGAAGTTTGGGAACGCCAAAAGCCTTATACTGGTAATTCGAATCCAGGTCAAAACGATAATACTGGGACTCCGAGATTCCCCAGGGTATTCCCATATGTTTCGCATACTTTATCTGCTGTAACACTGCCGCTTTGGAGGCCTCAGCAAATACTGTTCCTTCATACTCTTTCATAACCAGATTTGGCATGAGATATTCAAACATGGTTCCACTCCAGGAAACAAAACATGGTATTCCTTTTACCATGGTAAGAGGTCTTCCCAGTTTGTTCCAATGTTTCAAAGGAACATCACCCCTGGCTATCGCCACAAAACTTGTAAGGGATGATTCCGAAGCCATTAAATCATAGCAGCCCTTATCTATCGTCCCAGTTGATACATTATAGCCAATGTGAAAAAGCATCCTTTTTTCATTATATAAAAATTTAAAATCTACATTGTCAAGAATATTATCTATTTTATTGCTAAGCTCTTCTATTCTCTTTATCATAACCTTTGCATCATGGTTGCCGTTTAATGCCAGCAGCTTTAAGGAAGGGTTAGCGGAAAAAGGAATCTCATTCAGCTTTAAATCTTCTGCTTCGTTTATCATTAATTCCATGTTTCTTAACAGCTCCCTGAGCCAGGCCGAATTATCACCAGGCTGAAGTTCTGTGTTTATTAATTGATCTCTTATATCCGTAAGCTCCTCTGCAAATTCGCCGATTGTTGCATAGTCATCTTTTAAAGTCATATTACCATTACAAAGCTTTATGGAATACCTCATGTCAGCCATTTGACTCTCCATGAATACAGGTGTTTCCCTTTGCTCTAATAGTCCGTTTTTAAAAGCGATCAGGTGTCCCAGGAAGTTTCCGCTGTCTACGGTTGAAATATACTCCGGATTCAGCACTTCAAGAGTGCGGATATTATACCAATTGTAAAGATGCCCATTCCATTTGGGAAGTTCAGCCACAGTATCCAACAAGTTTTCTGCCAGCCTAAGCGTTGTACCTAAGGTCTCATAGCCAAAATCCCTTGCTGAAAGAATCACCAGCAGCTGAAGTCCAATATTCGTAGGCGATGTCTTATTGCTTATTTTTTCAATATAAGCGATCTGATAATTATCCGGGCATAACCAGTTATTTTCCTTCGTTGCGTGATCCTTAAAAAAACGCCAGGTCCTGCGCGCCGTCTCTAAAAGCAATTCTCTATCCTCTATCTGCATACCTTTGCGCGTTTGCACTCTTGGCTGGCTTATGTAATAGGCCATGAGATAGGACATTCCCCATAAAAACATTACAACCCCATATAGAGCTATTCCCAGTGGCGGAAGCTCCCTGTATATCAATAATGTGAAAACAACAGCAGCAGGAATAAGAGAACTCCACATAGTGAGGAAGTAACCTTTTTTAGAGTTTATAATAGAGGCATCTACTGTTTCTGAAGCATTCCATCTCAACAGGTTTTTTTCACTTACGAATACCCGGAAAAGTGTTCTGCCAATTGCATCGGCTGCAGTATAAGCCCTATAAGGAGTAAGAACAAGCTCCATAAAAGCTCTTTCAATCATTACTCTGATTTCTCTAAACAATCCTCTATATACAATGGTAAGCATTGGTCTTTTTATCTTTTGTGTACCTGTTGCAATTAATAAAATGACTAAGTTCAGTATGTCTGTAAAGAATACCAGCGGCAGCCACAGATAGTAAATATCAGGCATGACTGCTAAGTTTAGAACAATTAAGAGTGTCTTGCTTACGGGTACAATGCTGCGTCTTAGATTATCAAATATTTTCCATTTAGATATTGCATTTAATTTTTTTTTCTTAAATAACCATGGTAACAGCTGCCAATCTCCCCTTATCCATCTATGCTCTCTATTTACAAAAGAAAGAACACTGCTGGGAAAGGTATCCATTATTTTTACTGAGCTTGAAAAAGCAGTTCTGACATAGCAGCTCTCCAGAAGGTCATGACTTAATACGCTATTCTCATGTATTGTATTGTTTAGGATATGATAAAAGGCTTCGATGTTGTATATTCCTTTACCGGTATATACCCCTTCCTTAAATATATCCTGATAGATATCGGATATCACTGATGAGTAATAGGTTAATCCGGATTCTCCTCCAAAAATTTCAGGGAATCGGCTGCTTTTCTTATCAACAATATGGTTTCTGATCGTAGGCTGAATAATACCATAACCTTCCACTATCTTTTTACTGACAGGATCAATCACCGGCTGATTAAGAGGATGATCGATCAGCCCTACAAATTTAGCCGCATTATCACGAATGAGATTTGAATCAGCATCTAAAGTAATGACATATTTAAAAGATCCCAGCAGTTGTTCGTCGCATATTAGTGTAGAAAAGCCCGTATCCTCTTTCCTGGTTCCATGGAGTAAATTGTTAAACTCCTCCAGCTTCCCTCTTTTCCGTTCCCAGCCCATGTAGCACCCTTCGGACTCATTCCACTTACGGCTCCTGATAAACAAAGAGAATCTTTGATGACTGAATGGATAAAGTTCATTCAGTTCATGAATACGTTCTATAAGGACATTCCTTAAGACCTCGTCCTTGGGCATACATAGCTCGTCCGAATCCTCAAAATCTGCCAGAATGGCAAAATAGAGATTCGATTGTCTGTTGGCTAAATAATGCTTTTCTAATCTGGCAAGGTACTGGATAGATTGCTCCTCTGAATTAACAAGTACAGGCATTACTACAAAGGTTCTTGCACAATCGGGAATCCCCTTCAAGTAATCGAAAGAAGGAAGCTTTTTTGCAGGTAACCGTCTTGTGAATATATGATTGGTTATCTCTAAGGCAATAACAAACAATAGAGGAAACGCAGCTAGTAATACAATAATATATGTAGGAATATTATCAATTCCCCCTGCACCTTTCATCATATAGATAACAAAAAAGCAAATGATAAAAAACACTGAAAATGCACACAGAAAATATAACAATCCTCTAAGATTTTGCTTTTTCCCCACTTTTTTGGCGATCGGTTTATTTAATATTCTTGCTTTCAGTATATTGTGTCCCTTTTCTAAAAGGTAGGCTCCCACATGGTGGGAACAATTCAAATCCTCTCTTCCCTCCATGGCAAGTTCCAGGCAGTCCTCTGCTATCTTACTTTCTTCAATTTTATATTTGAGTGAAAGTTTTACTATTTCCCCTCTATATATTCCTCTGCTCTCGGAATCCATTTTCGTATAAACTCCATCCGGATCTTTTGATAAGATGTGTTCAAGGGTAGAAAACTCCTCAAATGACTTTTCTTCATCTACTTCGTTAATTTCTCTTAGGCTGACGATAAGGGCATGAATGTTTGACTCAAGATATGATTCAATCTTTCCTTCTTCTAAGAATACCTTTGATGGCATTATGTGCTTCCCTTTTAATTTATAATGATAGGATAAATATCTTTGTATGGATACATCCTCAAAAGACATACTTTTCAAAAGGTATATAACATGAGCATGGAAAGAGTAATTATGCTTGCAGTACGAATCTATTTCCCTGAGCAGTACCGTAATATCCGGTATATCCTGCTGTGCTGCCAGCTTTTCCTTTACAAACTTATCCGCCTTAGATTTAATCTTTATAATACGGACAATATCTTCTGCCACCTCAATAATGCTCTCTAACAGACAAAAACCTATCATTTCAGGAAGAACCCATAGCTCTTTGTCCGTTAATGAAATCTCTTTTTGATAAGCATGAATCATGCCGGAAATATTCTTCTCATCTAAATGTCCTCCGGAAAGGGCTACCATCTTCTTTGCCACCATATAAATCCTGGGATATCCCCGATACTCCTTTGTCCGAAGTATTGGCAGCATCTCATAGCTGGTTCCCGAAGTTCTAACTTTTTTAATTTCCCGATACATCATTTGAAAGTTGTCAAACAACCAACGGGCAGCAGGTATCAAAGCTATAATATCTGCCGGTATTTCAGATACATTGTTTCGAATTTGGTTTAGTTTTTTGTAGGCAATTTTATTGTAATCGCCTAAGACAAAATTATATCGCATCAGCCTGACCTGTTTATGATTCTTAGCCATATTAACCATCTGCTGCTCTCGCTCTTTCTGTCCAAGAATATCGTTGATGCTTGTGATATCCGCTGGTAAGTTTACTCTCTTCCTAAAATGAATAAATCGATAATAGATAAAAACAAGGATACAACTCAATGCAGCTATTATCATAGAGACTCTAAATCCCAATGATAAATTTGTCAGATAGCTCAAAAATATATCTCTTATATTTAATAACATTTTACCACTTCCTTTTTTCGTTTATACAAAACAATTCATTTTTTGATTATACTTTATTTATTAATATTTAGCCAGACATTTTTTATCTAATCAGCAAATTTATTATATAATTTAAATATGAATATACTATATGCGCGATTGTTATTAAACTATATATGCGGTAAATATAACCGTTTCAACAAGGGTTGAGGTAGTAATGCAGATACCAGGGTTCTATACTGAATGTTGGGGTATGCTCGAAAATCACACTTCCAACATTCTTTTTGTTGTAATAAAATACATCTATAGGAAGTCTCCTAAATACATATCCCCGACCAAAGTTCAATGTTAAACGAAGGTGACCTCTCATAGATGTACCCTAATTATAGCAAGGCTTTCTTAGACTTAAAAGATGTTTTTGTAAAAAAAGTAATTCAGGCGGACTCCTTTTTAAAGATTTTCATTGAAACTAGACCCTCTGAGCAGATCTGTCCTTATTGTGCCTGCAAAACAAAAAGAATTCATGACTATCGAATCCAGGAAATCGATGATACTCCTTTTCAGTGAAAAACTGTTACTCTGGTTCTTCGCAAACGGCGTTATCTCTGTTCCTCCTGCGGAAAAAGGTTTTTAGAACACTATTCTTTTCTTCTTTCCTATCACCGCAGAACCAGGAGACTGGCTTTTTATGTTATCTCTCTCCTTCGACAGACTTTTTCTCTCAAGCAGGTTTCACTCCTTACTGGGTTTTCTGTCCCAACGGTCTGCAGACTTTTAGATACCGTCCATTATGCTCCGCCAGATAAACTGCCTGAGGCTGTTTCCATTGATGAATTTAAAGGCAATGCCTCTACTGGTAAATATCAGTGTATCCTCGTTGATCCAAAAAAACACCGGATTTTGGATTTCTTGCCAGACCGCACTCAGAGTCATCTGGCTGATTACTGGAGAGGCGTTCCGAGAAAGGAAAGGCTGAACGTAAAGTTCTTTGTATGTGACATGTGGCTTCCCTACGCAGAACTGGCCAGGACTTTCTTTCCTAATGCAAAGATCATCGTAGACAAGTATCATTTCATACGGCAGGTTACCTGGGCAATTGAAAACGTTCGAAAACGACTCCAAAGGTCCATGCCTGTTTGTCTTAGGAAATACTATAAACGGAGCAGAAAACTGATTCTGACTCGCTATAAAAAACTGAAAGATGAGAATAAACAGGCTTGCGATCTAATGCTCCAGTATAACGATGATCTGCGCTTAGCACATATGATGAAAGAATGGTTTTATGACATCTGCCAGATGGAGTCCTATAGTAGACAACAGGATTTCGATGATTGAATTTCCAATGCCAGAGGGTGCGGGATTAAAGAATTCGAGAAATGTGCAAAAACGTTCCAGTCCTGGAGAAAGGAAATCTTAAATGCTTTCAAATATGGCATTACAAACGGTGTTACAGAGGGATTCAACAATAAAATCAAAGTATTAAAACGAAGTTCCTATGGAATCCGAAACTTTAAACGGTTCCGGACCCGGATACTTCATTGTACATCATAGAAAAAATGGTGGGGATATGGAGGCTTATTTGGTATGCCCAAAAACAGCATACAGTAGAATAAACCATAAAAATGGCTCTAAGCAACGAATGGAGAGGGATTCAATGAATCCCACCCCAACTATTGACAAAGAGCCTTATTTTATAACAAAACAGATGCCCTCAAGATTTATTCAGAGAACACCTGCTAATTATAAAGTTATAATCAAAAATGTGTTCTGTACTATTTAATACAAGTACATTTTATTAGATAAATATATTATTTTTACTTTTTTATACGACAAATTTCGACAATTAATTCAGTATGCCCCGTTTATCAAAACTGTATTCTATAATAGCACATATTTTTACTTATTGACACCTATTAATACCGCAAATACGG
>JBCLPO010000037.1:0-22975 GCA_041223105.1 Lachnospiraceae bacterium 54-53
ATGGCTCATTTACTTGAGATAAAGAAATAAAAAACCTTGATTTTTCAAGGAAAAAGTCTTGACTATATGAGGAGGGATTGTTCGTATTTTTTTTCCAATACGCTTTTACTTCAAACGGAACTTCTTCTATATTCTGATCAATAAAAACTATTTTATTTGGATTAACAAAATTTTCGATTTCTGGTAAAAACGTAATCCCTAAGTCAGCGCTTACCAGCATGACTGCATCATCCATATTTTCCAACAGAAAAGAGCTGTTGAATTCCAATCCTGGATTTCTTTCATCATGATGACTTTCATATACCTCCTGCTGTTCCACATTTTTATAATAGGAAATAATCGTTTCGCCTATCATGTCCTCCGGAGTTATCAATGCCTTTGAAGCAAGTGGATGTTTTGCATTCACACACAGTTTGGGTAATTGCTCATAAATCTTCAATTGGTTTAGTTCAATAGAATCCAATTGAAAGCAAAACCCCAAATCAATGGTATTATTCAGGATATTATTTTTCATATCTTCATAATTGCATTGGACAATACTAATCTGTGTCTTTGGGTATTTTCTATGAAAATCAGCAATTACATTGCTCATTACGTCCCGGTCTAACATACTAAAAAAACCAAGTTTGATCACGCCGTCAATCCCTTGTGCGTACGCTTGTGTTTTTAAAATTGCATTATCATATAATCTTACCAATCGTTTCGCTTCTGAAAGAAAAGTTTCACCAGCAATTGTCAGTTTTACTTCTTTTTTATCCCGATCAAATAACCTGACACTCATCATTTCTTCTAAAGTGGCTATCTGCTGACTGACAGCAGTCTGCGACAGATACAATACTTTTGCTGCTTTGGAAAAGCTTTTAAGTCTTGCTACTTCTATAAAACATCGAATTCTTTTTAATTCCATGACAGCTCCTATACTTTTATCCCATTATAGACTCCATGAGTTGCGGTAATATATCAAAACTAATTTACGGGAATATTTCATCACCGTTATTTTGCTTGGTTAAACCGCAGTCTACTATAAATATTTTGTCATCTTAGAGGATTACCGCACATAATCCATGTTTATATTCTTTATAATTTTAATATTACAGTTTATCCACTTTTCTACTTTTTCTTCACAGTATGAGTGTGAATAGAAGTTCATAGACTCTGGATCAGACGAATCTTCATTAATTCTTTCTTTACATAAATCTGTATTCCCTTTAATACAATCTTTTGGTCTCAATAATTTTCATAATTTATAATCCTTATATGGTAAGCTGTATTGTGTTGTGCGCTATTTTGACTTAATTCGATAATGTACTCTGTATGTGTTGTTTGTAAGAACTGAAAAACCAAATATGAAACGGTGTGAAATATAACAGCCATTTATACAGGAAATGCGCCAAATAAAAGGAGACTATAAAACAGATTATATCATGATGCGGATTAGAATGAAATAGAAGAACTATCTGACGGTTGATAAATCGTGATCATTGACAACACAGGCAGGCCCGGAATACCGGATACCCGCCTTTTTACAGATGTTGGCGGTCATTGCTCTACAATGATTGCGGAAAGAAAAGCATTGTTTATAGCAGTATCGCCTAATGTTTGATCAATTGTTGGTTCAATACCTACTACTGTTGCGACAACGCTGTATAAACAGCATTCGTCATTACAGATATCGCAGTCGCAGACAAAGAAGCTGAAGGAATTACTTTCAGTAACTGCCACAAGCCGTGAAAATGTCCAGACAGGTCCTACAGGAACAGGAGTGAGCTGGCCTTTACACTGTTTGAAGATCTGGAAGTTAAGGGTAATAACAGCCGCGGTTGTCACAATGTTACTTGCAAAATTAAATTTGACACAAGGTCTACGGTAACTTTTTGTATCGACATTTAAGGTGGTCAGAATAAAGGCGGCACTGGCAACAGTTGCTTCTGGAAGGGTTACGCCGCCGCCCTGACAGCCGCATTTTAAAGTCGCTCTGTTGGGTTTAGGGCGTTTTCTGGGCCTTTCGCATATGCAGCTGCAGTTACAATCCTTTTTCTGCCATCTCTGATAATCACCTCCGGTTAAAATCCTTTTATCCAAATCAAGCGATATAAAAAGCGGGCACAGCCGCTGGCAAGCAATTCTAATGCCATGAGCTGGGCCCCCTTTCTATTGGATCGTCTTTTGTCAGTGAGTCCAGGTACCGTCTGCCTCAACCCGATATCCATCCGGTGTAATTGTATTCACCGCCATAGCGCCGTCCTTACCCAGATAATACCACTGATCTTTATAAAGAACCCAGGTGCTTTCCGCCATACCATTTTCGGTCAAATAATACCATTTGCCGTTGCTCTGGATCCATCCGGTCATCATATAACCATCTGCATTGAAGTAATACCATTTATCTTTTATCATACCCCACTCAGATTTTAAGTACCCGCCGGATTTCTTGGCATACCACCAGCCTCTTGTATCCTGTTTCCAGGTACCCTGGATATTGTTCGATGTCCTGGATGCGGTACTGCTGCCGGAACTTTCGGAATCAGATCCGCCGGACTTTCTTACAACAGTTATTTCAAAAGCTGCTTTCTTTCCTTCGTATGTAACTGTAATAGTCTCCTTTCCTGCATTCTTTGAATTAAATCCGGAAATTTCATAGTCACTGACTTCTTCTTTGCTTCCGTCAGAATAAACTGCAGTTACAACCAGTCCTTCCGGGTCAAATTCATCTCCCTTATAATAAGTAAGTTTGTACGGCTTTCTGGTAATCTCGATTCCACTTAAGCCTGCTTCCGGATCCGGCTTATTATCTGCATCTGATACAAACATATAAATACTGAATCCTTTTGCAATGAACTTCATAGAACCGTCAGTGACGGAGGGTCTGATTTCTTCTTTGCTTCCGTCTTCCTTATAGTGGTAGATAAGCAGGTGATTCTTCGTGAGTTCCTCCGGAATCTTCATGGTAATCTCTGCCGGTACCTTAAGATCAGTGACCGTTTTCTCTGCTGCCCATAATGTCATATCCAGAGCTATGGCTGTCTTTCCTTTTTCAACCTCTTCCGGCAGTTCAGTTCTGGTAATATTCAGGCCTACTACCTGGTTTTTGATATCAGTATCAGCAGCGAGCAATACTCCTTTGACCGATGCTCCTTCACATAACGTTCTGTCACCGGTAACTCTGGATGTGATTTCCGGATAAGCTTTGGAAAATTGTTTTTCTATTTCCTTAACCGCTTCCATCAAATCACTTGTTACAGGAATTAAATCATCTTCCATAACTTCCTCCAAAGCACTTACCAGATCGTTTCTCGCTTTATTGGCCGTTAATTCCTTCTCTTCAGTGGTCCGGTACGCTTCATATTCCCCCTCCAGGATTTCATTCATTTCATTCAATATGGCTTTAACAGCTGCCGTCTTCCCCTCAGCAATATCAGCCGTCACTTTTACCGGCACCTTCGCCTGGAATCGTTTCTTATTGCCCTCTTTCCCGACTCCCTCGCAGGAAATCACGATTGTTTTATTTCCTGGTTCCGAGAAATCATCTCCTTCTATCTCATAATCCGTTATGACATCGGAACGTATTGCATTACTTCCGGTTGCAGTCATAACCAACCTTGCCTCCATGCCTCTGGGATCAAAGGATTCATTTACACCATAAACCGTGCGTAACGGGGTTTTCGTAATTTCCAATCCGGTGTTATAGTACGATTTCTCACTGTCAAGCACTGTTACCTTCAGAGAATCCTTTAACTCCTTCTCCTCTTCTCCGTCTTCCCCATAATATGCGTATATGGCTGATACGTCTTTGTCTTTTCCCGGCTGGGAGAAATCATAGCTTACGTGATAATCTTCGACTGCAACCGCCTGGGCGGGTATTGCATTACTGTCGCTGGCTTTCAGTAACATGCGCACTTCCATACCATCCGTATCAAAGTTGTCATTTGTTTCATATACTGTCTTATTCGGAAGCTTTACAACCTTGATGCTGTCCGCACGCATGTCATCCGGATTATAAAATACCAGCTGCAGGGTTGTTTTTAACTGCTTTCCATTGCCATCTTCATAATACAGCACGACTTTACGCTTACCTGTTTCCTCCGTATCCATTCCGGTAATATCCAGTTCTTCGGCGTCGATTTCTCTGACGAATTCGCCTTTGTTATATCCTTCCACTACCATTCCGGTTGGATCAAATTCCTCTCCAATCGCATAAACGGTCTTATTTGGAGGGTTTATCACTTTAATAGCTGTCATCGGCGGCACTTCACCTTTTTCAACCGAAATATAGGCTGCGGCAGGCGCCTTATTTGTCATAGCAGTAAACGTAAGCGTAACGACCGTTCCATCCTCCGGAATGGACAAGTGCCCCTGTACATACCCTTTGGTCCACTTGATGCCGGATTCCCAGCCTGCACTTCCGAGTATTACCGTCTTTTCTTCGCTGTCATTGGCGCGATAGGAAGCTTTTACCTGGGTTGTCCGGTTATTATTATCCCACCATTCCGTATGACCTGTGGTAACATCATATTCACCTTTATCCAGAGTGATCTTATAGGCAAAAGAACTTCCTGAGTGATTGCCGGCTCCGTATAAACCAGTTGCAAACAGACCGTAATCCGGTGATTCCGGCGTTTTTGATCTCAGGTTGTCATCCTCCACATACCCCCAGTCACTGTTTTCATCAAAGGCCTGATCGGGTACACCGTTCAGTAATCCGTTTACTTTTTCACTTACGGCATTATAAACCAGGGAGTCTGCATTCTGCAAATCAGTGCCACAGTCAATCAGATAAATCTGATCCGGGCTGTATACCACCGGTTTCCAGGCGAATTTCTTACCATTGCTGTCCAGCCTTCCCTGCAGTTCCACAACCGATCCTGTTCTGTCCCATTGACCGTCAGCCAGCTTCCAGGTTACTCCAACCTGTTCTCCTTCAAACTCAACCGTATCCGGAAGTTCATCCTCAGCCGCCACAGCCGGAAGACCCGGTATTTCTCCTGCCTCACTGTTCTGATGCACGTTTACGGACAGCCAGCTGATGACCGGATACTGATCGCCGCTTGCCAGAGACACCCGGTATTCGACCACACCATCGGCCGGAATTGTCACGGTTCCCGTATGAATCGCATCCTTACTTGCCCCGCTGACCGAAACTTCACCAAGTTCTGCAGTTAATGAACTTCCATCCTCCTGCGGATAAACAACCGACACTTTCATATACCGGTTCATACTCCACCACTCACGGAATGCTCCGGTGAAATCGTAAATTCCGGCTTCTAACGGCAATTTATAAACAATTTCCTTACCAGACTCAGCATAAAGGCCTGTCTGGGTCTTGCTGGTATCTTCCGTATAACCTTTCGTTTTAGCTGGCTCATGTCCCCAGCCGGTTTCTTCCGTATATTCCTGATCCGGCTTCTCATTCTTCAGCGATGATGCAGCTGAGATCAGGTCATATTCTGCAGATCCTTTGTCTTGGCTATAGCCTGAATCAAGGAAATAAACCAAGTCTTTAGGAACCACTTCTACGGCTGCGGTCACTTTCACCATGCCTTCCTTAGCCGTACCTGTGACCTTTACCTGCTTCCATGCATCAGCAAACATCTGCTCTTTTGCATCCCATATAACAGAAACTTCCTCTGTTGTACCATCCGCTCTCATAATTTCCACATTTTCCGGAAGCTGAGGCAGTTCATATGGCGTTGTTACTACGGTCAGTCCTCCTGCAATCTGACGTTCCGACAAATCAGGAGCAATGGAATCCAGAAAACTTCTCAGTTCCAGATACGTTGGCAGGTAAGCCGATTCATTATTGCCTGACAGTATGCCGTCAGCTTCCTGAATCTTTTCCTGCAGCTGATTCCAGTCTTCTTCTGTATATATACCGTTATCATTAACAATTGTTTTTGTAAAATCTACATACTTCTGAAGCCTTTCTCCGTCTAATGTCAGTCCCTCACCGGCAGTGCCCAGCAAATCAATGCCGTCGATCAGATATGTACCGTCCACCACGACAATTTCTGCCGTATGCTCTCCATACGGAAGGTTTTGTAATGAATAAGTCGTCTGCCTGTTATCCGTTTTAGGAGTATGGAACGCTTCTTCTATTACGTTTCCATCGACCTTTACCCGAATCTTGGCAGAATCAGACGCACCAAAGATATTAAATCCGGTGCCGGAAAAGGTAAATGCACAGCTGCTGTCATTGCTCTTATCCGGATCTTCCGGCTCATCGATCACCTTTAGTTTCTGCAGACTGATATTCTTGTTTGTTGCCACTACCTTTAAAGTATGTCTCTGGCTCGCATCTAAATCGAGAGCAAACACATCATGTCCGGTTCCGCCGGTTCCTTTGTTATAATTGACTGTCCCAATATTAGTTCCGTCTATATAAACATCACCGGTTCCATTGTTACTGTTGGCCTCTCCATAAATTTCAATGCCGCTTCCATAAAAATCAAACTCATAATGCGCCTGTTCATCAGCACTTCCCCAGGTATTCCCGTAACCGCTGGACCACGCAAGCGGATTCCCGCCTTTAAAGTAACGGATCTGTCCATAATCATAAGAATATACGCCGGATTCTGTGGCTCCCCCGGAAGTTCTCGTACGGTTATAATGGCCGTACGCTTCATTTAACTGATGCTTCCAGTTTCCGTTCCATGTAAGCAGAGTGCTCGAATCATCCAGTTTCTGCAGGGCGGCCGCAGCCTTTCCCTCGATTGGAAGTACTTCCAGATTATCATACTGTGTATTGTAGAATCCACTCACAATTGTGATCCGGCCGCTCATGGATGTCTTATTATTATCTGTAAATTCATCAATCTGCTGGCCATCTACATAAGCTGTAATTACATTTTCATCTGCCTTGACCTGCATATTATGCCATTTTGCAGCATCAAAGCCATCAATTATTCCCGTTTTTTTATGATTATCTCTCCTGCAGTATAATTCATAGCTGCCATCTTTAAATACGCGGAACGTATAGGTTGCGGTATCATTTGCCTTTGAATCGTTATGTACCACCTGACGAACACCAATACCGGCATAATTATCCTTAAATTCCGGACTATTCAAATCCAGCTTAAAATCAATGCCTGCGATATAGTTCGTCCACCTGTGATCACCAAGAACCGTTCTCGGTTCTGTGACTGACTGCTTGTCTTCTCCCGTGGCGTCACCGGACCACATAGCCCAGTCATAAGGACGAATATCATCATTAATCACCTGAGTCAGAACATGGTTCCCCGTCTTGTCCTTTTCAGCCTCAAAAGCACCATATTGATCTGTTGTATATCTCGGGGTGCCTCCTCTGCGTTCCAGATACGTACGTCCTTTTTCGTCTGCAGGATAACCGTCATATTCAAAGTCATCGGTATAAGGAAGTTCCAGTATGTCTCTTTCCATTCCTGAATCATTCTGCCCCGGCTCGTATTCCACGCCCTTATCCAGAAGGCTTGTGGCCGTAACAATGGAATACGGTTTAACGGTCAGATGAAAGGTGAAAACTCCGCTTTCTATTCTGCTTGGAGTAATTGTATCAACATGCTGCATCCAGTTGGAATCATACGCCTGCTCTTCTTCCGGGCCTCTGGTTTCCCATATGTTTAATCCGCCGGAAGCCTTTTCAAGATTTTTTACCGTCACTTTGTACTTTCTGGTCTGGGAGGTATTATTGGCAAAAATCATGGAATAATCATCCGTCTCCGGATCTTTCACCGTCATATAGTTATTCGTTCCGGTATCCACAACCACACCGCCGTCTGTATAATTACCATCGCCATAACAGGCTCCCGGAAGGTAATTCCACCCCTGCTCAACAAATTCCATAAAATGCCCGACCATCTGAAGTCCGCCATCTGCCTCATAATATCCGGACCATGGGTCAAAGGCTCCTAAAAGCTGTTTCGGACAGTAGGCACTGCCTTCATAAAAGGCTGCAAGTGCGGGCTGGAACGCGAAACGGGTCATCCTGGCAGGATTGCTGCCGGCTCCTGAATACTGATACATGTTAATAAAACGGGTTGCAATATCCGCTATACTTCCGGTTCCTCCCACACCTCCTCGTGCAGGATCTATTGCCACACGGGATTTTGCGTCAATCTGAGGAGCAACCGCCTCATTGTACCATACCTCTTTGCCATATTCCTGATTCACCTTTGAGAGATTATCATTTCCATACAAGGTATAATGATCTGCTATAACATCGATCATATCCATCAGTTCCGAATCATTCAACATTTTTCCGGTAATATCCTTACTTCCGGAATGAGTATCTTCCGCAACGTTTTTAATTTCTTTGTAATCGTATCTGGCTTCCTCTTTCTCGGCATCCTCATGCAATCTGCTGAAAAAATATTTAATAAACCCAACATTATCATCTTTGGCAGCTCTTCTTTCATTCTGACCGGGGCTGACATAATCAATCCTGTAACCATATTCGTCATAAACTGCATCCATCGTCTGTTTATACCACTGATACCTGGCTTCATATTTGGGATTGGAAAAAGACTTATATCCGATTCCTTCTTTTGTCCACTTGGGTTCGCCCCAGCGAAGAATTTCTACGGTAATATCCGGATTAATCTGCTTTGCGTCTGCTGCAAAATGCCAGCCGGCACCGCGCAGTACATTGGGCTCCTCATCAGGAGACCTCATGGTAGCAGGCTCCGTACCGGATGAGGAGTTAATATCTCCGCCCATTTCTACTTTTATGTGGTTCAGCCCCGCTCCTTTCTGAGGATTAAAAAGAAGCTCCATGATTGCCCAGTACTGATCCGGATGTTCCTCTTTGTAATCCATCATCAGCCTGGAGGAATTATTGCATGTAATTGCAGAAAAACCTCTGAAAACATTTACCGGGTCCACAATATTGCCGTCAACGGTAATTTCATGGTAAATGTTATCAGCGGCTGCTAAAGATGCAATCATCCCAACCCCGCCTGTGTTCCATACCATCCCTGCGCTCAGCAGGAAGCAAAGTGACCGCTTTGCCAATTGCTTTAATTTCATTTACATTGCCTCCCCAACATTGCTTTTTCAAGTTTTAAGTTATAAACAATACATTTCAAACTCGGCATTTCAGAATTCCAAATAGCCTTTGCACACCATCTTTGTACATTTTCCCCTTTCTATACACTTAAAAATAAGTTTATCAGTTTAATTTTACGTTTAACATGGAATTATTTATTTTAACCTTTACTATTTTTATATATTCATTGCTATATTTTTTATCAAAATTGCAAAAGTATTTTGTATTTTCACATATCCGTTCATTCATATTTTTTAATGTAATATTTTTACATTTTTATATATTTTTTATCATCTGAAGATGTGAAAAACCTTTTACCTTTTTATTACTTAATCTGTTTTGCTTTTAACTCCAGCTTTAATTAAGTCATTCCATCCAACTTCCGTCCATGCCAAGATCGTACGTTTTTCCGTCTGCCATAATCCGGCCTGTCTTCATTTCTCCATTAACCGGGTCAAGGTAATACCACTTTTCATTGACGAGCTGCCAGCCGGATTTCATCACACCATTGTCCGGATCAAGATAATACCACTTTCCGTTGATCATCCCCCATTCATTTTTCGCTCTCGAGCCGTCTTCCTTTTCGAAATACCACTTTCCGCCGGAAGACAAACCCCAACTGCCATTCATAATATCAGCTGGTGCGTTGACCGTCAGAACTGTGTTGGCAGCCCCAGCCTGATTGGCTGCGGCATCATAGGAATCATTTCCATCTGCGTCACTATCTGATCTTACTTTAATCCATTTCGCAAAAATGACAGTGTTTTCCGTAATATCGTTATTTTCAAAAACCCATACGGTCCGGTATTCCGTGTCTTTATACCAGCCCGCAAAATAATAGCCGGCCTTGCAAGGATCTTCGGGTTTTTCTGCCTTTTCTCCCATCTTTACGGTCTGACTTTCAATCGCAGAGCCTCCGTCAGTATTGAAAATCACATGATAAAATGTCTCTTCCGGTTCCTCCGTTTTTTCCCATTTTGCATAAATCGTAGTATCTTCCGTTAGCACATCCACTTTAAAATTCCATATTTCATTAAATCCGGAATCCTTATACCAGCCTGCGAAGCGGCAGCCTTCACGGCCTGGCTCATCCGGTTCCTCTGCGTATCCACCTTCTTTTACGGTCTGATTTTCAACAGCTGAGCCGCCGTTTGTCTCAAAGCTCACGGTATGGAAAATCTCTTCCGGCGTCTCTCTTTTTTTGCATACGGCGATGTAGCTTACCATCACATCTGTGTCATTTCCCTGATTAACCGAATCAATACTGATCCTGAGATCTCCCTCACCGGACAATGCCAGATCAGGAAGGATTACCATATCCTTTGCTCCTGTGATTGTATGGGATACGGGGCTTCCCTGCTGCTCTCCGTTGATTTCGGCGGTAATTTCCGCCTTTCTGTTCCCCTTGGAATACTGATACCATGGATCAAAAAATCCAATGCGTACTTCATAAGTACCGGCCTCCAGCTCATCAAACCGGTAGCTGAGTTCACGTCCGTCACCGCCGCTTACGTACCGGAGCGTCTCGTATAAATCACCCGAAGTACGCGCTTTCGTATTATTTCCCTCATATCCCCAGACATTCCCGGCATTATATGCCTGATCCGGAATATCCTGATTTTTCATGGTTTCCGGAGACAACTCTCTTATTCTATTAAAATAATCTCTTCCTTCCCGGCCGGCTGCGCCGCAGTCCACGAAATACAGGATATTCCGCAGGATTACATCCGCCTGGAAGGAAACGCTCCTGTCCAGTTCGGTCAGCGTCCCTGAAATCGTCTGTTTTCCAAGTGCCTTTGGAGCCTCCCATACGACTGGTGTATCAAAGGTCTTTTTCCCCGTTGTGACATTAATGGAAGCCGGCAGCGACGCGGCAAAACCGTAGTCGACCGTGTCCGGAAGCTGCGTATTGATTTTAATCGTTCCCATTTGATCCATCAGGCTCAAATCCCAGTTCGACACATCTTTGAGTTCGATCCTGTGATCGGACGTTATCTGTACCGGCAACCACACGTAACTTGAAAACCACAGCGCGGAGGAATTGCCTTCCGTACGCCAGCGGTCTCCCATGTAGATAAACTGCCCGCTATCCGCATCCAGCGGAATGACACAGGTGCTCTGAGAACGGAAGGTGGTTCCTGAACCGCCTTCACAGGGATCTCCCATGGCCTCCCATGGCCCGAAGATATGCTGAGACCGGTAATAAATGGCTTTGTTTGGATTCCAGCCGCTGGTTCCCGAGGTGATCATGTAATAATATCCGTTGTATTTAAAGACCGCAGGAGCCTCCCGGCTGTTGTCCGGCAGCACACGGGTGGCAAATGCCTGAACTTCCGTCCCGTCTTCCAGCTCTATGTACTGTTCCGTGCCTTCCGTGGCCGGTCCCGTATAATCTTCATTTAACAGCGAGATATACATCTTTGCATTCTCTTCACTGGAATAGATTGCATAAGCATCCTTTATCCCGTTCCGGTCGATGTCCGTATCATCCAGAAATACATTCATATCACGGGCCATCCCGCGTTTTTCGGAGTCTCCCTGTCCTTCAAGGCCATTCAGCCGCTGTACATTCACAAGCTTAAACGGGCCGAACGGGGAATCCGATACGGCAAATCCCATACTCGCCCTGCTGTAACGGGAACCGGTATTGGTTGAACTTCCATTTGCCAGAATTTCTTCCACGTATGTCTTTATCCTGCTTCCGGACGGAGCATCCTGATGGTAAAACAAAATGTACTGCTCTGTCTTCTCATTGTACAGCATCTTCGGCCGCTCAACGATGCAGTAACTGGTATACAAGTTCCAGAATGCCAGGTCCAGATTCTCCTCGTCATACCCGGTATTTGACTGAGGGTCTCTATAAGCTTCCAGGAATTCACCCGCCATGTCGATGTCCTTCCGGCTCACTTCTCCGTCAGGCGCTTCCATCTCCGCCCAGCTTTTCAGCTTTTCCAGGGCGCTCTCATCCAAGGCGACTCCGCCTTCGGCAAATTTTCCTGTTCCATCTCCGGAAAGCTCTGCCGGTAAAAGATCATGGGTACGAAGTACGGTTCCTTTGTTCGTCCAGTTGTAGAGATCTGTGGAAACATAGCATCTGACCCCGTCAATCGGATTTCCGTTACGGGTCTTATCCTCTCCATACCAGAGCCATACGTTCTTGTCCTCGATTTCACCGTTTTCGTCCAGATCGCAGTCAACTTCCTGCTCGTTTAAGCTCTGCACCTGGCCTCCGTGAGCCTGGATATGCGTTCCTTCCGTATCCAGCCACAGGCTTCGTTCCTCCGTACCTGAACCCGTGCCATCAGCAGTTCCGCTAAAGCTGTCATAAACAGGAATTTCTCCCCCGCTTCCAGCCGCCCCGATTTCCTCGCTCTTTTCCCCGGCAGACACGGCGGCGCCTCCATTTAAAATTTTAAACGAAAATGATATGCTTCCCGCTTTTCCTTCCAGGGATTCCCTATAGGGTTCTCCCGCTGCCGTAAATTCAGTGATTGCAGGACGTACTGCCATGCCTGACGAAATGATATCCTCACATTCTTTTGCAATCCACGTTTCAATGACAGTTTCCGCTGCTGCCTGATCTTCGCTTCCTTTTAAGTCAGAAGCAAAGTCATGCTCATCCGCTTTCTCTTCCACTGCTCTCGCCGCATTGGAGGCGGACGCCAGCTCGTTGTCGAATCCATCGGCTGCCGCAGCATCGGTTACGATAATGTGATCATATTTGCCAAGACCCATAAAACTGGTATCTGCAAAAGTTCCTCCGATATAGGCTTCCATTGATTCCAGTTCGCTGAGCTTAAAGCCGATTCCGGTTTCCCCAAGAATTTCTTCTCCGTCAGCGAACACAGTCACGCTTCCTTCCGTCTCGTCTTCCCTGTAAGAAACGGAAAGACTGATCCATTCGTTGACAAATTTCTGATCATCGATCGCTTCCGCCTGTTCTTCACTGCCGGCCGAACAGTATTTTAATGCCGCCGGATAAAGGCCGATGCTGAAATAATTGGATTCTTCACCTATTGTAATGGAAGAACCTCTTCCATCAGTCCCCTGATTGTACACATACATGCCGACCGTAAATTCTTCTTTACGGAAAAGATCCTCCGCATCTTTAAACTTAATGACACCGTTTAACCGGTCCCCGTTCCAGCCGCTGATAACCTGCAGGACATTTTTTCCTATCTTGTCTGTAACCAGTTTGGACTGTGTGCCGATCGTGAAATTATCTTCATTCTCTTCCAGCCCTCTAAGAGCGTTTCCCGCACTCTTAAATACCTGTTTCTTTCCTTTGCACAGGCTGATGTCCTCTACGCATACCGTGCAGTCATCATCTATTTCATCCTCCGTACACTTTTTTCTGCAGTCGCACACCTCCTTTTCTTTCTCTGTCAGGCACTCTTCGCAATCATATGTACACGGGCTGGCTTCTTCATATTGACAGGCGTCATCATGATCGTCTTCATCGTGCGGGCAGTCCGGCTCATAACATTGTCCCGTATGTTTATGCGCTGCGTTGCTTCCGCTTGCAGTATTTTCCTCCTCATAGCCACAAATCAAAGTATCCCCATAGCATTCGGCCGTATGCTCATGCTCACAGCTATGTCCTTTCCTATAACCGCATTCCTCCGTGTGGGAAGTGTGATGTTCACACAAACCAGCCGTTTTGACTCCCTCCGCCTCAGCCTGAAACCCTCCCAGCTGAAATACCATTGAAAAACATAATAGTTTTGCCGCTACTCTTCTCCCATAACTTCTCATTTTTTCCCTCCTCTTGTTATTTCCAGCCTACGATGGTTTTTATGCAATTCTTCTATATCCTCCTCCCTTCTCCCCTTTATGTTATACATTTTATATATTTTCCTATTCTTTTGAATGGCTTATCTTATATATTTCCTATACTATTTTTTATTTAACTATTGATTTTTTACAATTTATTTTATATTTTTTCAGCTTTTTTATATTTTTTCAGTACGCCATCGATATATCGCAGCAACAAACGCGATATTGTCGCCAATATACGCAAGGACTACGCGATAATCATTCATTATAATAAGGGTGTAAACTCTGGAGAACAGGAAAAGAAATCGGAGGAGGATGGAATGAGAAGAAAACAGATCTATATTGCAGAAAGAGAAGAGTTAATTATCAATGGGCTGACCGTACTTTTTCAGGTTCTTCCGGAACCGGTCTCTATCTTTGGTCATGGCAGGAGTGCAGAAGAAGTGCTGCAGGATTTTTCCGTTCACTGCCCTGATGTTCTTTTCATCGATGAGAAAATCATGTTTCATCAGGCGCTTCCACTCTACCCCGTGATATCCGACCGATACCCGCAGACCCTGATGATATTGATGAGTTCCGGAACGCCAATACCGGAAAATCAAAGGCGCTGCGCCGATTACTGCATTTCAAAGACCATTCTGGATGAAGCTCATATTGTAAAGCTCTGGTCCGACCTGTCGGTGCAGTCCCGCAAACACGGGAGCTCTTCGGAAGCATTTGATATCAGGAAGATAGAAGAATATATTTTTGAACATTTAAAGGAAGACCTGACTCTGGAATCCATAGCAAAGGAATTCGGCTACAACTACACTTATTTAAGCACCTGCTTTTCCAGATGTATGAAAAAGGGGGTTAATCAGTATATCAACGAGCTTAAAATCCGCCGGGCCTGTCAGCTGCTGCTTTCGAAAGAACGGATCACTATATCCGAAGCAGGCTCCGAAGCCGGTTATTCCAGCCAGAGCTATTTCACTCAGGTTTTTAAAAAGTATACCGGCTGCACCCCCAGAGCATATCAGCTGAACCGCAGCCGGTACGGACAGGCAGTAAAAAGCTTCAGTCCTTCTGATGCTTCCTGTATTCCCCCGGTGGAATCTTCACATATTTGCGGAAAGTGCGGATAAAGTTATTGTAGTTGTTAAATCCCGTCTGTTCACAGACCTCCATGACCGACCTGCCTTCCCCCAGCAGGCGCCTTGCCAGAGCAATCCGCTTCATCAGTATGAAGTGGTACAGGGAATCTCCGGTCTGCTTTTTAAACTGGTGTGACATGTAGTACTTATCCATGAATAGGGCGGAAGCTATGGATTCCAGGCTCAGCTGCTGATTAAGATGGGTCTCCACATAATACATAATACTGGCGGTAAGACTGGAAATGGGCCTGGAGGGCGGCATCATTGCATGTGAAAACGCGCAGTTCACCAGAGTCATGATCTGAGCCACATAAGTGATTTTCAAAACCTCTTTTCCGTATGGCTCCGTTTCCATGACTCTGCAGACATCCCTGAATATACGGCAGAACTCTTTTACCTCTTCTTCTGTTAATACCACCGCATTCTGTATTCCGGGTTCGCGGTTATTGAAGCATGACAGCAGGTCCACGTCATATCCGAGAAGCGGCTGTATGAGAGAGGCACTAAAATGCAGGACATACCGTTCATATGTTCCGGTTCCCAGCAGAGTTCCCTTGTGAACCTCCTCTGTATTGATGACGAACAGCGTGCCGGGAACCGGAACATACCTGGATTGTTCAATATACAATTCCATATCTCCTTTCAAATACAGCAGGATCTCATAATTATTATGAAAATGGAATACGGTATGATCGATTTCCGGCTTTATGCTGTGATATGCAAAAAGTGCAAATGGCTGTCTTTCATAAATCCCCTTTTTTTCTTTATTGCTTGTCATCCTTCTTACCCCCTGACCGTTCTGCATTATTTTCTACTCCGTTTTTATTTTACAGAAAATCGGGAGGTATTTACATGTGTTTTTTTATTAAAACCTTTACTTTTTTAGACATGTTTCCGGTTTAATGGGAATCATAATTATCGGCTCATCCCTATAGCATAAGTCTGATCAGTCCATTTCATATCTGCGTAGGGATGGTCGAAGCATATTGTAATTTACGATATAATTATAAATACCTGATTGCTTACGCTGTCTTCCTTCTCGGGACTCCAACATGTATCAATTTTAATTCATTACTCAGCATAAACGGCAGGCGTCCTTATACCTGCAATTTAAAACTGTTAACAAAGGCGGAGGAATTGCTCTCTCAACTTTTCATTGAAATAAAAAGAGGCATAAAGCTCAGTTTCAGCTGAACTATATACCTCTTTACCTACATTAAGGGACGGAGGAATAAATTTTTATTTTACTTCACTATCAAAATCAGTGATAATCCCCTGATCCGCAGGAACAGCTGAACCATCGCCGTTTTGGGCGAAACTGAACATATATCCATAGTTTTCGTCAGCAGCAAATTTTTCAAGCTCTTCGCCAGTAAAGTAACCGGAAATATAGGTTTTATCCACTTGTTTACCTTCTCCTTCATATGTCCATAATCTGGAATAACCAACGTGATATCCCAGCTGTGACAGACGTTCGAGTTCCGCTTTTGCAGCTTCGATCTCCTCATCAAGCTTGGCCTGATTTGTGAATATGTCTATTCTAAGAAAAAAGGTTACATTTTGGCCGGCATACTTCTGCAAAGCATTCGTTACTTCGGTGAAATATACTTTTTCGCCGTTGTCGGGCGCAGCATACATACCGCTTACCGAATCAGACGGAAAGCTGTCTATTACTATGCCGGAAGCCTTATAAAACTGGTCTGCCGTGCCAAATTGTCCATTCATAGTAAGAACACCAACGACCGCAAGGCATAGGCAGGCTGCCAGCGCCCCCAGTTTCATCCGGTATGGTTTTGTTTTTTTGCTGGAATTTTCATATTGATCCATTATTTCATTATCGGCGTTACCGATTGCCTGATAGAGTCTTTCGCTTTTCATAGATAAACACCTTCCTTTTCAAGATACGCTTTGAGCTTTTTGCGGCTGCGGAACAAGCTGGCTTTTACGCTGTTCTCCCTGACAGAAAACTGTTGGGCGATTTCTGCAAGTGGTTTACTGTACCAGTATCTTGCCAGAAATATGCTGCATTCCCGTTTTGGAAGCATGTGCAGAAAGCTGTTGATGATATTATTTAAGTCTTCATCCAAAATTGCGCTTTCCACACCGTTTTTTGATGGGATACATTCGTCCAGTTCTTCGAGCACCAGCATAAATTCTCCGCCGCAGCGTTTTTGAGCTTTCTGTGCTTTAAATCTGTCAAATGCCAGATTTCTTGTTATTCTGCCAATAAACAGCGAAAGCTTATTGGGACGCTGGGGCGGTATGGCATTCCATGCCTTCAGCCAGGTATCATTGACACATTCGTCAGAATCCTCTTTGTTTTTTAAAATGTTGTGGGCAATGGAAAAGCAGTACCGTCCATATTGGCGGCTGGACTCCTCAAGTGCCGATTCGTCCCGGCTCCAATATAACTCAATTATTTTTTCATCTGTCAAATTTCCTCTCCTCCTTCCTGTTGATAGGCCTTCACCTATATAGACGACAAATATGCCGGAAGGTTATTTCGTTCTGCGAAAACATTTTTTTATTTTATCATACATCAACTTTTTTTCCATCCGCTGTGTCTAATAAAACAGAGGGACAAATTTCAGCCGATACGGAGGCAGAAAGTGAGGTATCAAAACATTGCAGAAAGCAGAAGAAACTCTTGAATTGCTTAAGCATTATATTTTGAGTGAACAAAATAATTTCTATCGCGCAGCCTACAGCTACACAAAAAACAGTGAAGACGCAGCTGATGTCGTTCAGGAAGCAATTTGCAAGGCAATCGCAAAAGTAAACACACTAAAAAACTCGGAATACTTAAAAACATGGTTTTATCGGATACTCATTAATGAAGGTCTCAATTATACGCGAAGAAATAAAAAGCCTGTGTTAAATGACGAAATACTTGAAAATATCGGCTATGAGGATAAAGATATCGTACAGAGCTATTCGTTATTTCAAGCTGTATATGAGCTGGAACCAAAACTGCGCACAGTCATAATTCTGAGATATTATGAGGAATTAAAATTAGCAGATATCGCATCCATTACAAAAAGTAACTTGAACACCGTCAAAGCACGCTTGTATAAAGCGCTCAAGCTTTTAAAAGTTTCCATAGGGAGTGATGAATTTGAATAAATTAGAACAAGCCAAAAAAGTGTACGAAACGATGCAGCCGCCTGTGTCCTACAATGATATGGTCCAACGCGCTGTCAACCAAACCGATGCTGTACAGAAGAGCCGCACACGCAGCAGATGGTATCAACCGGTTCTGGCTGGAGCCGGTACCATGTTCGCAGTCTGTGTCATTATGCTGAATACGAGTCAGGCATTTGCCCTGGCTGCCTATGAAATTCCCATAGTAGGTGACATTGCCCGTGTATTTACCTTCCGGGAATATCAGATATCCGATACTGCTTATAATATTCAGGTTGAAATGCCGTCCATCCGCGGTACAGGAAATACAGAGATGGAAAAACGAGTCAATGGGCAGATCCAGAACAAAATCGATCAGATCGTTGAAAGTGCCAAGCTGCGCGGAAAGCAGATCATCGATGACCAGTTGGCGGCTGGCGGCACCGAAGCTGACATAATGCCATTTCACATTATAATCACCTATGAAATCAAATCCAGCAATGAAAATACGCTTTCCTTTGTCATCAATGATGTGGAATCCGCTGTGACTTCTTATACTTACCAGACATTCTATAACATTGACTTAAAGACTGGCAAGGATATCACACTTCCTGATGCGCTGGGCGAAAACTATTCACAGATCATTGCAGACAGCATTCAAAATCAGATGAACCAGCGTGTTCAGGAGCACCCCGATTGGTTATATATGGTGACGGAGGAGGAAATCAAAGAAAACGCAGACAGCTTGAAGTTTTATATTAACGAAGCCGGAAACGTAGTAATATCCTTTGACAAGGGCGAAATTGCACCGCCGCCGCTCGGCATTCAGGATTTTGAAATAACAAAATAAGAACATTCGCAATGATGTTCCTTTAAACTCAATAATTTATATTTGGTGAATTAATGAAACCCTGCTCCCACAGAGTTTTCTCAGTGGTGCTTAAGCAAAGGAGCACCTCGCTGTCCTTTTCGTTCCAACGCCGGAGAACGGTTTGATGAATCATTATTTACTGGAGAAATTATTGGCATAATGTGAACTTGCATTCCGGGAGGGCAAATATAAACCAAGGGCTGAAAGCTTATCAAGAAGCCTTCAGCCCTGCCACTTATCGAAGATCTATTTTTGCAGAGATTTCTGCACACACTCTCATTCATTAATGAAAATCCATGAGAATATCTGTTTTGAAAGAAAGACGGTGCTGGGACCTGCGTCCTGACATCGTCTTTGTCTACAGACTGAAATCCTCAGCAGTTCTCCAGTGTAATCACAGCTTTTTAATACCCAATAAATTTAGGTTTAACTCTTCTGCCTGCGGTTTGTTCTATTGCATAAGCTGTGTTTAATAATTCTTCATCAGTTTGGGCTATGATATTTATTCCAAAAGGCATTCCATCATTATATAACCCGCAGGGTACTGTAATCGCCGGTAAACCTGTATATTGAACAATTGGGTGATCTTTAAATACAATACACACATTTAGATCCTTTAGCTGATCCTTCATATATAGTTTTGTGAGCTCTATATCTTTTAACATATTCAGATAAGTAGCTTCTGTCATTTCACCAGAGGTATTATTCTGGGCATCTTCTAATAATATTTGGCCATATCTTAAAGTTTCTTCTTTATGATTATTGTTAAATTCAATTATTTCTTTTAAACTTTTTATTTTATAATCTAATGGTAATTCAGCTAAATATTGATTCATAGCATGCTTAAACTCATATTTTTTAATGATATCTATCTTTTTATTAGGAATTGTTTTGAGATGTATTCGTTTTAAAATTGCACCGGCTTCTTTTAACTTATCTAAAACACCATCAGCCTTCTTTTCTTCTTCCTGCGACATATTATCTATGGCAGTTTGATCAATTCCTATGACAGTACCTTTAAGATTTGTATTTTCCGTAAAGTGTATTTTATTAGCTGTTAGTTCATTAAAAATAATAATTGCATCTTTAACGGTTCTTGTCATGGGACCAGCCATATCAAGAGTAAAGCTTATCGGTATAATCCCTTTTATGCTCAAAGTACCCTTGCCTGGACGATACCCTACAATACCATTCTTTAAACCGGGGGATATGACAGAGCCAGAAGTATCCGTTCCAAAAGCTGCCGTACATAAATCAGCTGCTACTGCAACTCCTGAACCGGTGCTGGAACCTGCCGGGTTTTCCCCTAAAACGTATGGTGATTTTACAATTCCTCCTCTGGAACTATATCCGTTTGGCATTCCTTTCGTCATATAATTGGCAAATTCAGTCATATTTGTTTTGCCAAGAATAACGGCACCTTTTTTTCTCAAAATTTTTACAATCTCAGCGTCCGTTTCCGGCCTTGAATCTGCCAATGCCAGTGATCCTGCGGATGTGTGCAAGCTATCTGCAGTATTTATATTATCTTTTAAAAGAACAGGTACCCCATAAAGCAAACCGGAATCATCCTTATTTCTTTCATCAAGCTCTTCTGCTATTGCAATAACATCAGAATTTATCTCAAGAATAGAATTTAATCCATTAAGACCTTTGTCGAAAGAGTCAATTTTCTCTAAATATTGTGAAACAATCTCTTTTATAGAGAAAGTTTTATTTTTTATTATCTCACTTAATTCAGTTATTGTTACTTCGTCTAAATTTATTTTAGCTGCCATATGAATCTCCTGCATCTATTTGATTTTCTCTCATATATCTATAATAGTTTTATCTTTACTATTATCTTCCTATATATTTCGATTTATTCATAGAAACGTCAGCAGATAAGCATTATAAAGCTTATACTCAAAAATATGTTGCAACATCGCAGCAATGAAAAGAAATGATGTTATGGGACAATTAACAAAAACGTTTTGCCGTTTCCTCCTGAACCTGATGAAACACTTGGGCTGAAGCAATAGCCTTGTTTTTATATTTTTCATTTTTCAGCTTAATCTTCCTCCGGCTCAGGACTCTTTTCCCACTTATAAACCCCGTATCTCACAATATCGGCGTACTTTTCAAGCATCTCTACATATTTCACGATATTTTTATTGTTCTCATCACTGGTGATCCAATTCACTTCCTTTCCTTTCATGTCTTTGATGATCAACTGACCGACATAATAGGCAACCATATGCAGCAGATCATCCACCATATGAATATCAACACCCTGACGCAAACCGGCTTTATTTATATAAGAGAACATCTTTTCATGGGACTGGCTATGCCTGATATTGATTTCTTCCTTAAGTTCCTCCGGCGTATTGATAAAAGCCTGCAGAATAAATAAGAAGAACACCGTTTTCTTCTGCATCAGCTCTTTATAAAACTCTCCAAAATTATCGAAGATATCAAAGCCGATAAGAGCCCTTTCCTCATAATCCGCGAAATAATCTTTCACGAAAATCCCCATGATATACTCCACAAGATAAAGATATAAATTCTTTTTATTCTTAAAGTAGAGAAACAGCACTCCTTTTGAAATTCCCAGCCGTTTTACCATCCTGTTGGTGGAAGCGTTCTGATAACCGTGCTCGATAAACTCTTCCGAACAAACCTGTATAATCTGTTCTTTTTTGCTGTCCGGCAGCTTCTCAAAAGTTTCATACATATCCACGCGACTCCCTTTCCCCATTCTCCTGTCATACACTTTCGTATTTCCATGTTATGGTTTGGGTTCATTATACCATTTTTTTCTTATTGTAACAACGGCTTCGCCTCCAACTTGATCCGCATCCCCTCCTCGATGCTGTTGTCAGGGGAGGACAATACGAATTCCCCTTCCTGCAGTCCCTCAGTGATTTCGGCAAAGGATTCATTTCGGATCCCCCGTTTCACCGTTTTAAGAACGGCCTTTCCTCCCTCTACGGTAAACACGCAGCTTTCTCCCTGATAATCGAAGACAGCGCCGGCAGGCACGATGACCACGCTGTTTTTTGTTTCTGTGATCACTCTGACATCCACCTCTGATCCGGGTTTTAAAGGAACCTTGGACTCGAAAGGCTTTATGGTTATCGTCACCTTTTTCTGCCTGACCCCAAGGGAGGATACCTCCTCCCCGGCTGTGGGCGCCACCTTTACGACAGTGCCCTCAAGTCCCTGCTTTTTCTCTGTCCGGTCGGTGATTTCCGCTTTGTCCCCAACTTTTATATCGGCAGCATTTTCCGCCAGAATTTTGGCTTTGATCTCGATGTTTTCCGTATCGCCTATGACAAAGGCCGCGGTCCCGGGTACTCCCAGCTGGCTGACCTCAACTCTTTTTTCAAGAACTTTGCCGTCCATGGGCGACAAGAGCTGCTGCTTGCCCAGTGCGAGTGAATTGTTTTCTACGCTCAATTGGGCTTGCTCAAGGGCAGCCTTATAGCCGGCCAGCGCCGCTTCGGCACTTTTCAGCACTGCTTCCTTTTGGGTCAGCTCCCATTGGCTTACAGTTCCTTCGTCCGCCAGAAACCTGGTGTTGCTATAATCCTTGAGCGCCAGTTTATAAGCCTCCTCACCGGCCGTATATTGGGCTCTCGCTCCGTTAAGGAGCTCCTCCGCATTCTCCCGCGAGATTTGAATTTGCTCCTGATCCAGACTCAAAAGCAGATCTCCTTTTTTGACCTGTTGACCCTCCTCGACAGCAATTCTCTCGATCAATCCGTTCCCCTCCAGATATACCGTGACAGAGTCCTCACACTTCACTTCGCCGATCTCTTCCACGTATTTTCGGATTTCCCCCCGCTCCGCAGCCGCTGTTTCCGCAGGGGTGCCCTGATTGGAAAAGGCCCAGCCAAGGCAAGCCGCCAGAACAAGGAATATGCCGATGGCAAAGAGCAGTTTTTTATTTATTTTTCTGCTCATGATCTTCTTCATATCCATATTGTTTTTCATGATTACACCCTCCTCATATAGTCAAGACTTTTTCCTTGAAAAATCAAGGTTTTTTATTTCTTTATCTCAAGTAAATGAGCCATA
>JBCLPO010000038.1:0-22237 GCA_041223105.1 Lachnospiraceae bacterium 54-53
CCAGTAATCTTATTGATGGAAGAATACCATTTTTAAAGAGCAGATGGAATGACGCCTTGTTTTGGAGCACTTACATTAATTCCGGTGGTTTTGACGCCTCTTCAGCCGGACAGAATGCCTTCTTCTATGATGCAGCAGAAGGAATTCTGACCTCGGTAATCCTTCTGATTGCCGAATACTGTGAGCCAAGGCAACGTCACATTGTGTCAGTGTTCAAACTCATTCAGGATTTGCTGGCCCCCAGCGGCGTAAAGGGCAGAACCCTGTTTCAGCTTCTTCTGGCACATCTGCCGGATGAGCATAAAACCAAGTGGTTTGCGGGAGCGGCGCTCAACACAGCAGAGCAGGCTATGCAGAGTGTTCTTTCTACAGCGCTCTCCCGGCTCAATGCTTTTTTGGATTCTGAGCTGGAGCAGGTACTGTGTTTTGACACCGCCATCGACGCAGAGAAATTCTGTACAGAAAAAAGCGCCATCTTCCTCGTTATGCCAGAAGAAGATAACACGAAGTATTTCATTATTTCGCTGATTGTCCAGCAGCTCTACAGGGAGATCCTTTCGGTGGCTGACGAGCATGGAGGAAAGCTCCCTAATCGTGTGATGATGTTTTTAGACGAGATAGGTACCATACCAAAGATTGAGTCCGCAGAGATGATGTTCAGTGCCAGCCGCTCCCGACGGGTATCCATAGTAGCAATCATACAATCCTTTGCTCAGTTGGAAAAAAACTACGGTAAGGAAGGTGCAGCTATCATCATCGATAACTGCCAAGATACAGTGTTCGGCGGCTTTGCACCCAACAGCGAATCAGCTCAAATTTTGTCAAAATCTCTTGGTAGCCATACTGTGATGAGCGGTTCTATCAGCCGCGGCAAGAACGATCCCAGCCAGTCTCTGCAGATGATCGAACGCCCGCTGCTGACGCCTGACGAGTTGAAATCCATGCAAAAAGGCCGCTTTATTGTAACCAAGACGGGCACCTATCCTATGCGTACTCGCCTGAAGCTGTTTTTAGAATGGGGTATAACTTTTGGAAAGGCATATGAGATTGAGGAAAAATCTGCTCGTAAAGTCGAATATGCTGACCGGCACTCGCTGGAACAGGAAATCAACCGACGTAATGCTGCGTGTGAGGAATTACCGGAGGAGGTGAAAGGTGATTCGGTGGATTTTGGGGGAATGGCACGCGTCCCTAATCCAGCCATAAATCTTAAACCTTTTGATCAAAAGCAGCACCACAGGAGGTGAAACCATGGCTTATTTTACAGCCATCTACAAATCGGAGCTGCCGCACCGGGCAAAATCGGTCTACATGTATTTGCGTGACCGGGCAAATGAGGATGGAAAATGTTATCCGGCGATTGGTACCATTGCCAGAGAGCTAAAGCTATCCCGCAGCACCGTCAAGCGAGCGATTGCAGATCTTGAGAAAGCTAGTTACCTTCACAAGGAACAACGTTGGAGGGAGAACGGTGGCAAGAGCAGTAATTTGTATTTCTTGACTTCTAAATCGCTGGAATAGGCAAAAAGGCAGACTTTTCCTCCAAGGGGAAGGTCTGCCTTTTTCATGGACTATGGAAGGGTTCATGGTGAACCGTGAAGGTGAACCTCTCAATCTAAGAAATTTTAACAACAGAAAAAGAAAAATATATTTATTCTATGATACCGGTTATGGATTAATAGAAAAGGTGCTTATTGCTTATTGTTGCTAAAGTGATTCACCACTATTAGTTTAAATAAATCTTGGTAAGCTTTTCATAAATTTTGTAAAATGGAATGTGATTTCTTCTACATTTAGAAATGATTTTTCTTTATTTAACAGACGGTTAATAAATTCTTTGTGATATGAGAGGAGTTTCAGTTCTTCATACCAAGGAGCAGAAGCAGTAGATTGCCCATTGTTTCTGGTGAATCGAGAATAAAGTAAAAACAATAGTACCTCGCCGAAACAATAATAATCAAGCCAAGCCCCAGGCTCTTCGTAACGAATTGAACGAGACATTCCAAAGTCCACAAGAGATATTTGTACTCCGTCATCAATAATATTATCAATACTAATATCTCTGTGTACGATATTTCTCATATGAAGATAGTCTATTACAGAAAGCAATTGTACACCGATTCGAAAGATGTCAGAATTGTTAAAAGCTTTCTGATAATAAAATAAATTTTTTGCTAATGTATTTCCTGGCATATACTCCAACAATAAATACATTGAGGTTCTAGTGTGCAGGATGCCAAAAAGCCTTGGGATTGCAGGGGATGTAAGAGTGGAGAGAATACTTGCCTCATAATGATTTTTTCTTTGGTTAATTTGAAAAGCTTCTGCTTTATATTGTTTTAAAACGACAGGTTTTCCTAATTGGTTTTTGCATAAATAACACGTTCCAAATAAACCAGTACCTAATTCTTTTTCAAGTGTATAACCTGCAATAGCCTTAGTTCCATGATGAAAATCATAATCCATCCCTTTAGACCTTCGCCCCACAATGAGGACAAAGAACTTGGAATAACAGTATTACATTGATGGCAACTGAACGAAATACTTTGTATCATTTTAGTGCCGCAAGCAGGGCAAAAATTGGAGTTTGAAGCAGCGCTGAACTGGCAGTTTGGACATAACATAGGAGGCTGTGATAAATTTGGACTATCAGTATACGTTTGGGGAGGTCGTTGTTAGTAACTGCTTCCCATATGTGAATGATGAGATCCATGTTTTCTTAAATGTGAAAAAAAGCTCATAAAAGTTATTTCCTTTCCATTGATTAAATGATTCTTGTAATTTGATTTATAGCATACTCTTAAAATATGGGAGAAATGTGGGGAATTTAATAGATTACAGTAAGTTCATGTATAGTTACATACTCTTCTGAAGTAACACCTTGTAATCATTGAAATTATTATAAAGTACGTCCACATAAAGCAGGCCCTCAGTAGTTCTATTTCATCATAGTAATTTTCTTTTAAATAGGTGATCAAGCTCCCTGCCGCTGATGCTGTGGACTGAAATGTGGAAAGATCCTCCCCGTGAGAAGAGAGATCCGGAACGATCAGACAGTAACTGTCCCTCGGATCCCTCATCATGTTCACAGGAGTAGCAACTGCAAGCATTGGGTTTATAAATGATCCTCAGATGTTAGTTTTGGGTCCTCAGAACTCGCATGGCGTTGAGAATCGCGATTAGAGAAACACCTACGTCTGCAAAAACGGCTTCCCACATAGTAGCAATACCGTAAGCACCCAGCAGCAGGAAAATTCCCTTTACACCAAGAGCAAACGCGATGTTCTGCCAGACAATTCGTTTGGTTTTACGTGCGATGGTTACGGCATCCGCCAGTTTGGAAGGTTCATCGGTCATTAACACAACATCGGCCGCTTCAATGGCAGCGTCCGAGCCCAGCCCGCCCATGGCAATACCGATGTCCGCACGTGCCAGTACCGGCGCATCGTTGATGCCATCTCCCACAAATGCCAGCTTACCTTTCGTAGGCTTATTTTTATCTAGAATTTCAAGCCGTTCCACCTTTTGGTCGGGCAATAGCTGTGCATGCACCTCATCCAGACCAAGTTCTCCGGCAATTGCTTCGGCAATCTGTCCGTTGTCCCCGGTGAGCATTACTGTCTTACGCACACCGGCTTCCTTCAAGCGTGTAATTGCCATACGGCTGTCGGCTTTAATTTCATCAGCTATGACGATGGTTCCGGCAAATGTACCGTTTACTGCGACATATACTTTGGTGCCGATTTCATCATTCAGCTGAAATTCAATATTTTCCCGCTTCATCAGCTTATCGTTGCCGGCAAGAATCACCGCTCCTTCCGCCGTTACACGGATGCCGTGTCCGGAAATCTCTTTATAATCCCGCAGGATATCCCTGGCAACATTGTCGCCATATGCCTTCATAATGGAAAGCGCGATGGGATGGTTAGAGAAGCTCTCGGCTTTGGCCGCATACTCCAAAAGCTGTGCTTCGGTAGTTTTACCAGCAGGGCGCAAGCTTCTGACGGCAAATACGCCCTTGGTCAGTGTACCGGTCTTATCAAACACAACCGTATCCAAACTGTTGAGCGCTTCCAAATAGTTGCTGCCTTTCACCAGAATGCCCCGACGGGAAGCGGCGCCAATGCCGCCGAAAAAGCCGAGAGGAATCGAAATAACCAGTGCACAGGGGCAGGAGATAACCAGAAAAATCAGTCCGCGGTTTACCCATTCCGACCAATTGCCGCCCAAAAAAAGCG
This sequence comes from Lachnospiraceae bacterium 54-53, assembly GCA_041223105.1. Taxonomy (GTDB): domain Bacteria; phylum Bacillota; class Clostridia; order Lachnospirales; family Lachnospiraceae; genus Lacrimispora. Next base: position 4,239 of record JBCLPO010000038.1, read on the forward strand.
GGGATACAATGGCAAGCAGGAGCGCAAGCCCTACTACTACCGGTGTATAGTAACGCGAAAAGGTTGTAATAAAGTTTTCAGAGGGAGCCTTTTTACTACTGGCATTCTCCACAAGGTCAATAATTTTTGCCACGGTAGATTCACCGAATTCCTTGGTCACCTCCACGGTCAGCACGCCGTTCTGATTGATACAGCCCGCCAGTACTGCTTCCCCTGTTTTCACAGAACGCGGAAGAGATTCGCCGGTCAGCGCACTGGTGTCCAGCATGGATTCCCCGTCAAGAACCGTACCGTCCAGGGGAACTTTTTCTCCGGGACGAATCATGATAATATCACCGATTTTCACAGTGTCAGGCGCAACCTTTTCCGTATTGTTTCCACGCTTGAGGTTAGCATAATCGGGACGGATATCCATTAAAGAAGTAATAGACTTTTTGGATTTGCGCACTGCCGCATCCTGAAAATATTCACCTACCTGATAGAACAGCATTACCGCAACGCCTTCCGCAATATCCCCGATTGCGAAAGCACCAATTGTAGCAACACTCATCAGAAAGTTTTCGTCAAAGATCTGACCCTTGGTAATGTTTTTCAGTGCCCGCAGAACCACTTCTCCGCCCAGAATTAAATAACTGAGTGCAAAAGCGGCAAAATGGTAAGCAGCTACTTCCGGGAAAGCTTTTTTCAGCACCAGGCCTATTCCAAACAGAAAAATACCCGATACCAATTGTATGATTTTCGTTTTGTTAAAGTCTCCGCCTCCATGCTCATGTTCATGGTCGTGGGAGTGTTCATGATTGTGTCCCATATTCATTTCCATCCTTTCCATCGTTTATGTGTTTAAAATCTTGTAATAAAGTATCCATTACATGGTCATCTGCCAAAGAGTAAAATATGATTTACCATCTGCTGCAGCTTTGCTGTTTCAGGCAGAACACAGTGTTTGACAACAGTTTATGAATCTGTGTATTATGTTTGTTCCTGTGGTATAAGAGGCTTCCGTCTATGAACAATAAACAGTTGAGCACTTGTTCAACTGTATTATAGTTGAATAGATACTCAAATGTCAACGGCTATTACAATATTTTATAAAAATGAGAGGGGGGATCGAATCAACGATCCCCCCTCTCGTTAGGTCCTGGTTATAGTTTTTCGGTCAATAGTTATTCTTCCGGTTTTTTTTCTCGAATATGCTCCAGTCCCTTCTCGAAAATTTGCTTTATATGATCATCTGCAAGAGAATAAAATACATTTTTTCCTTCTCTTCGGTTTATGACCAGATTGGCTTCACGCAGAGCACGTAATTGATGAGAGATAGCTGATTTAGTCATATTGAGTAACGCCGCTAAATCACAAACACACATTTCATGTTCATCCAGTGCCCAGATAATTTTTGACCTTGTGCTGTCTCCGAGAACCTTAAAGAAATCAGATAGATCATATAATTCGTTTTCTTCCGGCATTTTCGTTTTTACCGTTTCCACAACATCTGCATGAATGACATCGCAGTCACAAATCAATTCTTCTTTTTTTATCATTGCACTTCACCTTCTTTTTTATTCTTTTTATAAAGTTTAAATCTAAAATAAAAAAATATTCAAATAGCCCTTGACAGTTGAGCATACACTCAACTATAATGAATGCAACAGTTGAAAATTTACTCAACTGTTATTGTAGCAAAGTTTTATCTAAAAATCAATCAGGAGGTATTTACATGAAAAAAACATTCAAGCTTGAAGGTCTGGACTGTGCGAATTGCGCAGCCAAAATTGAAACGCAGGTTGCGGCTTTGTCCGGCGTTACCTCTGCGACTGTTAACTTTATGACCACAAAGATGGTAATTGAGGGTGATGATGTCGGCTTCGAGCGTATCGTTGAACAGGCCAAGGGAATTGTGAAAAAGCTTGAGCCGGATGTTGTTGTAAAGAAGGCTTAGCATATGAAACTGACATCAAACCAAAAACGGCTGTTGAAAATACTGGTTGGCACTATTGTTTATGTAGCGGGAATTCTATATAAAACAGATAATAATATTTTGTCCCTTGGCATATTTCTGATTGCTTACGTCATTATTGGCGGCGATGTACTCTGGCGTGCTGTCCGCAATATTTTGCGAGGGCAGGTATTTGACGAAAACTTTCTGATGAGTATTGCGACTGTAGGCGCTTTTATTGTAGGTGATTTTGCTGAGGGTGTCGCAGTCATGCTGTTCTATCAGGTGGGTGAGCTGTTTCAGAGCTATGCGGTTGACAAATCGCGCAAATCCATTGCCAGCTTAATGGATATCCGTCCAGATTACGCCAACGTTCAGAGGGGAGATAAGCTGGAAAAGGTAGACCCAGACGATGTTCAGATTGATGATATTATTGTCATCAAGGCGGGAGAAAAAGTTCCACTGGATGCCATTGTAACAGAGGGCAGCTCCACAGTAGATACTTCGGCACTGACCGGCGAGTCCCTGCCCCGTGAAGTGTCAGAGGGCGACAGCCTGCTCAGTGGGTGTATCAATATTAATGGTTTGCTGACCGCCCGTGTTACCAAGGAATTCGGGGAATCCACCGTAAGCAAAATTCTTGATTTGGTAGAAAACGCAAGCACCAAAAAATCTAACTCAGAAAACTTTATTACCAAGTTTGCCCGCTATTATACCCCTATCGTGGTAATTATTGCAGTACTAATGGCAGTGATTCCTCCACTGGTATTGCCGGGAGCAACTTTCCGAGATTGGGTCTATCGCGGACTGATCTTCCTGGTGATTTCCTGTCCCTGTGCGTTGGTAATTTCGATTCCGCTCAGCTTCTTCGGCGGCATCGGTGGAGCATCACGGCGCGGGATTTTGGTAAAAGGAAGTAACTATCTGGAAGCTCTTGCCCAAACAGAGGTTGTTGTATTTGATAAAACTGGTACGCTGACAAAGGGTATCTTTAAAGTTCAAGAAGTAGTACCTCAGGAATTTGGGGAAGATGAACTGCTGGAGCTGACTGCCTATGCCGAAAGCTATTCCAACCATCCCATCTCTCTTTCGCTCAGGAAAGCCTATGGGAAAGAAATTGATGCTGCCCGAATTGCAGATGTTGAAGAAATCTCCGGGCTCGGCGTGACAGCACATGTAGACGGAAAATTTGTATCTGCCGGTAATGTCAAGCTGATGAGAAAGCTGGAGATCTCCTTTATCGAACCGGAAGATATCATCGGAACGGTCGTACATGTTGCAGTTGACAAACGCTATGTTGGGTATGTCATCATTGCTGATGAAGTGAAAGAGGATGCCGCACGGGCAATCCAGGAGCTGAAAGCTGCACATATCCGTCAGACTGTTATGCTTACCGGAGATTCCAAAAAAATCGGGGAAAAGGTTGCCGGTCAGCTTGGTCTGGATAAGGTATATACTGAACTGCTTCCGGCGGATAAGGTCGGGCAGGTGGAGGAACTTTTTAAACAGAAATCCCCCAAGGGAAAGCTTGCCTTTGTGGGTGATGGTATTAATGACGCACCTGTGCTTGCAAGAGCTGATATTGGTATTGCTATGGGTGGTCTGGGTTCGGATGCGGCAATTGAAGCAGCCGACATCGTTATTATGACCGATGAGCCCTCTAAGCTTGCCACAGCCATTCAGCTTTCCAAGAAAACACTGCGCATTGTAAAGCAGAATATTTCTTTCGCGTTAATTGTGAAAGGTGTGGTTCTTGTATTGGGGGCTATCGGTATGGCATCCATGTGGGCAGCCATCTTTGCAGACGTAGGCGTGGCTATCCTTGCAATCCTGAATGCAATTCGCATGCTTAATGTCAAGGATCTGGAATAGGATCTGGAATAGTACTAGGTTACAGACGTTGCTTATGAAACTCGTATTCTATTAGAAAAGTATAAAAGCCGGGAGTGTGTGCTCCTGGCTTTTATACTTTGTTATCATTTTATAAGAAGACTTTTTATGCGAAAAGGACAGAATTTCCTCATCGTTTATGATGAGGTGCTGGTAACATAATTTTTGCAGTTAAATCGGGCGCTTATACTGCCATGCAGCATATTTCTTGGCTTTACTGATTTATTGGTATAATGGAATTTTAATATGGTTGAAATCCTTTTTTTATTTGTATAATATTTTTTCTTCATTCCCATATTATTCCCATAATATTTTGATATCATTATTTACAAATTTAAATTCTATTTCAATTATTATCAAAATTTTTTGCAATAGAAATTATCGTTTTACTAAATGTAGAATGTTAATTAATTTTTACATATGGGAGGTTTTTAATAAATATTTAAACATATAAAGGATAAAGATTCTTGACGGGTTAATGAAGCAGAGCCATAAATCATAGCAATTGAATTTCAGCAAAATTGTTATGATTTATAGGTCTGTGAAAATAGAGGGAGATACTGAAGATGCGAAAAAGCAAAAATACGGTTGTAACGCTGGGGTTAATATTACTGATTTCGGCAGATTGCTTTATGGTTCAGGCAAAAGCAAATATATCTTTGGAAGTAGCTGATGACATACATAAGGAGATACCGATTGTGGAAAAACCTCCGTTAGAGACAGCGCTGAATACCACTGGTGAAGAAGGTCCGGATATCTTGTTAAAAGATGGGCAGTCATTAAATATAGGGGAACAAGTAGTTGCATTTGCTTCTCAATTTATAGGAAATCCGTATGTATACGGAGGAACGAGTCTGACAGAAGGTGCAGATTGTTCAGGATTTGTCATGAGTGTATACAAACAGTTTGGAATTTCTCTTCCAAGGACATCCAGTGAACAAGGATTATCAGGAAAAACCGTAGATGGAATCGAGAATGCAAAGCCGGGTGATCTGGTGTCTTATGAGGGCCATATAGGAATTTATATGGGACAAAATCAATTGGTTCATGCGAGTACTCCAGAAGATGGGATAAAGGTATCTCCGGTGACTTATAAACCCATTCTTTCGATAAGGCGAATTATATATTAATCGAAAAAGCATGGGCATAATAAAAAATAAAGGAGAGCTAAGGCATGAGGAAACATAGAACAATACTTATAGTGGATGATGAAGAGAAAATAGTGGAAGTATTACAGGCATATTTAGGAAAAGCAGGCTATGATATTTTATGTGCTTATGACGGATCAATGGCGATGGAACTGTTTAGGGACAATGATGTTTCACTGATTTTACTTGATCTGATGCTCCCGGATATTATGGGTGAACAGGTTTGTCAGATGATTCGGATGCATTCCCGGGTGCCGATTATCATGCTGACAGCAAAGACGGAGGAATATGATTTGATTAAAGGGCTAAAGGTGGGGGCAGATGATTATATATTCAAGCCTTTCAGCCCAAGAACGGTAGTGGCAAAGATCGAGGCAGTTTTAAGAAGAGTGGAAAGTGATCAGCTCACCGGGATTCCTTTTTCCTATAACAGGGGAGATTTGGTAATAGATTTTCAAAACGGGGATGTTAAGGTGCGGGGAAAAGAAGCAGGACTAACCCCTACAGAATACAAGATACTTGTGACACTTGCTAAAGCACCGAACCGGATATTCACCAGAGAACAACTTATTACGTATGCATTAGATGATAATTTTGACGGCTATGACAGAAGTATTGATACCTATATAAAAAGCATTCGGACGAAGATCGAGGACGACAGGAGAAAACCGGTTTATATTCTCACAGTCCACGGTATGGGCTATAAATTTGCCGGTATAGAGCTATGAAAAGGACTTTAAAAAATACCCTTATTGTGTCATATTCTGTTATTGCATTGCTCATTGTTCTCGCATTGAGCCTTTTATTTAATTTCACAGCGGATAAAATTTTTGAACAATATGCCAAAAAACAACAAAAAAACCAAATTGAACAGATTATGACTCAAATAGATCAGCTATATGATCCGAAATCCGGTTTATATGATATGGAAGGGCTTGAGCTCATTGGTTATGCTGCTTTGCAGAATGGTATTATCATACATGTCCAGACAACCAATAGAGAAATCGACTGGGATATAAAAAGTCACAGAGCGGAAGAATGTAAAATGGTACTTCAGCATGCCGAAAATATTATGCATAAAAAATATCCTAATTTTAAAGGGAGCTATTTAGAGGACACCTATACGTTGAAAAATGAGGGGGCAGTTACCGGAACATTAAAGATAGGTTATTATGGTCCGTATTCATTAAATGATGATGAACTGGAATTGCTTAGGGATTTAAATAAATCTCTTGTGTTTATAGGGGGAGCAGCCCTTTTTATTGTGATAGTTTTAGGAGTTGTGATAGCCCGGGCCGTATCAGAACCAATTACAAACGTAATTGATGTGGCTCAGAGAATAGCAGGAGGAGAATACGGTGTCCAGGCAGAAAAGCGCTCTCCCGTGGTAGAAACGGATAAAATGATTGAATCCATTAATGAAATGTCGAAAGCGCTGGAAATGGAAGAAAAGCAGAAACGCCAGATTACATCGGATGTGGCTCATGAGCTTCGTACCCCTTTAACGAATCTGCAAAGCCATATGGAGGCAATGATCGATGGTGTATGGGAAGCCACGACGGACCGTCTGGAAAGCTGCCACGGAGAGATTTTACGCCTGGTCGGGATTGTTGAGCAGCTTAAGGAATTGTACGATCTGGAGAACCGGAAGCAGACTCTGGACAAATCAAAGTTTGAATTTCGGGATTTATGCAAATCCGTATTTAGTGATTTTGAAATAAAGGCGAAAGAAGAGCAGATTAATCTCTTTATGATAATGCCTGAGGCAACGCAGGTATATGCAGATTTTTACCGATTAAAGCAGTGCATGGTAAATCTTATCTCCAATGCGTTGGCTTATACGCCAATGGGTGGGCATATTTCTGTGGAATACCGGAGTAGGGGAAAACAAATACAAATTATTGTGTCAGATAGCGGAATTGGTATTCCAGAAGAAGAACTGCCCCATCTGTTTGACCGGTTTTACCGGGTAGACAAATCAAGAAGCAAGAAAACAGGAGGTATGGGAATCGGATTATCGATTACAAAGGCCATAATTGAAAATCATGGAGGAAACATCTTTGCAGAAAGTCAGAAAGGGCTTGGCACTGTATTTACAATAATTTTGCCGCAATAATTCCGGCTTTAAAATTTTATATCATTCTTCATAAAATCCCCATAAAAATTTAATAAGATTCCAATATCTGGTAATAAAAATGAGGAGGATAATTATGGAGGATGATAAAAACCAGGACTCAAAAAATTCCGATAAGGATGAAGGATCGGCTCTAAGGGATTTCTTTCATGCGGTTGGATTTCGGCAAGGAAAGAAGAAAACGGAATCGGATGGGAAAGAACCGTGGAATCTGCCGGATAATCCGGACGGTATGGATTCAGACGGACCTGCAGCTCTTTGGAAAGGCCGGGGGAAACCATGGAAAAGGTGGGGAAGAAAGCTTGTTTTGGCAGCGGTTTTGATGGCAGCATTAGGGATATCGTGCTATCTGATTCTCCGCATTCTCGAACCTGAGCCGCCTGTTCCGGAAGCAGTGGCTTCATATAATGGAAAAAATCTTACGGTTTCCCAGCTGATTGATTTCATAGCAATGGAAGGGACCCGGAGCCAGGAACATACAGTTTGTGACACTCATGGATATGATCATTCCAAATGCGGCCCTGATGAGCCTTGCGAGCAGCATCCGGTTGACAGTCTGGAAGAATACCGTTATGCGGTGCAGATGATGGCGGTCGAGCAGATTATTCTGGAGTGGGCGGAAAGTGAAGGAATCACAGCCAGGGAAGAGGTGCAGCACGGAATAAAGGACCTCATCGGTGATGAAAGCGTAAAGGAGCTGCTTAATAAAATCCATCAGGAGAATATAACTTCTGACTCTGTCTCCAAATGGGAAATCCAGCAGTATTACGATAAGAATAAAGAAACCTATAAAGACCGGGGACTTTCCGAAGTGGAAGAAGAAATCAGAAGTATTCTGCTCGCTAAAAAGGATGAAGAATACTTTCCGGATTATATCAACAAGCTGAAAGAGTCTGCGGGTTTACAGGTTGATTTTGATTTACTGAAGGTTTCAGAGCCTGCAAGAGAGGAAATTCTGGAGTACTATCAGAAAAATCCGGACCAGTATCGAAAAGATCCATCGGCTTCAGTAAAGGAAATAAGGATTGAAAACAGTGCCAAAGCATCAGAGGCAGTAAAAAAACTAAAGTCCGGTGAGACATTTGAAAAAGTTGCAGAAATATATGCAATAGATGGAAAAGAAAATGCTCTGACTGTGGAAATATCCGGAAGCGGCAGCCTTCTGGAAACTACGGTATCCCCAATGAGTAAGGGAGAGATAAGTGATTCTGTAGCTAACAAAGACGGTACATATAGTATTATAAAAATGGAAGCTGTTTCAGAGGCCGGGACGCAGACGCTTGATGAGGTGGAAGCAGAAATAAAGGAAATGCTGCTGAGTCAGGCCATGGATCGGCAATATACACTGAAAAAGGATGAGGCTCTGTTTAGTGTTCACAGTAAGCGTTATACGCTGGGGGATTTTTATACGGAGTTTAAAGAGCTTCCTACAGAGTACCAAAAATCTTTGAATAATTTTGATAATAAAAAGGAACTGCTGGAGCAATTGATTGCAAAAGAGCTTCTTCTAGAAGAAACAGGTGACCTAAGTGGGGATTCAGATAAGCAGCATGAATTTGAAGAGCTAAAAATACAATATGTTTCCCAGGTGATGCATAAGGAAGAAGTCGATGAGAAATTAGAAGAAGCTTCAGAAGAAGAAAAAAAGGGATACTATGAAAAAAACAAAAGCCAGTTTCAGATACCTGCAAGGATTAAATTAAGTCTTATCTGGATAAAAAGTACGGAAGGACAAAAAGATCAGGCAAGGCAGAAGGCAAAAGAAGCGATGGGACTCATCGATAAGGGGACAGATTTTGCACAGGTCGCTAAGCAGTATTCGGAGGACGGGACGGCTGAGGCCGGAGGTGAAATAGAAGACTGGTTTTATCAGGGGTATCTGGCACCGGAACTGGATTCCAGTTTCTTTTCATTAAAAACGGATGAAATAAGCCCTGTCATTGAAAGTCAGGGTGGACTTTATATTGTTAAGGTAAGAGAAAAAGAGGAGAGCAGGATAAGGACTTATGAAGAGTCGGCGGAAGAAATTGCTGCACATATAAAAGAGCAGAGTCACATAGAACTGGAGAAGCAGATGGAGAAGAAAATATTAGAAAAAGCAAAGCTGACAATTTATGATAAGACGTTGCGCAGTTTGCTGAAGGAGAGGTTAAGCACATGGGAAGAAAAGAAAAAACCATCTTTATAACAATAATCGCTAACATTGTTTTAATTTTACTACGTTTTTTTCTTGCCAGAATATCTGGAAGCATCGGGCTGGAGGCAAATGCCTGGCATTCATTGACGGATGTTTTTGTGTCTTCCATTGTTTTTATCGGACTTATGGTTGCCAGACTGGGAGCCAGAAAGTGGAATAAGGCTGTAAATAAGATAGAAAACATACTTGCGGTTTTCGTATCGGTCTTCATATTTTATATGGGATTTGAGATTCTGGCAGATGCCTTGGATGGCGCAAGGGCCGAACTGCGTTACGTTCCTTTTGTGGCTGCCGGGGCCTTTGTCGGAGTGATCATTAATTATTTCATGGCCAGATATAAAATTTATGTGGGAGAACAGACCGGCTCACAAAGTCTGATAGCGGATGGATATCATTCCAAGATGGATATGTATTGCTCCATAGCAGTGCTTGTTGGAATTATCGGCTCACTGTTTGGCATGAATAGTTTAGACAAGATGGCAGCTATTGTTGCAATGGTTCTTTTAATGATTTCCGGATATGAAATTCTGGTTTCCAATCTGAAACTACTTTTGCATCCTGAGGAGGAACAGAATCAAGAAGGACATTCTCATGGAATACTGCATGGAAGTAAAAAAATGTATGCATGGATTTCCTGCGCTCTGGTTGCAGCTTTTGTATTATCCGGAGTTTATATAGTAGATATCGATGAAGTTGGAATCGTTCGCAGATTCGGGAAAGTTGTAGATGATGAAGTGACTCCGGGATTGCACTATCGTATACCGGCCCCGGTTGATCAGGTAACTCTGGTTAAAAAGGATATGATTCAGAAATTGGAAACAGGGAGCCTGGAATTATTATCGGGTGATACCAATTTAGTGAATGTGAATATGACAGTTCATTATAAAGTAATGGATCCAATCTCTTATGCGTTGAATGTTACAGAGCTGGAAAGCCTTGTAAAGGCAGGTGCTACTACCGGTATACGTGAAATCGTCGGACGGAGTAAAGTTGACTGGCTGCTGACGGAGGGGAAGTCAGCTGTGGAGACAGAGGCTGAGGAATTGCTTCAGAAAATGATGGATACCAATGGAACCGGCATCGTAATTGTGGGAACCCAGCTGATAGATGTATCTCCTCCGGAAGCTGTGAAGGCCAGTTTTCAGGATCTGGCCAGTGCGAGGCAGGATAAGGCTGTTTATATGAATGAAGCTGCGGCCTATAAGAATACCATAATCCCGCAGGCAAATGCGGATGCATATAAACAGGTTGCTGAAGCGCAGGGATATAAGGAACAGAAAATAAAAAATGCGGAAGGCGATGCCGTGTCATTTACCGAAAAGCAGGCGGCTTATTCTGCTTCAAGGGGAGTGAACGAGTTCCGAATGTATATGGAAACAATGGATAAAATCTTGCCAAATGTCCAGAAAATACTGTTGGGGGGAAATGTAAGAGTCGATAATGCAGAATTATGGATTTCAAATTTAAACAGGAAAACATCAGGAGGAGAGGATTAATGGAAAAAAATCATTCAGCAGGAAAGCGCAAGGCAAATAAAAAAATAATGGCTGGTATCACTATGGCAGTGACGCTCTTTTTTGTGACTCTGGTTGTATATAAGGTAGATGTAACTGAATATGCAGTGGTTACACAGTTTGGTAATCCTGTAGCAACCATAGACGAAGCAGGAATAAGAATAAAGCTGCCAGATCCTCTCCAATCGGTGCGGAAACTGGATAAAAGGGTCCAGATTTATCAGGCTGATTCCCTTGAATTGCTGACGTTAGATAAAAAAAGCGTGGCAATTGATTATTATGGCACATGGAAAATCACAGAGCCGGTTACATTTATGAAAACGGTAAAGGACAAGGCTGGAACAGAGGCTAGGCTTTCAGACGTATTTTCCTCAAGCCTTGGCATACAACTTGGCAAATATAATCTGGAAGAGCTGGTAAACACAGATAAGGAGCAGTTAAAGCTTGATACGATGCTAGCTGATACTGTGACCTATGCGAAAGCAAGAGCTTCAGAGTATGGAATTGAAGTCATTGACGCCAAAATTAGAGTCCTGAACTTTCCTGAATCCAACAAGCAAAGTGTATATGACCGTATGAAAGCAGAGCGGGAACAGATGGCGAAAAAGTACCGCTCCGAGGGAAGCGAAGAGGCAGCAAAAATCAGGGCCGATGCAGAAAAGGAACAGCAGATTATTTTGTCGGAAGCATATAAACAGGCTCAGCAGATCAAGGGAAGCGGTGATGCAGAAGCAATCCGGATATATGGAGAGGCTTTCCAGAAAGATCCTGACTTTTATGAGTTTATCAGAACTCTGGAGACTTACGAAAAAACCATAGATGGGAATACCACGCTTATTCTTCCTTCCACGGCAGAAATATTGAAATATTTAAGCGGGAATCCGGACTCAAATTAGGGGGAGATATTAGAATGGATGATAAACTGATCAATACTCCGGAAAAAAAGAATAAAGAAAAAAGGAAGCTTTTTCGTCTGTTTCTCATTAAATGGAAGGTTATATGGAAAAACAGACGGCAGATCATAAATGGAAATAAAAAAAAGAAGCCTTCTGCCCTGGACGATATAAAAAAGGCATTTGGGCATATTAATCCGAAAAAGGCGGCTGTAACCCTGTTTTTGGGAATCGCGATTATCTATCTGCTGACAGGAATTTATGTGGTAAATCCGGGAGAACAGGCAGTTATTCGCAGATTTGGTGCAGTGATTCCTACGGCAGTGACAGAAGGAATCCATTACCGCTTGCCAAGTCCTGTTGATCAGGTTCAGAAAGTGAATGTATCCGAGGTCAGGCGTGCAGATGTAGGCTTGAGTCTTCCAGAGCATATGCACCAGGAAGACAGTCCACAGGCCATACAGCTGCTTACAGGTGATGAAAATATCATAGCATCTGAAGCAATTGTTCATTATAAAGTCAAAGATGCAGCGGCATTTTTATATAATGTTAACAGTGATAAGGAACAGTTAGTCAGAAGGAGTGTAGAGGCGGCTTTGGTGGAATTGATTTCCAATATGTTTGTGGATGATATTCTGAGCAAGGAAAAAGTTGCGGCCCAGAATTTTGTGATTCAGGAAGTTCAGAGAACTCTGGACAGCTATGCGTCTGGTATACAAATTACGGCATTTAATATACAAAATATCAATCCGCCGGAAGCTGTGGCAGCGTCGTTTCTCGATGTAAATGCGGCAAAGGAGGATAAGGAAAAAGAAATAAACCAGGCAAAGGGCTATTATAACAGTCTGATCCCCGAGGCAAGAGGTAAGGCTGAGGCGCAGGTATCCGAAGCTGAAGCTTACAAAGCGGAGGCAGTTAACAAAGCAATTGGTGATACGGATAAATTTAACAGCATGCTAACGGAATATCGCAATAACAGTCAGATTTATACTCAGGACACTACGAAATACAGGTTGCTTCTGGAAACTTTTGAAAAGATTTTACCTCAGGTAAAGAAGTACATAGTTAATTCTTCTGATGGATCTGTTGACGTAAAATTGCTCAATACAAATGAATTACCAGATATTACCGGGACTGTGAATACACAGCCTTAATATTACTGTACAGAAAAAGCATCGTCATTTGATTATTGACGTTGCTTTTTTTATCTCCATAAAATCACCATATTTTTTTGATAAATTAAAAACTAGTCTGTAAATCACCAAAGGTAGAATGAGGGAGAGAGTGGATTATGCGCCAATATGATGGCAGAAATAGAAAAAAAAAGCAGAATAACATGAAAGGCCGTAGGTCAGAGCGTGCAGTTTGGATTATTGTGCAAACTGTGATTTTTGGAGCTATTTCCATTGGATTAGTAGTTTTTTTATTATCCTTTATTTCAAAGGGGAAAGAAAAACCGGAAGAAACGGTTCTAAAAGTTGAGCAGCAAAGTAAAAGAAACAGAATCGAGGAAGAAACGGTTACGAAAAATTTAAAAGAAATAAAAGTTGATAATATTTCCCTTACAGATTTGGATAGAAAGGAAGCTAAGAAAAAATTATTGGATTTGTATTCGTGGAATCTTGGACTTAAATACAAAGAGCAGACAATTACACTAATAAATCCGTTGCCTGAGATGATTGATGAACTTCTTGATCGTATCTATACACAGGCAGAGGGCGGTGAATATATTTTGGATATGGCAGATGCTGAAGAAAGCGTAAAGCGTCAGGTGGCAGAAGCTGCCTCTAAATGGAATAAAAAGCCTGTAAATGCTCAATTAACCGGACGTGACAATGAAAACAACAGATGGATATATTTGGAAGGTGAGAATGGAATCCTGATTGATGAAGAAAAAACAGTTCAAGACATTATGCGTATGGTAACGCAAAAAAACCTTGAGGGAGTCGTTGAGGCCGAAGTAAGAGAAGAGGTTCCATCTTTAACAGCATCTCAGGCAAAGGAAGAATATCAGGTCATCGGAACATTTACAACGATTGCTACGGATAATGAAAATAGAAACAATAATATTAAACTTGCAGTAAATGCCTTAGATGGCCTGGTGATATTTCCGGAAGAAGAGTTTTCCTTTAACAAAACTACCGGGAACCGTACTATAGAGCGCGGATATAAACCGGCCGGGGCTTATAGAAATGGAGAATTTGTTGAGGAACCGGGCGGAGGTGTATGCCAGGTTTCATCCACCCTTTATAATGCAATTATACTTTCAGGAATTGCAACAACAGAAAGACATCCTCATAGCTTTGAGCCATCTTATGTGATACCCGGAGAGGATGCAATGGTAAGCTATGATGGTTACAGCGGTCCTGATCTTTGTTTTGTTAATAAAGATAATACATCAGTGGCACTACGCGCTGTATTTAAGGATAAGAAAATAACTATTTCCATAATTGCAAGGCCGATTCTGGAGAAAGGTGTAACCATATCTATGCGATCCGAGAAAGTAAAAGAATATGATCCTCCGAAGCCTAATTACGAGGAAGATCAGACTTTGCAGCTGGATCAGGAAGTGGTAGTGACACAAGGGATAAAAGGCACAACCTGGAAAACCTATTTGATAACATCAAAGGATGGGATCGTAGTAAAAGAGGTTTATTTTCATACCAGTACTTATAAAGGGAAGCCAGGTCTGGTAAAAAGAAATTCATCAGGAACAGTTATCCCGGCAGAGACGAAAGAAGTTGCGGAAGAAATTTCTGCGGAGCAAAGCGCCGGTGAGAAACAGACAGCTGATGATCAGGCGTTACAGGAGGATATGAGAAATATAATGGAATCCCAACCATTGGAGCAGACGACCGAATCTACTGTAATCCCACCGGAATTAGAAACTGCAGGTAGCGGACCGCAGGCTATAGGACCGGGAGCTGAATAAACAGCAGAAAGGAATTGAGATACAACAATGATAAAAATCATTAAAAAATATAAAAGAGCGGTTATCCTGCTCTCGGTTACTGCGTTATTAGCAGTTATATACGGTACTTCTTTATACAATCAAGTGAATCCCCTTTTGAAGCCAGAACAGGTAAACGAAGCTGCGGCCCTGCCGGAGAATGAGATATCCTTAAAGCTGGAAACAGAGACCGAATCAACTAAAACTGCAGAAGAAAACGATAAAGAATCAAATCCAGTACCGGAAAATATAAAAGAAGGTACGGAACATCCTTATGTAGCAGAATTACAGGAACGGTTGATGGAACTGGGATTTATGGAAAATGATGAACCAACCATATTCTATGGTCCTGTCACAGCTAATGCGGTAAAAATATTTCAAAGGCAGAATGATCTTATTCAGGACGGGGTTGCAGGACCGGAGACAATGACTGCAATTTTCTCACAGGAAGCGAAATATTATGCAGTTTCCCTGGGTATTTCCGGGGAAGACGTGAAGCGGATACAAAACAGACTTTATGAGCTGGGGTATCTTTCGGTTAAGGAAGAAATAAATGGTGATTTTAACGAAGCCACAGAAAAAGCAGTTATCAAACTGCAGGAGCTTAACCAATTGTCTGTGGATGGGAAAGTAGGCAGGCAGACAATCAATCTGCTTTACAGCGAAGAAATAAAACCAGATTTTCTTACTTATGGAGAGAAAAGCGATGTGGTTTTTTCTGCTCAGAATCGTCTAAAAGTATTAGGATACCTAACAACCATACCAGACGGAAATTATGGAAAAGATACAGTTATGGCAGTCAAACAGTTTCAGTCAAGAAATGATCTGGTTGTTGATGGATACCTGGGTCCCTCCACAAAAATTGCACTTGAACAGAGTGCTGCCAGGCCAAATGGACTGGTACTGGGAGAACAGGGAGAAAACGTAAAAAGAGTTCAGGAGCTATTAAGTAAATCAGGCTATTTATCTTCAGCCAATGCAACGGGTTACTTTGGAGAAATAACCGAACAGGCAGTGAAAACTTTTCAAGCCAATAACAATTTGACAGTAGATGGTTCAGTAGGGATTCAGACGCTTTCCGCTCTCTCTGGTGATAAGGCAGTTATGGTTAAGACAGGGGCAGTTTCTGCTTTGGAAACAGGCGGTAATAGCGGTGGAGGTACTGTAAGTGGGAGTGTGAAGGCACTTATTGATATTGCAGCTTCAAAGGTCGGATCAAAATATGTCTGGGGTTCAAAGGGACCCAATTCTTTTGACTGTTCTGGTTTTGTGTACTGGAGTCTAAATCAGGTTGGTGTAAGACAGAGCTATCTGACCTCAAGCGGTTGGAGAAGTATTGGGAAATACAAGCGAATATCCAATTATAATGAAATCAGACCGGGAGATATTGTGGTGGAAAAAGGTCATATGGGTATTGCGGCAGAGGGAGGGACTGTAATTGATGCCTCTTCAGGCAACGGAAAAGTGGTTTATCGGAAGCGGTCCAACTGGTGGAAGAATAATTTTATTGTAGCGTGGAGAATATTTGAATAATAATTAAAACAAGCTAGATTATCTAGAGACCAGATTTTTTTCCTGATATGAATCACCCCCGCCTGTTTCAAAGTCTGTGTAAACTCGAAAAACTGAAATAAGATATGTCTTTGGTTTGGGGGTGAAGTCTTTTTTTATACTCCACCCTTACTTGTATTTGCAGATTAATGGCACGTCAAGGAGTATTGCTTTCTGACAGCCCGGAAAGCCTTATAATTATGTTAATTGTTCTTTAAATAGATATCCAACTGTGAATGGATTTGAGAGACCACAGCACCGGTGCTAACCTGTCCATTTTTTCAATCCTATTCAACTCTGAAACGGCTGTTTCTTCAGCCGGAACCCTTTATTCGCTTTAAATTTTTAATTTTTTATCATTTGGTAAAAAGACCATAAATGAACTGCCTTTTCCAAGTTCGCTTTGCACTTTTATTATACCGCCACATAGCTCAACAATTCTTTTAACAATTGCAAGACCAAGGCCGTTTCCGGCCGTGGAATGAGATGTATCGCCTTGATAAAATTCATCAAAGATATGTGCTTTTGTCTGCTCATCCATTCCTGGACCATCATCTTCAATGGTAAAGCTAATACCGTTTTTTTCGTTTGCGAGATTCAGGCTGATCAACCCTCCCTGATAAGAGAATTTGATTGCATTATCCAAAAGATTAATCCAGATCTGCTGTGTGAAATCTTCATTTCCTTTAAAAATCACCTCTTCCATTTCGATATTGACGGAAAGTTCTTTCCGGGTCCATTTTGATTCCATCAGCAGAATAACCCTCCGGATTTGTTCATCCAGTCTGAAAGAGGATTTGTCTGTAATGATTTCAGTGGTTTCATATTTTGACATGTTTAGGACGTTGGCGGAAAGCTGGACCAGCCTTTCTGATTCCGCAATAATAATATCAAGGTATTCCCATCTTTCTTCTTCACTAAGATCTTCATCTTTTAGCAGCTTGGCAAATCCTCTCATAGATACGATTGGTGTTTTAAATTCATGGGAAAAGTTATTAACAAAATCATTTCTAAGTGTCTCGATGGATGATAGTTCATGTGTCATTTTGTTGAAGCTCTGCGATAGTTCCTCCAGTTCTCCGATACCCTTTAACTCTATTTGTACGTTAAAATCACCCTGAGCTACCTTATGGATGGCTTCGATTACCTTACGGATGGGATTCAGCGCTTTTCTGCTGAATAAAAGAGTAAGCGCCATTCCAAGTAAGACGCAGAGTAATATCATCAGATCAAAAAGGTTATGTTCAAAAAGGTCTATACTTTTAAGGTCCCTAAATGAAATAATTCCTGTGTAATAGAGAACTCCTATTATCACACCTATTAAAATGAATGTTGCCATCATAATGGCAAAAACAAATAATATCAAAGAGAGAGTAAGGCTCCATTTTTTAGAAAAATTTATTAACCGTCTCATATTTTTCTTACAGCCTTATATCCCAGACCGCGTACTGTAACAATTTCAAACTCTGTCCAGTCACGAAATTTCTCTCGTAGACGATTGATATGAACATTTAGAGTGTGGTCGTTGGTTTCGGTTTCCATACCCCATAACTCGTCCATTAGCTGTAAGCGGGTGAAAATAATATTAGGGTATGAGAGCAGTTTAAATAAAAGATAGAATTCTTTTTGCGGCAGTCTTATTTCTTCATTTTCACGTGTTACGGTAAGTGCGTCATAATTGAGTGTTACTTCACCAAGTAAGAGTTTGTGATCGGTTCTTTCCAGAGTTAGTTGATTTTGCTGCATAAAAGTTATATAATTGCGGTGAGGTGACAAATATGCAGAGTGC
>JBCLPO010000039.1:0-18004 GCA_041223105.1 Lachnospiraceae bacterium 54-53
CAGCAACTTATATAGGATATCATTTCCGGTTGTTTTTGTCAACCATTTTTTTCCATTTCTTCTCAAACTTTTTCATCAATTCTCGATGTGTTTTCAGAAGAAATCCTACCGCTGTTTTCGGCGGCGAGTTATATAATACCAAGGCAGGCGACAAATGTCAACACTTTTTTTACTTTTTTCACTATTTATTTTCATTTTCTGTTTTTGACGCACAATTTTTAATTTCCAGATCCTTAACCGGCAGGGAAATCCCTACATTAATAAAATACAATACCGCATACACCCCTGAGTTTCATCATCAGAGCGTTTCACTTCTGTTCATTCTTTTGCAGGATCCTGAAATATCATCCTCCGTGACTCCCGTTTTTTTCTTCCCCAACACCCGCGTTTCCAAATCCAAAACAGATAAAATACTTATCAAACATTTTCTCTGATCAGAATGGCGGTCCATATCTCAGCGGATTACCGAAAATACATTTTTTCTCCAAACTCTCTTCAATTATCTTCATCCCCTTCCTTTTCTCCTTCCACCATGCAAAGGATCCGGCTCCATGTCTTCCGTTTCAGCTCCATGACACATTCTGCTGCCTGCATTCCGCCGACCGGGTGAAAAAGCCAGTCCTCAGCAGCAAAAAGAGGATCTGTTGCCAGGATCTTCAGCTTGCAGCCGGAATCACGCAAAAGCTCAAGCATTTTTCCGTCACCGGAACGTTTTACAATCCGATCCGTAGTTTTTTCATTTCTCCCGGAAACCAGGGGCCTTGCTATGAAAGGCAGTATGAGCTTTGCATCCTGCTCCGCCCATGCTTCAATAACAAAAGAATCATGGAAAAAGAAATAGTTTATCTTAAAGAGAATGTTTCCCTGCTGCTTTCCGTCTCTCATCGTACCGGATACGGCGGCGCAGAGAGTTTCGCTTTCCTCCCTGCAGTCTGCGGACGCTTGTTTGTCATTGATACTCCGGTAAATAACGCCCTGCTCCTCAATTTCAATTCTGGGAGTCTGGCAGCGGGGTATGGAATTTCTGGGAAGCTGCATATTATTGGGCTCGATCAGTTCATACCGTCCCATGGTCCCGGCGAAAATGGGCCCCAGCTTTTGATGCCACAAAAGAGTGACGGCTCCTCCTGTAGCATGGCCTTCCTCGCTGTATTCCACATCGTAATCAGAGATAGTGGCTCTCCACGGGCCAATGCCCGCCAATTTCACATGGACGGAAGGATAATCCTCCACGCCTCTGCGGAAATCAGAGGGAAGAGGAATTTTTCCTGTTGTGATTTTCTTCTCCTTCCAGCCATGGTCCAGAAGGGATGCCAGGGCCTTGGCATGGCAGAAGGTGTGGTGGACACATGGGGGCTCTCCGGCACTGGCATACATGGGTCCCCCATAAAGCAGGCCGTCATGGGTACATTCCCTTAAAAGACGGGTATTGCGCCTTACCGCTTCCGCAAATTCCGGTATCTCCTCTGCCAGAAGGCCATAGCCGGACTGACAGCCGTCAGAGGTCCTGCTGCCCCAATAGGTCCACTTGTTGTTTCTGGTCCCCCAGCTGTTATCCCAGGCTCCGTCCGGAAGCATGAAATTCAAATGCCGTTTCATGGACAGAACCGTCCTTTTCTCCGCCTCTTTGTCCCCCTCCATAACCGCATAGGACAGAAGAGACGGCAGGGATTCTTCCACATTATACCCCAGATCAACTGGCCGGCAGCCTTTGGGGCTCACTTCATGCCTTGATTTGCCCTCTCCGTACAAAAGACCGTCGTCCGTAAAATGGGGCAGGGCATTGCGGGCCAGGCTTCCTGCTTTTTGGGAATATGTCTCTTCCCCAAGAACCAGGGAGGCGACAGCCATGGCATGGGCACAGGCAACCGGATAGTTGATGTTTCCTCCGATTTCTTCCATATGATCCTTTAAATAACAGGCCGTGGCTTCCAGTCTTTCCAGCCATTTTTCCCTGGTCTCCCCATCCAGAAGGTGTCCGTGCCGCAAAAGAGCTTCCCCGAGCTGGATACAGAAAAAAACGGTGATCCCGCGCCAGCTGCTGTTGGTATCATTATAATAATAGCCCTCTTTCCAATACAGATTATCGCTCCAGCAAAACAGCTTTTTGGCACACTCCAGGTATATTTTATCTCCCGCAGCATCTGCCATGTACATCATCGGATAAATGGCATCCGCACATCTGCCGTGGATTCTGCCGCAGGACGGGCACATAATTCCTCCATAGAGCTCTTTCTGGTGAAACTGGGTCACCTGAAGGGACATCAGACTGTCACACCAGCTTTTTAATAAGTCAAAGTACTCAGAATCCATCTCTCTTTTCCTCAGCTTCCTTATATGGTTATGCATTTTCCATCAAAGACAAGTTCCATGTGTTCTCCGTTTCTCCGCACCTTTGGCATGGTTTCCCATATGTCCGAGGATAATTTTCCGGCCTCCGGCGACATATCCCCCAATACACAGGTGATCATCTGATGCTTCCCCGGCCTGAGCCGTTTTTTCACCGTAGGGAGAACGGTCATATTATAAAATAAATTGGTGTTGGGAAACAAAGGAATGACATCGGCTTCCCCGCCGTCCAGACTGACAATTCCGCTGGTTCCCCATGGAAAGCAGGCAAACGCACTTCTTTCCCTTTTCTCAATCTGATCAAAGGTGTATTTTCCGCTTTCCTTACCGGAAACCACTGTAAAGCACCGCTCGATTCCTATGGAAAAGCCGCCATCCGCCAGATCGATTTCCCGATCTGTTTCAATTTCATGGATCCTCACATGCCAGGCCCCGAAAGGCACAAGAAAGCTTTCGATCCGCACGCCTTTCATGGGGCGGTAAACCGTCCGCACAAATTCCTCTGTCACTTCAGATTCTTCCGTTCCATACCGCATGCGGTAACAATTCTCACCGCTTTCCGATACCGCCAGGGTGCAGTCAAAAGCTCCGTCTTCCAGCCCCGTTCCTCTGGAAACACTGAAGCCGAACTGGTTGGAATAGACGAACTTCTCATATTTGGCCCTGCTGTTTCCGTGTTCCATACAGTGCTGTCCCGCGGGATATGCCAGCACATGACCGGATTTGTCGTGAGTGATGAGCATGCGGGGATGGGGAAGGAGTTTTTTCTCCTCATAAGGAAATACCTTTTCCTCTGCCCGCCAGAAAGGATGGGTTTCCGGCAGGGCCAGCATGAGAAAGGTCTTAAACGCCCAGTAAGGGGAACCCGGGGCATTGTACCGTTCGCTCATGAACAGGTTGGGATATCCGTAGCCAATGGACAGAATCCCTTCCCCATCGAAAACAGGCCGTTTCAGCCACTCCCTTACATTCCCCAGAGCCAGACCTTTTGCAACGCCATAATCCAGGCCCTCCACTCCGGCAAAGGCCATGGCCGAAAAGACGGACCCATGGGCAAAGCGGTAGATTAAGCTTCTTCCGAAAGGGATCTCCGCTCCGTTTCCTGCAAACCAGTAAATAAAATCCTTCCAGAACTTTCCTGCCCTGTCCTTTAATATATTCCCGTATTCCCCGTCAAGGTCTTTCATGAATCCGGCATAAAGCAGGCCGTAATAATGCATGGCAAAGGGTATATAATAATCCACCTGTCCGGGATTTCCATCGAAATACCAGCCGTCGCCGTCATAGCATTTTTCTATGATACGGAAATCCTCCTCCATGCACGCCTCACTCCATGGCAGCCCAAAAACACGGAACATCACATTCACCAGGATGCGGAAAAACCTCCAGTTATTTGGATGGACCCCTTTTTGATTGATCTGATCGAACCATGTCCAGAGGTTTTTCTTCTGTTTCTCCGTCAGAGGGATCCACAATTTCTCCGGTGCAAGGAGAAGTCCCGTGACAATGGCGGCCATTTCCACCATTTTCTGGTCATAATCAGCCACCTCCCCCCAATATTCCTCATGTTCCGGATCGGTTCCGTGAATGATCCCCTGCCGGTAAAGCTCCTCCCACTCCCTGATCTCTTCCCTGTGCTCCGCCGACAGACTCTTGAAATCTCCCGCAAACAGCGGGCCAAGGCCCCACAGCACCCGGGAAAATCCCTCCATTCTGGCGGACTTTTCACCGTAATGGGCTCCCGAACTGCCGATATGCAGCCAGCTGCGCCCCCTGCTGTAATGATTCCTTAAGGGTCTGACCATATGAAGTAAAAGCAGGGCCGCATCATCTCTTGTTTTTAAATCATTCCAAGGCATTTCATTTCCCTCCTACCAGTATGGATCCCACTCTTTTGTCATGCGGACCAGCGCTTCCAGAAAGAAATAATCTCCCCAGCTCACGCACTCCCCTGCTCCGTCTCTCCTATGATACATTCCTTCCGCCAGAGTGCCGTTGGAACCTTTTAATTCCCTGGTCGTGTAGCTTTTGCACAGGCTTTCCATCACCTGATCCGATATGTCCCGGTAACGGGCTGCTTCCTCTTCTCCCACATGCCTGCCAAGCTCCAAAAGCCCGCAGCAGAAAATCGCTCCCGCGGATGTGTCCCGGATATCCGGATTTTCATCTGTAAACGTAAAATCCCAATAAGGTACCCGGTCTTTGGGAAGATTTTTTTGAAACATCTCCGCAGCCTTCTCTGCCACCTGCAGAAAGCGCTCCTCTTTTGTATAACGGTAGGTCAGAGCATAGCCATAAACGGCCCACGCCTGCCCCCTGGCCCAGGTGGATTCATCGGCATACCCCTGATGGGTTTTTCCGCAGACCCCCTCTCCTGTTTCCGGATCCATGAGGTACGTATGGTAGGAAGTGAAGTCCGGGCGGATCAGAAAGCGGGCCGAAGTCTCCGCATGGTTTCTTGCCATTTCGAAATATTCCTTTTTTCCGCTCCAATACAGAAGGGGAAGGTTCAGCATGGTGTCAATGATGATCTTCACATGGGGATAGGCAATGCCAATTTCTCCCCAGGCCTGGATATAACGGCCTCTCTCATGGTAGCGCTCCGTAAGAAGCGACGCGGCTTTCTGAGCCAGATCATAAGCCCGGCGGCTTCCTGTCAGCTTATAATCCGCCACACAGGTAAGGGTATACAAAAAACCCAGATCATGACTGATCCCTTTGCGTTTGTTTAAACGGTCCTCAAAACTGTCCAGATAATCTTTTTCGTGCTTTAAAAATTTCCGGTCCCCGGTTGCTTCATAGGCCAGGAAACACATGCCCGGATAAAAGGAGGAGGTCCAAAGACCATTTTCCTCCGGCTTATAAACATTGGCTTCACTGACATGGGGATAACGATCTGTAAAAATATCCAGATTTTCCCTGACTTTTTGAATAGAATATGAAAGAGCTTCTTTATATACAGTATTGTTCATTTCCTCTCCTTTTTTGTTTCTTATTCTTTTACCGCCCCCAGCATAACGCCCTTGGTAAAATATTTCTGCAAAAACGGGTACACGCAGAGGATGGGAACGGTGGCTACAATGATAGTAGCATATTTGATGCTCATGCCAACAGATTCCTGGTCCGCCACACTGACACCGGCGGTCATGGAACCTACGTCATTCTGCATGAGAATTTCTCTTAAAATGACCTGCAGAGGATACATTTCCCGTTTCCGGATAATGGTGGAGCCCCAGAACCAGGCATTCCAGATGCCCACGCCGTAATAGAGCACCATAACAGCCAGAATGGCCTTGGACAACGGAAGCACGATCTGCATGAGGATCTTGAAATGGCCGGCGCCGTCGATCTGGGCCGCCTCAATTAAGCTGTCAGGAATGCTTTCAAAAGATGTTCTTAAAATGATCATGTTGTAGGTATTGATGAGAAAAGGAATGATCAGCCCCCATAAGGTATTGGTCAGATGGACATCCTTAAGGGTCAGGTAAAAAGGGATCATTCCGCCGGAAAAGAACATGGTAAAAATAATGAACAGCATGATCGGTTTCTGAAACATGATATTTTTCCTGGAAAGAAAGTAGGCTCCCAGGGATGTCATCAGTAAATCCAGGGCCACGCCCGTCACCAGGAGAAACAGGGTGTTTATGTACCCGCGGATTATCATGGGATTTTTAAAAACCTTTGTATATGCGTCGGCGGTGAATTTCAGGGGCATGAACAGAAGGCCGCTGTGCTGGGTTAAAAGACCGCTGTCACTGAACGAGGCCATGGCGACATACCACACCGGATAAAAGCACAGCAAGATCACAACGGTCAGTATGGCATAATTGAATGCTGTAAAAATATGTTCGCCTTTTGATTTTTTTATTTTCATGGGGTTCCTCCTTACCACAGGCTGGTTTCGCTGAACTTTTTGCTCATTTTGTTGGTAATGATCAGCAGACCGCAGTTTATGAGGGAATTAAACAGACCTATGGCCGTGGAATAGCTCCAGTCCTGATCCAGAAGTCCTACCCTGTAAATATAAGAGGATATAATATCCGCCGTTTCATAAGTGGACGGATTGTATAACAGGATGGTTTTTTCATAACCAAGGCTCATAAGGGAACCCATTTTCAGGATCAGCATGATGATGATGGTGGGAGCAATGGCCGGCATGGTCACATTTATAAGCTGCTTCCACTTGCCCGCTCCGTCAATGGAGGCGGCTTCATAAAGCTGGCTGTCCACTCCGGATAAGGCCGATAAATAGATGATGGATCCCCAGCCGGCCTGCTGCCACACGCTGGAAGCCACATAAATGGTCCGGTAGAGCTTGGGGTTCTGCAAAAGCGGGGAACGCTCTCCCCCGAAAAACACGATGATGTCATTGAACAGGCCGCTGGTCATGGCGAAATTCGTCAGCATGCCTGTCACCACGATCATGGAAATGAAATGGGGCAGATAAGTGACCGTCTGAGCCAGGCTCTTGAATCTCCTGTTTTGCATCTCATTTAAAAGCAGGGCCAGAACAATGGGGGCCGGGAAGCCGAAAGCCAGTTCATAGACGCTTAAAAGCACCGTATTTTTCAAAAGGCGCAGAAAATACGGGCCCGTAAAAAAGCGGGTGAAATTATCAAATCCCACCCAGGGACTTCCGGATACCCCCAGCGCCGGCGTGTAATCCTTAAATGCAATGACAGCCCCATACATGGGCTTATAATGAAATACTATGTAAAACAGCAAAACCGGAAGCACCAGAAGGTACAGGGTACGGTTTCTGATCCAGTCCGTTTTCACCCTCTGGGCAAATGTTTTATCCTTCATATCTTTCCTCCATTCATGGCCGGTCCCTGTTTTGGGTATAAAAAAACACAGGGTGCCGCAGCAGCTCCTGCAGCACCCCTGCCGGACTGACACCAGCCCATTTTTCATGCCTTTTTCTTACAAATCACCGGTTTCTATAACGCTCCAAAGCCGCATTCTGGATTTCCAGAGCTCTGCCAAGACCCATATTTTCAATGGTTTCCACGTACTTGTCAAAGTTATCCAGGCTCTCCGTTCCAAAAATAAATTTCAGAGTCATTTCGTCCCGGTATGTATTGATTTCGTTCATGATGGTGGAAAACTCCTTGCTTTCGTCAGAGGTCGGCGTGATCGGAGGAACTTTGTGACCGGCGGCGTTTGTATTGCCCCAGACCTCCGTCGTCATCTTCTGGCTGTCCAGGGTGTAATACTGTTCCAGATAGCGCAGGTCCTGTACGAATGGTCCGTTGTAATTGCCCCGGACATAGGCGGAAAGGGACTGAGCCACACTCCATCCATCCGGGTTCTCAAAGATCTTATCCGTATAAGTCGGGTAACCGTCCACCATCTCATAGGATTCGCTTTCCGTTCCGAAGTTAAACAGCATATGTCCTTCCTCGCCATAGCCATAGTCCAGAAGCCTGGCTGCAAGCTCCACATTTTTACAGCTGGTGGTAATGGCTACAGATCCCTGATTGGGATATCGGTTGTCGATCTGGCCCATTTCCGGCTTTGCACCCTTTTCCAGAGTGGGAAACGGAGCCGGAACCAGCATGAAATCCGGATCGGTTTTCTGCGCCGCCGTGACCCAGGTTCCCAAGCGGCTTCCTGCCCATCCCATGGAAGCCCCTGCCTGGCCGCTGGTGATCTTTGCGCTTACCTGATCCAGAGCAAGGGTAGCCAGATCCTGATCCAGAAGGCCTTCCTGATACCATTGGTTAAATGTGGTCAGATACTGCTTATAACCTTCCTCTGCCGCTCCGAAATGCACTTTTCCATCCGAACCCAGATAAAAATCCTGTTTGGTGCCGAAGGCATAGGCAAAGGGGTTTTCCTGGGTCAGGGCAGTCATGGTGTATTCCCAGGTAAAGGGAGCAGAGGCTCCTTTTTTCTCTTTAAATGCGGTCAGCACATCATGCCATTCATCAATGGTGGTCGGGACCTCCAGTCCCAGCTCTTCCAGCCAGTCTCCCCGAAGCATCAGTCCGATGGTCACACAAAGCTTATCTTCGCCCCTGATAAAGGGAAATACATAGTAATTTCCCTCATCGGTTTTAATCATCCGGTCAATATCCGGATTTTCCTTTAAATATTTCATCAGGTTG
Source organism: Lachnospiraceae bacterium 54-53 (assembly GCA_041223105.1). Classification (GTDB taxonomy): domain Bacteria; phylum Bacillota; class Clostridia; order Lachnospirales; family Lachnospiraceae; genus Lacrimispora. Next base: position 8,460 of record JBCLPO010000039.1, read on the forward strand.
GGACAGTATTTTTCAAACACATCATTCAGGGCAATGATATTGCCGTCTGAAATCGCTTTTTCCGGACCTCCCGGGTAATTCATCCATGCATACTCCATTAAATCAGGGAGATTTCCATCGGCCAGCAAAAGGCTGAACTGTTCATTTCCCTGGTTTGCCGGAGGATGCTGGAAATCAACGGTCACTCCTGTCCGTTTCATCCATTCCTTTGCAAACGGCGTATCTCCAAGGTTTGAGTAGTTGGCGGAAACATTCTGATTCAGTTCACACCAGTAGGTAAGGGTCTGGGCGCCGGCCTGATCTGCCCCCGCTGATTCTGTTTCCGGCTGGCTTCCGCACCCCATAAGAGCAGACGCTGCCATAACTGCCGCCAAAACGGCAGATGCAGCTTTTCTGTATTTTTTCATCAATAGCTCCTCCATATTTCAATTTTATAATATCCGGGTGGTACTTCGTCTTCGTGATCACTGAACTTGCCCCAAGTCTACCACCATATTTTCCGAAAATCTATGGATAAAACCTGCAGTCAGCACACAAAACAGGGAATCCGGCCATTCACATTTTTTTGTAAAATGGATGATTTCTTATTCCAGAAGCTTTTTCATCTGTCCCGGAGTGATTCCCGTATATTCTTTAAACACCCGGATAAAGGTCCGGCTGTCCCGGAACCCTGCGGTCTGCGCCGTTCCCACCACGCTGATGCCCTGCTTCAAAAGCTCTCTGGCCGCCTCCACCCGCACGGAATTAATAAATTTCAAAAGACTCCTGCCCGTCTGCTTCTTGTAAACAGAGGAAATATAAGCGGGTGTCATGCCGAAATGAAAACCGGTCTGGGAGATATTTAAATCCGGATCCTGGTAATTCTCTCTGATATAAGCTTCAATTTTTTCGCAGAGCCTGCTGTCTCCCGTACCCTTTAAGCGTTCCGCTTCTCTGCACAGCTCCTCCACGACCTGTTTAAACTGCCGGCAGATCTCCTCAAACGGTTTTTTTATGGATATTTTTAAATTCGTATCCTCTTTTTCAAAATAGCTTCCGCATCCATTTTCATCCGCCCCCTTCATCAGGGTTCCCATCATATCGTAAAGAAGGCATTGAAACATCTGAGAGGAAATATTGTTCTCATAATAATTCACCCGGAGCACCTGGCCGATGTATTCCACAGCCAGAGGGCCGTTGCCGGCTTTCATGGCATTGACGATCTTTCCTTCCAGCTCCATGGGGTAATAATATTTCTTACTGGCATTTTTGATATCGCAGTAGAAGATGGTATCAGCCTCCAGCAGCGAAATATATTCTTCCGCCTCTCTGGCCTCCAGATAAGAGGGCTGGATCCCCTCCGGCCCCGGCTGGATCCCTCCGGCTAAAATGACGATGCGGAATTTAAAAATATCCGTGATCATCCGCCTGATCCCTTCCGCGCTTTCCCGCACGGAGTCGAGATATTTGTGCTCTCCCCCCGGAAGGCTGACAATCGCCGCCACCTGTTCCCCGATTTCCACCAGCTCGGCATTAAAATGCTCGGCCAGCACCTCTCCGGCTATGTTCATCACAATAAACCGCCGAAGAGCGGCCTCCTGATCCGCCTGCCCTTCTTCCCCTGTTTTTTCTATGGAAAACAGCAGAACCAGATTATGGGTTCCGTTTAAGCTCCCGGTCCATAAATCCGCTCCTCCCATGTCTCCCACCTTTTCCAGGGGATACTCCAGAAGGCGGAACAGATAATACTTTCTTAAGACCTTCTGATTGGCGGTCAGGCTGTGCTTGATTATGTCGTGTTCCTTAAAAAAGCTTAAGACCTGCTGCTCCAGCCACTGATATTCATTCCCCTTAACCGGCTCCTGCGCCGTTTTTTCTCTGGCGGAAATTTTCTGCTGTCCACGGAACAGCTCCATCAGGGCTTTTAACGGATTGTAATTCATATTGGTCAGAAAATGGGAGCTGAAAAAACCGGCCAAAATACAGAAAGACAGGGCAATGATACAGTATTTCCGGATCTCCCTGGCATTTTGCCCGATGAGCTCCTCAGGCGTGAAGAGCACATATTTCCACTGGGCCGCATCCGAAGCCATGACAAGACCCGTATAATCCCGTTCTCCCTGCCGGTATTTGAATTCTTCTCCCGACTCCAGCTCCTCATAGGAGATTTCCTCTGCAGAAATCCCTGTTTCCGGCGCATTTAAGATCCGTCCCTCGCTGTCCAGAATGAGGAACTGCATCTGGTCGTCCCATTTGACCGAGGCGATCCTCTTTTCCAGCACGGCGGCATCCATGCGGATCCCTATGGTGGCGGTGGGCTCCCCTATATCTGATTTTAAGCTGGTCAGGGTAAAAAGGAGCTCTCTGCCTCCGTCCTCTGACGTCATAGGAATGATATCCTGAAAATGAAAGGCAGATAAATACTGTTTGATATCAGACAGAAGAAAGTTCTCATTCTCATAATAGAGGTGGTAGAACATTTCCAGGGACATGTTGCCGGAAGTGCTCACTACGGTTTCCGTATTCTTGAAATATACGAAAACATCCTTATAAGATTCCGCGGTAAAATTGCTGTTTTTTAAGTCCGTGTACAGGGCATACATGTCAAACTTATCCGCGGCACCGTATTTTTCCCTTACATTGGAAAGAGACTGGACTCTCGTATCAAAAGCCAGCCTGTTCAAATTCCGTACCGCCTCCTTCACCTGATTGTCACATTCATTTTTCACGATCTGCATCAGGCTGTTATTCAGCCTGTCTGCCTGCCCCCGGCTGACCTTCAAGGTCTGAACGTAAACGATGCTGCCTGCCAGTACCGGCATCAGCAGCATCAAAATATAAGAGGCGTACAGTTTTAGGTATACGCCTCTCTTCTTATATTTCATCCGACTTCCTCCCCCGAAACGCGGTCACTCAGACCTCTCATTTTCTTCATTTTACAATAGAAGACCGGATTCTGTATATTCATATTTTATCGGATGAAAGGACAATTTATAGAATGCCGGAGAACTTAACAACCACCTTCCGCTCCGGCTGCCGGGCAGATATTCTGCCCTACAGACGTTTTTTCAATTCTTCCACGATTAATACGCTGGCTGTGGATCCGATCCGGCTTACCCCAAGGCGGATCATATCCAGGGCTGTATCCAGGTTTCTCACACCGCCGGCTGCCTTGATCCTGATCTCATCTCCCACCATCCGCTTCATCAAAGTCACATCCTCAAGAGTCGCCCCGCCCGTTCCAAATCCGGTGGACGTTTTAATGTAATCGGGGTGCACATTCAGAGCGATCCGGCAGAGCTCTTCTTTTTCAGGATCAGTGAGGTAACAGTTTTCAAAAATCACCTTTGAAATAACATGATTCTCCCGGCATATTCCTGTAATACGGACCATTTCCTTTTCGATATAGCCATAATTTTTTTCTTTCAGCTCCGTTAAGTTTACCACATAATCAATTTCATCGGCCCCGTTGGCAATGGCGGTCCTGGTTTCATTTTCCTTGTCCTCTATGGTCGTCTGCCCCAAGGGAAATCCGATCGCTGCGCCCACATGAACGGGGCTGTCCTTTAACAGCGCTTTGCAGCGGATCACCTGAGCGGGATTGATGGCCACCATTTGAAAGCCGTATTCCATGCTCTCATCACAGAGCTTTACAAAATCCTGATGGGAGGCCCAGGCCTTCAGCTGCGTATGGTCAAAATAAGCGGCCAGCTCTTTTGGGCTGATCTGAATATCCTTCATAAACAATCTCCTTTCCCTCGTATGCCCGAAAGCCTCAATCCTCATCCTGATCTACATAATTTTCTGTTTTACAGGCAGCCGCCTCTTTCATCCGCTTTAATAAAGGATGCTGTTTCCAGCGGTTCAACTCCGTGGTGGCCTGATAGGCAAGAATCTGGAAAAATGGCAGGAAGCATAAAGGTGTCAGCAGTTCCGGAATGTCCGCCGGAATATTTAATACTCCCTCCCCCGCAGATCCGGGCTGATTCGTTATCAGAAAGGCGCTGTCCGTCACCTCACGGCACGCCTTAAAAATGGTCCGGATCCGGCTGCCGCACTTCCCTCCGTCAATGAAAAACACCGTATAAGCCGGAGTCAGCTGAAGGTTTGGACCATGAATGAATTCCTCCGACTCATAAGCGGCGGCAGGGATCTTTACGGTTTCCCCCAATTTTAACGCACCTTCCAGAGCCGTGCCGTAATTGGCGCCGCTCCCGCATACATAAGCACTGTTCATGGAGGTGAACTTTTTATAGTGATCCTGGAAGAATTTTAAGGATTCCTTCTGCACCTGCTCATGAATATGGGCGGCCTTTTCCATATCCCTGCATACGGCTTCCGCCTCATCCTCGTACAACAGCCCTTTTTTTACGGCGGCTTCCAGCGTAAACAGCATCAGAAACAGGGCAAAGGATGCCACGCCCTTTGTCACGTATCCTACCGTTTCCACCCCTACACCATAATCGATCAGCACATCCGCATACTCCTTCATATCACTGGATATATTGCCGGTGATTCCTATGGAAGCACGTCCCTGTCCGCGGATGAGCTTCAGCGCGTCAAGGGAATTGGTGCTGTATCCGCTCTGTGAAACTACAAAGACAAAATCCCTGTCCGTAAAATCGTGCTCGCTGCAAAGAAAGGTAAAGGGCGATACGATCTTCACCTCTGATTTTAAATAATTCCTCATAAACTGGCGGGCACAGTAAGAACCGTTATAGGATGAGCCGGAAGCCACGATCCAGATGCTGTCATAATCCCCCTTCTCATATTCTGCCATCAGCGGCGCCGTCAGCTCCTTCCTTTTTTTCACATTTTCAAGAATTACCCCCGGCGTTTCTTTCACATAGGTCATCATGGTCTCTTTGATTTTCTCGTTCATTTGCTTTTTGCTCCTTATTCTTTTTTGTGATGAAAACATATGTTATTGTGCACTAATTATATCATATCTTTAAACATAGTCAATATTTTATAAGTTTTAAACAAGTATTTGTAATTACATATTGACAAACTTTTTCTAAAAGTTTATGATTTATTTATATATATTTTATACAAAACAGGCAAAAATATTAAGAATAGTATATTTTGTAAGGAGGGAGAAAATATGCCCAACATTCTGTTAACAAGAATCGACAACCGTCTGGTCCATGGTCAGGTGGGCTGCTCCTGGGTGGGAGCCATCGGCTGCAATCTGATCGTAGTCGCCGACGACGAAGCAGCCGCTGATCCGGTCCAGCAGTCCTTAATGAAGATGACTGCTGATTCCACGGGTGTGGGAATCCGGTTTTTTACACTTCAAAAGACCATTGACGTCATTCACAAGGCGGCGCCAAGCCAGAAGATCTTCATTGTTGTCCGAAATCCCCAGGCTGCCAGAGTTTTAGTGGAAGGAAACGTTCCCATCGATAAGCTCTGCATCGGCAATATGCACGTGTCTCCGGGAAAAAAGGTTTCCAATGAACCTCATGTATATCTGGGGGAACAGGATCTGGAGGATTTACGAATGATACGGAATAAAGGGATCGATGTGTATATCCAGATCGCTCCCGGAGATAAAAAGCATGATTTTGAGGTGAAACAATAAAGGAAAACCACGGGCAAAGCCTGAGGTTCAATAGAAGGAGGGGTTACTTATGCAAATCACTTTAATTCAGGGAATCCTGCTGGCCTTACTGGCATTTATCTGTGCCTGTGACGCCTGTTGGGAAGCATTTTTCTGGTTCCGTCCCATTGTCGTCGCATTCTTCGCAGGAATCATCCTGGGGGACGTGCAGACAGGCCTGGCTGCCGGCGCCGTTGCGGAGCTTTCCTATTTAGGACTGCTGACCGTGGGCGGTACGGTGCCGCCCGATCCGCTTATGGCCGGTATGATGACAACGGTCATTGCATTCACCACAGGCCAGAGTGTGGAAACGGCATTGGGTCTTTCTCTTCCCTTTGCGCTCCTGGCACAGTGGGTCGGAATTGTCTGCAATACCACCTTTGCCGGATTCTTACGGCCGCTGGACCGCGCTTGTGAAAACGCAGACACCAGCAAATTTACCCGGATCGTGCTCCTGGGAGTTGCAATCAAAGCCGGAATCTATGCAATTATAACATTTCTGTCCGCTTTTGCTTTGCAGAGCCAGATCGCAGGATTTGTGAATCTGTTCCCGGAATGGCTGATCCACGGCTTTGAAATTTCCGGCGGCCTGCTTCCTGCAGTCGGTCTTACCCTGCTGCTGGTGGTTATGCTTAAAAGGCAGAATGTGGCATATTTATTCATCGGCTTTTTAATGATGACATTTTTGGAACTGGGCAATATCCTTCCGGTGGCCATTGCCGGAATAGCAGTCGCATTCATTGGTTATCTCAATGATGAGAAGCTCAAAAAGAACACGGTAGCGGTAGGAGGTGCTGACGATGACGGTATCTAGAAATAAACTGACCAAAAAGGATATTAACAAAATGAGCCTGCTTTCCATTTTGGAGCAGTCCTGTTTCAGCTTTGAACGCATGCAGGCCCCCGGTTTCTGTCTCGGTCTGCTTCCCGGCTTTAAGAAGATCTACGGCGACCAGAAAGAAGAAATCGCCGATGCCATGAAAAACAACATGGACTTTATCAATACGGAGCCTCACATGGCCACCTTCCTCCAGGGCCTCGTTCTTTCCCTGGAAGAAAACGGACAGGACCGATCCCTGATCAAAAGCATCAAAACCGGTTTATTCGGTCCTCTGGCAGGATTGGGAGACGCCATCTTCTGGTTCACCCTGCTTCCGATCTCAGCAGCAATCTGCTGTTCCCTGGCCAGCGGCGGATCGGTGCTCGGCCCCATTCTTTATATTGCCATCTGGTTTGTCGGAGCCATATCGAGGCTGTGGTTCGGCCGCATGGGTTATAACATGGGCGTGGGAGCCGTTGATTTAATCAGTTCAAACGCCAACGCCATTACAAATGCAGCCGGGATCCTGGGCATGATGGTGGTCGGCGGGCTGATTCCAAGCTATGTCTCCTTCCATTTTGCTGAGACCCTGGTCGCGCCCGGCGGCGTATCCATACAGGCAATCTTTGATTCCATTATGCCTAATATACTGCCTCTGGGATTTGTATTTTCTCTTTACTGGCTGTTTAAGAAAAAACATGTCAATACGCTGATGCTGATAGTTTTGATCATCCTTGTATCCATCGTTCTGTCCTTCTTCAAAATCATGTGACGCTAAGATGAAATGAAATAAAATCCTGCCGAGGCTGTACAGGAAGAACCGGATGACTGACATCCGTCTGCCTGCACGGCCCTGCGGCATCCGTCTGCCGTGAGGCATTGGTTCCGTGATCAGCCTGCCCATCTCACCTCAGGGTGTTGATCGCCGCTCAGTTGTTGTATGAGACCGGTTGGAGGAAGCCTTTTAAAAATAATTCATTGCGGTTAAAAAAATGGAATGATATACTGTATAAATGAGTTCTATCTTTGGAGGTAATTACATGAATTTCGAATTTATACAGATTAACAAGTATAGCCCGATTCCATTATATGAACAATTAAAAGACTGTTTGATCAAGGCAATCCGCAACGGAACCCTCACTCCAGGGCAGAAACTGCCCACAGAAGAAGAAATATGCCGTAAATTCGGCATCTCCCGCCCTGTTGTCCGGCAGGCATACGGAGAATTGGAAAAGCTCAGGATGCTGGAACGGAAGCGTGGCTCCGGCAGCTTTGTAAAAGCGAACACAGACCGGGGAGTTTTTTTAATGCAGCTTGTCAGCTACCGGGAAGAGTTGGCCATGATCGGTATGAAATCGGGAACTGATCTGAAGAAAAAGGAAGTCAGCCCCTATCATGCCCAGATCTATGAAAAACTCTGTCTTGAACCAAAGCAGCGCTGTCTTCATCTGGAACGCATGCGCTATGCCGATAACAAACCCTTTACTTATATTGAAAATTATGTACCCATGGACTTATTTCCCGGGATAGAAAAGCATGACTATGGCACAGAATCCCTCTATCATATCATGAAAGACGTATATGATACCTATCCGACCAAAGCGTCCAGATCCATACGTGCAGAAATCATCAATCCTGAACAGGCCCATTTGTTTCACATTGAGAAAGGTTCCCCGGTACACATGCTGGAAAGCATTGCCTACGATCAATATGACCGCCCCATTGATTACAGCATTGAAACATATCCCGGCAATACCCATAGATTCGATTTTGTAGTTTACAGAGATTAGAACAGGACGGAGGAAATTATGATTGGAATAATTATTACAGGCCACGGAACATTCGGAACCGGTATTGCCAGCGCCATTGAACTGCTGACGGGCCGCCAGGATTTCCTGCTCCCCGTGGACTTTGAAGCAGAACACAGCGAAGAGCAGCTCCGCAGTAATCTTAAAGCCGCATTGGAACATTTCCGGAACTGCCGGCAGATTCTGGTGCTGTGTGACCTTCTGGGCGGCTCCCCTTTTAAAAATGCGGCCATCTTAAGCCTTGAAGACGACAGGATAAAAGTACTTTACGGGATCAACCTGGCCATGTCCGTGGAACTGGCCATGCGGTGCATGATGGACCAGACGCCGGATTTGGATGCTCTTCCGGATGAACTGATCAAAGTAGGAAAAGCACAGATCGGAAAATATAAATTTGAACCGGTAACTATACCGGAGGACGCAGATGAAGGGATTTAAGCAATGATAAGAGCAGTTATATTTGACATGGATGGTGTTCTGATCGACAGTGAAATCTTTTATTTAGACCATATGTACGAAAAATTAAAGCTTCTGTATCCCCAGATCAGACGCGATGCCTTATTTGCCGTAGTTGGTTCCACCACGAAAAGAACCATGGAAATTGTAAGCGATGTGATCGGAGAAGCCGTGGATTCCGATGCATTCAAAAAACTATATGGCGGACTGTGGACCGATTGCAGGCCGGATTACCCCTCCATTCTGCGCCGGGATGTTCCGGCACTTTTAAAAGAGCTGCGCAGCCGCGGCTATCTGCTGGCCCTCGCCTCCTCCACAAGCAGGGCAGGAATTGAAGAAGTACTTACCTCCTGCGGATTAACAGACCAATTCGACTACGTTGTAAGCGGGGAAGAATTTAAAGAAAGCAAGCCAAATCCGGAAATTTATCTCCACACGGCAGCAGCCCTTGGGTATGCCCCAAAGGACTGTCTGGTCGTGGAGGATTCCACTTATGGGATCATGGCCGGACACCATGCGGGCATGACCGTAGCCGCTCTTATGGATGACCGGTTTGGTTTAGACCAAAGCCTTGCCGATTATTCCATGCACGGCCTTCTGGAGGTGCTTTCCGTGTTGGAGGAGCTGGAAGTAATGGGGTGATTTCAGGATTTTGGGAATTCCATAAAAGCAGCCTGCATGTTTACTGGTAAATCGTTTTGGTACAAATAAATTATGTACATTACGCCATTGCAAATTCATAATGTTGATATCTGCATAAAAAGAAACAGAAGTCCTGGTTTAAAGGACTTCCGTTTCTAATTATAAGAGCGCGAGACGGGACTCGAACCCGCGACCCCGACCTTGGCAAGGTCGTACTCCACCAACTGAGCCACTCGCG
>JBCLPO010000040.1:0-17585 GCA_041223105.1 Lachnospiraceae bacterium 54-53
TTTTTTCTCTTTTTCTAGCCTCGGTACTTTTCTTCTTTCTTTGAGCGGAATTTTACAGGGCTTTGTCAACACCTCGATTTTGTACAGAAGTCCCACCCGGATTTCCCCTCCTGTTCCCCGTTGCCGGCGGCGCAATGGTACGGCAAAAATCCAGCCAGTCAACGGGTTTAAGAGTAGAGATTTGCGTCAGCAAAATACTACTCGGATCACGAAAATAATTGCTGAACTAAAGAGAACAACACCGCCATATATCCAACTTCCGTTATTGGGTCTGACTGTATTTAAGCAGGCCGTAACCCAAAACAACTTATCACAAATTTGATGTGTACAAAAGCATATTACTGATAGCGCCAAAAAGATAAAACCTCTGATTTCATTTTTCATATTCCACCATACCCTGTCCTGTTCCTTCGTTTATTTCGGCTGCCAATCTTGAAAATAATATTTTCCAAGATGATAAATGCTGACAATTAATCCAATAAGAATAATTGCAACGAATGGAAGTAAGTCATTCCATATCCAAAAATTCAAATCCAATATACAGGTAGTGCCTTCTTTCATCATTGGTTCTACTGTTGAAATAATAAGGACAATGATGAAAACAATAAAAGCAATTATCGCACTCCCTATTCCTATAATCAAATTCCTTTTTGAAAAAAACAGCAGCGGCTTTGATTTTATTTGAAAACCGCTGCTTGGCTCTGTCTATGCAATTACAGCACAACGAAACATCTGCCATAACCACGGTTTTTTTTATTTACCGTAGGGCAGATACTTTCTTGTATTCTGCTAAGTATGTCTATTGTTTTTCTGCGTATAAGCTCGTAATCCTTTTGCACATCATTGAAAAAGCTTGGACTTCTTCTTCTGTCAATGCTTCTTCAATTAGATTCATGATTTCATTCCCAAAATCCTCAACACGATTCAAAAATGCTTGCCCCTCTTTGGTAAGTACAATATTATAAGAGCGGCGGTCGTTTATCTGTCTTTCCTGAATAATATACTTTTTTTCCAGCAACCGCTTTGTTAATTTTGAAATTCCAGATTGTGAGATACCTCTCATTCCAGCAAGTTCTTTTGTGGTTTTTGCCCCCTGCCTATTCAATGTGTCAAGTATATAGTATTGTGCTGTCGAAACGCCCTCAACATTGAACCGATTTGAATCTGATACAATCATGCATTGAAAGGGAACATAACCCTCCTCTAATTCTTTTATAGCCATTAAGCCAACCTCCTATTTTTTATCAATGTATTTTTTCAGGTGCTTTCCAGTTAAAGAATCTGGACAATTGATTAAATCTTTCGGCAATCCTGTAAACATAATTTTACCACCATTTTGTCCTGCATAGGGGCCTATATCGATAATCCAATCTGCTTGGCAGATAATATCCAAATTGTGTTCTATGACAATAAGAGTGGAATTTTGTTCTACAAGGCGATTCATTACACGAATCAACTGTTTTATATCCGCCATATGCAAACCTGTTGACGGTTCGTCCAAAACATAAATCTGACCACCGTTTTCAAGTTCGGAAGCGAGTTTAATTCGCTGTAATTCACCACCTGAAAGCGTGCTTAATGGCTGTCCCAAAGAAACATAAGTGATACCCACGTCTGAAAGTCGTTTTAATACCGTTATGATTTCTTTTTGCTCAAAAAATTCTAAGGCTTCCGTGACCGTCATTTTAAGAACATCAGCAATATTTTTTCCTCTTAGCTGATAAGCAAGCACTTCGTCCGTATAGCGGTTTCCGTGACATTCCTCACATACCGTAACGGTTGTATCCATAAAAGCCAAATCTGTATAAGTAACTCCTAGACCTTTGCAGGCAGGACAAGCACCTTGTGAATTGAAACTGAATAGAGAGGCGCTTACGCCGTTTCTTTTCGCAAATAGTTTTCTGATAATATCAAAGATGCCCGTAAAGGTCACTATGTTGGAACGTTTTGACGCTTGAATTCCTTTTTGGTCAATAAAAACAGTTTCAGGATACAGCCGTGGCAATACGCCATTAATTAGCGTGCTTTTTCCTGAACCGGCAACCCCGGTTACAACGGTCATTACTCCTTTTGGTATATCAACTGAAAGGTTTTTTAAATTATGCATGGTTGCATTTTTAATGGAAAGCCAGCCTTTCGGGGTACGAGTATCAGGTTTTAGCTTGGGGCAGTATGATAAATATTTTGCTGTGAGGGTATCCGCTGTTTTCAGCCCATCTAAATTCCCCTGATATACAACTTTCCCTCCGCGGGTTCCCGCACCCGGCCCCATATCAATAATATGGTCTGCAATTTTTATCATGTCCGGGTCATGCTCTACGATCAGAACAGTGTTCCCTTTGTCACGCAATAACCTCATAAGCTCGTTAATTTTGCTTATGTCATGAGGGTGAAGCCCTATACTTGGTTCGTCAAAAATGTAAGTGAGGTCAGTCAAGCTGCTGCCAAGTTGACTAACCATTTTAATTCTTTGAGATTCCCCGCCTGAAAGTGTAGATGTTTCTCTGCTTAAACTTAAATAGCCCAGTCCTATGGATACCATGTGCTGAATCCGATTCACAAGTTCCGAAACGATTGTAGCGGCTACGGGAGCATGAACAGACCTGACAAAATCCAAAAGCTCATTTATCTGCATATCTGCACATTCCGCAATATTTTTACCATTCACTTTACAAGACAATACCTTATCATTCAAGCGTGTTCCATGACAGTGGGGACAATCCTGTTTTACAACAAACCGCTCGATTTCTTTTCCATATCTGACCTTTTCACCATCTTCTTTTTTAAGGAAACTCCGTTCAATACGTGGAATCAAACCCTCATACAATGAAGTTTTATGCCATTCAGGAGCGGGATTTTTGATCTTAATTCCGTCAGCGTAAAGTAACAGTTCCAATTCCTCAGAAGAATAGTCTTTCAATTTTTTATTATTATCAAAAAAGCCTGAATGAATATAGCGGGTTAATCGCCAGCCTCCGGGTTCAAAAGTTGGAAAACGGATAGCTCCCTCATTTAAGGATTTATTTTTATCTAACAGTCTTTCTATATTAATGGTTTCAATTTTTCCTAAGCCCTCACAATGCTCACACATTCCAGCCGGGTTGTTGAATGAAAATACATCTGAATAACCTACAAATGGTTTCCCAATTCGGGAAAACAGTAAACGTAATACAGAATAAATATCTGTAATTGTCCCGACCGTTGACCGGGCATTACCGCCTAATCGTTTTTGATTGATAATAAAGGCTACGGACAAATTTTCGATACTGTCCACATCGGGCTTTCCGTAATGTGGCATACGGTGACGGATAAAACTGGTGTAAGTTTCATTTAATTGTCTTTGCGATTCTGCCGCTATTGTATCAAATACTAAAGATGATTTCCCTGAACCGGAAACACCTGTAAAAACCGTGATTTCTTTTTTTGGTATCAAGACATTTATGTTTTTTAGATTTCGTTCCCTTGCACCTGATACCTGAATATAATTATCAGACATACTTTTACCTCTTATTTTACATGATACAGTTAATATATGAGTGGGTTAACTATATTTTAGCACACCTGAATTGCGATTTCAACGTTCAGAAAAAAATTTCTATACTTAATAAAGAGAAGCCGCCAAAAACGTCGGCAACATTATACATACATTCGTCTGTTGGCTGTCTATCGCGTTGTTTCGATGGTCGGTAGTTGCTTCCTTAGGAAACTGCCCATTACAACAGGCAGTAAAAACAAGCGTATCGCTCACCGTGAGCGATACGCTTGTTTTAGACATTTTACTTGGCAGTTGCCCATTAACAGTTTAAAGTTTCATACTGTCTTATGACGGACCACCTTTAAGTCGGTTTTTTATTTGTAAAAATTACTATTTACAATTTATTTTCTTAAATACACTTTCAAACTGATACTTGTTTAATAAAGGCATATTCTTATTTGATATGTTAATTCCATATTCTGGTTCCTCATAAGCGTGATACTTCAATAATTCATTCTTATTTTTCCATTCTACAGCTGGAATCAAATAGATATCTGGCAATTTTTGATTCTCAAAAATCAGCAAACAAAGATACATGTTTTTATCATTTATATCAAAATACTTCTTTTTTGTATAAACATATCCAGTTTCTTTCTGAACCGATCTAACCTGTATCTTAAGCAACTTATCTTTTTTAATGCAAACGAAATTAATACCATGATTATCTACTTCCGATGAAAAAACATCAAATCCATATGACAAAAACTCCATTTTAACATAATACTCACCATAAGCCCCAAATCTTTGTTTGCTTAATGCTGATAATTGTTTCCAATCCATGTTTGGCATAATATATTCCTCTCACCCTCTTTGTATTTATACTCAAAAATTTATGGTAACAATTTCAATGGTAAATGGACCAGCAACTGCCGGCCCTTAAAATCAATTATGCAGTCCTTACGCCCTTCGGCTCCGGTACTGGTATCCCGTCTTCTTTTGCAAACTCTATCCACTCTGCAATTATTACTTTTGCATTTTCCACGGCCTCAGCAACTGTTTTTCCGTCAGCCATACACCCGGGAAGCTCCGGAACGTCAACTATAAATGCTCCGTCATCTTCGCTCCAAGTGATGATCATTTGATATTTAAAATCAGCCATTTTTTACACCTCCAAATCATACTTTAAAATGATTTCTCTCACCTGTTTTACCTGGTAAGGTTTCGCCTTGTTTCCGATCGGCTGTATATTGATTCTTTCCGGTATGCCGTCCCTGTTGAAAAAATGGTGGTCGCCTTTGATTCTCTCTTGAAATCCTAAGCGTTTAATCACGTGCCGGAAATCCTCAAAATCTATGTTGTTATCAGATTTCCCATTCATGACCTTTTCATACGTTTTTCCAGCCCTTGCCATTCCGGTATCTCCTTTCGTTTGATACCTTATTACATCACATATATTAGTGATTATCCAATCGATTATTCTCTAATCTTAGAGATTATTTTTTCTCTATCTTCTTCTGTTTCCACATATTTTATAATATCCCTTGGTTGCATTTCCAAAATACAACAAAGCCGATTAAGATTTTCAAGTGAAATATTTGTATCTTTATCTTTAAATTTTTTCATTGTAGCCTGACCAAATACACCGCTTTCTTTAGCTTTTGTGGTATTGATACCGACTTCTTTCAGCTTTTTAATTACATCTATCTTATATTCCAGCATTAGCACCACCTCAATAAAGTATTCTATTTACACTATACCAAATCCAGATAGAATGTCAACAAAAACAATTCTCTAATATTTGTGAAAATTTTATTGATATTCACTATTTCTAGTGATATTATGACAACATAGCAATCAACATAAAACATGTAAATTGAAAGCGAGGAAGCAAAATGAAAATAGCATTAGATAAAAAAGCAATCACTTTTGAAGAGGTTAAGGAGGCAAAGGAATTACAACAATCTTACGGGGAGGCCTTAGATAATGCAACCCTCGAAACCATGGCACAAAGAACCAGTGGACAGTATGGAAAATTCATAAAAATTGAAGAAATTCAGGTAACAAAGAATCATTACAAACTTACAATTTGGGCAACGGTAACTCTTGAAGATTTCGACAAGTTCATCAAAACCTCATTTGACATTTTACAGGCTGATCATTTCGATTTGGATCACTACGACAATTACAGAAGGATTTATAAGATTGTCGATTAAAATCTCCTGATGAATCTTTGAGAATTAAGACGAAACCGCCGGCAGGCGGTCGGGATATACTAAACAAATCAAAGCGAAAGGCGGTACTTATATGAAAAAGACTACAAATAAAATTCAGTAGCATTACATGTTAGCCAAGGCACACCTTGAAACCCTGGAAGACAAAGAAAATGAACTGGAGCACCAGTATATCATTGACAATGGCATAATCAATAAGGACGGCTCCATACCTGAACACATCTATTATATAGAAGACGAGGAAATATTTAACAAGGCAAATGAAGAATATGCGGCAACGGTTGAAGCTTCAGGACTGTGGCAGGAAAAATCAGCAGCCAGGGATGATGTCTCTACAGTAAAATAACCGATCGAAAGCACCCGCCACGGAGGTTACGAGGGCAGAAAGGATTATACATGAAAATAGAACACAGAGTTGACAACTGGAATCAAGATAAAATCTGGATCTGCAAAATTTCAAAATGTAACCACTACTGCCTCCCCCCAAAAATAACACTATTCAGGAATAAAAACTCTGCAACGCTATTTTTTAACTCTATTTATTCATACTTATTCATCTATAAACAGCCCAAATGCATATTTACGCTATAATCGCTTATAAAATACCAAAATTTATACTTCACAGTTTTTTCACAAGCTGTACAAAATTTATTTACAACTTCTACAAACTTTTTTCATATCTATCTCCTATAATAAAATCATAAACAAGAACGACTCCAAAACTTGTTTAGTAAAAGACTTTTTTTCATAACTCGCCGGTGAAACCCACATTTCACCGGCTCCTCCCTTTTTCTGGGGTAAATTTTCAAAGTTCTTTCCCACATCCTTTAATTTCCATCTCCCCGTACATTTCCCGCTTACGCAGGAGAAGCCCGATTTTATTGTCGTATTATGTCCGAAATTTGGAGAATGCCCGTTGCAAAGAAGCGCTTTTTATTATAGAATAGGAAAAGTGCCTGTGGCATATGCAAACTGGAGGATATCATACATGAAGAAAAATGCAATCGTAGGACAGTCCGGCGGACCGACCGCTGTGATCAACGCAAGCCTTTACGGCGTCATCAAAGAAGGAATGGCTCACGAAGAGATCGGTCATGTTTACGGCATGATTAACGGCATAGAAGGCTTCATGTCCGGAATTTTCATGGATTTGACAGGCGATTTGACAGAGGAAGAACTGGAATTACTTAAATTAACACCCGCCGCTTATTTAGGCTCCTGCCGCTATAGACTTCCCGATGACTTATCTTCTCCCTTTTATCCGGCGCTTTTTGAAAAGTTCCGTATCATGGAGATCGGATACTTCTTTTACATCGGTGGAAATGATTCCATGGATACGGTAAGCAAGCTCTCCCGCTATGCTGCCCGGCAGAAAAGCAGCATCCGTTTCATCGGAGTCCCCAAAACCATTGACAACGATCTGGTTCTTACTGACCACACCCCCGGATACGGGAGCGCTGCCAAATACGTGGCGGATACTGTCCGTGAAATCGTCCTGGATGCTTCCGTCTATCAGCAAAAATCAGTCACCATTGTGGAACTGATGGGCCGCCATGCCGGATGGCTGACTGCAGCCAGTGCGCTGTCCAGAAAGTTCCAGGGGGACAATCCTGTGCTCATCTACCTTCCTGAAGCAGACTTTGATTTTGAACGGTTTGCATCGGATGTGGAATCGGCTCTTTTAAGGAAAAATCAGATTATAATCTGCGTATCCGAGGGCCTTTCAGATGGCCGGGGCAAATTTATATGCGAATACGCGGATGAGGTCCCATTAGATACATTTGGACATAAAATGCTGACCGGAAGCGGAAAAATACTGGAAAACTTTGTGCGCGGCCGCTTCGGCGTAAAAGTCCGTTCCATTGAACTGAATGTCAACCAGCGCTGCAGCGGCATGCTGGCCTCTAAAACCGACATAGAGGAATCCGTGCGGGCAGGCGCCGAAGGGGTAAAGACCGCCTTAAAAGGCACCACCGGCATGATGATCGCCTTTCAGCGCACGGGAAATACCCCTTATTCCATGGAGTGTATCACCGTTGACGTCAATGAAGTCTGCAACAAAGAGCGTCTGTTCCCGGCAGAATGGATCTGCGGCAACGGCACGGATGTTACGGCGGAATTTCTGGAGTATGCCCTGCCCCTGATCCAGGGAGAACTGGAAAGAAAAATGGAAAACGGCAGACCGGTATATTTATACCGTAGATGATCTTTACTTATTAAAAACAGGGAAAAGGAGCTGGGCACAGACTGATTTTATCATCCTGCTCCCAGCTCCTTTTCCCTGTTTTTTATATCCTTTTTTATTTACATGTCTGGTCCCTGAACCCCTGCATAGGGCGGATATACGTCAGCAATAGGGTTCAAGAAACGCCCCCCGGGCTTTTAATGTTTCCTGAAGCTTTGCCACATCAATGGCAGCCACACCGGTCTTCTGCCCTGCCGCAAGGGCTGCTGCAGTGCCGGCCCCTTCGCTGATGGCCATAACTATGGGAGTCAGGCGGACGGCCGCACAGGCTTTGTGAGTCGCGCTCATGCAGCGACCGGTCACCAGCAGGTTATCCAGTTCATTGGTGTACAGGCAGCGGTACGGAATGGAATACCAGCTGCCCTCTTTTAAGTAATGATGCTCCATCGTTCCCCCATCGGGTGAATGGATGTCAATGGGATAACCGCCCATGGCGATGGCGTCTTCGAACATTTTATTTTGAAGCAGGTCGGAGGAAGTCAGCTTATAAGCGCCGTTGATCTTGCGGCTTTCCCTGATGCCGATATGAGGCCCTGTGGTGGCGATCACTGCGTTTTCGAATCCAGGTATGTATTTTTTCATGAATTTTACAATGATGTGGGCCTGTTTTCTGCCTTCTATTTCCGCTTCTGTCAGATCAAAGGAATCCACCGCGCTTTTTTTCGTGATACGGGACATGTTAAGGATATATTCTCCCAGATTATTGGTTTCAAAACACAGCACCATATCCCTGTCAATGGGAAATTCCCCTGCCTCCCTGGCCTTTTTAACAATGGAATACGCCCCCTGCACGCCGCTTCTCGGGATCAGGTCCAGACGGTCAAAGGGAATGGTCGGAAGCATGTCATCCGAATGACTTTTTACATATTCAATGACTCTTTCCCGGTCCACATTCCGCACCTTGATGTTCATGGTCATCGGCTGGGCAAGATGATCCTCTTCCCTTCCGTAGACGCTTTCGATTCCGGCATGGGTCGCAAGATCCCCGTCTGCCGAGGCGTCAATAAAGACCGCCCCGGTCACGTCAAAGAATCCCTGTTTCCCATACAGATGCACTTTGACGATTTTACGGCCTTCCCGCTCACAGCCTGTGTAAACGGTGTGATACAAAAGATCGGCTCCCGCTTCCCGGACCATGGTCTCTAAAACCAGCTTCATTCCTTCCGCATCAAAAGGGGTTATGGAACTGGCATACCCCACAAAATCCTCCATATGGCCCGGAGAAAAACCCTCTTTCACCATGCGCTCCACGATCTCCTGGGCAATTCCCCGCACAACCTGTGTGGTGCCTGCATGAAAGGTCATCTGAGGGCCTGTGCCCGCCATGGTCAGCATTCCTCCCAAATATCCGTTCTGCTCCACGAGAAGCGTTCTCGCCCCGTTTCTGGCGCTGGCAATGGCTGCAGCCGTACCTGCCGGACCTCCGCCGATGATCACAACATCATAATTCAAATTCTGTTTCATATACCTCCTCCTTTCTTCTTTCCTGCCCGGTTTCGGAAGCAGAAGGGCATTCCTGTAAGTTATTTGCCAGCTGGTGATAACGGAAGGCAAATCCATGCGCTCCGATTTCCGACAAAGCCCGGATCCCCGTCCGCCCGATTTTTAAGCCGCCCAGCTTCAGCATCGGCACCTGATAATCCTTACTGGTCAGCCCCAGCTCGCTCCATTCAAGAAAATGATAGTATTCATGGCTCAATATCAGGTTTACGGCCTCATCCAACTCCATTTCATTTTCCTCCGCCCAGAGTGAAATGGATTTCATATAGAGATGGATCAGCTTCTGCCCGGTCAGATAATCACTGAAGTACCTCTGATTTCCCATGACATAATCCGTATCTATTTTTTTACAGGTAAGGCCGCTTTTTTCGATAATCCTCATAAAATCCGTTTCTCCCCTGTAACGACCGAAAATCAGCTCCGCCGCTTTTGTTCCCTTCAGCCAGGCTTTGTCTGTGATGATCGGTCTGTCGCATTCAGGAACCTTGCCGCAGCAGCTGTCACGGCTCAGCTCCTCATTTGCCAGTTCCCTGCCGGGAAAAGGCATGAAAATTTTATTCAAAATCTTTCACCGCCTGTCCGTTCTGCTTCCTGTTCGTTACAGTTCTATGAATCCGCCCTCTTCGTTGCCACAATCAGAAGTTTTTCTTCTTTGTCAAAGCCCGTGAGCTCCGCATTCCCCAGGCCGCAGATCTGCTCCCTGTTCTGAAGGCCGGACAGATCAATGATACGCTTTCCGGATACCAGATAAATATTGGGCAGGTTTGCGCCTCCGTCATTAAACACTGTCAGCTCTTCCAGAAACCAGTCGACCTTCGCTTCCCATTCCTTTATCCTTGCCTCAGCAACAAGGGCATTGTTTTTCTGCAGGCGGATGACTCCCTCTTCATCGATTAAGCGCAGGGGAGTTGTGGTCGTCTTCACAAGACCCAGCAGTTTCCTCTCCACCTTTTTGTACTGCACCGCATACATGCGTCCGTTCTGTGCCGTTACGGACAGCTCCTCCGGGGCTACGGACAGATTTTCGGCAGACAGCTTTAAGAGCTCTTCCACAGACAGCTTTGCACTGCCCAGGGTTTTGCTTCTCATTTCCGTAGCTCCCACAGCAATTGCCCTTACAAGATTTTTCTGGGTATCAACATCCACATGAATCTCAATGGTCCCGGGCGCGGCACCGCTTTGTATGGCTTTCTGCTCCGCTTCCCTGCGGATGCTTAAAATATCTTCCTGCGTAGGATTTGATACGGTCCGTTCCACCATATCCCGGACCATGGCGAGAGCCACTCCAATGGTGGAAATGACCGCCGCATTGCCGGCGATCCGGTATTTATGCTTCATGGTTTCGGCCAGATGGGGCACCACGCTGGCCGCCCCTCCTCCACCTCCTACAAAAACCGTCTGCTCCGGCCGCATTTTATAATCCTTCATCAGCTGCTCCGCCACTTTTGCATTTCTTGCCGCAGCAAAGGCCATCACTTTTTTTGCGGCCTCCTCTACGGTACAGCCCATGTTATCCGCCAGAGGCTTCCAGGCTTTCCTGGCCGCCTCCACATTCCCATAAGCGTAATCCTCCGGCCTCACATAGCCGGCAATGTTGGCCGCGCCGGCCATGGTCAGGGTGACCCGCACTCCGTTGTCACATACAATTACCGCATATTCAGGATCGGAGGGCACCGGTTTTATGGTCTCAAGCCTTGGATTCCGGATCTGGCCGGCATCCGTATAGACCTCATAATCCAGTCCTGCAATATGGGCGCTTCTGGGACCCATGTCCACAGCCTTTCCATCCTTTAACTGGACCATGCTGCCTCCACCGATCCCAACGGTCCTCACATCCAGACTGTTTAAATAGGTTTTATGACCTCCTACCTCTGCGTACTGGATCATGACCTTGCCATCCTTAACGCAGGAAATGTCCGTTGATGTGCCGCCGACTTCAAAAAAGAGGCCGTCGGTCAGTTTTTCATACATAAGGGCCCCGGCCACACCGGCTGCCGGTCCTGAAAGAATTGTCATGATGGGCCGGTTTCTCACTTCATCCACGGTCATAACCCCGCCGTCGCACCGCATCACCATAAGAGGGCTTTTGATCCCCGCGTCCTTAATGCTTCTTTCCGTCATGGTAGCGGCTTCCAGCATCTTAGGCATGATGCTGGCATTCACCACAGCGGTCCTGGTCCTTATCTTTAAGCCATAGAGCTTGGAGATCTCATTGGTGGCGGTTCCAGGAACTTCCTTCTCCCTGCATATTTCCAGAGTCTTGTTTTCATTGCCCGGATCATCCACGCTGAACGCTTCTGCCGCCACAATGCTTGAAGCACCCCGCTCCCTTAAGGAACGGATGGCGTTCTCAATATTGATCTCCAGCTTTTCCGCCTCTGAAGTATCCGCATAAACGTTCTGGCTGACCAGAAATTTTCCCGCTGCCAGCTCGATGTTTCCGATATTTGTATCTGATTTGCTCTTTACTCCCTGCAGTCCGCTTCCAAGAGTCACAATGCCTACCGAAGCCACATCCCCTTCCAGCAGGGCATTGGTCGCCTGGGTGGTTCCGTGAGCGATGAAAACCACATCCTCCGGACTGATGCTGCAGTCCTCCATGATTTTCTCCAGAGCCCTTACGATCCCTTCCGCCACTCCCCTGGAAGACTTGTGGGTAGTCGGCGTTTTTACAACGCCGATCAGTTCAAAAGTTTCATTGTCGATGGCAACAGCATCCGTAAATGTGCCGCCGACATCAATCCCGATACGTACTTTCATAAATAAAATCTCCTGTCTGAATGCTTAGAAGTATACAAATGCTGAAATGATAACGCCGATCGCCGAAACCGTCCAAAGGTATGGCAGCAGCTTTTTTGTTATGGTGTTCACATCCACCTCTGCGAAATTTGCGGTCCACACGTTCTGGGTATTGGTGGGATCTCCGCAGCCCTGTATCCTTTCCGCCGACAGAAACGCGCCCATGACCGCCTGGGGATTCAGAGTTCCAAGACCGATGACTAAGGCTGCGATTCCGGAACCCAGTCCAAACAGGTTCATGGGGCCCCTGTATAAAGATAAGGGAGCCAGGAGGCAGAAAAAGATGATGTAGCCGATTTTCGATGAGGGGACTACCGCAATCAGAAACGGATTCAGCACCTCTTTTACCATGGTATGAGTCACCGCAAGATATAATATACCTATGCCGATCATTAAAATGACCGCGGGAGCCGCATCCGTGATCCCGTCATAACAGGTTTTTACGAGAAGATTCATGGCCTTTGAAAAGCTTTTGGAGGTGAACACCAGAATCCATAATATGCCGGCCAGAAAAGAAGGAACTACAGGCACCTTAAAGAAAGCGACCAGGACAATGGGCACAAGAGGTGTGATCATTGCAAGCCCTCCGGCCATGCCTCTGAGCTGCCTTGTCTGGGCCTGATCAGAGACAGGCGCGGAAAAAGCAAACTTTACTCCGTTTTTCTTAAACTCAACAAAGATCAGAACAACGGTCGCAGCCAGCGTCAATACCAGCATGTAGATCTCAAATCCTTTTATCTGGGCGATTTCCAGACCGAATATACTGGAAAAGGAAGTCCAGTTGGCGATGTTAAAACAAAGCCCTACTGCAAATGCCATCAAAAATATGCTCGCTGCGCTGATTGCCGGAACACCCACGGAAATCAGAATAGGAAGAACAATGGTTCCGACCATGATGACGGAGCCCAGACCGCTTAAGGTCGTAAACAAAAGAGCAACCGCCGTCACCATGATCAGCGTTACAACCAGAGGCCTGTCGCCTCCCAGCTCCGCGCTCTTTTTAATGATGTTCTCGGTTACCCCTGTCTTATTCATCAGCTGGCCCAGCCACGCACCGAAAATGACGGCCATGATGGCTGATCCCATTCGCACCGTACCGGCCTCCAAAACAGTGGAAAGCCAGCCAATCTGGGTCCCCTCCCCATCGACTCCAACGGCAGGAACTCCCGCAATCACGCAGATGACAACGGCCAAAAGCGGCAGAGCCAGCAGGGTCGGCAGTTTTTTTGCCATCATGAATGCTGCAATAATAAGAAAAGCAATGATGATTAACGTTCCCTGTAACATATGATTTTCCTCCATATTCCCCAAAATAATGTTATAATTTATCTATTGCATTTTTAAACTGGCCGGTTACGGCTTTTACCTGGTCCGCTGCCGGTTCTTTTCCCATGACGACGGCTCCGATCATAACGGCTTTGCAGCCGGCTTCATAAAGATGTCTGACTTCCTCCGGACGGATCTTTTTCTGGGTGGGAATCAGCGTTGGCTTCCCTGCCTTGGCAGATAGATCCGTATAGCGGAGAATATCACCGTAATTTAACGGAGTTCCGTAAAGCTCTCCCGGCTGAACGCTGCATTCCAGTATGTCGATGCCGGACAACCGGACTCCATCCAGTGTATTTTGATTATATGTGCAGTCAATGGCCGCCATTTTGGTCAGCACCCTGCTTTCCATCATATAACACGGCAGATGGTGTAAGTAAGAGGAAAAGAAACGGAGCCCCATTCCTTCCGCCTCCAGCCTTTCCTCTTCCGTAATAAAGGCTTCCTCCCCTCCGGGAACCAGCCCCACGGGCACATCCCCGCAGAGTTCAATCAGCTCTTTTAAAAACCGGCGGTTCTCTTCATATGTACCGAAGGTATGGCCGCTGGCCCGGTGCCACACATTTGCATGAACCTTGATTGCCTGCGCTCCTCCTTCCAGCGCAGCCCTGGCCAGCTCCAGATTGTTTTCCGGAAGACTTACGACCAGAGTGAACTTGTTTTCATTTACCATTGCTTTAAAATCCATTGACTTTCTCCTTTCTCAATGGCAGCTGACGGTTGGCCATCCGGCAGCTACATTTCATAAATCACTTTTTTCAGCACTCGCATGCCTAAATCTGTTTCCATATGGTTAATCACGGGCTTTATGGCCCTGACTTCAACAGCATGTTTTAATAAACGTTTTTTCCGGAGCTGGCCGCTTACGCGATCTGCCAGATCATCCCCTTCTGTCAGCCGGCCTGATAAGTATACGTTTTCGATGGGAAACAGCATGCAGATCATCTGCAGTATATTGACAATTCCTTCTGTCAGCCTGTCACCTGATATTTTTTTATCCTCTGTTTCCACAAACGGAGTCATATCCGCTTTTTTTCCCTCTTTCATATCAAGAAGCGTCCCATTGGCGGTTATGGAAACAAAAACCTTTTTTCCGATCTCAATGTGGGCGCTGTTGGCACTCTCTTCTTTTTCCATAATCTGCCGGAAAGAATAGACCTGGGAATATTCTTCTATGACAGGCACCTTAAACTGGGTCTTGACCGCTTCACAAAAGGATATGGTGTCGGAAGACAAGGATGTCGAATACATGACATTAAAATCGCTGGGATTCATATCCTCCTGAAAAAGCAGGCCGATTCCGGCCAGCTGGCCATTGCAGAGATTTTCCGCGTCTTCCTTCAGATAGTGAATGACCTTTTCCAGCAGCTCATTTCCTGTGATATAATAATCTGACAGGAGAACGCTGTCGCTTTTTTCCATGGAAAGATCCATAAAATGCAGCACGGCTCTTCTCCAGCCGATTTCCAGAACAGCAATAAATCCTCTGTTTTTATTGATTGACAATCCGGTACGCTTTCTGCCTCCGGTGGAGTAGGCGACACCGCTCTCTTCGATCCAGCCTTTTTCCATTAATTCTGAAGTCAGAGCGGATACCGTACTGGGTGAAAGCCCTATGATCTCGGATAATTCTATGCGGGAAACCGATTCCTTTTCCAGTATCACACTCATGATCAATCTTAAATTTTCCCGTTTCATATCCTGCAAGCCGCTTTTTTTCATGTGTATACAGTATCCTCCTTCTTTTTTCGGTCTCCGAAATAAGTATGTAATTTTAAAATATCTCATTTGCACGAAAATGTCAATCAATTATTTTTTGTCTTTCGCATTTTAGGCAAAATGTACAGATTGCATTTCTTATTTTGTCAAAATTCCCCAAATATCGAATGTCTGCCATTTTTATTTCTTTTTATGTATTTTTTGACAGCCTGTTTCATATATTCTTAATAAAGCCTAATTCTATTTTCAAGAGCACTTATGGGAGAAAGTGAACAATGAATGAAGAAATCTTTTTAGACCGCATTCCCTGCGGCATACTGAAGCTTAAAATTGACGAAAATTTTACCATTCTTTACTCCAATCAGGCTGTAAAAACATTGTTTCAGACACCCTCCTCACTGAAAGACATGGTCAGTGAATCGGATTATCCGGAGCTCACAGCAATAATCCGCAGGCAGCTGGCAGACCAAACCGGCAGCTTTGAACTGGAATTCAAGGCAGGGAGGCCGGAAAACTGCATCTGGTGCTCCATTCAGCTGAAATACATTCCTGAGGAAGAGATATTGTACTGTTCTGTCACCGATATCACAGAGAAGAAGAAAAGCCAGGAACACTTACGGGTCAGAGAGGAACAATACCGCCTGGCCAGCCAGCATTCCGGCTGTCTCGTAAGCATCTATGATATCCCTTCCAGAACGCTCTCCCCCTCGCCGGAATTTTCCAAGAGCTTCCCCTTCCCCCATACCCTGCCCCTCTCTCCCGAATTCCTTACGGAAAACGGCATCGTCCACAGGGAGAGCATCGCTGATTTTCTGAACTTTTTTCAGGCCATGGAACAGGGAACGCCGGAGGGAAAAGGCATCATGCGTTTAAAGACAGGGTCAGGAAAGTACCGCTGGTTCTCCACTCATTATTCCCTGATATGCACCGAGGAGCAAAAGCCGCTCAGGGGCATCATATCCTATCAGGACATTACGGATCAGTATGAAAAAGAGCTGGCCTATCAACGTTGGATGGAGTACATGCGCGAACAGAAAAAGGACTGCATCGGATACTATGAATATAATTTGAAATACGACTTGTTTGAAGAGATTATCGGAGAAATGACCCGGACCATGCCGGAATACGCCGCCAACTCCTTTACCGATACCATGACTTACATAGCCGAGCATCACATTTTTGAAGAAGACCGGGAAAAGTATTTAAAATTTTTCAATAAAAACCAGCTGCTCTACCACTATTACCAGGGCAACCGTTCCCTGCGGCTGGAGCACCGCCGTTTAAAGCCTGACGGCACCGTTTACTGGGGCCTGGGAATGGTCCAGATCGTATGCGATCCCTATACAGACACCATTAAGGCATTCATCCTCATCAAGGATATCGATGAATCCAAACGGGATGCGCTGTCCCTTCAGGAGCTTTCGGAGCTGGATTCCTTAACCGGGCTCTTAAACCGGGCTGCCTCCATCCGCGCAATACGCCATACCCTGAAAAACAGCCAGGACCACCATATCCTCATTATGCTGGATATCGACCGTTTCAAACAGCTCAACGACAATTATGGCCACCAGTTCGGAGACAAAGCGCTCCACCGCGCGGCTTCCAGGCTGAAATCCGCACTCAGGCGGGATGATATTTTCGGCCGTCTGGGAGGCGACGAATTCATCATACTGTTAAAGGATGTTTCCTACAGCATGGATCTATACGCCCGCCTGGAAAATTTATGCAGCCTGATCGGCAGCGCCCTGGAGCCTGAGGCACACATTTCCGGCAGCCTGGGAACAGCCGCTTATCCTGAGGATGGAACTGTTTTTGAAGAATTATATGAAAAAGCGGACATCGCGCTTTACCATGCCAAGAAACACGGACGAAACCAGTATACGGTTTACGAACCGGGAATGAGCATGTCCGGAACTTAAAAAAATGCCCTGCAAAAATATGCAGGGCATTTCCAATCATCATGCAGAAGAAGGGACTTGAACCCTCAAGGTATTGCTACCACACGGACCTGAACCGTGCGCGTCTGCCAATTCCGCCACTTCTGCTCTTTAATTGTATAAATTGACGAATCAATTCGTACAATTATAATACTATATTTCTTATAAATAATCAAGTACTTTTTTCAGTTTTTTTAAATCTTTGAATGATTCCTGATTTTATGACTCTTCATTTCAAAAAAGAACCCTTATCTAAAGAAGGATTCTCAGAAATAATGCGGGAGATGGGACTTGAACCCACACGATCATACAACCACAAGATCCTTAGTCTTGCCTGTCTGCCAATTCCAGCA
>JBCLPO010000041.1:0-17295 GCA_041223105.1 Lachnospiraceae bacterium 54-53
AATAGTTTTCAGTTACTCCGTGCAAAGTTACTTTTAAATGAATTTTACTACAAAATCAACTAACTCTGGAAAGAACCGGTTTGACGCTTACCTAAAAGACCTTTTTGATGCAGTTTCTTCCTGGGTGGTGATGTTTCGGAGGTAGTGGTGGAAACCCTCATAAGTGCTGCTTATGGGCTTTCTTTGGATGATAAAATATTTTTGCCCGTCATCCGGTCTGGTTCTGATTTTTGATAAATAACAAACTCTTTTTAACTGTTTTTCTTTTGATTTTATATTCATGAAGATTATGCGTGCCGGTAGAATTATCATAGCACCGTGCTTGAAAATGTACGATCTGCTTTTTATAAGTAAGAATAAAAGTTCTCTGAAAAAAACGTAGATAATCAGTAAAGAATTATTGCTCAATAACTATTTATATTGTAAATTTTTTACTATTGTAAGCAGATTGTTTGTTCATCTCATGGTAAGTGTAGCCTCAATTATTAGTCAAAATATGCTTCATGCTGTGCAGAACATAAAAAACAATATTAAGTGTAAAGGGCCAAATAAATGAAATTCTTTTATGAAGTGTAAAGGCCGATACTTCTCAACGGATTTCAGCATAGCACTGTGAATATTTTTATAATTTGCTGAATTGAAAAAGTGAATTTCAGTACAAGAGTAGGAGGGTGAGGGGGAATTTAGAATTTCAAGCAAATATATTGGACAAAATATTTGGGGTTGTAAAACGAATGGAAAAATGATAAAATTTTCATGTATTTTTTATCAAAATGAGAGGTAACGAAATGAAAGCAAGTTATAAAAGTCTTTGAAACTTCTTATAGGCAAAGAGATGAAAAAGAAAGAATTGATGGAAAAGGCTTTGACCTCTGTTTTTTATTGAAAAAAGGTGAAATAGAATATGAACATCAGACAAAAAACGCCTATAGATTTAAATAAATGGTGCTCTTATATTGTAAATGTCGGCCATGTCACAGCAACCCTTATCATTCTGGCCCACGTGATATGGTATTTTGTGGCAAGAAGCGTTCTTGCCTGGCCGCCCGACGTTTATTTGCGATATTGGATTATTTTACCTGCAATAGGTTTTTTTGCTTTAAATTCATGCGTCGGCATGTGTGTTCGATCCGCTCGTTTTTCGCTTGCGGCAAAGGAATATTGGTCACTTTCGCTTTTTATTATCTTCTCGCTCTACCTTTCCCTGACTCATGACATTGCAAAGGTCCTGCTGTGTTCGTACATCCTTCCGATCTTTGCTTCCACTATTTTTTCCAATGTGAAACTAACCCGTCGGCTCTTTTTTATGAGTATAATAGCCGTTCTGCTACCCGTCATTAAAATATATTTCGCAGGGAAATTGGACAGCGATTTAATCATGGAGATTTTTGTTGCGTGTTTTATGTTCCTCTGCTCATATCTTCTGGCTAAAGTTTTGATTCAATATGGTCACGATAATCTCGAGGCGATTATCAGTTTTCATGAAGAAGCGACAAAAAATGAGCTTGCTTTTTTGCAGGCGCAGATCAAACCTCATTTTTTATATAACTCAATCAACACGGTGGTATCGTTTTGTTACACGGACAGCGAAAGGGCAGCGAACCTTCTTGTCAATTTAAGCAAATATTTAAGGCTTGTGTTTGACGTTGACCATAAATCAATGATGGTACCTTTAGCGAATGAACTTGAATTGATCAAGGCCTACGTTGAAATAGAAAAAGCCCGTTTCAACGAGCAAATCAGCGCTGAATATAAAATTGAACCAGCGCTTCTAAGCATGAAAATACCTTCTTTTTGCATTCAGCCATTGGTGGAAAATGCGATAAAGCACGGACTGTGCAAGAAAGCTGGTGGCGGAACCGTCCTTATATCAGCAATAAAAGATGAGAGATCTGTTATTATAAATGTCTGCGACACAGGGATAGGGATGTCGGCGGAAAGGCTTGAAAAATTAAGCAACATTGAATCGACAAGCGAAGGGGTCGGTTTTTTTAATGTCAGCAGACGTATCAAAAGCTGGAAAGACGCACAGCTTGATATTCAGAGTACAAAAGGCGAAGGAACTACTGTAACAATAACAATATTAGACACTACTTCATAAGGAGGTGCCGCCAGATATGTTCAATGCAATTATTATTGATGACGAAAAACCCGCGCTTGACGTTCTCAAACTTTTACTTGAGAAGACTGGTCAGATATGTGTTGCCGGGTCCTTCATGAGCGCGGCGGACGCCCTTGCCGAAATGTATAACCTGAAGCCAGACGTTGCCTTTCTTGATATAGAAATGCCTGATATATCCGGACTGGAGCTTGCGGAAAGAATCATAGATTCGGGCTTAGATATAGAAATCGTATTCGTTACCGCTTATGATAAATATGCCCTTGAAGCTTTTCGGGTAAATGCCATTGATTACATACTCAAACCGTTTTCATTAGACGATATTACACAGGCCATAACAAGGCTGAAAAAAGTGAAGCCACTGCCGGATGTTTCTCAAATGCCTGCGGACAAAGGCCGCATATATTGCTTTGGAAGATTATCAGTATATGGAGCGGGAAACAGGGACGCTGTCAAATGGAGAACCTCAAAGACAGAGGAACTTTTCGCCTTCATGCTGCAAAATTTGAACAGCGAGGTTGCAAAGTGGAAAATCACGCAGGTTCTTTGGCCGGAATGCGAAGTGGAAAAACAGCTCAATACGAATTTATATACGACTGTCTATAAAGTGAAAAAAACACTGTTGTCGGCAAATATCAAATTTAGTTTCACGTTTGTAAACGGCAGATATAAGCTGGAGTTATCAGACGTATACATCGATGTTTGTGAGTTTAAAACAATTACAGATGCTGAAATTGCGTTTTCTGCAGCATCCATTGAAGGATATAAAAAAGCGCTTAGCTTATACAAAGGGAAATACTTAGAAGAAAATGAGTATCTCTGGTCTCAAAATAAAGCAGAAGAATATTCAATAAGGTATCGCAGTTTGGTTTCTGAGTTTGTCAAATATTATGCAGCTAAAACAGATTATGCTAATGCTGAAAAAATCCTTCAGGGAGCCTTTACAAAAGTCCCCCTTGACGACGATTTAAACGAAATGCTGTTAAAGCTGTTTTTTATGAAAAAAGATAAGGCATCGTTGGTTATGCACTATAACAAAATCAAAGAACTATATAAATCTGAACTTGGAATCGAGCCAAACGCAGCCATGCAGGATTTGTTCAACAAAGCATTTGAATTATAATAATTTCAGTAAAAGCCCCAGAGTAACGATAATAGTATTTTTTGCCTTTTGGGTAATAATTTTTATAAGAGGGATGTGTTTTTCTGTGATCATGCAGAAAAACACGTCCCTCTTCTTTTTAGAAGTTTTGTTTTGAATAGGTAATCCTACGGCAATGTTCAGAAAATGTCCAGTACGTCTTGATACAATAAACGTTAATCATCAAGGAGATAAGCATGTTCTCCAGACTACATTGGGGTACTTCTGAGAGGTGGATAGGGATGAAAGTCTGTAAATGAGGGAGGTACGAAAGAGGGTAAAAAGTAAAAGATAACGATTAATGAGCTGGAGGTTAAGAATAGAGAAATGTTTGGTTTGCTAAGTGGGATACCGGAGCCAGTCCTGCTATGAAAGCTATCCGGAATTTACACTGGATTCAGAGACCGGCAAAAAAACATTCAGATTTTTTTAGCTTATTTTGTGGATGGAAGGAAACTTATCCAACTGGATTTGAGAATAGAAAGGATTGGGAGACTTATATAAAATGGTTTAATGGAAATTTCATTTCGGAATCTGGTCACTAGGGGGAATTTTAGCTGCCGGCAAACAGTCGACGCTAATAAATACTTTAAATATCAATTGCCGCGGTTTAGATGGCAGTAAAGTGGAGAAAGCATGAAAGTAAAAGGAGGACAAGAAGTGAAAAGGAAAAAACATAGGCGGACGCTGAGCTGGCTTATGGCAGTGATGCTCATCTTTAATGTATTTTTGCCCGTAAGCAGTATTCGGGCCGATGAAACTAAGGCTTCAGACGATGTTATTACAGTCACCATCAGCGGTGATAAAGCCAGTCCCAGTGAAGCAGATGAGCAAGGAACTTCCGACCACGCGGAAGAAACCGGTGAAAGCGGTTCAAAGGGAAAAGATACAGAGGTTTCTATAGCAACCCCTTCCAACGGAATGAAAGCTCCTGCGGCAACGCCTCTTTTGCCAGAGCTCCTTCACCCAAAGGCGCAGGTTCCCGGGATCAATGTAGCGGACCTGCTTCTGGATCTGAAAATGAAAATCACGCAGGATGGTAATGACGATGTTGATGGGGGAATCATTGCGGGAAAGGACTTTCGAGTAGAAGGTTCCTTCCGCGTACCGGTAGAGGGTGATGGTCTTCCGCCGTATGAATGTGTTGTCACTGGAGACGAAGCGGAATTTAATTTGGATACTAATATTGATATTATAATTCCGGTTTCAATGCAGCTCGATCTGACCTATGAGGGAGAGCATGTAGGAACACTTTACTTTGAAAGCGGCAAGATAAGAATTGTGTTTGACGGGGAGGTCCTTAGCGAAGACGGCGTAGGGAACGTTGTCTGTGAATTCGGGGCTACCATGAAATACACAGGCACGGATATCGAAGAAGGAAGTCCAAATGAGAATGTCTATATTATAGACAAGGAATATACCGTCAAGGCTCCGGAGGTTCCGGTCACACAGACCCAGGTAAAAACGGGCGAACTGTCTGCTGACAAGACAAAAATTAATTGGAAAGTAGTAGTGAATGCAGCGAAAGGCAGCACTGACGTTTCTTTAAAGGACTATGTGTTTCAGGATAATTTAGAAAATGCAGGTACTTACGTTCCAGGCTCATTTAAAATCGGCGAAAATGGTGTCAGCGACGAGAATGTGTATGACGCTGTTGAAAATACGCTTTCTTATACCTTTGATACGGACGATACCGGAGAGCAGACCATTACTTTCAGCACAGAGGTTCCCGCTGATACGCTGATAAAAGGTGGCACTATCAGAAATACCGCACAGTTTGGAAAAGACGGCACATTGGAAAACACCAACCAGGTTACGATCCCGATTGCGAAAAAAACGCTGATTGAAAAGACCGGTTCAGCTGGCGGCGGCATGTCAGGAGGTACATACGATCCAACAAACCGTACCATCACCTGGACGATCACCGTGAACCAGGACAAAATACCGTTAGAGAACGTGACTGTTGAAGATGAGCTTCCCGGCAATCTGATTTGGAAGTCGGCAGAGTGGAGCTGGGACAATCCTGATGAAACGGACTCAGGCATAACATTACCGATAGCCATCGGCACTGAGCCAACAGATAATAAATACAATCTCAACGGTACGATCACCAAAACAGTGAAACTGACCATTACGAGTGAGGTCCCCGCCGAGAGCTATGTAGGCACCACGACCTACTATAATAATAAGGCAGCTTTGACCTGGGACGGAATGCCAAACGGGACATGGTCTGATGAAACAGGAGATATTGGCATTGGAATCGACGGTCTCACAAAACAGACAGTGGGAACGCCTGATTATGAAAAACGCCAGATCCAATGGAAAGGAACCGTTGACTTAAAAAATCAGACCGGATTCACTGATGTGAATAAGATCAAGGTATACGATCTGCTGATTTATGGAGATTCGGTGAAACTTGAGGATACCAATCTAAGTACTTTGATAGGGGCGGGCTATACAAAGCTTAAAGCAAAATTCGGGCAAAGATTTGTTCCGGGTAGCTTTATCGGGGCAGGTCTCGCACAAGAAGTTATACAGGAAGTTACTGCCGGCGGAGTCACTGTCGGCCAGTTACTGGTTGTCAGCGGATTCAATATAGATAAAGCATATGATTTTACGTTTAAAACCCAGATACTGGATCCAAATATCTTTGCGGCAAATGAAAGAAGAACGGTTTATAACACAGCCTCCCTGTATTATGACGGAACACATTTAGATAACGGTGACGCTCAAATCTCCTACAACAGCGATATTTTGAGCAAGCAGGTACTTGAGGCAGGAACAAATACCGTCGGCACAAGCGCAAACGGCTTTGACCCAGAAGATAAAACAGCCGTATTCCGCCTGAATATCAATGCGGAAGGTTATGACCTGACCGGAGCGCAAACGGAAAACGGAACTCTCGGCAATGTAATCGTAAAGGATACTCTGCCTGATGACTGGACATTTGTTGACCTTTTGTCCGATACAAGATACCAGCTTTATGATGAGAGTAACAACCTGGTCACGGACACTTCCGATATTTTAGACGGAGATCCTGACATCTCCGGCAGGACAGCTGAATTTGTGTTCAAATATCTGAATAAGGCTTATTACATTCTGGTAAAGGCGCAGCTTTCAGAAGAGGGATATTTAAAGTATCTGCAGAACGCCTACTCAAATGGAAAATCTGAATCACATCAGAATGCAGCCAACACAGTCAAAATCACCGCAGAAAGTGATGCCGGCTGGGAGACCGAAGAGTCAGAGACGGTCCAGGTACCCACAGTATTTCTGGTAAAAACCGTGAATAGCGGTAAGAATCCGGTGGAATGGACAATTAAATTCAATCCATATGACCTTCAGGCTCTTAAAAATGTAAAAATAACGGATCAGATTCCGGAAGGGCTTGAGTTTTCATTGAAACAGGACGGTTCTCTTGATCTTACCTCCTTTAAGGTCACAGAATATGATAGTATGGTAAGCGGAGCATTTCCAACCTCCGGAGGAACAGATCTGGATGAACAGCAGCTTCAAAGTATGATTTCCTACGAGAAAGCTTCCCGCATTTTAACCTTTACTCCGGCAGAGGGAAAACTGTATCAGATCGTCTATCAAACAGAAGTAACGGGCAATGTCAGTGGGAATCTGAAGAATCAGGTAACGGTATCGGGCAGCTCTATTGATGGCACAGGTACCAACTCCTCCTATACGGTTCAGGATTCACATGCAAATGCTACCCTGGAACGAAATGGTTACCTCGATATTTCCAAGGTTGACGAGCGGAGTCATCCGCTTTCTGGTGCAGTGTTTACATTATATTCAGATCAGGCACTGCAGAATCCTATTCGTATCAGTTCCGTGCGTTCAGATGGTACGCTGCGGATTGTCCCGATTCCTGCGCCCCAAAATTCGGGGGACCCCGAATTTACCTATTACTTAAAGGAAACAACAGTTCCATCCGGTTATGAATCCGATAATATGGTCTATACTGTGACTGTCAAAAGGGGTTCAGATAATAAAGCGGTCACTACGGTTTCAGGAAAAACGCCTGGAGCGATTCTCACCGTGATGAACTACCCGATAAACACTGTCGGCAAACTGTCTATCAGCAAGGCTGTTGAAGGCAATGCAGCCAATACCGCAGATGTCTTTGATTTTACCATTGAGTTCACTGGCAGCAGTGTTGACAGTGTCTATAATTACATAGGTTCCGGCGGAAAGGAAAACGGGCAGCTTACAATCAGTGGTAACCGCGGAACGTTCCAGCTTAAGGACAAAGAGAGCATCACCATAACCGGGCTTCCAGACGGTGTTTCCTACCATATAAGTGAAGCAGATTCCGGAGACGGTTATCTGGCTTCCAGTACGGGAGAATCCGGCTTCATCGTAGCCGGACAGACCAGGACGGTTTCCTTTACCAATACAAAATTGCTGCCGGGAAGTCTGGCTATCAAAAAATCAGTTGACGGAAATGCGGAGGAAAATATTTCATTTGATTTCACTGTAACGTTCACAAAACCGGACAGCACGCCGGATAATGGCCTTTACGACTATTCCGGACCGAACGAAACCGGAAAAATCAGCAGCGGCGATAAGTTTTCTCTCGCCCATAATCAAAGCATTATCATAACCGGACTGCCAAAGGATACTGTCTACACAGTAACCGAAGACAACTATTCCGATAGCGGCTATACCCCCAGCTTTGATCACGCTACAGGCGCAATTGACACAGATAAAGAGCAGACAATTTCCTTTACCAACACAAAGTGGCTGCCCGGTAGTCTGACTGTCAAAAAAACAGTTGCCGGAAATGCGGAGGAAAATATTAAGTTCGATTTCACTGTAACGCTTACAAAACCGGATGGTACGCCGGATAACGGTGAATACAGCTATTCCGGAACAGGTGGGGACGGAAAAATCAGCAACGGCGGTCATATATCCCTCGCCCATGGCCAAAGCATAACCATAACCGGGCTGCCAAAGGATACTGTCTACACAGTAACTGAAAACAATGATCCCCAAAACGGCTACATTATGAATTCCGATCATGTCACCGGCAATATTATCACAAATGATGAGCAGACTGCCTCCTTTATCAACACAAAATGGCTGCCTGGAAGCCTGACTGTCAGCAAAACGGTTACCGGAAGCGGAGGCGATACCAAAAAGAAGTTTGATTTCACCGTGACTTTTACGGCAGCCGGTTCTTATTCCTATACAGGAAATGGAGTTAGTGAAGGAACTATCAGGAGCGGAGACAAAATTTCTCTTGCTGACGGGGAAAGCATCACCATCACAGGACTTCCTGACGGCACTGAATATCAGGTAACAGAAGCTGATTATACGGCACAAAGGTATACAACCGCCTCAACAGGAGACAACGGTACGATCGACACCCTAACCACATCAGCTGCTATATTTACCAACACTTACCACAAACGGTCCAGCAGTGGAGGTGGAGGCGGCGGAAACAGCGGCGGCGGCCCCAAAGTAACCACGCCAAATCCCACAACTCCGGCGGAACCAGGCACACCAGTCACGGAAACTCCAAAACCCAGAGAAGAAATGACCCCTCAGGAAGTGTATGATGTCTATGGCGAAGTACCCCTTGGCTACATGGCAGGTCCGGATGGCAAGATCCATACCCCTCAGGAGCTGTATGATATTTGGGGGCAAGTGCCTCTTGGCTATATGGTAGGTATTGATGGACAGATTGTTCCTCTTGGACTGCCTAAAACCGGACAAGGCACAGGAATTCTGTCACATTACGGCCTGGTACTTCTCATTGCAGACTTCTTAGTCCTTTGCTTTGCATTAATGGTTATGAGGAGAGAGGAACCAGAAGAAAAATAATAGGAGTTTTATACAAAAAGGATGCATTGTTTACGTGATGCGTCCTTTTTACATAAACGTCAGGCGCTCACCAGGCATCAGCAAATTTTAAATTCCAAACAAAACTTCTGCAAACATATTTTTGGCAAAATGACGGAGCAATCCCGTCATCAATCTGTGGAAATAAAAATGAATGCATTACACCGTTGCTTTAAACTCGGTGAAGATGTAGAATATGTATCAAGAGATATTGGATACAATCGTGCCGGTATCTATACTTGGAGACGGAAGTATCTAAAAAAGGGGATGCTGGCTCTTATAACTACGAACAATCTTTCCAGAGGAAACTTTCCGAAAAAAATGTTTCAAATGTGGAAGAAAACCACCAAATAAAGGCTGCATGCCCAGTGAAGAGGAAAAAGCATGATTATACTTATTGGTGGAAGCACACATACTGGAAAAACGTTATTGGCACAGAAGTTAATCGGGAGATATCATTATCCAAGTATGCCCCTTGATCATTTGAAAATGGGGCTGATTCAAAGCGGCCTAACAGATCTTACGCCAGATGACGACGATAAAATGACGGGGTTGCTTTGACAATAGTAAAAGAAATGGTTAAAACTGCAATAGAGATTAGCCAGAATATGATAATGGAAGGTTGTTATTTCCCATATGATTGGAAAACATATTTTGAACCGGAGTATTTGAAACATATTAAATTTATATGTTTAGTAATGTCTTCAAAGTATATTAATGAACATTTTGATGATATAAAAAAGTATGCTGGTGTAATCGAAGAACGTATGGAAGATAGTTATTGTAAAAAAGAATTTTTGCTAAGAGATAACCAGATCAGTTTACTTATGTGTAAAAAATATAAATGTGATTATATCTTGATTGATGATGAGTATAAAGTTGATATAAATTTTGGCTCTATATTTTAAAAGATTCAGATATGAGTAAAAGAAGCAGCGGCTAACTTTTCATTATATTTATAATGGATATGCATAAAATATCAATTGGTGCTAGAATAGTTATCAGAATAAATGATATAATCAGCACAGATGAGCTTTTCTTGAGATCTGCTATATTTAATTTATGTGGTGGACAGAGATAAAATAAATGTTGACAAGCCATCGCAATAGTGATTCTGATTAACCACCAAACAAAGCAAGCTGTTTTACCCAATTTTACTTTTATAGCAGAAGGGAGAATGTCTTATGTACCTATTAAACTCGTTTACAGTAAAAAGCATGACC
Source organism: Lachnospiraceae bacterium 54-53 (assembly GCA_041223105.1). Lineage (GTDB taxonomy): Bacteria > Bacillota > Clostridia > Lachnospirales > Lachnospiraceae > Lacrimispora. The sequence goes on from JBCLPO010000041.1 coordinate 10,337, forward strand.
TTGCGCAATCGTATCGTTATGCCTCCCATGTGCATGTACAGTGCTGGAACAGATGGTATGCCAAATGAATTTCATTTTACACATTATACCTCACGTGCGGCTGGCGGAGCTGGGCTGATTATTATGGAAGCCACCGGTATCTTGCCGTGGGGCCGTATTTCTGACCATTGTCTGGGACTTTGGAATGATGATCAGGTTAAGGCGCTTAAGCCAATTGTCACCGCATGCCAGAAACAGGGAGCAAAAATGGCAATTCAGCTCAATCATGCGGGCCGCAAATGTGGAGCCCGGGAAAATGCAATTTACGCTCCCAGCGCCATTCCATTCAGTCAGGATTCTCCCATGCCCCATGAGATGACGGAAGAAGATATTCACGATACGGTAAATGCATTCTGCAGTTCTGCTGCCCGGGCGGCTGAAATCGGTTTTGATGCGATTGAAATTCATGGTGCCCATGGCTATCTGATCAGCGAATTCCTGTCGCCCCTGGCCAATCACCGTACCGATGGTTATGGCGGATCAACGGAAAACCGATGCCGTATACTGATTGAAATACTGAAGGCAGTGCATAAGGTCTGGCCGGCTGAAAAACCGGTTTTACTGCGTGTATCTGCTGAAGATTATGAACCGAATGGCATGCATAAGGAAGAAATGTCCGAAATTATAGAACTTGTGAAGCCCTATATTGACGTGCTGGACGTGAGTACAGGCGGAGTTATGCCGACACCGCCGCCGGCAATCTATCCGGGTTATCAGGTAAAAATTGCCGAATGGCTGAAACAGAAAACCGGCCTGCCTGCGGTTACCGTTGGTTTGATTACGGACCCGCATCAGGTAGAGGAAATCCTGGGAGGAGAACGGGCGGATCTGGTTGCTCTGGGACGGGAACTTCTGCGTGATCCTTACTGGGTTCTGCATACAGCTCGCGATCTGGAAGTCGAATATCCGTGGCCGGAGCAATATCTGCGTGGTTTTCAGGCAAGAAAGTGAAGGAATGCTTTGAGTATAAAAGTGAAACATTGACTTCGTTCTCTTTCTTGACGAGGTATAGCGGTGCTCCCGAAAAGCCGCCGACTGTTCAGTGAAGAAAAGAGCATGGTAAATAAATTATGAAAACAAGGGGTGATTAAGATTGAAATGTGAGTTACATGTCTTTTTTGATTATATCTGTCCGTATTGTCTGATGGCACATAAACATCTAAAAGAGCTTATTCCGGACTATCAGGATGTTACAATTGTCTGGCATCCGTGTGAATCGCATCCAAGACCGGAGCGGCATGGCCCCCACAGTGATCTGTGCATACAAGGATATTTTTATGCCGTTGATAAGGGGGTTGATATTTTAGAATATCATGAACGAATGTATGAGGCAGCCCAGAAGGAGCATGTTAATATCGAAAATGTGGATGCCCTTTCTGAGTACGTCAGTGATCTGGTTGATGCTGATGACTTTCGGCTGTCACTCCAGCTGGGAACTTATCGCAGCAAGTTGGATGCGTCTAACAAGCTTGCTTTTGAGCATTCCGGTGTATGGGTAGTTCCTGCATATAGAATGGGAGCTTTAAAGCTTGATGCGGTTGAAAATGTAGGTGTTTCCAAAGAGCAGATCCGGAATTTTTTAAAGAATATCAATTCGTATTAATTTTGTCCATGGTATCCATACCAATTATATGAGGAGAAATAATGCGATGCTGTTGAGAAATGATACTATTCCGTGGTCTTATGTGGCCCATGACGAATTTTGGAATTTGAATCCTTCTACGAAAAGTATAAATAGCAGCAAAAGTAATAACCTTCCAGAGTGGAATAAATATTTTACGGCATTGTGTGACAAAGAGTATTTTTCTTATCAGATGATGTGGAAGTATGATGTTGTACATAAGGAATTTTTAAAATGTAGCAGAGAGCATGTAAATAGTGATGATGTAATGATGAAACTGTATAAAGAGAATATATCAAAAAGTGAGTTTCAAGAAAACCTTGAGAATATTCTATTGCCGATCGGCCATGTGGAATATCTATAAAATATGCTCTGGAATGGGAAGAACTTTGCTGAAGTCAATGCTGCTTAGGCCATGTTCGCCATTTTTGATGGACTTGGATATAGCTCATTTTTGAGACTCGTTGTCGCTAATTATTAGAATGGTGCATGGTTGGGATGCAACACCTTTCTCCTGTTGTCATGTAGAAATTTAAGTACTGATCGCTCTGCAGATCATCTTCTGGTCTAATGAAGATTCGGTCTATGTTATCCCAAAGTGGATATGTAGTTTGCCGTCATCAACCGGGATTTCATTCTACTTGAAGTCCTAGGCGAATTGTTTGAAGAGACAATTGGCATATTTGGCATACTCAATAGGGTAAGTTTACCATAGGTTTGCATTTTGGCTCTCTACAGTTAAGCTCATCATTCCATTCCTTCACGGAGGGGTATGCTGCGAATATTTATCAAGGGGTGACAACGAAATAGAACGAAAGGTTGCGCTCGCTTTTATTGAGGGACTTTTTCATGTATAAATAAAATAGATGTTAGGACCGGATGCATTGACAGTAGGACAATCACAAGGTGTTTCTATAAAGCCTTGCCATTCCACATCCAGTGCTTTTTCAGCATTCAATCTGTTTTCGACCCTATCACTGGGATCGAAGGAAAAGATGTAGTGATGGGATTCTATTTCATTCTTGGTAAGATTTTTCTTGCATTCTGCCGTTCTCATCCAGTATGGGCTTGTTTGTAAATTCATAATGCTTGAAAGTCTGGTGTTTTCTGTTGTTCTATGGTCTGCATTTTTGGAAGCTATGTGTTTAATTATTACCATAAGCATCCCCCGCAATCTTTAGGATTTTATATAATCACACGCATAACCGGCCATATCAGACAGACAGTAAAAAAATATCTTAATGGTGACTGTTCCTTATGCAATGGCCATTTTGATGACCGTCGTCCAGGAAAACTTGCTCCCTATGAAAAAGAGATTTTAAACTTAGGGCACAGGGGATTACATATACCCGAATCCATGAGCGTATAAGTGAAAAAAGCTATACCCGAAGCTTCTATGTCAATTAATCTATAAGAAGTTGGAAAAGATAAAAGGTCTCACTCGGGAACAGTATGAGGCCGCTATAAAAAAGTACCCCCTCCTTGGTCAACTTTATGGTTTGTTGAAAGAATTCCACAGAATTGTATTTTCCCAAAAGGTGTTGAGTTGGATGCTTGGATTGAGACCGCATCAAACTTAAAGATTGATGAATTGAACACCTTTTTAAACGGCTTACGTTCGGACCTCAATGCGGTAAAAACCGGTATTGAACAGAAATACAATAATGGGCTTGCTGAAGGAAGCGTTAGTAAAATCAAGTTAACTAAGCGTATCATGTATGGTAGAAATAGTTTTCAGTTACTCCGTGCAAAGTTACTTTTAAATGAATTTTACTATAAAATCAACTAACTATGGAAAGAACCGGTTTGACGTTTACGTTTTTACTTTGTGTATTTGGTGTTTGCGCTTGTTTGCGTGGGCATTTTTCCTGTTTTTGAGGGCTGTTAATCCAGAATAGCCTTCATTTTTGATGCTGTTTCCTCCTGGGAAGTGATGTTCCGGAAATAGTGGTGGGTCATGTTGAGGCTTGTGTGGCCCAGGAGCTTCTGGAGTTCGGTATCTTCCATTCCGTTTTTGTACATGATGGAGGCAGTGGAGAAGCGGAGCTTGTGAGAGGAGCGGTATTCTATGCCTGATTCGTCACAGCATTTCTTTAAGCGGCGGTTAAAGGTTACTGTTGCCAGGGCTGGCCGTTACGGATGAAGATGTATTCGCTGTTTGGATTGAGAGTTTGGATTTGTGTCAGGATTTCTTTAACCTTTGGTATCAATGGCATGTAGCGTTCCCCTTGGCTTGCATGGCCTTTTATCTCTTCAATGATCTCATTTTTATCATCTGCAAAGCGTTGGATATGTAGAAAATCCCCTGAGATATCATCCCACCTTAACCCGTTCAATTCGCCTATGCGCAGAATGAGGTGAAAATCCAGCTTTATTGCCCCAAATTAATAGTCATCGTCCAAGTGATTTATAATTTGTAGATGTTCCTCTTCGGTATATGGTATGATTCTGGTATTTTCTGCCTTATAACTAAACTTTTTATAATTGATGTCTTGAAGACAATTTCGCTCTATGATCTCATTCCCCACTGCGAGGTACAGAATTCCATTCATAATGCTTTTAAGGTTATTAAAGCGTTTTCTTGTGATTTGGCGGCCTTTTGCATTGTCCCTGAAATAGATAATCAGATCTTTTGCTGTCTGCTCCTTTAAGGGAATCAAAGTGATATCCTCATTTTTCAATAAAGAGTTCCACATAAAGCGGTTTTCTTTAATTGTCTTTCTTCTTACGCTTGTCTCCTTTTCTCTCCATTCCACCCATGTTTCAAAATATGTTTCCATTGTAGCAGCGGTAATGCCAAAGAACTGATCATACAGTTTATCGGTTAAGTTTATCGATTAAACCCTCATAAGTACTGCTGCTCATTGTCTTTCTTTGAATAATAAAATACTTTCGCCCGTCATCAGGTCTGGTTTTGTTTTTTAATAAATCACAAACTCTTTTTTTCTGCTTTTCTTTTAATTTCATATTCAAGATGATTATGCGTGCCGGTGGAATTATCATAGCACTGTGCCTGAAGAAGCATAATCTTATTTAGTTGATTAAATAGGTTATTTTTATGGAAATTTTTATTGTTTTAATTCACCATTGCAACACCAACCTCATTTACAATTAATTTTACTATTTAAGCAAAGAGATAAAATAATTAGTTATACACCAGCCTGCTGCTTTATGGAAGCCGATCCAGAAAATGAATCATCGATGACCATGCAGTAAAGCTGGTTCTGGAGTGTGGGTTTTCATAAGAGGTGCAGATGAAGGAATTTATATGTATCCATAAAGCAGAAATGAAACAGACGAGGCGGACAGGAAGTATAACTGGCTGTAAGGGAAATAAAGAAAAATGCGAGTTTGAGCTTCAGAGCAGGAGTTTTTGCTATCATTTAATCATAGGAAAATATGATTATGCCAATTATGTTTGTGTTCCAAACTGGGAAGTTGGATGTAAGCTAGCGGATTATGGTGATTTATTCTGGAATACAGAACGTCTGGCAAAAACAGTTAAGAATTGCAGCTTCAATAACGATAGCAACGATCGCCAAAAGAGTAAAAGGATTATTATAAAAAGTTAGCCGACTGAGAATACACAAGGCTCAGTCGGCAGTAAATCCGGTAAATGCAGGATAAAAGTTTCCGTCTATTATCGGATAAGGGAAAGCAGTAATAACAGCAAACTTTAATACTTTCTGTCTATTTATCTCACTTTTAGATAGCAGCAGTCCTTCAAATAATGAGGTATTTATTTCCCGAATAGTAGTATTTAATATAGATATTTCCGTTTTGAATGATTAAGTGTTAAAATATTAACAAATGGAACAAAAGGAGAAGAAAATGAATAGAAATTACAAAGAAGCCCCATTTACGAAATTCCATCTGAAGCTATATATCTGTACTATTCTAGGCCAGATTGCATGTGGGTATGCTTTGGGTATTGCAGGCACAGCGGTAACACAAGCTCAGAATAAATTGGGGTTAAGTACTTTCTGGGTTGGGTTGTTGGGAGCCGGTACGCTGATCGGACTTGCCGGGAGCCTTGTCGTTGGTAATGTTGCTGATAAAATTGGAAGAAGCAAATTGTTGATGTTAGATATGGCATTATTCTCTATATTTTCTATTCTTCAACTTTTTACATCAAGTGTCGAAATTTTATTAGTTCTGCGTATCTGCATCGGCCTTTGTATTGCTGTCGATTACACAGTAGGAACTACAATTATTTCAGAATGGTTTCCACCTGAGGAGGGACCGATTTATCTGAGCCGATTTATTATTTTCTGAACCTTTGGTTATGTAGCTTCCTTCTTTGCAGGGCTGATTATGGGTAATTTATCTACCGATTACCATATTATTTTTGTTACTTCTGTTATCCCGGGTGTACTTGCCGCTATTTCAAGAATTGTTATAGGGGTTCCGGAATCTCCTGCATGGCTGGCTGCAGTTGGTCGGTTGGATGAGGCAAACAAGATGGTTGCGGAAAAACTTGGAGATGAATATTGTGTTGCGGTGGAAGAAAAGAAAGAACCAAATGAAAAAGTATCCGTGATGGAATTGTTTAGTTCAAAGTATCGAAAAAACACACTTGTAGGTGGAGCATTCTATGCATGTCAAGTATTCCCTTACTTTGGAGTAGGTATCTTTCTTCCTATATTAATTGGTGAATTAAATATGGGGGATGCAAATACATCTAGTATTTTATGCGACATTTTCTGTATGAGTGGAGCGTTCATTGGAACCTATCTGTGTAACCGGATTCCGCGAAGACTCTTTCTTGTTTCAACATTTTATATCTCTGCAATTGCGCTAGGGGTGATGATCCTGGGCCATAACGAACCTATCATTACCGTGGTTTCATTCTGTGTCTATGCACTGGTTATGTCGATTGCCGTTGTAATGGAAAATCCATATCCGCCGGAATTGTTTGATAATCGTGTGCGAGGCACGGGTGTTGGTATTGTTATCGCTTACAGTCACATTGGAGCAGCGGCCGGAACTTTTCTTCTTCCGATTCTTGTAGAAAGCATTGGGGTATACGGTACTTTAGGTGTCTGATTTGCCATATTGATTATCGGCGGAGTGATTTGCCAGCTGTTTGCACCAGAAACTTCCTTAAAATATAGTCATTCGGTAGTTACGAATGAGAGCTTAGCTGGAAGATAATAGAACAGGCATTTATGATTTATCGTGCAAAGTAAATAAACTGATAAAGTTTAATTTTTAATAAAATTATAAAGGAGCTTCCTGTATAATTCAAAAATAGGGAATTCCAAGAAAGAAGGTTGAGAAAAAAATACCTCAGTGTAAA
>JBCLPO010000042.1:0-15430 GCA_041223105.1 Lachnospiraceae bacterium 54-53
ATTTTACACTGAGGTATTTTTTTCTCAACCTTCTTTCTTGGAATTCCCTATTTTTGAATTATACAGGAAGCTCCTTTGAGAACATACGATACCGAAACAGTGTCAGAAAGTCGATACAAGAAACTACTAAAAATAGATGTTTTGAATTGGGTAAATAGATCAAATGAATTCACGAAATGCCTATTGTCTTGATTCACTGGTTATGGATTTAAAGGAGTCGCTCATGACCCCGTAACTTTTGTGTGTAAATGGGATTTACACACAAGTGTAACCCCGATCACGACCCCAAAGCCAGGAATCCGACCCCGCTGAAAAAGTCCTTTCAGTCCGCATTGCGGGCTGATGTAACCCGAGCCGGGGAGGTCTTTGACCCCGGCTCTTTAACCTGCATCATTTTCGACCCCATGGTTCACCTCTGTTTTAGAGCAAGAAATGAGAGTGGATTTTCCGTTACCAGATTTTAAAATGGTTGAAGAAGCGCGACCTAGAGCATTGCGAAATTTGGCATATATGCGCTCTTTTTCTGATAAAGTAACAGGAAGATGAACAGTCTGTAGCATTAATCTAAACAATTATCAGATAAAAAAAGATCGTTTTCAAATATGCCCAACAAGGCTTGGTAAGGCTTGAATGGCATATATGTTCCACCATCAGTTTTAAAGGTCACACAGGGGCGATATTTTGCGACACAGGGCTAACTGGGAATGGGACATCAAATCTGCGTTGCCATTGGTTTGTGATACCTGCCTATCCCATGGTTCATGGTGAACCATGGATTTACAGGAAATTGGTTCTATGGTAATATGGGGCTGCCGGGGGTTACAGGGGGTAAAAATACCATTTCTGTAACTCCCTTTTCTGTTCTTTTTTCTGCCGTTTATTCTCTTGAAAATAAATTCAGAAATGACTTGCAATCCATTCGATACAGAGTTAACATCAACAACCAATAAAAGAAATAACTTGTCCTTTCATCATTGGTTTGTTGTAGATAGGCTGTCGAACCCTTGCGGACTCAAAAAGAGTTAACGCTGTCATCTGAGGTTGCCGGTACGGGAACTGATTGGTTGGAAACAAGATCAGGAGGGAGAGAATTGCAGAGAAGAGAAAATCTGCTTTATGTAGGGATTGACCTGCATAAGGAAACTCATACCGCAGTGATGGTAAACTGCTGGAATGAAAAGTTAGAGGTTGTTGTGATTGAAAACAAGCCCAGTGAATTTAAAAAGCTGGCAGAAAAGGTGAACAGAAAATCCAGTATTCTTGGACTTGAACCCATTTACGGATTGGAGAATGCATACGGCTACGGCAGAAGTTTAGCTGTCTGGCTGATTGAAAATGGTTATATTGTAAAAGACATTAATCCGGCTCTGGCTTATGACCAGAGAAAAAGTGCACCCATGTACCGAAAAAATGATGAGCATGATGCGTATTGTGTGGCAACGGTTCTAATTAACCAGTTACATACTTTGCCTGATGCAAAGCCAAAAGATAATGAATGGACACTGGCACAACTGGTGAATCGGAGAGATTTACTGGTGAAAGATGGTATCCGTTTTAAGAACGGACTCCATGAGCAGATATCCATGGCATATCCCAGTTACAGTAAGTTTTTCAGCGGGATAGACGGGAAATGTGCCATGTATTTCTGGAAGACCTACCCGTCCCCTGCCCATTTGCAGGAAAAAACAGCAGAAGAACTAACAATGGAATTTAAAGAAATATCTCGTATTACCAAAAAAGATAAAGCAGAGTTGATTCTGGATTGTGTTCAGAATGATGGAAATACCTTTCGGGAATATCAGGAATCCAGAGATTTCATTACAACAAGTCTGGTAAGAGACTTGGAACTTCAGAAAGAAGAATTGGCAGGGCTTGATAAAGAAATCGAAAAAATCCTGCTTAGTTTTGATTATAAACTGACAAGTATGCCTGGAATCGGAACTTCTATTGCCAGTAAGCTGATCGCAGAAATCGGAGATATCCGAAGATTTTCCAGTGCAGATAAGCTGGCAAGATTCGCTGGAGTGGCTCCTGTAAAGTTCAGTTCTGCTGGAAAAGGCAAGGAACAAAGCTCCAGACAGGGAAACCGCCAGTTGCATGGGCTGTTTTATTTCCTGGCGGTAACTATGGTGTCCAAGCCAAAGAACGGAATACCCAATCATCCGGTATTTTACGGCTATTATATGCGGAAAATCGGTGAAGGAAAGACAAAATCTCAGGCACTGGTCTGCATCATGCGTCGATTGGTGAACATAGTGTATGGAATGATGAAAAATAAGACGGAATACCGGGAACCACTGCCAGAAAAAGAACAGTAATTTTTCTATTTAAAAACAGCACAAAGACGTGCTATAATTTTTTTAATAGAATAAAGATTTTTACCGTTTGTCGGATATCTCAGTACTCCACCTGAGGGTTCGGGTGATGCTTTAGATGGTGGATTGGGTACATATGGAAATCAAGGTGGACATCATCCAATGGCTAAAAAAGCATTTGAAGGGGTTGATGGATATGATCCAAATTCTGCCTTAACTATCAGTAAAGATAAACTCGATTCTTTTGGTGTTAGGCATGCAACTATAACAGGACAGCAAAATTCACTCTATACTACGTATGCGAAAACAGGTCAACCACTTACAATGGATGCTATGAAACAAATAGAAATTCAAGCAATGACTAATGCTGGAGTTCCTATAAATTATGCAACTAATGCAGTAGACAAAGCTATAGCAGATTTGTTAAAATTAGGGATAACGAAGCCAGTAAGAATTCCATGGAACTAAACAAATTGGAGGTATGCTATATGGATAATTTGACAAAAGAACAGAAACAAGCTATATTAAACTCCTTTGGAAAATCAGTAATTAAAGAGGTGAGAGATGGCGCTTTAAAAGTTTCTATGGACATTGTACAGCAAAATACTGTCAATCCAATTAAACAGAAACAATATAGTGTATTATCGACCCTTACAAATGAGCAACAAGAAGCTATTTGTGATCTTCTATCAGAAACAATAACAGACACCATTTATCGTTTTCTGGAGATGTTTGAAGAAAATGCGAATGAGATGAAGATACATTTAGAATTTGATGGAAAAAAGTATGACATGACTCAAATAAGTGAAAAAATGGGCAGCGAAATAGCGTGTTTTGGAGATGATGGTTGGATACAAAAATATTCTAAAATTGGTAGGTTTGTTTTATAACTTTCTACATAAAGCCCGATATAATCGGGCTTTATGTAGTTGAAAAAATATAATGTTATTTTATGTTGGCAATTACAGTTGGATAAAATATTTTAACAGCTTCACACCATCCATAAAACCGTGTTGATACAAAAAAGCTTCTTCTAAAGCAAATCGGTTTATAAGAGAATCAATGTAATTTTCAATTAGCTCTTTTTTCTTGCAGGGCAAATTTTCAATAAAAATCTCGGTCTGTAGAATCCTTTCCTCTTCCTGCTTAGATTTATCAGGTTGGCTTTTATTAAATACATCAATTAACATGTTGATTCGTTCCTGAATAAACATATCCAGTAATTCCTGTTCGGTCATAATGTTTCCCTCCTTTGAGAACATACGATACCGAAACAGTGTCAGAAAGTCGATACCAGAAACTACTAAAATAGATGCTTTGAATTGGGTAAATAGATCAAATGAATTCACGAAATGCCTATTGTCTTGATTCACTGGTTATGGATTTAAAGGAGTCGCTCATGACCCCGTAACTTTTGTGTGTAAATGGGATTTACACATAAGTGTAACCCCGATCACGACCCCAAAGCCAGGAATCCGACCCCGCTGAAAAAGTCCTTTCAGTCCGCATTGCGGGCTGATGTAACCCGAGCTGGGGATGTTTTTAACCCCGGCTCTTTAACCTGCATCATTTTCGACCCCATGGTTCACCTCTGTTTTAGAGTAGGAAATGAGAGTGGATTTTTCTTTATCAGATTTTAAAATTGGTTGCCAATATGCGATTTGAAGCATATGAAAAACGGGTGTATATGCGACTTTATTCTGATAAAGCAACAGGAAGATGAACAGGAGGTAACAGCAATCTAAGCATTTATCAGATAAAAAGAGAAAAACAATGTTATACAAATTTGCCCAACAAGGCGCTTGATTGCCTGGATGGCATACATGTTCTACTATCGGTTTTAAAGGCCACACAGGGGCGATATTTTGCGACACAGGGCTAACAGGGCATAGGGTATAGTTTCTGCGTTGATATGTTTAAAGATATCTGTACCCTCATGGTTCATGGTGAACCATGGATTTACAGAAAATTGGTTCTATGGTAAAATGGGGGTGCCGGGGGTTACAGGGGGGAAATCACCCTTTCTGTAGCTCCCTTTTCCATTCTTTTTTCTGCTGCTTTTCTCCTGAAAATAAAACCAGAAATGACTTGCAATCCATTTGATACAGAGTTAACATCAACAACCAATAAAAGAAATAACTTGTCCTTTCACCCATTGGTTTGTTGTAGATAGGCTGTCGAACCCTTGCGGACTCAATATGAGTTAACGCTGTCATCTGAGGTTGCCGGTACGGGGACTGATTGGTTGGAAACAAGATCAGGAGGGAGAGAATTGCAGAGAAGAGAAAATTTGCTTTATGTAGGGATTGACTTGCATAAGGAAACCCATACCGCAGTGATGGTGAACTGCTGGAATGAAAAGTTAGAGGTTGTTGTCATTGAAAACAAGCCCAGTGAATTTAAAAAGCTGGCAGAAAAGGTGAACAGAAAATCCAGTATTCTTGGATTAAATCCCATTTATGGGCTAGAGAATGCATACGGCTAGCCATATTGTAAAAGACATTAATTCAGCCCTGGCTTATGACCAGAGAAAAAGTGCACCCATGATCCGAAAAAATGAAGAGCATGATACGTATTACGTTGTAACGGTTTTGATTAATCAATTAAATACCTTTCCGGATGCAAAGCCAAAAGATAACGAGTGGACATTGGCACAGCTAATACTGTTCGAGCCATTTTGATTTTTTAATATTCCGGACAGATGGTTCTACGTTAATAAGTAAGTATAACATTAACTTCGATAGTTGTAGAAGTTACTATTTGAAACGAAAAGTTAATTCTTTATTTTAGACTTTAACTTTAAATTCATCAAAAAACAGAACATATGTTCGAATAGATGTTGACAACAAAACTCGGGAGTGTTATAATCCAACTGTCGGCAAAACAGAACATATGTTCGAAAATAAGAGATCAACGTAAAGGATCAGTAATTGTTTCATGGCAATGTATTGTAACAATTAAATGATCAGAGTAAACGTGATAAGCGGTAAACATTTTATGCCATAATGAGCCTATAACATGGTATTAGTTGTATATTATAAAAGATTGGTTATCAGTAGATATTGCTGAATTTCTTCTTTTATTTAAACAGATGTTTAAAATAAAATTTATGCCAGAGTTGTTGAAAGGAAAATGAATAAAATAGTTTTACAGCTAAAGAAATAAAAAAATTCAAATTAAAAGAGGAGAAATAATATGTCAAGTACAAATAAAACATCATTAGGATTAAATATGTGGGAAGCATCGGATAAGCCGGTAAGACAGGACTTTGTCAATGATAATGTTATTATTGATGATAAGATATCTAAGTTAAACAGTAATTTAGCTTCAACAAACAGTAATTTAGCTACAACAAATAGCAATTTAGCTAATAAAGCAAACAGCAGCGATTTGGCGGCAACAAATACGGCCGTGTCTCAACGCTTGGTTAACAGTAAACCCAGCCGGATTACTGGTATTGATTTGAGCACAGAAGCAGCTGTTTTACTTAAGATAGACGGCAATACATACATTGTCCCCAGGAGTGACGGTAACAACCGTTATATCCTGAGTATGGGAGTTGTATACGACAGTACTCTAGCTGAAAACGTGCTTCAGGTGACATGGTATGCTGACGGTTCCACCAGGACAAATAAGCTCCGTTTTAGCTAAATGATCATTTACGTACTAACCTGTGTTAGAGCAATTTTTCCGATGTAAGCACCGCCAGCAATGCTTATGTACATTTCGCCCCCAACTACCGCAAAACGTAATTCATTTTCGTTAGTGTAATCTTTTAAAAAGTCATTCGACCGGATGAGGAGGGCTTGAACCGCTGTATTTACAGTTGCCAGATCACTGGCATTTGCTTTTAATGCAAAATTGCTATTTACTTAAGTCAAACGAAACTGCTGATACTCCTTCTTCCCCATCAATAGGGAAGGATGAGTATCAGCATAATAAATGTTTTTCTATCAGAAAATCTACCATTGGCAAAAAACGAAATATGGCAAGAAACCACATGGTACTGAAACGGAAAATATCACAATCACGACGGGATGCAGGTGCGGAGTACCAGAAAAAAACTCCAGGTACAATTAATTATGAAACAAAAACTAAGATTACCAATAGAAAAATGAAAGGAGAAACCTATTATTTATGAACCGACCGGAATGTTTACATATCCCCACCCTCCACGAAGGAGAACAAGAACAAATCAGCTGGGGAGCTGTGGAAGCAGATAAAAGTTATACTGTAGAACGAGTATTTAATGAATCTTTTTTACAGGCCCTGTCCGGATACACCTGGGACAATTTTGACAGTACCAATGAACCATGGAGCTGGCATGATCAGGTTGCTCTAAACTGGCATCAAATAGAAAACAGAACAGGCAAAGGTCAGCACTGGGAACGCCTGGATTATGAGCAGTTAAGCTGGTCACAGTTTGAGAATCATTCATATACCTGGCAGCAGTTAGAGAGCCGGGAAATCAGTTTTGAAATATTTAAAGGCCCCGGCGCCAGACGGCCCGGCATTGAGCGGGGATGTACCTGGCTGGAACTGGACGAACTTAATAAAGCCTGGAGCAGCCTGGAAGAATCCGGACATTCATGGGATGAAGGGGAGAAGATGACTCTGCCTGGCATCTCATGGGAGAGTATTGAGTCCAGATGGCTGACATTTAACGAATGGGAAGGAAAAGGATTGACCTTCCATGAATTGGATACACAGATACAGATAGAAGAACACCGGGGAATGACAGATTCCATCCCAATTGGGGCGTCAAACGCAATGTACCGGATCAAAGCAAATGGTTCTAATGGTGATGAATCTGATTATTTAACGACAGCACAATTACCGGTTATTCCTGTATTTTACCGCAACAGCACCATGAAATATCCGGTAAAGGCCGGTAAACGTTACGTGGTCCTGTTGAAAGCCCAGGAGGTCAGCGGTCTGGACAAGATCCGTATGAACCTCCGGTATAATCCATACTTACTGGAATTAACCAGCTTCTCAGCCGGCAGCCTAAGAAGCATAACAGAAGCAGGAAATTATCCGGAAGAAAATTTGAGAATATATTCCAATATTCCGGGAAACCTATGGTTTCAATCAACCAGACAGTTAAGTCAGAATGAATGCTTTAGCGGTTCCATTGCGTTGGTGGAATTTATAGCCAAGGGTACCGGTAGTGCAGCAGTATCGTTATTTTAAGATTAAGAAGGGAATAGATGGACGATAAAAAGATTATAGAAGATTACATTAATAAAAATGAATGGGAAGAGCCTAATACAAAGACGTCGGAGGATGTATCAGGCGGAGAAGAGAATGAAGCAAAAAGCGGGGAAACACTGTTTAGCCGGGCAGCGCTGCCTGCGGATGAGGAAGAATTTTCCGATATAAAACAGTATCCGGAATCCCCATTTACCTACTTCGAAACAAATCAGGTAAATGTTCAGTTGAGCACCGGCAATATCCAATATGAGACAACAGACTTTGTACTGCCCGGCAGGGATGGCTTCGATGTATCCATTGCCAGACGCTATGATTCCGGCTGTGCCAATTTAGTGGATATGGATCCATATGTCAAAAATAATAAGTTAAAAACAGGTTCTAAAGATAACAGTTTCTATGCGGCAACTTATGGACTGGGATACGGCTGGTCCTTTGTCCTGCCGTCCATTGAGACTGTGCCGTATCTTAAGTGTTCCTACATAGTATCACCGGTTGATCCTTCGGAGTCAATTATAATGGGATTTCCCGCTTTTGATTATATTCTGCATCTGGAAGACGGCAAAAGCTTAAAAATAAGCCGGTCTTCAGACAGATTTGCGGATCACAGTCTAAAAGATGTCGATATTGTTACCAGATCAGGCACAGTTCAACACCCCTATGCATCCAATATTTCAAAAAGTTATGATATCATCATTGAATACAAAAATGGGAATAGAGATTATTTTAAAAATTTATATGGAAATGATGGCGATCGGGATAAACTGGCGCCCCAGAAGTTTACACTGACCGCCCGGCAGGACAAGTTTGGAAATGTGATTTGTTACGATTTAAAGGATTATGGCGGTATGGTAATTGTGGACACCTGGGGACGTACAATCAGCCTGGAGAAGACCGATTACGGACTTATCTGGAAATTACCGGTAAGTACGGCAGGAAAAGCATGTGAACTTTCCTACCAAATCGATCAGGCGCAGCCGCTTAAGCTCACCGCAGTCACGGACCCGGCAGGCCGCAAGACCCAGTATAACTACTATGATCCGGGAGATTACAAGGGCATTATGAGTTATGCCTCAAAAAAAGTGGTTGGAAACACTACCGGAAATCAGGTACGCAATTATCTGCTGCTAAAGAGCGTCACATATCCAAATCATGCATCCACACAATTTACATATGACAGGGTAATCAGCATTGTTAATGATGCCGGTGGAAAGCTTACTCATTTTGCATTGACGATGAAAAAGGATATTGCTGACGGAGCCGAATACAACCGGGCAGAATACAGATACAGGCTTGAATCCGGGGCTTCCTACGAGTACAGCAATGGCAAGTATATCGAATATGCAGAAGTAAAAAATCATCAGAACATTTTGGAAACCCATCAGTTCGATCGGGAAGGGCAGCTATTAAAAAAAGAGGTACGGCATCAGGAGGCTCTTATTTCAAAAAGCGTTTATAAATACAGCAATAAACTAATCGTGTCAGCAGTTGACCAGGTATTTGACAGGAACAATGAATCAACATTTCTGGAAAAGAAAACCTTCTGGAAATATTCCGCTGATCAAAAAGCAAATATCATCCAGTTCATTGAAGAATATCCGGATGACCCTTCCTGCAGCCAGGAAATCAATACAACCTATGGAGATTACAGCATCATTCTTGAAACCGAAAGAAAAAAAGGCTCTGACCAGATCAGAGAAACAAATGAGCTTCATACGGAATTGGGAAAGCGGGTAATAAAATATCATCGGATCTATCAAAATGGAGTTTTAAAAGAAAAAACAGGATATGATTATAAAGATTCGAAAAATCCCTATTGTGTGACCAATGAAAGAAGGTATTTCCTGTCAGGCAGCGGGAACCTGGAGCAGTCAGGTGATTATGCCGAAACAATTTATAAATACAGTTATCCTTCCAGTACCGTCAGCAGATACACACATAACTTTATATCAAAAGAACAAACCGGCATCATAGATGCGGACGGAAGGCCCTGCGATCCAATAAAGGAAGAATTTCAATATGACAATTGGGGACGGCTCATCTCCAAAAAGGATTCCAGGAACCAGGTCAGTACCATCCGTTATGACGGGCTGGGAAGGATTGAAGCAGAGACGCTGCCTCCGGCAGACGGTCAGCAGGCAGCAAATGAAACCTATTATAATGACCGTTTAAACTATATCACGGAAACAGATGCAAACCACCAGAAAAGACGAATTCAATACACACCGTTTGGACAGATTCAACAGGTCTGCCTGGCCGTATCCAATGAACCAACTTCCGGTGATGTAGTACTGCAGGATTTTCGGTATAACTCATGGGGAGAGCTGACAGAAACAGTCACATATGATGGGAACGGCACAGCAGCGAATCATGTAAGAAAGACTGAGCGCTATACCTACGATTCATTTGGCCGGGTGTTATCCCATACGATTCCGCAAGTAGGCCATGAGGAGAAGTATGAATACAATGAGGTATTTACCGATCCGACTGATGGCAGGAAGTACTATCGCGAACTGAAAAAAGTCATAGGGGATGCTTCCGCTCCAGATATCGTGACAGAATGTTATAAGGACCAGAAAGGCCAGGTTCGAAAGGAAATTTTAGCCGGGGAGAAGCTGTTTACCTACGAGTATGACAATGCAGGAAACAATATTCGGAAAATTGATGTCAGGAACAATGTGGAACGCTGGGAATACGATTATGCAGGCCGGGCAGTAAAATCCATATGGATGGATTCCGGCCAGGAGAGAATTACCAGCATTCAATATGATGCGTTAGGCAATAAACGGTTTCATTGGGATGAAGCCGGAAAGAAAACTGAATACCAATACGATAAGGCCGGACGCCTGATTCAAATCACTGCACCGTTTGACCACCGCAGTCAGATTGTGAAATATAACTATGATGGAGCTGGAAATGTAATAGGGGAAAAGAAGGCACAAAAAGATGGGTGGCAGGAGACTCAGTATGTTTATGATGCCAGGAACCGGCTGACTGATACCTACCAGTACCTAAGTCCGGGCAGCTGGATCAGGACCACTTGCCGGTATGATGCGATGAATCAGGTCATTCTAAGGAGAAGTGGGGATAACCCAGCCGGCGAAGGGCGGGAGGTAACAAAATATGCCTATGACCGCTTTGGAAATGTCACGGCAATGACAGATTCACGTGGCTGCACGGAATACTTCGAGTATGACAAAGCCGGAAGACTGCAGAAAAAAACGGACAGGAACAAGAACCAGACCGTTTATCAGCATGATGCCCTGGAACGCCTGATAAAAGAAACCGTGCAAAAGAGAACTCCTGATGGACTGGTAATGAGCGAGCGGGAGTATTTCTATGGTAAGAATGGTAAGCGGATTAAAGAAGTCAGCCGGGAATCCGTGGGAGGAAAACAAACCGTCTTCCTGGAGACGAAGTACCGTTATAATAATAAAGGCCAACTGTGCCGCCAGGAGGATCCGGGAAATACAGGGAAGGATTATACTTATGATATATATGGAAACCGCCATTCCTTTCAACTGACCCGCCAAGGAAATGCAAGCCCGGATGTCAGTCTGTATTATACGTATGATGATTTATACCGTTTAAAGCAAGTAAGAAAAAACAGTGCTGCCGGGGTGATACTGGCAGAGTACGAATATGATGAAAAAGGCAACCGTAAAACCCTCCGCTATCCGCAGTCCGGTATGGAAACCATCTATAAATATAATGATGGCAACAGGGTAATAACACTGGAGAATAAACGGCAGGGAACCATGATTTCTGCATGGGAATACGGCTATGATGTGGATGGGAACATTCTAAGCAAGATTAACAAAGCCGGTTCTGCCCCAGTTACGATTTCCTATTGCTATGATCGGCTGGGCCGTCTGACAGAAGAAGATTATTCCGGCTGGAAGCGGACGCTTTATACCTATGACGTTTATTCCAACCGTATGAAAATGATGGTGGAAGGAAGAACAAAGGATGAGCTGGTCAGTGTTACCAGCTATGAATATGGTTTGAACAACCGGTTGGAAAAGGAGACAAAAAAGCAGGGGAAAATAACCGAAACGTACCGGTACCGTTATGATGATAATGGGAATGAAAGCTTCCGGATTTGGGAGAAAACAGCACTAACGCCGGACTATCCGGGAAATGTCAAGTTATCGGGGAACTATCAAAAGGAGACTCCGATAGTTTATGAGTGGAGACACTATGATGGATTCAACCAACTGTACCGGATCAATCAGGATGACAAAGAGATCACATATCAGTACCGAGGAGATGGCCTGCGCCATAGTGCTGAGGTGCGGAAACTGACCGAAAGCCAGGGCAAAACGAATTTGTATTGCTGGGATGGAAGCGATATTGTGGCGGAACAGGCTGACGGCGAAAAGATTAAAACCTATTTAAGAGGAATCAATTTGATTGCCAAAGAAATAGACCGTGTGATATACTACTATATATTTAATGAACATGGGGATGTAACCCAACTTTGGAGTCAAAGTGGAACGTGTAAAGCTTCGTATGAGTATGATGCTTTTGGAATTGAGAGAAGCCCAGATAAGGAGGATGAGAACCCGTTCAGGTATTGTGGGGAGTATCTGTATTTAGAGTCGAATACTTATTACTTACGAGCAAGAAGTTATAGGCCAGAAACAGGACGTTTTTCGACGGAAGATAGTGTACGCGGAATCATGAGAAAACTTCCTAACGACATGAAAGTTCCGGACCCATTAAGTTTAAACCTTTACACATATACCCATAATAATCCTCTTTATTATCAGGATCCGGGTGGACACTTTGTAATAAGTACTACTGTTCTTGTGGCTATTGGATTAGCGGCAGTGGGTGCAGTAGTTGGTGGTTTCATTGGAAACTACATTGCTAATAAAGTTAACGCAGCAAGCCAAGATCGGTGGAAATATATTGCTGGCGGAGCAGTTGCCGGAGCGGCGGTTGGTGCTACAGTAGGATATTTAGCAGGACCGGCAATAGCATCTGCCACAGGGGTAGGCGGTATATCAGTTACAAGTTCTGGCATTTCTACAGTAACAGCAGGAACCTTTGGAGCAACGGGTTTTCAGCAGGCTCATCAGTTGGTACAGGCACAACAAACTGCTCAAGAGGCTACACCAGTAATAGGAGGTAAATTAGACTATGTATTTGGCCAAGCGACAGGTTCGGCTCATAATATCAAACGCTCAACAGATATGTTGAATCAATTAAACCGCATTGGCATTTATGATAATGAGTATTGGCGGAACTCTATGTTTCAAAAATTATGGCAAGATTATTATAATGTTATACCAATTCTACAGGAAAATGGGCGGAATGTAAGGGATGCATTGCTTATCGGGCCGAATGGAATGCTTAAAATGGAATCTATATGGCAAGGTGGGAAGCTTATTACAATTGAATTGTTCGGCAAGGCAGACTCTTGGTTCCGGTAAAGAGTCATTAACATTAAAGAATGTTGTTGAGGAGATATTATATTTATTTAGAATAATTAGTGAGGAGATAATGTTATGAATTTATTGTTTGGTAACTGGATTATTAAAATGGTCGGAAATATTTCAAAAAGTGACTTAGATAGAATATTAATCCATAATAATATAATTATAAGTTTGGGAGAAGATTCTTATTGGGAAAATATTTTTTTGCTTGATATTGGCTCGGTGAATGATAATTCTAGGTTGTTGGTTCCTGTATTTTCTGAGAGTAGCATTGAGCCCTCAATTTTGATTAATAATAACAATCAATTAATTGTAGGATTTAATAAAAAAATTTCTCTTATTGACTTGGATATGCAACAGGTTATTATTGAGAAAGAACTACCACATAATTTTATATTTGCCAAATATATAGGTGATAAGTTAGTAGTTATTTTCGAGATTGGGATAGTTATTTTGAATTCTAATTATCAGGAAATATTTAATCGACCAACAGATGTTATAGAAAAATTTGAATTCTTAGGAAATCAAATACTATACAAAACATGTTTGGGGACAGAGGAAGTTAATATGGAGACTATTGCAGTCTAAATAATTTTAAATGCAGGGCTTATCTTTTGATTGACAGTGATGAGTCCTGCATTTCATTCAAGATATCTAAAATAAAATTAATTCAAATCACCAATTCTTGCTCCGCCCGCTGGTATCCAAGTGGCAGCCAAGCATATTATGTTTTTCAGTCCTTGAATCCCTTGAAGGTAAATTTTCATGGAATGCAATTGCCCAGGGTGTCGTAGTTGGTGGAATGATCAGTCTAACTGGAGGAGCAGTTCTTGCATATGGGATTACTGGCAGTGCTCTTGCATCAACTGGTGCAGTTGTGGAAGGTCTTGGATTTGGTGCAGCAACAATGGGGTCTGCTGGAGCAACTAGCTTTGATCAGGCTCGACAGTTACTGCAGGCACAACAAATGAGAGTTGGTGAGGGTAGTGTTAATATTAATAAAGCACTTGAAACTGTTCGGCAAGCTCATAAAGGTGGCGAAACTTTAGCTGGCCATGCCTTACAAAAGCTTGCAGGTCGCAACCCTAACATTTGGGGGAGCGTTAAAGGAGGAGCTGAACAAATAAACCAACAGGCAATGAAGCACATTAATGATATAATAAATGGTTCTGGAGAATTTAAGATATTTACTACCGACAGAGGCGTTCAATTTTGGGAAAAGATGTTGCCAGACGGAAGAGGCTTACGGTTAAATTTAGATGGTACATTTAAAGGATTTATTGACCAAATTAAGTAGGAGGATAAAAATGGAGTATTTAGAAATATTACTAGCTGATGTTAACAAACAATATATTGATTCGATTGTACGGCAGGAACTAAAAATCACCACTGATTTGGTTGCTTCTTCTCATTTTTTTGATAAACTTAAAAATAGAGACATGGAGTATGATGAAATTTCTAACTTAGCAAGCTATTTTTCCACCCCTAATACTGCTAACATTTTTGTGAAAGAGCTAACACTAGGCGAAAATATAACTAATGTTATGGTAGTTATGTCTTTTGATGATGATTTTGGCGATATTACTCTGAACTTTAGTGAATGTGATTTTATCACAGACGATATTAATACCTTGAAATCTAAAGTTATGAGTATAGTTAACAGACTTATTGAAATTCAGCATGAATATGAAATAAGCAGTATAAAGTTAGGATACGAATCAGTTATTGACGATGAAAATGTAGTATTAAATATTACCAATGGAGAAATAGTCGTTCCTAACAAATTTCAAGGTCAATTAGCTCTTGCTATAGCGCAGGCTTACTGACAGGAAATTATACGGCAGAAAGCCCGATTTTATCGGGCTTTCTGTGCTACTAGTACTGCATCCGGTAAATATTTAAAGAGCAAGAGAAAATCTGCTTTATGTAGGGATTGACCTGCATAAGGAAACTCATACCGCAGTGATGGTAAACTGCTGGAATGAAAAGTTAGAAGTTGTTGTCATTGAAAACAAGCCCAGTGACTTAAAAAAACTGGTGGAAAAGGTAAACAGAAAATCCAATCATCTTGGACGTGAACCCATTTACGGATTGGAGAATGCATACGGCTATGGTAGAAGTTTAGCTGTTTGGCTGATTGAAAATGGTTACATTGTAAAAGACATTAATCCAGCTCTGGCTTATGACCAGAGAAAAAGTGCACCCATGGCTGGCAGATATGGTCCCTAGTAAGCATATTTCAGAAAGATAATAATATATCTTTAATATTTAAAAGTCACCAAAGAAGTATATTGAAAAAGCTTAGAATATGATTGATTCAGGTTGTGTTCTAAGCTTTTTTACAAAGCTATAATTTGCCAATATATTTAAAAACCTTTACTTCATCGTAAGCGTCAAACCGGTTCTTTCCAGAGTTAGTTGATTTTGTAGTAAAATTCATTTAAAAGTAACTTTGCACGGAGT
>JBCLPO010000043.1:0-13186 GCA_041223105.1 Lachnospiraceae bacterium 54-53
AAGCCCGAACAGTCAAAGGAAGTGGAGGGAGAGGAACCGCCCCAAACGTAAGGGTAGCCCAAATATTTCTCCGCTTCCGCAATCAGGGCCGCAAAGACCGGGTCGGACAGTGCTTCGGGCGGTATGTCGTAATCGGTGTATTCGCCGGGGTGGGTATAGATATTGCCCTCAAAGAGATTCGGGCGGTTGCCTTGGGTCTTTTGGTAAATCAGGTAGCGTTCGATCTGCTCCGGGTCGAGATTGGTAAGGGCCACGGCTCCAAGCGAGTGATTGCGTAGGCTCACATTCAAAATGTAATAGTTATAGGGAACCTCCACCTCATAGGTGTCGGAATGGGTGGTGGTTTCCCCGGTTTCGGGGTCGGTTTCCGTCCATGTGTCCGTCCGGGTTTCGGTGCGGTAACGCACCTCCACGGTTTCCGTGATGGTAAGGATATACTGCTGTTCCAAGAGATATTGAAGCTCGGCCCGAACCTTTGCCGGGGTGTAAGCGTCATATTTGGCGGTCAGGTAAGAAGCCAGTTCAAAGGGGTCATGGCCGATTTCGTCCACCGAATAACGGTACTCGTCATAGGACGGATAATCCCTTTCTATCCGGGCCAACTTTTCCCGCAACGCCTTTTCCAGTATGGTATAGTCGGCTTCCACGGCTTCAATGTCACTGTCTGATGATACATAGGAAGTGCCGCCCACCGCTCCAATCAGGCCGTTGCCAATGGTGGTAAGCGCCCCCATGCAGGATTGCAAGACCACAATCAGCAGGAACAGGCAAGCTGCAAGTAGTATGATTTTGGGATTGCTCCGAACAAAGCGCCATGCGGTCCCGGCGATATTTTTTGCTGTGACCGCCGTTTTCTTTGCCGCCTTTGCGCCTGTTTTAGCGGCCTCTTTCGCCTGTTTGCGGTACTGCTTTTTTAGCTGTCGCTTTTGCCATAGCCGGGAAAGTGGATTGCTTTGCAAAGAGGGATTTTCCTGCACCAACTGGCGGTAGGCATAATCGGCTTTTGCGCTGATGGTTTTTCGTTCCCGCTTGCGAACCTGCCGGGCCGGGCGGGTACGGATACACTTTTTGATAAAGCGGGTAGTGCCACGAACAACACGCTCCCCGGCAAGCTCGGTTTTGTGGGCGGCTTCCGTACCTACATTCTCACGTTCCACCTGATGAATTTTGCCATGCACATACCGCCAAGTCTGAAATTTTGCGGCACGGCCCACGGTCTTGATGGGGCCGGGCTTCTTCTGTGGCTTCTGCGCCGCCAGCTTTTCACGGGCAGTATTCAGCTTTTTGCCGCTCTTTTCCATGCGGAGCTTGGATTTCTCCATACTCTTCCCATCTTTTTCCGCCTTTTTATCGCAGGGGCCAGCATGGGGAGCGCCCCCATCCCCGGCGGCTTCACCACCGGGCAGCGGTTCACCGTCACGCCACAGGCGTTCAGAGGGCCGGGGATTTTTGCTGTCCTGCCGGAGCTTTCCCGACTTCGGGCCAACTTGGCCCGAAGTGGTGGGAGGCTGTTCCACAGGCAGCGAAGCTCCCAGCGGGTCAGAGATCGGTGGCGGTGTTTTCCCGGTATTTTCTTTTTTAGGAGCTGTCCGCTTTTTTGACTTCGGACCCAGTTGGCCCGAAGTTACCGCCTGTTCCTCACGCTCAAACCGCAAACGGCCTGATGGCCCCTTACGGCTCTTATCCTCCATTTTGGCCCTCCCTTGCTATGTCCTCCGGGCGAGTGGTGAGCAGATTATAAATCTCACCACGGGGGAAACGGTCTACAAATGGAATGGTCGTACTTCCGAAGAACAAAAGCCCTTCGCCGGGGTTGCTGTGGGCGATATAGGAAAGCTGGTGTTCTGATATGCCAAGCTGTTTGGCTAAAATGGCCCGGTCAGCCTGCGCCTGTGCAAGCAAAATCATAAAATCGCTGTTGTCAAAGATGTTTTCTACCTCACGGCTGGCAAGCAAATCCTTTACATTTTGAGTTAAGGCTGATGGAACACAGCCCTTTTTCCTCAGCATTTTCCAGACACGGACGAAATAACTGGCACTAAGGGCATCCTGCAACAAAATATGGAATTCATCATAATAGCACCATGTCGCAAGGCCCGATGAAAAGTTCTCGTCTACCGCCTGTGTTACAAGCTCGTTGGTGATGTGCATAGCGATTTTGCGTAGGTTTTCGCCCATGCTTTTCAGCACGATACAGATAATCCGCTTGTCGGTCTGTACGTTGGTGGCGAAGTTGAACATATTGAGGGAGCCGGTGCAGTAAAGCTCCAGAGCGGTGGCAATCCGTTTGGCTTCCGGTTCGGGTTGCTGGCATAGGGTTTTGTACAGGTCTTGCAGGAGGGGCATTTTTCCGTCCCCGATACCAAGGGCAAGCTCCCGGTACACCAGCCGCACACAGCGGTCAATGACCGTTTTTTCAATGGGCTGTAAGCCCTCCTTGCCGCCGATTATCAATTCGCAGAGGGACAATAAAAAATCCGCTTTCATGGAAAGCGGGCTGTCCTCTGCGGTCATATTGAGCTTTAAGTCCATTGGGTTGATGTGGTGGGAGCTGTCGGGTGAAATGTCGATTACCTCACCGCCCAGCCGTTTCACCAGTGGGGCATATTCGCCCATTGGGTCTACGATAATAATTCTATCGTTCGTGGCAAGAAATACATTGATTAGCTCACGCTTTGCGGAAAAGCTCTTGCCCGAACCTGTACTGCCAAGATACAGGCCGTTGGCGGATTTCAGCTTTTTGCGGTTCGCCATGATAACATTGTGGGAAAGGGCGTTCATTCCGTAGTACAACGCCTGTCCGTCCATGCGCAACTCCTGTGTCATAAACGGCACAAAAATTGCGGTACTGCTGGTTGTCATGCCCCTCTGTATCTCGATGCCGTTGTACCCAAGAGGGAGAGAGGACATAAAGCCCTGCTCCTGCTGAAAGTCCAGCCGCTTCAAAAAACAGTTGTATTTCTGCGTAATACCCGACACGGTAAAAATGTCGTTTTCCAACTGCTGGCGGGTGGGAGCGGTATTCACCACAAGGAACGTAAGCAGAAACATCCGCTCATTGCGGCTTTGTAAATCTGCCAAAAGAGCGGCGGCATCCTTACTGTATGTCAGTAAATCCGGGGGCAGAATATCAATGTCATAGCCTGCCCTTGCCGCTTTTTTCTGCTCGTCCATCTTCATTTTCCCTATGTCGGACAGCTTGGCCTTGACGGTTTTCACCGCCTTATTTTGGTCAACCGTCTGTATGTGCATGGTGATGGTCATTTCGGCATCCGTTTCCAGAAGCTCCGCTAACAGCTTGTCGGAAAGCTCCGAAGCCATAATCTGCATATACGAAGCCGCCCCCCATGTGGTTCCCACACGGAACAGGCGGCTTTGCCGAAAGTCAAAACTGGCCGGGGCTATAAAGTCCTTTGTTCCCATTCCTGTTTTGGGTATCATGTCCCATGAGAACCGGAACGGCTCCCGCCCTCCGGGGTGGAGCTGGCTGTGCAGCATTTCCAAGCGTTCCTGCCCGGAAAGGGTTGCCGACTGAACGCCGAGCTTCTTGAAGTTGCCCATAATGTCCGCTTCGATACGCTCCAAGCGGGGCCGGGCTGTTCCGATCCCGTCCGCATGAATCCCGAACGTGATGTACTTGGAACGGACAATACCGTTATTGCTCCGGGCAATCTGGCCTTTCAACATATCGGTAAACTCATGCCGAATCTCGTTACAATCATCATTTTGCGGGGGTATGTTCACGCTGTAACGGTTTTCGGGTCGGGAGCGGTGGTTGACGAAGGACATTTGAAAAGGCAAGGCACTGTCAAAGTAATTGAGAAAGGAACAGTACCCGTCAAAAATGGTGCTTTGGTCGTCTGTTGAAGCCACGGCGTAGTTAATATCCTCATAAGAAAGTGTCTTTGTGTAGTAGCCCTCCCGTACCTTGCAGATACCGTCACGAAGCATTTCCTTGTAGGGAATGGTTTGCTGTGCAGTCTGCGGCCCACGCTTTTTAGGCTTTGCGCTTCTTGGGGGAACGGGCAGGCGTTTTGCTTTTTGCGCCATTTGGTGAAACCTCCTTTCCGGGGTTACTTAGATACGCATAGAAATTCTGTGTCTGATATGGCCTTGTACGGTGCCACAGGAATTTTGAGCGGACAATATTCCGCACCACTTTTTCAAAGGGAAGTCCGTCACGCTCATACATGGCGAAGAAAAAGCAAGGTAGCATAAAGGCAATCATCAGGAGCATGGCCCCGGTGTTGCCGATAGCGGAGCGGGTGAACAGATAGGACGGGATACCGATTACCGCCGCCGCTCCGAAACAAATTAGCTGGCGTTTGGTAAGATTAAACGCCAGCTTGGTCTTTATTTTCGATAAATCGTTTGGTACGCTTACATATGCCAATGTGTAAAATCCCCCTTTCCAACTTCGGGCCAACTTGGCCCGAAGTGAGTTTGTGTAACATTGTTTTTTGGGGTGTGGTATAATTGGGTCAAATAAATAAAACCAAATAGAAATTATATTTTAGGAGAACAAATATGAACTGGGAACCGTGGACAGGCTGCTATCCGGCAAGTGATGGCTGCACTTACTGCTATTTCTATGGGCCATACGCGAAACGTCATGGACAGAACACTGTCACCAAAACGGACAAGTTTGATTGGCCCATACGCAAGAATAAAAAAGGTGAATACAATATCAAAGGTGACAAGATACTTGCTACTTGTTTTGCTACCGATTTTTTTCTGCCCGAGGCCGATGTATGGCGCAGC
Source organism: Lachnospiraceae bacterium 54-53 (assembly GCA_041223105.1). Taxonomy (GTDB): domain Bacteria; phylum Bacillota; class Clostridia; order Lachnospirales; family Lachnospiraceae; genus Lacrimispora. Next base: position 4,762 of record JBCLPO010000043.1, read on the forward strand.
GAAGCATGGGCGATGATAAAAGAACGGCAAGATATTGATTTCCTTATTCTGACCAAGCGTATAGACCGCTTCTCTGTTGCCCTGCCTTCAGACTGGGGTGATGGATACGACAATGTATACATCGGATGCACGGTTGAAAATCAGGATTTGGCTGACAAGCGCCTACCACTATTTTTGTCTTATCCTATTAAGCGACGTTTTATAGCCGCCTCGCCGTTGCTCGGTGAGCTTGATTTGTCCGCTTATTTGGATGGCGGCATCGACCATGTTTCAGTATCCGGAGAGAGCGGGCGGGAAGCCCGCTTGTGCGATTATGATTGGATTCTCAACCTGCGTCAACAATGCGTAGATGCCGGAGTTACCTTTTGGTTCAAGGCATCTGGTTCGCTATTTAGACGTGATGGCGTAGTGCAAAAAGTAAATCCCTATCAACAGGGTAACCTCGCTAAAGAACTTGACATTAGCATCTTGAATGGCAAAAAGTTGTTTTAAGTGTCAGCGTTCAGCACTGTGGGCAGAAACAGTCTGCCGGTCGGGGACTTTTTCAAGCCCGGCCTGCCGTATACGCCAATAGTCCGGGTTGTACTCCCGGATAGACTTATTGATGTTTTCCTCGAAAGCGGCTTTGTCCTTGATACGATCAGGCACGGCCCACAGCCTTTTATCCAAAAGCTCCCGGAAAGCCACATCTTCCTGTGTATCTTCCTCAAAGCAGAGAAATCCGCCGTGACAAAAGCCGCATTTCCGGGCGGCGGGAGAGAGAACCGCGGCCATATCCTTAGAAAACATTGTGCCGCCATGACTGGCGGTGCTTACAAGAAACACACCGGGGCAAAGGGTTTCGCAATGCTGAACCTTGCCCCACGGCGATTTTTCAGGCTGTTGATACATATAAACTCCTTTCCACTTCGGGCCAAGTTGGCCCGAAGTCGCTAATGTGAACCGAAAATCGACTTTGAAAGACTCCCAGTTTTGAATAAAGTAAAGCAAAGTAGAACGGTATAGCCTATCACTTGCCATACTGCGCCGATAATATCCGAAGCTCCTGCGGTGGCAACGCTCTGTACCAGCTTTGCGTAGATCGCCACACACACCATAATCAAAAAGCCCTGAAAGCCCACGGCGCAAAGCGATTTCAGATAATTCTGGCCCATACCGCCGATTTCACGGTTTACCAGCGTTGCCATTGGTACAGGGGCTAAGCTGGCAAGCATATAGATTTCCAACATTCTGCCATACACCACAACAAAAAACACAATGCCAATTGCTTTCATAGTAAAGCCGATAAAGATAGTTTGGAGCCACAGGCCAAGAAGTGGGCCGATCTCCATACCCTGCAAGGTTGTTTCCAGATTATTCAACATGTCGGTGGTTACATCGGTACTGCCTTGAATCAGCCCGCCTGCGTTATTTATCACGCTTTGGGAAACATCAAATACCGCCATGACGATATTGAATGTATTGGAGAGAATCAGCACCGCCGCCGCTGTTTTGAAAATCCATTTGAAGAAAATCCAAGTATCTATGTCATGCAGATTGTTGCGGTCAATGATAATCTGGATAAGCTCATAGGTGGCTACAAAGGTCAGCACAAGCCCGGCAATCGGCAATACAACTGTTTCGGAAAGTTGCCGTATCATTGAGAATACCCCGGAGTGCCAATCCTCCGGGGTAGTTCCCACCTGTGTTGCAATCTCTCCGACACGGCTATTTACATCGGAAAAAAGGCCCTCCAAGTTTCCCATGATACCGTCAATCAGCAGGCCCTTTATCCATTCGTTAATCCAGTCGGTGAGAAAATCCATAAGCTAACCTCTTAAAACAGGCTGGAGAGCATAGGCACAAGCGTTGTTCCCAGCAGGATAACGCCGCCACCTGCCATAAGCTGCTTAATCCCTTGCGATTTTGCGCCGGGATTGTCGCTGCCATACCCTTCCAAAAGGTTAATCACGCCCCACACCGCAAGGCCAGCTCCAAGAGCAACAACAAGGGTCTGCAAGGTACTAACTGCACTCGTAAAAAATCCCATAATCTAATTACCTCCATATTTTCATATTGTTTTCGGGTACAAAAAAACCGCCATTTCTGGCGGCTGTCACTTCGGGCCAAGTTGGCCCGAAGTTCAATATTAGGTTTACATGGTGAATAAGGCGGCCCACGAATCATTAAAGCACCTCATTTCTCGTTGTTCTGTGGGGAATTCTGGTATATAATGAAAACAACCACTTGCGCAAAACAAGTGGTTGCTATGTACTGTTAGTCGATATTATACTCGAAGGGAGTGACCGCTACTATGCTTTCACAGACAAATTATTCACAGTTAAATAGTAAATCAAATAGCTGGAAAAAGCTATTATGTCAAAATTATAATCGTGGCTACCAGTATTATCTAGAATTATTTAAGGATGACTATCCTAAAAAATCTGTGCGAGGGAAAAGTCTTTATTTATATACAAACACATCATATGATCTTGAGCATGAACAATACATATTCTACAGTTTTGACATGGTAGATATCGGAAGACCTGTAGCGTTAGGTGAGTCAGACTATTTATTAGTTGAAGGCGTTCGCATAAATTACTGTACCTTTCAAAATTGCAATATTAAGAATATTATTTTCCGAAAATGCAGTTTCTCAGGTTCTTCTTTTACAGATGTGCGTTTTGATAATGTTATTTTTGATTCTTGCCTTTTTACTGTACCCGTTATGGAAAAAGGGAAAAGCTCTATTGAAGATACCTACTATGCTCCAACGATTTTTAAGACTTGTATATTTGTTGGAAGATTTTCAAATTGCGATACTGAACATGTTCTTTTTGAGAAAACATGCTTTACACTAACAAAATTTGAAAACAGTTCATTACAAAACAGCGTATTTGATACGTGTGCTTTATATAGTATTGATATTAAAGATTGTAATTTATGTGATTTTAGTATTTGCAATACAGACGTTTTGGATTTGTCCTTTTCGGATGAACGCAAATCAACTGTTAATGAAAACACCTTTATAGATTACAAAATTAATACAAAAAAAGCGTGGAAAGGAAAATCAATAACGACTGAATCTGGATGGAAGCCCAGCAGTTTTGATAGCATGTGCCTTGAAAAGGCCAAATCAATAAAAGCAATTTCGAGGCTATTTGAATTAAATAATTTAAGTGATATCAGTGGTGAGTACTTTTATCAGTCAAAACTTATTGAGTATAAGGCCCTTAGAAAGTTTCAAAAACTAATTTCGACATTTGGACTAGTTTCATGCGGTTACGGAGAGCGCCCTTTATTTACTATGATTACAATTCTGGCTACAACGTTTATATTCGGATTAATTTATATGTTCACTGGAATAAGTGCCGATGGTTGTAACATTCATTATACACTGGTAGGTGGGTATCCGGTTGATTTTATTACGGCTATAGCTGATTATGGACAGTGCCTTTATTTTAGTGTTATAACAGGAACAATCGGATATGGAAATTACGATCCAATCGGAATATTAACTAAGGTAATATCAAGTTTTCATATGATATTTGGTATAGGGCTGTTTTCATTATGGACTGGTTGCATTTTCAGAAAAATAGCAAGATGATTTCCATTAACAGTAAACAGCATAACTTCGGGCCAAATTGGCCCGAAGTTACTTTTATGCAAATGCTTCCGGGTCGTCCACATCATCATAGTTGAGAATGTCCTCGTCCTCGTCTATGGCGGCGGCTTCCGCTTCGGCGCTTACTTCATAAAGGGTATACTGCTCATTCGGGTTGAGCTTTTTCATGCGGCGGTTTACCAGTTTTGAAGCGTCAAAAGCGTTGCGCTTGTCGGCTTCGGCTGTACGCCCATAATTGGGGTGCTTCTTCAAATCATATTTTGGGGAAAGGAAAGGACGTAATCCTCGTAATTGCAGAATACACTTGTTTCCGTCCATTGTGGTCAGCTCGTCCATTGTCATAAGCTCTTTGCCAAGCCGCTGCATATTCTGTCCGTAGCTTTCCGACTGTCCCCGTGTGCGGCTTTCCGTCTGCATGGAAATGGTTTCTTTCCCCAAAACCTCCGAAAGCTCCTTGATGGTACTATGTTCCCGTCCACCAAGAAAAACCACGCTGTCCATGTTGCCCATAATGGTTTCAGCGTGGTCTTTGTATAAGGCTTTCAGTTGGCTCTGTGCCTGTAAAAACAGACACAGGGAGATTTCACGGGAGCGGATAACTGCAACCAGTTTTTCCAGTTGTGGAACTTGTCCCGTATTGGCGGCCTCGTCCCATAATACCCGCACATGATGGGGAAGTCTGCCGCCGTGTACTGTGTCGGCCCGTTCGCAAAGCAAATTGAACATCTGCGAAAAGGCAAGGGCAACTATGAAATTGTAGGTCGTGTCGGTGTCGCTGATGATGAAGAAAGTAGCGGTTTTCCTGTCGCCCATGCGGTCTAATTCCATTTCATCATAGCTTGTAATCTCCCGAAGCTCCCCAATATCAAAGGAGGCCAAACGTGCGCCGCAGCTAATCAAAATGGATTTTGTGGTCTTACCGCTTGCTAATTTGAACTTTTTATACTGCCTTACGGCGAAATGGCGGGGGTTCCGCTTCTCCAAGCCCATAAACATATAGTCCACGGCGTTCTTGAAATTTTCATCATCTTCCCTCGTTTCCATGTTGTTAATCATATCCACAAGGGTATTGATATTGCGTTCTTCCTCCGGCCCCTCAAAGACGATATATCCGATTAAGGCGCAATACAAAAGGGTTTCGCTTTTCGTCCAGAACGGGTCGCCCTCCTTGCCATCCCCCTTTGTGTTTTCGATTAAAGCGTTGACGAACTTCAAAATGTCGCTCTCTGTTCGGATATATGACAAGGGGTTATAGTGCATACTTCGAGAAAAATCTATGCTGTTGAACACCTTGATTTTATAGCCCTGCTTTTGCAGGAATGTACCCACCTGCCCCAAAATGCCGCCCTTTGGGTCTACCACAACAAAGGAAGAATGGGCTTGAAGCAGGTTCGGGGTCAGCCAGAAGCGGGTTTTACCGCTTCCGCTGGAGCCTATCACGCAACAATTCAGATTCCGGGCGTTGGCGGGATTTTGGGGCCGGGTGTTCATGGTAAGAAACTCTGTGCCTGTGAGTATCACGTTGTTGCTGAATTTGGGGTCGATAAAGGGCTTTATGTCCTTTTGCGTTCCCCACCGGGCCGAACCATATTCCACATCCCTCCGAAACTTTTTTGCGTTTTTTACCTTATACCATACCACCAACCGGAGTATGACGGCCCCGGCAAGGCCAATAAGCCAATCGGACAGCACAAGGCCCGGCGTTATTGTTTCAAATGCTGGGCCTATGGTTTTCATTACGCCAATCAGCTTATTGCCGAAGTCTACGCCGGGGGCCATTCGGTAGGCTGTGCCGAGCTTCAGGAAAACCCAAAGCGCAAACAAGTACGGAATGTTCGGCAATACATATTTTCGGATTTTATCGTTCATTCCGCACCGCCTCCCGTTTTCGTTCATGCTGGCGGGGTTTGGCTCGCTCCCGGTCTGCAAAGGTTTTAAGCTGTTCCAGAATAGAGGGGCGGCGGTTTTTTCCCCGGCCCAATACCAGCTTGCTGTATTCGCCAAAACAGGCGGTAATAGCGTCCGCCTGCCCGGCCTTAAAAAACAGCAGGTACTTATTCGGCCCTGTCTTATGGAAAGCATAGTCCACATTGTATTTCCGGGCTACACGGTCAAAGAGCTTTGTATCCCCGGAGAGGTCAAGGCTTTTGGTGGAAACGCCGTGGTTCATCAGCTTTTTTACACTTTGCTTTCCTTGCGGGGTCTGTCCCTTTTGGTAATCCTTTTGGATCTTCCGCATCGCCGCCGTTAAAATCTTCGCCAACGCCCGGCCCGTCAGCTTTGTGGCATTGACGGATAGGGCAACCGTTCGGCGTTCTATATCTTCCTGCATGAAAAGCCTCCTTTCCTGCCAAATATGGCAATACCACAGGCGGGAGGACTTCGGGCCAAGTTGGCCCGAAGTGGTTTATCGCTCCGCATTGGCGGGGCGGGGCCGCTCTGCGGTGGGAGCGTCCTTTTTCGCCTGTGCGATCTGCTCGTTATGGGCTTCAATGGTTTCCCGGATAGACGGTTTTTTCTCCGCTGCCCGTTCCTCCAATCGGGCCAGCGCATTCAAGGATTTTTCTACATGGCCTTTCATGCTGATTAAATGGGAACGCTCGGCCCGGAATGGAGCGGATATGACCGCCGCCAGCTTACCGGGGGCCTTAACTTCCTGTAACACTTCTTTGCCAAGCATGGCCCGGCCCATATTTTTCAAATGCCGCCCGGCCTGATGGTATTCGGTGCTGATGGCTTCGATTTCGGCAATGGCCTTATCATCATACTGAATATCCTTTGTAAGAGTATCCCGCATGGTTTCCAGAATGGGGCGCACCTTGAAGAACCGGGCTACGTTATCCAGAGCGGAAATGCCTGTTTCCTTAAAAGCGGCAACGGCGTTTTTACAACCGTCTATGATATTCTGCTTTAGCTGTGTAAGCCGTTCCCGCAGGTCAAGCACCTGTCCCTGCGTAACAATGACCGCGTTTTGCAGAGTGGTCTTAACCGGGTGGTTCTGCTCCTGCGCTGTTTTTAATTCCTGCCGCATGGCGGCAAGCTCCTTTACAACGGCGTCAAGCTGTTTTTCCATAGCGCCCACCTGATTCAGCACCGCCAGAAAATCCTTTGTGGACGGGGAATTGTGTTCCCGCAATACCGCCAGAAGCTCTTTCACATGCTCATTGTCCATAATCGGCTCGGCGGTGGTTTTGCCTTTTGCCATAGGCTTTTACCTCCTTTCGCACTTCGGGCCAACTTGGCCCGAAGCAGTATTGTCCAACACAGATTGAATACCGCTCATAATATGTTCCGCACACGGAAGCGCAATGGCGTTTCCCAACGCTTTGTATCTTGCACCATCACTGATGGACTCTCCCTCGTGACCGTAAGCTGTCCAGCCGTCAGGAACACCCATCAGCCGTTCACTTTCGGCAGGGGTTAGATAACGTAAAGCCCCGTTTTTGTAATCTTCGCCATACCAAATAGAGAACATTCCGATATTTCCGCTTGCTAAGAGCGTGGGAAAAGGGTCATCTGCATGACCGAAGCTCCTGATAAATCCTGTGTGGTTCTTGGCTTTTGCGGCACTTCGCAGACTTCGCCATTGGAAAGGCTGGACAACTGGTAACTGCCCCCCTGCTTTTGAAGCAGGTATTCTATTTCGGCTGTTGGAGGGCAGTCCGCAATCTCGGCAAGGTGCAGGAGATAGGAACATAGGGTGGGAGTTAAATAATATTTCTGCGGAACGTTGGCCTCCAAAATCTCCCACGACAAAAATTCTTTTTCTTCTTTGTGGCGGAGGGGGCTTTCCCCAATACTGGGCGTCCATAAGCCGCCAGGCAATATCAGGCGTTCCCCCTCGCACCATTCCGGCATTTGCCCATCTTCCAGCAGCAGGCATTGGAATTTCGGTATCTGCGAAGCACTCCAGCACGGCTCTAAAATCCATCCGGTTATTTGAAAAAAACGCTCCCATGACGTTTTCCCAAACAACGATAACTGGAAATTTACAATCAGTTGCACACCTCATTTCTTTAATAATTCTGATTGCCTGATAAAACAGGCTGGATTTTTCCCCGGCAAGGCCCGCCCTGTTTCCGATAGCTGATAAATTTTGACAGGGTGAACCAAAGGTAATCACATGAACAGGCGGTATTTCGCCGCCATTCAATTTTGTAATATCGCCTAAGTGGACCATATCCGGAAAGTGCCGCTTTGTAATGGAAACAGGCACTTTCTCAATTTCACTGGCCCATATGGGTACAATTCCACATCTTGAAGCCGCCAGAGGAAAAATTCCAATCCCGTCAAACAGACTGCCTAATGTTATCACACACAATTTTCCTTTGTGCGGCCCTGTGTTTTCACAGTCAGAATGCCGTCCAGCGTGGTTGCCGTGATATTCAGCCGCCCAGCTATGGCAATATCGTTTTTCATATCCTCGTCAACCTCATTGCCGCACACCACCAGTACATGGGAGCGGCGTAAAAGGTCACGCCCCATGTCAATTCCGCTCTTGTGTTCCTCCGGGATAGCGGTATTGAGAAATAAGGGCAGATACAGCAGGGGGCAGATAGGCGAGAAGCCCGCTTCATAGACTGCCCTGCAATACTGCACCGCCTGTTTGATGTCCGTATCGTGATCGCCGCACCATGCGGCGGTAATATATGCTAATGGTCGTTTCATGGTAAAGCACCTCCGGTTTTGTTGCGTTACGTAATCAACCTATCCCCCCGCCCTTTCCATTCATGGAAAGGGGGCAGCTCAAAGGAATATATATCCCCGTCGCTTGACTGCCTTAAAGCATATCCGGGAGAAATCCGTCAAGAGTGCGAAGCA
>JBCLPO010000044.1:0-12655 GCA_041223105.1 Lachnospiraceae bacterium 54-53
ATTAGCCACCGTAAGATGGCTTGTTTCTTATGCCCTTATACGAATGGATACTTTTTACTATTCTTTTTCAACCTTAATCCCCACTCCTTCAAATGCTAATTCAACAGCGGAATCATCGGGGGCATCTGCCCTGTTTGATATTCCTCCCCGATCTGCGTCCCCAGCCATTCACCTGCTGTCCGGCCGTCAGTAAGCACGATATCGTAGAAAAACTCCCTTTCCACAGTACTGTTACCTGCCTCCGAAGCTTCCAGTTTTGCCTTTACGATCAAGTACAAGGCCTTCCGCCGGCTCCGGCAAGGATTCTTTTGAACCCAGACATAGAAACTTGATAATCATTAATGGAACAAAACATAAAAAGTATGGCACCACCATTAACCTCCTCGGACGGGTGACTGCGGAAGTTTTGATCGAGGCCATAGAAGATGTAATATAGACAGAAGAAATCAGCGAAGAAATGGCTTCTACGGATGTGACGCCACCTGCAAGCGTCTGAAAAAATATTCAGGTGGTATAATGTTATTATCTAATAATCCTAAGTATAAACCAATGGTATTTTCTAATGATGAAATTACGGAAAATCCTGTTAGGATAACAGGAAGAATAATGGAACTCAGAGCTAAGTTTTAACAGAAGGGAGCAGTTATGAAGTACAGAGAGGTGAGCCGCTTGCGATATGTGGAAAAATTCTATGGAGAACTTATTCAACACCATAAAGCATGAAACGAGTTGATGCATTGCTTTTTGGACAAACAGAAGATACTCAGCTACTGTAAAATACGCCACATTGCGCTAACAGATAATGAAATCATTCTGGGCAGGGGTACATAAAGCAATTTTCCTTCTCCCATCAGTCACTCCTGACCAGAAAGAAAACTCAAAGCAATGGCTATTAAAAAATGGTTTCAGGCCAGATATATACTAAATATAAAAAGCTCCAAGAGGAGGATCTTCCAGAGCTATTGCAACATTCTCTCTTTCAGACATGACAGAAGATATAAATGGGATACAAAACAGCAGCCGCATACATACGAGTAAGCACAGACGATCAGCTTGATGAGATTAAAAATTATACCCAGCAAAACGGATTACACATATTGGAAGATTATATATTCATGGAGCCTGAAGGCCAAAGCGGAAGCAAGTCAAAAAAACAGCCGGAGTCTCAGAAAATGATTGCCACGGCCACGTTAAAGCCCAAACCTTTTGATGTAATCCTTGTGCGGAAGTTTTCCCGTTTTTCCAGAAACCAGGATGAGAGTACGTTTTATAAAAGTATGCTTCGTAAGAAGCTGGGTATAGATGTGATAAGCGTTTCAGAGCGGTATTAGAAGGAATGTACGGCCGGCTCATCAAAACAATCATAGAGTGGCAGGATGAATTTTATTCCTATAATCCCGCTATGGAAGTATCAAGAGGCATGACAAAAAGGCAGAACTTGGCGAGCCAGAAGCGGCACCTCTTCTTGGATATAAAATCCCACACAAAGAAGCTTCGCCGGAAATTGTACCGGATGAGGCCGATGTTTTAAAACTCGTCTATAAAAAAATTCTATGGCAAAATACAATAAGCATTCTCCAGTGTCGCCATGCTCGTCCTACGTTTTCTTTTCCTAAGCATCCTGGTGCCTAAACCAGATTATATAGTTTTTTCGCATTTTGGCTGGTGATTTCAACGACCCTTTCCTCCGGGATCCCCTTGATGGCGCTGATCTCCTGAACCACATAGGGAAGATTTAAGGAAGAATTGCGTTTTCCCCGGTTGGGCACCGGAGCCAGATATGGGCAGTCCGTTTCCAGCACCAGCTGTTCCAAGGGCATGTACTCCACCACTTCCTTCAGCTTTCTGGCATTTTTAAAGGTAATTACGCCTCCGATGCCCAGATAATAGCCCATGCTTAAGTATTCCCGGGCCATTTCTTTCGCATAGGAAAAGCAATGGATCACGCCTCCCGTGTCTTTCCCTCCCTCGGCCTTCATGATATCCAGGGTATCCTTAGCCGCCTCCCGGCTGTGGATGATGACCGGAAGCTTCACCTGCTTTGCAAGGTCCAGCTGACGGACAAACCATTTCTTCTGGATCTCATGATCCGGCTCATCCCAATAATAGTCCAGGCCGATCTCACCAATGGCCAGGATCTTTTTATGGGCTGACTGTTCCTTAAGCCAGTTTAAGCCATCCTCGTTCAGTTCTGCGGTTTCGCTGGGGTGTACGCCCACCGCGCCGTATACGTGAGGATATTTCTCAGCCAGCTCCACCGTGTTTTTCGAGGTCCTTATGCTGGCCCCCACATTGGTGACCGCCTCAATGCCATGGCCGGGAAGGCTCATCAGCAGTTCATCTCTGTCTTCATCAAATGCCTCATCATCATAATGGGCGTGTGTATCAAAAATCATAGTATTAACTCCTCTTAATCATAAGGATGGCCCTTAATGATTCATAATAATCAGGCGCACCAGATAAAGGAAAAACAAATGAACGGGATAAAACCAATAAAAAAAGTATTTCAGGTTCGTTTCCCCTCTTTTTCCATTATACATCCGGATGGGGATAAATGCCAGTACGGCCGCCCCAAAGCATCCAAGGCTTTCGAAGGCCGCCAGAATTCCCGCATACAGGGTCTGCAGCCGTTTATTCTCATGAAAGACATAAAACAGAAGGATCATAAGGATTCCAATGGCGTTATAGTCACATTTAAGCAGGATGGACGCTCCGCATCCGGACAGAACCGCCAGAAGCTGCATAACCGGCCGGCCGGCTGTTTTACGGTACCACTCCAGCACACACAGACCAATGAACAGGGTAAAATACACATTCTGATAACCGGGGTAAAACCACCTGTCAAACAGAGCCAAATCAAACGGAATCTCAGAAATAAAAGCAAATACCAGAAGCCTGGCCCCGTATTTTTTCACATCCCTGGTATGGAGAAACCCTTCCGTCAGAAGAAAGCAAAAAATGGGAAATGCCAGCCTTCCCACGGTCCGCAGAGCCAGATCCGCTCCGCTCCAAAAATTTCCTTCGGGTGTATTCAAAGCTGCATACAAAAAATTCCGGTATTCTAAAATGCCGTTTTCGATGAGCGCAACGCCAATGTGGTCAATGAACATGGTAACAATGGCGATGATCTTCAGGGCATTTCCGGTTATCCCTTCTCTTATGGAACGCGTTGATTCCTTCATGGAATTCTCCTTCTAAATCATAAGGCCGGATTATAAAAACCCGGCCTTTCGTCCTTCTCACTAACATATCCGGGCATTCCCTAGCAGATCTCCGCTCCTGCCGGCATTGGTTTCTCCGGCACCATAAGGGATAAATTGCCTTCTGCGTCCTCGGCGCAGAGCAGCATGCCTTCGGACATGACTCCTGCCAGCTTTGCCGGTTTTAAGTTTACCACGACCATCACCTTTTTGCCAACCATTTCTTCCGGTGAATAGTAAGCTTTTATTCCACTGACGATCTGTCTTACCTGGCTCCCGATCCTCACCTGGGAGCAAAGGAGCTTCCTGGATTTCGGAACCGCCTCACAGGCTATGATCTCACCTACCTGGAACTGGAGCTTTGAGAAATCATCATATTCGATCTCAGCCTTAGCCTGGATGTCAATCGCATCAGAAGCCTCTGCTGCCGGGGCAGCATCCCCGGAGGCCGGTTCCGTGGCTGCCTGCATGGCTTCCACTTTTTCCATGACTTCCTTGATATCCATACGGGCAAACAGGATTTCCGGCTGATCCGTCACCTTGCCGCCGGATGGATACAGGCCGAATTCATTCATCTGAGAAAGCTCTCTCCGTGAAGTGCACAGCTGGTCCAGGATCTTTTTTGAAGTCTCAGGCATGAAGGAGGCAAGCAGGGAGGCTCCGATGGTTATGGCCTCCGTCAGGTTGTAAAGAACGGTTTCCAGACGCTTTCCGGCCCCTTCATCCTTAGCCAGTGTCCATGGAGCCGTTTCATCAATATATTTATTGCTTCTTCTAAAAATGTTGAATATGGAGGTCATGGCATCGGCTACCCTGAGCTTTTCCATCTTCTCCTGTACATTCTTCACTTCCTCCAGCACCACTGCCTTTAAATCTTCGTCCACGGCTTCCGGCGTCTTTCCGTCAGAGACCGTCCCCTCAAAGTATTTATTGGACATGGAAATGGTCCGGTTTACCAGATTGCCCAGAATGTTGGCAAGGTCCGAATTCATGCGCTCCACCATCAGCTCCCAGGAAATGACCCCGTCATTGTCAAAGGGCATCTCATGAAGTACGAAATAACGGACGGCATCCACACCGAAGAAGTCCACCAGCGTATCCGCATATAGAACATTTCCCTTGGATTTGCTCATCTTGCCCTCTCCCTGCAGCAGCCAGGGATGGCCGAATACCTGCTTTGGAAGGGGAACGTCCAGCGCCATAAGGAAAATAGGCCAGTAAATGGTATGGAAGCGGATGATATCCTTCCCGATCAGGTGAAGATCCGCCGGCCAGAATCTGGCAAACTGACTGCTGCTGTTTCCGTCACAGTCATAGCCGATGCCTGTAATATAGTTTGTCAGCGCATCCAGCCATACATAGGTCACATGCCTGGGATCAAAGGTGACGGGAATGCCCCATTGAAACGTAGTTCTGGATACGCAGAGATCCTGAAGGCCAGGAAGGAGAAAGTTGTTCATCATCTCATTTTTTCTGGATACGGGCTGAATAAAATCAGGATTCTCATTGATATGCCGGATCAGGCGGTCCGCATATTTGCTCATGCGGAAAAAATAGGCCTCTTCCTTTGCAGGCTTCACCTCACCGCCGCAGTCCGGGCATTTTCCATCCACCAGCTGGGATTCGGTGAAAAAGGATTCACAGGGAGTGCAGTAAAGGCCTTCATAATACCCCTTATAAATGTCACCCTGGTCATACAGCTTCTTAAAAATCTTCTGAACCTGTTCCTCATGGTATTTGTCTGTGGTGCGGATGAATTTGTCGTAAGAGGTATTCATCAGATCCCAGATATTCTTGATTTCTCCCGCTGCCCGGTCCACAAATTCCTTGGGTGTGATGCCGGCGGCTTCCGCTTTTCCCTCAATCTTCTGGCCATGCTCATCCGTTCCGGTCTGAAAGAACACATCATAGCCTTCCGCTCTCTTGTAACGGGCGATGGCATCGGCCAAAACCGCCTCATAGGTATTGCCGATATGGGGCTTTCCCGATGCATAGGCTATGGCCGTAGTGATATAATATGGTTTTTTGTTAGAATTTTTACACATTTTATTTTCCTCCTGTTTATAAAATGAGATACGGGGGAATGACCCTTGCCAGACCCTTCCTGCAAAGAAAAACCCGCCTTAAAACATCCTTTCGGAAATTTAAAGACGGGGAACTGTCCCGTGTTACCACTTTAATTTATCCATGCCTTACGGCACGGACCTTGCCGGCTGCGCCAGTACCCTTAAGCTCCGTTTCGGGATCTTATGGTTACTTATTAACAGTCTGACACGATAACGGGTGTAACCGTCGGAATTTAAAGGCGGCTGCCGCCAATTCAACTCCGCTGCTCCAAGGCCATATTGGGAAACGCACTCAAGCTTCCTTTTCAGCTTCCGGAAGTCTCTGTCCATGAGGTTGATTTCTTACTCTTCTTTTCTCAGCATTCTCACATAAATAGATTGTTGGTAACCCTAGTGTAATGGTTCCCGCCTGGTTTGTCAAGCGGGTAAGCATTCATATCATCTCTTTTGTCATGAGTTATTTAAAATCATCATATAAATATTAATAGTGAATCACGGAGGAATCTTATATGAAAAACTATGTTTTTAAGCAGGGCCGCCGTTTTCTTTCCATTATTCTGGCGGTTTCTCTGTTTTGCGCCTGTACGCCGCCCCCAAATCCATCCGCAACACCCTCCCAGGCCGGGTATGAACAGTACCAGGCCGGCGTCCTGTCCGTTCAAAACAGGTTCGACCAGTTCACAGATAACCTGTTTCGCAAGGAGATCAGCAATTCAGGGATCAGTTTTCACTTCAGCATAGCAGACCCTGCCTCCCATGGGCTCGATACGATTCCTCTGACTCTCGGAGATTTTTCCCTGGAAAAGATGAAAAAGGGCACCACGGAACTCCAGGAATTAAAAAAAGAGCTTGAAGGGTTTAACCAGCGCCAGTTAACCAGCGAACAACGGCTCACCTACCAGATCCTGTACTCTTACATAGAAACCGAATTATCCTCAGACGGACTGGAGCTATACGCCCAGCCTCTGACAAGTACCATCGGAATCCAGGCCCAGCTTCCGGTCCTGTTTGCAGAGTACGCCTTTTACTCCCGGGATGACGTGGACCATTACCTTGCCCTTCTTTCCACCATTGACGATTATTACGGCCAGATCCTGGAATTTGAAAAAAAGAAATCCGAGGCCGGTCTGTTTATGAGCGACTCCGCAGCGGATCATGTGTTAAAGTCCTGCGAAGCTTATCTGATCCAGCCGGACCACAGCTTTTTAGCGGAAACATTTAATACCAGGGTGGATGCCCTTACGGATCTGACGGAAGAAGAGAAGGCCGCATACAAGGAACAGAATTTAAAAACACTGGAAGAGCATTTTATCCCTGCCTACAAAAATTTAATTGACGGGATCACCGCTCTGATGGGAACCGGAACCAATGACAAGGGACTCAGCTGGTATCCGGAAGGTAAGCGTTATTTCGAATACCTTGTCAATTCCAATACGGGAACCTCCTACGATTCCATCCGAAGCCTGACGAAAGCAATTGAAAGGCAGATGAATTCCGACATTCAGGCTCTGGGGCAGATCACAAAGGAGCATCCGGAGGTGCTGGATTCCCTTGAGATCTATTCTTTCCGTTATACCAAACCGGAAGAGATCCTGGAATCCTTAAAATCGCAGATCACAAAGGATTTCCCGGAACTGCCTCCCTGCAATTATACGGTCAAATACGTTCCCAGCGCCCTGGAATCTTCCTTAAGCCCTGCATTTTACCTGGTCCCGCCCTTAGACCGCTATGAAGATAATGTTATTTATATTAACGGAAACCCCCGTTTCAAAAACGAGGATCTCTTTACCACCCTGGCCCACGAAGGCTATCCGGGCCACTTATACCAGAACGTCTATTTCCTGAGCAAACAGCCCTCCAACTTAAGAAGCATCCTCTCCTTTTCCAGTTATTCGGAAGGCTGGGCCACCTATGTGGAATATTACGCCTATACCCTGGATAACGGCCTGGATCCGGAGCTGGGAAAGCTGCTGGCACATAATACGGCCGTGACTCTGGGCATCTATGCCTATCTGGATATATGCATCAATTACGAGGGCTGGGATAAAGAACAGGCGGCAAAATACTTAGGCACCTTCTACAACATAGAGAACACGGATATTGCGGACGCCATCTATAACAGTCTGGTTGAGAATCCGACCAATTACATGGAATATTACGTGGGATATCTGGAGATCATAGAAATGCGCAACACCGCCCAAAGGATCTTAAAGGATGATTTTAATCTGAAAGACTTCCACACCTTCCTTCTGGACATAGGACCGGCTCCGTTTTCCGTCATACAGCCCTCATTCCGCAACTGGCTGGCCAAACAATTAAGAAGCCGTTAATGAGCCTTAAAAAGGCGGTTATTCCGGTGAATGATCCGGAATACCCGCTGTTTGTTTTAAATGATTTTCCACCCTTCGGCCTGCTCCCGTATTTTAATAAACTCCTGATATGTTCCCTGTTTTTTCAAAAGCTGCTTATGAGTGCCTTTCTGTGTCACGGTGCCTCCGTCAATTACTAAAATCTGGTCTGCCTTTTCTATTGTTGCCAATCGATGCGCAATCGTGATAATCGTTTTACCATGGGTAAGCATTGACAATGCCTCCTGAATCAAATGTTCATTCTCAGGATCAATACTTGCCGTGGCCTCGTCCAAGATGACAACAGGCGCATCTTTCAGCATAGCCCGTGCAATGGAAATGCGTTGTTTTTCCCCTCCGGACAGCGATGATCCGCCCTCACCCACCATCGTATCGTAGCCATCCGTAAACGCCATAATGAAATCATGGCAGCGTGCGGTCTTTGCCGCCTCTATAATCTGTTCCTCGGACGCGCCGGGATTACCAAACTTAATATTATTTTTTATCGTGTCCCGGAACAGATACACATTTTGGAATACCATACTGATATTTTTCAGCAGGCTGTCACATGTAAATTCCCGGACATCATGGCCCCCAATGGTGATTGAACCGCTGCTGACGTCATAAAAACGGGAAATCAGGCTGCATAAGGTAGATTTACCGCTTCCGGAAGGTCCTACGATTGCTGTAGTGGTATTTTGCCGGATCGCAAAGTTTAAGTCATGAAGGACAAAGCTTTTGTTATATCCAAAGGAAACATTCTGAAACCTGATATTATAGTCGGAAAGCGGAATATTCCTGCCGTCCTGATCAATGTATTCTTCCTGTTCCAGATCTTCCAGTTTATCCATGGCAGAATCGATAACAGCGAGCACGTGGGCGGCATCGTTAATGTTTTCTACGCTTCCAAAGATTACGAATGAAAACAAGACGAACATCAGAAAAACGGTAATATCCATCTGACCGGAAAAAGTCTGCCATGCACAAATCAGGACCAGACCTAAGGACGCCAGCTTTAATGCCAGTAAGTGCAGACAATTATAGGGAACAAACCCTTTCTCGATCTTTATATTGATCTCTTTCAAATCACGGCTGGCATTTCGGAAACGTTCCAGAGAAGCCCCTTCCTGTCCAAAGGACTTTACAACAGACAGGCCGCGGATATATTCGATGGCCGCACCGGACATGTCCTCAGCTGCCTTGTGAGCTTTCGGGGCAGTATTCCGGCTGCGGTCACTGATCCCTTTCAGTGCCAAAGCAGAAAGGAAAGTACCGGTCAAAGCGAGAAATACTGCAACAGGGCGAAAGAAGGCAAGGCACAGGACAACTGCAAAAAGCTGAATGTAACCGTTGAGAACAGCATCCACCATTTTCATGCTCTGCAATTCCAAAGAAGACAATTCAGTTGTAACGCCTGCAAGAATATCTCCCACACTGTTTCTAGAAAAATACCCAAGGGACACTCTTTTCAGCACATCCCCCAGATGAATCCTTTGTTCCGTAGCGACTTCGTAACCAATGCTCTCCTGCAGGACAGCTTTTCTATAGGAAAACAAGAACCGCAGGAAAATAAACACGAGGATGGCAAACGCGGACGTGAAAGGCAAATGATCCGGTAAAGGCACATTCGTCCAATAGGACTCCAGAACCTTCCCCAATGCCCATGCCCCGATCATGGTCGGAGCCGCTGTCATAAAACTGCTGAAAAATGAACATACCACACCAAGATATAAGCGGCCTTTATATTTTCCGGCCCAATGTACGATACGTTTTATCGTCCGAAACATTTTATAATACCTCCTTTTTCCCGCCGACAGACCAACGTCTGGCTCCAATGTGTGCTTCCCACATATCTTTATAAAGCGGACAGCGTTCCAGAAGTCCCTGGTGTTTTCCGCAGTCTGTGATCCGGCCCTTCTGCAGCACAGCGATTTGATCTGCATTCTGGATCGTTGAAAGGCGGTGTGCAATTACCAGAAGTGTTTTTCCTCTTGACAATGCCATAATAGACTTTTGTATTTTGTCTTCGTTTTGCGGATCTGTAAAAGCTGTGGCCTCATCCAATATAACAACAGGGGCATTTTTCAGGATCGCTCTGGCTATGGCTATTCTCTGCTTTTCACCGCCTGAAAGCTGGCTGCCCGCAACTCCGGCAGGCGTATCATACCCCTTTTCCAATTTCATGATAAAATCATCGCAGCAGGCTGCCCTTGCCGCAGCATAAACCTCTTCGTCGCCGGCCTTCGGATCTCCCAAACGGATATTCTCTTTCAGTGAACAGTTAAACAGAAAGTTATCTTGTGTGACAAAGCTGACCAAGCCGGTCAGCTGGCGGATTGGCATATCCCTGATATTGACTCCGCCAATCGTAATACTGCCGTTTGTCACATCCCAGAACCGGACAATCAGCTTTGCAACCGTGGACTTACCGCCTCCGGAGGGGCCAACAAGGGCCGTAAAACTGCCCTGCCTCATGGAGAGACCGATTCCATGAAGCACCTCCGCCTGATCCGTTCCGTCATAAGAGAAGGAAACATGATGCAGTTCTATGTTTGTATCAGGCAGTTCCACTGGATCGGGAGCGTCAGGCAGTATGGGAAGATTCAGAAGTTCATTTGACGCTTCCACAGAAAATTCCATGGACTTTAATTCATTCATAAAGGTGGCCGCCTTCATCAGGGGCGCAACAATGCTCAAAGAAAGAATGAGGCACATGGCAAGCGCATCCGGGGAAAGGGTCCCTTCCTTATACAGCAAAAGGCCCACAGGCAGCACGCCCAGCAGAGTGGTGGGCATGACAGCAAAAGTTAAGTTCATGGTTTTCCATGTGCCTTTGAACCATGCCAGTGTAAATTCCTTAAATGACTTTACCGCATCCGTAAATTCTTCATAAGAACCGGCGCTTTGATTAAAGGCTTTTACAACTTCAATGCCTTCCACGTATTGTATGATGACATTATTCACATGATTGCTGGCTTCCATATAAGCGGCATACTGGCTGTTGTAATTTTTCATCAGATAAAACATGGGAATCATGGCGGCAGCCGGAGCAATCAGCACAGACAGCCCCATACGCCAGTCAATTGCTACCATCCAGACAAAAATCACAACAGGCAGCACCAGATTAGAAGATAATTCCGGAATCATGTGTGCCAGGGGCGGTTCCACAGCCTCGACTTTGTCCATAATGATGTTCTTCAGGTAACCAATGCGCCGGTTCATCACTTCTCCCAACGGGGCCTGCATCAGACGGTCCGCGATCTTCATCCTCAGACCTTCCAGAATTATGTAAGCTGAAATGTGGGACAAAACTGTGGAAATCCCGTAAAACAAGATCTTTACCAGATACCCTGCGGCACCGGCCAGGCACCAGAATACCACCGCATTCCATTCTTCCGATCTTTCTATGAACAGAAGCAATATTCTGTAAACTGCAAAGTATGGAACAAATCCGCCTGCGACACTTAACATGGCGCAAAGTACGGAAAGAATCATCTTACCTTTGCAGGGACCAGCGAAAGAAAATAGGGTTTTCAGCCAGCTTTCCTTTGATTGATTCATTGTATTTCACCTCTCCCGATAATCTTTTGTCAGCAAAAAGGAGGATCAGTCTTCGCCAACCATCCTGAATTCTACCACTGTCCGGATATTTCTTCCGCTCCGTTCAGTCTTTTTTGTACCGATCAGATAAATGATTTTCGGTATTCCATGGGAGTCTTACCCATTGTCCGATGAAAAGCAGAGGCAAACTTGCTGGGACTGTCATATCCTACCAGGCCGGCAATCTCCGCAACCTTCAATTTTTTCTCCGACTTTAAAAGTGCCGCCGCATAGTTCATCCGATAGTTTCTCATATAGGTAAAAATCGGGCCCCCATATACGCTTTTGAAACAGTTTTTCAGTGGGGTCATTGCTATGTCGAATCGTTCCGACAATTCTTCTATCGTATAATTTTTCGTCAGATCCTGGGTGAGCATTTCCTGGATAGCTTTTATTTTTTCCACCTGCCCTTTATAAAAATAAGGGCGTTCCTCTGTGTGACCGGACAGTTCCAGAGCATCCAGATATAAAAGCAGCTCCAGAACTTTCACCCTGAAATAGTCCTTTTTTATCTTTCCCGGAACATGATACAGCTCTGAAAAAATATGCTGCGTGGCCGCTTCTCCCGGAATCGCAAAAGGCGCCGGTCCGCTGCAGTACTTTTTCTGCAGATCATAGAGATTTACGGAAAAATCCTTTACTGCTTCGGGAAGCTCTTTTGCTGCGAGCTCCATTTCAAAACCGATGGAGATCCCGTGGTAATGGCTTAACGGAAAAAAGAACCGGCCGGAATGATGGGCGCGCTGATCAACCCGTAAGTCCCCGGCTTTCATATAACAGTAAGCGTTGTCGCCGACTTCCTGTTCGATCCGCCCTTCCCTGCAATGGTCAATACACAGCAAATTCCTGTCTGTATGAAAGCCCGAATGACATTCCTTCATGTGGAAGTCATTATACATGAGGAATACACCGGGGAATACGGGATAAACTGTCATCATACCTTCGCCGGAGTCATCGCATAAACGCATAATCCTGCATTCTTTCGTTTCTACAATATCCTGTACGTTTGGGCCGCAATCCATTTGCCGAAACAGTTCCATCATAAATCTCAGCTCCTTTCCTTTGAAATTACCTCCATGTTGAATATTTTATCACAAGTCCGGTTCAAAAACTCAAAATCATGGGAAACAATGATGATGATTTTACCCTCCCGGCACAATTTGCGGATCATATCACTGACTTCAAGCATCCGCCTATAGTCCAGTCCACTGGTAGGTTCGTCAAAGACCAGAATTTTCTTGCCGGACAGAACTGCCGTCGCTACGGCCAGGCGCTGTTTCTGGCCGCCAGACAGAGCCATGGGATGACAATCAGATCTTTTCCTTTTAATTTTTTATCTGCATTTGAAGCCCCCATCGACTTTTCCTCCTCATATAGTCAAGACTTTTTCCTTGAAAAATCAAGGTTTTTTATTTCTTTATCTCAAGTAAATGAGCCATAA
>JBCLPO010000045.1:0-12016 GCA_041223105.1 Lachnospiraceae bacterium 54-53
TCGCTAACGGTGGCTCGCTACGCCTTGCCGTGTGGGATTTCCACCCACTAAACCAATCGTCCTTTTCTGGACGCGCTCAGCCTTTCACAGCTCCGGCAGTCATGCCTCCCATAAACTGCCTGCTGGCAAATAGATAAACCAGGATGATGGGTATGATGGCAATGGCGGAACCTGCAAACAGAATATTCCATGCCGCCGCCCCGTCTCCCGCATTCTGAAGAGCCACTACCCCCACGGTCAGTGGGCGGAGCTTTTCATTGGTCATGGTGAAGATCAGCGGAAGAATGTATTCATTCCAGCCGCCGCGGAAGGACAGCAGCGCCACACTGGCTAAAGCGGGCTTTAATACCGGGAGAATTACTCTGCTGTAAATTCCGAAAAAGCTGCAGCCATCCATTTTTGCCGCTTCGTCAAGCTCCCTGGGCACACTGTTCATGAATCCATGGATCAGAAATACATAGGTAGCCTGCCCGCTTCCTGCGGAAATGAGGATAATTGCAATCAGGGATTTATTCATATGCAGCTTTACCGCGAGCTCAAACAGCGGACGCAATGCCGCACTTCCCACGTTGATGAACATAAACATGACCATGGCGTTGTAGATCAGACTCTTAAGCCGGAACTCCTTTCTGGAAAACACATAGCCCGCCATGCTGCTGACGGTCAGGGAAAGGAGCATGACACCCAGGCTTATGATCACGCTGTTTATGGTGTATCTGGAGAAATTAGCCATTTCCCATGCCTGTATGTAGTTATCCGGAATGAATTTTTTCGGCAGCAGGTTTATACCGCCGCTTACCAGCTCGCTGTTGGTTTTAAAGGAGCCGAAAGGAATATAAACCACCGGATATACGGTCAGAACTGCCAGAATGAGAAGCAGCAGGAAAATGATGCCATTGATAATTTTTGTTTTTTTCGATTCAACGGAATGACCCGTTCTTTCTTTTGCCATGGTTCTTCCTCCTCCCTACGAAATCTCATCCATTTTTTTGCTGAACTTCAGATAAATAATGGTGACGATGCCGACAATGAGCGCCGAAATTATGCTTAACACGGACCCATAGCCGATCTGCAGCTGGGAAGCGGCCGCAGAGGTGCCGAAAACCATCTGGAATATATAAGAAAACATCACATGCGTGCGGTTATTGGGTCCTCCCCCTGTCAGGACCAGAATGGATTCATAGTCTTTAAATGCAGTTGTTATGGCTAACATGGTAACGACCTTAAGAACCGGTCCGAGCATGGGAAGGGTGATTTTAAAGAATGTCTGCACGCCGTTTGCCCCGTCGATCCGGGCGCTTTCATATACATCGGACGGTATCCCCGCAAGGCCTGAGAGCAAAAGGATCATATAGTTTCCAAAGGCGCCCCAGATCGCCACAATGACAACCGCGATCATGGCTGTTTTTTTGCTTCCCAGCCAGTCAATGGGAACTCCTATGATTCCCGCCGCCTGCAGGAAACCATTGAGCACACCGTTATAGGTTGCAAAAATAAAATACCATATCAGGCTGTACACTGCTGAACTGATCACTGTGGGAAGAAAATAAATCCCCTGGAACAGGCCGCTTGCAAACCGCTTTCTCTGCAGCAGAACAGCGGTCAGAAGAGAAAGGGGAAGGACAAATAAAAGCTTTAAAAATGCATATTCAAAGGTGTGGAGGACGCTGTTCCAGTAAATGGAATCTGTCCCCACCCGTTTGAAATTTGCAAGCCCCACAAAGTATGCCTTAAAACCGTTATAATCATAGAAAACATACCGTACCAGCCAGGTAAACGGATAAACCGACATGACAAGTATAAAAAAGATTGTGGGAAACAGCATCAGCCACATGGGAATATCCCCGTGGTCCCAGCTTTTCTTCAGCCGCTGTCCCATAGTTTTTTTTGTATTCATTCAAGTGAGCTCCTTACATTTATTATCTCAGTTCTTTCACTGATGGTTCCCGCAGGGTCGTTCGAAAAAGGCTGCTGCAAGACAGCAAATCTGTTTTGCAGCAGCCGGGAGGTCAGTTTTACTGATCCAGATATTCCACTGTTCCCCCGCTCGGATTAAGGGGATCGTAATCCTTGATTACCAGACGTTTCGTCTTTCCCATTTTCACTTCTTTATCCAAAGCATCATTATAAGTCTGATTCAGCTTTGCAATGGTATCATCAATAGCGGCCCCTTCCGGAAGGCATGCATTCCAGAGCGCATCGCGGAAATCCTCTCCCTCCGGTGTAACGGATGGAGCTACCGGCAGTACTGCTTCATAATCCGCACCGGAGAAGTCTGCCATTCTTCCGATTTTTGTTTTATCGATTTTTTCATCCATGTATTTGGATATGGGCAGCGAGTAGCCGCCTTCCAGATACCCCTTTAAGACTTCTTCCGAGCCAAAATATTCAATGACTTCCCAGGCTTCCTTTGGATGCTCGGTCAGTGCGCTCATCATCCAGCCGTTGTTCGGGTTGCATGCCTCGCTTCCCCTGATCTCTCCATCCAGGGTGGGAAGCTGGGCAACGCCCCATTCAATCTCCGCAGGGAATTGCTCGGTAAGAACCGTTGCTTCCTGTGATGCATTCCCGTGGATGCCTGCATGACCCTCTGCAAACTGCACCCGTACCGGATCTATTTTCATGGAGGTGGAGCCGGGGAACACGCTGCCTTCTTTAAACATCTGCCGTACGGTTTCAAGGAACGGTTTAAAGCCGGAGAAATCAAATCTGCCTTCCCGGTAATTGTAAGGTGTAATGCCGCTCATTTCTGCGGAATGCTCGATCCAGCGTTCAAACGGACCGCTTGCCCCCGGAAAAATGATCCCATAATAATCACCGCCGCCGGCTTCCGTAATCTGTTTTGCAACTGCCGGTAAATCACTGAGCTTCTTTGGAACCTCAAGTCCCAGTTTATCGAAAATCTCCTTATTGTAAATGATTCTGGAGCCGCTTCTCTTGCCGCAGGGCACCCAATATATGTCATCGCCCAGCACGTTATAGCCTTCATAAAGATGATCCTCCACTTCATTTACGGTCTTGAATTCTTCTGTCAGGTAATCGTTGAGAGGCTGGATGATGCCGCTGTCCGCAAAATTTTTAAAATCCGTGGGGTTGATCTGGGTAAAAATATCAGGAGACTGGCCTGAATTGGCTGCCATGGTCAGCAGGTTGACATAATTTTCCGTCTGTACCACATATTCCAGTTCTATGTGGTCATTTGCCTTGTTAAATTCCTCCGCAATCTTATTCATGTACTCCAAGTCATGCCGGTTATCTGTCCAGACCGTGATCTTTACCTTTTCTCCGGTAGACGCTTCCTTTTTCGTCTCTTCCTTTGCCCCGGTGCTGCCGGCCTCTGTGCCGCTTTCCCCCGTGCCGGCGCTTTCAGCCGCTCCCCCCGAAGAGCACGCGGACAAAGCGCTCACCGCCAATATTCCCGCAAGGCCCAGCGCCGCAAGCTTTTTTGATTTTCTCATAACCTTTCCTCCCTTTCTTTTTGTTTATTTTGACTGTATCCATTGGATTGCGGATCCATCATACTGCATTATGCCGTATTATAACACGGCATTTTTTACTCTTCATGTAACATTTTTTTCGAAGTATGATTATACCGGTCTTTCGGCTTGCTTTCCATTATGCACAATGCTATAATGATTTTACTTTTACCACCGACCGTGAAAAGGAGACTGATATGAACCCATTTTCGACGATAACCCTGCTGATCGTAGACGACGAAGGGGAGATCCGTTCCGGTCTGCGCTCCATCATTCCATGGGAAGATCATTCCATCTCCGTCATAGGCACTGCCGCAAGCGGAGCTGAGGCCCTGGATAAGATCCGTTACTATGAGCCGGATATTGTCATTACGGATATCCAGATGCCGGGAATGAGCGGCCTTGAGCTGGTGCGCCGGGCCAGAGAGGAACAGTTTGACTGTTCTTTTGTTATTTTAAGCGGTTATGATGAATTTGAATACGCCAGAACGGCAATAAAGTATGGAATACGGGAATATTTGTTAAAACCCATCTCCATCAGGGAATTGACGGAACTGATGGAACGGCTGAAGGATGATATTTTGAGCCGGAGGGATCTGCACACCGATCAGCTGTCCACCCTTCGCAAGCTCCGCAGGGCACAGATTTCACTGCGCAAGCACAACCTCATTCCCCAGCTTCTGCGGGGAGAACTGACTGCAGCCGAGCTTGGCCAGGTCATTCATGACTACGCACTGCCTGTAAAGGATACAAATAGCTGCGCGGTGCTGATCCAGGCATTTTATTCTCATCACAATGGGGAAGAAAGCACGGAATTAAGTCAGTGTCTGGTTCCCTTAAAGGAGTCCCTGGAGGAAGAATTAAGCTGCGGTGCCGCCCTCATAGCGGAATATCCTCCGGCCGGACTTCTCCTGCTTCTGAATCTTCCTTTTTCCTCCCCTGACGGCCGGACATTGAAAGCGCTCCTGAAAGAACACATCGGGAAAGCGGAAACAGACCGCACGGTACAGATTGCCGCTGCCATCGGGAAGCCTGTTTCCTCTCTTTGCAGCATTCATGCTTCCTTTCAGGATGCCAGACAGGTGATCACATGGCATATCTATCCGGAAACCGGTTCTGTTCTTGAATCCACGCTTCTTAATACGGAACAGCCTCCTGTGATCATGCCCGGAGATGAGATTCTGGAAAGCATTTTAAAGGACAATCAGGAAGATATCAGGAAATATTTTTCCGATTACCTTGACCGGCTGCTGTTGGCCGGACCTCCTCTCCCCTCTTACCTGTACGGCATGTGCAATTACCTGATCATCACACTTCAGAGCCGGCTGTCCGGTTATCTGGATGGACCGCCCAAAAGCTACACCGGAAACTCCTTTGCCACGCTTCAGAGCCTGACATCGCTGGATGAGATCCGCGGCTTTATGTGCGGGATCCTTTGCGGTTTCGCGGAGGAACTTTCTGTCAGCCGCGCAGTCAAAAGCGATCCCCTGATAGAAAAAGCCATTTCCTACATCAATGAAAATCTGTTAAACAATCCAAGAACAGAGGATGTTTGCGGCTATCTTGGGCTGAGCAAAAGCTATTTCAGCACTTATTTTAAGAACAAGACCCAGCACAACTTCAGGGATTATACTCTGGACTTAAAAATCAATTATGCTCAGGAGCAGTTAAAGCATCCGGAGCACACTCCGGGAGAGGTATCCATGATGCTCTGCTATGAGGATTACCGCTCTTTCAGCAGAGCGTTTAAGGCCCGGACCGGGCTTACGCCTTCCGATTATCAGAAACAGTACACTGCCGATGAAAGGAGACGACTATGAAAAACTGGTTCGCCAACTTAAAAGTCCGATATAAGCTGCTGATCGGAATGATCTTTATCACTTCCGCGGCCCTTGTCCTCATCAGCCAGTTATCTTATTTTTATTTTTACAGGCGAAATACCAATGAAGTATTAAAAAAAGCGGAAAGCTCTGTCCGAATGGCCGGAGCGACCCTTTCTTCACAGTTCACGTCTCTGTCCACGGCCACGAACCATCTTCTGGTAAAGGAACCCTTTCTTCAGATGATTTCCGACATCAACAACCGGAACTTTACAGGGTATTCCAAATATTTCTCAGAGGCCACTGCTCTTACGGATTCGTTCCTGCAAAACCATGTTCTGATCAATAACGTTTTAATCTGTGGGGAAGACCGGATCTTGTTCAGCCCTTCTTCTTTGGGAATGGGAGATTATTTTGATACCCTTTTTCCGGAAAATATATGGGGATATCCTCAAATAACCGTATTCCGGACCCGTTTTAATTCCATGTTCCGGCAGGGGGGAGCCATTCCGGTCTCCTATCCGGTTTCCTGTAACTTAGCGGCCACCAGCCTGGCATATCAGGACAAGCCGGATACAAGAAAGGCCCGTTTCATTCTGCTCATTGACACCGCTCAGATCCGGTCGTATTTTAACCGGATGTCCAACAGCTATACCTACTGCATGTATCTGGCCGATGAAAGCGGTGTTCCCCTGGACATAACAAAGGAAGAATATCCGGATGCCTTCCTGCCTGATGTTAAGGATTGGGTTTCCGGAAAAATGGAATTTCACGAAGGGATATTAAAAAATGGAAATGATGAGCTTTTTTTGACAACAGACTCCATGAGATTCTGCAGCCTCAAGGTGGTTCATCTGACAAAAAAGTCCGCCTTAACCGGAGATATCAAAGAACTCCAGTCTTTTTTCGTACTGGTATGGCTGGCCTGTTTCCTCGCCGCAGGCCTTTTATCCCTTGCCCTCTCCCATCTGCTGACCCGGAATTTAAAGGTTCTTGGAGGAATTATCGGACAAATCAATGATAAAACTTACAGAGAGCGGATTTCCTTCTGCCATTCCGATGAAATCAGTCTCCTGGGAATCCAGTTAAATCAGATGTATGACACCATACAGCTCCAGCTGAATCAAATTAAGGATGAGGAACAGAAAAAAGCCCGGGCAGAAATACAAATGATGTCTGAGCAGATCAATCCTCATTTTTTATACAACACGCTGGAATGCATCCACTTCCAGGTTCTGAACGGACACACGGATACCGCAGGCGGGATGCTGGAAAGTCTTGGGCGGTATCTCAGGATCACCCTGAGCGTGGGAAAGCCGTTTATATCCGTGGAAAAGGAAGTCGAACATGTAACCTCTTATATGGAAATCATGAACCGTCATTCAGCTGCCGGAATCCGTCTCGTTTCTGATATTGATCCGGCCCTTAAGGACTGCAAAATCATGAAGGTCTTACTCCAGCCCCTTGCCGAAAACTGTGTCAGGCATGGATTCGGAGGCCGGGTAAGCGGCCTGGAGCCCGTTCCTCCCCAGATCACCATAACCATAACTTCGGAAAAGGAAAAGATGATACGCATTGAAGTCTCAGACAACGGCAAGGGAATTGACATAGAAAAGGCTGCCGCCTGTATAAAGGCGGACAGCCCGGAATCAAAGAACCATTTTGGTCTCCGCAATTTATATAAGCGGCTTTATGCCTGTTATGGAGATGCCGCAAAAATTTCCTTTTTCAGCATTCCTTATTTAAAAAACAGTGTTTTGATTGAAATGCCGAACCAGACATTTCATGACACCAGGTAATTGTTCTCTTGTATCAGGGGAGCGAAGGAAAGGAGCAGGCTTCAAAAAAATCAGTCACTGACCTCTCCCTTTAAGCTTTGGATATAATGGTTTTTATAGCCCAGGAAGCAGACAGCCGTCCCCAGCAGACCCGTACACAGAAACATTACGGCCATACCGCTGCCCGATCCGGTACCCACGACTTTGCCCAGAAGCGCCGCTGCCTTCCGGCCCGATGCCATAAATGGTTCGAATACATGATCAGCCAGATAGCCTCCAAGTAAAATGCCAACAGGGATTGCTGAATACTGCACTCCGTTCCTTATGGCGAATACCCTCCCCTGCAGCTTCCCCGGAACCATACGGTACAGGATCACGTTCTGCCCTGCCATGATAAAGGGAATGGGGAGACTGGCGGCCAGTCCGGCAGCGGACCATGCCCAAAGATTTCTCCCCGCTCCCATCATGAGATCACCAATCAGAAAGGAAAACCCAGCTGAAAAATAAATGAGTTTTAGCGGATCTTTTTCTTTCTTTCCAGCCACCAGCAGCAGACCGCCGGCAACACCTCCAAACCCCATTACTCCGCTTACAATCCCGTATACCCCGGCATCTCCGCCGCTTCTGCTTAAAATCATGGGAGACAGGATATTTTCATAAGTCAGCCGTGAAAAAAAGTTGATGGCAGCCATGCTGACCATGATATATAAAATTCCTTTTTCTCTTTTTAAAAATTCAAATCCTTCCTGTAAATCACTCTGTTGTTTTTTCCTGTTCTTTTTCATCTGCTTTGCCGGCTCTTCTATTTTAATAAAAAGCAAAGAGAACATTGCAATGAAAAATGATAATAAATCCAAAAACAAAATTACCGAAAGGCCGGCAAATGCCACAAACATTCCGGAGAGCATTGGTGCGGCAACCATAACCAGGCTGCCGGAAAATGAAAGAAGGCCGCTGGCTCTGGCGTACTGTTTTTTCGGTATCAGAAACCCTGTCACTACCGATGAGGCCGGAGACTGAAACGCATTCATAAAGCCGGCAATTGCATTGACCATATAAATCTGTCTGACTTCCAGCACACCACGGTGAATGCTGATTAAAATACTGATCGTGCAAAACGCTGCCACAGAATGTGTTATGATAAGAATAGCCTTTTTTGAATGACTGTCTATCATTCCTCCTGCGAAAATACTGACCAGTATATACGGCATCCAGGTACAAAAAGACATGAATGACACGGTCATGGCGGTCTGAGTCTTCTCAAAAACCCAGATGGTGAGAGCAAATGCCGTCATGGAACTGCCCAGCTGTGATACGGTCTGCCCAAGCCAGAATGATATAAAACTAATTTTTCTATCCATCGTATTTTCTCCTTATAAGCAATTGTCCTTATAAGTACAAAATCCAATGGGGACGAGATTATTTTAAACCAGAAGTTCTCTGTACAAACCTCGTCCGTTCATCAGACTTTGTACAGAGAGAAACACTCATGTTAATTACACGCGGATACAGCATAAAGGATCCCTTTCTTTTTCTCATACCGGTTTTCCGGAATTTTTTATTCCGGCTCCAGTATATCATTTAACCCACCGATATGTAAAGAAAACAACGTTAAGGCCGGCGTCCGAAAACGCCGGCCGAAAATATTTACCCAGCAGAACCGGTTTTTATATCATCCCTTTTGCCCTTTGAATTGATAAGGGCAATGTTTTTTGAATAAAACCCCTCATACTTTGGCAATTATTTGATATTTTTAAGGTACATAACATCTCCGGTTAAGTCGACGCCGTAATTAATCATCAGTCCTGCGTTTTTAGGTCATCCGATACATTGACCACACAATTCCTCCTGTGTTGCTTCCTCCCAGATTCAGGCTTAAATTCAGGCCGTCGGCTACATAAAACAAGCCAATGATGTCTCCTGCCGATAACTCTGCGTCACCTGCTAAAGTTACTGTTCCATTCCCCAATATGGCTCTCAATGTCAAAAGAGTAACACTGACATTTAAAAGTGGAAATAGTCCGCTTACCAGATCAGCCGTTGTAGGAGAGGTTCTCGTCACGGAAAAAGCCGGATTCGAAGCGCCTATTGAACCGCCTATTGTTGCACTGGTAGAATAATTGATCGTGGCTTTGATGGAATACCTTCCGCTTAACGGTACAGTAAAGTTACCTGAGACAGCATCAAAACCGATGTCACTGTAGAAAGGATCGCTCGTATCCCATGCTGTAATTTGTGCGCTTGTAGACACACTTAATGAATCCTTGTAAGCAGAAAATCCTGTTTCAGCAAAGTTGGGGCCGGTTGGACCTGTGGCTCCTGCCAGACCGGCAACTCCTTCAACACCGGCAGGTCCGGCTGGGCCGGTGTCTCCGGTTGGGCCGGTGTCTCCGGTTGGACCGGTGTCTCCGGTTGGGCCGGTATCTCCGGTTGGACCGGTGTCTCCGGTTGGACCGGTGTCTCCGGTTGGACCGGTGTCTCCAGTTGGGCCAGTATCTCCGGTTGGGCCGGTGTCTCCGGTTGGGCCGGTGTCTCCGGTTGGACCAATAGGTCCTGTATCTCCAGTAGGTCCTGTATCCCCGGTTGGGCCGGTATCTCCAATGGGTCCGGTATCCCCAATCGGGCCGGTGTCTCCAGTTGGACCAATATCTCCAGTAGGTCCGATGTCTCCGGTTGGGCCGGTATCTCCAGTAGGCCCTGTATCTCCAGTTGGACCGGTATCTCCAGTAGGCCCTGTATCTCCGGTTGGACCAATAGGTCCGGTATCTCCAGTAGGTCCTGTATCCCCGGTTGGGCCGGTATCTCCAATGGGTCCTGTATCCCCGATCGGGCCGGTGTCTCCAGTCGGACCGGTATCTCCGGTTGGACCAATAGGTCCGATATCTCCGGTTGGGCCGGTATCTCCGGTTGGGCCGGTATCTCCGGTTGGGCCGATATCCCCAGTTGGACCGGTATCTCCAGTCGGGCCAGTATCTCCAGTTGGACCAATAGGTCCTGTATTTCCAGTGGGTCCTGTATCCCCGGTTGGGCCGGTATCTCCTGTTGGACCGGTGTCTCCTGTTGGGCCGGTGTCTCCGGTTGGGCCGGTGTCTCCGGTTGGACCTGTATCTCCGGTTGGACCAATAGGTCCGGTCGGGGCACACATATAAGGAAAACTGCAAAAATCCTTATTCTATGCGGGATAAGGAATACCACAATAAAATATGAGCTGTCACCTTACGCAGAATACCGCCCTATTGGACAAGCAGGGCGGTATTTCTGTGTCTGGATAGCGGAGCTTCGGGACAAGTTGGCCCGAAGTAGAAAGGGGGGATTAGAAATCCCTATGGGGCTTGATTGAAAAATCAGGCCCTTTTTTCATGCCATAAAACAAATAAGGAGGAAAAGCGCATGGCAAATAATGAGCCAAACAAGCCTGATGAAGTGAACACCACCCCGGCGCAGGAAGCCAAAGCGGAAGAAAAAACCGCTCCTGCCAAGCCGCCCGAAGTCGGCGGCGAAGCCCCGGCCCCGGAAAACTCTGCCGTGAAATCGGCTTCGCAGGACATAGTCAAGGACGGAT
Organism: Lachnospiraceae bacterium 54-53; assembly: GCA_041223105.1. Taxonomy (GTDB): domain Bacteria; phylum Bacillota; class Clostridia; order Lachnospirales; family Lachnospiraceae; genus Lacrimispora. The sequence continues at coordinate 10,637 of JBCLPO010000045.1, forward strand.
TGGAGCCGCCTACACCCTTTGACATTCCCGCCCCCGGTGATGTAGTTGTTTCCTTTGACAAAATCAACGAGATTGTTTCCGGGAAACAGGCGGCGGCAAAAGAAGCGGAAAAATCAAGCCCTGCTGAAAAAAAGGTGGAGCCAAAGAAGCCCGGCCCGGATAAGGCAGAAGGCAAGGAGTCAAAAGCGGCTGACAGTAAGCCAAAATCCCGCCAGCCGAAAGCCGCTGAAAAAACGGACAAGAAGCCTAACCGCCCTGCCAAGCAGGAAAAACAGCCCAAAGCAACCAAGGCGGATAACCCCGCCAAACAGAATCAGGCGGCTGGAATTGGCGGCGGTTCCGGTTCCGGGAAATCAGCGGAACAGCCTAAACAGGAAACGCAGCCCCCGGCCCCTGTTCAGCAGCCCGAACCAAAAGAAGCGCCCCGGCCCGAAGAAAAGGAACAGATTGTATATCTGAACCTTTCCGAGCTTCACGCTTTCAAAGACCACCCGTTCCAAGTCCGCAATGATGAAGAAATGGCGGCAATGGTGGAGAGCGTTAAGGACAAAGGCGTTACCCAGCCTGCCATTGTCCGGCCCCGTGAAGATGGCGGCTATGAAATCGTATCGGGCCACCGCCGCCAGAAAGCCAGCGAATTAGCCGGGTATGCGGATATGCCCTGCATCGTCCGCAATATGACGGACGAACAGGCCATCACGCAGATGGTAGAGGATAACACCAATCAGCGTGAAAATATCCTGCCCAGCGAACGGGCCAAAGCCCTGCAAATGCAGTTAGAAGCTATTAAAAAGCAGGGCGCACGAACCGGCAACGGACAGCGTTCCAATGAGGTTGTAGCCGAACGCAACAAAATGACGGTCAAGCAGGTTCAGCGGTATATCAAGCTCAATGAGCTGGTTCCCGACCTGATGAAAATGGTGGACGGAAAGAAAATTGCGTTCACCCCCGCCGTAGAGCTTGCGTTCATTGCACCAAAAAATCAGCGGTATATTGCCGTTGCCATTGAGGGCCAGCAGTCGGCCCCCTCACTCTCACAGGCCCAGCGTATGCGGGAGCTTGACGGTAAAAAGTTGTTAAACCCCGATGTAATTGACGGTATTATGCTCGAAGAAAAAAAGGAGGTAGACAAAGTGATTTTATCCAGCCAAGAGTTAGGCCAGTATTTCGGCAAGGAAAAAACGCCGAGGGAAATGAAAGACACCATTATGAAGCTACTTGAGGAAAACAAGGATAAGCTGAAAGACATTTCAGCTCCGGAAAAGAAAGCCGAGCAGGAGAAATAACCCACTTCGGGCCAAGTTCGAGGTGTTGACAAAGCCCTGTAAAATTCCGCTCAAAGAAAGAAGAAAAGTACCGAGGCTAGAAAAAGAGAAAAAA
>JBCLPO010000046.1:0-11180 GCA_041223105.1 Lachnospiraceae bacterium 54-53
CCTCCAGTAATCTTATTGATGGAAGAATACCATTTTTAAAGAGCAGATGGAATGACGCCTTGTTTTGGAGCACTTACTAATGGATTATCTTCATAACTATGAGAAATGATTCTAACTAATTTATTGGAAAAAATCATTTCTTTTTGAAATCCCAAGCAGCTTGAAGAATAAATATCACTTGTATAGAAGATTGTTTTTTTTGCTTTATAAATTGATTGGGTAAACTCCTCAATATATTCACCTACACAGTCATTAACATCTAGCAGCAACAAGCTTAATTCACTTCTTATATGGTTTAAAAAGTCATCAGCATTATATCCATGTGAATAAAATTCCATTGGTAACATATTACTTTTTAAATTTTTAAAACTGTTAATGCCAATCGTACTGCAAAATCTTCTGATTGTTGTTCGATTAGTTTCACATTCTGCGGCAACATCAAATATATTTAAATCAGATATTTCGTAAATATGATTAAGTAAATATTTCGTAATAATTATTTTAATGTCGTCATCTTGATTAGTGTTTAAAATAGTAAGCAGTGAATCAATTAGCCCAAATTTATTTAGCGTGTTCATACAAATACCTCCTTTCGTTAAATTATCATTTATTACAAATTATTATTTCACTTGACAAATTTCAGCAAAAACTTCACAATGCCTTGAGCGGTCAAATAAGATGCCGTTTGAAACTGGTGAGGCCTTGAAGGAAGGTCGCTTAGCTCTTATTCTATATTTCGACTTCCGTTAAGGTTAAATTCGTCGCTCTTCCTCCGACCTTGACTTCAAAAATTTTATTTTCCTTTATAGCTAAAGACACTCTGATTTCAGATGGCCTTTTCATAGAATAACCTTGTTCAAAAATAATATGTGATGCTTGCTCCTCGTTGATTTTTCCATAGTGGTACATATAACAACCAAGTGCACCGCTTGATGTACCTGTGGCAGATTCCTCCGGGATACCATATAAGGGAGCAAAGTTCCTACAATAAGCGTTAGCACCACGTAAGGATTTCAAAGAAAAAACATGGTATCCAACAGTATTGTACTTCTGGCTGATTTCTTTTACTTTTTTCATATCCGGTCTGATCGCATCTAAAATCTCAATGCTTCTTACAGGAACCACAATATCCCGAAGCCCTGTTGATACAACCTGAACCAACAAGTCTTCTGTAATTTGGGAAGTACTGATGTTCAAAGAATCTGCTACTTGATCTTTATCTATAACTTCTGAAAATACAGGAATAGATTGATCCATCATAACAAAATTATCGTTGTGAATTTCAATGCCAAGTATTCCTGCTCGGGTTTCTTGTTCATACTTACCTTGCTTTAACAAATTTAGACTTGACATTGCATAGAAGGTGGCAATCGTAGCATGGCCACATAAGTCCACCTCTTCATTCGGCGTGAAGAATCTCACTCTAAAATCTGCCACGTTTGATTTTAATACAAAAGCAGTTTCACTGAATCCAAGAACTGCAGCAGTTTTTCTCATTTCTTCCTCAGATAATAAATCTGCATTCATAACAACACCTGCCGGGTTTCCGCCTTCTTTTGTTTTAGCTAAAGAATTTAATGTATATACGTTTATTTTCATATATTTCCAAGCTCCAATTTATGATATATTAAGTCTTAATCCGACAATTATTTCTGTATGCGTTGAATACGTAATTCGGATGACCATTGAATCCACTGCTCCCTTGACGTCAGTGGATAATTTGCCATATCAGAACCTACAGGTGGAAGCGCTTTCGGAAAATTATTAACGGTTCTACCGATGCGCTCCATCAATTTGCTTTGTATCTGCAAGTCCAAAATAGTGTTGTTCCACCCATTTTCAATTGCTTTTTGTTCATACCAGATGCGGCTTTCTTCATCTTCCAATTTATCTATCAGCTGGAGATTAGTTCTCCATAGAATTTGTGCTGCAACCTGTTGCACAATTTTATAATCTGGTCAACACTGAGCAAATTTACGCATATACTTTATGTTTCTTGGAGAAAAACCGGACATTTCGAGAAATGTTTCTTTCAAATCTTTTGCCATTCTATCTATAACTTTGACTCCCTAGCCTTCTTCCTCTTGCTTCTTCAGAATTGCTCTTCCAATATTGCAGTAGAGGCGGATCATGCTGGAATTTGCATTCATTACAACAGTAATTCTCTGTTTTTGAATTTCATTTTTGATTTGTTCTATAAACTACAAATAGCTATCACTCATTTCGGAGAGATTTGGAGCAACCGGAAAAATAACTCCCTCTTTATTTTTCCCATATATTTTCTGCTACTCAATATTTTCACCTCCAAGTACTATTATTCTGATAACGCATTTAAATCTACTAACCTAAAGAACTCAAATTAATATAATTAACATAAGTTTTCATATGGCTAATTCTTGAATACATAAAGCAGCCTCCGATTAGAAGCTCAATTAAATCTGTCTTTCAATTCATATAAAGCAAGGAGCGGTGCGTTCATGGCTTTTATCCGGATACCATTGCTCAAAGCGTTCAACTTCTTTCATTAGGAGAGGAACTGCTGAGGTATCTCCACGAAATCCTAAAACCAGGCACAGCATTTACTTCAAATACTCTCTGTACATATTATTATATTGTTGAATAATCCAATCACAGCAATTTTCTTTACAATAAAGAAAAAAGTGAAGCACATTTTCAATAAATATATCTTGTAGGTTTGTAATTGCTCTTCTTTTAATTAACGTTTTCATCTCCACTTTAAAATTATAGATAATTCACTCCTTAAATTCCAGAATTATTGTTTTTACCTTTTTGTTCTAATGACTTTATACTATCCAAGTAATCTTTCTCCACGTTACTGAGCGTTTTTGTCTTATATCTCTTATATTCTTTCTGTACCTTTTCCATAGCCTGAAGATGGCTAACGGTTCCATTTCCTGTAAGGAGATTCTCTCCCGTCGAGGTCAGAATGCCATCAAGATGTTTTGCCCAATCATCCATTGTCATGGGGATTCCTCTTTCTGCCTGTCTCTCCGCAAAGTCCAAATATCCCGAAACAAGTTGTCCCATAGCTCGTAATTCTTTTTCACTCAGATAATTCTTTGCTATTTTTGCTTCACGCAGTGTAGGCTGATCACCTGAAAACGTCATCAGCCCCATAAAATCTTTTTCTGCATCCGCACGATGGTAAATTACCTCAGCTGCAGTTTCTCCGGAAACAGCATAATGAATTTTATTCTGTACTTTCTTAAAAAATTGAACGGATACCTCCGCCTTGGGATTGTAATCAACACTGGTTGCATAGATTTCAAGTACCTGACGGTAAAACACCTTTTCGGATGCCCGAATATCTCGAATTCTTTCAAGCAGTTCCTTGAAATAGCCGCCACCGCCCAATTCCTTCAGGCGTTCATCATCCATCGCAAAGCCTTTTTTAATGTATTCCTTTAATATACTTGCTGCCCATATACGGAACTGTACGCCACGCTGAGATTTCACACGATACCCGACAGAGATGATAACATCAAGATTGTAATATTCAATAACTCTCTCAACCTGTCTATTACCCTCGTTTTGAACTGTTGCAAATTTTGCAACAGTTGACTCTCTTACTAATTCACCTTCATCAAAAATGTTTTTAATATGCCTTGAAATTGTGGATTTATCTCTTTGAAACAAATCAGCCATCTGTTCTAACGACAACCACACTGTTTCATTCTGCATATTGACATTTATTTTCGTCAAACCATCTTCCGTTTGATAGATTATAATTTTTCCGTAGTTGTCCACTGCGTCATCCTCCAACCATTCCTCCGATTCCATATCTCTCAATGTCTTTTCCGTCTCAGCAGCTCACATAATTGACCCATTAGCACTTATTATCCATTTTCCGTTGCAACAGGGCTATGGGCTCGCAGTTCCTGTAAACAGAATTTTTATATAACATAGCAAAATGATTTATCCTTTGCTTTCGTGGGGTAACTTTATTTACCTCATCTAAAAATTATATGTATTATTTTAAGTGCTGCTCTTATCTAAGATATTGTTCCTTTTTCTATGCTCTGCAAGAGCTTCATGATCTGGTTGTATATGACCTTTGGAAATAGTCATACCTATATATCGCGAAATATATTCATTCTTTTTCTCAACACATATTCTAAAATTGTCATCCAATGAGAAATAGCCCAATTCAAATGCTTTATCATGAATCGGACATAAGCACAAACCATTTGAAGTATCTCCACGCTTTTCACTATTGTCAGCCCATCTGGCAATATGAGAGGCAATCAAAAAATCTCTGTCTGAAATCTTACATTCAGGAAAACAACAGTGATTGTTATAATTTTTTTTAACATTAGTTGAAAAACGTGCATGGCCAACACGAATCTTGATTTGTCTCATAACAACAGATGTTGGCACAGATAAATCAACTGATGGTGTTTCCGCGCTAAGTGCCTCAGTATTATCTAAAATGATGGCCAATAACATTTCATCAACTTCAGATAGGTATCCCCCATCTAAACATTGTAATCTATTTGATTGTATTGTATAAAATATATTCCCCGGTTTGGCTTTTTGCTCATAATATCTTTTAAAATCTATATTCTTATCTTTGAATAACTGATTTAGGTTAATAGAATGACTAAATTTCATATAATCGCTCAAAAAAGCTCTATAGAAACTCTTACAATACCCCCAACTTCCGGGACTGGGTGGACGCTCTAATGTCTCGTAACCATCCGTTTTGGCGATTGAACATCCAACAAATTCTGCTCTTTGCCCCTTTCCTCTAAGATGTAAAACAATATCGCCGGTCTTTACTTTATTTACATTATTCCAAAACGGCCATGATTTATCTTCACCTTCACTTTTCTTATATGTTGGAGCCCAAATACATTTTGTAAACCCCCCTTCTCCACCTCCATGCTCTTCATCACGGCTCATTTCAATCCACATTTTCATCTGTCATCACCACCTTATAATATTGATACGGCTATTTAGATTAGTAAAGTTTTATACCTTATTATTTATTATAATCATAATGCCATCAGGGCATGACGGTTAACTCAACTTTTGCCAAAACGTTCATTTCCCTTACCCCACCACGGTAACTGGAAACATATCTCACTCTAACCAACCACAAAAACACACCCACATATCATGCCCAAATCCCCAAAACCCTTTGATTTACTGCCCTTACTTCTCCAGCAACACGACGGTCTCCACATGTGTTGATGCTGTGAATCCGATTCTTGAAAGGCACAATATGTCCTCGGCGGCATAGCTCATATATATATCCGTCCCTAACGGTAGATGGGGACCATGCTCCTCAACTACTCCCAATGGAAATAACACCGGAACACTTTCTTGGCCCATCTGCTCTATTTCCTTCCAGTTCATATCTGCCATTGTATCCGCAAAGATAGACTCCATAAAAACGTTTTCATATTTTACCATAATCACAAAACCCCTTTCTTAATATTTAATTTTCTAAGCGTCACTGAATAAATTCAGATCGTTCTCTGTCTATTTCCTCACCATCACAGTGCATCAAATGTCCTTCATCGTCAAAAGCAATAAATGTACTCAATTGCCAGCGTTGGCAAAATCACAGGTTTTATCCACCACTGGTTTGACAGCACCGAATAACAACTATGAAATAATCCTAAAATTCACAAAGTCTCCTACACGATATGCTCATAGCAAAAGCTTGTGCGATGAGACTCTCCTTCAAAAGTTTCTGGTATAGTTGAGCTAGGCGCTGCTGACTTTTAATAGATCCATAAATTGACTTTTATTAGGAGTGCAGTCTCCTAACGAGATGATGTATTTAATAACTCAGCATATTTCTCGCGCAATAGCGCCGTTGCCCAGTGATAGGCATCCGCCGTCTCATACCCTCGATAAACCGGTTCCTGTGCAACAATTATGAGCAAATAGAGATCGTACCAAAGAATTCTTCGTTTTTCTTCTTCCGTAAATCCCTCAATTCCGTATCCCCTCAAAAAGTCAGCCGATTGGGCGTAGGACCGGAATCCCACTTCCATGAGCGGATCCCCCCACAGGCAGCGTTCCCAATCGATTATTCCCGTAAGCTTTCCATCCTCAACGAAGATATTGCCGTCCCATATGTCCCAGTGAACCAGACAGGGCGTTACGATGCTTTGGAATATCCCCTTATCTTGTTCCAGCAATTCGAATAGATCACTGGTAGAGATAGTAAAGTCAATGTTTTCTTTCCCGGCATCCAGTATGACATCTCTTATCATTTTAGCAAAAATATCAAACCAGTTTTTACCTTCAAGAGCTGTTTGACCGGGATAACCAAAACGATCATTGGTTATTTGGTTGATCTCTTTATTCAGGGAACCCGCCCAATCATAAATATGGCTTACCTGCTCAGATGTCAGCAAAGCCTTTTGGGAAGATAGACTTTTACCGTTTATTTTTTTCATAAAAAAATAGGGGGAGCTGCAATGTGTACAGGATGGATCATAATACTCGACTTCCGGCAATGGAACCCTCGTTTTCTGTGCTACCAGCTGCATAGAACGCACTTCCGCTTCCATGATATTTTGTTCATAGGTCATGACCGTTACTTTGGGGTCAGGCGCTATCTTTAGGACGCTTTTCGTCCCATCCTCAAAAGAGATTTCATAAGCGATATTAAAATAACCTTCTGTCAGCTCATACAAATTTTCAAGCTTTCTTTCTGGGAATGCTCGGTGGACCAGCTTTGCGAGTGTGGCTTCGCTTTGCATGTTTTTTGTTAAGTATGCCATTCTTCCTCCCTTTCATGGAAAGGTACCCATTACTATATTGCTTTTCGTTCCTACACTTTCGTAAACATGAAGTTAGTCCTCATACAGATCACCGCTATTCTCTTTATTTAGGGTACCGGACAGTTCAATCATTAAGAACTTAGTCAACGCGCCAACTACGGGACGATGCTTCTTTCCTTTAGGGACAATCACAAATTCCCCCGCGTTGACTTTCATCTTGTTTTCCTCAGTTTCTAAATAAAAGCTGCCCTCGATGACGTAAAACAATTCATCCGAATGCTCATGCACATGAAAGTCTAATGTGCGATTTTCTACTTGTACAACACTAAGAACATGCTCGTTTAACAGGCCTATTTTTTTGTAGACATATAGTTCCGAATTCTTATTGACTTCATTGATTAAATTAACCACCTGCATAAATGTACCTCCATATTATTAGTTTATTAAGAATGCATCTACAATTGCACATTATAGCTTAGTAGCTGCATCAACGAAAAGCTGCTTTTTATACTTACAGGTTCTGAATTTTCCCTCAATCCAGAAGGTTGCCTCTAATGTGGTGAATTTCAGCAATCTGATTTTAGGGTCTGCGATACCCTTACTAAAGAACCGTCGGTCAGATTCTGACCATAGCTTTTCTTTCAGCGCTTGCTCCTCGACAAACTCGATCTCACCGATCAAAGTGACGCTATCAGTACCTTTGAAATAGCACACGGAGGCTTTCGGATTCCTTTCAAAGTGCGTTGCCTTTCCATGAAGCTGGGAACGCTTGGAAGTAATAAAATATACTTCCCGAAAACCATTGTCCGCAGCCTTTGTAATAGCGCAGGTTCGAGGATAACCGCTTTCATTTACAGAAGTCAGTATGGTGGTCTGAATCTCTTTAAGCAGCAAATCCGCTTTGTTTTCGATTTCTGCTATTCTTTCTTTTTGAATCTCCGATGCTTTCATAAATATTCCTTACTTTCCTTTCTTTTATTGGCATTAGCAGATCATGCAAGACCCCCTCTCTCTGAGAAAGAGTAAGATAAACTCGGTCAACATAGTTCAGCTCTTCTTCCAGCCAGCCAAACATATTGTCCGAATCCCCATTACCGTCATAATCATATTCATTGCTGCCACTGAACCAGTTGGCAAGCCAACTCATGCCTCATGCGTTATTAAGTAATCATGCTCTTCTCTAAGCTGTAATAAACGTTACCGCTTCAGTTCCAAGGATTCGATACAGACGGTTGGTTAGACTTTACCTGATAGGATTTTCCTACTGTATCTTCATCAGCTTACCAAAGCTTACAGAATAATTTCACAGCTCGCACTAAAGAAATATTTTATCACTGCTCAATTATTGTGTATTGCAAAAAAGCGACATAAAATTATACCTTCAATAAATTTTCTTCCGGGCTTCTAAAGGTGTCATAGTATGATAGTTCTTAAAAGAAGTTATTAGATGTGCCTGGTCGGTATAACCGTATTTAAGTACGGCTTCCTGCACATCAAAATGCTTTTGAAAAACAATATCGTGCCATAGGTTTTGATAGCGCACTAGGTTGGACGTTTTCTTAATGGTAGTCCCTATGTGTTCCTGAAAGAGGCGTTCAAGCTGTCTCTGACTAGTATAGGCATAATCGCAGGTGTCTTTTACACAAGAGGAGCCTTGATTTTTCAACATATAGTACAGTGCGTTCATAACACGACTGTTTTGCTTGGATAAATCCAGTTTCGACAGGAGAAAGCAATCTGCTTTTTTAATTCTTTCCTCCATGGTAAATGTGCTGAGCAGCATTTCAGTGAAAAATGGTTTCCAATCCTTAAAATACAAGTCGATGTCGTTATAGCTATGAACCGTTTCACGCAGATGATAATCAGAACAAGAATGAATGCTCCAAAAGTAAAATCGTATTGCAAAACGTGAGGTAACATCTGTTGTTTGTAGAGGAATAAATGTAAAAGCCGTTTCATCCATGCCGCATAATTGACCATTAACAGAACCGGTTGTGTGGTTAATATCAAAAATAACATCCATGCAGGTATCTGGAATGACTAGCAGAGGTTCAATACTTGTTTCCTCCTGTGAAACCCCTGCTGTTCCCCAATAATTCGCGATATAAGGTTTTAGAGGATTACAGGGCATATACCCATTAAATGTTGCTGCCTGCGCAGTCAGCGGTTTATAAAGAGAAGCTAAGTCAACCATATCATAACACCTTAACCCTATAGGCATATCCTTCTATCCTTCGACCTTTTATCAAACCTAACTGCTTATAATAGTGCAGGGTACATGTGGTAATCTCAAACGATTTTGTATCCTGTTTGATTGTCTTTAAATTGCTCATGCCCGGGCCTCCTCTCTTATTCTGATTATAAAATACGACACGACACCATAGTCAAATATTTTGTATTTTTCAATAATGGACTAATGTCCCTATATATCTCCTTGATACAATCAATGATTTTATCATTCCATATATATATATCGTTGCTCCGCCAAGAATTTCTCATCAACAAAAACTAAAACTTTGATTTTTCATAATTATATGTAATACTTGTCCCAACAACCACATCATCAATCTTTTCAATCATTAACCAATCATCCATGTTTCCCTGATGGTCAAAGTCAAGCGCAGGAGTAATTGCTGTAACATTTTGAAGCTCTATTAGACATAAACATTTCTTGTGCCAACGTATTTTTTGTTTTTCTGTTAAATTAAGTTTATCCTGATTATCTGCAAGCACTTTTACAATCTCATCATCGGTTAGCTTTACGTAATTTTGAACAGATTTTACGATAGCTTTAGTGGATATCTTTGCTGTTCCTTTTTCCATAAAATATAACATTTCACCTTCAAAAACTCTGCTATGTGGTATCTTGCGTCCAGCCGCCCCCCTTACAACCATAGTTTTTATTCCACCATTAATCTTATCCAATACTCTCTTACCTGCCACGCCAATATTTTCACAATATACTAAATGCACCATTATAGGCTCCTCAATTCTTTTTAACTACAGGAATCCAAACTTCATATATTGCATTTTCTGGATTTGGATTAATATAAACTTCAATATCCGGTGCATTCCCATATTCATATCCTGATGTTGGAAGCCAATCTGTTACAATTTGTCTCTCTAATTCCTGAATAGATATATTTGTCCCGTTCTCTCCAAAAATTGCCCAAGTCGCTTCCGGCACCATGAATTCTTCCAAGTCTGTTTCTGCTGCCTGCTTACTTGCCACTGCTATATAATATTTCCAGTCGGATTCCTCATTACATGAACTGACACCTAATAGTCCCTTTACCTCTCCGTCCATCATGTTCGCCAACTTTTCTATCATACCATTTTGAGCAGCCTGTCCCCACATAGCCGGAACCACTTCAAAGTTTTTCTCAATTTCTTTTTCTAATGGAATTGATACTCCAACAATTCTAAATGCCTCTTTTTTCTCAATACGATAATCCATCACACAATCTCCTTTTATTGAAATTTTGAAGCTAATGGGAGGATATGCTTTCAAACTATGCAGACCGCCTCTCGCTTCTGAAGGGGCGATACCATGTATTCGCTGAAAAGCTCTGTTAAAGGCCGTAGGTGAATCATAACCATATTTTAAAGAAACATCTATCACTTTATTACTAGCATCCTGTAGGTCTGCTGCAGCTCTTGACATTTTTCTTCGCCTAATATATTCCGATAACGGGATATCTGCCATATATGCAAACATTCTTTGAAAGTGATAGGATGAACAAAGCGTAATCTTGGATATTTCATCAAAATCAATTTCATCCGTAAGGTGTTCCTCTATATAGTTAATTGCACTGTTTAATCTCTCTATCCATTCCATATCTTAACTCCTTAGTCATTATATTTGTTATAAAGCTGAATATCCTCTCTTTATCATATCGGAATAAGAGAGGTACAGATTGTTCATCAATAATCTACATCTCACATCTTATGGTTGAAAGTAAGAGTACCACAATGAAAATGGCGCTGATAATTGTCGCATTTTTTATAATTCTCCCCTAACATAGTGTTTTCGTAGCGTACTCATATAAAGAAACCCAATTTCCTAACGACTTAGCGCAATTTATTAGAAAAGGATTTGCGACCTACATAGCTCCATAATGTTTGATTTTTTTTAATTAAATGATATCATCAAAACAACAATCTGTAAAATTAATTATTTTAATTGAAATAATCTTTATTTGAGATGTATGAGTTTTAAGCAGGAGGATTCATAATATGGAAGGCGACTTACCCTTTTTTGTGAGTATGCCGCCTTTTACGTTCAGTTATTATTATGATTTTGTCTTTAAGGCAAACGGCAAAAAGCTATTTAGGTTCAACCCGAGGCTGAATTTTTAACCGTGTAAATGGTAATAATCTCCAAAACAAACAAAACGGAGGTTATCAAAATGAGACAAT
>JBCLPO010000047.1:0-10244 GCA_041223105.1 Lachnospiraceae bacterium 54-53
TATTAGCCACCGTAAGATGGCTTGTTTCTTATGCCCTTATACGAATGGATACTTTTTACTATTCTTTTTCAACCTTCACCTTTAAGCTTTACAAGCTTTACATATGACTCATTGATTTCTCCAACAATTTTAGGGCTCCAGTACTCACTGAAAGTATTTAGCTTTTCATTTATATTGACTTTCTCCATTTTAGATTACCTCCAGGATAGTATTCATATTGATGATATATTGAAAAATTGTTATTCTGTGTTTAAATATTCATTTAAATTCATATAGAAAACCTAAAGAAAACGTTTATACTATTTGTTTTGATACGGAAGGGAATACTCTCTCAAATCATTAGCCTTGCAAATCGACCAGTCGTATATGTGCTTTATAAGATTATCTTCTTTTGAAGATAATTCACTCTAATCCAGCACAGTCAGCTGCCATCTATATAAATAAATAGCTTGTCATAGACAAGGAGCCCATCATGCAATTGTTGTTATATATGGATATCTTATCTTCTTTATCGACGGCTCCAAGTATATATAAGATTGGGTTAAAATGATCCGGCGTAGGTACGGCTAATTTTGCCGTTTCTCCCAGGCTTTGATAATTAATGACATTCTCATGATTGCTATTTTCAATATTTACCTTAATAAAATCATCAAACTTATACGCCCAGTCAAAACCTTCGTCTTTTATTCCCCAATCAACCATTCGCAGATTGTGAACAATATTTCCGGAACCAAACAAAAGGACGCCTTGATTCCTTAAGGATTTTAACTCCTTGCCGATTTGATAATGAACCTCCGGCGGCGCGGAGGCATCTATGCTGATCTGCAAAACAGGGATATCTTTTTCGGGGTACATATGGACCAGAACGGACCAGGTACCGTGGTCAATGCCCCAGGAATTATCGAATACATTTTGTTTGCTGATTAAATTTCTTGCATGTCCCGCAAGTTTCGGATTGCCGGGAGCATTATATAAAATCTCATATAACTCTTTAGGAAAACCGTACATATCGTGTATGGTTCTTGGATTTTCCTCATTCATAATCTTTGTGCCTTCCGTAAACCAATGAGCTGAGATTGATACTATTGATTCAGGCTTAGGTATTCTCTTTGCCATTTCTTTCCAATTCCTCGTATAGCGGTTATCTTCTATTGCGTTCATAGGCGAACCATGGCCTACAAACATCATGGGCATTTTAGACATATTGTCAACTCCTTTTCATTTTATTTTTCTTTTATATACATCGGTTGATATTTAATTTTATGAATATCGTTGTGGTCTGCTTATCGGATGCCGAAACACGATTTTCAGTTTTTCCGGCAATACCTTACATGGGGCAGAAAGACAAATTTCTTGAATACGGCATGGGCTTTAGCTGGATGCAGATTCTTTAACCGGTAAGAACAAGCGTCCAAAATTAATCGGCAGAAGAATCAACTAATTTTCTTCCAACCTCACTGTCCCTGACCAAACCATCCATAACAGGTGATTCATTCCTCTGATTCCTCATAAACATCAAAACCAGCAACCGGTTCATCTGCTTCCATGTGAATTTGTCACAATGGCAGCAGTCATTTCTAAGCTTCCTGCACTCATCCAATTGACTGTCAAATTGACTCCACCAGGATATATCATACTGGCTCTGCTTTATAGCGGCCATAATTTCCGCCAGTTTCCTCTTATGATTGTCAACATGGAGGACATTGCAAAACGCACCAAGCATCAATTCAATCTTTTTTGCCTCCCTCATGGGTATGGAGCCTTTTCCCTGCCCCTTTATCCGATATTCCGGAAATTGCTTTTTGAATCCCTCGTAAAAACATTCCTTTATCTGCAGCTCAATGGCCTTGCAAAACAGGATTGCGCAGCATGACGCATCCAGCTCTTCAATATCATACTGCTTCTTCAGCTTCTTAAACATGGAATACAGTTTAATTCCCCACTCCACATTTTCCCTGACACACGGATTCAGGTTCTGAAATGACTTTCTGGTAAATCCATAGCCCTTCAGCTGCTCATCTGTAATTTCTTTCAGAAGAAGCTCTCCGCTTTTTAACTCGCTTAAAAAGATTTCTGGTTCAAACAGATATTCTGTTCCACCCATTTCATCTTCTGCCTGTTCCATGGAAACAGACTCTGCTGTGGGCAGCTGGCTGCAGAATGTAAGGACCCTTTTTTGTTTCTCCTCTTGGCTTTCCTCTTGATTCCCATTTGCAATCCCGCTCAATTCCTTTAACGCATAGAGATCAATGATGGATTTAGCCCGGCTGACATACTGTGATTCTTTCCACGCATTTTCATCACCAATCACATAAAGCCGGTATTTTGCACGTGTTACAGCTACGTTCACAATATTCGCGTTCACCCACCGGATTGCACCGGCCGCCCCTTTACTCGTATCACATCCCAGCAAAAAAACTACCTCATTGGCCTCTTTCCCCTGGAAGGTATGTACCGTTCCTATATTATGATACATCCACGCTTTTACACTGCTGCGTTTCTGACAGAGAACAGACGCATCGTTGCTTTTAAGCCGCCCCTCCAGATATTGAATCAACCCGTATTTTACCGTGGTAAATGGCGTAATGATAAACAGACTGGGGGAATCGGATTTAGAAAATGCAATCTCCAGGATTTCAGCCGCGCGTTTTGCCTGTGCCTCCACGAAATGATTTTTATTCCCCTTCTCCCTGCCCTTAACGTTAATCCACCGGGAGCCGCTATAACATAACATTTCCTCCTTTTCCCCGGAAAGCGTTCCGGTTTGCTGTTTCATGGTATTATTGTAAGAGATCCGGTTTGAAATATCATACATCGGAGATATACATCTTCTATGAACCACCAGCGGACAGCCCAGCCATTCTTTCTCATTTTTATCATTCTCCATATAAGTCCCATATGGATTAATTAAATCAGCGAACTGCTGGACAGAAACCTTCTTTGACTTATAGGGTTTATATACATCTTCTCTATATGCTTTCTTCAGCAGCTGAAGATCATCTGTTACAACCGGTTCCACCTGCTTCGGATCCCCCACAATAATAGCTCTCCTGCTTCGGTACAGCGCCCCTATGGCCATCTGGGGCGGTGCCTGTCCGGCCTCATCCACGATCAATGTCCCCAACACATCAGGATTTTTGATATCTCGCAAAAAACTTCCTACTGAGGCAAATGTGGTAGAAATAACAGGAACCAGTAAAAAGAGAGTCTGAAGCAAAGGTCCAAAACACGCTTTCCTGTCTTCCGGATGGAATGAAACTGTTTCATTATCCTCTTTTGTTTCCTGCCACAGCAATGCAAGATTCCGATAATTCCTAAAGCAGAACCTGGAAGAAAGAATAAACGATTTGCTTACCTGAAGCGACAGATAAAACAATTTTTCCCTCTCCCTGTTATAGCAATTGGTTAACCATGGGTTGGACACCTGGGCACTGGTGGATTCCTTTCCATCCGCACTGAGAAATTGGTTCATAAACCCATCATCCAATGGGATAAACCGGTTGGAATCATCCGCAGCTTCTATTTTCTCTTTTAACCTCTTTTTATAACTGTCCATTTCTGCTGTCAATGCCTGTTTACAGTTTATTACTTCTTTGTTATTTGCTTCAATGGATTTTCTGATTTCTTCCATTTTCTGTATGAGGGCTTCCAAGTCAACCGCCAAGCCCCCCAGCTCCCGGCGTAAATCATCCTTTTCCTTCGCCAGACGATCAAAGTCAGCCTGGTCTGCCTTAAGCAGGCGGTTCCTCTCATCCGCTCTCTGCTTAAGCACCCGGGCCTCCTGGGCATACTTATCTGCTAACTCATTCTTGATCCTTGTGTCATTCTTATGGAACAACCGGCCAAGGAAATGGATGCTTTCCCTGGTTTCAACCGCCTGCTTCAGCTTTTCCTCATATTCCCGATCTGCATCCGCAAAGGCTTCCCTGGCTTTTTCCACCTTGACGCCAGCCAATGCCAGTTTTCTTTCTTTGCTTATCTGACCCTCTATCAGCGGTTCAACCTGTTTTTTAAGCGCTTTCTCCTGCTGTTCCCATTCATTCAGCAAAATCGTTTTGTGTTCGTTTTCCTGGTAAAGCCCCTGTATTTTCTCTTTTCTTGCTTTGCCGATACGTCTGATATTTTCCTCATTCCGGCAATTTTCAACCAGCTCTTTTTGCAGTTTTTCAACTTTTATGCATTGTTCTTTAAACCGATTCCTTATCTCCCGGTACTGTTCCAGCCTTACTTCAATCTTATCGTTTCTATAAAAGTCAGCATCCAAATGGCGAAGCACGTTCTGATAAAACCTGTTGATATTGGATTTCTTTCCCAGCGCCGCTGAGATCAACCCCCACGCACCATCATTGTCCAGCAGGCCTTTGGCATACTCCGTGAAATAAATATCCTTATACTCGCCCTTTTTCTCCGCATCGCTGGTGTATATTTCTTCATATTGCTCACTTGCCACCGTTGTAAAAAGCTGTTTTACCTCCTCCAGCTGTTCTTTCACCAGCTGGCTGTCCGAGCTTAAAGCCGTCAATGAATCCGTTATCCCTTTTTCCAAAGGCAGCTCTTTTGTGATATTTTCCACTGCAGCATTATTACAGGAGGTAATAAGAATACCGAAATCATTAATCCGATCATTTTTCAATCGGTAATACTTGGGGTACCATCTGGAATAACCGTTATTTTTCTTCTCACCGTATAAAAAACAGCACTGGTCAAATGCATCATCCGGCTTCTCATATTCAGACAGAAGCATCGCCTTTTTTATAATATGGTCAACAATAATCTCTTTCAGCAGTGTTGTTTTTCCCGTCCCCGGAGGACCATTGACTGAAAATATGAGCCCCTGTTCCGTTTTACCGGAAACTGCCAGATTCACTGCCACCTGCTGCATCAACGCAGGCATGAATCTGGACGGCCATTTTCCCACAGGAGCATTCTGCACATCCAGGATGTTTGCAAAAACCTGCCTCAATCCATCCCCTTTTTCATCCCCATGCGCCGGATGCTCCAAGTCAAACCGATCACAAAAAGAAAATAGTTTCTCCTCGGGATAAAAATCTGCATACGGACCGATTATATAGTCGATCATGGACTTCTGCATCAGATTATCATAAACAAAGCCTTTTGTCTGAATCCCTGATAAAACCAGCTTTAAATCCTCTGCAAAAAAATTTCTTCCCAATCCCTGATAATCGTCATCCTCATATTTTTCTCGCGCATCTTCATTCTTAAATACCTGATACAGCATGATACAAGAGTATTTGCACTCCATCTCAAAATCCTCTTTGAGATATTCGCTGTATATTTCCTGATAAATTCCGGCAATCTGTTTTGAAATGGCTGCTTTTATTTCTTCCGTCCGGACGGAATCGAGCGGTTCGCCGCTATTTCCCAGGCTGTAGTTTTTCAGGCGGTTCTCAAATACCTCCACCTCCTCCCTGTATGCCTGCTGTGACAGACATTGGGCCAGGGATTTACCCTTTCCTTCTTCTAAATGACTGACTGCCCAAATCATAGGAGACAGAAAAAATGTCTTTTCAATATAACTACCTGATGGGCTTAACTGTATGCTGAAGCAGGCAATTTCGTCATGATTCATTTCAGGACGCTTATCATCTTCCTGCAATTTTTTGGAGATTATCTGAATGCAGCGTTCCCGCATTATTTTGCCTGCAAAAATGGTTATATTGCCCCAACGTGACATCCCGTGCCGTCTTGCTTCAGATGCAGCCAGTTCCAGAAAATACGTGTTTTCTTCGACCGGTGTAATCAGTTTCAGGACTTTTACATCTGCCTTTGCTGTATCGTTTGTTCCTGTGTCCATTTTTTCTGCACTTGTTTTTACTGCCTCCTCATTCTTCCTTCTCTCCTCATATGACAGCTTCGGCAATGGATCCTGGCTTAAAAACTCCATGGTATACCAGTAATCCAATACAGTTTCTGCTGTCCTCTGTTTTTTAGATAAAGCGTTCTCATTCATCTGTATCTCCTTTAGAACAATCCGACTCTTGTGTTTTGATTTCTTGAATTTCGTCGTGTGTGAAAATAACAATCTGATAAATACAAAATTCAAATACACTGTGAGGCAAATCGGCAAATCCAGGTATTATCGTATCAGACTGCTATCCTTAGACACTTCATGCCTTCTCGTTAACAATATTATCAAAAAACGGACCCCCAGAATTATTTACAATAAAATTCGGGAGTCAGTACTCTTTTGATATGCGATATAATCTTCTTAAATTTTATAACTTTTTTAAAATATTTAAATCCCCATTAGTACCAGCAGAAATCATTACGCTTATCTACAAAGAATATTAAATCCTGCAAACGCGAAATTATTTTATAATAATTAATTCCATTTTATTTTACCATATTCTGAGTAAAACGTATATTACGGACTCCACATTTTATTTCGACACATTTCGACAATTACTTCCGCATGCCTTGAATGGTCAAAAAATGTTATTTGAATCTGGCAATCACAACTCATTTTTCCTGTAAAACACACCTGCGCCTTAAAATCAAAATGCCCTCATTTCTTGATTTTTTGTCTTTTTCTTAAAAACAGACACAGGGGCATCAAAATTGAAAGAACCGTACAATTATTTGTAAACTGCACGGTTCCTTTTACAGGTTATTATATTACATGATGAACTGCTGTCTGCGGCTTTACAGTTTTCTCAATATTGTCCTGATATATAACTCTCTTTCAATTAAACATCCAGAGAATGACGTTCCCCAATTTGGAAGTCATCGAAATGTTCAAACATATATTTTACAGTTCTTGGTTTCTTTCCGGTGAGCTTATAAAAATCATCCGTAAATTCTGCCATTTTATTAAGTCTGATTGCCTGTGCAAACGTAACCATACCTTCTGATGAGAATGGAGCTTCGGAACCTTTCTGAAACTCACCGTCTGTTGTTCTTGGAACTCCCATTGCATCAAAGATTGCATAATTTTCTTCATCCGTTACTTCTTCATAACGGACATTGTTTCCTGTCACTTCATTTCCGATGGAAACAAATTCTGATATGGTCATAAGTTCCGGCCCATTGATATTTAAAACAGCATGATGGTAATTCTTTGATGCAAGCGCATATGCAGCTGCCATTGCACAGTCCTTACGGGAAATATAGGCCATCTTTCCGTCTCCCTGGCTGTTCCTCATAACACCATCCATTTTTACAAAAGTAAAATAATTTGTCACCATCGCTTCTGCATATTGTGAATTACGAAGGAAAATGTAATCAAGTCCCTGTTCTTCAACATATTTTTCAGTATAAGCGTGATCAATTTTTTCGACGCTTGGGTTCATTTCATCCGCTGCATTGACAAGAGAAGTATATATAATCTGTTTTACCCCTGCTTCTTTTGCGGCATCTATTACGTTTTTGTGAGCAGCCTGTCTCTTTTTACCTACAAATGGCATTGAAATTAATGCCAACTTATCCGCACCTTCAAATGCCTCAACAAGACCTTCTGAAATATTAAAATTAGTAACTCTTGTTTCTACTCCCAGATTTTCATACTCTTTTAACGCATCACGGTTATAACCACAGAAAATCAATTGATCTTTGCCTGCGATCTCCAGCAAGTATTTTGCTGTCTGACCTCCCAAGTTACCATCAACACCTGTTAATAATAATTTTCCCATATTCTTTGCACCTTTCCTGTTATTGATATTATTATGGTAAGTATTTTTTCCTTATTTCCTGTACTATATCATATATCCTGCTTCATGCCCTGTATGAACTGCGTTATATAATGTACCTTGTCTTGTATTGCAATCACCGATAGCAACCACATCTACTGCAGCATCCTGATACGCACCAACCAATTCGTCATTTGCCCGAACACCGAATGAAACCACCATACTATCACAAGCTATGTTCACTATTTCACCTGCTTCATTTTCAAATACGGCGCCATTCTCATCCGTCTTTAACATTTTTAGCCCACCAAGCATTTTTACACCAGACTCTTTTAACATATTAATAATGGCAATCTGATTAAATGTTGCTCCTCCCGATCCGAACCGATCTGTTGGAATCAGGTCAACCAGAGTAACTGATTTACCCTGTCTGCTTTGCGCAAGGGCTGCTTCACAACCGGTTAACCCTGCACCGATAATTAATACTTCATGACCCGTTTGGGCTATGCCATTTTCTACATCACCCACCCAAAAACTACGTTCATCCTCATGAACAAATGCCGGAATAACAGGTGCTGCTCCTATTGATACCAGCACGGTGTCATAGCCTTCTGCTTTCATCATTTCAGGTGTTGCTTCGACTCCCAATTTGATTTCAATCCCCTCCATCGCATGTACGGCACGGATCGACCATTCACAGTAGCTTTTAATATCTTTTTTGAATTCAGCTGCGCCTGCCATATTCAAGACGCCTCCCAGGCAATCACTTTTTTCGTAAATGACTACCTGATGTCCTCGAGAAGCTGCTGTTCTTGCTGCTTCCAGCCCTGCTGCACCGCCACCGATTATTGCCACTCTTTTTTGTTTTTTTGGTTCTTTCACAGGCTGATACAATGTTTCCATACCCATTTCAGCATTTACAGTACATCGTACCGGTGCAAGTTGATAATGGGTTTTATGAATGCAGTTATTACATCGAATGCATGGGCGTGTCTTCTCAGGCTCTCCGCATTTTGCATTTTTCACCAGATATGGATCCGCCATTAGCCCTCTTGCCATAGAAACCATATCAATTTTCCCGGCCTTAATCGCTTCATCCGCTTGTTCTAAAGTGACGGATCCAACTACAGTTACCGGGATATTTACTGCTGCTTTGATTTTTGCTGCATCTTCAATGTTGATCCCATGATCAAAATAAACCGGCTGATTAATATATGGTGCTAATCTTTGAATCGAGTGCATACCTCTTGAGACATGAAGTAAATCAATCTTATCAGAAATAGACTGTGCAAATTCAATGACTTCCTCTAACGTCGGTGAACCTTCAATCATATCATTTGCATTGATTCGGTACTCAATCGCCATCTTATTTCCAATTTTTGCCCGAATCGCCTCCAGTAATTCATTCGTAAAACGAGCTCTGTTTTCCATAGACTGTGTTCCATACTCATCTGTTCTTTCATTGATTAGCTTTGATAAAAAACAACCTGGTAATTGTCCATGTGCACCATGAATTACTAAGCTGTCAAATCCACAGCGCATTGCTCTTTCAGCTGCATTGGCAAAATCTTCAATATAATCCTTTATTTGCTGTTTCGTGAGATAAGTCGGATCGATTTCAACAACAGGTTTTATTGCATTCTTATCACGATTCTCAAAGCCGCCTGCTTCTAAGTTGATAGCAAATAATTCCATTCCTATTTTGCAGTTATACATATGTGTCATATCACATAACATAGACAACTCATTCACCACAGATTCTTCACCCAGCCTCAGCAAATGTGTAATAAATGCCGGTAAATCTCTGTTTACCGTACCACATCCAATATTAATACAGGCACAGCCACCTGAAACGATTCCTCTGACCCATTCGATGAGCGCTTGATTTACTTGTCCATCCGCAGTTGCAAAACTAGGCCATACAGGCGTAAATGAAACTCTGTTTTTTAATTTCATTGGTCCTATCTGAATGGGCTCTAACACATGTTTATAATCTGTTTTCATGATATCTCCTTTTTGTTTTTAAATTCATTCATTTTTTATTCTTTGCTTCCGGTTCCAGGAATCAAAATTCCAATCATTGAAGCAATGATCCAGTCCGCACCAACCAAATAAAAATATCGGGTGTAACCTACCGCCTCACCTCCAGCCGCCAAAAGTAAAATAATATATGTTGGTAACAAAATATTGCCTAACAGTTCAATTGTGGATACAAAACCCATTCCTGTTCCTACAAATTCAGGACAACTTCTTTAAATTTTATTGGTATTGATAAGAAGAATGGCATTAGTGATGCAGCACAGAATCAATTGCACACAGTCATTTGAATTATTTATATCTACAAGCCCAAACTTCGTTTATATTTTAACAATATCAAAGGATTGATTCCCTGTCCAACAATTAAAAGCAATTAAGTAATAACAAAATGCAATAACACCCGAAGTGTTTATTTTACTTCGGGTGTTATAAACCTTATAACCAATTTTTCAGTTCAACTTTTATTGTATCAATCAGCTTTAATAAGGAGCTTCCTGTATAATTCAAAAATAGGGAATTCCAAGAAAGAAGGTTGAGAAAAAAATACCTCAGTGTAAAATA
>JBCLPO010000048.1:0-9486 GCA_041223105.1 Lachnospiraceae bacterium 54-53
CAAGTTCCCCCGTTCCTTCATACTCTCATTTTATCATAGTGAGCAGATTTTCTACAGGGCTTTGTCAACACCTCGAATTTGACCCGAAGTTAGCAAAAGCATAATAGAATAATATACCCGCCATACCCGCCGCGAAAGCAGAAAAGGAAAAAAACGTTGTTAGGCGGCGGTCGGATTTCTGTTTTCCATACGAAAAGGGGCACACAAGGCAGTAGTAAAAACAGCAAGAATTATTAAAACACAGAATGTCAATTCTGATATCCTATTCTACGGAAAGGAGGAAGCGAAAATGGAAAACCAAATGATTATTAGCCTTGAAAAAGTCATTGACTTCATCGAAAATCATCTTGACGGCAAACTAGAGCTTGATACCGTAGCAACAGCCGTTCACTATTCCAAATACCATTTACACCGAATATTTACGGATACGGTGGGAATGACAATCCATGATTATGTGGGGCGGCGACAGCTTACCGAAGCGGCGAAATTATTAGTATTCTCCGAGAAGCCTATAATTGATATTGCTTTTATCTGTGGCTATGAAAGCCAGCAGGCATTTACCACGGCTTTTAAGTCTATGTATAAGGTGCCTCCTGCGGAATATAGGGAGCAGAGGGAATTTTATCCCTTACAATTGCGGTTTTTTCTACATAGAAAGGTGACAGACATTGAGTTAAAAAAATCCGATATTCGTTTTGCCGAGATAAGCGACATTCCTGAATGGATAAAGCTTGTACGCTTGGTGATTGATGGATATCCGCATCTTTATGAAGCGGACTACCTTAAAAAATTGAATGACAGTATTAAGGAAAAGCAGGCACTGATTTTAAAAAATATGGATACCGTTATAGGTATCATGGCATTTTCTTATGATACAGGTAGCATTGAGTTTATGGGAATACACCCACAGTATAGGGGGAGTGGTATTCAAAAGCTCTTTTTAGATAGATTGATGGAAGATTTTCTGCCCGGGAGGGAAGTTAGTACGACAACATTCCGCGAGTATGATAAAGCTGACACAGGCTACCGTGAGGAACTGAAACAGCTTGGATTTGCAGAAAGAGAGCTTCTTGTTGAATTTGGTTATCCAACACAGCGTTTCGTGCTTCCTCCACATAAATAGGAGGATAATTCAAGTGTATAAGAAACTACAATCTGATTGGAAAAAACGGACAATCCTCTTTCTTATCAGCCAATGTATCACGCTGTTTGGTTCTACTCTTGTTCAAATGGCAATTGTATGGTATGTGACTATGCAGACGTCATCTGGTACATGGGTAGCTGCATTTACTATTTGTTCTTATCTGCCGCAGTTTCTTATTTCTTTTGTCGGCGGAGTGTGGGCGGATCGATATAATCGTAAAAAATTGATTATTGGTGCAGATGCGGCGATTGCTGCTGTTACGCTGGTAATGATGTTGGCAATTCCTTATATTTCCTCTGAACCAGCTTTGTTGAGTGGCTTGCTTATAATGTCGATTATTCGTTCTCTTGGGGCAGGTGTTCAAACTCCGGCGGTTAATTCCGTTATACCACAGCTTGTGCCGACAGAACAACTAATGCGTTACAACGGTATCAACGCTACCATGCAATCCATCGTCCAGTTTGCAGCTCCCGCCGCGGCTGGGGCTATTTTTTCTATTAGTACATTGCGCTCTACAATGATGGTGGATATTTTTACGGCAGTAATCGGTATAGGTATTTTATCTTTTGTCTTGCTCCCGAAACAAAATATAATAATGGAAAAAGCGTCTGTCTTTACAGATATGAAAGTTGGCGTTAGATATGCTTTTTCAGATAAAGTTATTGGAAAGCTACTAATTGTGTATGGACTATTTACTTTCTTAGCTGTTCCGGCGGGCTTCCTTGCAGGGCTTCTTGTGCGTCGTGTCTACGGTGATACGTATTGGTATCTAACCGTGGTAGAGTTAATAGGATTTGCAGGAATGTTAGCAGGCGGTCTTGTAATGAGTACATGGGGCGGGTTTAATAGTCGTGTCAAGACTTTGTTCCTGAGCCTTTCTGCCTTCGGTGCATTTGCCATTGGAATGGGAATTGCCAATAACTTTATATTATATCTTGTTTTCATGTTATTCTATGGCATAGCAATGACAATCGTACAGACATCTATCACGACGCTGCTTCAAGAGAAAACCGAGGTTTCTATGCAAGGGCGCATATTCGGTTTGCTTGGTTCGATGTACTCCGGTTTTTTGCCTATTGGTATGGCAATTTTCGGACCGTTAGCAGATGTTATTCCGCTTCAATGGATTATGATTAGTTCTGGCGTGGCATTAATTTTTATTGCTACATTCACACGCTGTAATCGTCATTTAGCAGATAAATAGGTGTATCATGGAAAAATGTGAATGGATATTATGTCCTATATGTGGTAATAAAACGAGATTAAAAATCCGACAAGATACAATACTTGAAAATTTCCCTTTGTATTGTCCAAAGTGTAAACAGGAAACACTAATAAGTATAAAACAACTAAATATGTCAGTTATCAAAGAGCCAGACGCAAAGACGCAGAGCCGATAATCAATGAGTACATATCTCTTGATTATCGGCTTTTTTCATATAACAATTTTCTGCTATACGATTGCTGACAAATTTAACAGACATACAAAGCCGTCATTTTCCGTTTTAAAAAATCGGAAGGAGTATATCTGTAATTCTTCTTAATCTGGCGGTTTTGGGATAAGGAGGTTTTTATGTACCCCAAAGCGCTTTTTTCTCTGGAAGGAATGCCGCCATATTGTGACGGTTTAATATAGCAGAAATATTTTATTTACATAGTATAAAAACATTATATCAACTTATGGCCGACCAGTGCGGCCATTTTTTATTCGACACCATTCGAGAGATTTCTTGGATAGGTGTTTTTTTACACCCTTTTTTCGCTGACAGTGCATGGGACAAGTCTATTCACTTCGGGCCAACTTGGCCCGAAGTCCGGTTCCGCTGTCGTTCCCCTCCCACTCCATTTCGATTCACTATTCCCTAAAAAATCGAAATGGAGGAACGCCCTATGGCTAAAATCAATCTGCGGGATTATTACCCGTTTTATAATTCAGACTTTTTTGTTGAGATACCCGATGAAATCAAGGACGTTTTGCTGGAAGCAGAGCGGTTAGAGAAGAATTACATTCGCCGCCGCTTCTATAACAAAGCCCACTATTCATTAGATGCTGACGACGGGATTGAAAAGGATATTCTTTTCGTATCCCTTTCCCCTTGTGAGATTTACGAACGCAAAATTACTGCCGAACTACTGCACTCCGCAATCGCTTCCTTGCCGGACAAGCAGGGAAAACGAATTTATGCCCATTACATACTCGGCATGAGTAAATCCGATATTGCACGGGCAGAGGGTGTAAATGAAAAAGCCGTCAGAGTTGCTATTGAGAAAGGGTTGAAAAGCATGGAGAAATTTTTGAAAAAGTCTTGATTTCCAGTTCCGAATTTGTCCTCTAAATCACATGGCTATTAGAAGGAGTTTTTTTCCGTCTGCTGTTCTTTGACAACTGAATACCGATAACCCGGATACGTTCAATCAAGAGGGAGCCAGGCCGCAGGGTACGCCAAGACCGCCCGTTGAAGGGGGGAAAACCCAAACGGAGCGTGAGCGATTCCTACTAACTGTGACAAGGCAGATGTGGTAGTCTGTCCGGCGATAATCTTTTGATTGATACAATGATACTTACGGTTTGAACGCCTCACAGCATTGACCGTCGCGCCATCAGCATGGGGCGGGGTGAAATTCCCATGAGGGCGGTAGCCGCCGCCCGTCCGGATTATCGTTTTTAATATAAAGGGAGCACCGCGCCGCTTTTTTTCTGTCTTACGACAAGCCGACTTACAACGGCGCGGCACATTCCCGATTGATGAATGGAGTTTTACTATGGATAAGGAATTACAGTCATTGTTGTTTCAGCAATGGAGCAACGGCGCTTGCCGTGGCTATGTCATTTGGGCTATGGAAAACTGCGATTTCAGCCCGGACGATATAAAGCGTGTGGTTTCAGAGCTTCACTATGTTTTCGATATATGCGGCATAGAAGAAGCGGAAGCCCACTATCAAAACAGTCCCTACTGACTTCGGGCCAACTTGGCCTGAAGTGTGAGGAAAGATTAATGGCCATCACTTTTGTGGATAAAGTGGTGGCTGTTTGTGTTTCCTCATAGGACAATCAGAGCATTTCATATACTGGAAAGGAGGGGGCGATTGTGATTGAAGAAACGTATCTCAATTTCAGAGTTGGCAAGCGTGAACATAGAATCGGTAAACAAAGAGGATTTAGTTGATGTTAGCGGCTTCACCTTTGATACGACTGTACCGCAGGAACAACGTGCGGCGAAAGTCATAGCGGCGGTTAGAAATCCTTACTGTTTTCGTGTGGGAGATATGGGCGTAAAGCTGGAATTTTCAGAGAACGCTCCCCCATTGCAAGATGTGTTTGCCGACTTCCTCAAACGCAAGAAAAGCGGCCTGTAAAGCCATTTTACAGGCCGCGACAACATTGTTCGCATTACGCTGAAATGGTATAATATAAGTGTAATGTGATAGGAAGGAGGACACATGGCACGAACAAAAAACAGGGGCTTTGAGGAAAAAATATCAGCACCTCAAATTATCCGCTGGAAACTTGGCCCATATATCCGCTTATCCAAAGAGGACATAAACCGTGGCAAAGATAAGGACGACAGCAACAGCGTTACCAATCAAAAGGCTTTGCTTGATGATTACTACCAACAGCACATAGACGAGTTTGAAAGCGTTCAGCCGCCTTATGTGGACGATGGATACACCGGAACAGACACCAATCGGGACAGCTTTCAGAGATTGCTTTCCGACATATACGCCAAAAAGGTAAACTGTGTTATCGTCAAAGACCTTTCCCGCCTTTCCCGTAACTACACAGATGCAGGGAGCTTGATTGAAAATCTGTTTGTGCAGATGAATGTACGGTTTATCAGCTTGGCAGAGGGTATAGACAGCTACTTGAACCCGGACAGCATTTCCAACCTCATTGTACCGATTACCAATGTTATCAATGACAATTTCTGCTATCAGACTTCAAAGAAGATACGGCAGGTTTTTGATATGAAACGGCGCAATGGTGAGTTTATCGGCGGGTTTGCCGCTTATGGCTACATGAAAAACCCAAAGGATAAAAATGCCTTAATCGTTGATGAAGAAGCCGCCGGGATTGTAAAAAATATTTATGAGTGGTTTCTGGATGGCATGAGCAAAAATGCCATAGTACACAATCTCAATGACCGTGGCATTTTGTGTCCGTCCGAGTACAAGAAAAGCAAGGGCTTAAACTATCAAAATCCGAGCGGTTCGGAAAGACCCCTATGGAGTTCAAAGACCGTAAGCGACATTTTGAAAAACCGCCTTTATGTAGGGGACATGGTACAAGGCCGCCAGCGTGTTAAAAGCTATAAGATACATACGCAGGAACAGGTTCCCGAAAATGAATGGTACATTGTGGAGAATACCCATGAGCCAATCATAGAACGGCCTATATTTGAAAAAGTGCAGGAGTTGCTAAAGCGTGATACCCGCACCGCTCCGCAGAAAAAGAAGCTCTATCTTTTCAGCGGTTTTCTCCGTTGTGCTGATTGCGGCAAGGCTATGAGCCGCAGTCAAGTAAAAGGCACCGTGTACTATTTCTGCCGCACCTATAAAGACCAGTCCAAAACGGCCTGTACCAAACATTCCGTTAAGCATAACCGACTGGAAGCGGCTGTCCTGTATGCCATTCAGCAACAGGTATATCTTGCGGTACACTATGCCAACACTTTAGAATACATCAGTACCGCACCGCTTCAAAAAAGCCAGTCCATACGGATTGAAGCCTTAATTGAAGCAAAAGAAAAGGAACGCTCCAAAATCATGCGTTATAAGCAATCCATTTATCAGGATTGGAAAGACGGAGAAATCACCCATAGCGATTACCGCCACATGAGCGAAGATTACGAGCAGCAAATAGCCGCTTTAGGCGAAGTTTTGAAAAACCTCCATGCAGAGCGTGAGGAATTACAAAACGGAATTACCGCCGAAAGTCCTTGCTTAGTAGTCTTTAAGAAGTTTGAAACTATCGACAAGCTGACAAGAGAGGTTTTGATTGAACTTGTAGACCATATCAAAGTACATGAGAATGGCAACATCAGCGTAAAGTTTAAGGTTGCCGATCAGCTACGCCGGGTAATGGAATACATTGAAATCAACACCCAATCCGAAGCGGTTTAACAGACCGCTAATAAAAAGGCAGTTTGTTTTCCTAATATTACCGGGTCAACTGGCCCAACTGGAGATATAGGCCCAACCGGAGACACCGGCCCAACCGGGGATACTGGCCCAACTGGAGATACCGGACCTATTGGTACAATCGGAGATACTGGCCCAACTGGAGACACTGGCCCAACCGGAGATACTGGTCCAACTGGAGACACCGGACCTACTGGCGATTCAGGGCCAACAGGAGACACCGGCCCAAGCGGAGAAACCGGACCTATAGGAGATACCGGTCCAACAGGAGATACAGGGCCTATTGGTGATATTGGCCCAACTGGGAACACCGGGCCAATTGGAGACACCGGCCCGACCGGGGATACTGGCCTAACTGGAGATACTGGGCCAATTGGAGACACTGGCCCAACAGGAGACACCGGCCCAACTGGGGATACCGGACCAATTGGCCTAACCGGAGATACCGGTCCAACAGGAGACATCGGCCCATCCGGTGACACGGGTCCAAATGGAGATACCGGTCCAACAGGAGACACAGGGCCTATTGGAGATACCGGCCCAACCGGAGACACCGGCCCAACCGGGGATACTGGCCCAACTGGAGATATCGGTCCAACAGGAGACACCGGCCCAACCGGAGATACTGGCCCAACAGGAGATACTGGCCCAATTGGAGACACCGGGCCAACAGGAGATATTGGTCCAACCGGAGACACTGGCTCAACCGGGGATACTGGGCCAACAGGAGACACCGGCCCAATCGGGGATACAGGACCTATTGGAGATACCGGCCCAACCGGAGACACCGGTCCAACTGGAAATACCGGGCCAACCGGAGATACCGGTCCAACTGGAAACACCGGTCCAACCGGAGACACCGGTCCAACTGGAAACACCGGGCCAACCGGAGATACCGGTCCAACTGGAAACACCGGCCCGATCGGGGATACCGGACCCATTGGAGATACCGGCCCAACCGGAGATATAGGGCCAACTGGAGACACCGGCCCTATTGGAGACACCGGTCCAACCGGAGATACCGGTCCGACTGGAGACACCGGCCCAACCGGAGATACCGGACCCATTGGAGATACCGGTCCAACCGGAGATACCGGCCCAACTGGAGATACCGGACCCATTGGAGATACCGGGCCCGTTGGAGACACGGGCCCGATCGGAGACACCGGCCCAACCGGGGACACCGGGCCTATTGGAGATACCGGCCCGATCGGAGACACCGGCCCAACCGGGGACACCGGGCCTATTGGAGATACCGGCCCAACCGGAGATACAGGTCCAATCGGAGATACAGGTCCAACCGGAGACACCGGTCCAACCGGAGACACCGGCCCGATTGGGGATACCGGACCCATTGGAGATACCGGCCCAACCGGGGATACTGGCCCAACTGGAGATACAGGACCTATTGGTCCAACCGGAGATACTGGCCCGACTGGAAACATTGGTCCAACTGGAGACACCGGCCCAACCGGAGATATAGGGCCTACAGGAGACACCGGCCCGATCGGGAATACCGGACCCATTGGAGATACCGGCCCAACTGGAGACACCGGACCTACTGGAGATATTGGCCCAACAGGAGACACCGGCCCCATTGGGGATACCGGCCCAACCGGGGATACTGGCCCAACTGGAGATACCGGACCTATTGGTCCAACCGGAGATACTGGCCCGACTGGAGACATCGGACCTACTGGAGATATTGGTCCAACTGGAGACACCGGCCCGATTGGGGATACCGGACCCATTGGAGATACCGGCCCAACCGGGGATACTGGCCCGACTGGAGATACAGGACCTATTGGCCCAACCGGAGATACTGGCCCGACTGGAGATACAGGACCTATTGGCCCAACCGGAGATACTGGCCCGACTGGAGATACCGGACCTATTGGTCCAACCGGAGATACTGGCCCGACTGGAAACATTGGTCCAACTGGAGACACCGGCCCAACCGGAGATATAGGGCCTACAGGAGACACCGGCCCGATCGGGAATACCGGACCCATTGGAGATACCGGCCCAACTGGAGACACCGGACCTACTGGAGATATTGGCCCAACAGGAGACACCGGCCCCATTGGGGATACCGGCCCAACCGGGGATACTGGCCCAACTGGAGATACCGGACCTATTGGTCCAACCGGAGATACTGGCCCGACTGGAGATACCGGGCCTACTGGAGATACCGGCCCAACAGGAGACACAGGCCCGATTGGGGATACCGGACCTACTGGAAATACCGGACCTATTGGTCCAACCGGAGATACTGGCCCGACTGGAGATACCGGCCCAACCGGAGACATCGGTCCAACCGGAGATACCGGCCCAACCGGAGACATCGGTCCAACCGGAGATACCGGTCCAACAGGAGACATCGGCCCAACCGGAAATACTGGCCCAACCGGAGACACCGGCCCGACCGGAGACATCGGACCTACTGGAGATATTGGCCCAACTGGAGACACCGGCCCGATTGGGGATACCGGACCCATTGGAGATACCGGCCCAACCGGGGATACAGGACCCACTGGAAATACAGGACCTATTGGTCCAACTGGAGATACTGGCCCGACTGGAGATACCGGTCCAACCGGAGATACAGGGCCTACTGGAGATACCGGCCCAACCGGGGATACAGGACCTACTGGAGATACCGGACCTATTGGTCCAACCGGAGATACAGGGCCTACTGGAGATACAGGGCCTACTGGAGATACCGGCCCAACCGGAGACACCGGTCCAACAGGAGACATTGGTCCAACAGGAGACACTGGCCCAACCGGTGATATAGGGCCTACAGGAGACACCGGCCCGATTGGGGATACCGGACTCATTGGAGATACCGGCCCAACCGGGGATACTGGACCTACTGGAGATACCGGACCTATTGGTCCAACCGGAGATACTGGCCCGACTGGAGATACCGGTCCTACTGGAGATACCGGCCCAACAGGAGACATCGGTCCAATCGGAGACACCGGACCTACTGGAGATATTGGCCCAACAGGAGACACAGGCCCGATTGGGGATACCGGACCTACTGGAAATACCGGACCTATTGGTCCAACCGGAGATACTGGCCCGACTGGAGATACCGGTCCAACTGGAGATACCGGTCCAACTGGAGATACCGGCCCAACCGGGGACACCGGCCCGACTGGAGACATCGGACCTACTGGAGATATTGGCCCAACCGG
>JBCLPO010000049.1:0-7608 GCA_041223105.1 Lachnospiraceae bacterium 54-53
CAAGTTCCCCCGTTCCTTCATACTCTCATTTTATCATAGTGAGCAGATTTTCTACAGGGCTTTGTCAACACCTCGAACTTGGCCCGAAGTTATTTTTTTATGCAAATGCTTCCGGGTCGTCCACATCATCATAGTTGAGAATGTCCTCGTTCTCGTCTATGGCGGCGGTTTCCTCGTCGGCACTTACTTCATAAACGGTATACTGCTCATTGGGATTGAGCTTTTTCATGCGGCGGTTTACCAGCTTTGAAGCGTCAAAAGTATTTCGTTTGTCGGCTTCGGCGGTATGCCTGTAATTGGGGTGCTGCTTCAAATCGTATTTCGGGGATAGGAACGGATGCAGGCCGCGAAGCTGTAAAATGCACTTGTTGCCCGGCATAGTGGTTAATTCGTCCATTGTCATAAGCTCCTTGCCAAGCCGTTGCAAGTTCTGTCCGTAGCTTTCCGATTGGCCCCGCGTCCGGCTTTCCGTGTGCATGGAAATGGTTTCTTTCCCCAAAACCTCCGAAAGTTCCTTGATGGTGGAATGTTCCCGACCACCAAGAAAAATCACGCTGTCCATATTTCCCATAATGGTTTCAGCGTGGTCTTTGTACAGAGCCTTTAACTGGCTCTGTGCCTGTAAAAAAAGGCATAAGGATATTTCACGGGAGCGGATAACGGCAACCAATTTTTCCAGTTGCGGAACCTGTCCTGTGTTGGCGGCTTCGTCCCATAATACCCTTACATGATGGGGGAGCCTGCCGCCGTATTTGCTGTCAGCCCGTTCACACAAAAGGTTAAACATCTGCGAAAAGGCAAGGGCAACAATAAAGTTATAGGTCGTATTGGTGTCGCTGATGATGAAAAAGGTGGCGGTTTTCTTATCGCCCATGCGGTCAAGCTCCATTTCATCATAGCTCATAATTTCCCGGAGCTGTCCAATATCAAAGGGAGCAAGTCTGGCTCCGCAGGAAATCAGGATACTTTTCGAGGTTTTCCCGCTGGCGAGCTTGAATTTCTTGTACTGGCGCACCGCAAAATGATTGGGATTGCGCTTTTCCAAGCCAAGGAACATATAGTCTACGGCATTCTTGAAATTTTCATCATCTTCCCGTGTTTCCATGCTGTTCAGCATATCCACAAGGGTATTGATATGCCGTTCTTCCTCCGGCCCCTCAAAGACGATATAGCCGATAAGAGCGCAATAAAGTAAGGTTTCTGCTTTGGTCCAAAATGGGTCGCCCTCCTTGCCGTCGCCCTTTGTGTTTTCAATCAGAGCATTTACAAACTTCAAAATATCGCTTTCCGTTTTTAAGTAGGCCAGCGGGTTATAGTGCATTGACCGGGCAAAATCAATGGAATTGAATACCTTGATTTTGTAGCCCTGCTTTTTCAGAAAAGAGCCGACCTGCTCTAAAATGCCGCCCTTTGGGTCAACCACCACATAGGACGAATGAGCCTGTAAAAGCTGTGGGGTCAGCCAAAAGCGAGTTTTCCCGCTTCCGCTGGAGCCTATGATACAGCAATTAAGGTTTCGGGCGTTGGCGGGATTTGCCGGGCGGGTATTCATGGTAAGAAGCTCTGTTCCGGTTAGTATCACGTTGTTGCTGAATTTGAGGTCGATAAAGGGCTTGATGTCCTTTGCCGTTCCCCACCGGGCCGAGCCATATTCCACATCCCTCCGAAACTTTTTTGCGTTTTTTACCGTATACCATACCACCAGCCGGAGCATGACAGCCCCGGCAAGGCCAATGAGCCAGTCAGACGGCACAAAGCCCGGCGCAAAGGAAGCAAACGCCGGGCTTATGGTTTTTATCATGCCAACCAGCTTATTTCCGAAGTCTGCACCAGCCGCAAGGCGGTAGGCTGTGCCGAGTTTTAGAAAGAACCACAGCACGAACAAATAGGGAACATTGGGAATCACATATTTACGGATTTTATCGTTCATTCCGCGTCACCTCCCGTTTTCGTTCCTTCTGGCGCGGTTTGGTACGCTCCCTGTCGGCAAAGTTTTTCAGTTGTTTCAGAATAGAGGGGCGGCGGCTCTTGCCCCGGTTCAGCACCAGCTTTGTGTATTCGCCAAAACAGGCGGTTATTGCGTCTGCCTGTCCGGCTTTGAAGAATAATAAATATTTGTCCGGCCCGGTTTTATGAAAAGCATAATCTACATTGTATTTCCGGGCCACACGGTCAAACAGCTTCGTATCCCCGGACAAATCAAGACTGTTTGTAGAAACACCGTGGTTCATCAGCTTTTTTACGCTCTGTCTGCCCTGCGGGGTCTGCCGCTTCTGATGGCCCTTTTGTATCTGCCGAAGTGCCGCCGCCAGCACCTTTGCCAGTGTCCGGCCCGTCAGCTTTGTGGCATTGACGGATAGGGCAACCGTCCGGCGTTCAATATCTTCCTGCATGAATTTCCTCCTTTCCTATCAGATAGGACAATCGCACAGACGGGAGGACTTCGGGCCAAGTTGGCCCGAAGTGTGTTACCTCTCCGCATTGACAGGTCGGGGGCGTTCTGTGGCGGGAGCGTCCTTTTGTGCCTGCGCGATTTTTTCATTGTGGGTCGCAAGAACTTCCCGGATAGAGGGCTTTTTCTCAGCCGCCCGTTCTTCCAACCGTGCCAATGTATTCAAAGATTTTTCTACATGGCTTTTTATACGGAAAAAATGGGAACGCTCCGCACGAAATGGAGCGGATATGACCGCCGCCAGCCTGCCAGGCTGTTTTACTTCCTGTGCCGCTTCTCTGCCAAGCATGGCCCGGCCCATGTTTTTCAAATGCCGCCCAGCTTGATGGTATTCGGTGCTGATGGCTTCGATTTTGGCGATAGCCTTATCGTCGTACTGAATATCCTTTGTGAGCATATCCCGCATGGCTTCTAAGATGGGGCGCACCTTGAAGAACCGAGCCACGTTATCCAGAGCAGAAATGCCGTTTTCCTTAAAAGCTGCAACGGCATTTTTGCAACCGTCTATGACGCTATGCTTTAGTTCGACAATCCGTTCCCGCAAGTCCAATACCTGCCCCTGCATCACAATGACCGCCTTTTGCAAAGCGGTCTTGACCGGGTGATTCTGCTCCTGTGCAGTTTTTAGCTCCTGCCGCATGGCGGCAAGCTCCTTTACAGCAGCGTCAAGCTGTTTTTCCATAGCGCCCACCTGATTGAGAACCGAAAGAAAATCCTTTGTGGACGGGGAATTGTTTTCCCGCAATATCGCCAAAAGCTCCTTGACGTGTTCATTTTCCAGAATCGGTTCAGTAGTGGTTTTCGTTTTTGCCATAGGCTGTTTACCTCCTTTCGCACTTCGGGACAAGTTGGCCCGGAGTTGGTTATCATTCTGCATTGGCTGGGGCGGCGGGGAGAGCTTCAAAGGCTCCCCGTCCAAATATCCCTCGTTTTACCGTCCGAGATTGGTAACAAAGGCTTCAAGCATGGTCTTTTTCCTGCCCCTGTGTTTTCACGGTCAGAATCCCGTCTAGCGTGGTTGCCGTGATGTTCAGCCGCCCGGCAACGGCAATGTCGTTTTTTACGTCCTCGTCAATGTCGCTTCCGCATACGACAAGCACATGGGCGCGGCGCAGAAGATCCCGGCTCATATCAATGCCGCTTTTATGTTCCTCCGGGATTGCGTCATTGAGAAAAAGCGGAAGATACAGGGTCGGGCAAACCGGGGAAAACCCGGCTTCATAGACTGCCCGGCAATACTGCACCGCCTGTTTGGTATCCGTATCGTGATTGCCGCACCACGCGGCAGTAATGTATGCTAAAGGTCGTTTCATGATTTAAGCACCTCCGTTCTTGTTGCGCTGAATGTGTCAACCTATCCCCCCGCCCTTTCCACGCTTGGAAAGGGAGCGGCTCAAAGGAATATATATCCCCGTCGCTTGACTGCCATAAAGCATAACCGGGAGAAATCCGTCAAGAGTGCGAAGCACCGCCTACGGCGGCAGGCTCTTGACCGATTTTCCCGATTATGTTACCTGATATATGGCGACGGGGAATATATTATATCCTTAGAGCTTTGGGGTGCGGGGCAAAGCCCCGCATACACCGACTTCGGGCCAACTTGACCCGAAGTGCTTATTTTTCCTGTTCGGCTTTCTTTTGAGGAGCCGAAACCTCTTTCAGTTTTGCCTTGTTTTCCTCAAGCAGCTTCATAATGGTATCCTTCATTTCGCGGGGTGTTTTCTCCTTGCCGAAATACTGGGAAAGTTCCTGACTTGAAATAATCACTTTGTCTGCCTCCTTTTTTTCTTCTAACATGATTCCGTCAATCACATCGGGGTTTAACAGCTTCTTTTGGTCAAGGTCACGCATACGCTGTGCCTGTGAGAGCGAGGGAGCCGACTGCTGGCCCTCAATAGCGATAGCAATATACCGCTGATTTTTTGGCTTGATAAACGCAAGCTCCACCGCAGGAGTGAACGCGATTTTCTTTTCGTCCACCATTTTCATAAGGTCGGGAACCAGCTCATTGAGCTTGATATACCGCTGAACCTGCTTGACCGTCATTTTGTTGCGCTCGGCTACGACCTCATTGGAACGCTGTCCGTTGCCGGTTCGCGCACCCTGCCGCTTGATGGCTTCCAACTGCATTTGCAGGGCTTTGGCCCGTTCGCTGGGCAGGATATTTTCACGCTGATTGGTGTTGTCCTCTACCATCTGCGTGATGGCCTGCTCGTCCGTCATGTTGCGGATAATACAGGGCATATCCGTAAATCCGGCTAATTCGCTGGCTTTCTGGCGGCGGTGGCCTGATACGATTTCATAGCCGCCATCTTCGCGGGGGCGCACAATGGCAGGCTGGGTAACGCCCTTGTCCTTAACGCTTTCCACCATAGCCGCCATTTCTTCATCATTACGAACCTGAAACGGGTGGTCTTTAAAAGTAAAAAGCTCGGAAAGATTGAGATAAACAATCTGTTCCTGTTCGCCGGGGCGGGGTGCTTCCCTCGGTTCGGGCGACAGTTCCTGCTTGGGCTGTTCGGCAGATTTCCCGGAAACAGAACCGCCGCTGATACTTGCCACTTGCTTCTGTTCGGTGGATTTATCCGCTTTGGTGGCATTGGGTTGTTTTTCCTGCTTGGTAGGGCGGGTAGGCCTCTTGTCCAATTTTTCGGCGGCTTTTGGTGGGCGAGATTTGGGACTGCTGTCAGCCTTTTTCGGCTCGTTTTCCTTTCCCTTATCCGTACCGGGTTTCTCTGGTTGAGCCTTTTTGTCAGTGGGTGTTGATTTTTCCATTTCCTGTTTTTGGGGGGCGGTCTGCTCCGCTTCTTTTACAGCCCCCTGTTTTCCCGAAACAATCTCATTGATTTTGTCAAAGGAAACCACCACATCACCGGGAGTGGGAATATCAATAGGTTTAGGTACTTCCGGCCTGTCCTTATCGGTTTTATATGGGGCGGCTTCGTCCTCATGGGGAAGTGCCGCTGTTTCTTTGTCAGTCTTTTCCGGGGTAGGAGCTTCGCCGCCAATCTCCGGCATGGGAGCTGGCGTATTTTTTTCTTCTGCTGTGGTTTCCTGTGCCGGAGCAGTTTTTACTTCGTCCGGCTTGTTTGGCTCATTTTTTGCCATGCGTTTTTCCTCCTTGTCTGTTTTATGGCATGAAAAAAGGGCCTGATTTTTAATCAAGCCCAGCGAGATATTTCAAATCCCGCCTTTCGACTTCGGGCCAAGTTGACCCGAAGTTCCGCTATCCAGATACAAAAATACCGCCTATCTTGTCCAATTAGGCGGTATCCTGTGTA
The DNA here is from genome assembly GCA_041223105.1 of Lachnospiraceae bacterium 54-53. Classification (GTDB taxonomy): domain Bacteria; phylum Bacillota; class Clostridia; order Lachnospirales; family Lachnospiraceae; genus Lacrimispora. The sequence goes on from JBCLPO010000049.1 coordinate 5,734, forward strand.
ATGTGATAGCTCATATTTTATTGTGGTATTCCCTTATCCCGCATAGAATAAGGGGTTTTGCAGTTTTCCTTAAATCACGGTGTCAGTATCTCCCGTCGGACCAGTATCTCCGGTTGGACCAATAGGTCCGGTATCTCCAGTTGATCCGATTGGCCCAGTGCTTCCCGTCGGGCCAGTATCGCCCGTAAGCCCGATAGGTCCAGTATCGCCAGTAGGCCCGATTGGCCCAGTATCTCCGGTTGCTCCAATATCGCCTGTAGGTCCAGTATCACCGATAGGACCGATATCTCCAGTTGGTCCGCTTGGTCCAGTGTCCCCTGTAGGTCCAGTATCACCGATAGGACCGGTGTCTCCGGTTAATCCAATAGGGCCAGTTGGACCGGTATCTCCCGTAGGACCAGTGGGTCCTATTGGCCCTGTCGGACCAGTTGGACCTATATCATCTTCCACAACAACCAAAGTTCCTCTTAATGGTACCTGTATAGAAAAATATACCGGTTCAACACTAATATTAACAAGTGATAAAGTGGCTGGAGCAGTAGTTACATCAATAATTCCAACCCCAAATACCTCGCCTGTTTTTATCGGAGAATTTCCTTCCACGAAATCTCCCTGTGAAGAAGATAATGCAAAGGCTACCCAACTGATATGTGGAGATGACTGAGTTGCCAGCCACCAGTCTACAACAAATCTTCCTGCTTCCAAAAAGGTTATAACACCGGTGGCAGGATTATAAGTTATATTTCCAGATGAATAAATAATCGTATCAAAAAGAACATTTTCACCTGCATTTACAATTTCACCTGTGTTTAATTCTATTTGAAGAGCACTATTACTCATAGTAATTCCTCCCATTTTTAATAAAGTAGGCCACATTTTAAAAAATGATAATGCCTATTAGTATTTTATTAAGATGAATAGGATTTGGGAACTTTCACACTCTTTCGCTCAAAGCTATATTCAGGATTGCCCTCCTTTCTAAAAATAAAGTCAAATCAATAATACTTTTATAAATAAAAAAATCTGATTTACATTCATTACTATTTAATACATGACATCTTTATAAAATTAAATCTCATATTTTAATCTTTTACAAATTAATTATATTACCTGATTTATTTCAACAAATCCCACACAAAATACTGCTTAAATAAAACTACCAGTATTTTTATTAATATGCTTTTCCTTCCAAATCATATTTGGTTTTAAAATGGAATAGTTCTTTTAGTAATATCTGATATTTACTCCACTAACCCCACATTTAAAAGTAATTTTACACTGCAATACAAATCCATCTCCTACGTTGTTCTGACTGAATTACAGAGAGAAAAGCCATATTTCCTGAATCCAATATATCATATTGAAAAATATAATTGCTCAGTATACTGTCACAGTTTTATCTTTTGCCAGTACAAAATAAAATTTTAACCCAGTGTCAGGAATGAAGTTCACTGTTAATTGCATTGACTCACAAGACGCTGCTTATCTTTTTATTCCAGGATAGCTTTAAATATACAGTCGAATTTACATATAAAATAAACTATACTGCTAAAGAAAGGATGAGAAGAGACTATGGATATATTATCTAATATAGTAAAAGAACAGAGAATACAAAAAGATATATCGCAGGGAAAACTGGCCGAACTCGCAGGCGTCACCAGACAAATAATTATTTCTTTGGAGAAAGGTAGTTATGTGCTTTTCTGCTTTTGGCTATGAGGATATCTGGGATATTAGAAACACCCATTGAACAAATATTTAATAAGGAGAACATCGAATAAAAAACTACATTTATAAGGTAAGTGCTCCAAAACAAGGCGTCATTCCATCTGCTCTTTAAAAATGGTATTCTTCCATCAATAAGATTACTGGAGG
>JBCLPO010000050.1:0-7302 GCA_041223105.1 Lachnospiraceae bacterium 54-53
TAGCCTCGGTACTTTTCTTCTTTCTTTGAGCGGAATTTTACAGGGCTTTGTCAACACCTCGAAGTTGGCCCGAAGTTACAAAAGAGTTCTTTGCGATCTTTTTATATTTGCTTCGAAGAAATAAAATCCATTAGACGATTGTAAAACACTCTTTTTATATCTCTAAGCGCATTTATGTTTGAATAATCGAAATCGTATAATTTTTGTTTTTCTTCTGGTGTCATTTGTATTTGAGATAACTGCTCAGAGAATTTACTTTCAGCTTGTTCTAGCAATAAATCAAGAAATTTTGTCTTATCATAGTAAGACGGTTCTTGAAATTCACACACCAGATCAAAACGTGTCTGTAACTCAGGAGGAATTATTTTTTTGTATTCAGCTTCATTTGGGATATTGGATGTAAATACTAATATGTAACCGTTAAGATCATATTCACGGGTCATTGAATCAGTGAATTTCCCGTCTTCTAGCAATTCCAAAAAAAATGAGAAGACTGGTCTTGTAGTTTTTTCGAATTCATCACATAAAACGATTCCCACTTTGCTTTTTTTTACTTTTTCACTTAACTCTCCATGTTCGCATCCTATATACCCAGCAGGACTTCCAATAAGACTATTAAGAGCATCTTGGCTACTATAATTTTGAAAATTTATTTTGGCTAAATAGCTATCTTCTAGTAGCTCATTTGCTATTAAGCGGGCAACTTCTGTTTTTCCTATTCCAGAAGCACCAAATAAGAAAATTGAAAAGACTTTTTGCTCTTTTACTTTATTTAGTGCAGTAAAATTCTTAAGGCAATACTTAAAGCGTTCTTTAAAATAGTCATGTCCAATAAGATTATGATTAAAACCTTTAATAAAAGAATTAAATTCCATGATGGATAAAGATGTAATTTTTTTAACTTCATCAGCATTATCGTCTATTGGCGTAAGTTCTTCCAAATCGGGTAAAAGAATATTTATTGTTTTTTGATCTTCAATGTATAAAGGGAAATAGTTAATAATTATATCAACTTGGGAAGTTAACATAATTATCTTCACATTGGGAAACGCACTAATAAATAGTTCTATGGTATATATAAGGTTTTTATTATCTTCAATTGCATAAGCTGTAGATGTCAAGTCTAATAGAGTTAGTTTTTGGGCTTTATTGAATTTTTCAAATTCACTTTTTAAGCCGCCATTTGCCTGTGAAAAAGTAGCAATAGGAATATTATGTTTATTAGCATATGAAATAATAGTGGTCAAATCATTTACATTGTTGTATGTGTATATAGTTTGACGCGTGTTTTTAGATGCGATGGGGGATATATCTTTATTTTGTATATCTTCTATTGGAAAAAAAGGCGTATACGAAGAAAATAAATGTGGGAAGAAATTGATCACATCATCTGCAAGCGATTCCTCCACGATTATAATTGTTTCATCAGTTATTTCTCGAAGATTAATATATGCAGGGTACTTATTATCTTTATTAGTTCGCAAAAAATACATTAGAGTTGAAATATCTATGCAGATTTGAGGATTATCTTCTAATTCATCTTTAGTTTCAGCAAAAATAAAGGGAATAACTTCTTTTTCACTTTGAATTTGTCGAAGTTGCTCTATAGTGCTATATGTATAAATCGTGTAGAGAGACATAAATCAATCCCTCCTTAGTTTACTAAGCCAAATGCCAAGTCTATTCCACCAATGCAAATTTGGTATCCGAGGCTCTTCTAAGTTAAAAGTAACATCCTGAATAATAGCAAGCGTATCTAAAAAATAGTATTCTTTTCCTTTCGTTTTTAAGGATAGCTGTTTTCCAGCATCAGGTGGGTTAGTAGCGCTTTTTATAATTTTTGAAGTGCTTTCAGTACTTTGCTTCTGCTTCATCCCAATTTCTTGAAAATAAGTAAAGGTATTTGAAGATATGAATTCTTCTTTGACAACTCCTTTATATATGCCCACAATGGAAACGTGTCCAATCAGCAAGTCATTAATGCTATATTTATTTTCAAATTCGGATTGAATTTCTAATGGTATCTTAATGATTATCTCTGCTAATACACTCTCTCCAGCATTATCGAACATAGTTCCCTTAAGAATGTAAGCATAATCTTGAAGCATGGAACCAACCAAATTATTTAACTCCATCCCCTCAATACGAACACCTTTCAGGGCATCTCTCCTTAGAATAAGAAATTGTCTCAAACTCTCTTCATCAAGGAGTTCCAACTTGACATTGTCGACTTTGACAAGATCACCTTCAGTAAAATTATCTAATGTTGAAGTGTTGGAGCATTGTTCAATTACTCTACGAAGGAGAATTGACTTCGTTGTTTTTACATCCAAAGTTTCAATTACCCTTGAAGATGAAAATGAGGTCTCCTTTGCATCAGCAGAAATAGAAGCCTTAATTCCATCAAGAAACTTTTTGGTTCCTTGAGCAGAAATTGATGATGTAAAACCATATTGTTCTTCAAAACTTTTGGTTCTATCTTTTTCTATTTTTGTTAATATAACATTGTTTATCATCATGGCAATTTCATATACTTTCGTAAAATTAAGATAATAAACATTAAAGTCCTTAGATTTATTCTGGCTCAAAACATTTACTCCTTTCGTAGCTTTATTAATTAATTTTTAATAATGTGCTAAGGCTTATAATTACATTAAATATCTTAAATTCGAACCACTAATAGATAATTATATTATATACCAAAATTCCCCACAAAACAACGAGAAAAGAGGTGATTTTCATGGTTCGTGCTCCCCCTAAACCCTGCTCAAACTGAACATAGAACTTCGGGCCAAGCTGTCCCGAAGTGATAGCCGCCGAAAATGGCGGTTTTTTTGTACCCAAAAACCAAATAAAACGATGGAGGTAATCAGATTATGCAATTTTTTACGAGTGCAGTTAGTACCTTACAGACCCTTGTTGTGGCTCTTGGCGCGGGCCTTGCCGTGTGGGGCGTTATCAACCTTTTGGAAGGTTACGGGTCGGACAATCCGGGAGCGAAATCGCAGGGCATGAAACAGCTTATGGCTGGCGGTGGAATTATCCTTTTAGGTACGACGCTGGTTCCCCTGCTGTCCGGTCTGTTTTAAGAGGTTAGCCTATGGATTTTCTCACCGACTGGATTAACGAATGGATAAAGGGCCTGTTGATTGACGGTATCATGGGAAACTTGGAGGGCCTTTTTACCGATGTAAATAGCCGTGTCGGAGAGATTGCAACACAGGTGGGAACGACCCCGGAGGCATGGCACTCCGGGGTATTCTCCATGATACGGCAACTTTCCGAAACGGTTGTATTGCCGATTGCCGGGCTTGTGCTGACCTTTGTAGCCACCTATGAGCTTATCCAGATTATCATTGACCGCAACAATCTGCATGACATAGATACTTGGATTTTTTTTAAGTGGATTTTCAAAACAGCGGCGGCGGTGCTGATACTATCCAATACGTTCAATATTGTCATGGCGGTATTTGATGTTTCCCAAAGCGTGATAAATAACGCAGGCGGGCTGATTCAAGGCAGTACCGATGTAACCGCCGACATGATGAACAATCTGGAAACAACTTTGCAGGGTATGGAGATCGGCCCCCTCATTGGCCTGTGGCTCCAAACTATTTTTATCGGCTTTACTATGAAAGCGATTGGCATTGTGATTTTCGTTGTGGTGTATGGCAGAATGTTGGAAATCTATATGCTTTCCAGTTTAGCCCCTGTGCCAATAGCAACACTGGTAAACCGTGAAATCGGCGGTATGGGCCAAAACTATCTCAAATCTCTTTGCGCCGTAGGCTTTCAGGGCTTTTTGATTATGGTGTGTGTGGCAATCTACGCAAAGCTGGTACAGAGTGTTGCCACCGCAGGAGCTTCGGACATTATCGGTGCAGTATGGCAGGTGATAGGCTATACCGTTTTGCTTTGCTTTACTTTATTCAAAACCGGGAGTCTTTCCAAGTCGATTTTCGGTTCACATTAGCGACTTCGGGCCAAGTTGGCCCGAAGTGGAAAGGAGATTTTTATGTACCAACAGCCTGAACAATCGCCGTGGGGCGAAGTTCAGCATTGCGAAATACTCTGCCCCGGCGTGTTTCTTGTAAGCACCGCCAGTCATGGCGGCACCATGTTTTCTAAGGATATGGCGGCGGTTCTCTCTCCCGCCGCCCGGAAATGCGGCTTTCGTCACGGCGGCTTTCTCTGCTTTGAGGAAGATTCGCAGGAAGATGTTGCTTTCCGGGAGCTTTTGGATAAAAAGCTGTGGGCCGTTCCTGACCGCATTAAGGATAAAGCAGCTTTTGAGGAAAACATCAATAAATCTATCCGGGAGTACAACCCGGACTATTGGCGTATACGGCAGGCCGGGCTTGAAAAGGCCCCTGCCCGACAGACTGTTTCTGTCCATAGCGCCGAACGCTGACACTTCGGGCCAAGTTGGCCCGAAGTTGGAAAGGAGGATTTTACCCATTGGCATATGTAAGCGTACCAAACGATTTATCAAAAATAAAGACCAAGCTGGCGTTTAATCTTACCAAACGCCAGTTAATTTGTTTCGGAGCGGCAGCGGTAATCGGTATCCCCGCCTATCTGTTCACCCGTACCGCCATTGGCAACACCGGGGCCATGTTCCTGATGATTGCTTTTATGATCCCCTGCTTTTTCTTCGCCATGTATGAGCGTGACGGACTTCCCTTTGAAAAGGTGCTAAAAAATATTGTCCGCTCCAAATTCCTGTGGCCCGGCACAAGGCCATATCGAACCCAAAACATCTATGCCTATTTAGGCAGCCCCGGAAAGGAGGTACAGCAGATTGGCAAAAACAAAAAAACGCCCGCCCGTTCCTCAAAGAAGCCCAAAGCCTAAAAAACGTGGGCCGCAGACCGCACAGCAGACCATACCCTACAAGGAAATGTTGCGGGACGGTATCTGCAAGGTACGGGAGGGCTACTACACAAAGACCCTTTCCTATGAAGATATTAACTACGCCGTTGCTTCAACAGACGACCAAAGCACCATTTTTGATGGATACTGTTCCTTTCTCAATTACTTTGACAGTGCCTTGCCCTTTCAAATGTCGTTCATCAACCACCGCTCCCGGCCCGAAAATCGGTACAGTGTGAACATTCCCCCGCAAGATGATGATTGCAATGGTATTCGCAATGAATTTACCGATATGCTGAAAGGCCAGATTGGCCGGAGCAACAACGGCATTGTCCGCTCTAAATACATCACGTTTGGGATTCACGCGGACGGGATCGGAACGGCTCGGCCACGCTTGGAACGTATCGAAGCGGATATTACAGGCAACTTCAAAAGGTTAGGCGTACAGTCGGCAACCCTTTCCGGGAGGGAACGTTTGGAAGTGCTGCACAGCCAGCTACACCCCGGAGGGCGGGAACCGTTTCGCTTCTCGTGGGATATGATACCCAAAACCGGCATGGGAACAAAGGATTTTATCGCCCCGACCAGTTTTGACTTTCGGCAAAACCGCCTGTTCCGTGTGGGAACCACATGGGGGGCGGCTTCGTATATGCAGATTATGGCTTCGGAGCTATCCGATAAGCTCCTTGCAGAGCTACTGGAAGTGGATGCCGAAATGACCATCACCATGCACATTCAGACGGTAGACCAGACAAAGGCCGTGAAAACCGTCAAGGCAAAGCTTTCCGACATAGGGAAAATGAAAATGGACGAGCAGAAAAAAGCGGCAAGGGCCGGGTATGATATTGATATTCTGCCCCCGGATTTGCTCACTTATAGTAAGGATGCCGCCGCTCTTTTGGCAGATTTACAGTCCAGAAATGAGCGAATGTTTTTATTGACGTTCCTTGTCGTGAACACCGCTCCCACAAGGCAACAGCTTGAAAATGATATTTTTACCGTGTCGGGCATTACGCAAAAATACAACTGCTTTTTGAAACGGCTGGACTTTCAGCAGGAGCAGGGCTTTATGTCCTCGCTCCCTCTTGGGTATAACGGAATCGAGATACAGCGGGGCATGACAACCAGCAGTACCGCAATCTTTGTGCCGTTTATGACACAGGAGTTACGCATGGACGGACAGGCATTGTACTATGGCATGAACGCCCTCTCCCACAATGTTATCATGGCGAACCGCAAAAAGCTGAAATCCGCCAACGGCCTGTATCTTGGCAGTACAGGTTCGGGCAAGAGCTTTTCCGCAAAGCGTGAGCTAATTAATGTATTTCTTGCCACTAACGATAGAATTACTATCGTAGACCCTATGGGAGAATACGCCCCATTGGTGAAACGGCTGGGCGGTGAGGTAATCGACATTTCCCCCGACAGCCCCCACCACATCAACCCAATGGACTTAAAGCTCAATATGACCGCCGAGGACAGCCCGCTTTCCATGAAAGCGGATTTTTTATTGTCCCTGTGTGAGCTGATAATCGGAGGCAAGGAGGGCTTACAGCCCATTGAAAAAACGGTGATTGACCGCTGTGTGCGGCTGGTGTACCGGGAGCTTGCGCTTGGTATTGGGGACGGGAAAATGCCCCTTTTGCAAGACCTGTATGAAACCCTGTGCCAGCAACCCGAACCGGAAGCCAAACGGATTGCAACCGCTCTGGAGCTTTACTGCACCGGTTCCCTCAATATGTTCAACTTCGCCACCAACGTACAAACCGACAAGCGGATTGTTTGTATCGTGCTGAAAAGCATGGGCGAAAACCTGCGCAAAATCGCCATGCACATCACCAACGAGCTTGTGACACAGGCGGTAGACGAGAACTTTTCGGCAGGACTTGCAACATGGTGCTATTATGATGAATTTCATATTTTGTTGCAGGACGCACTTTCTGCAAGCTATTTTGTCCGTGTCTGGAAAATGCTCCGTAAAAAGGGCTGTGTGCCGAGCGCACTTACACAGAATGTGAAAGACCTGCTTGCCAGTCGTGAGGTAGAGAATATATTTGACAATTCGGATTTTATGATACTGCTTGCACAGGCACAGGCTGACCGGGCCATTTTAGCCAAACAGCTTGGTATATCGGAACACCAGCTTTCCTATATCGCCCACAGCAACCCCGGCGAAGGACTTTTGTTTTTTGGCAGTACGACCATTCCTTTTGTAGACCGTTTCCCCCGTGGTGAGATATACAATCTGCTCACCACCCGCCCGGAGGACATCGCAAGGGAGGGGCAAAATGGAGGATAAGAGCCGCAAGGGGCCATTAGGCCGTTTGCGGTTTGAGCGTGAGGAACAGGCGGCAACTTCGGGCCAACTTCGAGGTGTTGACAAAGCCCTGTAAAATTCCGCTCAAAGAAAGAAGAAAAGTACCGAGGCTA
>JBCLPO010000051.1:0-6703 GCA_041223105.1 Lachnospiraceae bacterium 54-53
TTATTAGCCACCGTAAGATGGCTTGTTTCTTATGCCCTTATACGAATGGATACTTTTTACTATTCTTTTTCAACCTTTCTCCTTCGCTGAACCCCTGCTTTAATGGGTATTCTTTTTTACGACCAGGTTTCCTATGATCTGAATGATGCTCACCATAAGGACCAGCACCAGCACCGTTATATAGGTGACGTCCGTCTGATTGCGGTCATGCCCGTACCGGATGGCAAAATCTCCCAGGCCTCCGGCTCCTACAACACCTGCCATTGCGGTCAGCCCCAGCAGGCTTATGGCCGTGATGGTGGTGCTTCGGGCGATCCCCGCGATGCTCTCCCGCAGATAGACCCGGAAGATGATCTCCATGGGACTGGAGCCCATGGAAAGGGCCGCTTCGATCAGGCCGTGATCCACTTCAGCCAGAGCGCTTTCGATCTGCCTGGCGAAGAAAGGAACCGTGCCGAACACCAGAGGAACGATTGCCCCCTCAACGCCGATGGCAGTGCCCATGATCAGCCTGGAAAGCGGCATGACGCCGGTCAGAAGGATAATAAAGGGGATGGACCGGAAGAAATTGATCACTTTATCCAGGACCTGAAAAACTCCACTGTTTTCCAAAATACCGGAAGGTCTGGTCACGGTAATGACCACCCCGAGAGCCATACCCAGCACAAAGGAAATCGTACCGGACCAGAAAGCCATGACCAGGGTATCTGCAATGGCCTCATAAAAGGTGGGAAGCTTTCCCATCACATTTGGAATCATGCTATGAAGCAGCTCCTGCATCTGCAATCACCTCCACTCCTACATTTTTTTCAATCAGGTAACTGATCGCCTGGCTGATCTGTTCCCGCTGTCCGTTTATGATGGCTACCGTGCCGCCGATGGGTGCATCCTCAACGATTTCAATATCGGAAAATATGATGTTCAAGTTGATATCGAACTTTCTGGATACCGTGGATATGAGGGGCTCCGACACATTTTTCTGTACATAGGACAGCCGGACGATCATTTCCCCTGGTTTGAGCCTGGTGACCGGGGAGTCCTCCGCCAAAAGCCCCTCGATCTTCTGTAAATTGGAGGTGGTCCGGATGAAATCCCGCGTCACCGGCTGTCTGGGATTGGCAAAGATGGAAAATACTTCTCCCTCCTCCACCACCTTCCCATTCTCCATGACAGCCACGCGTCCGCATATTTCCTTGATAACAGCCATTTCATGGGTGATGACCACAACCGTGATCCCGAGCTGTTTGTTCAGCTTCTGAAGCAGCTGCAATATGGACCTGGTGGTCTGGGGATCCAGAGCACTGGTGGCTTCATCGCATAAAAGAACTTTCGGATCATTGGCCAGTGCCCGGGCGATGGCCACCCGCTGCTTCTGCCCGCCGGAAAGCTGGGCCGGATAAGCGTTTTCCTTATCCGCAATATCCACCAGCTGAAGCAGCTCCCTCACTTTTGCAGCTGTTTCCTGCCTGGATAAACCGCTGCCCTTAAGAGGGAACGCCACATTCCCGAATACAGTGCGGGAGCGCATCAGGTTAAAGTGCTGGAAGATCATGCCGATGCGCTTTCTTGCGTTCCTCAGCTCCTTTGCCGGCAATCCCGTAAGCTCCTGCCCATCCACGGTCACCTTGCCGGCCGTGGGAATCTCCAGCAGGTTGATACATCGGACCAGGGTGGATTTGCCGGCCCCGGAAAAACCGATGATACCAAATATTTCACCTTTTCCGATGGACAATGTCACATCCCGGATGGCATTTACCTCACTGGATCCCGATCCAAAAATCTTTGAGATATTTTCCAGTTGAATCACTCTTATTCCTCCTCTAATAAAAAAAGCAGGCCGCCTTAAGGCTCCCGCTTTTGGTCTATCACTCCAGATTAAACATGGCGCGTTAAGTCAGTGGTGCATTGACAGCTGACTGCTATGGGAAAGGCCGGGAGCACGGGAACAAAAATGAGCACAACACATCATGGACATTGCCATAGCCATGTCCATGCACATACACATACAAAGCGCCTTTGCGTTGATTACCTTTGACATCCTGTGTTCTCCTCCATTTACTTATTAACCTATAGGTTTTGTTGGTATAATAGCACCGGAATCCCTGATTGTCAACTTAATTTCTTAAAAAGTACAATAACTGCCGTAAAATATCATTCCCCGCCTGTCTTTTCATCAAGGGTCAAATTCATGCTTCCCGTCCGGTAGCCATCCAGATCAATGGTGACGTAGGAAAAACCCAGCTGATGAAATGCGGTAAGGATCTCCTGCCGTTTCGGCTCCGCAATCAGTCCGGCCAGCTGGTCAGGCAGCACTTCGATGCGGGCTATGGTGCCGTGGATCCGGACCCGTACCTGCTTAAATCCCATATCCAGCAGCAGCTGTTCGGCTCTGTCCACCATGGACAGCTTGTCCCTTGTAATGGACTCCCCATAGACAAAGCGGCTGGATAAGCAGGCGAAGGACTGCTTGTCCCAGGTCTTTAACCCCATCCTTCTGGAGAGCTCCCGGATATCGTCCTTGGTAAGGCCCGCATGCCTCAGGGGACTGCGGACGCTTAATTCCGCTACGGCCTTCAGACCGGGGCGGTAGTCTCCATCGTCATCCACATTGGACCCTTCCGCAATCTGCTCCATGCCGTTTTCGGCAGCTATGACGCCGATTTTTTCAAACAGCTCATGCTTGCACAGATAGCAGCGGTTCTTCGGATTGCTGCTGAAGCCCTCTATATCCAGTTCCTCGCTGTCCACAATAAAATGCCGGATCCCTTCCGTCCTGCAAAATTCCTGTGCTTCCTTTAATTCCCTCTCCGGAAAGGAACAGGAACGGGCGGTCACGGCAATGACCCGGTCTCCCAGTACGTCTTTCGCTGTCTTTAACAGAAACGTGGAATCCACACCGGATGAAAAGGCAACGGCAACGCTCCCCAGCTGCGAAAGATATGCTTTCAGCTTTTCATTTTTTTCTTCTAATATCATACGCCCTCCCATGCGGTTTAAAGCTCCGCCCAACAGCAGACCATTCATATATGTTAATAGGAATTATATCAATATATGATTTGGCTGTCAATGATTTTCAGCCCTGCAGACAGCCGGAAAAGGGGATGCCGGCAGCATCGCCGTCATCCCCTTACAGGTTCGTCAGTCACCGACTTTTCTTATTTCAAACATCTGATCCAGCAAAAGCCAGTTCGCCCGGAAAAACTGCATGATCTGCCAATAGCCTGCCCCGGTCAGCCCGTATTCCTTGATCAGGTCAAATTTGGCCATATAGCTTCTCACATCCTCAAACCACACCTCATGCTGGACTCCATACTGCCAATAACGGAAATAGGGAGACATGGCGACCTCATCAAACTGGATCTCCGCTCCATGCTCAATGGCCAGCCGGACGGCTTCTAAGTTGCTGATGGTTTCGGCCCTTGTGACCCCTCTTTCATAAGGCAGGGGCCAGTCATATCCGTAATTGGGGATTCCCAGGCTGATTTTCTCCCTTGGGATCTCAGTCAGCGCATACTCCACCACTCTTCTGACCATATTAATGGGTGCTACTGCCATTGGAGGGCCAAATGTATATGGGCCGATAGGGCTTAGGTAACTTAAAGGCGGACCCGGAGCCACCGGAAGCCCGCCTCTTTACATGTAATCGTATGGACTTCTATATTGAGGTTCTTTCCCCTTCCGGGGAATGGCGGCAACTGCATCTTCAAGGGTATGGTACAATCTCTTCTCCGGCAATCGTATCCCCTTGCCCTCCCCATATCTCACGGTATACAAGCCTCCCTTACAGGAGCGGATCACGCCTTCAACAACATTGATCCCACTTACTAAAAAATAACAGGTGTCCCCAACTTTGTACATGTGCCGCACCTCCTACGAGTTTACCTGTATTATACGTCTTTTTAGGCTATTTTAAAAGCCTCCTTTTTTACTCTGCCAACCCCGGCCACCGCAACGCCCCGTCCTGATCAGGCGTGAGCGTCACCGGCTCCGTAATTATCTTGCCATCAGCGTCCACTGCATAAATCTTCCCGGAGTTTTCTACAAGCTGGGACTGACACATAGCTCCGTCCGGTCCCAGATAGTACCAGCTGGCCTTGTGCTGGTACCAGGTATTCGTGACCATCATGCCGGCACCATCGAACCAGTACCATCTACCATCAGGATCCTGGTGCCATTTATTCCGCACGCATTCCCCGGTATCCCCATTGTAAAATCTCCATCCACCGTCCTCTTTTTTCCAGCCGGATTTCTTTACCTGGACAATGCTCCAATCAGGCCGACCATATCCCATGATCTTACCCTCTGTCAAGCTGTATGACTTCTGACAGACACCGCCACCGTTTTCGATTACGCCGCTGGCTCCGGAAGTGTTCCCCTCACTTGTCTTCACCCGCGTACTGGTAACTTCCGTGACAATGCCGGTGTGATATGCCCTGGTCCCATTCGTGAAGAAGATCACGTCTCCAGGCTCCGGTTTCGTGTACCACCGGCCAGCTGTCTTAAATTGATTTACTCCTGTGGGACAATAATGGTACAGAACGCCGCATAACAGCTTTACAGCGGCTTCCAGGCCAAAGGCCTGTACAAATACCTCTGACACAAACATGGCGCACCACGGCTGTGCCTGGAGGCTGTAGCCGGTATGTATTTTATAATCCCTGGCAAAACAGGTATAATTTCCGCTGCCGGCGTTGGCCGTAAAATCGTCAAGGCTTGCATTGCTTTTCTTTTCCAGATATCCGGTCCATGCTTTTGCTTTTTCAATTAAATCCTTTACTACATTCATGATAATTTCCTCCAATCGAAAAAGGCCCGGGAGATCCCAGGCCTGAAAAGTTGTGACGTTACAACTTGTTGCGACATCGCAACGGTTTACTTATGTTTCCGGGTTGTCAATTTTATTTTTTAATACCGCTATGTACTTACTAAGCCATTCAGGCACAGGAGCGCCCATTCTTCCGGCATTCTCTATGATGGACAACAATTCATTGAGTACGTACCATACTGTCACCAACAGCCCAAAAAATGTGTTAGTGGGCATATCAAATCCAATGGTCCCTGACACCTCGGCAATAACATAATCCACCACCATGGCCACGGCTATTATGCATAAATACCCTACCTTTTTAATGATTCCTTTCGCACCTTTTTTGGAGCTCCACCCATAAGACGGTTCTTCCGGGTGATCAATGGCCTCTGTTTTGCTTGCGAGCATGCCTGATACGTTGTCAATTGCCATCATAAAGGCCAGTATGCACAGCACGGGAAACAAGATCCCCAATTTATCACTTAAAAATGCTCCTATGGCTGCCAATATTCCCTGAACCGCAAATACATATTCTTTTTTCATTCTCATTTTCCTCACTCTTTCCTTAATTTTCATCCAGCCACTTCTGGGTCTTTGCCAGCCAGTAGGCCGGAACCTGCTCAATAGTTATAATATCGTTCCTGATTCTTTTCCCATAAAACTCTCCCATTACTGCACACTCCCTTCTGCCAGTTTGCTGAAAGCTTCTCCCAGATCGGAGATAGCTCCGTCCTGCGTATGCTGGCCGTCCTGTAAAGCCTCCTGGCCTGCCTGCAGATCCTTCACAGCCTTTGCCAGCATATCAACATCAGTTATGTTAAACGTCACGTCCAGTCCGGCCAGGGTGCCCTCATCGATCCAGATCGGGGTAACTGTCTGTGTCAGACACTCCTTGTTTTCCGGATTTGCACTGGTAAGGCCCTCACTGTTCTGCACCTGATAAGCACTTAAGTTGTCCTGGGTGAGCTTTGCAAGAGTGGTAAGATACTCCTGGGGATCCGCAAAACGAATCCTGAAGCTGTTTCCGTTGCTGCTCTCTTCGATTTCTACAATAGTTCCATCTTTTAAAATGATTTTGTCCATGATATAGACTCCTTTCTGTGTGAAATTATAGTTATTTATATATAAAAAGAGCCTTTCGGCTCTGAATTTTCGATTTTTATAAGGTTGGCTCAATTAAATGCTAATAAAGCGAATAAATCTGCCGTACATGATTTAAAAGGTACAAATGCAAACCTCCAAAATTCTTCATTATTACAATGGGCTTCAGATGAAGCTAAAAGGCTTTCAATATGGAAAATCCTTGGTAATAGCGTGACCGGATTTCCTGACGATTCAGTTGAATGGTGTGCATTAAATCTTCAGGATGCCTCCGGTGACAGAGGGATCGTGGTGGCGTTTAGATATTCTGATGCTGAAATATCGGTTAAATATAGATGCTATAACCAGAGTGCTTGGTATGGCACATGGAAAACCATTGTATAATCAGCCATTATGGTGTGATATAACAAGCCCCAAACAGCAAGGCAACATTAGCGGGAAGGTCACTTTTGGGAACAAATAACATATCCCCAGAAGGCTCCATCATTCCAGAGCTCATACGTTCCGGCGAATTGTGTTGTATTGGTACGACCCGGACATCCGGTGATTTAACGGCGGGAAATCCGTGTATCAGATACTGGCTGTTGATATTAAGAACCGAATTGGGCGTAACTCTGATATTAATAATAACCATTTTACCAATTTGAGTATATCCGCCAGCAGCAATTGTTCCCCAAGTTAATGATAAACCATTAGAAATGATAGCGTTGTCATTCAAATTAGCATTTAATTTAGTCTCACGGTAGACCAAAACAGCCCTGCCTTTTACAATAATGTGGAAGGAGGGCTTTTACT
>JBCLPO010000052.1:0-5144 GCA_041223105.1 Lachnospiraceae bacterium 54-53
CAAATAAATACGGGCCGGGTTTTGGTTTAATCCCGGCCCCAGGCCGAAGGCCGAAGGGCCGGACACTCTCCCCCGCCGTCCAGTCAGACACCCGGTGCAGGCGCAGCCGCAGCGCCGGGTGCCCGGGGATGGCAAAAAGCTCCAGCCTTTCAGCCCCTAAGCCAGCCGGTCCCCCGGCTTTCGCCAGGCTGATGCAATTTCCCCAGTTTTTCCTTGATCACCGTCCCGCCCGGCCCCGTATCGGGAATCCGGTACAGCGGCCCGGCAATTTGGGGGCATCGCCGGGGGGCCCAAATTGCTCGGCCAGTATCCCCTGTCCCGGCGCGGAGATAACAAAAGCCGGCCGGAAAGCGGGCCGTGTCAAGCATGGGGCAAAGCGTCCGGTTATCGACGTGGCAGCCCTGGCATTGTGGTAACTGACGGAGTAGGAGGACGCTTATCTTTGCCCCCTTACTTCAACAAGGTCATGGCCCCTGTAAGCGCGGGGATAACAAAGGCCGGCCGGGAGATGTTCCGCGTCAAGCAAAAGCGCCGCCCAGCGGTGCCCTCCGTACGTCCCGGAGGGCGGACATGTACTTACACGGCAAAAGCCCCTTGTATCTCAAATTTCAGCCAGGTCTCCGGACGCAGCGCGAAAAATGAGATACAGTTTCTGAAATTCCAGCCTTTGGGCAGCTGTTTCAGGCAGCGCACTCCTGCCTGGACAGCTGCCGGAGGAAAAGCGGCGGGAGGTGAATCTGTGGAAGAAAAGGAATATTACCAGATGGTAAACTGGATCGATGAACGGATGGATGAAATGCAAGGTCTTCTAAATTCCGGTCATGAATCCGGAAGCCGCTTACCCGGCTGTCTGGAAAATTATTACAAAGGGAAGCTTCAGGCTTACAGTGAAGCCAGGACAATGATCACCTATGTCCGGGAAGGAACCCTTAATCAATTGACCGTTACGCGTGAATGGCCATGACCATACAGCGATAACAAATATGCAAATTAGTTACGGACGGCTTATGAAAGCGGTCCAGGATGAAAGGAAGGTATATTTATGAACATGCAAATTATTTTACTCTATGCCGGTCAGTACGACATGACCGACGATTCCGGAAAACGGGTCCAGGGAACCTCCGTGAGCTATTACTTTAATACCAATTTGATGGCAGAGGATAACATAAACGGGACCAAGGGAACCCGGCCGGCAAAATCCAGCTGTGATTTTCTGGTAATGGGAAAGATTAAAAGAGCTCCGGCCCTGTATGACGCAGAGTTTTCCATGTCCATCGGCAGTGACGGAAAGCCAGTGCTTAAGATCCTGGATCTTGATTATATCTCTGATGTGGAGATTGTTCCCGTGCCGGACAGTCAGTTAAATACCAGCACTGAGCCGCCAAAAGAGGAACCGAAAGCAGATAAGAAGGTGAGCTGATGTATTTGTTTGCATTAGCGGCTACCATGTCGGATGCCGGGGAACTGGCGGAAGAATTTGACTATGCCTTTGCGGATGCGGATATGCAGACGCTGGCTGATTTGATGGTTGTAAACAATGAGCTGTTGGGGATTATCGTGGGATTCCTGATCCTGGGTATGATATTCCTAGCCCTAAGAGGTCTCTACTGGCTGATTGCTCACAATATAACAAAACATTTATAAACCAAAAAGGAGGTAAGCAACATGTTAAAAGCAAAGTTAAAAAAGGGTTATGAGAATGTGCGTGAGCATGCACGTACGGTAGCGGTAGCAGCCGGTACGGCTTCGGCTCTGGCTGTGCCAACGGTAGTTTCCTTTGCGGCAGATTCAGGAACTAACTTTCTTGATTCCGACACCATGACGCTGATCACAAGCGCCATGTCCAATCTTGTGGTAACCGTTACGGCGGTGGTAGCCATTGCAATTCCGGCAGGCATGACAATTATCGGACTTACGACAGCTGCGGATTATGCGATGAAAAAGATCAAGGGAGTTTTAAGAAAGGCCAGCTAAGTTTTCGAAAAGAGGAAGGGTGCATGACTCTGCCCTTCCTTTTTTAATACTTAAAAACAGGAATTGTATTTAATTGTATCTCAACGGATCTCCTGATCGGAGCAGCTCCGGGCAGACGGTGAGACAAAATGAGATACAAAGAAAGGGGATAATATGAAACGGTTGAAAAGATTTCTCTGTTTGATGATGGCTGTATTTCTACTGGTGCTCACTCCGGCCAGTGATTATCTGGGAGCCCGTGACACACAGGCGTCTGTTTCACTTACGGCCGCATTGTTTGTCTGGTCCGCGTTGTTTCTCTCTGCCGGTGTCTTTGTAGAGGCCGCTGACATTCCTGCTGTTACTGTGGATATTGGTGACTGGATACAGACCGGGGATAATAATGTTTACTGGACTGTATTTCAGGCTATAGGCTCTGCTACTTGGGATTCAGTTCTTGAACTTGGTTCTTCTGCTGTCTCCATGATCAAGGAATATTTTAAAACTAAAGATGGATATGGCACTGATACTGGAATGGATTCTATTGTTGTATCTGGTGTTGAATCTAATACATATCGGCTTGGGTTTGATGCTACGATATTTAATTATACTACGGGTTGGCTTACTGCTGATAAATGCTTTATGGCATTGGGATATGTTAGCGGGGCAAATTATATATATGCTGATTATTTTGCTGACGGTGATGTGTATCGTATTGGTGCTTATACTTACAATTCGAGTAACTTTGCCTTAAAGGCAGTTGATTCATCTGGTGATTTGGTTCCTCTTGGTTGGTTTAGTGTGTATGACTATAATAGGTCCGGGGAATTAAGCGAAAATGGGGGGAATGGTAATTATGCCTTAGTAAAAAAAAGTGTTGCTTTGTCTCTTACTAATATGCCAGTCTATGATACGGAAAGTGAGTTATATGATTATTTGAGTAGTGGTGTAATAGGTGATTCTCTTAATAGCTATGATGGTGCTAATACTTGGTCATCTAGTAGGGTTTTGCCTGTTGCTTCTGCTCCTGATATACAGCAACGGGAAGCAGAATTTGACGGTACAATTGCTATTCCGGTCGCTGCTGATATAGCAGCCGAAATACTTTCGTCTGCTCAAGCTGCTGAAACAGCCGAAGACCGTGCGGATGCCCTCGCTCCCTCTCTCACTATTGTTTACGGTGGAAAAAGCGGTGAAGAACCGGAAGAGCCTGACGGAACGTTTCCATGGCTTCCTGATATTACAGGAGCCATAAAAAATATGGGAAACGGCCTTAAGGAAAAGCTGGAGGATATCAAAGGCTTTATTCAGGATGTCCCCGGTATTTTAGGAGATATCTTAAATGAGATCAAGGCCATTCCCCAGCACTTTCTTAATCTCCTGGAAGCAGTAAAAGCCATACCCGGACAGATTAAGGATTTCTTTACCGTTGACACGGCAGCCGTGGATGCTGCGCAATTGAATCTTTCCAATGCTTTCAAGGGAAAGTTCTCCGGCCTGTACGCCATCAGTGACGCTCTAAGCTTTGGTGCGGCATTAAGCCGGGAAATTCCGGTTATCTCTATCCCGGTTCCCTCTCCTATTAAGTTTGCTTATCCTGATTCAGATTCCATTGAAATATTTGATCTAAGACCCTATGAAGATTACTTTGTTAACATCCGGATTTTCCTTGTTGCCGCTCTCTGGCTTGCCTTTGCTTATTGGCTCCTGGACCAGTTTGATGTCCGTTTCCATGTGGGATAAGGGGGGGATTTCATTGACAGATATTATTATTGCCGTACTGAACTTTTTCAGTTCCATCGTGGAAAGCTCTTTTCCTGCTTTAACAGCGGACAATTCTATCATCAGCCAGGTACAGGCTGCCGTTACCGCTGTTTCCGGTTTTATTGCCAAGGTCAACTTTCTGGTTCCCATTGACACCGTCTTTCAGATCCTGGGGCTGATTGTTGTATTCAAGGTCGGTAAATTCGGTGTGTTCGTGGTGAACTGGGTCATCCGGCGGATTGCCGATATCATACCTTAACGAATCATAAAAAATCTGTATCTCAAAACAATACCTGGCCGCCGGCTGCAGCATGGGCAATTGAGATACATCCGGAGGTGCTCTTATGAAATTATTTAACGGTAAACATAAAAAGCCAGGTATAAAGCGCCGCAAAAAGAAAGCCGTTCCCCAGCTTCCCTTCCTGGAGCAGAAGGCGGCCGACTTTAAAAAGTACCGCTTTCACTGGCAGAAAAAACGCTGGTACAAAAAGCATAAGAAGTTCTTGTACTTTAAGCTTTCCATCCGAAAGAAAATACGTTTCTTAGAAAAGCTGCCCCTCCCCGGAAAAATCCTGGACACCATCCGCTGGGTCATAATTGACTTCCTCCGGGGAAAAACCGGAAGGTTTTGGGGAATTTATCAGTTCGTTGCCCTCCCGGGGGAAGGAAAGACCATCAGCATGGTGCATCATATGGAGCGTGCCATCCATGAGATGGGGGAATCCAATCTATACATAGCTACGAACTTTGCTTATAAGCATCAGAACGCCGCCATCGATCATTGGACGGATATTATCACGGCTGCCAAGTATGCCCAAAAGAAGAAAATGAAATGCATCCTTGCCATTGATGAAATTCATACAACCTTTGATGCCAGTGACTGGAAGTCATTCCCTGCGGAAATGCTGGCCCTTCTTTCCTTCAACCGTAAGTATGGTTTGCAGTTTTTGTGCTCCTCCCAGATTTATGACCGGATTCCGAAAAAAGTCCGGGATATCGCTAATTACACAGTGATCTGTAAGAATACCCTGGGACTGGACCGGCATTTCAAAAATTACTATTTCACCAAGGCCGATTATGACAGCCGGTTTGACGGCAAAAAAAAGCATGCGGAGTACATTGTCACCTTTGTAGCTTCGGATTATATCTATTCCCTTTATGACACCCTGGCCCAGGTGGATAAGATGACGGCGGACGCCATGACCGAACAGAGCCGCAAAAAGGAAGCATTTGAATTATTGTTTGGCAGCGAAGAGGACGGGGAGCCGGATGAGATTCCGAGCGAAGCGAGGAACTCGCCGGCCCCGTCCTCGAAGCGGTAAAACATGTATCTCATGAACATCACCGGCCCGGACGGATCAGAGCGGCGTCGGCTCCAAAATGAGATACAAAAGCCTCCCAAAAAGCCCCCGCCACGTGCTTGTAAA
>JBCLPO010000053.1:0-4865 GCA_041223105.1 Lachnospiraceae bacterium 54-53
TCCTTCATACTCTCATTTTATCATAGTGAGCAGATTTTCTACAGGGCTTTGTCAACACCTCGAACTTGGCCCGAAGTGTGAGGAAAGATTAACGGCCATCACTTTTGCTGATAAAAGTGGTGGCTGTTTGTGTTTCCTCATAGGACAATCCGAGCAATTCATATACATGGAAAGGAGGGGGCGATTGTGATTGAAGAAACGTATTCCAATTTCAGAGTTGGCAAGCGTAGACATAGAATCGGTAAACAAAGAGGATTTAGTTGATGTTAGCGGCTTCATCTTTGATACAACTGTACCGCAGGAACAACGTGCGGCAAAAATCATAGCAGCAGTAAAAAATCCCTATTGTTTTCGTGTGGGCGATATGGGCGTAAAATTGGAGTTTTCCGAGGATGCCCCTGCCCTGCAAGATGTGTTTGCCGACTTTCTGAAACGCAAGAAAAGTGGCCTGTAAAGCCAGTTTACAGGCTGTGACAACATTGTGTGCCTTATGCCAAAATGGTATAATATAGGTGTAAGGCGACAGAAAGGAGGCCGCTATGGCGCGGAAAAGCCGAGCTAATATTTCACAAACATCTATGGTGAGAAAATCCAGAAAAACATGGTGCGTTGGACTTTACATTAGATTGTCCAAAGAGGATGAACACCCACTAAAACATGACGATTCCGAAAGTGTTAAAAACCAAGAAAAAATCCTAAGAGCGCATTTTGCCGCTATGGACGATGGCGACACATATGAGATTGTCAAGGTATTTATTGACGATGGCATATCTGGCACAACAGACGAGGAACGAGAAGATTTTCAAGATATGCTGACTTATATTGAAGCAGGAAAGATAAATTGTGTCGCTGTGAAAGACTTGGCACGTTCTTTCCGTAACTATGGCGATCAGGGCTATTATTTAGATGATTACTTCCCCCGCCATGATATACGCTTCATATCGTTGTATCATCAAACGCTGGACAGCTATAAAGACCCCCGCAATATGCGGAGCATTGCCGTACCAATACAAGGCGTAATGAATGAAAATCATTGTGCCGAAACTTCCGATAAAGTCCGGGCGGTATTTGACATGAAGCGGAGCAACGGGGAGCATATCGGCTCATTTGCCCCCTTTGGATATTTGAAGCACCCAGAGGATAAAAACGCTTTGGTCATTGACGAAGCCGCCGCCGTTGTTGTCCGGGATATTTACACCATGTTTTTAGACGGTATGAGCAAAAATGCGATTGTACGAAATTTGAATGAACATGGCGTCTTATGCCCGGCGGCATATAAGCGGGAGGTTCTAAAGCAGAAGTATACCAATCCAAGTCTTGACCCGGCTAAAAAGCCCCTATGGACAGCAACCTCGATTACTACCATATTAAAAAACCGTATGTATTGCGGTGATATGGTACAGGGCCGCTACCGCAAGAAAAGCTATAAAATCCATGTGCAGGAAAGAACGCCAGAAGAAGAATGGTATATTGTAGAGAATACCCATGAGCCAATCATAGAACGGGCAATCTTTGAAAAGGTGCAGACATTGCTACTAAAAGATACCAGAACCGGGCCACAGCAGAAAAAGCTGTATTTATTCAGTGGTTTTCTACGCTGTGCCGATTGCGGCAAAGCAATGGCACGAAGTAAAGTTAAAGGCACAGTATACTACTTCTGCCGCACTTACAAAGACCAGTCTAAAACGGCTTGTACAAAGCACTCCATCAAGCACAACCGATTAGAAGCGGCTGTACTCTATGCGGTTCAGCAACAGGTTTACTTAGCTGTCCATTACTCCAATACGATTGCTTATATCAATAAAGCTCCTTTACTCAAAAGCCAGTCTGTAAAGTTGCAGAACGCTTTAGAGCAAAAAGAAAAAGAGCTTGCAAAAATAACACGATATAAGCAAGCGGTTTGGCAGGACTGGAAAGACGGAGAAATTTCACATATAGACTACCGACATATGCGGGAAGATTATGACAATCAGATGCAGGAGCTTACACAAGTGATTGAAACCCTTAGAGCGGAAAAGGAAGAACTTGAAAATGGCATTGATGCCGAAAGTCCTTTCTTAGCAGTTTTCAAGCAATTCCAAAACATTGAGAAACTGACAAGAGATGTTCTAACCGAACTTGTGGAGCAAATCAAAATACATGAGAACGGCAACATCAGTGTAAAGTTTAAGTTTGCAGATGAACTACGCCGGGTCATTGAATATATAGAAATTAACACCCAATCCAAAGCGGTTTAGATAGACCGCATTTTTACAGGCAGTTTGTTTTCCTAATAATAGTGCCCCGGTATCTCCAGTAGGCCCAGTATCCCCGGTTGGGCCGGTATCTCCAATGGGTCCTGTATCCCCAATCGGGCCGGTGTCTCCTGTTGGGCCAATATCTCCAGTAGGTCCGATGTCTCCGGTCGGGCCGGTGTCTCCGGTTGGACCTGTATCTCCGGTTGGGCCAGTATCTCCAGTTGGGCCGGTATCTCCGGTTGGACCAATAGGTCCTGTATCTCCAGTAGGTCCTGTATCCCCTGTTGGGCCGGTGTCTCCGGTTGGACCTGTATCTCCGGTTGGGCCGGTATCTCCAGTTGGCCCTGTGTCACCGGTTGGGCCGGTATTTCCGGTTGGGCCGGTGTCTCCTGTTGGACCGGTATCTCCAATGGGTCCTGTATCCCCAATCGGGCCGGTGTCTCCTGTTGGGCCAATATCTCCAGTAGGTCCGATGTCTCCGGTCGGGCCGGTGTCTCCGGTTGGACCGATGTCTCCTGTTGGGCCGGTGTCTCCTGTTGGGCCTGTATCTCCAGTAGGCCCTGTATCTCCGGTTGGACCGGTATCTCCAGTCGGGCCAGTATCTCCGGTTGGACCAATAGGTCCTGTATCTCCAGTAGGTCCGGTGTCTCCTGTTGGGCCGGTATCTCCAATGGGTCCGGTATCCCCGATCGGGCCGGTGTCTCCAGTCGGACCGGTATCTCCAGTATCCCCGGTTGGGCCAATATCTCCAGTAGGTCCGATGTCTCCAGTCGGGCCGGTGTCCCCGGTTGGGCCGGTATCTCCAGTAGGACCGGTATCTCCAGTTGGACCGGTATCTCCAGTCGGGCCAGTATCTCCGGTTGGACCAGTATCTCCAGTTGGGCCGGTATCTCCGGTTGGACCAATAGGTCCTGTATCTCCAGTTGGGCCTGTATCCCCGGTTGGGCCGGTGTCTCCTGTTGGACCGGTATCTCCGGTTGGGCCGGTATCTCCAGTTGGCCCTGTGTCACCGGTTGGGCCGGTATTTCCGGTTGGGCCGGTGTCTCCTGTTGGACCGGTATCTCCAGTCAGGCCAGTATCTCCGGTTGGACCAATAGGTCCGGTATCTCCAGTTGGGCCTGTATCCCCGGTTGGACCGGTGTCTCCAGTTGGACCGATATCTCCGGTTGGACCAATAGGGCCGGTATCCCCAATCGGGCCGGTGTCTCCTGTTGGACCGGTATCTCCAATGGGTCCGGTATCCCCAATCGGGCCGGTGTCTCCTGTTGGGCCAATATCTCCAGTAGGTCCGATGTCTCCGGTCGGGCCGGTGTCTCCGGTTGGACCGATGTCTCCTGTTGGGCCGGTGTCTCCTGTTGGGCCTGTATCTCCAGTAGGCCCTGTATCTCCGGTTGGACCGGTATCTCCAGTCGGGCCTGTATCTCCGGTTGGACCAATAGGTCCTGTATCTCCAGTAGGTCCGATGTCTCCGGTCGGGCCGGTGTCTCCAGTTGGACCGGTGTCTCCGGTTGGACCGATGTCTCCTGTTGGACCGGTATCTCCGGTTGGACCGATGTCTCCGGTTGGGCCGGTATCTCCGGTTGGACCGATGTCTCCGGTTGGGCCGGTATCTCCGGTTGGACCGGTATCTCCAGTCGGGCCTGTATCTCCGGTTGGACCAATAGGTCCGGTATTTCCAGTAGGTCCGGTATTTCCAGTAGGTCCGGTATCCCCAATCGGGCCTGTGTCTCCTGTTGGGCCGGTATCTCCAGTAGGCCCGGTATCTCCAGTCGGGCCAGTATCTCCGGTTGGACCAATAGGTCCTGTATCTCCAGTTGGGCCAGTATCCCCGGTTGGGCCGGTATCCCCAATGGGGCCGGTGTCTCCTGTTGGGCCAATATCTCCAGTAGGTCCGGTGTCTCCAGTTGGGCCGGTATCTCCAATGGGTCCGGTATTCCCGATCGGGCCGGTGTCTCCTGTAGGCCCTATATCTCCGGTTGGGCCGGTGTCTCCTGTTGGACCAATGTTTCCAGTCGGGCCAGTATCTCCGGTTGGACCAATAGGTCCTGTATCTCCAGTTGGGCCAGTATCCCCGGTTGGGCCAATAGGTCCTGTATCTCCAGTCGGGCCAGTATCCCCGGTTGGGCCGGTATCTCCAATGGGTCCGGTATCCCCAATCGGGCCGGTGTCTCCTGTTGGACCAATATCTCCAGTAGGTCCGATGTCTCCGGTTGGGCCGGTATCTCCTATAGGTCCGATGTCTCCTGTAGGCCCTATATCTCCGGTTGGGCCGGTGTCTCCTGTTGGACCAATGTCTCCTGTTGGACCGGTGTCTCCGGTTGGGCCGGTGTCTCCAGTAGGCCCTGTATCTCCGGTTGGACCAATAGGTCCGGTATCTCCAGTAGGTCCAGTATCCCCGGTTGGGCCGGTATCTCCAATGGGTCCGGTATCCCCGATCGGGCCGGTGTCTCCTGTAGGCCCTATATCTCCGGTTGGGCCGGTATCTCCAGTAGGCCCTGTATCTCCAGTTGGACCGGTATCTCCAGTAGGCCCTGTATCTCCAGTTGGACCGGTATCTCCGGTTGGACCAATAGGTCCGGTATCTCCAGTAGGTCCTGTATCCCCGGTTGGGCCGGTATCTCCAATGGG
>JBCLPO010000054.1:0-4687 GCA_041223105.1 Lachnospiraceae bacterium 54-53
CCCAAATGATGCTACAACAAAATCATTAACAGAACATTGAGTGATTATTCCATTTACACTAAACTTTATTCATAACCAAAATTATTTGACTATAATTGTAAAAAATCCTTATAAGCATATTTTGCTCGAATCTAATGGGATTCTTGCAACAAATAAAAAAGATAATCTTTATCATGGTTTTGGCCTTAAGATTGTGAAATCAGCCGTGAATCAATATGGCGGCACTTTTCAATATTCACATGATCATGGTGTATTCACAGTAAAGATTATATTACCTCTAAGCCAAGATCCAAATTAAAATATAATTTAATTTTACCGTTCGGTTTAAAATTAATACCATTCGGTTAAATTGCCTTGTTTTATATAAATCGCTATTTTATTATTAAATCATGGTCAGCTAGAGGCCAGGTTACAGAACTGCAGAGTCACTTTTATTTTACTTGATTATCCAGCACCAAATATTGATATGCCTGTTAAGGCCTTGCTGCCACTGGTGGTGCGTTGGCTGCCTTTAAAGGGAATCGAATCTGGTACACTTTCTGCAGCAAAAGAAGTAATCGTTAAGCTGCACGATTTCACCGGAATAGTAACTCTCAATGTGGGCAGGCCTCTGTTGCTTGATCCGTTTCAGCCAGGTATTCTGTTCTTTTTCTGCGGACGCAGAACTGACCGGATCAAGGACCTCTTAATGGGAACAGGATATTTTCTGCTCCTATATAAAAGATTGGAAGCTGGCCGCTTCCAGTGGACCCGCAATGAGCAGGAGGTCCTTGCCGTCACGCCAGAACAGTACACCTGGCTGATGCAGGGATCGTCTATCGAGCAGACGCGGACGATCAAAAAGATCCAGCCAGAGGTACCTTTATGAGATTGAGTAAAACAGAGATACTATTTTTGCAGAAAACATACTTTCCTTACATTGGAAAGCGAATGTGATCTGGAGATTGCAGGCTGCTGGTCTCACACACGCCGCCGAATTGGCAATCCGGGGATTCTGCATTGGGAAGCGCAACTGGCATCTGATTGACACGATCCAAGGAGCTCAGGCAAGCGCTGTTATATACAGCATAGCGGAAACTGCCAAGGCGAATAACTTAAAGCCGTACTGTTATTTTGAGCATCTGCTCACAGAGATACCGAAACATTTGGACGATACATGCATAGATTTTCTTGAAAGTTTGCCGGAAAAACCAATCAGTAATCCAAGCCGCCAGAAATGGCGGCTGTTATTTTGTCAAGGCACTGGATATATGACGTTTACCAAACTGTAAATCAAAACTATTCTTATGATAAATGAAAATTGATTTCCCAATAATGACCGGGTGGTCATTGACAGGAAACTGCTTAAGTTATATAATGACCGTGTTGGGTTAGTGAAATACACAGAACTAACAGGGCTGAGCAGACTGGCCTTTACCGAGCGTCAGGGCTTTACTGGGTGGGCTGGATTTTACAGAGCAGCCTTTCTCAAAAAGGAGGAGGACGGGAATGGAACCGATTATCAGGCTTACAGAAGTAATAAAAGAATATATCATGGGCGAGATCACCATCAGGGCAGCGGACGGAATTTCTTTTGAGGTTGGTCAGGGGGAGCTGGTGGTGGTTCTCGGACCCAGCGGTGCGGGGAAAAGCACTGTGCTGAATATCTTGGGCGGTATGGACGGTGCCACATCAGGAGAAGTATTGGTCAACGGAAAGGATATTACACGGTTTAGCCGGAATGAGCTGACCTTGTATCGAAGAAAGCACGTCGGCTTCGTCTTTCAATTCTATAACCTGATGCCGAATCTTACTGCCCTTGAGAATGTTGAAATCGCCGCGCAGATTTGTGACGAGCCTCTGGACGCCGCCATGATCCTGAATAACGTGGGACTGGGTGAGCGCATGAACAATTTCTCGGCTCAACTTTCCGGCGGAGAGCAGCAGCGGGTATCCATCGCGAGAGCCGTTGCGAAAAATCCCACTCTGCTTTTATGTGACGAGCCCACGGGAGCACTGGACTATGTCACCGGGAAATCCATTCTGAAACTGCTTCGCGATGTAAACCGGAACTATAATAAAACTGTTATGATCATTACTCATAACAGTTCCATAGCACAGATGGCGGATAAGGTGGTAAAAATAAAAAGCGGCAGAGTGGAGGCTGTTGAAATTAATGAGAATCCCTTGCCTATCGAAAGGATTGAATGGTAATGCTGATCTTCCTGAAAAAATTCCTGCGGGAACTGAAAGAATCAAAGGGGCAATTCGTATCGGTCCTTGCAGTGGTCATCATAGGGGTAATGTTTTACACCGGTCTGTATTCTGCTCTGGAGAACTTTTCCGGCGCTGGCCCCAAGTATTTCTCGGAATACAGGCTGGGGGATCTGTGGAGCACAGTATACCGTGCTCCCGAAGGAGTGGTGGAACGGATTGAAGCGATTCCCGGAGTCAAAATGGCGGAGGGAAGAGTAGTTCAGGACGTCAGGATCTTCATGGAGGACAGGAATGCAACGATCCGACTGATCTCCCTTCCTGATAAGAAAAGGAACATGGTCAATGACATCATAATGAGATCGGGCAGCTACTTCACAGCGGGCGAGGGGAACCAGTGCATCGTATCCGAGAACTTTTTCAAGGCAAATCATATGGTCATCGGCCAGACCATAGAGCCCATCATAAACGGGGAACGGGTAAAACTTTCTGTTGTGGGGACGGCAAAAAGCCCCGAATATATCTACGAGATACGGGATGCCACAGAGCTGACCCCGGATTATGAAAAGTTCGGCGTTGTTTACATAAAAAAATCCTATCTTCAGACGATCCTGGATTTCAGAGGCTCAGTGAACGATATCAGCATACTTCTTGACAGAGACGGTGATGTGAAAAAGGTCAAAGCCGGGATGGAAAAAATCCTGGATCAGTACGGTCTGGTGAACACTATTGAGAAAAAGGACCAGACCAGTTACAGTATGTTTCACTCGGATGAGACCGGACTGAAATCTATGGCCGCCATTTTCCCGATGCTGTTCTTTATCGCATCTGCGGCCATCATCTATATTACCATGACGAGGATGATAGAAAATCAGCGGACGCTGATGGGGGTGCTCAAGGCACTGGGTTACAGTGACTGGGATATCATGCTGCACTATCAGACGTATCCGCTTCTGGTGGGTATTCTGGGAAGCGTTCTGGGCTCTCTGATCGGAATCTTCTTTGTCGGTAAAGGTCTGCTCAGCATATTCAACGGTTTTTACAACTTTCCCACGGAGAATTCCTCCGCACATCTGGAAATCGCGGTACCTGCTTCGCTGATGGCTTTGTTCTTCTGCATCTTTGCGGGGTACAACGCCTGCCGCAAGGAACTGCGCCTGGTTCCGGCAGAATCTATGCGACCGAAACCGCCTGCTTCCGGAAGAAAGATACTTCTGGAAAATCTCCGGATCTTTTGGGAGCACATCAATTTCAGCTGGAAGATCATCTTACGAAATTTGTTCCGGTATAAGAGGCGCTCAGCCATGGCTTCTGTGGGGATCATCTTTTCCATGGCGCTGCTGCTCATCGCCTTGGGCTTCCGAAGCTCCATGTCCTATGTGATGGAAGTGCAGTACGAAGAAATTCAGAAATATGATCTCAAGATCAATTTGACCCAGATGATGAACGTTGACGAACTCCGCTATATCAGGAACATGGATCATGTGGAATCAGTTGAGCCGGTTATGGAAACCGGAATGGAAATTCGAGACGGGTGGAAGAAGAAAGACATCGGAGTCATCGCCCTCGACGGAGGAGCCGAATTATACGGCGTGTATGACCGGAGCGGAAAATCGGCGATTCTGCCGGCGGACGGAATACTATTGCCGGCCCGGCTCATGCAAACCATGGGACTGCGTACCGGAGACAGGGTGACCCTTCGATCCTATTATCCGGGAAAGAACGAAGACAGGGATAAGAAAACCGTCATAGTGAAGGGTGAGACCTCCCAGTTTATCGGACAGAGCGCCGTCTGCAGCATGGATTATATCGATTATCTGCTAAAGGAAGGGATTGTGGCAAATGCGGCTCATATCAGGCTGGAGGATCCGAAATACGAAAAAGAAGTGATCAATGAGCTCAAAGATATTCTGGCCATTAATACGATCCTGTCGAAAGCGGAAGTCGTCGCCAACACCAATAAACAGCTCCAATCAATGAACACCATTATCTTTTTCATGCTGTTCGTGGCCAGCATACTGGCTGTGGCCGTGATCTACAACATCACGAATATCAATATCTTTGAACGCAGAAGGGAAATCGCCACCCTTGCGGTGCTGGGCTTCACCGCCGCTGAGCTCAAACGCCTCGTATTTAATGAGAATTTCTTTATCAGCGTCTTCGGAATGCTGATCGGTATGCCTATGGGCAGGATCATCGCCGGGGTGGCGATAGGAACCCAGGCTACTGAAAACATGCAGATGCCGATTCGTATGGGGCTGTCAAAATATATGATTGCAGCGTTTCTGATCATGACTTTTACGGCAGTTGCCAATTTTCTGCTTCGAAATAAAATCACCTCGATCAATATGGTCGAGTCCTTGAAGAGCGCCGAATAAAGCTGACCGTCCGCGGGAGGCTCAGGTTTGCTTAACGAGATAAAGGAGCTTCCTGTATAATTCAAAAATAGGGAATTCCAAGAAAGAAGGTTGAGAAAAAAATACCTCAGTGTAAA
>JBCLPO010000055.1:0-4365 GCA_041223105.1 Lachnospiraceae bacterium 54-53
GAATCCCATCAATCATGTTGTAATTCTGTTCCGTGGAAAGCTCCGCATTTTTCAGATAGTTTTCTTTTTCCTGCATAAAAAAATCCTCCTTTTCTAACTTCGGGCCAACTTGGCCCGAAGTGGGTCATCTGTCCTTATCGGCGTTTTTGTCGGGTATGGGCCGGGCGGCATTGTCCTTTGCCGCCTGTTCCGCACCCTCGGCAAGCCGGGCGGCAATAGATTTTCTGTCAGCCCGATTTTGTCCCTGTTCCCTTATAGGGCTTTGTCTATCGTGATTACCGGGAGCGGCCCGAAGCTCATAATCGGCAATCTGTTTTTCCGTTAGGGGAGCGTCATACACAAGGTAGCCCCATGCTTGAAACTGCCCTTGCTCCACATTTCCTCTTTTATCAAAATTCATAAGGTATAGGGGGCCATTCTCCGTTTTGGGGAATGTGCCAATATCCACAGGTCTTTGGGTGGAATAATACCTGTAAGCGGATTTTTCCGACACGCCATATTCATGCTGATACTCCGAAACACGGTTCTCATAATCCCTTGTAGCAGCGGCGCTATTAGTGGTATAGTGGCCCCAATAATAATCCCGCTTGCCGTTTTCCTCCGTAAACTGCCATGTGGCAAAGGGCTGTACGGCCTGTGGATTTTCCCCAAGCGCAAAACCCCGGTCATTCTCAAAGAGGATTGACCGCTTAATTTCATAACCATGTACGCTGTCGCTCATTTTTACCTCCGTTTCTTAGAAAATGTTACGATTGGGCAGGTGCGGTCATAGGATAAGCCGCACCTGCCTAAAACCGGCCCTTGAAAGCCCCACAAACAGCGGCTTTTTTCAACCCTAATCGTAACAGCTATGCCTTATCCGAACGCCGCTTTTTCCTCATTCTTTCCCGGCTCCTGCGGCGGTTGCCCTCCGCTTGGCAGGCTGGCGAGCAGTAGGCCCGTGTTTCGTCCGATACAAACGGCTTGCCGCAAATGGCGCAAGCGTCCATTTCGGGAGCGGCCCGGCCTAACAAAGTCGCTTCCAGCTTTGGGTCAAGGGGAAGAACGGCGTTTTGAAAATACTTACAGTATGCGCCTGTCCAGCATTTATCCAGCATATAACAGCCGCCATAGTCGAGGGGCAGACAGCCGTATTCGCTGTCGTAGTTGGCGCACATAGATGTTACCAGTCTGCGGATTGCCGCCCGTTCCCCACGGGTCAGCTCACGGCTATCCATGACTTTGCCCTCCCTGCAACTTCGGGCCAACTTGGCCCGAAGTTCTGGAAAGGTTCAAATCCCGGTAGCATACGCCGACACAGGCCATGCCCCGCCAGTAAGAACAGCCACAGCAGGGAGAGCCGGGCGGCGGCTTTTGGGGCGGGGTCGGGCGTATTGGCCGGGGCTTCTGCTTCATCATTTTTTCAAAGGGGTTGTCGGTGAAATTCATGCTTCACCGTCCTCACTGTCGGCCCCGGCTTCGTCCTCGTCCTCCTGCCACGGTACGCTGTCATCTTCCTGCTCGGTGTAGGGGTCATCTTCATATTCGCTGTAATCGTCCTCGGCGCTGTCGGCCTGTTCCTGTTTCGGGCGGTAAATTTTAAAGTAGTACCCGGCCCCGCCGCCAGCCAGCAACACCAGGACAACGACAATCATCATGCCGTTACCGTCGCCTTTTTCCGGTTCGGGGGCGGGTTCCGGTGTCGGCTCCGGTGTAACAGGTGTTGCAGGCTCGGCGGGTTCTTCGGTTTCCCCGGATTTTTCAGCAAGAGCCAGCAGGTCTTTTTCCGTTACCGCATTGAGGAAATAGACATTTTCCTGCTCCCGCTGCTTGTCGATAATTAGGTAAAACACATTTTCGCTTGGGGTCATAATGGTGTAAAACTCTTTCCCGTTTCCGTCCGTGGCGTTGTCAACGACCGTTCCCGTCCCGGCCGGGGTAAAGGGATTGGGAGCGGCTACCGGCTCCGGGGTTTCCGTTACTTCCTCCGGGATTTCCTCACCGCCGCCAGCATAGGCGGTCAAAGGAAAAGCCGCCATGCAGAGCATAACGGCAATGAGCAGGGTCAATATACGCTTTTCAGGCTTATTCTTCATTCCTCGGTTTCCTCCTTTTTGATTTTGGCGGGTGCTTCTAACTTCGGGCCAACTTGGCCCGAAGTGGCGCCGCCTGATTTTGCCGCTTTCAGCAGGGCCGCAAGGTCAACAAGGGAAATGTCCATGCCCCGCACAGCGTCCACGATTTCCATGTTCTCAAGCTCGGTTTTCTGCTTTTCCAGCTCCCGCAGCTTCGTCTGAAACTCACTGATTTTGTCTTTTGTTTTGTCTATGTCCTTGCTTACACGCTCAATTTTTGCGTTCAAATAAAAGCCTCCTTTCGCATAGGCCCTATAAGCGGCCCATTGCGTAAAAATGTTCCGTCCAGTATTTGGTGTCCGTCCGGGCGTACTGTACGCCGCCGCTGGCACAGTGGAGCATCATATTGTCGCCCACATAGATTCCGACGTGCGACACAGGCCCGGAGCTGTCATAGGTTCCCGTAAAGAAAATAATGTCCCCGGGCTTTGCTTCACCGGGCGGGATCTTCGCACACTGGTTGAAAATCCCCTGCGCCGTTGTCCTGCTCATGGGGTACACACCGGATTTATCCAGCACATAGCAGACGAAGCCCGAACAGTCAAAGGAAGTGGAGGGCTTGGAACCTCCCCAAACGTAGGGGTAGCCCAAATATTTCTCTGCTTCTGCAATCAGGGCCGCAAAGGCCGGGTCAGCAAGGGCGGCTGGCGGTATGTCGTAATCGGTGTATTCGCCGGGGTGGGTGTAAATATTGCCCTCAAACAAATTGGGCCGGTTGCCTTTGGTCTTTTGGTACACATGGTAGCGTTCGGTCTGTTCCGGGTCGAGATTGGCAAGGGCAACGGCTCCCAATGACTTATTGCGTAGGCTCACATTGAGAATATAGTAGTTGTAGGGAACCTCCACCTCATAGGTGTCGGAATGGGTCGTGGTTTCCCCGGTTTCGGGGTCGGTTTCCGTCCATGTGTCTGTCCGGGTTTCGGTGCGGTAGCGTACCTCCACGGTTTCCGTGATGGTAAGGGTATACTGCTGTTCCAAGAGATATTGAAGCTCGGCCCGAACCTTTGCAGGGGTGTAATCGTCATATTTGGCGGTCAGATAGCTTGCCAGTTCAAAGGGGTCATGCCCGATTTCGTCCACCGAATAACGGTACTCGTCATAGGACGGATAATCCCTTTCTATCCGGGAGAGCCGTTCCCGCAGCGCCGTTTCCAATGCGGTATAGTCGGCTTCTACGGCTTCAATATCGCTGTCTGATGATACATAGGAAGTACCGCCTACAACGCCAATCAGGCCGTTGCCAATGGTGGTAAGCGCCCCTATGCAGGATTGCAAGACCACAATCAGCAGGAACAAGCAAGCTGCAAGCAGTATGATTTTGGGGTTGCTCCGAACAAACCGCCATGCGGCCCCGGCGATATTTTTTGCTGTGACCGCCGTTTTCTTTGCCGCCTTTGCGCCTGTTTTAGCGGCCTCCTTCGCCTGTTTGCGATATTGCTTTTTTAGCTGTCGCTTTTGCCACAGCCGGGAAAGCGGATTGCTTTTCAGCCCCGGATTTTCCTGTACCAACTGGCGGTAGGCATAATCGGCTTTTGCGCTGATGGTTTTTCGTTCCCACTTGCGAACCTGCCGGGCCGGGCGGGTACGGATACGCTTTTTGATAAAGCGAGTACCGCCCCGGATAAGGTGTTCCCCGGCAAGCTCGGTTTTGTGGGCCGCTTCAATACCTACGTTTTCACGTTCCACCTGATGAATTTTGCCATGCACATACCGCCAAGTCTGATGTTTTGCGGCTCGGCCCACGGTCTTGATGGGGCCGGGCTTCTTCTGTGGCTTCTGCGCCGCCAGCTTTTCACGGGCAGTATTTAGCTTTTTGCCGCTCTTTTCCATGCGAAGCTTGGATTTCTCTATGCGCTTACCGTCTTTTTCCGCCTTTTTATTGACGGGGCCAGCATGGGGAGCGGCCCCGTCCCCGGCGGCTTCACCACCGGGCGGCGGTTCACCGTCACGCCACAGGCGTTCAGAGGGCCGGGGCTTATTGCTGTCCTGCCGGAGCTTTCCCGACTTCGGGCCAACTTGGTCCGAAGTGGCAGGGTCAGCCGATTTTGGAGGGGCCGGGTCAGAGCCATTGCCCACAGGTGGCGAAGCTCCCAACGGGTCGGAAATCGGCGGCGGTGTAGTGGCGGTAACAGGGGGTTCCGTCAACTTTTTTCGACCCTTTACACCGGGTTTTGACTTCGGGCCAAGTTCGAGGTGTTGACAAAGCCCTGTAGAAAATCTGCTCACTATGATAAAATGAGAGTATGAAGGA
>JBCLPO010000056.1:0-2813 GCA_041223105.1 Lachnospiraceae bacterium 54-53
AGCCTCGGTACTTTTCTTCTTTCTTTGAGCGGAATTTTACAGGGCTTTGTCAACACCTCGAAGTTGGCCCGAAGTTGTAAGGGAACTTGTCCCAATGACCAGTAAACAAAAAGACACCTATCCGAGAAATAACTCGAATGGTGTCATATAAAAAATGGGCGCAGTAGTTTACTATTAAGTTTTGTGTATTCTTAGAATGATATGGAATGTAAGCATCAGCTAAGCCAAACCGTCACAATATTGTGGCGGTTCCTCCATCAGCCAAATTTTGTGCATAAAAGGCCCTCCAGTCGCATTACTGCCGCTGGAAGGCCCTCTAAAGCGCGCATTAAATTACCTACCAATACCGTTGAAGTTTTGGCAGTAAATTATTCAGACAAACTATCGGCCGATAGTATAATAACTTATTGGGTGTAACTAAAAAATAAGGATTATCTGTCAATTTGTAATCTCCGTTTTTGTTCTCTTATAGAAAGAGAATCAATAACATCAGCAAGAAGCTGTGCTGTAGGTTTAATTAATTCAAAATCAACAGTATCTAAAGTATCTTTCGGAGTGTGTGTATGTTCTAATGCCCCATCAAAAAAATCAGATGATGTCACAACAACGCATGGAACCCCACGAAAGATAAATGGCGCATGATCCCCAGCATACCATGCATTACCTTTAGATATTTGGGGACTGTTAGCAATCAATGTATTAGTTATTTTTTCAATAGGATTGTTCAAGTTATGAAATGAGATAGCTGTCTCTGAACCTTTGTGGCACGGAGAATCTATGTTTATCATGAGCGCAATCTTTTTGCTTTCGCTATCAAGAAGCTTGAGATACTCCAATTCTCCATTGGCACCATAGAACTCTTCGCTATTAAATGGAACAATGTCTATATCATATACCGATGATTTTAATGATTGAGCCGTTTGCAATAACACAGCAACCCCTGCTGCATTATCAAGAGCACCTGGCGTATTGTACTTGGTATCCATATGTGCGGCAATTATAATTTTTCCTGCTGATTTTTTCGCCGTTTTTGATGCAACGATCTGACGACTTTTTGCTTCTACTTTATGTGAATCTATTACTAAATTTACGGGCACATTCAGACAAGAAAGCCTGTCTAGTTCTTTTAGATGCTGTTCCCCAATGCTACCAGATGGAATGAGAAAATTGCCATCTTCAAAAAGCGGAAAAGGATTTTGACCATTTAACGTGTTTTTTCCTGTAACAGCAATAATAGCTTTGGGTGATTTCTTCTCAAGCAGTGAAATGATTGTCCTATGTTCGTCAGGATAGTAAAAGGGATAATTTTTCGGTTGCAATGGTGTTCGGGTCATATCTTCTGCAAGCACTAATATATCGTCCTTACAGTTGATGTTTTCTAACTGCTCTAGTGTTTTTATAAGCTGGAGTTTGCCGCTTCCGTTAAATGGCTCTGAAAAAGGACTTGGCTCAATTGTAATGCTCTGATTATCAGCATTGATAGAGGATACTCCTTTCTTCCATACCATACAATTAAATGGTATGGATTGTATGGTATATCCCATTTCAGTTAAGTGCTGTTCAAGCACCTCTATCAATTCCGTATTCGCTTTTGTTCCAACAGGGCGCTCCTTTGATAATAGTTTCAAAAAATCTTTCATATAAAATCCTCCTGCCTTTCATGTAAAGGTAAAAAACAACACACCTACCCTCTACTAAAAATAATAGCATTAAAGAAGGGGGTGGTGTGCATATGTAAGGTTTGTTTTATAAAGTTGCTAATTCGTCGAAAATTGAAGGTATCATTTGTGCCGCTGTGTTCAAGCGTTCTAATTCATGAATCCATCTGTCACCAACAGAAACAAGCTCCTCATATTTGGGATTATTTAAGGCAGTTACAATTTCATTTGTATATCCATTCTCATACATAGTAAGGCTTCTCTGTATTGCGGCAATGCTAAAGCCAGCTTGTATCAACATATATATTATGCTTATTCTATCTAAATCATTGCTTGAATAAAGTTGTTCACCTTTTTCTCCCTTTTTAGCCGAAACAATGAGCCTGTTTCGTTCCCAATTTCGCACTGCTTCTACCGTAACGGCATAACGGTCAGCTACTTCTTTGCGTGACAGGTAGTTTTTATTGTCTAAGTTTTTTTTCGGATTTACCGTATGTGCCCATTGATTTAATATAATAGCTGTTTTGTGGGCAATTTTAATTTCCTGTTCGATAATTTCGATATATTGTTCTGCATTTTGCCTACCAATATTCCACTCTTGTTTTGATGATGCCCACATAACCTCATTTCCAGCATTCCGTATATTTCTATTCGTAAAGGGATAACCAAAAATACAACGACATATTTTAATCTGTAATATATGTAAATCTGTAAAAATCCGATAATTATTAGTTGCTCTTTCAGGTATAGATATATAGTTTAAGCGTTCGTAGAGGCGTATAGTGTTTGGGTGAATATGAAATATCTGAGCTAATTGGATTGTTGTATACTTTTTCATGCAAACCTCCTTTTCAACAGGGTATAGCATATATGTATTTAATTATACAATGTAACAAGGCGAGTTACAACGCAAAGCAATAGATAAGAAGAAACGCTATCTAGCAGATTTTAAAGATTCACTAACCAGCAAGCAGGGCAACTGTGGCCACAGTTGCACGTTTTGAAGATTTTCCCTTACGAGAAATCTTCAAAACTGCTTGTTGGGGAGTGCCTTCCCCAAACCCTGAGACTTCGGGCCAAGTTGGCCCGAAGTCTGTGCGTTGCACCTCATGTTGCGTCATGTCGCTATCGCTCCATTTCCTTGTTTTTCTGCCC
>JBCLPO010000057.1:0-2562 GCA_041223105.1 Lachnospiraceae bacterium 54-53
CATAAGTACTTCGGCGTATTCCCGGTCCACAGCCCCCGGCGCGAGCGGTTCGCGTATTCCGGATTAGGTAACACCAGATTTTCACTGCACCAGTCAAACAGAGCCTTAGGGGCATCCGTTATCCGGATCTCACTGCCAATTACTATCTGCACTCTCATCACCTGCACTTTCTGCATGATTGCTTAACCAGGTTTCAATGCAACTGCCATATCTTTCGCATACCGGTTCATTAATCTGCTTGACTCCTTTTCTCTGAAGGTGCTTGATCAGGTCATAATCAATCAGGTGGATTTTCTTATTGCTGAACCTCAAAGCAAATTTCCCTTTCTCATTGCCTGCCAGTTCAAACAGGTGCATGGCGTTGTACTGGTTCTCTTCCATTCTGCTGAGAAGAAAATAATCCTTTTCGCAATTCTTGCAGTCAAAGAGATATGTAACTCCATTCCGGGCCGCCACAACATCACAGGGCTGGCCGTTCTTATTGTCCTGAAACAGATGAGCCCAAAATCCTTTGCCTGCTAACAGCTCCGCAAACTCCCTTTCTAAGTCTGATCCGGTTTTCTTGTTACTCATATTGCCTCCTCTGCGTAAAACTTATAAAAGCATTCTCGAATCCGCTTTGCATATATGTCTGCTTTGCTTTTCAATTTCATTACTGCCCTATCAGGCGTCATGACCAGATTACAGTCCAGTTTCGTAGAAAGCGTTTCCTTTTCCTTTATCGTGATTTCACACAATGCCAAATAATCGGTCGTGATCAATATATCTTCTCGATATGCATCTCGAAACACTTCCGCTAATGACAATAAAAGCTCTTTTTGCAGAGACGGATCAATGCTTTTATAAATTCCTTGCGCATCGACACATATTTTCATTCCTTTTCCGATTGATCTCGTTTTTATCAATACTTTTTTCATTTATTACCACCTTTTTCTTCCCAGTCTAACCTTTTTCAGGACCAGGCTAACCACGTTTTGGTCCAAAAACGGCCTTCAAACCCTTGATTTTGCGTGGGGGCTAACCGTCTAACCAAATCGAGCACTCTATATCTGTATATTTTTATAAGAAAAAATCATTGCTATCAATTTTCCCTCGCGCTACGAGACCTATTAAACAGGTTAGACTAGTTAGACAGGTTAGACTATATATATAAAAGCCTTATTTTATGCGGGTTTCAGGGTCTAACCTTGGGGCTAACCTTGAAAGCAGGGTTAGACCTTAAATGAAAGGTAAAGTCTCCTGCCCATCATCAATAACCATAAATCCGTCTTTATCTGTACTGTCATCATCCTGAGGGAGATTGAACTTTATGTAACTGGATTTGATCCCATAAACCTTCGTACTGTGAATAAATTTTCCTTGGGAGTTTCTGACCAGATATCCCTTATCCGACCATTTTTTACTGACAGCGGTATAGTCAAATCCATTTTTGCTTAGATAATCAAGCAAAACATCCCGGTTAATGATCATGATCTCTCCGTCAATTTTTCCCCAGACCTCGCCTTTATTGGGGGAATTATCGGCCTTAGGGTCTTCAAATCGTACCGGATTCTTTGCAGCCCAGTTGAGTACTGACTGATAAGCCCGTTCGGCTACATCTACGTCCACTGAACTTTGCAAGTATTTCTTTACATCCTGTACAGACAAATATTTTTCATCTTGAAAAAACAATTTTACGGCCAGCTCGTCAGCCAGCATGAGACAAGCCATAGCCATGGCCTGCTTATCCGTAGTGTCAAGCTGACAAAGTTCTTCGAAAAGTTTACGATATCGTTCCATTAATTCTCCTGCCTCAGTTTCTTGTACGTACTCCACCAGCTTACGGCCGGCAAACCCATAATGCTCCTGGACCACGCTGCTGACATAGTGGCCGTCATCTACCAGGGGGCCGTCAATGGCTACCTCTATGACACGGTTTTTAGATCCTCCACCTGAATTGGCTTTTGTAATCGGCTCCTCGCCGGTGAAGATAAAACTGTTCTTCCAGGTCTTTGTATCCTCTATTCCGCCATAAGCCCTTGCCCGGCCGCGGTCCACACCTTCTGTGATCTGGTAGATCAGCTGGTCAAAATTCCCCTGCCACTTGTCCTTAATAGTCTGAAGCTCGTCCCCGGCAAAAGGGATGGAGCATAGAAACGCAGCGTTTCGCATGATGGCGTTTTTCGTCATGTTCATGGTCTTTACCAGTCCGCCCATCTTAGGGTTCCCCCAGATGCTCATAGCGACCATCAGACCCACCGTTTTACACGTCCCGGTTGTTCCCCAGATGTGAAGAACAAAGGGAAGAACCTTAAGCGGCTCCAGAAGCACAGAAGCAAAGCTGACGGCCATCATCATGCGCAGAGGGAGATTCTTTCTCAATCCTGCACACAGATTTCTCCATGTGTCATAGCTGCCGTTTTCTTTAACATTCCGGAAAATTGCTTCATAGTCCATATCGCCCTCATACCGGATATCTTCTGCGTAAGGGGTAAAGGAAGAGCCTACCCACCCCAGGCGGTTGATGGATTTCTTTGGATTGAGCGTAAGAGGATTTAGGCCCACACAGTCCGATATGTACCG
>JBCLPO010000058.1:0-2374 GCA_041223105.1 Lachnospiraceae bacterium 54-53
GCTTGTATAGTATCACCGTTCCTCACGTTCCCGGCTTCTCCGTTTTGCCGGCGGCTCCTTTACCCGGTCTTTTTGCTTTTCCTCCCGCCGGGCCTGCGGTACGGGCAGAGGGGCATTATTGGGAATCCCATCAATCATGTTATAATTCTGTTCCGTGGAAAGCTCCGCATTTTTTAAATAATTGTCTTTTTTCTTCATGGTGAAGCTCCTTTCTTTTCATTGAACATATGTTGATAAGCTGATATACTTTATTTAAGTTAAAATATAGTAGAGTGATAAAAATAGAATTTTACAAATATGGAGTAAAGGAAAGGGAAACGATGGAGTCCAAAATTGAAAAAAATGCTACAGCAAGTAAAGAAAGCTTTCTAATGATTATAGATGTTTTATCTGAATTGAATATCCCGTATTGGGTTGAAGGTGGCTGGGGTATTGATGTTCTAATTGGAAATCAAATAAGGGAACACAGAGATATTGATATAGACTTTGACGCTGTTTTTGAAGGTTTGCTAATGGATAAATTAGAGGAAATAGGTTATCAAATTACTACTGATTGTCGTCCAACTCGTGTTGAGCTATATCATCCTATGCACGGATATATTGATATTCATCCCCTTATCATCAGTGAGTCGGGTAATGCGAAGCAAGCTAACCCGGAAGGTGGATGGTTTGATTTAGAGGCAAAATGGTTTTCAAAAAGCACTTTTGAAGGCAGAATTATCCCCTGTATTTCAGTAGAGGGGCAAAGATTATTTCACTCTGGATATGAATTAAGGGAAATAGATAACGCTGATTTAAAAAGACTAAACGATACCTTTCCTCAAAAATAGGTTAAGACTATGGATATTGGCGTTTACCACAGCAAGCTAATAAGCACTTCGGGCCAACTTGGCCCGAAGTGCTTATTTGTCTTTATTTATAGGGCGCTGTTACGATTGGGCAAGTGCGGTCATAGGATAAGCCACACCTGCCTAAAACAGACTCCCCGAAGCCGCATAAACAGCGGCTTTTTTCAACTCTAATCGTAACAGCTATGCCTTATTCGAACTCCTCTTTTTGCTCATTCTTTCTCGGCTCCTGCGGCGGTTGCCCTCCGCTTGGCAGGCTGGCGAGCAGTAGGCCCGTGTTTCGTTCGATACAAACGCCTTGCCGCAAATGGCGCAAGCGTCCATTTCGGGGGCGGCCTTGCCTAACAAGGTGGCCTCCAGCTTTGGGTCATTGGGAAGGACGGCATTTTGAAAATACTTGCAGTATGCGCCCGTCCACCACTTGTCCAGCATATAACAGCCGCCATAGTCGAGGGGCAGACAGCCGTATTCGCTGTCGTAATTGGCGCACATACCAGTGACCAGTTTTCGGATTATCGCCCGTTCATGGCGGGTCAGCTCACGGCTATCCATGACTTTGCCCTCCATCCAACTTCGGGCCAAGTTGGCCCGAAGTTCTGGAAAGGGTCAAATCCCGGTAGCATACGCCGACACAGGCCATGCCCCGCCAGTAGGAGCAGCCATAACAGGGAGAGCCGGGCGGCGGCTTTTTCGGCAGGGCCGGGCGCATTGGCCGGGGCTTCTGCTTCATCATTCGCTCAAAGGGGTTGTCGGTGAAATTCATGCTTCACCGTCCTCACTGTCGGCCCCGGCTTCGTCCTCGTCCCACGGTACGCTGTCGTCCTCCTGCTCGGCGTAGGGGTCGTCCTCATACTCACTGTAATCGTCCTCGGCATTGTCGTTCTGCTCCTGCTTTGGGCGGTAAATCTTAAAGTAGTACCCCGCCCCGCCGCCAGCCAGCAACACCAGGACAACAACAATCATCATGCCATTGCCGCCTTTTTCCGGTTCGGGGGCGGGTTGCGGTGTCGGCTCCGGTGTAACAGGTGTTGCAAGCTCGGTGGGTTCTTCGGCTTCCCCGGACTTTTCGGCAAGAGCCAGCAGGTCTTTTTCTGTTACCGCATTGAGGAAATAGACGTTTTCCTGTTCCCTCTGCTTGTCGATAATCAGGTAAAACACATTTTCACTTGGGGTCATTATGGTATAAAACTCTTTCCCGTCCTCGTCCGTGGCGTTGTCAATGACGGTTCCCGCCCCGGCAGGGGTAAAGGGATTGGGAGCAGCTATCGGCTTCGGGGCCGGGGTTTCCGTCACTTCCTCCGGGATTTCCTCACCGCCGCCAGCATAGGCGGTCAAAGGAAAAGCCGCCATGCAGAGCATAGCGGCGGCAATCAGGGTTACTATACGCTTTTTAGGCTTATTCTTCATCTTCGTTTTCCTCCGTTTTTTCTGTGTTGGCGGGTGCTCCAGACTTCGGGCCAACTTCGAGGTGTTGACAAAGCCCTGTAGAAAATCTGCTCACTATGATAAAATGAGAGTATGAAGGA
>JBCLPO010000059.1:0-2161 GCA_041223105.1 Lachnospiraceae bacterium 54-53
CCGCTAACCCCTCCTCGTAACCTTCCAGCACCGGGCAGGCGTCAGCCCATATACCTCACCTTTCGGTTTTGCATAGACCTGTGTTTTTGCTAAACAGTTGCTTGAGCCTATTCTCTGCGGCCTGGTTTCCCAGGCACCCTTTATCCCGAAGTTACAGGGTCATTTTGCCGAGTTCCTTAACAATGCTTCTCCCGCCGGCCTTAGGATTCTCTCCTCATCCACCTGTGTCGGTTTACGGTACGGGCTCGTATTACACAATAGCGGCTTTTCTTGACAGCCCCTACAGAGACTTCCCTACTTGATTTCGGTACGCGTCACACCTTCCTGTTGACAGACGGTTTTTCCATTCTGCCCAGTCCAATGCTTGCCCCGGTCTTTTCATTCCCGGGTTCTCTCTCGGTTCTGTGTCCCCACAGTTCTGATAATACGCGGTACAGGAATTTCAACCTGTTGTCCATCGACTACGTCTTTCGACCTCGCCTTAGGTCCCGACTTACCCAGAGCAGATCAGCTTTACTCTGGAAACCTTAGATATTCGGCCTGGAGGATTCTCACCTCCATCTCGCTACTCATTCCGGCATTCTCTCTTCTTAACACTCCACATCTCCTTACGGTAATGCTTCTGTGCGTTAAGAATGCTCCTCTACCAATGTA
Source organism: Lachnospiraceae bacterium 54-53 (assembly GCA_041223105.1). Classification (GTDB taxonomy): domain Bacteria; phylum Bacillota; class Clostridia; order Lachnospirales; family Lachnospiraceae; genus Lacrimispora. The sequence continues at coordinate 655 of JBCLPO010000059.1, forward strand.
TATAAATATACATTCCACAGCTTCGGTGTCGTGTTTCAGCCCCGGACATTTTCGGCGCAGGACCTCTCGACTAGTGAGCTATTACGCACTCTTTGAATGTGTGGCTGCTTCTAAGCCAACATCCTAGTTGTCTCTGAAATCCCACATCCTTTTCCACTTAACACGCACTTTGGGACCTTAGCTGGTGGTCTGGGCTCTTTCCCTTTTGACTGCCCAACTTATCTCGTGCAGTCTGACTCCCGTACATCATCTGGCCGGCATTCGGAGTTTGATATTCTTTGGTAAGCTTTGACGCCCCCTAGGAAATTCAGTGCTCTACCTCCGGCAGACTAATACGAGGCTAGCCCTAAAGCTATTTCGAGGAGAACCAGCTATCTCCGGGTTCGATTGGAATTTCTCCCCTACCCACACCTCATCGCCACCCTTTTCAACGGATGTGCGTTCGGTCCTCCACCGCCTTTTACGGCAGCTTCAACCTGGACATGGGTAGATCACCCGGTTTCGGGTCTGCCTTTACTGACTCTTTCGCCCTGTTAAGACTTGGTTTCCCTTCGGCTCCGCACCTTTAGTGCTTAACCTTGCCAGTAACGGTAACTCGCCGGACCGTTCTACAAAAAGTACGCGGTTCCACCTAAAATGTGGTTCCACAGCTTGTAAACACAGGGTTTCAGGTTCTTTTTCACTCCCCTCCCGGGGTCCTTTTCACCTTTCCTTCACAGTACTATGCGCTATCGGTCACTAAGTAGTATTTAGCCTTGGGGGGTGGTCCCCCCGAATTCCCACAAGGTTTCTCGTGTCTCGTGGTACTTTGGATCCTGCCCGCTGACTATTGTTTTCCCCTACAGGGCTTTCACCTTCTCTGGCCGGTCTTTCCAGGACCGTTCCGGTAACAAATCGTCTCACTTATTGCAGTCCATAACCCCGCCATGCACGCATGACGGTTTAGGCTCCTTCCATTTCGCTCGCCGCTACTCTGGAAATCGAGTTTTCTTTCTTTTCCTCCGGGTACTTAGATGTTTCAGTTCCCCGGGTTCCCGACGTATGGCTATGGATTCACCATACGACAGCTGAGGTTTGCTCAGCTGGGTTTCCCCATTCAGACATCTCCGGATCAAAGGATATTTGCTCCTCCCCGAAGCTTTTCGCAGCTTATCACGTCTTTCATCGGCTCTTAGTGCCAAGGCATCCACCCTGCGCTCTTTATAGCTTAACCAATTAAGAGAAGAAAGCGGTCGGAAATTGACAGGAAAGCCTGTTGGAAGCTCGCTTCCATAAGGGCTTTTATGGCAATTTACGGACATTTGCGAAGCAAATGTTACTGAGGAAAGCCGCAAGGCTTTTCGAAGTAACCGCCTGGACTCCGCCAACGTGCCTTCTATTCTCAAGATACATAGCGTTGTATCTCTGGTCTTAGGTTGTTCTCTTACCGTACGTCACGGTAATTGAACGAGTTTTGTTTGGTTACATCTCTCGATGTAACACCTCGGATGTCTTGATATTGTCTTTA
>JBCLPO010000060.1:0-2020 GCA_041223105.1 Lachnospiraceae bacterium 54-53
CCTGACCCTTGTTGCGGAGGAGCTTCCTGCTCTTCTTCTGACTCCTTGGACTCAGCCTCCTCCTTATTGCCGAAAAAATAGTTATATTCCCGTTCCAGTCTTGTGTTTTCGACGTCAAAAGAGGGATCCCCGGAAGGGCCACAAAACACCGTAACATCTCCCTCCTTCACGATCTTGTATAGCCACCCAAAAGCCGCAACCTCGTATTCTTTATCCTTGCTCTTATAGCCAGTTTCAAGGTATTTATTTACAATCTCTGCCCGAGTAGCACCATAAGCATCATCTATGGATTCGTTCCGGTTAAAAAAGTGGTCAATCTCCGGATCTTTAGTCTCCTCCGGAGCTGGAACATTTTCCTCTGTCTCAGAAGTTGCGACCGTCGCAACTTTTTTCTCCCTCTTCGGCTTCATGTCCCGGATCGCCCTTACAGGTGTCTCCGGCGTGACCAGCTCCCGCTTTTCCTCTGGAAGGGATATCATCTCTATCAGCTGGCTGACATTATAATCCGCGTATTCCGGTTTAAGACTTGGCAGCTCTCCCCAGAATAATTCCTCTTTTCCGAATGTCCCGTACAGGGATATACACCTGGAAGCCCAAGACTTGTCCTTTGCATAATTCTCCTCCAGGAAAGCATCAAAGCTTTTATACTTCTGCTCTTTCCAGAGTTTTTTATCTCGGATCAATTTTAAATAATAACCCGTTTCTATAAATCCATTTTTGACATCGGCTATGGCCCTATCAGCAAACATTTTGGCCTGTTCCAGTGTTAAGTCCGATTTCTTAACTTCCTCCATGACGGCACCTCCCTGCCTTACCTGATGGTTTCATATACCTGCCTATTCTCGTTCCGCTTCACAGCTACCGGCGCACCACAATCCAGACAATCAATATCAAACATTGGTTCCGTCATATTGGTAAGATACCGGAATCGCCTTCCGCATTCACAATTCACCCATAATAGTGCTAACGGCTTTTCAAATTCTGTCCTGGCTCCGCAGCCATCACAGTGATAATGATCGGATTCCTTTTTCATGTAAAAATCCTTTATCTGTCCACACTTGGGACATTTTATGTGCAGGAAACCTTTATACTTTGGTGAACCGGAAGCTATCAACCCTTCCGGTTCTTTCAGGGCAGGTACTGGCGGCGGACTGATTCTCTGGCTTGGGAAAGCCTTCGCTTTCGGCTCAATGACCGTCTCGGCATGAACCGCAGATTCTTCCAGCGTTAATGCCTTTCCCTTTTTCTTCATGGCAAGAAGAACCTCATTCAGTTTCCCGAACACCTCCAGGGCTTTACCTTCTTCAAAATCTATCGCAATGCTCGCCTCCGGCATTGATACTCTTACTTTCATGGCTTATTCTCCTTTCCTGGCATACACTCAAAATGTATATGCAGCTTACTCCGTCTCTTGGTCTCTATGTACACATGCTCCCCATGGATCTCCTTACCGCAGATATAGCACAGATATGTTTCTTCCTGCTGGGGGGGGGCACTGGATTTCTTTCTACCTGTCATCTTCTTCCCTCTGCATTTCATCTAAACATTTCATCGTTTCTTTGCGAAACGCTTCTGCCCGTTCTTCAAGCCTTGATTCTACCCGGATATCTAAGATTTTAAAATGTCCCGCAATTAAATCCAGATCAAGAGTAAGCTTCGGATCATTCAAAGACTTCATCTTAGTTTCGTAATACAGAGCAAACAGGTCCACCATATCAACCATTGGGATATCAATTCCCATATACCCATCTTCTCCTACAAAACTATAGCCGCAGTCCTCATAACTTCCTGTACCCTCTCCGTTTTGCAGATTGTAGTAATGGATTCCCTCTTTGTCTGCATACAGGTAATTGTGGGAATCTTCACCGGTGACAACAAACTCTTTTTTAGTACAATTATCTCTAACCTTTATAATTGGCAACTTCATTACAGCACCATATCCTTTCCTATCGCTTCTCCTCTTCAAGCTGAGAAAATGTTGCAAGCATGATCCGCCCACAAAAAGGGGCGCCACCATATT
>JBCLPO010000061.1:0-2010 GCA_041223105.1 Lachnospiraceae bacterium 54-53
AAGGAGCTTCCTGTATAATTCAAAAATAGGGAATTCCAAGAAAGAAGGTTGAGAAAAAAATACCTCAGTGTAAAATAAGATTACTGACTTTGCACGGTTAGTAAAAAATCTTATTAAACAGAGAGGTATCTAGAAATGAATTATAACACACAGAACGCAAAATTGGGAACTATTACAGAAAAAACTTTAGTGGTTGGTATTGATGTTGGGAGTGAAATGCACTATGCCAGAGCTTTTGACTGGAGAGGTTATGAGTACTCAAAGAAGGCCTTCTCCTTCAGTAATACAGAAGCTGGATTTAACTGCTTTTTAGCATGGATGCATGAACTGGGAGAAAAGCATGACAAACAAGCTGTGCTTCCGGGGCTGGAGCCAACAGGACACTACTGGTTTGCTCTGGGAAAGTTCCTGCAGGATAACGGCATGAAACCTGTTCTTGTCAATCCCCATCACGTAAAAAAAACCAAAGAACTTGATGATAACAATCCAACTAAAACTGATCGCAAAGATCCAAAAGTAATTGCAGGACTAATGAATGAGGGACGGTTCTCCTACCCTTACCTTCCGGAAGGTGTATATGCAGAACTTAGGACGGCTTCAAATTTGAGATTTCAGGCGCAGGAGGAACTCACAAGGGTTCTTAATAGGATTGCGAGATGGTTCAGCATTTACTTTCCAGAGTATAAAGACGTTTATGGGAAGAAAGATGCAAAAAGTGGATTGATGGTATTAGAACAGGCACCACTGCCGGCAGACATTGCAGCGTTAGGTGTGGACGGAGTAAACAAAATCTGGCGGGACGCAAAGCTGAGAGGCGCTGGAGTAAAGAGGGCAAAGACCCTGGTAGCAGCTGCAGAGCATAGCGTTGGAAGTCAGGAAGGCCTGACAGCAGCCCGTATGGAAATAAAAAATCTGCTCAGTGATTATGATGTCTACAGCAAAAGAGTCGACGAACTTATGGCTCTTATAGATGACCTGATGAGCGAAATTCCATACACAGATAAGCTGCTGGAAATCAAAGGTGTTGGAAGTAAGACGGTATCTGGATTTATAGCTGAAGTGGGTGACATTAGACGTTTTGATAACCCAAAGCAGATACAGAAGCTGGCAGGATATGCCCTGGTGGAAAATAGTTCAGGAAAACATAAAGGCGAGACAACGATAAGCAGACGTGGCCGTAAGAGACTGAGATATCTGCTGTTTGAGGTTGCAATGTCATTAGTTGGAAAGAATGAAGAATTCAGGGAACTGCACCATTATTATACCACCAGACAGAAGAATCCATTAAAGAAGATGCAGTCGCTGATAGCAGTAGCCTGCAAGTTGCTCAGAGTGATTTACAAGATTCTGACAACAGGAGTCAGTTATGATCCGGTAAAGCTGCAGGGAGACATCAAGAGACCAGAGATATCGGTTCAGACGGCATAAAAAGTAAAGAAAAAGCGCGGAACCTTTGTCGAAAGATATCGTGGTTGAATTTAATTATCAAGGGTACGTCAGTACCGCTAAAGCGACAAGCCCGTGACAATTAAATCCAGCCACGATAAAAAGGAAACAAGAGGTTAAGCCAGAAGCCGCCACAAAGATGGCAATAGAGAAAGCAGAAAGCAACAGGAAATCGTCCGTTTTAAACAACGCTGTTGTGGGAGCAAAGTCAGTAATCAAAAAAAGAATGAGCCAGTAGTCAGCAGAAATATTTTCCATAGGGCATAGACCCTGTAAAGGAGCTAAGCAGACACCCTGGTTATGGATAGGCAGGACGAAGGTAGTTAGGACGCATGCGGAAACGTATGGAGATCCAGGTGGACACAGGAGGTTAGCAGCCATAGAGGGAAGGGTATACACAAGGCCATGTAAAGCGAGAAGCAAAGACGTTTTACTTCGTGTACCCTGATACCACTATTTTAGTATTCGATACAGAGAAATATCCATAATTATGGCTCATTTACTTGAGATAAAGAAATAAAAAACCTTGATTTTTCAAGGAAAAAGTCTTGACTATATGAGGAG
>JBCLPO010000062.1:0-1983 GCA_041223105.1 Lachnospiraceae bacterium 54-53
AAGTGCTTCAAAAGATGGCGTACTATTCAGTTTACATTATTTATGCTAAGCTGAAGGCATCATTTTTTGAAGCACTTTTTATGCTTTATTGTAAGCCGGCAGTTGTCTGGCAGTTCTTTTGACCATGGAAGATACTCATCCAGAAGTTCTGGCTGTTGGTGATAATTGTTGTTTGGCATCTCTTCCAAAAGATACTTCATATATTCATACACATCCAGATGATTGGCTCTGGCACTTTCCACCAGGGTATACAAGACGGCGTTAGCCCTGGCTCCCTTTGGAGTATCTGCAAACAGCCAAGCTCGTCTTGCAGTTGCAAATGGTTTAATGTTTGCTTCGCAAAGATTGTTAGAAAGTGGAATTCTCCCATCTTCAAGGAAGGTTTCCAGATCTTTCTTTTGATTTACCGCATAGGTAATAGCCTTGATCAGGTTCTCATTTGTCGTATGCATGACTGCAGTCTTTTCATTCCACGACCAAAATTCATCAAGAATCGGCTTTGACGCCTCCTGACGCTTCTTTTTCTTTTCTTCAAAAGAGAGGTTTTCTATTTCTTCTTCAACCTTAAACAGAAGATTGATGTATTCACGGCCTTGTGCTCCTTTCGAACCAGGGATTTCTTTCCCCTTATTATCCAAAGGAATACTTTCTATGAAATATCTGCGGCAGTGGGCCCAGCACAGGCATCTTTTATAATTTCCAGCCTTATTATATCCGGCATATGCATCTGTGATCAGGTATCCGGGATATTCTCCCAACAGGCTTTTTGCAACTTGCGTACTTCTGGATTGGGAATAGTAGAAGTATGCTGCCTGCACTTCTTCACATGCAGCACTACGCATGACCCACATGAAAGAATCTGTACCGGCTTTTCTTCCATCTTCTTTATTGCACTGGATTCTGGTTTCATCCATGTGAAGTACTTCACTTTTCAAAAGTTGTTCATGGATCTTCTGATAGATAGGCAGGAACCATTCTTCACTACACCTAATTGTCCAGTAAGCCATCTCTGCTCTGGTAAGCACCAATCCCATACGGAACCACTCTTTTTCCTGTCTGTTAAAAGGAACTCCCAGCATGAATTTTAGATTCATGGTCTGTGCCACCAATGATGGTGTTGAAAATGAATGGAGAAGAACTGGAGCGGGAACACCTGCTTTCACAAATACAGGAGTTTTATTTTCACTATTCTTCTTTCCACAGTTCTCGCACTTGGCAACCTGGCGCACAATCTGCTTTACAATCAGTTTTGCCTGTATAAATTCAACCTCAGTACGAACAATCTGTTTCCCAATCACTTTAAGTCTGCCACCACACTTTGGGCATTCTTCCCCTTCGTTGATCACGTATTCTACAAGCTCTTTCTTTAATCCGGAAAGCATTTCTTCTCTGACCCCTGATTTCCGTGGAGTTTTTTCATGGCTCTTGACCGTGATTTTCCGCTGGTCTTTTAGAAGTTCCTGGGCCAGTTCCTGAACAGATTCAAAAAGACTCAGCTGACCATCCGTCTGGGATTTTTCAGAAGATGTGCCAAAGATTTTTTTCCGTGCATGAAGCAGTGCCTGCATCATGTTTTCGATTTGAATACGCTGCTTTTCAATCAGCTTGTTCTGATCAGCGATCAGTTGTTCTTTTTCAGCCAAAAGTGCACGCAGTTTTAAAAGTTCTTCCTGTTCAGTCATGGTATCTTTCCTTTGATTTTTGTTAAAATAAGTATACCATTTTTCTCCTGTTTTTACTATAACCAGAGCATATATAAGAGTCTGAAAAGTGCTGAAAACACGGCGGTTTTCGGCACTTTTACCGTCATTTTTATTTGTTTAAAAGCAGATATTTTCTTTGCTTATTTTTATATCATGATGAGCTTTTTTCTGCTCAATTTCAAGCCCTTCCAGAAGCCATTCCACCTGTTTAGCAGAAATCTCTTTGACCATTTGAGAATCTTTTGGCCATTGGAATTTCATCTTTTCCATTAATTTCTTA
>JBCLPO010000063.1:0-1975 GCA_041223105.1 Lachnospiraceae bacterium 54-53
CTAGCCTCGGTACTTTTCTTCTTTCTTTGAGCGGAATTTTACAGGGCTTTGTCAACACCTCGAACTTGGCCCGAAGTAATTATTCAATTTTTAATTTAACTAATCTTTAGTATTCTTTGTCCACCTTTGCACGTATGTGCCCAATATTCAACGATTATGGCAATGACGAAAGATGTTTATACGGATATTACATTTATAACAACTGATTTCATCATAACTGCATTTGTGGTAAATGATTGGCAGATTTTTTTATGGCTATAAGACAATTTCCATACCATCATAGGCAAAAGATATGTTGTCTAAGGTTTTTTCAAATTTCTGGTAGTAAGCATAGGATTTGCCCCAATACTCGTCAATGTGAGTGATAATAATACCCTTTATTCTGTATTTGCGCTTAATTTCCATAATTTCATCTAAGGTAAACATATCATCTCTGAAAGGCGCATCATCAAGATTTGACCCATCTTTGAGTATACTGTTATCAGACACAAGCCCGATTATTAAAATATCCGCATCAAAATATAACTCATTGGGGACAAATGGTTTCACATCACAGCAAGCGTAAATGACCTTTTTGACTCCATCTGATATAACATAAAATGTCATATTTCCACGATGTGTTTTATTATTTATCAAGTGTAATTCTATTTTCCCAATTTTAACGTAGTTCGTCTTGCTAATTGAAATACACTTGAGAATATCTTCGTAGTAATATAGACCATCACCGTTCCAAGCGTTAATATCGTCTACAACCTCGGGCAACGCAATGAATTGTATGGGGGTTCCTTTGTCAGTAATACAGTCGTAACCTAAAGGCTCCACGATACGCATACCTCTTGTATGATCGGGGTCTTTATGCGAGATAGAAAGATATTCAATATTGGAAATACCCTGCCTATCACAAGCAACTGCAATGTCCTCTGGTGTATCTATGAGCATCTTGATGTCCTCAATATAAAGGCTCGGCCCTAGACGCTCATACCGACCTCTTTTGATTCTGGCCTCCTCACAGATGGAACATTTACAAAAAGGATTGGGGATTTGAAACATTCCACCGCTCCCTACAATTTTTAACTTCATCTATATTCACCTCGCAATATCGTTTTTTTATTTTACTAGCATTGCTCTAATTTCGCTAATCATGCCTATTGGTATTTTGTCATCGTCCAACGGCATGATGCTACTTAGCATCCGTACCCCTTGATAAGAGAAAAGCAGCAAATCCACAATTGCATTTATATTAACCTGCTTGAACTCGCCTTTATTAATGCCATACTGAATTAGGTTGCAAAGCATTGCTTTTGAAATGTAATATTGCTTTAGCATAGCGTTGTCGTCTGATAATGGCATACTACTGTAATATTCATAGAAAGCAAGTCCTAACGAACCACTCCTATCAAGCATTTCAGACTGATAACGCTCTAATAACTCATCCAATATGTGGGTTGCAGATAGACCGTTTTCCATCTTTATAGCAACCTCGTTTTCTAGGCCCGACATAATTTCATTTATGATGTCAGCAAAAATCTGCTTGGTACTCCCATAATGCATATATAAACCACCGCGACTAAGCCCCGTTGCCTCACAAATGTCTTTCATTGTAACATCCTTAAAACCCTTTTGGACAAATAAAATCAGTGCTGCTTTCCGTATTGCAGCCTTTGTTACGTCTCCTTTTTTTCCCATTAGCCTCAACCGTCCTCCTTTGTCAATTTCCGACATTTATGTCTGTTTTAAGTATACGACACAGATGTCGGAAAGTCAATGAATAAATTGCTAATGCACTTTCGCTAACCGGAAAGCAAATGAACTGTGACCACAGTAACGAATTTTTAATAATTTCCCTTGTGGTCAAATCATATAAAATTGCTTGTTGGGGAGTCGCCACAAACTCTGTGACTTCGGGCCAAGTTCGAGGTGTTGACAAAGCCCTGTAAAATTCCGCTCAAAGAAAGAAGAAAAGTACCGAGGCTAG
>JBCLPO010000064.1:0-1947 GCA_041223105.1 Lachnospiraceae bacterium 54-53
AAGTTGGCCCGAAGTCTGTGCGTTGCACCTCATGTTGCGTCATGTCGCTATCGCTCCATTTCCTTGTTTTTCTGCCCGTCCGTCAAGCCGAGCAGATGGTCTATATTACTTTTCACCGTTATAATTTCCTGCATATCCTTTTTGGCTTCCCGGTACTCCCGGTAAGCCTTTTTCTTATCAGAAGCCAACCGCTGAAACTCCGCTTTAAGCGTATCCATTTTAGGGAGCTTCGCACCGTTCAGAAGCCTATCCATTGCAGCCCTTGCCGCCCGGTAGGTGACTATATCCGCTTCATGCTCCGCAAGGTATTTCCTGCTGTACTTCGCCGCCTTGTACCCCTCGAATACTGGCCGGGTCTTAGCGTAATCCACAACCGCCGCCTTTAATTCCGTATTGGTACGCATGGCGGTTTCGGTGGATTTTATACTGTCTGAAAGCGTATGAAAACGGTCTGCCGCCTGTGTGGCCTTTTGCTCCAAATCGGCATAATCCATCAAGCCGTTTTCCTGCAAATACTGTAACGCCGCCGCCATCTGCTTTAGGTTATATATCTTGGCCCACTGTTCGTAAGCGGAGCCTTTCCCGGCTCTCATACGGGACTGAATATCTACAATCAGATTTACCTTGCGCCGTTCCATAGGAGCGGCCCGGCCCTCAATCGCCGCCCGTATATTCTCTAAGCCGTAGCCCTTGCCGAGCGTAGAAGCCCGAAGCTGTGTAAAGCGTTCCTGCCCCTCCATGCGGAAGCTGATCCCGCCGCCCCGCCTGTGCTTGACCTCAAAGCCAGCCAACCCCATTGCCTGTAAAAAGCTGTCCATATCGGGCGGCTTGTCGGCAAGGCAAATGTCAATCTGCACCTTTAGGCGCTCTTGAAAGGTAGGCGTTTTGTTGCCGCCGAGCCATTGCCCATAATGCCTGTATTTACCCTTGCTTTTCAGCTTGGGATTAGCAATATAGGAAAGGCCGTTTTCAAGGCAGATTCGGTCAGAGAGCCGCCGAACCGCACGGGCCGAGCCAAGAAAATCCCGAAACTTCCTTGTGCAATCGAGAGTAGTTGAATTGTAGTAGATATGCACATGAGGGTGGGGGCGGTCAACATGGGAAACTACAAAAAAGGCGTGTTTGCCCTTTGTCCAGCGCATGGCGAAATCATATCCGATTTGAAGTGCCATTTCGGAATCCACTTCGCCGGGGACAAAAGACTGTCGCACCTGATAGCACAAAATGTCCTCGTCCTTTTTCTGCTCCCGGCCTGTGATGGCCTTGTACTTGGCCTTGCTTAAAAGAAACTCTGAATCTGCGGTTTTCGGGTCGCACTCATAGGCAAGAACCAAATCGCCGCCCTGTGTTTTTTCGGGATTCTGTCCATAGTCAAAACGGTCTTTCATGGACTGTGCTATCGTTTCGCCCCTGCTGATATGATGGGGCTTGAAATAGGTTGTAGCCATGTGCGGCCCTCCTTTCCTGCAAAAAATAACTTCGGGCCAAGTTGGCCCGAAGTCGCCCGACACTTATACAATTACTATTAGTCCATAATGTAGAATCGAAGCCGGTTGCTTATGCCGTTTACTCCATCAATCAACCATTCCGCAATAGCCTGTATTCCAAAGGGGGAAAGCAGAAAAGCGAATACCATTACCCATATGCAGTTATTCAGTATACAGCCTGTAACAAACATGGCAATAGCCAGTAGACCTAAAATGCCCGATATAACGGTAAGAATTGATGAAGCAAAGCAAAAGAGAAAGCGTGTCATTGCGCCAAACAGGGTCAGCACAATCATAAATGGTATAGCAATAATTTTGCCGATTATTTTCATAATATAAAGCCCCTTTCTTAAAAACATAAGTTAGATTGTTTATCCTACCTATATTTTACCATGCGGGAAAGAGGACAACAATGTTGTCGAGGCCGCACCGATCTTGTCCTGTGACTTCGGGCCAACTT
>JBCLPO010000065.1:0-1940 GCA_041223105.1 Lachnospiraceae bacterium 54-53
CATAAGTACTTCGGCGTATTCCCGGTCCACAGCCCCCGGCGCGAGCGGTTCGCGTATTCCGGATTAGGTAACACCAGGTTTTCACTGCACCAGTCAAACAGAGCCTTAGGAGCATCTGTTATCCGGATTTCACTGCCAATTACTATCTGCATTCCCATCACCTACGCTTTCCGGAAGACTATTGAGCCAGGTTTTAATGTCACTGCCATATCTTTCGCAAACAGCTTCATTAATCTGCTTGATTCCTTTGCTTTGAAGGTGCCCGATCAGGTCGTAATCAATCAGGTAAATGTCTTGGTTATTAAACCGTAAAGCAAACTTTCCCTTTTCGTTTCCAGTCAGTTCAAACAGATGCATGGCATTGTACTGGTTCTCTTCCATTCTGCTGAGAAGAAAATAGTCCTTTTCACAGTTTTTGCAGTCAAAGAGATATGTAACTCCATTCCGGGCTGCCACGACATCACAGGGCTGGCCGTTCTTATTGTCCTGAAACACATGAACCCAGAATCCTTTACCTGCCAACAGCTCTGCAAACTCCCTTTCAAAATCTGAACCGGTCTTCTTATTACTTACCATAAGGCCTCAGCCTCCTTTTCAAGCTCCAGAGACAGGCGCCGGACCATCTTTAAATCATCTTTGATCCGTTGCCTGGAAGGCCTCTGCAGGTTCCAGAGCTTTGCCTGATCACCGGTATCAAGTACTTCTCTATAGTTTTCTATCTTTTCAAATTCCCCTTTTGCATCCTGCATGAGGAACTCAATTGCACTGATTTTATTCAATTTACCACCTTTTCCTCTCCGGTCTAACCTTTTTCAGGACTGATCTAACCGCCTTTCGGTTCAAAAACTGCCTTCAAACCCTTGATTTTGCGTGGGGGCTAACCGTCTAACCTAAAATCCGGTTGCATATCTATATATTTTTAGAGTAAAATTTGTCTCTATCAATTTTCCCTCGCGCTACGAGACCTTATAAACAGGTTAGACTAGTTAGACAGGTTAGACTCTATATATAAAGGCCTTATTTTATGCGGGTTTCAGGGTCTAACCTTAGGGCTAACCTAAAAAATGAGGTTAGACCTTAAACGAACGGCAAAGTCTCCTGTTCCTCATCAACGGCCATGAACCCGTCTTTATCTGTACTGTCATCATCCTGAGGGAGGCTAAACTTTATGTAACTGGATTTAATCCCGTAAACCTTCGTGCTGTGAATAAATTTTCCCTGGGAGTTTCTGACCAGATATCCCTTGTCCGACCATTTTTTACTGACTGCAGTATAATCAAAACCATTTTTACTTAGATAATCGAGTAAGACATCCCGGTTGATGATCATGATTTCTCCATCAATTTTCCCCCATACTTCACCTTTATTGGGGGAGTTGTCCACTTTCGGATCTTCAAACCGCACAGGGTTCTTTGCAGCCCAGTTGAGCACGGATTGATAAGCTCGTTCAGCTACATCTATATCCACGGTGCTTTGCAAATACTGCTTTACCATCTGTATGGATAAATGCTCTTCGCTTTGAAAAAACAGTTTCACGGCCAGCTCATCAGCCAGCATGAGACAAGCCATAGCCATGGCCTGCTTGTCCGTAGTATCAAGCTGACAAAGTTCTTCAAAAAGCTTACGATATCGTTCCATTAATTCTCCTGTTTCAATTTCCTGTATGTACTCCACCAGCTTACGGCCGGCAAATCCATAATGCTCCTGGACCACGCTGCCGACATAGTGGCCGTCATCTACCAGAGGACCGTCAATGGCCACCTCTATGACACGGTTTTTAGATCCTCCGCCTGAATTGACCTTTGTGATCGGCTCCTCGCCAGTAAAAATAAAACTAATCTTCCAGGTTTTTGTGTCCTCTACTCCGCCATAAGCCCTTGCCCGGCCGCGGTCCACACCTTCTGTGATCTGGTAGATCAGCTGGTCAAAATTCCCCTGCC
>JBCLPO010000066.1:0-1940 GCA_041223105.1 Lachnospiraceae bacterium 54-53
ACCCACCCCAGGCGGTTGATGGATTTCTTTGGATTGAGCGTAAGAGGATTTAGGCCCACACAGTCCGATATGTACCGGACCAGATTCTTTGCATTGTCCGATGTTACTTCTATCCCGTACTGGCTGAGAGCATCTACGACCTTATTGGTATTAGCACAGACGCTGCGGTCCACTGTTATAGTCTGCCAGGATGCGGACTTAAAATAGGCAAGGGTGATCCGCTCTTCTGCCGTATCCACATTTTTTAAAATCTCAATAGGCAGGATCGGGTGGCTGCAGGCATGGGCCGGCACCGGCATGGCATTCTTGTCATACCGGATCGCCCGTACCCCTAAGTCATTGGCCGTCCATTCCCCGCATATTAGTTCCAGCGGCTGATCGGTGAACTTCGTCTTCTGCCCTGTCTGTTTCTGACGCTGGGCATAATCAAGCACGAAGGACTTATAGACGTTATTGAACTCTGTTGCACGCTTTAATTTCCTGGCCGCATTCCGCAGAGCCTCTAAGTATTGGGTCCTCTCAACGTTATCTTCGATTTCAAAAATTTCATAGAAGATTTCATCGGGAAATGGATCCGTCTGGCTCAGTTCGTACATGCCAGTTACTAATTCGTCCTTCGATTTCTCCAATCCTTCTCACCGCCTTTTTATCGTCATAAACTTCTTCCGGGCATTTCTCCAGATTATCAAGCAGATATTCTATAAAAGTAATGTTCTGCAGGGCTTCTGTGAAATGCTCATTTTTTTCATGGATTGCTTCACAAAGCAGGATCCAGTACATTCGGACGTACATTTTTGCTCTTTTTCTAAAAGCGGCAACCTCCTGCCGCCGCTTCCTTTTACGCTCTGCTTCCCGCTTCTCCCTGTATGTAACCGGCTCTGATATCGGAACATGAAATGCCGCAGCCAGCTCCTTGGCAGCCTCTTCATTGCGGATTCCCTGATACAGGGAAGCAAACTTGATCTGGTCCCCACCGGTTCCGCAGGTAAAACAGTAAAATCCTTTTCCGTTTGGATAGATCTTCATGCTGGGATCCGTATCCTGGTGAAAGGGGCATAAACAAAGCCCCTTTCTATTCACCTGGAGACCGTAATACTCTGCGACAGCCTGCATGGATACAGACTCCTTTACCTTACGGAACAGATCCGGATCACATGAATGGAATTCCCTCATCACCAGCTCCTTCCGGAATGCTCATAAAGCCGTCACTGTCAGTAAAGGAAGGTGGCGCTGCATCTGCCGGGCTCGGACGGCTGCCGTTCTGCGCACCCTCGGGAAGCAGCTCATCCTCCGGTACTTCTGCCTCATCAAGCCCGGCAACGCTGCGGATTCTCCATAATTCTGTCACAAAGGGAGTTGTCCCATCATCGGCTTTAAACTGCCGACGGCGGAAGACTCCTCCAAACCTTTTACCCACCAGGGTCTTTTCATTTCCTTCCTTGTCCCACTGGAAAGTAAAGTTATTTGACCTCTCAATACTGGTAATGGCACCTTTAAACCATGAAACACCTTTCCCATCCATGTTCTGCTTAAAAACACCTTTCCATTTGGCATTTTTCCCGTTTTGGGACTTGGCTGCTTCAAACATCTTTTTATAAAAATCCTTATGCTCTCCTTCAGCAATATCAAACAGGATCACAAACTGCTCATTTCCATTTGTAGAGGTCTGTGTGGCCACCTGAACGATTGAGCATACATATTTCCCCTTGGGGAGCTGTACGGACTCCCCTGTATAGGCCTGGGCCTCATCGTACCCTGCTGGTTTCTTAATCATGCTTTTAGTCCTCCTTTTTTATGTTTTTGGGGTTCTGAATCCCGTAATATTCCCGGATGGCGTTGTCTACCATCAGGAGATCGTTATCAATCTCCACACTGTCAAACATCTCCATGGGCGACTTTGAGACGGCGCTTCCGTCCGACTGCGTGACGAATCTATGCTC
>JBCLPO010000067.1:0-1890 GCA_041223105.1 Lachnospiraceae bacterium 54-53
TTTATGTGTGCCCGGTGGGCACACGTTCTAACGGGTGAAAGTCCCCAATCCACCCGGCAGTGGGAAGGATACAGCCGAAGCCAAGGGTGTCCATCGTGAGGTGGAATCTGAAGAAAGGATTAGGCAAAACTCTGGCTTTCTGCATCTGAGGCTAAATGCAGGGATTAGGTTGCATAACAAACCAAAGTCCAATAACTGCACGGAACTGTATTTAGTATTTATGGAGCGAGTATAAGAGGGAAAGAGCGTGTGAGTACCCGGGGAGGTCTCGTGGACGTAGACAAAGCAATAAAAGATTTGTGGATACGGTTGAAACAAGATTTATCACGAGAAGTCATAGTACCGCAGCGGTTGCAAACGCAGCGGGAAGGACTGAACTTTAGGAGATGTGAGTAAATGAAAGTAACCAGAGATGGGTTTAAGGACAGACAACTTCATATGGAAGACTATCTGCAAATGGTATCTGCAAAACAGAAAGAGAATGCGGAAGTGTCCGTCTATCAGAGGATTACTGAAAACAACGACATCATCACAAACTTTTGGACGGATAATCTGCTGGAACTGATTTTACAGAAAGATAACCTGAATAAGGCATATAAGAAAGTGAAATCAAACAAAGGCAAAGGTGGAATTGACGGAATGCAGGTGGATAGGCTTCTGCCCTACCTAAGAGAGCACCAGAGCGAAATAGTCCGGCAGATAAGGGAGGGAAAATATAAACCCAACCCAGTCCGTGGGGTAGAAATACCCAAAGAAGAAAAGGGCAAGATCAGAAAATTAGGAATCCCAACGGTTGCAGACCGTGTCATTCAGCAGGCAATCCCACAGGAACTGACAGCATTATTCGAACCGCAGATTTCAGACGGCAGCTATGGATTCAGACCGGGAAGAGGTCAGCATGACGCATTGAAAGCCTGCAAAAGAAATGTGGAAGAGGGATATAGTTATGTGGTGAGCATGGACTTGGAGAAGTTTTTCGACACAGTGAACCACAGCAAATTAATAGAGACGCTATCCCGGACGATAAAGGACGGGAGAGTGAAATCATTAATCCACAAATATCTGAATGCAGGAATGGTACAGAATGGATATTTTGAGAAGACACAAGAGGGTGTGCCCCAGGGCGGACCGTTGAGTCCGCTGTGTGGAAATGTGATACTGAATGAGCTGGATAAAGAGCTGGAGCGCAGAGGGCATCGATTTGTGAGATACGCAGATGATGCAATCATTTTCTGCAGGAGCAGAAGAAGTGCACAACGGACGCTTGAAAAGATAATCCCATATATTGAGGGAAAGTTGTACCTGAAAGTGAACCGAGCCAAAACAAAGGTAACCCATATCAGCAGGAAAAAATATCTGGGATATGCATTTTACAGGAACAGAGGAAAGTGCAGATACCGGATCGCCCCGGAGACAGTCAGAAAAATGAAAGACAGACTGAGGGAAATGACCCAAAAGAATAAAGGGTGGAGTAATGCCTGCCGGAGACAGAAGCTGGAAACGTATGTCAGAGGGTGGATAAATTACTATAAGCTGGCAGATATGAAGAGACTGATGACAGAGACTGATGAATGGCTGCGGCGAAGAATCCGGGCCGTATATTGGAAACAATGGAAGAAAATAAAGACAAGATACCGAAATCTTGGTGCATTAAAGCTGGAAGAATGGCAGGTACATCAGTTAGCCAACAGTAGAAAAGGATACTGGAGGACAGCGAAGATGTTAAATATAGCGCTGACCAATAAAGTAATAGCGCGACTCGGATATATTGGCATGTCGGACTATTATCTGAAAGTTTGTGAAAACTAGAGAACCGCCGTATACCGAACGGTACGTACGCGCGGTGTGGGAGGTCGGCTAATCAATTAATGATTAGCCTCCTACCCGATA
>JBCLPO010000068.1:0-1862 GCA_041223105.1 Lachnospiraceae bacterium 54-53
CAACAAGCAGTTTTGAAGATTTCTCGTAAGGGAAAATCTTCAAAACGTGCAACTGTGGCCACAGTTGCCCTGCTTGCAGGTTAGCGTAAGCCCAAAAATGACACAAAAATCGTGGTTTGCTTTTTAAGACAAGAAAATGCAAAACTCCCTCTTGACATAGTTGAATTAATATATAACAATAGTTACATAACAAACGTATCATATCAAAACGTTAATCGTTAATAGTGAGGTAAACTTATATGCCACCTAAAGCAAAAATAACGAAAGAAATGATTTTAAATACTGTTTTGGATATTACAAGAGAAACGGGATTTGAAGCTGTAAATGCGAGGAGCATTGCATGTAAATTGCAATGTTCTACTCGACCAATTTTTACTTGTTATGAAAATATGGATGAATTAAAAAACGAATTCCTTGCTTTCGCATATGAATACTATAATCAGTATGTAATTAATTATCGTAATTCTGTAAATGTCAGTCCCTATTTAATCCATCCCCTTTCATATATTGAATTTGCTCAAGAAGAAACACATTTATTTATTTTGTTATTTATAAACGATATGGATTTGAAAATGGCAGAGGTAAAGGATTTTTATAAAGAAATTGACAATGAAAAAAGAGCAAGATTTTTTTCGGAAACCATTGGAGTAGAGTTAGAACGCGCAAAAATAATATTCTTGGATTTATTTCTTTATACTCATGGCATAGCAGTCTTAACAGCGACGAAAAAATTAACATTAGATAGAAATAATATTGAAAAAATGTTGATAAATATATTATCAGCTTTTATAAGACAAGAAAAACCAGATTGGAATTTTACTAACTAATATTGAAGAGGTGTAATATGAAAACAAACCAATACTTAATTGACTTTTACAATAATTATGACGAGGACAGTCGGCTGGCCTTAAAGCATGGATCAGTTGAGTTCCTCACCACTATGCGTTACATTGAGAAGTATATAAGACCCGATGACCGTGTGCTTGAAATCGGTGCTGGAACTGGTCGGTATTCCCACGCCCTGGCACGTCAGGGATATACCGTTGACGCGGTGGAGTTAGTAGAGCATAATATAGAGATTTTCCGTCAAAACACTCAATCAGATGAAGATATAACAATTACTCAGGGTAACGCTATGGATTTGTCTGCTTTATCAGACAATCAATATAACATTACGCTATTGTTAGGTCCCCTGTACCACCTTTATAGCACAGAAGATAAACAACAAGCTCTGCGCGAGGCAATTCGTGTAACTAAACAGGGAGGCGTGATTTTTGCCGCGTATGTTATATCCGATGGTTGTCTCCTTGACGAAGGGTTCAAACGCGGTAATATCAGTGTCGCCGCATATATTGAAAAGGGCTTGATTGACCCCAAAACATTTACGGCCAAGTCCCAGCCCAAGGATTTGTTTGAACTTGTCCGTAAAGAAAACATCGATGATTTGATGTCTGTATTTCCCGTATCCCGACTGCACTACGTTGCATCAGACGGTTGTGCCTTATTTATGCGCGAAGCGGTGGATGCTATGGACGATGTAACATTTGAGTTGTATTTGAAATATCACTTTGCTACTTGCGAGCGCAAAGATTTATTGGGCATTTCGAGCCATGCGATTGACATATTCAGAAAATAACTACAATTATCGGCTCTTTTTATGCTTACACACAACCACCAAAAGAGAACGATCAGCCCGGATTTTGGAACATGTAAGAAATCCGTATTGCTTTCGTCATGGAGATACGGCAGAAAAGCGACTTGTAACAGGCCGCTTTTACTTCGGGCCAACTTCGAGGTGTTGACAAAGCCCTGTAGAAAATCTGCTCACTATGATAAAATGAGAGTATGAAGGAACGGGGGAA
>JBCLPO010000070.1:0-1680 GCA_041223105.1 Lachnospiraceae bacterium 54-53
TCATCTTTATAAATCCGCCTTTCTGCGAAAGGCACCGATGAGGTTATGAAACACGTTCTTGCAACCTCCCAGTCTTTCGCTTGTTGTTTCTCCCTGTTATATTTGTTCTGTAGGTCTCTGGCATACTACAGAACCCGGGGAGGTGAGTGGCGGGGCTGTATAGCGGCAACCCCGTATCTTTATATGGTGTCGGTCGTCCGTTTAGGCATCAATGAATGGCGCAAACAAGTAGCCCGTAAACTTATCTCTTCCGAAGTTGACTCGATTTCGCCGGACGGCCAGTCCCTGCCAGCCCTGCAAATATTTTTGTAGGAGGAACTTCATGTTCAAAATCTTTCGTAAAATCTGCTGTGGACTTGATGTCCACAAAACCTGGATCTATGCCTGCATTGGAATCACCGATGCTAACGGTCGTACGGAGTATCACCAAGCTCGCTTCTCTTCCTTTTCCAAAGGACTTATGGAGCTGGCTGACTGGCTTGCGGGATTCTCCTGTACAGAAGTTTGCATGGAATCTTCCGGCAAGTACCGGATTCCTGTGTTTAACATCCTCGAAAAGTCCTGTTGGGTCACTCTTGCTCATCCCAAGTACACAAAACCCCAAAAGGGCAACAAGACCGACCGCAAGGATGCAAAATGGATCTGTGACCTCTTCATGTGTGATATGGTCAAGCCCAGCTTTATCCCTTCGCCTGAAATCCGTCACCTCCGTGATCTGATGCGGTACCGTTTCAAACTTACAAATATGTTGGCCGGTGAGAAGAACCGGGCTCAGAACTGCCTGACTGTCTCAAACTTAAAGCTTGATGATGTCTTCAGTGATGTCTTCGGCAAATCTTCCCGTTCCATCACCAACTACATACTTGATCATCCGGGTGAAGCCTTTGACGTCACTCCTTTTGTCGATACCCGCTGCAAAACTCCCATGGAAGAGATACAATCCGCTGTTGATGGAGCGATCTCCCCCGAGCAGGCTCTCAAACTTCGTGAATGTCTCTCGCATATCGACGAGCTTGAAGCCCACAAGGAGAGCATCGGGCAGGAAATACTTCTGGTTGCCAGCCCGTTCTCTGCTGTTTTGGATTTGCTTCGCACTGTTCCAGGATTCAATTCCAATCCGATGACCGCTATCGCCATTCTCTCTGAGATTGGTCCCGACATGTCGGTGTTTGAGTCATCTAAGAATCTTGTTTCCTGGGCTGGCTGCTGTCCACGCAATGACCAAAGCGGCGGTAAGGTGAAATCCACCCGTATTTCCCGTGCCGGCTGTTATTTGAAACCTCTTCTTGTTCAGGTTGCCAATGCGCTTATCAACTCAAAAAAGCATCCTGAGTTCAAAGAGAGGTATCGCAGAATCAAGGCCCGCCGGGGTCACAAAAAGGCTATTATTGCTGTCTGCAAGATGCTCCTGACCGCTATCTGGAACATCTTGAGTAAGCTGGAGCCATATACCCCGGAAGGTTTTTTAGAGCACCGCCCTGTGAATGAATCAAAAATTCTGACAAAAGCGCAGGCTCTGGAACTTCTCAGACTGAGAGGCTATACCATAACAGACGATTCCGTTGTTACTGCTTAAGCCTGATTCTATAACTTTCAACTATTTCTCATCCACGAATTGTGAATGGCTTGTTTGCTATACTCTTCTTTACTGGCCAACTGCCACATTTAAGTTTCAAACTT
>JBCLPO010000071.1:0-1671 GCA_041223105.1 Lachnospiraceae bacterium 54-53
AAGGTTGAAAAAGAATAGTAAAAAGTATCCATTCGTATAAGGGCATAAGAAACAAGCCATCTTACGGTGGCTAATAAAAATTGAATATTTAAAAAGTTAAGGTTATTCAGTTGCTGACTTGATTCTGTAACCTTGATATTGTGCTAAGATAATAGCTTGCTCGATAGTAATCTCCCGCTCAATAGGAATTACATCCGATTTCCGGTAAAGTTCTGCATTATAAGGTTCATTTTTCTTCAACATGTTGTATAATGCATTTAGAAGCATTCTGGCAATGGCAATGATTGCTTTTTTGTGGCCGCGACGCTTCTTGATCCGTAAATAACGATTGCGGATCTCCGGATGTTTATCACCTTTAATCGCAGCGTTTGCACACTGCACCAGAAGTGGTTTGATATAACATCCAGCTTTAGAAACCCGGACAGACTTTTTCTTCCCTGCACTTTCATTGTTGGTTGGTGTAAGTCCAGCCCATGAGCATAAGTGTTTCGCCGAAGGAAAAGACTCCATATCAACTCCGATTTCGGAGATGATGGTGATGGCAGTAAACTCACTTTTGATCCCTGGAGTGGTTAGGATAAGATCTATTTCGTGCTGATAGGGAATGGCGAGCGCATGGATTATCTGCCTTAGCTCCGTCTTCCGGGTTTCTATATCTTCATAGTGACTTTTGATGATCTTTAATTTACCAGCCTGCTCCGGGGAAATATACCCGTCAACGGCGAGCTCTAACTCAGGAAGTTTTTTCTTTAAAGAGCCATGAATTAAAGGTTCCATATCAAAAGAGGTATCAAGAGGATTTTCCAGAATCTTATCAAGGATTTTCTGAGAACTTTTACCAAAAGTGTCCGAGACAACACTCGCCAACTGAATGTTGGAGACTGTGAGACAGTTTTGTAGACGGTTCTTCTCACTCGATTTGAAGCAGGTCAGTTTGTAGTCGTAACGGGTCAAGTCGCGAAGCTGCCGAATATTGGCAGGCGGCATGTAGCTACCGGCGACAAGATCATGCTTAAAGAGGTCAGCAATCCATTTCGCATCTTTCTTGTCAGTTTTTTTACCACGAATAGCTTTAACATACTTTGGATGAGCAAGGGTAATGTTGCAGTCAGTTTCCAATACATTGAAAACGGGAATCCAGTATTTACCGGTGGATTCCATACAAACATCCTTGCAATCCTGATCAAGCAGCCACTTTAACAGCTCTCTCAAACCAGTTGTGAAAGTAGAGAAGCGGTGGCGCTTGTAGGTGGTAACACCATGTTTGTCGGTTGTGGCGATACAAGCCACTACAAAAGTCTTGTGGACATCAATGCCACAACAAATTTTGTACACAATTTTTAAAGCCATAGGGACTCCTTTCTGAATCGGGATTCATTTGAATGATAGGGAGAAGCGGCATTGACTGAACGCCTAAGCCATAAACGAGAATGTTTATACAAAGATAAGGTTACGTGCTCGAAGCGACACTTATTTGTGCTTGAAAAGGCGAACTACACATATAAAAATACGGTCATCCGGCAAGCCGGACAGCCCACTCACCTCCCCGTGATTTGTAGTGTACCGAGTATCCCTATGTGAATCATTATAAGAAGAAAACCGCTTAGACACAACTTGCTTTTCATAGCGTTTTGTGCCTTGAGCGAAGCGAAAGGAATGGATATAAAAATG
>JBCLPO010000072.1:0-1546 GCA_041223105.1 Lachnospiraceae bacterium 54-53
TCGAGGTGTTGACAAAGCCCTGTAGAAAATCTGCTCACTATGATAAAATGAGAGTATGAAGGAACGGGGGAACTTGCCAATGATGACACGGATAGAAAATAAGCAAATAAAATTTCACATGATCACGATAGAAAATCTTGTACCCGAAAATCACTTCTTGCGCAAAGTGGAGCAGTTGGTTGATTTCTCTTTCATTTATGAGGAAACCAGGAACTGCTACTGCCAGAACAATGGACGGCCCAGTATAGATCCGGTTGTCTTGGTGAAATACCTGCTGATTGGATTCCTGTATGGCGTAGCATCGGAACGGCGAATTGAACAGGAGATCCAGGTAAATATGGCATACCGTTGGTTTCTGGGCCTTGATCTGGACGAGCGTGTTCCAGACCACTCCACCATCTCACAGAACCGGCGCAGGCGGTTTCAGGGAGAAAATGTATTCCGCCGCTTGTTTGAGGGAATTTTGAGGCAGTGTATGGAAAAGGGATTGGTAAAAGAGGAACTCATTCTAACCGATTCCACGCATGTGAAAGCGAATGCTTCCTTCAAAAAGAACATCCAGATACAGGCAGAGCGTGAAACAACGGGTTACATGGAGCGTCTGGACGTTTATGAGGCACAAGAACGGACTCGGCTGGAAAACTCTGGCGCAATTAAGCCGCAGCGTACTGGACGGGCAAAAAAAGAGAGAGCGAAGGTGCAAAGGACAGTCAGTACCACCGACCCGGACGCGGGAATGCTGCATAGACCAGGGAAGCCGCAAGGGATGCATTATCTGAGCCATCAAAGTGTGGATGCGGCCCACGGAATCGTGGTGGATGTGGCAGTAACGCCTGGGAATGCCAACGATTCGGAGCCCTATCTTGAACGTATTGAGTATATAAAGAATCATTTGGGTCTGAAGATTAAAGCAGCCGGTGCGGACAGCGCCTATGGCGCCAGCCTGATTTGCCGGACGCTGGAGGAGATGGGTATCCGGCTGTACACGCCGGTAGCAACCGGAGGGGCAACTTACAAGGTAGAGTTCAAGCGGGAAGATTTTGAGTATAAGGAAGAAAAAGACTGTTTCCAATGCCCAGCTGGAAAAGAACTGACCCTGCGCAGTCTTGAGAGGGAGGAATCGAACATTTGCCGAATCTACCGGGCTGACCGGAGGGACTGCCATACCTGTTCCATGTTAAGCCGATGTGTCAGCCGGAGCCACCGGAGCCGGACCATACGAGTAAATATTTTTGAGGAAGCAGTGAAAAAGCAGCGGGAAAGGGATGGAACACCTCTCCACCGGCACATTCTCAAACTGCGGCAGATTTGGTGTGAGGGCAGCTTTGCGGCGCAGAAAGCACGCCATAATTTAAAAGGCCTATTAAGGCAGGGAATCGAGGCGGCAGAGGAGCACTGCCTCTTATCGGCGACGGCATTAAATCTAAAGCGAATGGTAAAGTTTCTGGGATAACGCCATAGGGCGTTCTTTTTTTCTCTTTTTCTAGCCTCGGTACTTTTCTTCTTTCTTTGAGCGGAATTTTACAGGGCTTTGTCAACACCTCGA
>JBCLPO010000073.1:0-1505 GCA_041223105.1 Lachnospiraceae bacterium 54-53
CGAGGCTGAATTTTTAACCGTGTAAATGGTAATAATCTCCAAAACAAACAAAACGGAGGTTATCAAAATGAGACAATCAAAAAACATTCTTACAGACAAGGAAATGGAACTGGTGAGTCTGCTGATGCAAGATTGCCATAGCACGGGAGATATTCAGTCAAAACTAAAAAGATTGTTTGCTGGAACCATTGAGCAGATGCTGGAATCTGAGATGGACGAACATCTGGGCTATGAAAAAAACAGCATTGAGGGAAATAATTCCGGCAATAGCAGAAACGGCTACAACCGCAAGACCATCATCAGTGATTATGGGGAAAGTGAAATTGCAATTCCACGTGACCGCAACGGTGCTTTCGAGCCCAAGATCTTTGAAAAGAGGCAGACCAGGACGGACGAAATTGAGCAAAAAATTATGGCAATGTATTCAAAAGGCATGAGCCAGCGGGATATCGAGGATAATCTGCGGGAGATTTACGGGGCTGAGATTCCACAAACACTGATTTCTAAAATAACAGACAAAATTCTTCCGGAAGTAAATGAGTGGCAGAATCGGCCGCTGGAGTCAATATATCCTATCATCTACTTTGATGGTATCATATTTAAAAGTAGAAAAGACAACCAAATCATCAACAAATGCGTTTATTCTGTTCTTGGGATTGACATGGAAGGACAAAAAGATATATTAGGCATTTGGATTTCTGAAAATGAGAGTGCGAGCTTTTATGCATCAATCTGTTCAGACCTTAAAAAACGCGGAGTAATGGACATTTTTATTGCCTGCCATGATAATCTGAAGGGATTGGGAGAAGCGATTCATGCAGTTTTTCCAAAGACAAAACAACAGCTGTGTATCGTTCATCAGATACGGAATTCAACAAAGTTTGTGCAATACAAAGACCGGAAAGAAATCTGTGCCGACTTAAAGAAAATCTATGGGGCAGTCAATCTTGATGATGCAGAGTATGCTCTCGAAGAATTCCGGGAAAAATGGAATAAGAAATATCCGTCCATTCTTCGTTCCTGGGATGGAAATTGGGCTGAATTAACAACATTTTTTAATTATCCGGGAGAAGTCCGCCATTTGATCTACACCACCAACTCAGTAGAGTCATATCATCGGATGGTGCGAAAATTCACAAAGAGTAAATGCATCTTCCCTACGGATGATGCGATCAGGAAGGTGGTGTACTTGTCAGTGAAAGAAATTGAGAAAAAATGGACGATGCCTGCGCGGGACTGGGCAATGGCATACAGCCAGATCATGATCTACTTTGCAGATCGGTTTGCAGCCTAAAGAGCGGGGACGCTGTCCCCAACCCCCTGAGGTTTATGCGCTTTTGGCTTACCGATGAACGAAAAAACGGCAGACCTATTTTCTACCGTTCATCGTATAAGCCGCAGCAAGCGTAGGGTCGCTCCTCAGCGTTGCCCAAATGATGCTACAACAAAATCATTAACAGAACATTGAGTGATTATTCCATTTACACTAAACTTTATTCATAACC
>JBCLPO010000074.1:0-1278 GCA_041223105.1 Lachnospiraceae bacterium 54-53
AAACCGCTTAGACACAACTTGCTTTTCATAGCGTTTTGTGCCTTGAGCGAAGCGAAAGGAATGGATA
This sequence comes from Lachnospiraceae bacterium 54-53, assembly GCA_041223105.1. Taxonomy (GTDB): domain Bacteria; phylum Bacillota; class Clostridia; order Lachnospirales; family Lachnospiraceae; genus Lacrimispora. Next base: position 68 of record JBCLPO010000074.1, read on the forward strand.
TAAAAATGAAGAGTTCTGTTTGTAAAAGCATTCCCCGGGCGATTACTGGTGTATGGGCACCAGCGGATTGCGATCTGCAAGGATATTGCCCACATTGTGGAGCGGATGTGACGGACTGTTTCAATAAAGCTTTCTGCGAAAAATGTGGGAAGAAAATTGAATGGTTAAAAAAGGAAGAATAGAATTGACTGATCCAAATTGGGCATGCAATCTAACCAAAGCAGTTGGATGATGGTTCCTCAACTGCTTTGGCTGATCCGCTTTCTGATGAATCGTATATCCTAAGCGCTTAACTTTTGTATCAATACTGAAGCATTAACATTTACTTGTGTTCCTCCGGCCAAAGTTTGTAGCGTAACCGCAGCAGAACTTGTGTGATTTCGTATAGTTAAGAAATCGGATGCGGCGGCAGTAATAATTACCATCCCTGGATTCGCTTGGGTACCAGCTCCTGATCCATATACTGCTCCAGTAACGGGAGCTCCATTTTGAAAGACAGTAAATTGGTTGGGCTCTACACCCGCAGTATAAAACCAAACGGCGTAGTCGCCAGCGCTACCAAATTGGATCGTGGATGTTCCAGGTGCATGTGTGATGGTACCAACGATAATTCCATTGGTACTAAATAGTATATCTGCCTCTAAAGCAACAACTTGAGCATCCAGATTGTAGATATAAGCATATTCTGATAACCCAGCAGTACCTGTAGGCCCTGTAGGTCCGGTATCACCGGTAAGGCCGATAGGTCCGGTGGAGCCGGTAGGGCCAGTATCGCCGGTAAGGCCGATAGGTCCGATGGGTCCGGTAGGGCCAGTATCACCGGTAGGTCCGATAGGTCCGGTAGGGCCAGTGTCACCGGTAGGACCAGTATCACCGGTAAGGCCGATAGGTCCGGCAGGGCCAGTATCACCGGTAAGGCCGATAGGTCCGGCAGGGCCAGTGTCACCGGTAGGACCGATGGGTCCGGCAGGGCCAGTATCACCGGTAAGGCCGATAGGTCCGGCAGGGCCAGTATCACCGGTAAGGCCGATAGGTCCGGCAGGGCCAGTGTCACCGGTAGGACCGATGGGTCCGGTAGGCCCAGTGTCACCGGTAGGCCCAGTATCACCGGTAGCTCCAATGGGTCCGGCAGGGCCAGTATCACCGGTAAGGCCGATAGGTCCGGCAGGGCCAGTATCACCGGTAAGGCCGATAGGTCCGGCAGGGCCAGT
>JBCLPO010000075.1:0-1117 GCA_041223105.1 Lachnospiraceae bacterium 54-53
AACTTGGCCCGAAGTCAGCTATATGAAAAGCCGCAATCACCCTGTAAGTGGTAATTGCGGCTCATTTATTTTTCGTCAGAATTGCTATTTTCCGCCGGGATAAATTCCAGCAGGTCGCCTATCTCACAATCAAGCACCGTGCATATCCGGGCGAGAACATCAATGTCCAGTCTGCTTATCTTGTTGTTGCAGTAATTGTTAATTTGAGAACGCTGCATCTCTGCTCTGTGGCTTAATTTGTTTTTGCTGATACCCTCTTTTTTTATCAGTTCGTCTAATTTTATTTTAATCGTTCCGTATTCCATCGGAAGCCCTCCCTATGTAATAGTCCATATCATTGACATATATAGTATGCACTTAGTAGAATTAGGATATAAGTTCTAAAATGTCTTGTTAGACTTATTACACAGTCAGGCTAAAGGAGAGAATCAAAATGGATACTGCAAAAGCAAAAAAGGCACTGAAAAAACTTGCCAAACAAAAGGGTGTGAGCGTAGAATCTGTACGCCACGAAATTGAAATTGCCATAACGGAGGGCATGAAAAGTCCCGAACCGCAGGCACAGGTATTTTGGAGTTCTATCCCCCACAAAGGGGAACGGCCTACCCCGGAGGAGGTCATTACATACATTGCGGGCATGGTCAAGGATTAGAGCTTGCACATAAAAGAACAGAGGGAGCGGGGGCAGATTGCCACCGCTCCCGTTCTTTATATGGTTGTAACCGCCGCAAGCTGTTCCAGAATATCGGAAACCCTGCCCCATAGCTCGGCATAATCTTTTTGCAGGGCTGTAATCTCGGACGGATACACGCCGTAGGTGTTGGCATGAATGGCAACCTGATTCAGATTATTCGCACATCTGCGTTGCAGGGAAACAAGCTCCCGCACAGGGGAAAGATCAACATTCAGCACATACCCATTGAGCGCCATTTTGCGGATATATGCGCCTGCGTTGGTTATCCCGGCTTCTGCCATACGCTGTTTAATTGTGTCAAATTCATCTGCTGTAACCATGACATGCAAATGAATATCCCGCTTGCGCTTGTATAGTATCACCGTTCCTCACGTTCCCGGCTTCTCCGTTTTGCCGGCGGCTCCTTTACCCGGTCTTTTTGCT
>JBCLPO010000076.1:0-1116 GCA_041223105.1 Lachnospiraceae bacterium 54-53
CCTGACCCTTGTTGCGGAGGAGCTTCCTGCTCTTCTTCTGACTCCTTGGACTCAGCCTCCTCCTTATTGCCGAAAAAGAAATTATATTCCCGTTCCAGCCTTGTATTTTCAACGTCAAACGTAACGCCTTTGATGGGATACCCCTTACGCTCATCATAAAATGTTGTGACTTCCGCACCTTTGATAACCCAGTATTCTTCCCCGCAAATCTCAACTTTGCATTCTTTGCCCGGGCTTTTATATCCACCTTCCAGATACTCCTTTACAACCTGTGCGCGAACCCAGCCATAAGCATCATCTATGGATTCATTCCGGTCAAAAAAATGATCAATTTCTGGCTCTGAATCCTGATCTTTTTCTTCTGGCTTAAAAGTTGTAACATCACAACTTTTTTCCACCTCAACAACTTCCTCCGGATCCGGAACATTTTTCTCTGCCTCAGAAGTTGCGACCGTCGCAACTTTTTTCTCCCTCTTCGGCTTCATATCTCGGATTGCTTTGACAGGTGTCTCCGGCGTGACCAGCTCCCGCTTTTCCTCCGGAAGAGATATCATTTCTATCAGCTGGCTGACGTTGTAATCCGCGTATTCCGGTTTAAGACTTGGCAGCTCTCCCCAGAATAATTCCTCTTTCCCGAATGTCCCGTACAGGGATATGCACCTGGAAGCCCAAGACTTATCCTTTGCATAATTCTCCTCCAGGAAAGCCTCAAAGCTTTTATACTTCTGCTCTTTCCAGAGTTTTTTATCTCGGATCATTTTTAAATAATAGCCCGTTTCAATAAACCCATTTTTGACATCCGCTATGCCCATATCGGCAAATATTTTAGCCTGTTCCAGTGTTAAGCCTGATCGTTTAATCTCCTCCATTTTTCCTTATCACCTCCTGGCATACACTCGAAATGTATATGCAGCTCACTCCGTCTCTTGGTTTTTATACGTACATGCTCCCCATGGATCTCCTTACCGCAGATATAGCATAGATATGTTTCTTCCTGCTTGGGAGCACTGGATTTCTTTTTAGTTGGCACCTTCATACCTTCCTATCGCTTCTCCTCTTCAAGCTGAGAAAATGTTGCAAGCATGATCCGCCCACAAAAAGGGGCGCCACCATATT
>JBCLPO010000077.1:0-1112 GCA_041223105.1 Lachnospiraceae bacterium 54-53
TCCTTCATACTCTCATTTTATCATAGTGAGCAGATTTTCTACAGGGCTTTGTCAACACCTCGAACTTGGCCCGAAGTACGGCCCCGCTGTCGCTCCCCTCCCTCTCCATTTCGATTCACTAATCCCTAAAAAATTGAAATGGAGGAATATACTATGGCTAAAATCAATCTGCGGGATTTTTACCCGTTTTATAATTTGGACTTTTTTGTTGAAATACCCAATGAAATAAAGGACGCTTTGCTGGAAGCAGTGCGGTCGGAGAAGAATTACATTCGCCGCCGCTTCTATAATAAGGCCCACTATTCATTGGACGCTGACGACGGCATTGAAAAGGATATTCTTTTTGTATCCCTTTCCCCTTGTGAGATTTACGAACGCAAAATTACTGCCGAACTACTGCACTCCGCAATCGCTTCATTGCCGGACAAGCAGGGAAAACGGATTTATGCCCACTACATACTCGGCATGAGTAAATCCGATATTGCACGAACAGAGGGCGTAAATGAAAAAGCAGTCAGGGAATCCATTGAAAGGGGGTTGAAAAACATGGAGAAGTTTTTGGAAATAATCTGATTTACCCTCCGAATATGTCCTTCAAATCACATGACTATTAGAAGGAGTTTTTTCTCCATCTACTGTTCTTTGACAACTGAATACCGATAACCCGGATACATTTAATCAAAAGGGAGCCAAGCCATAGGGTACGCCAAGACCACCCGTGGAAAGGGGGAAAGACCAAGCGGAGCGTGAGCGATTCCTACCTACTATGACAAGACAGATATGGCAATCTGCCCGGCGATAATCTTTTGATTGATACAATGATACTTACGGTTTGAACGCTTCACAGCATTGACCGTCGCGCCATCAGCATGGGGCGGGGTGAAATTCCCATGAGGGCGGTGCCGCCGCCCGTCCGGGTTATCCTTTTTTATATAAAGGGAGTACCGAGCCGCTTCTTTCTGTCTAACGACAAGCCAACTTATAACGGCGTGGTACTCTCCACTGTGATGATGAATGGAGATTTTAACTTCGGGACAACTTCGAGGTGTTGACAAAGCCCTGTAAAATTCCGCTCAAAGAAAGAAGAAAAGTACCGAGGCTAGAAAAAGAGA
>JBCLPO010000079.1:0-1001 GCA_041223105.1 Lachnospiraceae bacterium 54-53
ACTTCAATGTCCACTCGTGACTCATATGGTCAAAGAATCCTTTGATATCTGCATCTACAACATAGTTGATACGCTTTCGCACGATACTGATACACATTTCTTTGATTGCCATATGGCAGTCGCGTTTCGGCCGGAATCCGTACATGTTCTCCTGAAACTTTGGTTCATATACCGCTTCCAATATCTTCTTTAGTCCTAATTGCACAATTTTATCTTCATAGACTGCAATGCCCAGCGGCCGCTTCTTTCCATTTGCTTTCGGTATATACACCCGCAGGGTCGGTTTCGGCTTATATGCCTTGTTCCTAAGTCTTTTCACCAGATTTCTGATGTTTTCCCTTAAGTTTTGGCTGTATTCCTCTTTTGTTATTCCATCCGCTCCTGCTGCTTTCTTTCCGTCTAATTCTTTATGGCATTGAAGCAATAGTTCCTCATTCGGCAAGTGATACAGTGATGTAAATACCGGTCGGCTTTCATGAGACGATTTGTCTGCTATTCTTTCTAATTTCGTTTGCATTTATCCTCCCGCCCCTGAGTGCGGTAAATGTGCCCTCAGAAAGAGTGTTATTATGCACTCCCCTTCCCTCCGCCATCATTACTGGCTTCTTTGGTACTATGAGAGTGTCCGACTGCCTGTGACTCCTTTGATTTCCTCCTTGTCATCGTTGTACGTCATACCTGCATGCAGCAGTTATCTGCTTTGCAGGAAATCACAGGCTCTCTCCAGTTGACTGACTGGTCATTGTAAAACATGATTGGCCCTCTGACTCCGTCAAAGCCACAGCAGGCTCGCTTAACCTTTGCTGTGATGTTGCCTTCCGCATGGCTAAACTGCGTCGGCCTTTAAGACTTTGTAAAATTTCGAAGCTCAATAGCATTGCAACCCTGTTTCCTGACTGTCTACGCTTAGCCTTGCCTGTTACCAGACAACACCCAAGACTCGCTAACGGTGGCTCGCTACGCCTTGCCGTGTGGGATTTCCACCCACTAAACCAATCGTC
>JBCLPO010000080.1:0-835 GCA_041223105.1 Lachnospiraceae bacterium 54-53
CTTTTCATCATCTTCGCCATCGTATTCAATGTGATGTACTGCTGCATTCCTTCGGGGCTGCTTATTTCACCCCAATCCTTTAAATCCTCTGCCTCGCTTTCTAAGTCCCGGATATAGCCTTTCATCTCACCCTGAATGTATCTTATATCCCCTAAGGAGTTTTGAATGGTATCCACCGTGTTCTGCATATCAGGGTTAAAATACCTCACCAGATCCGGAAGCTCATCAAATTCAATGGACTGATCGTTCAGTCTCTCCCACTGCTCCTCCGTCACCCCGTCGGGAATGGGGTTCTCCGTCTGTCCGGGGCCCACCGCTCCATACGCCGGCATAACCGGGGTAACCGTCAGTACAGCCGCCATGCAAAGAGGCAGGAAACTTCTCTTTCTCATTCTCATCAGCCTCCCGTCGACGCCAGGCCGCTGATTCCGTTATCATAGGTCTGGACCGCCTGGAACAAGGTGAGCTCCGCGGTCTTAACGGCAATGCCCTTTGTGTTGTATGCATTTTTCTGCTTTAAATAATCCAGTCTGCTCAAAGAACCGATCTGAAATTTCCGTTCCGCAGTATCCATGTTTTTGCTTTCCAGATCATATTCCGCCACCGCCTGCTCATAGGAAGCCTTTGCCTGAAGGACCGCCTGGTAATTCTTCACCAGATCGGTGCTGATGTTCTGCTCGTTGTTTGAGATGGTCCGATTCAGGGTCTCTTTGGTGATGTCCGCGGTCGCGTTTTCCAGCTTCCGTTTATTGATCTTTAAGGTGTAATTGTTCTCAAGTGCGGTTTCCTTATCGGTCTCCGGGTTCATGGCCGCAATGCGCTCCATATCCACGGC
>JBCLPO010000081.1:0-776 GCA_041223105.1 Lachnospiraceae bacterium 54-53
TCAAAGATTTCCTGCACATCTGCCACCCGGCACAATGTATCCGGATTCTGGTATCTCACCTCCGCATCAAGATACCCGGACACCCTGCAGAAGGTTGTTTCAAAGTCTTTGGCATCAGACGACCTGACACAATTCAATGCGTTTTTCAGCGGATTTACCTTTGCTGCTTTCTGATTATCCATTTTGATTCCCCCTTTCTTAGCACTCTCTTATTTCAGACCTTTCAATTGTCTTGAAAATGTCCACTGTTTGTCCCAGGTTGAAACTTTCGCCTGGGGCATAATACGCTTCCACTTCGTCCCTGGTTCCATTAATTTTGGTTGTCATGAAATCTCCATCAGTGAAAAATACCTTTACAAAGAATAGCTTTGCTTCACTCATTACGACCTCCTTGGAACTGCACGGCCTGTTGCTCTGTAAAAATCCCTAACAATCATTTCTCGGTTTTTCGGCGTGTCCGGCGCATTACCTCCGCTAAATTCATCACCAATAAATAACTCACCATCGCCATTTATTCCGCACTGTAAACCCGTTTTCTTGTCCTCCAGCCAAATCTCTATCACTGCTTCCACCTCCCTCTCACAAAGCTTCCAGAACGCCACACACCGCAAACATCAGGAACAGGCTGCCGGCAAAGATCAACGCCGGAATGATCCGCTTGGTAATCTCCATCAAGCGCGACGGGCGGGTGTCGGTGTAATCATCTAAGTTTTCAAAGTACTTCTGCATGGGGTTATCTCCCTCCTTTTATAATCCTTGCACGGATACCGCCTGCT
>JBCLPO010000082.1:0-756 GCA_041223105.1 Lachnospiraceae bacterium 54-53
ATCATCAGTCCGATACTTGCAAATATCTACATGCACCATGTGCTGGTGTTGTGGTACAAAGCATATTTTGAGAAACGCGGAAGGGGAATGAGCTTTCTGGTAGTGTATGCAGATGATTACCTGGCAGGCTTTGAACATAAGGGAGAAGCCAGACGATACTACGAAGAGATGCAGATACGGCTGTGTAAATACGGGTTGGAAATAGAGACGAGTAAAAGCAGACTTGTGGAATACGGGAGATATGCGAAAGAAAGAAGAAAGCGAAAAGGCAAGGGAAAACCCGAGACCTTTGATTTCTTAGGATTTACATTCTATTGCGGAGAAAACCAGGCGGGGAAGTTGTGTGTCATACCGAAAACCAACGGGAAACGAATGCGTACAAAGCTGAAGGAGATGAAACAGTGGCTGAAGAAGAATCGAACAAAGCCATTAAAAGAGATAATGCTGATCCTTAATCGTAAACTGGTTGGACACTACAGATATTACGGTGTGACGTATAACATACCATCGCTGATGAAGTATCACTATTGCACCACGCACCTGTTATACCGCTGGATGAATCGAAGGAGTCAGAAGAAAAGCTACAATTGGGAGGAATTTAAGCAGATGCTTTATTATTATCCGCTGGCATATCCCAAGAGGTACTACAATCTCTATGCGTAGCTGGAATCTGTAAATGTTATTATGAAGAGCCGTATGCGGGAAAGCCGCACGTACGGTTCTGGAAAGGACTTCACATCGTGAGGTGTGATTTTA
>JBCLPO010000083.1:0-648 GCA_041223105.1 Lachnospiraceae bacterium 54-53
ACGTCACGGTAATTGAACGAGTTTTGTTTGGTTACATCTCTCGATGTAACACCTCGGATGTCTTGATATTGTCTTTACTAATAAAGACTCTATCTAGATATATTTCAATATGTGGTTTTCAAGGTACATGCGCGATGCGGTCAGAAGATCATACAGGCGTAAACGCCTTAACTTTGAAAAGCGTCAGCTTTTCCAAGTGCACCTTCGTAACTTCACCGAATGGAGATGGAGAGATTCGAACTCTTGACCCCCTGCTTGCAAGGCAGGTGCTCTCCCAACTGAGCTACACCCCCATAATAAATCTGGCACCCACCTGCTCTCCCATGCCGTCTCCAGCATAGTACCATCGGCCGCTTAGGTCTTAACCATCGTGTTCGGGATGGGAACGGGTGTCTCCCCTAAGCGCATCGGCACCAGAAATTTTCTTTCTTGGTGTTTCCTTTATTCAATTAGTCGATTCCATGACTGCACCTCCAAAACCTTCGGTTTTCTCGGTCGCATCTGCGATGCTTATGGAGTAAGTCACAGCTTTCCGTCCGTGAAAGCAAGCTTTCCCGTACTCCATTCTGTGCCTTTCTCCGCAATCATTCCTCACTTTGCGAAAACTTAAGACTCAACAGTATATAAAACCCCTACTTCTTCTTCCTT
>JBCLPO010000084.1:0-641 GCA_041223105.1 Lachnospiraceae bacterium 54-53
TCATCTTTTCCATTAATTTCTTATGTGCCAGTATGAATCCGTTTCTGTCATACCGCAGGATTTTAACAGAATCTCTTTTCTTATTGCAGAAGATAAATATACAGGCTTCTTCAAATGGATCCATTCCGAACTGGAGCTGTACCATGGATACAAGGCTGCTGATCTGTTTGCGGAAGTCTGTAGCGCCAATCGCAAGATAGATATGCCTGGCATCAGCAGTAAAACGATTCAGCATTCCCTCACCAGCTTTTGCATCAGTTCTGCCAAGAATGGAATGTGTTGTGCGTCATTTACAACAATTGAAAAGTCCTTCCAATTGATGATTATATCGCTACTAGCTGCACCAGCCTTCTTTTCTTTTGATGGATCACTGACCAGGACTTCTACGAATGTATCTTCCATTACCCCCAGCCGATCACCTTGGATCTTACGGTGCCAGTAATAATAAGCATGTTTCGTAACTCCATTCCTTTTACACCAGTCCTCAACCTTTAAGCCACTGGCTGCTCTGTCAGCAAAGCGCTCCTTCCACAGGATGACATCGTTAGTTTTCATTATGATTTTCCTCCAGTAATCTTATTGATGGAAGAATACCATTTTTAAAGAGCAGATGGAATGACGCCTTGTTTTGGAGCACTTAC
>JBCLPO010000085.1:0-520 GCA_041223105.1 Lachnospiraceae bacterium 54-53
AGCCTCGGTACTTTTCTTCTTTCTTTGAGCGGAATTTTACAGGGCTTTGTCAACACCTCGAACTTGGCCCGAAGTGGCGCCGCTTGATTTTGCCGCTTTCAGCAGGGCCGCAAGGTCAACAAGGGAAATGTCCATGCCCCGCACAGCGTCCACGATTTCGGTATTTTCAAGCTCGGTTTTCTGCTTTTCCAGCTCCCGCAGCTTCGTCTGAAACTCATTGATTTTCTCCTTTGTTTTCTGTATGTCCTTGCTTACACGCTCAATTTTTGCGTTCAAGTTACCACCTCCAAGTATTAGGGCAAACGCCCGAAAGAATAATAGTGAGATTGCCAGTAGTTGGTTTCGACAGAAGCATAGCCAATGGGATTTCCACAGTGCAACATCATTCCCCCGCCCACATAGATACCAACGTGCGATACGCCGGGGGTGTCATAAGTTCCCACAAAGAAAATCAGATCTCCCGGCCTTGCATTGGCAGAGGACACAGGCGTACAGATGTTAAACAGCCCTTGCGCTCCAA
>JBCLPO010000086.1:0-518 GCA_041223105.1 Lachnospiraceae bacterium 54-53
AGCTTGGACAGGCTGCCAGATACATCCGGTTCGGAGATACCGCCTTTCCGGATGGCGCAGCTTGTTAAGGTATCATCGAAAATCACGGATTTAATGGTAAACAGCGTCTGGCAGCTGTCTTATGATGAACTGAACATTGTGATTGATCTTGTCCGAATGGCAGCCGAACGGAGCCATGAGGGCAGATAGAAAGGAGAATTATGTTTTTAAAGACTGGTGAGTTAAAAAAGATGATGAAGGCAGCTCTTAAAAGCGGAGGCCTATATGTTGGAAATATGAATGGGAACTATTTGGTTCATGCCGGGACATGGGGCTTGTACACAGATATCTTGTACGCTTCTAATAAATTCAAAGCAGCGCTTATGGAGCTGATCGGAGATATTCCGGAATCAGGAGAGTATTACAAGTATTCGCATCAAAACGGGGAAGTGGTTCAGGATACCCAATCAGGATATCCAGATGTCTATGAGTCGTGGAAGGAAGCCAAGGATTATGCGGCCTATGTGCCTATCAATCTT